>NZ_CP080524.1:4718642-6127963 GCF_024746795.1 Mesorhizobium sp. AR10
GCGTCGAGATGGTGTCGACGCCCTGGTTGGCAAGCTCGACCGCTTTGTTTTTCGACGAATACAAATAGTAAATGTCGTCGCCCTTGCCGCCGAACATTTGAACGGTGACGCCGGCATCGCCGTACATCGAGTCGTTGTACATGCTTCCATAAAGTGCCGGTCCGGAATTTGTTGCCGAAAACCACTTTACGGAAGACCCGCTGTAGGGGAGCGGAACGCCCCTGGCGTTCAGTACTGTGGCCATCGCGATTTTATACTCCTTCGCCTCACCTCAAGTCAGCCCCAACATAGATGGGGGGCATCAAAAGGTGTCAGACCTTTTTGGCCTTCGACTTAGGAGGGTTACCAGGAGTTTAACGCCGCCGAGCGCCCCGCTCCCTGGCGAGGCGCGTGTAGCCCGCGCACTGTTTCATTGAAGGAAATTAGACCGCCCTCACCCACCCGCACGTTTGGTGCGTTTGGCCTTGGCGGCGCCGGCCTGCGCCTCTACCGCCTTCTCGATTTCACGCTTAAGCTCGTCCTTGATGTCAGCCGTTTCGGCCAGCAAGGCATCGATCTTCATGAAATCGAGCACGCGGTATTTCGACACCGCCGGGCGGATCAGGATATCCGGCTGGCACTGATTCAGCTTGTTGGCGATGATCGACTGCATCATCAATTGCGTGGCGCCGAACATCAGGTCGACCGAGGTCGGGTGCTTGCGCTCGGCCTCGGTCGGCGCGCCGACCACGTCGACGGCGATGATGATGTCGGCATCCTTCTTGATCAGGTCGAACGGCACCGGGTTGTAGATGCCGCCGTCGATCAGCAGCCTGCCGTCGCGCATCACCGGGCGGAACACCGCGGGAATAGCCGCAGAGGCGGCCAGTGCCGAATGCAGGTCGCCGTCGTCGAACACGGCGAGCTTGTGGCCGAAGTAGTCCGTTGCCGTCACCTTCAGCGGTATTTTGAGGCCGGCGAAGGCTTCGGGGATGGCTTCCGGCAGGAAGGCTTTCAGGATGCGCTCGATATTGAACTGGCTGACCCGCAATCCGCCCTGCACCGCCTCGGCGAAGGTGCCGGGCCGCGCCCGCCACATCCGCGTCGCCACTTCGGCGCGGCGGCTGAGGATCGAACGGGCATAAGCCTGGATGTCCTTGCCGGCCATGCCGGACGCCATGCCGGCACCCATAATGGCGCCAATCGACGAGCCCGATATGGCGACCGGCTTGATGCCCAGTTCGTCCAGCGCCTCGATGGCGTGGATATGCGCCAAGCCACGGGCGCCGCCGCCGCCAAAGGCAACACCAAAGGTCGGGCTCATCCTTTTTTGGCCTCGCCCAGCTTCGGTCCGACGACCATGATCGCCGGCTCGGTGGAGAGCAATTTCTTCGCCGCCGCCTTGACCTGATCCAGCGTCACGCCGTTGATGAGGGCACCGCGCCGCTGCATGTAGTCGATGCCGAGCTTGTCGAGCTGCAGTTCGACCAGGGTCGACGCAATGGCGCTCGAGGAATCCAGATTGTTGATGGCATAGCCGCCGACCATGTATTTCTTGGTCGCCTCGAGTTCGGCTTCGGTCGGCCCTTCCTGCGCCATGCGCTTGATCACCTCGCGCACGACGCCCAGCGTCTCGCCCGCCCGGTCGGAGCGTGTCGCCGTGGTGACGAGCAGGGCGTTGGCGTGCTTCTGGTCGACCAGATCCGAACTGACGCTATAGGCCAGGCCACGCTTTTCGCGCACCTCGCCGAACAGGCGCGAGGTGAAGGTGCCGCCGCCGAGGATCTCGTTCATCAGCACGGCGGCGAAAAAGTCCGGCGCATCCCGCTTCACGCCGGGATAGGCCAGCTGCAGTGAAGTCTGCGGCAGGTCGTAATTGACCTCGAGCTGCTGGCCGAGCTTCGGATCGATGTCGGCGACGGGCTTCAGCGTCTGCTTTTCCGGCAGGTCGCCGAAGACCATGTCGAGCTTTTGCTTCAGCGTCTCGGCGTCGATGGCGCCGACCACCGCCACATGCAGGCCGTCGCGGGCGAAGTTGCTCTTGTGGAAAGCGATGAGATCCTCCGGCATGATGGTGGCGAGGCTTTGCCTGGTGCCCTCGTCGGGCCGCGCATAGGGATGCGTGCCGTAGATCGCTTCCGCCCATTTGGTCTGGGCGATGGTGCCGGGGTCGTTCTCGCCGGCGATGATGCCGGACAGTATCTGCGAACGAATGCGGTCGATCGGCGGCTGATCGAAGCGCGGCCTGGTGACCGCCAGCCGCAACAGATCGAACGCCGCATCCTTCTGCTCGGCCAGCATGCGCATCGAACCATAGGTGCCGTCGCGCCGCGCATCGAAGCCCATTTCGGCGCCGACATCGTCCAGCTTTGTCTGGAAGGCCTCGCTGTCGAGATCGCCGGCGCCCTCGTCGAACAGTCCGGTCATCAGGTTGACCAGCCCTTCCTTGCCAGCCGGGTCCTGCGTCGTGCCACCGTCGAAGACGAAGCGGATGGCGACGATCGGCACGGTATGATCCTCCACCAGCCAGGCGGTGATGCCTTTCGGCGACGTCACCTGCTGGATGTCCATGGCGCGAGCGGCAAGCGCCGGCAAAAGCAGGAACAGAACCGAGAGCAGCAAGGTGATCAGCGGGGTGGCGGCGCGCCAGGCCTTCACTTCTCCCCTGGTGGAAGAAGGAAAGAGCGGGCGGCGCATTGGGCCGAGATATGTCATCAAATCAGTTCTCCGCCTGGGTTTTCGGCAAGAGATAGCCGGTCGTCGAACGGTCGAGCACCAGATAGCGGGCGGCGACAGCTTTCACCTCGTCGGCAGTGACCTTGCGGATGCGGTCAGGCCATTCCTCGATATCCCTTACGTTGCCACCGGTGGCCAGCGTCGAGCCATAGATGTTTGCCATCGAATCCTGCTTGTCGCGGGCGAAGATCATCGATCTGATATAACGGTCCTTGGCCTTCTCCAGTTCCTGCTCGGTGACACCGTCCTTGGCGATGCGGGTGACTTCGGTGTCGACCGCCGCTTCCACAGCGGCCAGCTTGGCGTCGCCGCGCGGCGCGCCATAGATGGTGAAATTGGTGGCATCGAGCATGGTGCCCTGGAAGAAGGCGCCGGCGCCGGCGGCAATGCCTTGCTTGACCACAAGCTCCTGGTAGAGCCGGCTGCGGTTTCCGCCGCCGAGGATTTCGGCGAGCAGGTCGAGCGCCTCGGCTTCGCCGGGCTTTGCCGTGCGATAGGACGGAACTACCCACTGCGTCGAAAAACTCGGCACACTGACGCGCGCATCGGTGAGCGTCACCGTACGTTTGGTGTTCTGCTCCGGCTCGACCGGACGGATGCGCGGCGGCAGGTTCGGGCCACGCGCGATCTTGCCAAAGGTCTTTTCGGCCAGCGCCTTGACCGCGTCCGGCTCGACGTCGCCGGCCACCACCAGCACGGCGTTGTTGGGCGTGTAATACTTGTCGTAGAAGGCGGTGGCGTCGGTCCGGTTCAGCTGCTCCATCTCCTGCATCCAGCCGATCACCGGAATGCGGTAGGGCTGGTTCTGCCACAGCGTGGCGTCGACTTCCTCGTCGAGCACGGCCTCGGGATTGCTGTCGATGCGCGAGCGGCGCTCCTCTAGGATGACGTCGCGCTCGGTCTTGATGACTTCGTCGGTGAGGATGAGATTGCGCATCCGGTCTGCCTCGAAACCCATCATGTCTGCGAGTGCCGACGGCGCCACCGTCTCGTGGAAGGCGGTGTAGTCATAAGAGGTGAAGGCGTTGTTGGAGCCGCCGATGGCAGAGATGGCGCGGTCGAACTCGCCGGCGGCATGATTCTTCGTCGCCTTGAACATCAGATGTTCGAAGAAATGGGCAATGCCGGATTTGCCCGGCGGCTCGTCGGCGCTGCCGATCTTGTACCACACCATATGGGTGACGATCGGTGCCCGGTGATCGGGGATGACCACGACCTCCATGCCGTTGTCGAGCAGGAAGTCCGTCACCTTGCTGGCGTCTCCTGCGTTGGCGGCCAGAACCGGGCCGGTCAGCGTCAAAGCCAGAGACGTCGTCAACAGCGCACCGCGCAGCCATTCAACTTGAGATGTCATCAATGGCTCCGGTTTTCATGCTGGGAACGATAGGCAGGCTTCTTGGCTTAGGCAAAGTGAATTGTTCGTCATGTTGCCGGCAAAGGAGGCCGCAAAGAGGCCAACTCAGGCGGCTTCGATGAAGCGGATGACCGTCTCGCCATAGTTGCGCTCGTCGACCACCGAGAAACCTTGCCCTGCCTCGAAAGCTGCTGCCGCTGCTTCCTCGACGACGCAGAGCGCACCGGGCGAGAGCCAGCCGCCGGCCCGCGCCGAGCGCAACGCAAGTTCGCCGAGGCCCTTGCCGTAGGGCGGATCGACGAAGACCAGGCCGAATGCGGCGATGGTGCCCGCTTCGCCAAGTGCGGCGGCGTCGCGGCGGAAAATCTTGGTGCGCCCGGTGAGGCCGAAGGTTTCGACATTGGTGCGGATCAGGCCGCGTCCTTCTGCCGATTCCTCGATGAAGACGCCGTAGGACGCACCACGCGACAGCGCTTCGAGGCCGAGCGCGCCGGTGCCGGCAAACAGGTCGAGCACGCGCGCGCCCTGGAGGCTCTGGGGAAACCGATGCGCCAAAACGTTGAAGACTGCCTCGCGGGTGCGGTCGGTCGTCGGGCGTATGGCGCTGCTGCGGGGCGTCGCCAGCGGACGCCCGCGAAACTCACCGCCGACGATCCGCATTACTTGCCCTTGGGGCCGCCGCGCGGCCGCTCACCGCCGCGCTTGCCGGCGCCATCTCCACGCGTGCCGAACGGCTTTGCGCCAGCCGGCTTGCCATAGGCCGGCTTGAACGAGGCCTTGCGCGCCTTGGTCTCGGCTGCCTTGGCGGCATCGGCGTCCGCCCTGCCCTTGCCGATCGGCCGCGCGCCCGGCGCCATCCACACATTGGCCTTGCGCTGGCCCGGCGGCTCGATCGGCCGCTGCTCGCGTTCGGACTTTTTCCCGCCAAATCCACCACGAGGCTTGTCGCCAAAGCCGCCGCGGGGTTTGTCGCCGAAGCCACCACGCTCAGGTTTGGGGCCACGCTCACCAAAACTCTTTTCCGGCCCAAAGCTTCTGCCGGGACTTGTCGACAGCTTGCCCAACGCCTCGTCGCGGCTGCCTTCGCGGCGCTTGCGGTTCTTGATCAGCCCGCCCTCGCCGATCGGGCGGCGTTCGCCGTCGCGGGTGAATTTCGGCCGCTCGGGTTCTTCTTCCCGCACCGCCTCGCGCCGCACCGGCTTGTTGGAAAACGGCTTGGTGATCTCGGCATCGAAATTGGCGCCGGATTCCTCAACCAGACGCTCGCCAAGCTGGTCGCGCAGCACCCGGCCCTTGATCTCCAGCACATGGCCTTCGCGCAGATCGTCGAGCTGGAACGGCCCGTAGGAAATGCGGATCAGCCGCGTCACGTCGAGGCCGAGCGAGCCGAGGATGTTCCTGACCTCGCGGTTCTTGCCTTCACGCAGGCCAAGCGTCAGCCAGGCGTTGGTGCCTTGCTCACGGTCGAGCGTCGCTTCGATGGCGCCGTAGAAGACGCCGTCGACGGCAATGCCTTCGCGTAAACCCGCGAGCGCGCTTTCCTCGACCTTGCCGTGGACGCGCACGCGGTAGCGCCTGAGCCAGCCGGTGGCCGGCAGTTCGAGCACGCGCGACAGCCCGCCGTCATTGGTGAGCAGCAGCAGGCCTTCGGTGTTGATGTCGAGACGGCCGATGGTCATCAGCCGCGGCAGGTCGGCCGGGAGCACGTCGAAGACGGTTTTCCGTCCCTCGGGATCGCGGTTGGTGGTGACCACGCCGGCCGGCTTGTGGAACAGGAACAGCCGGGTGCGCTCGATCGGCGGGATTTCCATGCCGTCGAGATGGATGATGTCGCCGGGCATGACATTGAAGGCCGGCGAGGTCAAAGCGCGGCCGTTGACCTTGACGCGGCCGGCGGCAATCAGTTCCTCGGCATCGCGGCGCGAGGCCAGGCCGGCGCGGGCCAGCCGCTTGGCGATCCGCTCGCCAGCCTCTTCCGTTGCCTCGGCGGGACGCGGGCGTGGCTTGAAACCGCCTGATGCCCCCTGCGGCCGATCGCCGGCGAAATCGCGCTTGGGACGATCGCTGAAGTCCCGCTTGGGACGATCGCCGGCGTCGCGCTGCGCGCGATCGCCAAAGTCCCGCTTGGGACGATCGAAACGTTTTTCGCCGCCCTCGGCGGCGGCGGCCGGTCGGTCGGTGCGCGGAGCGTAGGGCTTGCGCGGACCTTCGCGCTTCTCATAAGGCTTGCCTTCGGGGCGCGGTCCTTTGCTGAATGGACGGTCGCCGGCCTCGCGCGGTTTGAAGTCGCGCTTCGGCCGCTCGCCGTCGGCGGCCATCGGCCGGTCGCCGCGCGGTGCGTAAGGCTTGCGCGGGCCTTCGCGCTTTTCAAAAGGCTTGCCTTCGGGGCGCGGCCCTTTGCTGAACGGCCGGTCGCCGCTCTTGAAGTCGCGCTTCGGCCCCTCACCCTCGGCAGCCATCGGACGATCGCCGCGTGGTGCATAAGGCTTGCGCGGTCCTTCGCGCTTTTCAAAAGGTTTGCCGTCGGGGCGTGGCCCCTTGCTGAACGGCCGGTCGCCGCTCTTGAAGTCACGCTTCGGCCGCTCGCCCTCGGCGGCCATCGGCCGGTCACCGCGTGGAGCGTAAGGTTTCTTGGCGCCGAAGGATGGTTTGCCGCCTTTGCGCGCGGCGCCATCGCGGCTGCGCGGTCCCGCGGCTTTCGGGCCGCTTCTGGCCGGACCTTTTTTGGGCCGGAATTTCTTGTCGTTGTCGTCCATGTGGCCTTTGCCCGTTTGCGCTGCTACAGCGTGGCGCATCCTTTCGGGCGCGCAAAGGACGCTGTAGCACTTTTGATTTGGCGCATGATCATTTCCGAAAACCGAGTCCGATTTTCGAGGTTATGCGCTCAATAACAGGATCACGCCTGAGTGGCGAGGAGATAATCGGGATGGAAACCCGCGTGAAGCGGCCGGATTTCATGGCGCTGGCGTTAAAGGAGGCCGAAGCAGCCGCCTTGCGCGGCGAAGTGCCGGTCGGCGCGGTCATCGCCAGCGGCGACACGGTCGTTGCCAGTGCCGGCAACCGCACCCGCGAGCTTGCCGACCCGACGGCGCACGCCGAGATGCTGGCCATCCGCGAGGCCTGCCGCAAGCTCTCCAGCGAGCGGCTGACCGGTCACGATCTCTATGTAACGCTGGAACCCTGCGCCATGTGCGCCGGCGCCATCTCCTTCGCCAGGCTGCGCCGGCTTTATTTCGGCGTTGCCGACGAGAAGGGGGGCGCCGTGGTCAACGGCGTGCGCTTCTTTGCGTCGCCCACTTGTCACCACACGCCCGACATCTATCCGGGCATGGCCGAAAACGATGCAGCCTTGCTGCTGAAGGATTTTTTCAGGGAGCGACGCGAAACCTAATGCATGTCGCCCAAAAGTGCGCAGCGGTTTTGGGACAACGACATGCATAAAAACAAAGACCTAAAGCGCGTCAACTGACGCGCTTTAGAGGCCCTGGGCTTTTTGGCTAGGCTTTAGGCTCTCACCACGGCAGCCAGTCGAACATGCCGCCGGACTTGCTCTTGGCGGCTGCCTCCTTCTTGAGGCGGCGTTCCTTCTTGTATTCGTCTTCGCCAATATCGCCCTGCGGCGCCGTATCGGCCGCGACGCGGTATTGCACGGGCGGCTCGCTCAGATATTTGCGCTTGTTCGGGTCACCCTGCTTGCTTTCGGCGAGGCGACGCTTGATCTCGTCGGCGCGACCCTTGTCCGAATCCGCAGGTTTCCAGGCCGGCGGGTGGCTCGAGCCTGACTCCGCCATCGCTCTCTTCACAGAGGCCGGATCCGTCTGCACGTCATCGACGATCTGCGACTGGTAGGACGGATCGTCCTGATGGGCGGTGGCATCGGCACGCAGGCGGGCGCGACGCTGCTCGGGCGATTCGGGCCAATCGGCGCTCGCCGTCTCAATGCTTTCCTGCGGCGGCGGCAGCACTTCCTTCTGTCCCGGCGCCGGCTTCACCAGTTCGGGGCGCGGCTTGTAGTCTATTTGTTCCTTGCGCTTGGGCGCGAATGAAAAGGCGCTGGAGAGGTCGCCGGCCAGCTGCTCGCCTGCGGTCTTGTCGGTTCCGTAGGTCGGCGAGCCCATGCAGCCGGACAGAGCAAGGCCCGATGCGACAAGCGGCGCCAGCAGCGCAACGCGCACGCGATATCTCTCGGTCATACCAAAAAGTCCCACTCTAGACAGCCTCTCGATCGCCACCGGCCAAAGGTCCGGGCCCCATCGTCCATGCACTTGCGACGGAAATCCGGCGACAATTTGTCGGCCGGAGTTTCGCGTGTTTATATCAACCACTCGTTAAGGGCAACGCGCGGGCGGTTATCGACCGCCCGCCGTGGCATTTGTGCACCGGATACGCCGGCTGATCAAAGCCGGCCAAGGGCCTTCAGTTCATGCAGGACGGCGGCATCCCGAGCCGAAACATCGGGGAATTCCGCGTCCTGCCCGACATCGGCCGTGTAACGCCACGACCGCGCGCATTTAACCAGGCCGCGGTCCTCGGCCTTCTCGACCACCACGGCAACACCCCTAACGTCGTCAAGCGTGAAGGCGCCTACTGGCGCCTGGTAACCGCTTGGGCCGTGGGCGATGACGAGATCGCTGGTGATCGCCATCTCGGCCATGTCGACATCCGATATCGCCGCTTCGAGCGCCGCATCGTCGAGGCTGACCACCGGCACCGCTTCCAGCGACGAGCCGATCACCTTCTGGGCGCGGGCGATCTCCAGCGCGCCGGTGACGACGCGGCGAACCTGCCGCACCTTGCGCCATTTTTCCGCCAGCGCCTCGTTCTTCCAGTTTTCCGGGATTTGCGGGAACTGGTCGAGATGCAGCGACACCGCATCGGGATGACGGTCGAGCCATGCCTCTTCCATGGTGAAGGGCAGCATCGGCGCCAGCCACTTCACCAGGCAATCGAAGAGATGGCGAACCACTTGCACCGAAGCCTTGCGCTTTATGCTCGACGGCGCGTCACAGTAGAGCGCGTCCTTGCGGATGTCGAAATAGAAGGCCGACAGCTCGACCACCATGAAGTCGAGCAGCGTACGGGTGACGCGCTTGAATTCGAAGGCGTCGTAGCCCGAGCGCACGACCTCGTCGAGTTCGGCCAGCCGATGCAGCATCAACCGCTCCAGCTCCGGCATCTTGTCCAGCGGCACCTCCTCGCCATCGTCATGGGCGAGCGTGCCCAGCATCCAGCGGATGGTGTTGCGCAGCTTGCGGTAGGCGTCGATGTTGGTCTGCAGTACGTTCTTGCCGAGCCGCTGGTCTTCCCAGTAATCGGTCGTCACCACCCACAGCCGCAGAATATCGGCGCCAGACTGCTTGATGACGTCCTGCGGCACGACGGTGTTGCCGAGCGACTTCGACATCTTCCGACCTTCCTCATCCATGGTGAAACCATGGGTGACGACGGTTTCGTAAGGCGCCCTGCCCCTGGTGCCGCAGCTTTCGAGCAGCGAGGAATGGAACCAGCCGCGATGCTGGTCGGAGCCTTCCATATAGACGTCCGCCGGCCATTTCAGGTCGGGACGGTCCTCCAGCGTGAAGACATGCGTCGAGCCCGAATCGAACCAGACGTCGAGGATGTCCATCACCTGCTTCCACCGGGAGGCATCGTGATTGCCGAGGAACCGCTCCTTGGCGTCGGCCGCGAACCAGGCGTCGGCGCCCTCCTTCTCGAAGGCGTCCATGATGCGCTGGTTGACTGCCTCATCCTTCAGCACATTGCCGTCGGTGTCGGCGAAGACGGCAATCGGCACGCCCCAGGCGCGCTGGCGCGACAGCACCCAGTCGGGGCGCTCCTCGATCATGGCGCGGATGCGGTTCTGGCCCGCCGCCGGCACGAAGCGGGTGTCGTCGATCGCCTTCAGCGCGCGGCTGCGCAGTGTTGTGCCGTCGCCGAGCTCCTTGTCCATGTATACGAACCATTGCGGCGTGTTGCGGAAGATGATCGGCTTCTTCGACCGCCAGGAATGCGGATAGGAATGCTTCAACCGGCCGCGCGCGAACAGCGCGCTGCGCTTGATCAGCTCGTCGATGACCGCCTGGTTGGCGTTGCCTTTCTTGCCGTTGTCGTCGATGACGCGCGCAGCGCCACCTTCGCGATCCGGGCCGAGACCCGGCGCGTCCTTGGTGAAGAAGCCGGCATCGTCGACAGGGAACGGGATGGCGGTGTCGATGCCGCGCTGGCGAAGCTCGTTCGCGGCATCCGTCCAGGCATCGAAATCCTCGCGACCGTGGCTGGGCGCGGTGTGAACGAAGCCGGTGCCGGCATCGTCGGTGACATGCTCGCCTGCAATCATTGGCACGGGAAATTCATAGCCGCCGCCGAAACCCCTGAAGGGATGCGAAAGCGTAAGGCTTCCAAGCTGTTCGGCCGAAACGGTGTGAAGACGATTCAAGGTGACCTTGGCCTTGGCAGCGGCGTCATCGGCCAGCGCGTCGGCAAAGATCAGCTTTTCGCCAGGCTGCGGGCCGAAAGCGTTCTCTGCCCCCGTGACCTCGTAAAGGCCATAGCCGATGCGCGGCGAATAGCTGACGGCGCGGTTGCCGGGGATGGTCCAGGGCGTCGTCGTCCAGATGACGACATGGGCCTCGAGCAGGTCAAGCGAGGTCTCGGTCAACGTTGTCGGCTGCTCGTCTTCAGCGGTGGTGACGGGCCGCATGAGGCTGGCGACCGGAAACTTCACCCAGATCGTGTCTGACTCATAGTCCTGGTACTCGACTTCGGCCTCGGCCAACGCCGTGCGCTCGACCACGCTCCACATCACCGGCTTGGAGCCGCGATAGAGCTGGCCCGACATGGCGAACTTCAACAGCTCGCCAGCGATGCGCGCCTCGGCGTGGAAGGCCATCGTCGTATAGGGATTTTTGAAATCGCCGACGACGCCGAGCCGCTGGAACTCCGCGCCTTGCACGGAGATCCAGTGCGCGGCGAACTCGCGGCATTCATTGCGGAACTCGTTGACCGGCACCTCGTCCTTGTTCTTGCCCTTGGCGCGGTATTGCTCCTCGATCTTCCATTCGATCGGCAGGCCATGGCAGTCCCAGCCCGGCACGTAGTTGGAATCGTAGCCGCGCATCTGGAACGAGCGGGTGATGACGTCTTTGAGGATCTTGTTCAGCGCATGGCCGATATGGATGTTGCCGTTGGCGTAGGGCGGGCCGTCATGCAACACGTATTTTTCGCGGCCGGCGGCGTCCTCGCGCAGCTTGCGGTAGAGGTCCATGTCCTGCCAGCGCTTCACCAGCAGCGGTTCCTTTTCCGGCAAGCCGGCGCGCATCGGAAAATCCGTCTGCGGCAGATAAAGCGTCTTGGAATAGTCGATTGTATCGGTTGTGTCGGTCATTGGTCTGCCATGTGCATTGCCCGGCGGCAAAGGAGCTCGGGCGTTGAACTATCATGATTTGGAAAAAGCGCGAGAGGCCGCGCAAGATTCCCGGCGGCTCCGGCAGCCTTCAGGCTGCCTGGAACACCGGGCTTGTAATTCGTATCGCAATCGCGAGCGCGCGAGGGAACTGCGTCATGACCGGGCTTTTAAACGAGGCCGGCCCCATTGAAAAGCCCGAACTCGTGGCCACTTCCCTTGCAGCATGTGCCAGTTGCGCATATATAGGTGGGCAGATGGCATTGGAGATAAACGATGTCCGGTTTGCATTTCAAGGTTCAGCCGACGACCGTCAGAAAGTCGGCGTCAAAGGAAAAGGCTGAGCGCGTACAGGCAGATGTTATCGTTCGGGATGCCGCAACCGGACAATTTTTGGTCAGTTTCACCAAAGTCGAAGAACTCCGCCACCGCGGTTTTAGCAATGACGAAATTTATAAGATCGTGGGTTCACGGCGCACTTTGGCGCGCAGGAAAGAACGCAGTGAGAAACTGACAGTTTCCGAGTCTGATCGAGTCTTAAGACTGGAACGTATTTCGACCATGGCGGATCGCGTTTTTGGTGATCACGAAAAAGCGCAGCGTTGGTTGCGCAAGCGTAGCAGAGTGCTCAACGAAGCCCCCATCAAGCTGCTGCAATCAGAAACTGGCGCTTCTCTTGTGGAAGAAGAACTTAATCGCATTGATTACGGCATTTTCGCCTGACAATGCGTCTATGGCGCATATCCAATTTCGCTGATTTGTCTGGCCGAGGCGCCATGATCAGCGCCGGCCGTTGGAATATCAAGGGCACTTCCATGGTGTATTGCGCGGATCATCCCGCCACGGCGCTTCTTGAAATTTTGGTTCACGCCGACGCGGAGGACTTGCCGCCTACCTACCAGCTTCTGGAAATCGAAGTGCCGGATGGCGTCACCATCACGACCCCCGACTTGCCGGCCAGTTGGAGAGACAATCTGGCAAAAACGCGGCAACTTGGGACGGACTTTATCGCCGCTGCCAGTCATGCGTTAATGGAAGTGCCTTGCATCATCGTGCCGTTCACAAGGAACTATCTGCTCAACCCAGCTCTGCTCGAACGTGAAGGCATCGCGATCGTTGGCGCGACGAGCCATCCGATCGATACGCGATTGCTGGAATAGAGCAGGATGCCTCTCACATCGAAAAATCGAAGCGATAGGTGGTCGAGACGCCGACCGTGAACTGGTCGCGGTCGCCGCGCTCCCTGACCAGACTGGAATCAGCCGCCGGGCCCATCAGACGGGAATACTCACCAAACAGGCTGGCGGTCATCGGTTCGGTCACTTTCCAGGTCACCGCGCCGCCAAGGCCTGTCGACTTCAGCCCGCCGCCCGGATGATATTCGCTGAGGCCCGAAGCCACGGCTTCCTGCGCGTTGACGCCGTAGTAGGCGTCGAAATAGTCGGATGAGGCGAAGGAAACGCGCGGTCCGCCCGAAATCCTGACATTTGGCGTCACATCGTAGAAGGCGTCGGCGGCGATATCGGCGACAAAACCGTTATGGGCGCGAATGCCGTGGCGCAGCTCGGCACGGGCGCGCAACCAGTCCAAGGGATAGAATTCGAAGAAGCCGCCGGCCTCGCCGCCCCAGCGTACCGGGTCAAGGCCCTGCAGTTCATCCTCGCTGTCGCGGGAAAACAGGAATTTTCCGGTCAGGCCGGCCCGTACGCTGCCGTCGTCGATCAGCGCCAGCGAGATGTTGTCGTTGCGCGAGGTGAAGCGGGCTGCCGGACCGGCCTTGCCGAGCGAAATGATCGGCGAGGCGCTGAGCAGGTATTTCTTGCCGCCCTCGAAATTCGGCGCGACCATGCCGGTGGCGCCGATCGTCAGATACCAGTCGCCGGACAGCCAGCCGAAGGCGCCCTCGCCTGCCTTGGCAGAACCTGCCACGCTCAGCGCGGCAGCCGCCAAAACCACAGACATTTTTCTGACCGGACTCATGGACACTCCACTAGCACAACACAACTGCTCGTTGACCACAGCTTTGACGACGGTTTGGTAAAATTTGATTTAAACCCGAGACATCTGATCCCTGTTTGCAACCGTCCCGGTGTTAGCCCGCCCGCTGGACGTGCGCAGGCGGCGGGACTAACCTCCATCGGCAGTATCCTACGACCCTTCGATGGAGATGGCGACAATGACTTTTCACGGCGATGCGTTGAAAGATGCGATCAGTCAGACGCGGGCGAAATGGGGATGGTTCGTCGGGCTCGGCGTGCTGCTGCTGATCTTCGGCGGCATTGCCTTCGGCAATTTGTTCATCGCCACCGTTGCCTCGGTCTATGTCGTCGGCTGGCTGATGCTGATGGCCGGCGTCATCGAGATCATGCATGCCTTCGGCGTGAAGACATGGAGCCGCTTCTTCTACTGGTTGCTCAGCGGGCTTCTTTATGCCGTCGCCGGGTTCTTCGCCTTTTATAATCCGCTGCTGGCGTCGGCGGTGCTGACCTTCCTGCTGGCAGTCGCGCTGGTTGCTTCAGGCGTGCTCAGGGCCTGGGTCGGTTACCAGCACAGGCCGGAAAAAGGCTGGGGCTGGCTGGTCGCGGCCGGCGTCATCAGCGCGCTGGCGGGCTTGGTCATCGCCATGGGCTGGCCGGTCAACAGCCTGTGGGTGCTCGGGCTTTTCCTGGCCATCGACCTGATCTTCCAGGGCTGGACGTTCATCGCCGTCGGCCTGGCGCTGAAGAAGTAGGTTCACAGCCTCATGCCAGATTCAGCAAGGTGACGGACGCCACGGCAAGCGCGATCCCCAGATACTGCATCGAGGACAGTTCCTCCTTGAAGACAATGACGCCGACAAGCACGGCCCCGACCACGACGATGGTGTTGACCAGCGCGCCCGTCACGGCAAGGTTCATCCTGGTGTTGATGAAGGCAAAGGCTGAGTAGGAGAGCGGCGAAAGCAGCATGACGATGGCCAGGCTGCGGCCATTGCCGGTCTTGCCCCAATGTGCGCTCAGCCCATCGCAGAGGATGAACATTCCGGCGCAAAGGAGCACAACGCCCCAGATAACGCCCCAGATAAAGAGGTCGGCTTTCATCAACGAGTGTTGAGCGCTTTGCCGGCCGCCTACGATGAACTGCTTCACAGTTCGTCGTATTTCTTCGGCGACTTTCGACCGCGAGCCCTGAAAACCGTCAAAAAGCCATCGCGCGGTCCAGTTTCGACAGCGGGCTGACACCGGCAAGCAGCGCCCTTGCCTCGGCCTCGTCGCGCCGCATCTGCGCGACCAGGGCGTCCAGCCCGTCGAACTTCACCTCCGAACGCAGGAAACCGAAGAACGATACCGCGCAAATTTCGCCGTACAGATCGCCGGAAAAGTCGAAGACAAAGGTTTCCAGCAGCGGCGCGCCATTGTCGTCGATGGTCGGGCGGCGGCCGAAACTGGCGACGCCGTCATGAAGCTTGCCGTCGGCGCGGCGGAAGCGTACGGCATAAATTCCTTCCTTTAGAGTAGCTTCGGGCGAAAGCCTCATGTTGGCGGTCGGAAAGCCGAGCGTGCGGCCAAGCTGCTGGCCGCCGATCACCTCGCCTTCGACGGTGAAGCGGTAGCCAAGCAGGCCGGCCGCCTCGGCCACCTCACCCTCGCCGAGCAGCGCGCGGATGCGGCTCGACGACACCACTTCGGCGCCTTCGTCGCGAAAGGCATCGACCAGCGTGACGCCGAAACCGTGGCGCTCGCCGGCAGCCATCAGAAAAGCGGGGCCGCCTTGCCTGTCCTTGCCGAAATGGAAATCGAAGCCGGTGACGGCATGCGTGATGCCGAGGTTCTTTTCCAGCACATCGGTGACGAAAGCCTCAGCCGACAGCGAAGCGAAGTCGCGCGTGAACGGCTGTTCGACGAGTGCGGCAAAACCCAGATGCGACAACAGCCGCGCCTTCATTGGCGGCGGCGTCAGCACGAACAGCGGCGTGTCTGGCCTGAACACCTTGCGCGGATGCGGCTCGAAGGTCAGCACCAGAGCGGGCGCGCCACGCCGGCCGGCTTCCGCAAGCGCGCGTTCGAGCACCGCCTGATGGCCACGGTGAAGGCCGTCGAAATTGCCGATCGCCACCACGCCGCCACGCAGACAGGCAGGCAGCGGCAAGGTTGCGGAAATGCGTTCGAAGGCTCCCGTCATGCCGCGACCCTACCGCAGTCTCGGAATGACCGCGACCGGCCGGTAGCCGTGCTTTTCCAGAAAGGCCGCGAGTCTCGCCGGATCCGGCTGCAGCGCCTCGCCATAGTCGCGGGCATGGATGCCGCCCGACACGTAGAGCACGTCGAAGCCATTGTCGGCGGCACCCTTGACGTCGGTCATCATGCCGTCGCCGATGGCCAGCACCTGCGAGCGATCGACCGCGCGGCCGATGATGCTGGCGACCTCTTTCAGCGCGGCCTCATAGACCGGCGCGTAAGGTTTTCCGGCGATCAACGTGCGCCCGCCAAGCTGGGCATAGTCGCGGGCCAATGCTCCCGCGCACCAGATCATCCGCTCGCCGCGCTCCACCACGATATCGGGATTGGCGCAGATGAAGGGCAGGTTCCTGGCACGCAGCCGCCGCAGCAGATCGGCGTAGTCTTCCGGCTTCTCCACCTCGTCATCGAACAGACCGGTGCAGACCACGCCGGCTGCCTCGAACTCCTCGACAAGATCGACGTCGAGACCCTCATAGAGCGTGAAATCCCGGTCGGCGCCGATATGGAAGATCTTTCGCGGGCCCTCGGCAATCAGGTCGCGGGTGACGTCGCCGGAGGTGACGACGCGGTCGTAGGCGTCCGCCGGAACGCCGATCGCGTTCATCTGCGCCACCACATCGGCGCTGCGGCGCGGCGAATTGGTGATCAGCACGACCGGCAGCTTCGCCGCACGCGCGGTTGCCAGCGCGGCGGTCGCCGCCGGGAAATGCCATTCGCCGTTGTGGACCACGCCCCATACGTCGCAGAGGATGGCGGAATAGGCTCCCGACAAATCCGCGAGCGAGCCGATGATGTCGGGCGAATTAGCCATGCCGTTTTCCCAAATCACGATCGTTGCAAGCGCCGCAGCCGACGGTCCGCCGCAGCCGCGTCCGGATTAACCGAAGCGCTTGACCCTGTCACCAGCTTTCGCCTGGGCTTCGTGTGGCTTCACTCCAGGGGCCAATTTCACGGCCGATGGCTGTGTGGTTAACCAGCCTTGAAAAGGCAGGCCGATCTTGGACGTATTTCAGCAACGTGAAATTTAACGATTCGTGGCATCGTCCTGCCCAGAACTGGGTGTGGGCAGGGGTCCAAAGGCAATGATCCGGAAATTCGGAAGCGACAGGCGCGGCAATTATGCGTTGATGACCGTTATCGCCATGGTGCCGCTGATGGGCGCCGTAGCGCTCGCTGTCGACTATTCGGAACTGCTGCGCCAAAAGCAGGATACGTTGAACGCGCTGGATGCCGCCGGCATCGCCACCGCGCAACAGATCGTCTCGGGCGCGAGCGACGCGGCCGTCAAGACTTATGCCAAGACCTTCTTCGAGACCAATCTTGGGCATGTCAAGCCGGCGAATACGCTGCTGACCGTCACGCTTCCCAACAACAACGCCGGCGGCGGCACACTGAAGCTGTGCGCCGATTTGCAGTATCACCCCTATTTCCTGCCGGCGGCCGCCATGCTGATCGGAAGGACGGCCGAAGATACCGAACTCTCGGCGTGCTCCGAGATCCGCCTCAAGAACACGCTGGAAGTCGCGCTTGTGCTCGACAATTCCGGCTCGATGACCGAGCTTGGCCACGGCTCGAGCAAGGTGAGATTCGACTTGCTGAAGGATGCCGCCAAGCAGCTCGTCGACCAGCTTGCCGCCCAAGCCCAGATGATGAAGCAGGTCAACAAACCTGTCCAGTTCAGCCTCGTTCCGTTCGCCGCCTCCGTCAATGTCGGTCCGACAAACGCCACCGCGACGTGGATGGACACGACAGGCGTCTCGCCCCTCGACCAGGAGAACCTCGATTGGTCGACGCTCACCTCGGCCAACAACTCGGCCCAATATGCCCAGAAGGTCGGCAGCACCTATTACGCCAGAGGCACGGGCTGGGACGCGACGCAGGTAAACCAGCCGCTAACGCGCTTTTCGCTCTATAAATGGATGAGACGCATTTCGGCATGCACGGCCTCGAACGGCATCTGTCAGTCCAACATAACCTATGCACCTATCGCGAGTTGGGGTGGCTGCGTCGAATCCCGCCCCTATCCCTACAACATCCAGGATACGGCGGCTTCAACCGCGACGCCGGCAACAATGTTCGTGCCGATGTTCGCGCCCGACGAGACCGACAATGTCGACACCAACAACCCGGCGCGCCCGGCGAACAACAACTGGCATCTCGACGTGACGACCAGCACCAATAACGCTACACGCCAGAAGTTCATGCCGAAGTATTTCAACGCCGGCAACAAGATCACGCCGGCCTACGGCATGAATGCCGGGCCGAATGTAAGCTGCAGCACGACTGCGATCACCCCGCTTACCGACGTGTCAGTCGCAGCGGGCGCGACTTCGGTCAAGGCGGCCATCGACGTCATGGTCGCCAGCGGCGCCACCAATGTGCCGGAAGGCATGGCCTGGGGCTGGAGGACGCTTTCCAGCACAGCGCCGTTCACAGGCGGCAGGCCCGAGACCGAAAAAGGCAACGACAAGGTCGTAATCGTGCTGACGGACGGCGCCAACACTTACTACACGCCGACCTCGGTGACCGCGCAATCTTACTCGGGCACGAATTGGGCCTCTGGTGGCAACGACCTCGCCGGCGCCAAGGCCATCTATTCGTCCCTGGGATATCTTGCCTATCCCGGTCAGACCAAGCCGTTCAACAGCCCCAACACCTACGGCCGCCCATTTCTTGGCACCAGCGCCGGCTTCAACAAGACCGACTATTCGAATGCGAACTACACCAAGGCGATGAACGAGCATTTCGCCACACTTTGCGCCAACGCCAAGGCCGGCAACCTGATCGTCATGACCATCGCGCTGGATCTCGACGCGAACAACACTGCCCAGGCAGCTCAGATGGCTGCCTTGAAAACCTGTTCTTCAAACTCGCGCTTCCGCAAGGATCCGACCGACCCGAGCAAGCCAGCGAAGCTTTTCTGGAACTCGACCGGAGCCACCTTGTCTGGCGACTTCAAGGAAATCGGCAACGAGTTGTCGAACCTGCGCATCGTCAGCTAACCGGCAAACCGCAATTGCAAAGCGCCCCGCCGCTCAGGCGGGGCGTTTTGTTTTGCAAAATGGGCTGCGGCTTCGGCCATTTTGGTTAGTGCTTGGTGAAGCGCGGGCCGCGCAATCGACTGGTTTCCCAAACCCGTCCTTCAGCGTTTTGTGAAACTCTGGCCTCATTGAAATCCGTCGGCGGGGGCCGCTCCAAGACATGCGTGAATTCTGGCGTCAATTCTGCCGCGACCGGCGTGGCAACTATACTCTCATGACAGTGCTGGCCATGGTTCCGCTGATGGGCGGTGTGGCGATGGCCGTCGACTACTCGGAAGTGGCCAGCCAGAAGCAGACGGTTGTGAACGCGCTCGACGCCGCCAATTTTGCCACCGCGCGCCGGCTGGTCGAGGGTGCCACAGACGACCAGCTGAAAGCCTATGCGCTCGACTTCTTCAAAGCCAATCTCAACAATGTCGATCCCGCCTATACGACGCTCGCCGTCACGCTGCCGACCAGCACCACCGGCGGCGGTATTCTTAAGCTCTGCGCTGCCTTGGTGTATCATCCCTATTTCCTGCCGGCGGCGGCGATGCTGGTCGGCAAATCCTCTTCTACGATCGACTATTCCGTGTGCTCGGAAGTCCGGCTGAAAAACACGCTGGAAGTCGCCATGGTGCTGGACAATTCCGGGTCCATGAGCACGCCGGGCACCGGCTCCGGGCAGAAGCGCATCGATCTGCTCAAGGACGCGGCCAAGCAGCTCGTCGACACGCTGGCCTTGCAAGCCTCAATGATCAAGCAGATCGACAAGCCCGTCCAGTTCAGCCTGGTGCCCTTCGCGGCCTCGGTCAATGTCGGCGCCGACAACGACAACGCATCCTGGATCGACGCCTACGGGCTGTCGCCGGTGCACAACGAGAATTTCGACTGGTCGACGCTGAACGCCGCCAACAAATATGCCCAGATGATCAATGGCATCTGGTACAAGAAGGGCAGCGATTGGGGGACCGAGGAAGGCCAGATGCTGACCCGGTTCTCGCTCTACCGCGACATGAAAGTCGTCACCAACCACGAGCGCATCGTCGGCAGCAAGCGCGTCGTCTGCGACGAATACCGCTCCAACAACACCTGCAAGCGCAGCCACAACGAGTACGACTACAACGACACTTACGGCCCGTTCGCCAGCTGGCAGGGCTGCGTCGAGGTCCGGCCCTACCCCTACAACGTCAATGACGCGCCGGCCTCCGGTGGCCCCAACAACACCGGCACCGGCTTCGGCGACCCGGCAACGATGTTCGTGCCGATGTTCGCGCCCGACGAGCCGGGCAATCACTGGAAGATCACCCAGGACCCCGACGAGGCGAAGCCCAAGACCTACGGCGCCGCCAACAGCTGGTGGAACGACGATCCGTCGAGCGCGGACGGCAAGACCCGGCAATCCAACATGGCCAAATTACTTCCAGCCGCGCCCGATCGATGCGCCGGTGCTGGGCACGGGCGCCGGCCCCAATTACAGCTGCACCACGACGCCGATCACACCGCTGACCGACGTCACCGCGCCGGAAGGGCTGACGGCGATCAAGGCCGCGATCGACCTGATGGCCCCCAATGGCAACACCAACGTGCCCGAAGGCATGGCCTGGGGCTGGCGCACCGTGTCGAGCGGCGAACCGTTTACTGGCGGGCGGCCGGAAACGGAGCGCGGCAACGACAAGGTCGTGATCGTGCTTACCGACGGCGAGAACACCTATTCGACGGTAAGCAGCGACCCGGCCGGCAACAAGTCGACCTATGCCGCCTATGGCTACACCGGCCTCGCCTACTACGGCACAGCCGTGACCCGGCTGTTCGGCGGCACGTCCAGCGCCATCGGCCAGTTCAACTATTCGAGCAGCAACTACACCGCTGCGCTCAACGAGCAGATGACGACGCTCTGCAACAACGCCAAGGCAGCCAACATCATGGTGATGACCGTCGCGCTCGACCTGTCTACCACCGATGCCGGTGACAAGAAGGCGATCGACGCTCTGAAGGCATGTTCCTCGGATTCGCGCTTCCGCAAGGACCCGACAGACCCGAGCAAGCCGGCCAAGCTGTTCTGGAACGCGACCGGTGCCACGCTGTCGAACAATTTCAAGGAAATCGCCAACGAGTTGTCGAACCTGCGCGTCGTCAGCTGATCATTGCGGCCGCGGAATGCTGCGGCCACGGTCTGGCGCAACGGCTGGCTCCGCCATGCTCTTGCGCGCAAGGGCCGGCGAAGGCACATGTTCGGCGTTCGCATGACCGGCGCAGTGGACTGAGACCATCGGGGGAGCGCGAACTGCCGCCATCCGGAGATTGCGTTCATGCCCGAAGCCGCCAACCATCTCGCCTTCGCGCTGGTCTGCCTCGGCATGGTGCTGACGCCCGGCCCGAACATGATCTACCTGATCTCGCGCTCGCTGTCGCAAGGGCCGAAGGCCGGCCTGATCTCGCTCGGCGGCGTGGCGCTCGGCTTCCTCTTCTATGTGCTGTCGGCGGCGTTCGGCATCACCGCGCTGCTGCTCGCCGTGCCCTTTGCCTATGACGCGCTGCGCTTTGCCGGCGCGTTTTATCTGCTCTACCTCTCCTGGCAAGCGGTGAGGCCCGGCGGACGCTCGCCGTTCCAGGTCCGCGAACTGCCGAAGGACAGGCCGCGCAAGCTGTTTGCCATGGGCCTGATGACCAATCTGCTCAACCCGAAGGTGGCGGTGCTCTACCTGTCGCTGCTGCCGCAGTTCATCAGCCCCGGCA
Organism: Mesorhizobium sp. AR10; assembly: GCF_024746795.1. NCBI lineage: Bacteria > Pseudomonadati > Pseudomonadota > Alphaproteobacteria > Hyphomicrobiales > Phyllobacteriaceae > Mesorhizobium > Mesorhizobium sp. AR10. Next base: position 4,740,093 of record NZ_CP080524.1, read on the forward strand.
AGGGCCATGTCTTGTCGCAACTGCTGGTGCTTGGTGCCACGCAGATATCGATCAGCCTCACCGTCAATGCGATCATCGCGGTGACGGCCGGCTCGATCGCCACCTTCCTCGCGGGACGGCCGCTGTGGCTGGTGATCCAGCGCTGGATGATGGGCACGGTGCTCGCCGCGCTGGCGCTGAAAATGGCGACCGAAGCACAGCGCTGAGGATTGTCTCTGGGCGCCGAAGGCGAACCCGGCTGAAGGACGGGACCAAGCGGTTCAGCGACCTGCCGCGTTGAAACAGATTCAGGCGAACCTCTGCACTGCCGCTTAGGTCCTGTGCGAACGAGATTTTTCTCTGCCCTGCCCGGCAAAAGCCACGATCGCCGTTAAGTCAGGCAGCATGACGCTCATCGACACCGCAAATCGCCCATTCCCGCAACCTCGCTCTGACGAAATGCGCCCGGCACCAAGCAGGCGCACCCTACTCAGGGCTGCCGGCCTTGCCGTGCTGGTCGGGCTCGCCGCCTGCAGCACCGTTTCTCTCCCGACCGGACAAGGCGCAGGCGTCTCTTCCTCCGCCGCCGGCACGCTTGCCGGCATCCGCACCTCGGCAGGGCTCGGACCACTGGTCCCAGACAAGCAGCTTGAACAGGCTGCCTTGCAACAGGCCAGCTACATGGCGGGAGCCGGCCGCATGACCCACACCACCGGCTGGGGCAAGGGCTTTGCCTCGCGCGTCAGAGGCAATGGCATAGCGGGTGCTGCCGCCGAAAACATCGCCGAGGGCCGCTTCGACCAGCAAAAACTGTTCGACATCTGGATGCATTCGGCCGGCCACCGCCGCAACATGCTCGACCCGCGCTTCACCCGCTTTGGCCTTGCCTATGTGCAGGACGGCCGCGACAGCACATTGCGATACTGGAGCCTTGTGCTCGGCAAGTAGGCGGGCTCGGCAAGTAGGCGGGCGGGCCGCCGCGCGGAAGTTCGCGACAGCTGGCCGACCAGCCCGTCAATCCTTGTGGCCGCCGCCGAGCAATTTCTCGATGTCATGGGCGGAGATCGGTTTGCTGAAGTGATAGCCCTGCATTTCATCGCAATTGTGCTTGCGCAGGAAGGCCACCTGATCGTCCGTCTCGACGCCCTCGGCAATGACCCTCAGATGCAGATTTTGACCCAATGAAATCACGGCGCTGGTGACAGCCTGGTCGTCCTCGTTGGCGGCGAGATCGTTGATGAAGGACTTGTCGATCTTCAGCCGCGCCACCGGAAAGGTCTTGAGTGCACTGAGGCTGGAATAGCCTGTTCCGAAATCGTCGATCGATATCTGAACGCCCAGGCTCTGCAACGCGTTCATCGTTGCGACCGCCAGCTCGATGTCCTGCATGATGAGGCTTTCAGTCACCTCCAGCTCGAGATATCTGGCCTCCAGACCGCTTTCCGTCAGTGCATTCACGACACGGTCGACCAGGTTCCTTTCCCTGAATTGCCGCGCCGAGACGTTTACGCAGACGGTCATGGGCGGCAGGCCGGCATGCTGCCAGGCCTTGTTCTGCCGACAGGCTTCGTGCAGGACCCAGTCGCCGATCGGCACGATCAGACTTGTTTCCTCGGCGGTCGGAATGAAAGCGGTCGGCGCTACCATGCCCCGCGTCGGATGCTGCCAGCGCAGCAACGCCTCGACCGCAAAGACGTGCCCTGAGCGGAGATCGACTTGCGGCTGATAGAGCAGTGTGAACTCCGAATGAGCCAGGGCGTTTCGCAATTCCTCCTGAAGCACGAATTTTTCATGCGCTCTTGTGTTGAACTCGGGAGCGTAGAACTGGAAATTGTCGCGGCCGAATTCTTTCGCGCGGTACATGGCCGCATCGGCATTGGCCAGCAAGGTATCCGGGCTCGTCCCGTCCTTGGGATAGTTTGCGATGCCGATACTGGCTGTCGTTCTCAGGCGATGCTTTCCGATATGAACCGGCTCTGCAATCGCCGTCCGGATCTTTTGCAGGGTCTCCGCGATGAGATCAGCGTTTGTCGGCTGGTCGAACAGAACGATGACAAATTCGTCGCCGCCAAGCCGCACGACGGTATCGGTTGCCTTTACGCATTCGACCATACGGCTGGCGACGGTCTTCAGGAGCACGTCTCCGGCATTGTGGCCGAGTGTGTCATTGACGAGTTTGAAATTGTCCAGGTCGATGAACACCACCGTCACCCAGCGATCGTATCGCTGCGCATACAGCACCGCTTGGGAGAGCCGGTCCTCGAGCAGGGCGCGATTGGGAAGCCCGGTCAGAACATCATGATTGGCCATGAAGTGAATCTGGTCTTCGGCCAATTTGCGCTCGATGGCGATCCCTGCAATGCGCGTTGTGAACTCAATCAGCCGGGTTTCGGCCTCGATGGGTTCGCGCACCGTCATCGAATACATCGCAAAGACGCCTATCACAGCGCCCTGGTGCGCCAGGATCGGGGTCGACCAGCACGAACGATAGCCGTAGGGCGCCACCAGCTCGCGGTAATCTTCCCAAAGCGGATCGCGCATGATGTCTGCGACGATGACTGGCTCCCGCCGATAGACGGCGGTTCCGCAGGATCCCACCTTGGGACCGACAGCGATCCCGTCGATGAGAGCAGTATAGTCCTTCGCCAAGCCCGGCGCGGCGCCGTGGCGCAAGTGGGTGCCGTCCTTGTCGAGCAGCAAGACGGAGCCGATTATCCCCGTCAACTGCGACTCGACGAGGCGCATTAGGTGGTCGAGCACATCTTCGAGCGGGGCACTCGTCGCGATCATTTCCAGAATGTGCGCCTGGCCGTTGCGAAGGACATCCGCTTGCTTGCGGGCCGTGATGTCGTGGGCGATGCCGACCAGGCCGAAGATGTCATTTTGAACATTGCGCAACGGCACTTTCGTCGATGAAAGCCACTTGCCGGCGCCTGACGCATCGACAAAAAACTCCTCTTCGTCGATCAGGGGTTGTCCGCTGCGCAGAACCCTCTGCTCGATCAGGCGAAATTTCTGCGCAAGTTCCGGGGCATGGAGATCAAAATCGGTCAAACCGATCATGTCGCTGGTCTTGTCCCGGCCACTGTCGACTGCGAGAGCCCTGTTGACCACGATGAAGCGGCTCTCGGTGTCCTTGACCCAGAGATAATCGGGCACCCAGTCGATCAGGGCTTGAAGCGAGATGCGCTCGTCGACGATCTGGCGATTGACGGTGAGTTCGGTAATGTCCTCATGCGTGGCCACCCAGCTGCCGTCAGCCATCGGCTGATTGCAGATCTGAATTGTCCGACCATCGGCAAGTTTGGCGGTCCAGACCCTCGAAGCCTTACTCGCATTGATCGACCGAGCCAGTGCGAGATAGGCGTCAGCAGCCAGCGCCGCCGTGCCGGCGACGACGCGGCGTTCGACAATTTCGCTCAGCGTCAGGCCAGGCTGCAATTGCTCGGGCGCAATGCGGTAAATCTCCGCGTAGCGACGATTGCACAGGATCAGACGCTCATCGGCGTCAAAAAAACAGATGCCTTGCGAAATATTGTCGATCGCCGTTTCAAATCGCAGCGCTTGCGCTTCGAGTGTTGCAATCGTAGCTCGAAGATCGCGCTCGAGGGTTTCGTACGAGGCGATTGCCAGCTTTGCCAGCGCGGTCAGATTTGCCGCCTCGGATGCTTCGGAAGCTTTCCTGGATGATTTCGTGACCAAACAGAGTTCCTCCGGTTTGGTGCCGGCGCAAAGCAACACCGCCCGCCTTCAACCCAAAAGCGAGCCTATCGTGATCCTTATATACTAATGGTAGGTGAACCTGATCGAAATCAGGGGTAGCGGTACGTGGATACCTGCATTCCCGGGACCACGACCTTGCCCGGATGCAGGCGCGGCCGGTACGTCGCGCCAATCCGCAAACGTCAGTCCATATGCGCGGCTGGCGCCCCCGCGGCCGCCGGGGCCTTCTTCGGCTTGCGAAGCAGGAAGACCAGCGGGAAGGCGAACAGCGTCACCACCATCATCAGCTTGAAGTCGTTGATGTAGGAGATCATCAACGCCTGCTGGTTGACCAGGCCGTCGATCTGCGACAGCGCGGTTGGATCGCCACCCGCCGCCGCCGGCGACGCCGCCCACAGACTGGGGTTGAACGGATTGATGAAGGCGGACAATTCGGCATGGTTGATCTGCGTGTTGCGCACCAGCATGACCGACACGATCGAAATGCCGATCGACGAGCCGATGTTGCGCACCAGGGAGAACAGCGCCGTAGCATCGGTGCGAAAGCGCGCGTCGAGCGTGGCAAAAGCGATGGTCGACAGCGGCACGAAGACCAATCCAAGCCCCAGGCCCTGGATGATGCCCGAGGTGAGGATGAGCCAATTGTCCATCTGCGGCGAGAAGCCGGACATCGTATACAGCGACTGTGCCGTCAGCCCGAGCCCGATGACGACGAGCAACCTGGCATCGACCCTGTGCATGATGCGACCGACCAGGAGCATCGAGATCATGGTGCCGGCGCCGCGCGGCGCCATGACGATGCCGGTGGTGATGGTCGGATAGCCGAAGATCGTCGACAGCATCGGCGGCAGCAGCGCCAGGCTGGCCAGCAGGATGACGCCGATGATGAAAATGAACACCAGCCCGGTGGCGAAGTTACGGTCCAGGAAGATCTTGGGATCGATGAACGGGTTCTCGGAGCTCACCAGATGGATGATGAACACCCAGAAGCCGGTGATCGCGAGGCCAAGCTCGATCCAGATCTCAACGGAGGAGAACCAGTCGGCGTCGCCGCCGCGGTCGAGCATCAACTGCAGCGCGCCAACGCCGAGCGAAAGCATTGCGAAGCCGAAGAAATCGAAACCGCGCAAGCGCCTGGCGATGTTCGGCAGATAGGCGGCCATGCCGAGAAAGGCGAGGATGCCGATCGGCAGGTTGATGAAGAACACCCAGCGCCAGTTGAAGCTCTCGGTCAGCCAGCCGCCCAACGTCGGGCCGATGATCGGCCCGACCATGATGCCGGCGCCCCAGATGGCCATCGCCTGGCCGTGGCGTTCCTTCGGGTTGATGTCGAGCAGGAAGGTCTGTGACAAAGGCACGATCGCGGCGCCGAACACACCCTGCATCAGGCGGAAGAACACCATGGTCTCCAGGCTCCATGCGATGCCGCACAGCATGGAGAAGATGACGAAGCCAACCACCGCCGTCAGGAACAGTTCCTTGCGGCCGAAGCGGTCGGCAAGCCAGCCGGTCACCGGCGTCATGATGGCGGCGGCAACGATGTAGGAGGTCAGCACCCAGTTGATGGTATCGGCCGACGCGCCGAGGTCGCCGACCATCGACGGCAGCGCGACATTGGCGATCGTGGTGTCGAGCACCTGCATGACCGTCGCCAGCATGATCGCAACGGTGATCAGGCCGCGGTGCGGCACTTCGCGAAAGGGTTCTTGGGTGGTCATGATGCCGAACTTCCAGCAGGTAACAAAAACGTGTAGACGAGGTTTCCGGGCGGCGAGGCCGTTCCTGTCAAGGGATCCTCATCGCGGTGGGACGCGACTATCGATGTGGGGGTTACATCGACCGAGCGTCTCGACACATTGGGCGCCCGCCGCCCGGAAACCTGAGGACCGAAGGGCCCTGCTTCGAATGGCTCAGGCTTGGATCAGGCCGCAAAGCGACCCGGTCCAAATACCCAACCCTTCGCACAGCTCTCATCGGACCAATCCTGTCATCTGCACTCATCTCGCCTGTGCGCGGCGCACGTCCTGCTTGACTATCGAACCTCGCCTGCAGTGGCGTGGCCAAAGATTCTCGGCAGGCCGCGGGAAACGCCGGTGTCGACCGTGACCGAGGCGCTCATGCCGGTGCGCAAAGCCATCCTGGCGTCGGCATCGGTCAGTTCCAGACGCACTGGAATGCGCTGGGTGACCTTGACCCAGTTGCCGGTGGCATTCTGGGCAGGCAGCAGCGAGAACTCGGCTCCGGTGCCGGCGCCGATCGCCTTGACCGTCGCTTCGAACGTCTTGCCCGGATAAGTGTCGACCACGATTTCGGCCTTCTGGCCGGGCTTCATGTTGGTGAGCTGGGTTTCCTTGAAGTTGGCGTCGATCCAGGTGTCGCCGGTCTCGACCAGCGAAAACAGCGGCGTACCCGATCCGACGAACTGGCCGACCTTGAATGAGGAGGCCTGGCTAATGACACCGTCGGCGGGCGCCTTGACCGTGGTCTGCGCCAGATCGTAGGCGGCCTTGTCGCGCGCGGCGAGTGCAGCCATCACGGTCGGATGCCTGTCGGTCTCGATGTCGGGGTTACCGCCAAGTGCGGCCTTGGCGCTGATGATGCCCTGCTGGGCAACTGCCTCCTGCTGTTTGGCCTTGTCGAGATCGTTCCTGGCCTCATCCAGCGACGACTTGGTGTTGATGCCCTTCTGGGCAAGGTCGGCGGCGCGGTCATATTGCGACTGCGCATAGGCGACCTCACTGGTGTCGGACTTTTCCTGCGCCGTCGCCTGGCTGTAGGCGGCGCGCAGCTGCTCGACATTGAGGCGCGCGCCAGCCACCGCCGCTTCGGCCTGGGCCAGAGCGATCCGGTAAGGCTCGGGATTGATGGCAAACAGCACATCGCCCCGTTTGACGGTCTGGTTGTCGGCAATATCGACCTGAACGATTCGGCCAGCCGTATCCGAAGCGATCGACACCTTGGCCTGCTCCAGATTGGCGTTCTCGGTCTCCTGATAGCGGCCGCCGGTGACCCAGACATAGCTGCCGCCGGCGATCAGTGCCGCGGGCAGCGCAAACATCAAAAGGAAACGGCCGGCGCGGCGCTTCTTCTTGGGCGCCACTGGCGCCGGCTGCGGAGCGAGCGCCACCGGCGCTGCCATTGGCTGCGCGGGCGCTTCCATCTCCAACTTGGTCACGTTCTCGTCCACTTTGGCTACCGCGTTCATGCAGCTGCGCCTTCTGTATTCTTTACTTTTTCCAAGGACGACGTCTCGCCGTCCGCAAGATTCTGCACGATCACATCCAACGCCCTGATCAGGACACGGCGATCTTCCGGCGAGACGCCGACGAGCGATTCCTCATAAACCTCTCCGGCCAGGCTTTTGACGTGAGCATAGGCCTCGTTCGCCTTGGCGGTCGGGAAGATCATGCGCACGCGACGGTCGGTGGCGTCGGGACGGCGTTCGATCCAGCCTCCCTCCTCCATACGATCGACCAGGCGCGAGACGCTGATCGGCTCGATTTCGAGAAGTTCGGCGAGCCGCGCTTGCGCGACACCCGCCTCCTTGGCGACGCGGACCAAAAGCCGCCATTGCGCCGACGAAAGGCCGAAGCCGCTGGCACGCGCCTCGAAGCGCTTGCGCATCAAACGCTGCACGTCGTGGATCAAGAAGCCCAATCTGTCGATGCCATCGGAAACCATGAGCCGGATATATAATGAGCGTGCTCACTATTCAAGATGCTGCGTTGCACCAGAGACTCACAAATCTGTATGGCAGGCCTTCAAGGCGGCCATGGTCACGCCCGATCAGTGCAAACGAGATGACGGGAATCCGTGTCCCGAGCCTCTGCCTTGCGTTGGCTGCGGACGCTTGGATGCACATTCCTGGTCCGGCGCGCGGCAACGCCATCCACAACATTTCGACCTCACGAAATGTAGATTCGTCGACCCCGCAGGCCAATCACTTTCGCGTTAGCGCCGGCTCAGAACCTTTGGCTGAGCCCGAGTTTGCCACCCCAGGAGTTGTAGCCGCTACTGCCAAGGCCGTCATAGAAGGCCGACGCATTGATGGACATGCCGTTGCCCGCCGAAAGCTCTAGCCCGGTCTCGGCACGCCCGCGCAGGCCGGTCTCGGCCAGTCCGGGCGTTTCCGTCGCCGCGGTCGCGGAATTGTGCTGCATGAACGTCCAGATGCCCTGCAACTCGACGAACGGCGTCATCTGCAGGCCGTTTTCCAGCGCAACCGTCGTGCTGATCGTCGGGCCGAAGGCGAACTGGCCGGTGCGCACATCGACCGAAGGCACGTCGACGCCAAGCCCATCGACATAGGCGTCGGCCTTCTCCTCGAACATCGTCACCCGCGCCTCGGGCTTGATCTTCCAGCGGTCGATGTCGAACGTGCCGATCAGGCCTATGGTCGCCAGCCAGCGGTTGCCGTCGAACTTGTCCTCGAAGGTGCCCAGCGGCGAAATCTGGTTGAATGACTGCCCCCAGCCGGCGCGGGCATCGAGATAGAGATTGTCGGTGAGCCGCGCCGTCGCATAGGGACCGAGGAGATAGCCGATACCCGAGATTTTCGCGCCGTCCTTGCCGTCCTGGTCGGTCCAGTCGACCTGCAGGCCGAGACCGAGCAGCAGGTTCGGCGTCAGCAGGTAGTCTGCGCCGGTATTGGCGATGCCGAAGCTGCCGTCGCCGCCGGCCGAATTGAAGCGGCCGATCGTGCCTTCCGCCCAGACGTCGAAGCGCTTGCTCATCGGGTCGGCGGCGGGCGCGGCGTCAGTGCCCGCCGTCGGGCCGAAAGAATGCTGGAACACCGCATCGGCGCCGCTGGCCGGGTTCTGCCCAGAGGGCAAATAGGCGCTGACCGGGATCTGGCCGGCGCTCGGCTGCGAGTCGCTGCCGGCTGCTGCAGCCGTTTGTGGTTCTGCGGCCCCTGCCCGCGCCCGCTGCATCGAGTAGGCGAAGGTCGTCTGGTCGGACGAGATTTGCACACCTACCGGCAGCTGGCTGCCAATCGGCATGCCGAAGGCGCTGACGCCACCATTGCCGGAATAGGCGCCGGTCAGTCGTTCGATCCGCCGGTCGATGTCGGGCTGGTTGTTGACGATGATCTCCGCCCGGCCCTCGAGGAACGAGCCGATCAGCGCCACGGCCTTTTCGGCGGAATCGCTGGTCGAGATGGTGCAGCTGACCGCACCGCCGGACACCACCTTCAGCGTACCGCTGCGGGTGCCGGCATTGATCGACGACCCGGCATCGGAGCACTGCGCCGAGGAAATGCCGGCGCCGCCCGGCACCGAGAAGGCGAAGCTGTAGGTGCCGGGCGCCAGCGCGATGGCGCCGGATGAACCACGGCCGCCGCTGCTATTCACCGCGACGTTGAGCGCCGGCTCGGGCGACGAGAAGCCGAAGCTGCCGCCGACCGGCGAATTGACGATGAAGGTAACGTTCCCTGGCGGATTGGCGCTGACGGTGACAGTGAACGAGGCGGTTACGGTGTTGCCGGCCACATCCCGGGCCTCGAATGTGTTGGTCGTCGTGCCCAGCGGGAAGCTGCTGCCCGAGGCGAGCCCCGTGGTCTGGGTGATGGTGACACCAGGTGCGTTGTCGGTTGCCGTCGGTGCGCTCCAGCTCGCCGTGCCCGCGGTCTCGCCATAGGCAACGGTGATGCCGATGTTGCCGGGCACGGTCAGAACTGGCGGCTCGCCATCGACGACGGTGACGGTGAACGACTGCTCGGCGCTGGCATTGCCCTGGTTGTCGGTGGCCTTGTAGGTCACCGTCGTCGTGCCCAGCGGAAAATCGCTGCCCGACGCCAGGCCGGCGACCAGTTTCGGTGTCACCGCGCCGTCGACCAGATCGGTCGCCGATACGGCATAAATGACATGTGCCGTTGCCTTGCCGGCATCGGTGGAAATGCTGATGTTGGCCGGCACCGTCAACACCGGCGCCTCATTGTCCCTGACGGTGACGGTGAACGACTTCGGATCGCTGACGTTGCCCTGTCTGTCGGTGGCCTTGTAGGCGATGGTCGTGACACCCACCGGGAAGTCGCTGCCGGAAGCCAGGCCCGCGACCAGTTGCGCCGTCACCGGACCATCGACCACATCAGAGGCCGACACGGTGTAAGTGACATGGGCCGTCGCCTTGCCGGGATCGGTATCCACAATGATGTTGGCCGGCACCGTCACTTCAGGTGCCTCGCCATCGACGACTGTGACGGTGAATGAAGCTCGTCCGATATTGCCATGGCTGTCGATGGCCCGGAATGTCTGACTCGTCGTGCCAACCGGAAAGCTGGCGCCGGAAGCGAGTCCTGCCGTCTGCGTCGGCGCCAACGCGCCATCGACGGCGTCGGTCGCCGACACGCTGTAGACCACCGTCGCGGTATTCTTGCCGGCCTCGGCACTGACGGTGATGTTGGCGGGCACATTCACCACCGGCGCCTCGCGGTCGGAGACTGTGACGGTGAACGACCCGCCGCTGGAGTTGCCCTGCGCGTCCGTCGCCTTGTAGGTCACGGTCGTCGTGCCGACGGGAAAATTGCTGCCGGAAGCGAGGCCGGCGACCAGCTGCGGCGTCACCGTGCCGTCCACGGCGTCGCTCGCCGAAACCGCATAGCTCACCTTGGCCGTCGCCTTGCCGGCATCGGTGTCGACGCTGATGTTCGCCGGCAGGCTCAGCGTCGGCGCTTCGCCGTCGGTGACGGTCACCTTGAAGCTGCCATTGGCAATGTTGCCGGCGACGTCGGTTGCACCGCAGGCCACGGTCGTCTCGCCAAAGGTGAAGCTGCTGCCCGAGGCGGGGTTGCAGGTGACCGCGACAGCCCCGTCGACATTGTCGCTCGCCGTTGCCGTGAAGCTCACGGTCGCCGCGTTGCTGCCGGTCGCCGCAGTGGCCGTGATGTCGCCGGGCAAGGTGAGCGCCGGAGCCTCCTTGTCCTCGATGGTGACGGTGAACGAGCCGCTGGCAGTGTTGCCCGAAGCGTCCCTGGCGGTGCAGTCGACCGTCGTCGGCCCCAGATTGAAGCTCGAGCCGGAGGCCGGCGAGCAGCTCACCGTCGGGTTGGGATCGATGACGTCGGTCGCCGTCGGCGCCGGATAGGTGACGGTGGCGGTGGTCGCGCCGGGCGCGGTGCCGGCGACGACGTTCGACGGCAGGCTCAGCGCCGGCGCTTCGCCGTCGGTGACCGTCACCTTGAAGGTCTTGGTCGTCGTGTTGGTGGCGGCGTCGGTGGACGAGCAGGAGACGGTCGTCTCGCCGAAGGCGAAGTTGGAACCTGAGGCGGGCAAGCAGGACACCGGTGGATTGACCGTCACATTGTCGGTTGCCGTCGGCGTCGCGTAGGTGACCGGAGCGCTCGACTGCCCGGTCGCGGCGGCGACGCTGATGTCGGCGGGCGCGGTGAAGGCCGGCGCTTCCTTGTCCTGGACCGTCACGGTGAAGCTTGCCGTGCCGGTGTTGCCGGCGGCATCGGTGGCGTTGAGGACAATTGTGGTCGTGCCCAGCGGGAAGGTGCTGCCTGAGGCAAGGCTGCCGGTCGCGACCACAGGCGCAAGGTTGCCGTCCACATTGTCGACAGCGGTGCCGTTGGCAAAGGTCACCACCGCGCTCGATACGCCGGCATCGGTGTTGACGGTGATGTTGGCTGGCGGCGTCAGCACCGGCGCTTCGTGGTCGGCGACCGTCACCTTGAATGTCAGCGGTCCGGCGACGTTGTTGCTGGCGTCGGTGGCGGTGCAGGAGACGGTGTTTTCGCCGACCGCAAACGCACTGCCGGAAGCCGGCAGGCAGCCGACGACCGGCGCCGGATCGCCGGCATCGGTAGCGGTCGCGCTGTAGGTTACGGTGGCCGTCGCCATGCCGGGATCTGTGTTGACTGAAATGTCCGCTGGCAGGGTCAGGTCAGGCGCGGTGACGTCGTTGACGGTGACTTTGAAGGTCGTTGCGTCGCTGGTGTTGCCGGCCTGGTCCGTCGCTGTGCAACTGACCGTCGTCTCGCCGATCGAAAAGGTGCTGCCCGAAGCCGGTGCGCAAGAGACGGTCGGGTTGGCATCGACATTGTCGGTCGCCGTTGCCGCGAAGGCGACGGCCTTGCCGGCGGCACCGGCCGGTGCGTTGTCGGTGATCGGCGCGGGCAGCGTCACCACCGGCGCCTCGTGGTCCTCGACGGTGACGGTGAAGGAACCGGTCGTGGCATTGCCGGACGGATCGGTCGCCGAATAGCTGACCATGGTCGTGCCCAGCGCAAAGGCGCTGTGCGAGGCCGGGCCGTCGGTCAGCAGCAGGTCGGCGACGGTGTCCTCGGGATCATTGGCGCTCACCGCATAGTCGACGATCGCTGTGGCCAGACCCGGATCGGTATTGACGACGATGTTGGCCGGCAAGGTCAGGTTTGGCGGGTTGCTTTCCGGTGGAGCGATCGGGACGAAGACGTTGGCGCCGGTCTTGTTGCCATTCTGCCACCTGACGATAGGTGCGCCGGAAAACGTACCGCTGGCCATATTGAGCGGTGTCACCGTGTAGGTGCCCGTGCAGGTGAAGGTGGCGCCGGTCTCCTGCGGCGGCGACGGACATGTCGGCACGACGGGGCCGAAGCCTCTCGGGTCGATCGACACGGTCGAAAACACCTTGTTGCCGGTGTAGACCGTGTAGGTCAGCTTCATCACTTGCCCGACAAAGCGGAACTGCGTCGGGCTCGAGGCAACACTGATGGAGGGGCTTGACGACTGGGCATGGCCCTCGCCGGCCGATGCGACCCACAACGCCAGGCAGGCGAACAGCCCGACAGCCAGCCTGGCGGCCAGATCGACCGTTCCCTTGCAGACACGCGTTTGAAACGGCGCGGTACGCGCAACAGATCCGACAGAATTCGACGCCACAAAGCCATCCCCCGCGCATGACCTCCGAATTCCCGGGATCAGGCGCAACCCAAATTTCCAGCCCCCCTTGCGTGTCGTAAAAGACGCAAAGGTGCTGCACTGCCGCATTGTCGTGCAGACCCGGCGTACCAAGATGACCGGCCGTCGCGAGCGGCCATTCACCGTGACAGGGCAACCCCGATCGCCCTCTCAGCCAGGTTGGAGCGGAACCTATGTCCGCCTCTTGCGGAGGTCAATTCAACGAACGAGCCCCGGGCTGACTATTTTTGGGGGGATTTTTTTTAACCACGGCAACGGGTTAGCCGGTTACCTCAACCGACCTGACGATCTCGTTCGGGCACGGCCACCGTCAGAGACGGTTGCGAATGAGCATGGTGACGACGAAGAAAGCGCCGACCGAACTGGTGATGATGCCGATCGGCAGTTCCTGCGGCGGCAGCAGCGTGCGCGCCAGAAGATCGCTTGCCAGCAACAGCACGGCCCCGAACAGGGCGCAGCTTGCGATCAGGCGCAGATGCAACGGACCGGCCAGTGGCCGGCACAGATGCGGGATCATCAGGCCGACGAAGCCGATGACGCCGGCGACCGAGACAAGGATCGCCGTCGACAGCGCGGCGACGAGAAAGGTCGTCCTGCGCATCCGCGCCACCGGCACGCCAAGGCTTTCGGCGGCGTTTTCGCCAGCCAGGAAGGCGTCGAGCCTGCGGTGGTTCCACAGCCCGTAGACGAGAATGATCCCCGCGCCCAGCGTCGCCAGCCCGATATTGTCCCATCGCGCCAGTCCCAGCCCGCCCATCGTCCAGAACAGCACCGAGTGGGCGGCGCGCTGGTCGCCGGCAAAGACCAGATAGTTGGTGAGTGCGGTGAACATGAACGAGACGGCAAGCCCGGCGAGGATCAGCCGTTCGGGGCCTTGTCCCCTCACCCGCGCGACCAGCAAAAGGACGATGCAAGCGGCCAGAATGCCGCCGGTGAAGGCCGCGACCGGCAACGTCCAGATGCCGAAGCTGTCGCCAAAGACGGTGATGACGGAGACGGCACCGGCGGCGGCGCCGGACGACAGGCCGAACAGGAACGGGTCGGCGAGGTCGTTGCGCGTCACCGTCTGCAGCAGCGCGCCGACGACGCCCAACCCGGCGCCGACGCAGATGGCCAGGATGGTGCGCGGCAGCCTGAGATCGACGACGATCTTGCCGACCGGTCCGGACACGGCATGTCCGTCGAGTCCAACGGTGTGTCCGAGTGCGGCAACAACATCGCTCAACGCGATCACCGTCGACCCATAGGCAATCGACAGCAAGGCGAGAGCGGCCATCGCCACCGCTCCCGCCATCATGAAAAATCCGAATGCCTTGTGCTGCAAAGCTCAGAAGGCTTCCGGGTGCATCGCCCTGGCGATCTTGCCGATCGCCTCGATATTGGCAGGTCCTGGCGTCAGCTCGGCATAGCGCAACGCGACGAAGCGCTCGTTCTTGACCGCATCGGTCTCCTTCATCGCCGGATGGACTTTAAGGAAATCGAGCAGCTTCTTGTAGCCACCGCCATCCTGGTAATCGAGCAGGATCAGGAATTGCGGATTGCGGGAAGCCACCGTTTCCCAATCCGTGTTGCCCCAGCTGGTGTCCATGTCGGCCATGATATTGTCGCCGCCGGCAGCCGTTATCATGGCACTCGGGATGGCGAATTTGCCGGCGGTGAACGGCTTGTCTTCGCCGGAATCGTAGAGAAACACCCGCGTTCCCTTGTGTTCGCCGACCTTGGCCGTGATGTCGGCCAGTTGCGTTTTCCAGCCCGAGACGAGCTTTTCGGCTTGGCCTTCCTTGCCGAAGATCTTGCCCAGTTTTTCGACGTCGCCATAGAGCAGGTCCATCGAGGCGGCGGGGCGGTCCTTGTCGAGATGGACGCAGCTTTCCGTCAGTACCAGCGTCTTGATGCCGTGCGGGGCCAGCGTGTCGGGTGTCACCTCGCCGCCGGGCTTCATGCCGTAGTACCAGCCGGCGAAGAAGAAATCGGGCTCTACCGCGACGAGGTTTTCGAGCGTCGGGTACTTTGGCGCCAGTTCCGGGATGGAGCCCTGCTCGGCCTTGAATTCGGGACCGACCTTGTACCAGCCGGTGATGCCGGTCAGACCGACGATCGACGGCTGCAGCTTCAGCGCAAAGGCCATCTCGGCCATGTTCAAATCGTGGATGACGGCGCGCTTTGGCGCCGCATCGAAGGTCAGCGGCGTGCCGCAACTGTCGACGGTGACCGGGAAGGCGAAGGCGGTCGAAGCCAGCAATGAGAAGGCAAGAGACAGGGCGAGGCGTTTCACGGGCGGTGCTCCTTTGTTGAACGAGTTATTGATCAGGATGGCGACGAGGTGCGGTTTGGAATGTCGAAGATCGTGAGTTCGCGGTCTTCAGTCGGATGGCGCAGCCGCAATACGTCGACGCCGAAAATCTCGCGGATCAGCTGCTGGGTCAGCGCCTCGTTCGGTGCGGCAAGCGCGTGCAGGCGGGCCCGGCTCATCACCGCGACCCGGGTGGCAAATGGCGCCACCAGCGACAGATCATGCAGCACCGCAATCACCGTCATGCCGAACCCGGCCACCAGTTCAAGAAGCTCGCTGCGGGCGCGCGGATCGAGATGGTTGGTCGGCTCGTCGAGGAACAGGATTCTCGGCTGCTGGGCGATGGCGCGCGCCAGCTGGGCGCGCTGGCGCTCGCCGCCGGACAGCGAGCCGACGGTGCGGCCAAGCAGCGGCAGCAGGCCGGTTCTGCGAAGCGCGTCGACGACAATGTCGCGGTCCTCGTGCCTGCGGCGCAGGCCGGCATGCGGGACCCGGCCGAGCTCGACATAGTCGATCACGGCAAGCCGCGGGTCAGGCTGATCGGTCTGGCCGACGACGGCGATGTGCAGCGCGCGCTCGGCGGTCGAAATCCTGTCCAGGCGGCGGCCGAGAAACCGCACCTCGCCTGTGCTTGGCTGCAGCGCGCCGGACAGCATGCGCAGCAGCGTCGTCTTGCCGGCGCCATTGGGGCCGATGATGGCAAGGCGATCGCCCGCCGCCACCGAAAGGCTGACCGCATGGACCAGGTGCTGGCCATTCGCCGTCACAGTCAGTTCGCGTGCTTCGAGAAGGCGCGCGGTCATCGCTTGCTCCCCGACGGATTGCCCGGGATGCGCGCCAGTGTCTTGCCCGCCAGTCCAGCCGGACGCTGTCCGGAGTTGCACCAGCCGTCAGCAAGCGAGCGGTAGAGCTTCGCAAATTCGATGAGATCGGCGGCATCGACCCCGGCGTCGATGGAGCCGAAGAGATAGGAGGCTTTGCCATCCGCCTGGAAGGCGACGGTCAGCGGCCGCGCGCAGCCCGCCATGCAGTCGATGGCTTCGACCGCATAGTCCGGAGCGCTCTCGTCAGGCGCCGAGAGCCGGGCCGCCAAATCGGCGCACAGCTCTTCGCCTGACCTGACCCCGGTCACGAGATCGCGGCAAAGCGTGCACACAATGATGCGATGGAGTGCCTTTGAGGCGTCCAACTTTTCCGTCACTTTCCAAAACTGGCGACGGAAGGATGCCCTGGCAAATCGGCCGACAAGACCGAAATCCACGTCTCCTCCCGGCACACCCCGTCCGGTCAACTCATGCTGATGGCAGGTCTCCTGGCTCGCGGGTCTTTGCGCCATCCTGCCTTCCCAGCCTTGCCGGCCAGTGGCTTTTCGGATTTTGCTCGCCGCTTACAGTTGCGGGGGCAGCCACGGCCTCGACCCGAAGCGGGTCTCACCGTGTTCCCTTTTCACCCCTCGCCTTTCGACTCGGGGACCATCATTTTTCCACCCTAGATTTCACCCGACTGCGTCGCAATGATTTTTTGATCGAGCTTGCAGGCTTCGGTTCGCTTCGACATGATTATGTAATAACATAACGTATCAAGTGCCGTCGCATGCTGTCAACACCAGCGGCCAATGTTCCAGCTTCAATTTCCCTCGATGCCCACTTCCAGGCGCGTCGACAGGCCGGCGCGTTGGCGGTCGGGCGCCAAAAGCATCGGAAAATTTTCAGAATCCGATCGGGATTTCACGCGCCTGAGAGTCCAATAAGATCGTGCTGGTGAGGAAGGGTGCTGGTCTCTGAGAACGGACAACGCTCCTTGCAATCGCATATCAAGCGCCCGGTTCTTCTCCAGCCAACGGGATCTTCGGCTGCTACGCCCTTCCCCGGCGCAGGCCGCAACATTGGTTATGGAGACAACATGACACTCTTCCACCACAGGCGAGGAAAGCATCGTCTCGTCGCCGCATCCGTGGCTGCACTTGCCTGCGCCGCAGCGGTCGTCTGGTATGGCGCAAAGGGCGAGGCCGCGGCGGTCGAACCGGACGTGCCCGAAGCCAAGCTTGTCAGGGCCATGGCAGTGAAACCTGCGCCGCAGGCCGATGAGCGCATCGCCATCGGCGAAGTCCGGCCGCAGCGCGAAAGCGACCTCGGGTTCCGGCTGTCCGGCAAGCTGGTGCAGCGCATGGCAGAAGTCGGCCAGTCGGTCCGCAAGGGTGAGGTGATCGCCCGCATCGAAGACCAGGACTATCGCAACCGGCTGCGCAGCGCCGAGGCCGACGTCGCCGCCGCGCAGGCAGTGCTCGTCGAAGCAAGTGCGGCCGAGGCCCGCATCGGAGCCCTTCTCGCCAAGGGCTTTGCGACACGGGCCAACTACGATGCGACGCTGAAGAGCCTGCGTTCGGCCGAAGCAAAGCTGGACTCGGCAAGGATCGGCTTCGAAATGGCCAAGGACCAGCTCGCCTATACCGAGCTGCATGCCGATTTCGACGGCGTGGTGACGGCGACCGGCGCTGAAGCCGGCCAGGTCGTCAATGCCGGGCAGATGGTGGTGCGGGTCGCCGACCCTGCTGCCCGCGACGCCGTCTTCGCCATCGCCGAAGCAGCCTTCTCCAATGGCGGGGATGCAAGGCAGCCCCTTGAAATCAAGGTCTCCCTGCTGAGCAATCCAGCGATCGCGACAATCGGCATCATTCGCGAGGTCTCGCCGATGGCCGACGCCGCGACGCGCACGTTCCAGGTCAAGGTCGCGCTGCGCAGCGCGCCGGACGAAATGCGCTTCGGCAGCAGCGTCGCCGGCCGCGTCAACACGATGACCGCCCCTGTCGTGGTCCTGCCGGGAAGCGCGCTTTTCGACAAGGACGGCAAGCCTGCCGTCTGGGTGGTGGCCGCGTCCTCGACCCTGGAACTCAAGCCTGTCGTCATTGCCCGCTACGAGACCGACCGCGTCATTGTCAGCGACGGCCTTGCCGAAGGCGAAATTGTCGTCACCGCCGGTGTCAACCGGCTGCGCGAACACGAAAAGGTTCGCCTCACCGAAGGAGCAAACAAATGAACGCCTCGCAGACTGAAGTGCTGATTGCCGGCGCCGGGCCAACCGGACTGACGCTTGCGCTGTGGCTCACCCGCCTCGGCGTCCAGGTGCGCATTTTCGACAAGGATGCAGGCCCGGGCGAAACCTCGCGCGCGCTGGCCGTCCAGGCCCGCACGCTGGAATTTCACCACCAGATCGGCATCGTCGACGACGTGCTCGCCGCCGGCGTCAGGGTCGAGCAGCTCACCGTGCGCACGCCGGCCGGCGTCGCCGCCAGGCTGCCACTCAGCGATTTCGGTCGCGGTATCAGCCCGTATTCATTCGCTTTCGCGCTGCCGCAGGATGTTCACGAACGCATTCTGATCACGCATCTCGAGCGTGCCGGCGTCAGCGTCGAGCGCAACACCGAACTGGTCGCCTTCGAGGACACGGCCGGCGCGGTTGTCGCCACCTTGAACAAGCAAGGCGCGACCGAGACCGTCAGCGCCGCCTATCTCGTCGGCTGCGATGGCGCCCGCAGCGCCGTACGCCATGGCCTGGCCATCGGCTTTCCCGGCGGCACCTACGAGCAGTCCTTCTACGTCGCCGACGTCGATGGCAGCGGCGCGGTGACCCGCAACGGCATGGATACCACGGTCAGCGCCTATGGCTTCGCCATCGTCATGCCGGTCCGGCAATCCGGTTCGCTACGGTTGATCGGCGTGGTGCCGAAGGCGCACGAGGCGGACGAGGCGATCACCTTCGAGGCGATCCGCGCCGATGTCGAGCGCGACACCGGCATTGCGGTGGACAAGGTCAACTGGTTCTCGACCTACCGCGTGCATCACCGGGTCGCTGAACGCTTCCGCATCGGCCGCGTGTTCCTCGCCGGCGATGCCGGCCACATCCACAGTCCGGCCGGCGGCCAGGGCATGAACACGGGCATGGGCGATGCGGTCAACCTCGCCTGGAAGCTGGCGGCGGTGCTGCAAGGCCGCGCCGACAAGCACCTGCTGGACAGCTACGAGCCGGAGCGCATCGCCTTTGCCAGGCTGCTGATCGACAGCACCGACAGGGTCTTCCGCGTCGCCACCAGCCGCTCGCGGCTGGTCGGCCTGTTCCGCCGCTACCTGATGCCGAAGATCCTGCGCGTAGCGCTCGGGACGACTGCCGGATCGCGCGCCTTTTTCGGCATGATCTCGCAAACCCGGATCCAATATCGTGCCAGCGCGATCAGCAGCGGCAAGGCCGGCGCGATCCAGGGCGGCGACCGCCTGCCCTACGTCGCGTCCGGCAGCAGCGATAATTTCGAAGCGCTGCATTCGCTGGACTGGCAGGTGCATGTCTATGGCGAGGCGAATGCCGCGTTCAAGGCGATGCTGGCCCCAACCGGCATTCCCATCCACGTCTTCGCCTGGTCGGACAGGGCCAAGGCCGCGGGTCTGCAGCGCGACGGCGCCTATCTCGTCAGACCCGACGGCCACGTCGCACTGGCCGCCGGCACGCAGGACCCGCAGGCCTTCGAACGCTACGTCGCCGCTTTGGCAATCAAGCCGCGGCAACAGGCCGCCAGCCGGGTGAGAAACCTGAGAATGCGGTCGGCCGCCTAGGCCGGCATCTCGTCAACCAATCGTTTTTGAACAGCCGGCGGCGCGGAGGCGCTGCGGCTGAGGGAGCAGCGCCATGACTTCTTTCAACCTCTCCGACTGGGCCATCCGGCACCGCAGCTTCGTCGTGTACCTGATGGTGGTTGCGGCGATTGCCGGTCTTTGGGCATACTCCTCGCTGGGGCGGGAAGAAGACCCGCCCTTCACCATCAAGACCATGGTGATCAAGACGATGTGGCCCGGCGCCGACACCAACGACACCGTCGAGCAGGTCACCGACCGCATAGAGAAGAAGCTCGAAGAGCTTCCCAACCTCGACTACGTCAAGAGCTACACCAAGCCGGGCGAATCCGTGGTGTTCGTCAATTTGAAGGACACGGTCGGCGCCGCCGACGTGCTGCCGCTCTGGTACCAGGTCCGCAAGAAGATGGACGACATCAAGTCGACCATGCCTTCGGGCGTCCAGGGCCCCTTCTACAATGACGAGTTCGGCGACACCTATTCGCTGATCTACGCGCTGAATTCGGACGGCTTGAGCCATCGCCAGCTGAAGGATCTGGCGAGCGGGCTGCGCGCCGATTTCCTGCGCGTGCCTGACGTCGCCAAGGTCGATCTGGTCGGCCAGCAGGACGAGAAGATCTATCTGGAATTCTCGACGCAGAAGGTCGCCGCCCTTGGCCTCGATGTCGGCTCGCTGTCGCAGGCGCTGCAGGCGCAGAACGCGCTGACGCCGAGCGGCACGGTCGATGCCGGTCCCGAGCGCATCGCCATCCGCGTCACCGGCGAGTTCACCTCCGAAGACAGCCTGAAGGCGATCAATTTCTATGCCAACGGCCACTACTTCCGCCTGGGCGATGTCGCCGAGGTCAAGCGCAGCTACTCCGACCCGGCGCAGCCTCTGTTCCGCTTCAACGGCGAGCCGGCGATCGGCATCGCCATAGCGATGACATCGGGCGGCGACGCGCTGGCGCTTGGCGAGCACGTCAAGGACAAGGTCGCCGAGATGGAACGTGAATTGCCGGCCGGCGTCGACCTGCGCCTGGTCGCCGACCAGTCGCATGTGGTCGAGGAGTCCGTCGGTGAATTCACCAAGAGCCTCGGCGAAGCGATCGCCATCGTGCTCGCGGTTTCCTTCCTCGCGCTCGGCTGGCGGCCCGGCATCGTGGTGGCCGTCGCCATCCCGCTGGTGCTCGCCATCACCTTCGTGGCGATGCAGTATTTCGGCATCTCCCTGCAGCGTATCTCGCTCGGCGCGCTGATCATCGCGCTCGGCCTGCTGGTCGACGACGCCATGATCGCCGTCGAGATGATGATCTCCAAGATGGAGGAAGGGCACGACAAGATCACGGCCGCCACCTACGCCTACACATCGACGGCCTTTCCGATGCTGACGGGGACGCTGGTCACCATCGCCGGCTTCGTGCCGGTCGGCTTTGCCCAGAGCGGCGCCGGCGAATATTGCTTCTCCCTGTTTGCCGTGGTCGGTATCGCGCTGGTCGTTTCGTGGGTGGTCGCGGTGCTGTTCACGCCGCTCACCGGCGTGGCGATCCTGCCCGAGCGCCTCAAGAGCCATGGCGGCCATGGCTCTTCGCGCTTCTCGCGCGGCTTCCGCGCCATGCTCGACATGTCGATGCGGATGAAGTGGCTGGTGCTGGGCGGAACGGCTGGACTGTTTGCGCTGTCGGTCGTCGCCATGGGCCTGGTGCCGCAGGAATTCTTCCCGAAGTCGGACCGGCCGGAAGTGATGGTCGACCTGACGCTGCCACGCACCGCCTCGCTGCAGGCGACGCAAGCGACCGTCGAGCGCGTCGAGACGCTGCTGAAGGCCGATCCCGACATCGACCATTGGAGCTTCTATGTCGGCCAGGGCGCGGTGCGCTTCTACCTGCCGCTCGACGCACAGCTGGCCAACGACTTCTTTGCCCAGGCAGTCGTCGTCACCAAGGGCCATGCCGTCAGGCAAGCGGTCATCGACCGGCTGGAAAAGGCGCTGTCGACCGGCTTCGACGACGTCATGAGCCGCGTCACCCCGCTCGAGCTCGGACCGCCGGTCGGCTGGCCGCTGAAGTTCCGCGTCAGCGGACCCGACGCCGAGCAGACCCGCGACATCGCGCAGCGCTTCGCGCAGGTGATCGGCGCCAACGCCAGCGTGCGCAACATCAACTACGACTGGAACGAGCCGGCCAAGGTCATCAAGGTCGAGGTCGACCAGGACCGGGCACGTGCGCTTGGCATCTCCTCGCAGCAATTGTCCGACACCATCAACTCGGTGCTGTCCGGTTCCAGGATCACGCAGATGCGCGACCGGACCTGGCTGGTCGATGTCGTGGCGCGGGTCATTCCGGAGGAGCGGGCCAGCATCGACACGCTGCGCACGCTGACGATCAGCACGGCCGGCGGACACCGGGTGCCGCTCGAGCAGGTGGCGAGGCTGTCTTACCAGACCGAGCCGCCGCTGATCTGGCGCCGCGGCCGCCTGCCGACGGTCACCGTCCAGGCCGACGTGGTGCCAGGGGCGGATGCGACTGCGGTTGTGAAGCAGCTCGAGGGCCCGATCGCCCGGTTCGAGGCCAGCCTGCCGACCGGCTATGATGTCGCCCTTGGCGGCGTCATGGAGGACAGCGCCAAGGCGCAGGCCTCGATCTTCGTGGTGTTTCCGCTGATGCTGTTCATCATGATGACGGTGCTGATGGTGCAGCTGATGAGCATCCAGCGCCTCGTCCTGGTGCTGCTGACGGCGCCGCTGGCGTTGATCGGCGTGGCTGGCGCCCTGCTGATCTCGGGCGCGCCGATGGGCTTCGTCGCCATCCTCGGCGTGATGTCGCTGATCGGCATGGTGATCCGCAACTCAGTCATCCTGATCTCGCAGATCGACCAGCATATCGCCGGCGGCGAGGAGCCGTGGGCGGCGGTGATCAGCGCCACCGAGCACCGGCTGCGGCCGATCCTGCTGACGGCGGCGGCCGCCATCCTCGGCATGATCCCGATCGCGCCGACCGTGTTCTGGGGGCCGATGGCCTATGCGGTGATGGGCGGGCTGGTGGTGGCGACAGCGCTGACGCTGGTCTTCCTGCCGACGCTCTACGTCACCTGGTTTCGCATCAAGGCGCCGGCAGAAACCGTCGCCGCGGCCGAACCGGTCGAGGCCATCGCCGAACCGCAACAGCTGGCCGCCTGAGGCGTCCGGCATCCCGGCAAAGCAAGGCGGGCGACCGCCTTCGCAGTCGCCTGAAACTCAACTGAAAGGAATTGAAAAATGTCGCCTACATTGGGAAATCTTCTCATCCGCTTCAATGCCGGCTTCCTGATCCTCGCATCGGCAGGCGGCCTGGCCACCGACATCGCCGGCTCGTTCTTCGGCAGCGGCGCCGAGGCCACCTTGCTCGCCGACGCGCCGGGCGCCGGCATCGGCTTCATCGAGGCGCACGGCCTGGCCCTCATAATCGGGCTGACGATGTGGCGGGTCGCCTATTCGCGCAACTGGCATGCCTTCTTGGCAGCCGTCCATGTCCTGCTCGGAACCGCAAACCTCTTGTTCTGGCAGTTCTTCATCGCCGCCGACGTGCTCATCGTCGGCTACGTGACGACCGCGGCACATTTTCTGTTCGTGGTTGCCCACCTCGCGGCCCTGACGGGCGCTGCCCGTCTTGCCGCGCCATCCCGCTGAACCTGGATCAAAGCTTAAGGAGAGAGAACATGCCTATGAAATCCATGAAGAAAATCCGCTCGGCCGCAGCCCTGCTCGCCATCGGCCTCGCTGCCGTCGAAATCATCGGCAGCACGGTGCCGGTCCTGTCGCTGGTCGGCACGGCCGAGGCCCGGGTCGGCCAGCCCTGGACCCCGCGTAGCGCCGCCGGCGTTGCACGGCGAAACACGACATGGCGCGTGCTCAGGCACACCACGGCCTGGGTCGCTACGCTGCCCACCGGCTGTGTCCGCACCAAGGTCAACGGGTTTGCCGTCTGGCGTTGTGGCGGCACCTGCTACCGGGCCTATCAGGGGCGCTATATCGTCGTTGTCGTCGATTGACCCGCCCCGGATTGGCCCGCTGTCGATTGCCCCTTCTGGGGCGCAGCCTAGGCGCCAAGCGCCAGCCGGATGCCTTCCGCCAGATGCGCGGCGTCGTCCGGGCTCTCGAACGGCATGGCCTTGGTCGCATAGTCGATCGGCGAAAAATCGGGGTGGCCCTCGTTGATGAGGGTGGCCTGCCGGCGCGCTTCGTCCATCTCGCCGAGCTGGGCGTAGCAGGCGGCTAGCCGCGTCCGGATCCAGGGCGTCGGCCGTGTCGCAAGTTCCAGCGCCTCCGCCGCCGGCCGGTAGTCGCCCATCATGTACAGCGCCATCGAGCGGTCGAAATGATACCAGTGCGGGATCATCGGATCGATGCGGATGGCGCGCGCCAGCCAGCCCAGCGCCTCGAACGGGCGCCCGCGCATGGTCAGCACAAGGCCCATCTGCTCGATGCAGTCGGCATCGCAGGGATTGAGCTCGAGCGCGGTTCGCAGATGATGCTCGGCCGCGTCGTGCTCGCGCATGTAGAGGCGCACCAGCGACTGGATGCGATGTCCGGTCGCCTGATCGGGCGACAACGCCAGGCCCCTGGCGACGTGGTCACGCGCCTGGATCAGGTCGGCGTGGCTGGACTCTTCGAATTCGCCCTTCAGCGCACAAGTCAGGCCGACATAGATATGGGCCAGCCCGTAGGCCGGATCCTTGGCGACGGCCGCCTCGAAAAACGCCCGCGCGCCCTCGATGTCGGTCTGGGCGGGGTCGCGCACCAATGCCACGCCGCGCAGCACCAGTTCGTAGGCGGCAAGGCTGGTGACCGGTTTGCGCGATGCCTGCTGCAGGCCGGCATTGCTGACCCGCCTTGCCAGGCGCCCAACTATCTCCTCGACGATATCCTGCTGGATGGCAGAAAAGCCGCTGTCGGCGGCTTGGTATCGATCGCCCCAGAGCTGGCTGGCATTGGTCGCGTCCACAAGGTTGACCGCGGCCAGTATCTGGTCTCCCTGCCGGCGCACCGAACCTTCGACGAGATAGTCGGCGCCGATGCGCGAGCGGATCTGCGGCCACTCCGAGCGCGCAAAGGAGGCGAAGGAGAAGCTGGAATTGCGGGCCAGCACCGTGACCGTGCCGAAGCGCGCCAGGCCGTTGATGATATCCTCGGCAAAGCCGTCGACGATCGGATCGTCGGCCGGGTTGCCGCTTTCGTTGCGAAAGCGCAGCACCGCAACGATCGGCTGCGAGCCGATTTCGGGCGCCGCCTCGACCTCCGCCGCCAGCATGTAGCCGCGTTTCGACACCGTGCGCACGAGGTCGTCGCCCAGCACCTTGCGGATTTCGCGGATCGACTGCGTCAGTGAGTCCTCGGTGACGAAAACACCCGGCCACACCTCATCCATGATCTCCGACTTCGGCACGACTCGGCCCATGTGCCGGGCAAGCAGCGTCAGCACCGCATAGGCCTTCGGCCGCAGGAACGCCGGTCCGTCGGCATGGCGCAGCGTGCCCTTGCCGAGGTCGAGCGTGTAGCCGCCGAAGTGAAACACCTGATCGACCGTGGCGATCTCCACCGGGACCCTCCCCTGATAGCGTCATTGGACATGCGGCAGGGATGGTACGTCAAGAGCCGGTTGCGATCAGGACAGCGCGTCGGCGGAGCGGCGTGGCACTATGTCTGCCGAGGGCCAGAACCTTGACGGGGCAGGAATGCCAGTCTCTTGTCCGACGGGCTCGGCCGACAAAAGAGGTGCCACCATGGAAAAGATCATTTTGGACTGCGACCCCGGGCATGATGACGCGATCGCCATCCTGCTTGCGGCAGGCAATCCGAAGATCGATCTCCTCGGCATCACCACGGTTTCGGGCAACCACAATGTCGAGAACACCACGCGCAACGCGCTTTCCGTATGCACCGCCTATGGCATCAAGGTGCCGGTGGCGAAGGGCTCTCCAGGTCCGCTCCTCATCGACCAGGTGCTGGCCGTCGAGATCCATGGCGCTACCGGGCTCGACGGCCCCGTGCTGCCGCCGGCGTCGTTCGAGCTCGACAAGCGGCATGCCGTCGACTTCATCATCGACACCGTCATGGCGCATGAGCCGAAGACGATCACGCTGGTGCCGGTCGGCCCCTACACCAACATCGCGCTCGCCGTGCGCAAGGATCCGCGCATCGTCAGCCACGTGAAGCGGGTCGTCGCGATGGGCGGAAGCTTTACGCGCGGCAACATCACGCCGGCGGCGGAGTTCAACGTCTATGCCGACCCGGAGGCCGCCGACGTGGTGTTCCGCGCCAATTGGGACGTGACCATGGTGGGGCTCGACCTGACGCACCAGGCGCTGGCCACACCGGACCTGCAGGACCGGGTGCGCGCCGTCGGCGGCCCGATGGCCCAGTTCATTCTCGATATCTGGGAGTTCATAGCGACCACGCATGGCGGCCTGCTGCAGATCGAGTATCCCGCCATCCATGACGCATGCTGCGTGGCGGCCATGATCGACCCGAGCGTCTTCACCACATTGAAGGCCGATATCCGCGTCGAGCTTGCGGGACGGTGGACCAAGGGCATGACGGTCTGCAATTTCGCAGAGATGGGCGGCATGCACCATTTCGGTGGCACGGCGAGCGAGCAGGACCGACTTTCGTCACTCCGTGGCGATGAAGCTCGACCATGCGAAGTTTTGTGACCTGATTGTGGATGCGCTGGAGCGGTTGGTGAAGGCCAAGGGGTGACTCCCCGCTTCCGAACGAGCTCACCTCAGCCGCATCGGCGTATGCCCCGTGGCTATGGACGAATCCAATCATGCGCAATAAGGATGGGGGTATGGTCTGCTGCGGCGCTTTCGCGCTGAGGCAGGCGACGTTCGATCAATGACGCTGCGCCGGGCGCCTTTCGATGTGACGCCGCCCTGCAAAAGTGTCGACACCGGGGGATCTGGTCATGAGCGACAACAAGCCGACCGTAGACGTTACCAAGGACTGGCAAGCATCGCAGGGCCAGAAGTCCGGCGCCACGCGCCTCCGGCTTTTCGCCGCGCTCTCGTGGCTTATTGCCATTGGCGGCGAGATCGCCGGCATTGTTTTGCTCTACCGGCACAAGTTCGACCAGGGAAACCTGCCGCTGCTGATCGGCATTCTGGTCGGGATCGCGATTTTCGCTATCGCCGGCAGCTTGCTTTGGAAGGCGGCCAACAGGAAGGATCCGGCCCGCGAATCCGAGACATTCCGGTTCTTCGTCCAGAACCAGCTCGGCGCGATCATCACGCTGATTGCCTTCCTGCCGCTGGTTCTGCTGATCCTCAACGACAAGAACATGGACCCGAAGAGCAAGAAAATTGCCGGCGGCGTCGGCGCTGTGCTGGCCGTGCTGGCGACGCTGATCGGGGTCAGCTATCAACCCCCATCGGTCGAGCAGTACACCCAGGACATGAACACGTGCGCGGAACAGATCAAGGCGGGGCAGCCGACCACAGCCTGTTCGCCCGAAGTTGCCGCCCAGGCGCAGGCGATCGCCACCGACTCCACCACCGTGGCTGAGGCGACGAAGGACGCGGCACACCCCAATGGCCAGGATGTGGTCTACTGGATCGCACCGGAAAGCGGCGCCGCGAAGTCCGACACCGAGCACGTCTTCCACCTCTGCGCGGCCGTCAGCCCGCTGAAGGACAAGACCGTCAACAGCGGCTCGGTGACGGAAGCCTACGCCCAGAACGCCATCCGCATCACCAAGCAGATCGAGATGGAACAGAAGCAGTGCGGGTTCACGACGGCGGCGGCACCCGCGGCAGCGCCAGCGGCACCCGCGCCGGCGCCGGCGCAATAAATCCGATAGCGTGCTGGCGCGCCCAGCCGGGTGCGCCAGCAGCATGGCAGCAAAGGCGGCCTGGGCTTTGTCCGCTCATCGCAGCGGTGGGAGGAACCCGGCCTATAGCTTTCTGAAAAAGCCGGACAGAATGTTGGGACCCGCCTCGCCCGGCCGCAGCCTGATCCCGTCCTCGAAGCCATTCAGCGTCACGCATTCGAAGCCGTGATGCGCGAGCAGCGCCACCAGGGATTGCCGGTCGAAATGGTGCAGGTGCTCGTTGGGCAAGCGCATCCGCCACGTCCGGAACCACGCGTCGCCATCGGCGCCAAGCTCACGCCAGCGGCAATAGGGAACGGCGATGGCCAAATGGCGGGCCTGAAGGCGGGCAAGAAAACCAAGGTCAGGAATGTGCTCGAGCACGTCGAACATGGCGACGAGATCCCACGAGCCGGCAAGCGCCTCATCCCAATCGACAAAGCGGACCCCCTCGGGCAGCGGAAACCTGGTGATGTCGAAGCCGGCGCAGTCGGCAACCCCGGTAATCTTGGCGGCTTCGACGAATGTGCCGGTGCCATAGCCGATCTCCAGCACGGACCGGGGTATTTCGCCTGTGATCCCCAACACCCAGCCAAGCCGCTGATAGCCGAGCTTGATGGTCCGGTCGCTCAGATCCTCGTAGTAGGAAATGTACTGCTTGTCGTATGTGATCGGTGTGGCGTCGATCTGGTGGATCACGCCAAACCGGTCAAGTTCGTAATTGTCCAACATTGGCGTGCGCCCCCGGGGATTTTGAAGCCTTACATGGCGGAGCTAAACGCAAGGTAAGCGGCCGGTGGCACGCCAAATCTTGGTGCTATGAGGTTGCTGTTGGATGATCAATACGCTCTGGCTCAAACGGCCGAGATGGAAGGCATGCCTGCTATCAGTTTCGGCCGTTCCATTCAGGCTTCCCAAACCGAATCCGGCGGCGACCAGATGGCCAGCCCTCCCAGGCTTGCTTTTTAGCGCTTACAACATTATTGTTGTAAGCATGATTCCTGCCCTTGTCCCATTGTCTGGCTCTCCGTGGGCCGTTCTGCCCCCTGGAGCACACGCGGCGAGTTTGAAAGATGTAGCGGCTGCTTTCGCAACGAACGCCTGGCGGCGTGAGCTTTTCGACGGCCTCGTTCTCGCCTCCGGCAAGCTGCGATTGGCTGGATGTCCGGCGATCTATCTCGACGGCAGCTATGTGACCGGCAAGCCGAGGCCCGGCGATTTCGATGCATGCTGGGACCCTACCGGGGTCGATGCGGCCAAGCTTGATCCCGTGTTCCTGGAATTTGCGAACGGTCGGGCAGCGCAGAAAGCGGCATTCAAGGGCGAGTTCCATCCTCGATGATGTGTGTGGATGTCGGGCAGGCATTCGTCGATTTTTTCCAACTGGATCGTTTCACAGGAAAACAGAAAGGGATCATCTCCATTCCGCTTTCGGCCGATCCGCTTCTCTCCGGGAAGGTACAGCCATGATTTACAGTGACAAACAGTATGGCGTATCGAGCGCGCAACTAACCAAGTTGCAAGATGCGCTTGCTGCTACGAAGGCGCGCGCATCGGATAAGGCATGGCTCAAGCAGGCGGAGATCGATGGGCTCAAGAGCCAGATCGCCGATATCGAGGCCGAGCTTGGTGAGTACGATCTGCTGAAATCCGGCCAGGTCTCGTTCTCGAAAACCTATGCGCTAGAAGAATTGCCACGCGTGCTGGTGCAAGCGCGAATTGCCTCCGGCATGAGCCAGACTGACCTCGCCGAAAAACTTGGCATGAAGCCGCAACAGGTGCAGCGCTACGAGGCGACCGACTATATGGGCGCAAGCCTTGGGCGGCTGATCGAGATTTCGAAGGCGCTCGGTGTGAAGGCGTCAGGAAGTTTTGAGGGACCGAAGCAGGCCGGCGGATCGGTGTTCGCGTGGGGCGATGCCGACGATGTCGTCTGGGGCCAGCTTCCCTACAAGGAGATGATCCAACGCAAGTGGTTTGATCTGCCGCGTGGCGCAAACCCAATCGAGCGCGTGAAGGAATATTTCCTACACGCGGCCGGACCACAATTTGCGACGGCGTTTCATCGCAAGAAGATGCGCAGCGGGAACGTGCCGAACGAATACGCCCTGCTCGCGTGGCAGGCGCGCATTCTGGAGCGGGCGCATGGCAAAATCGGAGCCGGTGAGGTTGGCATCTTCGAACTGGATGACCGATGGCTGCCGGAGCTGGCACGTCTTACCAATCGCAAAGACGGGCCTAAGCGTGCTCGCGATCTGTTGGCCGAGAAAGGCATCGTTCTCATTGTCGAGCGTCACCTTCCGGGGTCGTATCTCGACGGCGCGGCCATGCTCGCCGATGGTGAGACCCCGGTCGTAGGCCTTACGCTGCGCTATGACCGGCTGGATAATTTCTGGTTTGTGTTGATGCACGAACTGGGTCACGTCTTTCTGCATCTCTTCGACGGTCTGCGCTTTGACTTCTTCGATGAGGAAGGCGGCAACTACGGCGATGCGATCGAGGCGGAGGCCGATAAATTTGCGCTCGACGCTGTGATACCGGAAGCATTGTGGGATCAGTGTCTCTCGCGTTTCGCGCTGTCGGAAGAGGCAGTGCGGATCGATGCCGAGACGATCGGCATCGATCCGAGCATCATTGCAGGGCGCATCAGGAAGGAGCGCGGCAACTACACCATCCTAAACGATTTGGTTGGTCAGGGTCACGTGCGTTCGCAGCTTGAGGAGGCTCCCGATGATCTTGACTAAAGACATGTATGTTCCGGCGCTGCGGTGGCGCATGGCTGAATATCAGGCTTTGATGCGCCTGGCTGCAAAAGCGCAAGAACGGGTTGTCCCATACATCACGATTCCGGAGCGCGAATTCGATTTTGATTCCTGGCAACCGAAAAAGACGATCCATGAGCACGTCCATCCTTTTGTCGCCCGCTATGAGAAGAAATGGGGCAACAGACCGGCGTGGATCGGGGTCCATCCAAGCATTGTCGACGGTGTAATGAATGACGGGCGTGACATTCTTACTTACGTGTTTGACGGCTTGCGGAAGTCCGACGCCAGGGCCGTGCCCTCGATCCGGCTTGATGCCGAAAGTCGTTTTCAGAATTCCGTTGCCACAATCATCGGGCAAGACGGGCAAGGCGTCGCCATTGCCGTACGGCTCGAAGACCTGATGAAGAAGGATGCGTTTGCCCGTGTTGTTGCAATGTGTAGATCGCTTGGGGTCAATGAGGACGAAGTCGATCTCATTATCGATCTCGGTGAGCCAAACTTTGAGCCCTACGATTCATTCTCGATCGCGCTGATTGCTGCCTTGCGCCGGCTGGGTGACCTCAACCGGTTTCGCAACTTCGTGCTCGTGGGCACAGCAATTCCGGAAACGTTTAAGGGTGTTGCGAAAGGGCAGGATGAGCTGCCACGTCACGACTGGCTATTCTTCCAGACGCTTCTCTCAAAATTGCCGTCGGGCATGAGACGACCGAACTACGGAGACTATACGATCGTCCATCCGGACTTCACCCCGCAGGACATGCGCAAAATCAAATCGGCGGGAAAGATTGTTTACACTACAGGTAAGTCCTGGTGGATCCGCAAAGGTGGTGCGTTTCGGGGCAATGAAGGGCAGATGCACGAGCATTGTGCGGTGCTCGTGGCGTCAGGCGTCTTCAAAGGGAATGACTATAGCTACGGAGATGACTACATCGGCAAATGCGCTATCAAGAAAGCTCCGCCGAGCAATCTCACGCGATGGAAGGACGTAGCAATCAACCATCACGTGATGCACGTGCTGGACGATCTCTCCACGTCTGGCGCTGCGCCATGAAGGCGCGGATGGAAGCGGTGATTTCGCGAAGGGTCATGGCTTCGCACAGCATCTCGTAAAGCTGCTTTCTCGGCCGGCGGAGGTCTTTCGGCGCAAATCCAGCCTGGCCCAGGAGTTCGATGACTTCGTCACGCCAGAGCAGATGCGACATCATGACCGGATCGATCTCGGGATTGGCGGCGGCGTTTCGCAGCACTTGGAAGTTGATGCCGCCTCTTGGTCCCCGCTCGGCCGCGATCACGCCGCACCATTCGGGAGCGTGACTCATGATGCCTGCCACATGCTTCGGCGCGGTGACGAGTGTTAGCTTTTGTAGCGTCTGACGGTAGATATCGATCTGGGCCGCGAACCGGTCGAGATTGTCCTTGGCGCTCTTGATTTCATAGCCGTGGATGCAGCCGTTGATGACGGCCACGTCGATGCGGCTCCTGGCATGCGCGAGGCCAAGTTCGTCGATCACGAGTGTATCGGGATGAGATTTGGCGCGACGCAATCGTTTGGCGTGTAGCGCAGAGCGAATGTCTGCGTCTGTCGTTCCCAACTTCGTCATGACCGGCATCGTTATCCCCTCAGGTTACTTTCTGCCGGATGTTTTGCTCCAAGCCAAGGTGGCATTCTGACTCACCTGACATTTCTCAAGCGTGTCACCGGCGATGCCCGCTCCTGGTGGTCGGAAAGCCGGCTGGAACGACCGACTTCGGGCGCGAAGCGGGCCATTCACCGTCCGCGGGACAAGGTGTCCTTTGGCTCAAAACGGCCTTTCCCGCAAAACCAGCCTTGTCCCAAAACAAACAAGGCCCCTCTCGGGGCCTTGCCATCTCAACCTCAGTGGCGAACTCTAGCCCCTCACTTCCCCATCAGCTGCTTGGCGTTCTCAGCCGTAATCGCGGTCGTTTCCACCGTTACCGTCTCGTCCACCGAGGTCGCGCAGTCGAGCAGGATCTTTTTCGACATCTCGATCGCTTCCTTGGCTCCGGTCGGGTAGGTGAAGGTCGCGGTCCAGTCGCCCTTTGGCCACCGCCTCGATGCCACCGGCCGGGCCCGGCAGGCCGTCGGTGCCGATGATCCTGACGACCTTGCCGGCGCCTTTGGCAGCGAGCAGCGCGCCGGCGGCCATCACCGGCAGATTGGGGGAACACGGCATCCCAATGGACAGTCCGTATCTCCCTCCTCCGCCTGCGGCGGACTTCCGTCAATCGTAGGCGAATGGCCGCATTGCCAACCCTGCCAAAGTCGAAAGTCTAACCCGCTGCCCCAGCAGACCTTGACGAAAATTGGTGCGCCTGTTTGAGAGCGGAGATCGAGACATTTGCTGCATTGGGAGATGATCAAGCGGTGGGCAAACAGTGAAGCGCGTTCTTCGAATGCTTGCCGCGGTGATCATGGCGTCCGGGGTGACCGGCTGCACGAGCATTTCCTACTACGCGCAGTCGCTGGAGGGTCACGTGCAGATCATGGCCGCGCGGAGGAATGTCGGGAAACTCATCCGTGATCCTTCGACGCCTGAGGCATTGCGCGCCAAGTTGACGTCGGCAAGCGCCATACGACGGTTTGCGACAGATGAGCTGGCACTGCCCGAAAACAACAGCTACCGCAGCTATGTCGACATCCATCGGGACGCCGTGACCTGGGCCGTTTTTGCGGCGCCGCAATTCTCGCTCACGCCACGAACATGGTGCTTTCCGGTTTTTGGCTGCGTTCCATACCGGGGTTACTTTGCTCGCAAATCCGCGACTGAGAGCGCGGTCGAGCTTCAGAGACAGGGGCTGGACGTCTATGTCTCGGGCGTCACCGCCTATTCCACGTTGGGCTGGTCCAGTGACCCGCTGCTCAGCACCATGCTCCGTCAGGACGACACGTATCTCGCAAGCCTTGTTTTTCATGAATTGGCGCATCAGCGCATCTATGTGGATGACGATTCCGCATTCAATGAGGCTTTCGCGGTTGCCGTCGAAACCACCGGCGTAAGGAAGTGGCTCCGCGCCGCTGGCGACCGGGCCGGATTGCGCCGCTACGAAGTCGATCGCAAGCGCAGCGCCGATTTTCTCGGACTGGTCTCGAAAACCCGGGACGAGTTGAGGCGGGTCTATGAAAGTTCCCGCACCCCGGAGCAGATGGCGGCGGCCAAAGCAGCCACGATCGACAGACTGCGGATGCGCTACCGGCAGATGCGCGATATCAGCGGGGCCGGATACCGGAGATATGACGCCTGGTTCGATGCCCCGATCAACAACGCAAAGCTCGCCGCGACTGCTGTCTACGGCGAACAGGTTCCGGCCTTTCTCCGCTTGTTCGACTTGTGTTCCGGCGACTATCCAAGGTTTTACGCTTCTGTTCGACGGATTGCGGATTTGCACAAACCTTCCCGTGCCGAAGCGCTGAAGGCTGCGGATAGGTGTGGTTGACTTGAACAAGCACGGGACCCGGCAATGCTCCGATGTCAGATGTGGGCCGGGAGCGGACTGGGCGGCCTTTGGCCAGGAAGCTTTGAAAGCAGACAGTTGGCACCCGAGCGAACGATCTGCTGATGGGGCGCTGCCTCTCGAAGGTCGAAACCTGTCGGCGACGCCCATAGGCCTCATTCATATCATTTGCCACAGATTGTCGGCCCAGCTTTTGCTCATTAGATGGGGTAACACCAAGGTATCATGAGCTTGCTGTTCTGCTGTTTGTGGGATTCTGTGGGTATGCCCTACGCTTTCGCTCCGTGTTGCCGGTTCCGATGAAGCACGGTGATGGAATATTTGCGTAGATAAAAATAGAAAAGAGCGTTCCCTTGCTCTACGCCACGGGGAATCAAAACTATCGGAATCTGCGGGGGAATTCGATGAGCCTTAATATAAATAAGAGCTATAAAGCCATTCTGAACAGTGCCCAGCAAGGGCAGTTTGTCACTTATGGCGATGTTGCTGCTGCCAGCAATGTCGAATGGAAGGAGGCCCGGCGGCCATTGCCGCTTCAACTCGACCAGCTTGTGCAGATTTCACATGACCGGGGTTGGCCACTGATCTCATCGATTGTCGTCAACAAGGATAATCTTGAGACCGGGCGGCTCGAAGGCGAGTCCCTTGCGGGTTTCATGGCTGCGGTCAAGAATCTCAATATCCCGGTGGATGACCCTCAAGCGTTTTTGCATGAGCAGCAGCAAGCAGTTTTCGCGTGGGCGAAAACGGCGCCGGCCGAGCTTGGGATAGAAATGGATGCCGATGAGGATGATCCAGGAGGACCCCGATTTGTACGGTACTTCGGCCCCGTACTTTCAGCTCTTCAATCATTAGGAGGGAGAGGCGCACCTGAACAGGTGTACGAGTGGATAAAATCCAATCACGAAGTTCCTGAGGAAGATATCGTCGCCGTCACGAAGGGCGGACAATCCAAATTCGAGAATAAGGTGGGCTGGGCGCGCTATTACCTGTCACGGGCGGGGCTGATCGATGGCAGCAAACGCGGCGTATGGGCGCTGACCCCGGAAGGAGAGGTCACGACCCTGACCAATACGCAGGCGCTGGAGGTTTTCAAGGAGGTCCGCAAGCAGTTCGCCGCCACCGGTGAAGAGAGCGAGGATGAGCCCGCGCCGGATACCTCCGCCGGTCACGAACTACTTTCTGATCCCGACAGGAGCTTCTGGTTCGTGGGAGCAACCTGGGGCGGAACGGATGACCAGACGCAGCGCTTTTTTGCCGAAGGCATCTGGCAGAACGGGTTCCACGACAAGTTCACCAACGAAGTTCAGCGTATGAAAGCGGGCGACAAGATCGCCATTAAGTCATCATTCGTGCGCAAGCACCATCTGCCCTTCGACAATCGCGGCCAATCCGTGTCCTGCATGCGCATCAAAGCGACAGGGACGATCACGAAGAACATGGGTGACGGTAAGACGGTCAAGGTCGATTGGCAGGTGCTTGATCCGCCCCGCGACTGGTTCTTCTATACCTATCGCGTCACGCTAGTCGAAGCCGACTCCAACGATGAACTGGCACGCCGGCTGATCGCCTTCGCGTTTGCCGGTGCCCGTCAGGATTATGATTTCTGGATCAGGCAGCCTTACTTTGCCAAGAAGTACGGTCCGGAGCAGGCGATGAACACCCTCGATGAATTGTTCGAAGAGGATGCGGTTGAAACCGAGGAAGAGGCGGCATCGCCAACTTACACCGTCGACAATATCCTTGCGGACGGCTGCTTTCTCGGCAGGAAAGAGATTGACCGGATCCTTGGCCGCGTAGAGAGCAAGCGCAATCTTGTGTTGCAGGGGCCGCCGGGCACCGGCAAGACCTGGCTTGCCAGGCGGCTTGCCTACGCGTTGCTGGGCTCGAAGGATCCGAAAGTCACGCGCGAGCGCTTGCGCGTTATGCAGTTCCACCCGTCCCTCTCTTATGAGGATTTCATTCGTGGCTGGCGTCCTTCTGGCGATGGCAAGCTAGCCCTCGTGGACGGCGTGTTTCTAGAGATCGTTGACGCAGCAAAGGCTGAACCGGACCGGCCCTTTGTTCTCGTCATCGAAGAGATCAATCGCGGCAACCCGGCGCAGATATTTGGCGAAGTACTGACGCTTCTTGAAGACACGAAGCGCTATCGCGAGGAGGCGATGGAGCTAGCCTACCGGCGGACGCCGGGTGAACGCGTCTACGTGCCGCGCAACCTCTACGTCATCGGGACGATGAACGTAGCAGACAGATCGCTTGCTCTTGTCGACCTTGCTTTGCGCCGCCGCTTTGCTTTCGTCGATCTTGAGCCTCAGCTTAATGGACTCTGGCGTGAATGGTGCATAGGAAAATGTAACCTCGATCAGGGTGTCGTTGCATTGATTGAGGAGCGCATGAATGCTCTCAATCAGGAGATCGGGCAGGACAGGTCGCTGGGAGAGCAATACCGCATCGGCCATAGCTATGTGACGCCTGCTGCCGCTCTGGCGGGCGATGCGCGGAAATGGTTCTCGGAGGTTGTGAGCAGCGAGATCGTACCGCTGCTCCAAGAGTACTGGTTCGATGCGCCCGAAAAGGTCGCATCTGCCCAGCAGAAACTGCTTGCAGGCCTTTGATGCAAGGGGGGGCCGCTGAGGCATCGACCTTACCTCAAAGCCGCCTGATCAGCAGCATCCCCGTGCGCAATATCTGGACGCTGTTTCTGTATGCATCAAACCTTGCGAGGTTCCACGGGCAGTATGCGGCGGAAGTTGAAGAGGCGCCGGACTTTCCGTCGCTGATAGCCCGCATTCTTTGCTATGCCGTCGACCGTCGAATGCGGCGCAATCTGAGCCGTGGTTATCAGAGCCGGAAGGAAGCCCTGACGCGCGTGCGTGGTAGGATAGACGTGCTGGCCACCTTTTCGCAGGACCTGCTCGGCAAAGGCATGGTGGCGTGCCGGTTCGAAGAGTTCACATATGATACGCCGCGCAACCGTCTGGTGAGGGCAGCGCTGGACGCTCTCTCGCCTAGGATAAACGATGGGCAGCTCAGGCATAATTGCTCGCGGCTTGCGGGCGATCTGGGACGGCAAGGGGTCGGTGGTATCAAGCCCTCGCGCGCTGCTCTCAGCGCCGACCGCCTCGGGCGGCATGATGCCGATGACCTGCTGATGGTAACGCTGGCAAAGCTGGTATTTGACCTCGTCCTGCCTACCGAAGATGCTGGTGGAAACGCCATGTCCAGAGTGGACAAGGACGAGGTTCTTGTCAGGAAGCTGTTCGAGAAGGCGGTCGGAAACTTCTACAAAATTGAGCTCCGTCATTGGGGCTGGACTGTTCAGCAGGGCAAGGCCTTACCGTGGCAGATCGACTTCCTCACGTGCCAGGCAGAGGAGCTGTTTCCCGGCATGGTGTCGGACATCATTCTTGAGAACAGAGAGACAGCGCATAGGGTCGTCATCGACACCAAGTTCACGTCGGTACTGGCGCAATCACAGTATCGTGACGCTGTTTTCAAGAGCGGCTATATCTATCAGCTGTACACTTATCTGCGGAGCCAGGAGCGGGCCGATGACCCGCTGTCGCTGACGGCGGAGGGGATGTTTCTGCATCCCGTTGTAGATGGCAGTCTTGATGAGAGTGTCAGGATTCAAGGGCATCGGATCAGGTTTGTGACCGTAGACCTGGCCCAGCCAACATCGGCCGTGTTCGATCGACTCATGGAACTCATACCGCAAGCGCACAAGAGTTGGCTTGGCTTAGAGTCGTCTGGGCGACATTGAACGAAAACAGGGCGGCTTCTAGGGATTGGACGGGATCTCCGCCAACGATTGAAATGAGGCAGATTTCCAGCCTAGGAGGTTTTTTGCCAGATCGTCCTGCTTCTAGGCCAATGTAACGCTACCGCCGACATAGGCACGAAGCTGCCATTCTTCGTAGGACCAGCTTTGCCCCCAAAACAAATAAGGCCCCTTCCGGGGCCTTGCGTATCATCCTCAGTGCCGGGCTCTAATCGCCCCTCACTTCCCCATCAGCTGCTTGGCATTCTCAGCCGCGATCGCTGTCGTCTCCACCGTCACAGTCGGCTCCACTGAAGTGGCGCAATCGAGCAGGATCTTTTTCGACATCTCGATCGCTTCCTTGACGCCCGTTGGGTAGGTGAAGGTTGCGACCCAGTCGCCCTTTGGCCACCGCCTCGATGCCGCCGGCCGGGCCTGGCAGGCCGTCGGTGCCGATGATCTTGACGTCCTTGCCCGCGCCCATGGCGGCGAGCAGCGTCCCGGCTGCCATCATGTCCTTGGAGGCATAGAGCACATTGATATCGGCTGGCAGCATGGCGGCGAAGGCGGTCTCGGCTTTGTCCGGCACCCAGTCGGCCCGCGCGGTTCTACTACTCCGAAAACCTCACGCTCACGCCGCGCTGCCGAAAATAAGCCTGCATCAACTTGCGGCCCTGGCGGTTGTTCTGCGCCAATTTGGTCGGATCGAACACCGCCTGTTTCATACCCTCTCGTGTCAGTGCTGCCTTGAGCGTCGCGATATGTGCGTCGATGTCGGCATTGTCGGCCCGCAGCGAGGCATAGATATTTTCGGTCGCCTCGGCCACGGTCAATTCGCTCACAGCTGTCGTCCTTTGGTTGGTTGGGCGGCGGCTTAGCACAGATTCGCGGCTCCGCCGATACCGATGAGACCGTCAGTGCACAGCCTGTTCGGCTACGACCTGGATCCTGGCGTTCTCCTTGACGCCGTCCTTGAAGCCGTTCAGCCGCTCGACCGCCGGCGTCGAGCTCGGCAGGGCCCTCAAGCCCCCACCGTCTCGTCCGCCATTCGGCAGAAGCGCGCTTGCAAACTGACAATATGATAGTGCGGATTTCGTAGGCAGTCTTGGAGGCAGCGACAGAAAAAGATGAAAATTGATCATCGAAGCGCTTGCGCAAGCGCTTCGATTGGATTAATTCAATCTCCGTGACGAATTTGGCGAAGTAGAAACGCACCGCCAAAATCGCCTTCGGAGGGTCAGCAACAGTCACTGTCGGCACACGTCGCGCCCGCGCTTCGTGGCGGCTTGGTGCTGCCTGTCATTGTCAGATTGAACCGGGAGGAAGTGATGAACATCAAGCAGAATGGACTGTCTCGCCGCACCTTCATGAGGGCTTCGGCGGCACTTGGCGCGACCGCCGTGGCGGCCGCCTCAGGAATCAAGGCGGCGCGGGCCGCGCCAGCCGAACTCAGGTATTTCTACCGGGCGCCATGGCCATCTTCGGAGGTCTATGCCAATTGGCTGATCGACGAATGGAACAAGAAGAACGGCGATCGGGTCCATGTCACCGGCGCCAGCGTCGACGGCGAGACCTACAAGACCAAGCAGACCATCGAACTGTCTTCGAGCAATCCGCCGGACCTTTTCTATTCCTGGGAAGGCGGACGCGGCAAGGAAATCGTCGACAACGGCTTCTCCGCCGATCTGACGCCCTACTACGAGAAATATGGGTGGGACAAGAAACTGAACCCGGCCGGCGTGACGCTGTCCGTCTACAACGGCAAGAAGCATTTCGTGCCGACGGAAATGTGCGCCTCAGTGGTCTGGTACCGCAAGGACATCTACGAGAAGCTTGGCCTCAAGGTTCCGACCACCTGGGACGAACTGATGGCCAACGCGCAGAAAGGCAAGGAAGCCGGCCTCGCCGCCTTCATGCTGGCCAACCAGAAGAAGTGGCCCTGGCAGTTCATGTGGTCGGCCATCCTCGTCAACAAGCATGGTCTCGACGTCTATGACGGGCTGATCAA
Organism: Mesorhizobium sp. AR10; assembly: GCF_024746795.1. Classification (NCBI taxonomy): domain Bacteria; kingdom Pseudomonadati; phylum Pseudomonadota; class Alphaproteobacteria; order Hyphomicrobiales; family Phyllobacteriaceae; genus Mesorhizobium; species Mesorhizobium sp. AR10. The sequence continues at coordinate 4,779,440 of NZ_CP080524.1, forward strand.
CGGCACCATTCCGTGGACCGACCCGCGTGCCGTCGATGTCACGGCCATGATGCAGAAGCTGGCCCAGGACGGCATGTTCGAGCCGTCGTTCAACTCGATCGATCTCGGACCTGCCATGGTGCCGTGGACGCAGGGCCAGGGCCTGCACTGGTATCAAGGCTCGTTCAATCTCGGCCGCTTCCGTGGCGACCAGCCGCAGTGCTGCGTCGTACCGATGGATTTCTTCCCGATGCCGGCATTTCCGGGCAAGAAGCCGATCATGTCGATCTTCGCCGAAGACACGATCATGATCCACGAAAACAGCCCCAACAAGGACGCCGCGGCGGAGTTCCTGGACTGGATGGTGTCCGACGAAGCGATGAGCAAGAAGCTCGAGATCGACAAGCCGTTCCCGTCGAACGTCAATTCCAACCTGTCGAGTCTGAGCGAGATGGAGCAGCGCCTCGGCAAGGCAATGGCCGAATCCGGCTCCTTCACCTTCATGCATGTCGACCATGCCACGCCGCCGGCGATCTCGGACAAATTCCTCGACGGCGTCCAGGGCGTTCTGGCCGGCGCCATGTCGCCGGAAGACGCGATGAAGCTGACCGAGGACGAGGCAGCGCGCGTCAAGAAGTCCTAGGCGATGACCGAGCGGGAGAGGCGCAACGCCCTTCTCCCGCGTCCTCCCCGGCGGCGGTGCACTTCGGCGCACCGCCGCTTGGCGGAACCGCTTGCAGGTGAGCCGGATGCCGGCACAGCCATTTCCCCAATCAATCGAAAGGCGCGATACCCATGGCCAGCAGCGCAAGGCGCTTCGATGACGGCGCCATCGTCGGCTACGCCCGCCAGCATGTGTTCGTAACCGTGTTCGGCGTCGCCGTGCCGCTGCTGGTGTTCGCCTGCTTCATCGGCTACCCGATCCTCTACACGATCTACCTCAGTTTCTTCGAATGGAACGGCATGGCGCCGCAGAAGAAATTCGTCGGCTTCGCCAACTACGCCTACCTGCTCCATGACAATTATTTCTACATAGCGCTGTTCAACAACGCCAAGTGGCTGGTCGTTTCGCTGGTTTTTCCGGTCTCGCTCGGGTTCCTGATCGCCTATGTGATGAAGGCGCGCCTGGTGTTTGCCCCATCGCTGCTGCGCACGATCGTCTTCTTTCCGGTGACCATGTCGCTGATCGCGGTCGGCCTGATGTTCCTCTTGATCCTCAATCCGGTATTCGGCGCCTTCGACACCTTGCTGCGGTCGGTCGGGCTCGGCTTCCTGGTGCATGAATGGTTCGGCGACTACCGCATCGCGCTCTACACGCTGGCGGTGATTTCGGGCTGGGCTTTCACCGGCATGCCGATGATCTTCTATTTCGCCGGCCTCGGCGACGTTCCGAAGGAAACATTCGACGCCGCACGCATCGAGGGCGCGGGACATTGGCGCATGATCCGCAGCGTTGCCCTGCCCCAGCTGCGTCCCGTCACGGCGATCATCGTCATGCTCACGCTGTTCGAATCGCTGCGCGCCTTCGACCTGATCGCAGTGCTGACCAAGGGCGCGCCGTTCGGCATGACCAACGTGCTTGGCTATCTCGTCTACATGGAGAGCTTCTGGAATTCCCGTTTCGGCTACGGCGCGGCACTCAGCGTCGTCATCCTGGTGATCGCCGGGTCGCTGGCGGCTGTCCTGCTCGGCAAGGTCCTGAAGGGTGCTTTCGATGTCTGACACGACCATGAACGCCGCAGCCATGATCGTCACCGGCCGCAGCCGCCTCGTTGCGATTCTGCCCAAGCTCGCCGCGACCGCGCTGATGCTGATCCTGGCGGCCGTATGGCTCGGACCGCTGGCTCTGATCGTGATGACATCGATCAAGTCGAACGCCGAATTCCTGGCAGGGCCCTTCGCCTTGCCGAAATCGCCGACCATCCAGCCCTACATCGATGTCTGGTTCGGGCTCGGGTTCGGCACGCTTTTGCGGAACAGCCTGCTCTATGCGACGGCCGGTTCGGCGCTTGCGGTGACGCTGGCGCTGGTCCCGGCCTTTGCGCTCAGCCGCATGAACGTTCCGGGGCGCAAGTGGATCTTCGGCCTGTTGCTGACCGGCCTCATGCTGCCGCAGCAGACGGTGCTGATCCCGCTCTACGACACGCTGCGCACATTCCACCTGCTGGATACCAAGATCGGCCTGATCATCGTTCACGGCGTCTATGGAATGCCCCTGCAGGTGCTGATCCTGCGCGGCTTCATGACGACAATTCCGCCGGAAATCGAGAAGGCCGCCTATGTCGAGGGTGCGACCGACTTCCAGGTTTTCTGGAAGGTGATCCTGCCGCTGTCGGTTCCCGGCATTCTCGTCGGCTACACGCTGAACTTCATCGCCATCTGGAAGGAGTTCGTGTTCGGGCTGGTGTTCCTCAACAGCGAGGACAATTTTCCGGTGACGGTCGGCATGCTGAAACTGAATAGCGACCGCTACCTCGCCGTCTTCAACCTGCCGGCCGCGGGTCTCGTCATCTCGCAACTGCCGATCGTCCTGCTGTTCATCCTCACGTACCGGCAGATCTCGGGCGGTAATCTCTCGGGCGCCGTGAAGGGCTGATGTCCATGGGCTTCTTGCAACAAGGAATTTGTAATGGCTGAAGTGTCCCTGAGGGATGTCGAGAAGCGCTATGCGATGGTGCCGGTGCTTTCCGGGCTGAACCTCGACATAGCGGATGGCGAATTCACCGTACTGGTGGGCCCGTCCGGCTGCGGCAAGACGACGACGCTGAACATGATCGCCGGGCTGGAATCGATCACCGGCGGCACGCTGCGCATCGGCGCGCGTGACGTTACCACGCTGCCGCCGAAAGACCGCGACATTGCCATGGTGTTCCAGTCCTATGCGCTGTTTCCGCACATGACAGTTCGCGACAACATCGCCTTCGGCATGAAGATCCGGAAAACCCCGAAAGCCGAAATTGAAACGCAGATACGGCAAGTGGCGCAGCGGCTGCGCATCGACGACCTGCTCGACAGGTTGCCCAAGGCGCTTTCCGGCGGCCAGCGGCAGCGTGTTGCGCTTGGGCGCGCGCTGGTTCGCCGCCCGGGCGTGTTCCTCATGGACGAACCTCTCTCCAACCTCGACGCGAAGATGCGCATCGAGGCGCGCAGCTTTCTGACCAAGATGCATCAGGAGATCGGGACCACGACCGTCTACGTCACGCACGACCAGGCGGAAGCCATGACCATGGGCAGCAAGATCGTGGTCATGAATGGCGGCAAGATCCAGCAGGCGGCAGCACCGCTCGAAGTCTACAACCAGCCGGCCAACCAGTTCGTTGCCGGCTTCATCGGATCGCCCGCGATGAACTTCCTGCGCCTGGCCTACGATGGCAACGCCCTCTCGGACCAGGCCTGCGGGTTGCGGATCGCGGTTCCGGAGTGCCGGCGCGCGGCACTTGCCGGTCAGCAGGGAAAGGTGGTTACGCTGGGCGTGCGGCCGGAGCATTTCAGCATCCTGCCGCCCGGGGCCGCCCCAAAGACCGATTCGATCGCGTTCAATGTCGATGTGGTCCAGCATCTCGGTCATGAGATTCTTCTGGACCTCAGCATCGGCGATCACAGGTGCATCGCGCGGCTGCCGCCCAGCGACCGTTCCAAGCTTGGGGAAAGCCGGCTGTTTTCGATCGATATGGACCACGTCCACTACTTCGACGGCGACAGCGGCGAAAACCTCATTGATTATGCCCGACAACAATGAATAGTCGGCTGCGGACCGGCGACTGGGGACCGTTGTCCGGCAGGCGGGTGCCGTATCGAGGGTAAAGGGATGGCGAGAGCGACTGCAACGATCAGCGACGTCGCCCGCCGCGCCGGAGTGTCCACCTCCACCGTGTCGCACGTCATCAATGGCACGCGCCTGGTCAGCCCGGAGAAAACCGCTCTCGTCAACGAGGCTATCGCCGCGACGGGGTATCAGCCGAACGCGCTGGCACGGTCGCTGGCGCGCAAGGTCAGCAACTATGTCGGCATCGCCGTTTCGGCGATAACCAATCCCTATTTCAGCGACATCATTTGCGCCATCGAGAATGAGTGCGCCCGCCTCGGCCTGCTGGTCTTCCTCGCCGATACCCGCGACGAGCCTGGCCATGAACTGGCCGTCGTTCAGGCGCTGCAGGAGCGAAGGGTCGACGGCATCATCCTGGCCCCCTGTGGCGACCCTGAAAACGCGACCGTCCGCTACCTGGAAAGGAGCGGTATCCCGACCGTGCTCGTCGATCGGTTTACGGCGTCGGCCTTCGATCATGTCGGCGTCGAGAACAAGCAGTCCGTCGCCAATCTGGTTTCGCACCTGGCCGGGTTCGGCCACAGGCGGATCGGCATGATTGGCGGCCATGCCGGCTTCAGCACCACGACGGAGCGCATCGAAGGCTACAGGCTTGGCCTGAAGCGCCACGGGATCGTCTTCGATCCGGAGTTGGTGCAGCCATCGAACCAGACCTTTGAAGCTGCCCAAAACTCGACCACGGCGCTGCTGAACCTGACAAAACGGCCAACCGGTATCATTGCCGGAAACAACCAGACGACGATCGGCGCCGTGGCCGCCATCCGCAATGCCGGCCTGAGGATACCGCAAGACATATCGCTCGCCGGCTTCGACGACTTCGAGTGGGCGAACTACTTCGAACCACGGCTGACCCTGTTGGCGCAGCCCTGCGATGAGATTGGCCGCAAGGCCGCGCAGATGCTTGTCGAACGGATCGGCGGTTTGCACGCCGCGCCACGTTCCGTCCGGTTGAAATCGACCCTTGTCACCCGGACTTCTTGCGCGGCTCCGGCGATTTCCTGAACCCTGACGGGGATCGCGGCGAGATACGAGCCGCCCTGATTTTGCGCCAAGCGCAATTTCGATCAAACTGGCCGCGCCAGGAAGCGGCAGCATTATGCGGGCAATGCGAGGAGAAAATGAACCCGACCGAGAAGGCGCTGTGGTTTGTCGAAAGCCATCTGCCGGAAGCGATCTCGCTCGACGATGTCGCGCAGAGCAGCGGCGTGTCGCGTTTCCATGTGACGCGGGCCTTTGGTGCTGCTACCGGCCGGTCTGTGATGGGCTACATGCGCGCGCGCCGGCTGAGCGAGGCTGCACGCAAGCTTGCCGCTGGCGCACCCGACATTCTCTCGGTCGCGCTCGATGCCGGCTACAACTCGCATGAGGCGTTCACCCGTGCCTTCCGCGACCAGTTCGGCACCACGCCGGAACTGGTTCGCGCGCAAGGCAGCCTAGACAATCTCGATCTCGTGGAGCCGATCCAGATGGACCAGTCCTTTCTCAGCAACCTCGAACCGCCGCGTTTCGAGATCAGCCGTCCCTTCCTCATCGCCGGCCTCGGCGAGCGCTACAGCTGCGAAACCAGCGCCGCCATTCCGATGCAATGGCAGCGGTTTGGTCCCTATATCGGCAACATTCCCGGCGAGACCGGCGACGTTGCCTATGGCGTCTGTGTCAACGGCGACGATTCCGGCAATTTCGACTACATCGCCGGCGTCGAAGTGTCCGATTTTTCCGACCTGCCCAAAGAGCTCAGCCGCGTGCGCGTGCCGGCGCAGAAATACGCCGTGTTTTCGCATCGAGAGCACATTTCGACCATCCGCCGGACGGTCAACACGATCTGGAACAAATGGCTGCCGGCTTCCGGCCACGAGATCGCAGATGCGCCGGAGTTCGAGCGCTACGGGCCCGAATTCGACCCGCGCAGCGGCAATGGCGGGCTGGAAATCTGGATCCCGGTCAAGTCCTAGAACGGGAATACTCGACGGCGACAATTATCAGTCCGGTCATGATATATCTTTCAGCGAACCAGAACGAAGTGAGCGATGCACCAAGCGGCCAACGTTCCCGATCTTGAAGCGATCATCACCAAACTGGGCAAGCTTCAGGCCGCCCTAGCAGGGGGGCTGTCCCGCGAGCGCTGCCTGCGCCGGTGGAGTGAGTTCATCCGGGAACGTGATGGACATCGATGCGTAGATTGCCATTCGCGCCGCCGCCTATCCGCCCACCATATCTGTCGCAAATCGTTCCTCACGGACGCACAATTTCAGACAGGCAATGGCATAACGCTTTGTAGCGCCTGTCATAGGGAGATGCACCGGGGCTTCAATGCTCGCCCGGACCTGTCATTGCCGGTGGACGCACAAGGCGGCGAGAAGCTTGCCACGATGGAGCGGCTCTACAGCATCCTTACGGACGATGCTGTAGAGCGGGGGCTGATGCGGGACCAGTTCTATTTCCTCAGCGACGAGTTGCTTGCAACTTTCAAAAGAATGCAGGGCTACAATCCTGCCACCTATTTTCCCGGATCGTGTATCGAGCAGGCCTACCTGATCTTGGCCGAGAGCGAATTCGGCTCGCGCCGCGCAATGGCAGAGGATAACGGCGTGCCTATTACCGACAAGCCGCTTCTTCCGGGCGGACTATATCTCGTCCTCACGGGCCGAGACGGGCAGCCAACCAAAAGCCTCATCGTCCAGACTTACATGCCGCGTTCAAAGCCAACGACGGACTAGCGGAAGCCTACAGCTGCAGGTTCCAGGTCTGGCCAACCAGATCCTTGCCGAAGGAATGATGGTGCTCCTCCTCGGCAAGCTTGAAGCCGGCCGCCTCGTAGATGCGGCGTGCTGAGACAAGGATGTCGTTGGTCCACAACGTCAGCGTCTTGTAGCCCTTGGCGCGGGCGAAGCCGATGCATTCCTCGACCAGCCGCTTGCCGATGCCGAGGCCGCGCGCCGAAGGTTCGACATAGAGCAGGCGAAGCTTCGCCACCTCGTCCGACTTGCGCACGACGAAGACCGAACCGACGACCTCCCCTTCCCGCTCGGCGATCCAGCTGCGCTCCCATTTTAGGTCGAAGGATTTGACGAAGGCGCCGAGGATCTCGGCGACCAGCGCCTCATAGGTTTCGTCCCAGCCATGTTCCTGCGCGTAGAGCATCCCCTGATGACGCGTGATCCAGCCGATGTCTCCGACCTGCAGAGGCCGCAGCATATAGGGAATTTTGGGCTCAGGACCCTCGCCCAGCAGACGCTGAACCGTCTGCATGGCCGTGACCAGCCGCTCCTGTTCCGGCACAGCCAGCCGATCGAGCAAGGCCGCGACCTGGTCGTGCGAATCCCGGTTGAGCGGCGCGAAGGCATTCCTGCCGGCCGGCGTCAGCGTGATCGACGAGCGCCTTGCATCGGCCTCGGTCGCGGCGCGCTCGACCAAGCCGCGCTCCTCGAACTTCTTCAGCAGCCGGCTGACGTAGCCCGCGTCAAGGCCGAGATCGCGCGTGAGATCGGTGGCGGTCAGGCCATCGCGATGCGCCAGTTCGTAGAGCACCCGCGCCTCTGTCAGTGAGAAGGCGCTTTTCAGCCACCCTTCATCGAGCACCCCGATCTGGCGGGTGTAAAACCGGTTGAAGGCCCGCACCGCACCGATGCGATCTTTGGCGGGCTGATGATGAAGAGTCATGGCATCCTCCTATCGCAGACAGGATCAATTATTTACTTGACGAAGTCAAGCATATTGCAATGCTCACCCCATCGGCAGCGCCGGCCAGAACTCCACAATGCGCCCGCCGGAAAGCACCGCGATCGAGCCGAACTGCTGCAGCACCGCCTCGCTCTGCGTCGGACGCAGGAACGCGTAGTCGCCGGGCTTGGCGCTCACATCGCCGGGCAAGCCCATGAATTGCTGGTTGGAGGACAGGCCGAGCAAGCTGTTGGTCTTCATGCCGGCTGGGAATACCGGTTCGGCCATCCATTTGCCGCCATAGAGATAGCAGCCCTTGCGCGGAAACAGCCCCAGCGCCTGCAGTGTCCGGGAAACAGCCGGCGGACCCGGCAGCGTGGGCTCGACCACTTTGAGGATCGGCGTTGCGATGAAGGCTGCCGGCTGAAAGCAATCGAGGCCAGGCGTGTCGAAATCGCTGGGCAGCACGAAGGCCGAGCCCATCGACACTTCGTTGGCCATATCACCACGGTGGAGCAGCGCGGTCTTGCTGCCGCCGATGTTGAGGATGCGGCGCTGGTCTTCGCCGAGGCAGGCAACAAACGCAGCCGCCAGCGCTGAGGCCTTCGCCAACGCCCTTGCCGGCCCGCCGAACAGGCCAGGAATGAGCGGCGCATGCGCCTCGTAAGCCATGATGCCTTCGCAATGCAGCCGAGCCGGCAGCGCGCTCAATGCCTTCGACAAAGCCTCCGGGCTGGCAAACCCGCCACGATGCAGCCCAACATCGATCTCGAAAGCGATACGCAGTTCGATGCCGAGTTCGCTCGCCAGCACGCCATACTCCGCCAGTCGTTCCTCAGTGTCGATCAGCCAGCAGACGCGTGACCAGTCAGCAATGCTTTTCGTCAGCACTGCCTTTGCCGCGCCGACCGGTATCGGCTTGCCGAACAGCATGTCGGCATCGGGGAACGCCTTCAGCACCGCTGCCGTGATCGGCGGATGGAAGGTCATGAAGCTGACAGTGCCGAGCGCCTTGCCGATATGCGCAAGCAGCGGCAGGCAGCCAAGCGACTTGTCGACCAGCCGCACGGCAAGGCCAGGCGCCAGTCCTTCCCTGACCAGCGCGATGTTGCGGTCCAGCCTGTCGAGATCGAGCAACAGGCAAGGCTGGAAGACGCCGGCGGCCTTCAGTGCGTCCGACAGGGTGGCAAAATAGGCGCTCATGGTTCGATACCGAAAAGGCCGGCCATGTAAGGCGACACGAAGCGGTTTTCGGGATCGATGTCGCGGCGCACCGCCATGGCGTCATCCCAGCGCGGATAGAGCTTTTTCAGCTCCGCCGCCTTCAGGCTGTGCATCTTGCCCCAGTGCGGTCGCCCACCATATTTGCGGAAGATCGGCTCGGCCGCCCGCATGAACGGCTGCGGATCGCTCGCCGCGTCATGGTGGATGGCGATCGAGCAGGTGAGCCGCTTGTAGAATGGCGAGAGCCAGAATTCGTCGGGGGCGACGGTGCGCACTTCCATCGGGAAATAGACCTCGGGAAAGTGCTTCTCCGTCAGTTCGATGATTTCTGCCAGCGCCTTCGGGCCTTCCTCGAACGGCAGATGATATTCCATCTCGTTGAACCTCGTCTGCCGGTCGCTGGCATAGACGTTGAGCCAGTCCTGCACGTAGTCCTCTGCCGGCAGCTTGGCGATCGCCGAGCGGATCAGCCGGCCACGCAGCGACGGCAGCCAGGCAAGCGCGGTGCGCAGCCTGCGCAGCGTCCTTAAGCCAGCCTCGTCTTCTTCAGGCGGCCGCGCGGTGGGTGCGGCGTCACTGAGGTCGCTGGCAATGAACTGCGCGTAGCCGGAAAACGGAATGTAGTAGAATTCGGCCGACCGATGCGCGGCCATCATCACCTCGAAATCGCGCAACATGTCGGCGATCGGCAGCACCCATTTGCGGCGGCGCAGCCGGTAGGTCGGCACGTTGTTCAGCGTCACTTCAGTGAAGATGCCGAAGGCGCCGAGCGCGACGCCGATGGCGTGGATCATCTCCTGATCTCTTGCCCGATTGACGTCGCGGACTTTGCCAAGCCCGTCGACGATCTGCACCGTCTCCAGCTGCGTGTGATAGGCGCCGAGCGTCGGCCCCGAGCCATGGGTCGCGGTACCCAGCGCGCCGCCGATCGCCTGGCGGTCGATGTCGCCCATGTTGGGCAGGCCCTGGCCAATGCCTTGCAGGATGTGCATGAGCGGGCCGAGCCGTGTCCCTGCCCGCACACGCGCCTGGTTCCGCTGAGCATCATGCGACACCAGTCCCTCGAACCTCTCCATCGACAGGATCGTGCCTTGCGACTTCACCAGCGGCGTGAAGGAATGCCCGGCGCCGACGACGCGCACCGGGCTCGGTGCCGTGCGTATGAAATCGCCAAGTTCGCCGGCGTCGGCCGGGCTGGCGATCAGCTGCGGTTCGGCACTGACATAGCCAGACCAGTTGCTCCAGCTGTTCGACATGCAGCCTCCCCGCTCAGGCAACCACACGGCGGCGGCGCGACACAAGGATGAACAGGCCAAGCAGCGCGACGCTGGCAGCGGCGCTGGCGGCGGCGAACTCCGGCACCGGCCGGAAATCCTTGCCGTCGATAAGCAGCGATGCCGCGATCGGCCCTATCGCCAGACCGAAGAGCTGCGCGGCCGGCACAAGAAGCACGGCCGTGCGCGTCTCGTCGGCGGTGATCGCCAGCCGTATCTGGTAGGGAACGACAAACAGCAGGATGAAGCCCATACTCAGCCCGGCAGCCCAGAAGGCGCCGTGGCCGGGTCCGCCAGCGAAAACGGCGGAGCTGGCCACAGCGACCGCGCCGATCACCGCGATGGCGAAGCGGTAGTCGATACGCGCCTCGAGCACGGTCGCCGTCATCGCGCCAACGACCTGGACGGCGAGGCTGGCCGAAACCATCAGGCCGACGGTGCGCGCGTCGATGCCGTATTGCGCACCGAGCGGCTCGAGAAAAGCCCAGATCGCGCCGAAGAACATGAAGTAGCAGAATATGCTCAAAAGCGCGGCGAGCGAGCCTGCGGTGAGCACATTGCCGAAATGTCCTTCCTGCTTGGGCAGGTCGGCATAGTCGGCCGGCACCTTCCAGGCGACGACCGTCGAGGCGAGGCAGACAAGGGCAAGGACGATGAAGCCACCGGCCGATCCGGCGCTCGGGATGACGTAGAGCGCCAACAGCAGGGCAAGCGCGCATTGCGCCAGCGTCTGCAGGGTGACGAAATAGCCGCCAATGCGCTCGGCCCGCCGCGAACGGGCGATCAGCTCCGTGGCGATCGCCACCATGCCGCCTTCGGCCAGCCCGGCCACGGCACGGGCGGCGATCAGCATCATCGGCTGCTGCGTGGCATGGGCGGTCCACCAGTTGGCCAGTGCCAGCAGGATCAGCAGCACGGCACTTTTCCAGCGCATGTTGCGAGCGGAAAGCAGCATCGCTACAACAGCCGAACCGATGGCGATCATGATCATCTCCGCCGTGGCGACCAGCGCCAGTTCGTCGCCGCTGACATGTCCCTCGGTGTAGAGCGCGCCGAGCAGCACGGGTTGCAGGCCGAGGATGAGCAGGCCAACCGAACCGATCCACAATGCCGAGGCAAGCTGGGCGCCGGTCGGATTGCCGACCAGCCAATCGCCATTGTCGGTGCGCTCAGCATGTGTTGACGTCAAAGGTCCCCTCCCAGCGTCCTTGCCGCATCGTAAAAAATCTGACAACCTGTCAGCATTTGCAGAAACTGATACTTGATCACATTTCTTGTCAACCAAAATTTGGACTGTGGCGAGAGAACCGGCACATGGAAGAAGCAAGGCGAACGGCGACCGAGCCCAGGCGCAAGCCCAAGCAGGAGCGAAGCCGCGAGCGCATCGACGCCATCCTGTCGACGACCATGCGGCTGATCGGCGAGAAGGGTATCGACGCCGTCACCATGAAGGAAGTCGGCATGCAGGCGGGCGGGCCGATCGCTACCGTCTATCATTATTTTCCCAACAAATCGGCGATCCTGGCGATGCTCTATGAGCGGTTCTCCGCAATCAGCCGCGCGCGGCTGATTGCTATCGTCGCCGACATCGGCGGGCTGGACGACGTCATGGCGGCAGCCGACCGCCTGCTCGACGACTATTGCGAGCGCGTCGCCGGCGACCCTGCCATCCAGGATTTGCAGAATGCGATCCAGGCCGACAAGGCGCTGCAGCATCTCGACATCACAGAGACCCGGCAGCAAGCGAAACTGTTCTGCGACCATGTCAGCCCTCTCCTCGAGCCGGAGAAGCGCGAGCAATTCGGACGCGTGGTCTTCCTATTCTTTCAACTTGCCGGTGGCGTCGTGCGTCTTGCACTCACCCAGGACGAAACGGAAGGCCGCCGGACCATCGAGGACTACAGGTCGATCATCCACACCCAGATGCGCCTGTTCCTCTGACGAGATGGCCCAAATGCGCTTCCATGGTGGAGCGATGCCCCGCTTCTGGGTCCTTGAATCACCGAGGTGCCGGTAAGTTCCGTGTCGGAGCGCGGCATGGCTGCGATTGGTGCAATTGATGCTCCCGAGCGCCTTGACTCTCGCCAGCCGGGAGCCTATTTCACCGCCACGTTAGCACTCGCCAATGGTGAGTGCTAACCACATGTCCGGCGCCGCCGGACGGAGGAACTGTTCTCACCGTTCTCATCGAGGAAGAAAAAATGGCAAAGTCGAAGTTCCGCCCGCTTCATGACCGCGTGGTCGTTCGCCGGGTCGAATCCGAATCCAAGACCGCCGGCGGGATCATCATCCCGGATACGGCGAAGGAAAAGCCGCAGGAAGGCGAGATCATCGCCGTTGGTTCCGGCGCACGCGACGAAGCCGGCAAGCTCGTCCCGCTGGACGTCAAGGCTGGCGACCGCATCCTGTTCGGCAAGTGGTCGGGCACCGAAGTCAAGCTCAATGGCGAAGACCTTCTGATCATGAAGGAATCCGACATCATGGGCATCATCGGCTGAATCTCGGCCTCACCGTCAACTGAATTTTCGGGCTCAATCCGAGCCCCTGCCAGGAGCTAAAACATGGCTGCCAAAGACGTAAAATTCTCCCGCGACGCCCGCGAGCGCATGCTGCGCGGCGTCAACATCCTCGCCGACGCGGTGAAGGTCACGCTCGGCCCCAAGGGTCGCAACGTCGTCATCGACAAGTCGTTCGGCGCCCCGCGCATCACCAAGGACGGCGTCACCGTCGCCAAGGAAATCGAGCTTGAAGACAAGTTCGAGAACATGGGCGCGCAGATGGTCCGCGAAGTTGCTTCGAAGACCAACGACATCGCCGGCGACGGCACCACGACCGCGACCGTTCTGGCGCAGTCGATCGTCCAGGAAGGCCACAAGGCGGTTGCCGCCGGCATGAACCCGATGGACCTGAAGCGTGGCATCGACCTCGCCGTTGCCGACGTCGTCGCGACGCTGATCAAGAACGCCAAGAAGATCAAGACCTCGGAAGAAGTTGCCCAGGTCGGCACCATCGCCGGCAATGGCGATGCTTCGGTTGGCTCGATGATCGCGGAAGCGATGCAGAAGGTCGGCAATGAGGGCGTCATCACGGTCGAGGAAGCCAAGACCGCCGAGACCGAACTCGAAGTCGTCGAAGGCATGCAGTTCGACCGCGGCTACCTCTCGCCCTACTTCGTCACCAACGCCGACAAGATGGTTGCGGATCTGGAAGACGCCTACATCCTTCTCCACGAGAAGAAGCTCTCCAACCTGCAGGCCATGCTGCCAATCCTCGAGGCTGTCGTGCAGACCTCGAAGCCGCTGGTCATCATCTCGGAAGACGTCGAAGGCGAGGCTCTGGCCACGCTCGTCGTCAACAAGCTGCGTGGCGGTCTGAAGATCGCCGCCGTCAAGGCGCCGGGCTTCGGTGATCGCCGCAAGGCCATGCTGGAAGACATCGCCATCCTCACCGGTGGCCAGGTCATTTCCGAAGACCTCGGCATCAAGCTCGAGAATGTCGGCCTCAACATGCTCGGCCGCGCCAAGAAGGTGTCGATCTCCAAGGAGAACACCACCATCGTCGACGGCGCCGGCAAGAAGGCTGAGATCCAGGGCCGCGTTGCCCAGATCAAGCAGCAGATCGAGGAGACCACCTCGGACTACGACAAGGAGAAGCTGCAGGAACGTCTCGCCAAGCTGGCGGGCGGCGTTGCCGTCATCCGCGTCGGCGGTGCGACCGAGATCGAAGTCAAGGAAAAGAAGGACCGCGTCGATGACGCCCTCAACGCGACCCGCGCGGCCGTCGAAGAAGGCATCGTTCCCGGCGGCGGCGTCGCTCTCTTGCGCGCTTCGCTGAACATCAAGGCAACTGGCGCCAATTCCGACCAGACCGCTGGCATCAACATCGTCCGTCGCGCTCTGCAGGCTCCGGCCCGCCAGATCGCTGCGAACGCCGGTGCGGAAGCATCGATCGTTGCCGGCAAGATCCTTGAGAACAAGGGCGCGACCTTCGGCTACAACGCCCAGACCGGCGAATATGGCGACATGATCGCCATGGGTATCGTCGATCCGGTCAAGGTCGTTCGCACCGCTCTCCAGGACGCGGCCTCGGTCGCCGGCCTGCTCGTCACCACCGAAGCCATGATCGCGGAGGCTCCGAAGAAGGAGTCGGCTGGCGGCGGCATGCCTGGCGGCATGGGCGGCGGCGGCATGGGCGGCATGGGCGGCATGGATTTCTAATCCAGCCGATCTCGCTAGACTTACGGAAAGGGCGCCGAAAGGCGCCCTTTTTGTTTTTGAGCCGAAGCAGTAGGCCTCAGGCGGTTGTGTCGGCGCGTTGCCGCCTTTCCCCTCCGGCAAGCACGGCACCTTCGATGAGTGCGGCGACTTCATCAGCCACGGCCATCACCGGGGCGCGGTCGCGGGTGGCGCGGGCGATCACCATCAGCCCTTCCAGCGACGATTCGACAAGCAATGCCAGAGTTCGCGCGCGGCGCTCGGGCACCCCTGCCCCGACGAAGGCCGCCTGCAGAAGGCCTATCCACTGCTCGAAAGCAGAGCGGCACAATTCGGCCAGTTCCGGCACATCGGTCGGAGAATCCAGAACAACGGGTGCGATAGGGCAGCCAAGCGAAAACTGGTTGTCCTCCAGCATGCGCCCGACCGCCTGGTAGATATGGTGGACGGCCACTGCCGGGTCGGCCTCGGCGGCCAGCGCCTCGCCCAGTCCTTGCGTCACCTTGTCGACGCTGTCGCGGGTCACCTCGAGGACCAACTGGTCCTTGCCGCCCGGAAAGTGAAAGTACAACGACCCTCTCGGCGCGCCGCTGGCACTCAAGATGTCGTTGAGCGAGGTGCCGTGATAGCCGCGCTGCTTGAGCAGCAGCGCCGTCGTCTCGAGTATGCGGGTGCGGGTGTCGTTCGCCATGTCAGCCTCTGTCAGGAGCGAGCATTATAGGCCTTGCGCAGAATATGACAATCGGTCTACATAATATGTAGATCAGTCTACATATTTCTATACGACTGATCCATCGATTCCTCAAACCAACGGAGTGCAGACAATGACAATTCGTGAAGCCTCCGCCGAATGGCAAGGCACGCTGAAAGAGGGCTCTGGCCGGCTGCTCCTCGGCAGCGGCGTGTTCGAAGGCGCCTATTCCTTCCCGTCGCGTTTCGAGAATGGTCCCGGCACAAATCCCGAGGAACTGATCGCGGCGGCGCATGCCGGCTGCTTTTCAATGGCGCTGAGCGCCATACTCGGTAGCGCCGACCATGTCCCGGTGCACATCCGCACCGTCGCCAAGGTGCATCTCGGCGCGACGGCAGCCGGACCGACGATCACCCGCATCGAGCTCGAAACGCGAGCCGATGTCCCTGGCCTCGAGCCCGAGGAATTCCAGCGCCTTGCGGAGGCGGCGAAGACGACATGCCTCGTCTCCCGCGCTTTGGCCGGCGTTTCCAACATAAGTCTCAAGGCTGAGCTCATCCCGAGCGCCGCCCTCGCCGAAATATGAAATCCGGAGCCACCAGATGAAACAGGACAGCACCGTGACCATTCATGCAGACGACCACTCCATGCAGACGGCCGAGATCATGCGGCGGTTCAACGACGTGTTCCAGCTTCACGATCCGTCCGCACTGGCCGAACTGGTGGCCGACGACTGCGTCATCGAAAACACCGTGCCGGCGCCGGACGGCGCCCGCCATGCAGGCCGGGAAGCCTGTGTTGCACTGTGGTCGGCGATCGCCACGCAACCCGGCACGCGCTTCGACCTCGAAGAGACGTTCGTTGCCGGCGAACGGGCGACGATCCGTTGGCGCTATTTCATGGTCGACGGCAACTCCATCCGCGGCGTCAACCTGATGCGTGTCGCCGGCGGGCGGATCGTCGAGGCGATGGGCTACGTGAAGGGATAGTCGCGCCCGGCCGCCGCTAGCGCTCCGTCAGCGCCAATTTTGCGCCGAGCATGACGAAGGCGCCGGCGAAGGTACGGCGCAGCCAGGTCAACACCATCGGCCGCGACACCACATGGCTGCGGATCGAGGCGGCGAAGATGCCGTAGCCGACAAAGACGACGAAGGTCAAAAGCATGAAGACGGTGCTGAGTTCCAGCATCTTCGACAGCGCGTTCGGCTCGGTGGTGCTGACGAACTGCGGCAGGAAGGCAAAGAAGAAGATCGACAGTTTTGGATTGAGGATGTTGATGAGGATGCCGGAGGTGATCACCTTGCCCGCCGAGCGCGGCGCGACATTTTCCTCAACGCTCAAGCCGCCCCTCTCCTTCAGCGTGTTCCACGCCATGAAGAGCAGATAGGCAACGCCCAGATATTTCAGCGTCTCGAAGGCGAGCGCGCTGGTGTGCAGCAGCGCCGCCAGCCCGGTGATGGCGGCGGCCATATGCGGGATGATGCCGAGCGTGCAGCCGAAAGCGGCGATGACGCTGGCTCGCGCCCCGCGCGAAAGGCCGGCGCTCAGCGTGTAGAGAACGCCGGTGCCGGGCGAAGCCACGACGATCAGCGACGTCAACAGAAATTCGATGCTCACGATGGTTCCCTCCAGCGCCCTGCCGGCCGGCAAGGTATCGGGGGACGTGAAACAGGGCAAGCGGCGGAGCGCTTGATCTCCCCCCTTGAGGGGGAGATGTCGCCGAAGGCGACAGAGGGGGTCGCGGCGCATGAAGCGCCGACGCCTTCGTGACGAAAAAACGACGCCGGCGCTCTATGTGAGACGACCCCCTCTGACCGCTGCGCGGCCATCTCCCCCTCAAGGGGGGAGATTAGTGAGCGGCAGCCCGTGGGCGCGACGCGCCATCAGGCAATCGTCGCCGCCGGGCATGCAGGCACGGCAGACGTCGGGGCGGATCTCATAGATGCCGCAGGCGGTCACTTTGCCGACCTCACCGGTGAGCGCCGAGCAACGCACGCCATCACAGCGCATGCCGGATTCGTCGGCGGCCACGTGCTTTGCCGGAATCCGGTCGAGCTGCGCGTCATCCTCGGTGGAGAAGCGCGGCCACTCGGCCGAATAGGAACAGCAGGCGCCGCAGCTCTGGCAGTCGAACATGGCAACCAGGTCGACGCTCTCTGCCGGAGACGAAAAATCGCCGGCCAGGGCAACCGGCCCTGGCCAGAAACGATCGGCGTCCTGCGGCAAGGCTGCTATTTCTTCTTGGTCTTGCGCGACGGCGCTTGCGCCGGCGACTTGAACAGATCGGTCGCGGCATCAGTGGATTCGTCGGCTTTCGGCGCGGCGGCGGGCTTGGCCGGCTTTGCGGCGGCGGCAGGTGCTACCGATTGGTTCTTGGCGGAAAACTTGATGGCCATGTCAATCCTCGTCAGAGAAACGCGATGATGGCGCATTCGGGTTGCGCAAGCGGCCGATCAGCGCCGAGACCGCCGTGATGTTCATTTCCTCGGGCGACCAGTTCCTGGCCTCCTCGATGTGCCGGGGTGCCAGTTCGCGATGCGTGCTGCCGCTGTAGGCGGCATCCTGATGGGTGACGCGCTCATGCGTCTTGGCATTTTCGCGGATATATTCGATCAGATAGTTCGGACACTCGGCGCGACCGCGCACGCCGAGCCGCACCTGGGCATCGCCATGGGCGCGCTTGCAGCGTTCCAGCTTTTCAAGCACACGCCGGACATACTCGATCGGCTTGTCGAGGGTGCTGACGACGTCGGCAATGGTCGAATCGGCAGCCAGTGCCTTTTGCGGCACGCGTTTGGTGGCCATCAGCGTTTGCCCGCCCGTTTCGGCACGGCAGCAAGTGCTGCAGCCGCAGCCATATCGTCAGCTTCCTTTTCCAGACGCAATTCGCGCAGCCGCGCGGTCTTGGCCTCGCGGGCCTGGCTGACGGCATCCTGTTCGGAAGTGATGCGGTTGAGCGACATCGACTGGGTCTGGGCCTTGCTGAAGATGGATTCGGCCTGGTCGCGGGATTTCTTTGAAGTGGCGGTCAAGGTCTTTCTCCCGTTCGGAGCATGATGCCGAAAAGTGGCGAGATCGGTCTTTCGGCCAGGACCACGCACAAAGCAAGACGGCAGTCGGATTCAGATTGCTGGAGCGTCCTTAGCACGTTCAAGCGGACGCGCGGCGCTCTTTTGAACGTTTTGAAGCATTAGAAATGAAAAAGGCCAGGCATTGCCTGACCTTCCATCACTGCGCCGCGCGTCCGAATGAACGCGCATGCGCCAGAATTCGCCATTCACCAGTGCCAGTACATCCGTGGTCACCGGGAAGGCAGAATTCCGTGTTAGGCCGCCTTCAACTGATCGGCGGACATCTTGCCCGACTTGTTGTCGCGGACCATCTCGTAGCCGAGCTTCTGGCCTTCGACGATGTCGCGCATTCCGGCGCGCTCGACGGCCGAGATGTGAACAAAAACGTCTGCCGAACCATCGTCAGGCTGAATAAAACCAAAACCTTTGGTGGCGTTGAACCATTTAACTGTGCCGGTGCTCATAAACGAACCCTTTCCATGGCAAATATTCGTTAATCGTCGTGCGAATGCACAACGATTTTTGTCTCGATTTTTGATGGGGAAGTTCGTCAAAGGCGCGCATTCGTGCGCGGATAACAAAAGTCGGTCAAACAAATATCGACGAAATTCTTTTACGCTTCTTTTGGCATCCTGTCAATTTTTGGTTTGGCCACGGCCTGGATTCGACACAAGGTTGTTCGACACAGGGGATCCTGGGGTACTTTTGTGGCGGGCGCCGAAACGGGACATCAGCCAGTCCAAAAAAAATTGCAATATTCCGGGAACCATTCCGGCGCCCGTGCATTTTGTAGGTGCCGTCAGCAATTCATGAGAGCAATCTCAGGAAAGGCTAACGACAAAAAGACGCCCCCGCACAATAAAAGGTGCGAGGGGCGTTTTGTTTTGAGCGGGGCTTTCCGGCCGCGGGAACACCTCGCCGCCTACGCCATTTCCCGGAGACACTTCCTGCCCAAGGGCCGAGCGGCGATCAGCTCGTGACGTACCGGCTGCCGGGAGATGCGATAGACGGCGGCCGGCGGAATGTTCCGCAGCGTGCGCCCGATGCGTGTCGCCTCCAGCCCCAGCCCTTCCAGCACCTTGCCGGGGATCGGACAACGCGGACCGTAGGTGAACTGGTAGAAACAGCCGTCATCGCGCAGATGCGCAAACGATCCGGCAAGGATGGCCGTGACCGTCTTCAACGGCATGGACAGCAGCGGCAATCCGCTGACGACGGCGCCGGCCGGCGCCGCGCCCGCATCGATCGCATCGCCGATCTCAGCCGCATCGATGCACAGCAAGCGCGCCCGTGGAAACCGTTGGCGAAGCATGGCCGCGAAGTCCGCGCCTTTCTCGATCAGGATCAGTTTTTCCTCGCTGACGCCTTGCCGGATCAAGGCACGGGTGAAGACACCCGTCCCCGGCCCGAGCTCGATCACCGATCCGGTACCGGGCGCGATTTCGGAGACCATCAGCTTTGCCAGCGCGGCACCGGACGGGGTAATGGACGCCACCCGCAGCGGATCGAGCATCCAGGCGCGCAAGAAGCGAAGGACATCAGAGGCCATCGACTGGCTCCGCCCGGTTCGCGGGGTCGAAGCGGACGCCGGTCAAATCCTCGGAAAGCTGCCACAATCTCCTTGCCAGATCGGCATCGCGCGCCGCGGCGATCGGCTGGACAAGCGTCGGGTAGCCGCTCTTTTCGCCCTTGCCATCCGGCCCGATGAACTGCCCGCTGCTAACTGTGGGCGCGGTTGCCGCATGGAGCTGGTTGAGCGCGCCCATCGCCACATCCTGCGCCAGGAAGTGGTTGCCGAAGCGCATGAACAGTTTGAGGATGCCGGTTGGGCCGCTCAATTGCAGATTGGTGGCGGAATAGCCGGGATGGGCGAGCAGGCTGCGCACCGGCAGGCCTGCCGCCTTCAGGCGACGGTCGAGTTCCAGGGCGAACAGCACATTGGCGAATTTCGACTGGGCATAGAACGACACCCGGCCATAATTCCGGGCGCCGGCAAGGTCATCGAAATGGATCTGACCGCGCTTGTGCAGGTCGGAACTGACGGTGACGACCCGACCGTCGCTGTTTTGCGCCAAGCGGTCGAGCAGAAGCGCCGTCAGCACGAAATGCGCGAGATGGTTGACGCCAAACTGCAGTTCGTGGCCCTGCCGGGTCAGGGTGCGCGGCGGCATCATGACGCCGGCATTGTTGACCAGAACGTCAACCGCCAGCCCGTCTTCGATGATCGTTGCAACGAAGCGGCGCACGTCGTCGAGATCGGCGAGGTCGAGCCGCCGCAATTCGAGTGATCCGCTGACATGCTCGGCTTCGATCCTGGCCTTTGCCGCCCTGCCCTTGGTCTCATCGCGCGCCGTCATCACGACATGGGCGCCGTGGCGCGCCAGCTCCAGCGCCGTCTGGAAGCCAAGGCCGCTGTTGGCTCCGGTGACGACGATCGTGCGCCCGGACTGGTCGGGGATATCGGCCGCTGTCCAGCGGCCTGGCGCAATTGGGTCGTTGGCGGCGACGCGATGGATTGCGGACAAGTCTTGGGTTGCAGGCAGGGACTGGGTTGCAGACAAGCGCATTGTTGCAGACATGGGGATGTCTCCGTGGTTAGCCGTGAAACGATCTATCTTAACACTGTCAAGTGACACGTTAACCCGAAATCTGTACAATGTAAAGATTGAACATGGGAAGGGCGAAATGGCTGTAGAAGCGGAACGCGATGCCTATCACCACGGCGACCTTCGGGATGCCCTGATCAAGGCGACGGACGCCATACTTGCCGAGCGCGGCCTCGAAGGGTTCACCTTGCGCGAGGCGGCGCGACGCGCGCATGTGTCGCCCGCCGCTCCGGCGCATCATTTCGGCAGTTCCGCCGGGCTGCTCACCGAAGTCGCCATTCTCGGCTTCCTCGAACTGGTTCGCCACATCAGCATCGGCAAATCGGCGGGCAGCCCGGTCGAGCGCCTGAAAAAACAGGGCGTCGGCTATGTCCGGTTCGCGCTTACCTTCCCCGGCCGCTTCCACCTGATGTTCCGGCACGACCTCTTGTTGGCAGACAATGAGAGGCTGGGTGCTGCTTCCGAACAGGCCCTGGCGGCCATCGCGCCGACCATCCGCGCCTTGCGCGCCATGCCGGACGACGAGGAACTCGACGCGCCGGCGCGCGCCATGCTGCTGGCGGTGTGGTCGACCGTGCACGGCTTCGCGCACCTTGCCCTCGACGGCAAGTTCGCCCGCATCGAGCCGAACGCGACCGCGGATTACCTTCTTGGCGATCTCTTGCCGCAAACGCTGGAAACGCTGTGGCCGGAACCCTCGGCAAAATAACACCACGGCAGCCCGAAAATCAGAATCGCTTTTATGGAAGCCCGCCTGTGGTCAGTCCTGCTCGTGGGGACCTGGCTCCGGCCAGGTCTCCTTCGCCGCTTCGGCATACCAGTGGCGCATCGCCGGCGTCGCCAGCACGGCATCGACATAGGCGCGTGTATCCGGCGCCAGCGCGCCGCCATAGGTGTCGAAGCGGGTGACGATCGGTGCATACATGGCGTCGGCCGCGGTGAAATGCCCGAACAGGAACGGACCGCCCTCGCCGTAGTGTTCCCTGCATTGCCGCCACAGCGCCTCGATACGCGCCCGCTGCGCCTCGCCTTCGGCGTCGAGCGGCTTGTGGCCCTTCGGCCGGCGCAGATTCATCGGCCAGCCATAGCGGACCTCGCGAAAGGCCGAATGCATCTCGGTCGCAACTGAGCGGGCAAGCGCGCGGGCGCCGATGTCGGCCGGCCACAGCTTCTTCTCGGGAAACAGGTCGGCCAGATATTCAAGGATGGCAAGGGTTTCCCAGACGATCTTGCCATTGTGATTCAGCACCGGCACCAGCCCGGTCGGCGACACTTTTGCCAGATTGGCAAAGGTCTCAGGCGTGCGCAGCCGAACGAAGCTCTCCTCGAACGGAATCTCGAGATGCTTCATCGCCACCCATGGCCTCAGCGACCAGGACGAAAAGCATTTGTTGCCGATGAAGAGCGTGAATTCAGCCAAGGTGGTTTCCCCAAAAAGATTTCAATTTGCCTGCGCCGTTGCAATCCCTGCCGGCGTCACACCGGCGCGGGATCGGATGGCGACAACCGCGCTGGCAATGTCGGCATTGACACGCAGCGCCTCGCGTCCGGCCTCGATGGTGAGGTCGACCTGCTCGACCGGCAGCTTCAGCCGGGTCGGGATGGCGTTGAGCCTGATTTGCTTGGCCGCATCGACGTCGGCGAAAGACAGATGCTGCACCACGAGCCGGACGTCACGGCAGTTCCAGCCGGCCGTCGAGCCTCGATAGGCGGCCACCGTCTTGGCCGGCAAGGCGCAGCGGTAGCGCACCAGCTCCCCCTTCCACTGCGAGACGGCAAGCGTCAGCGCGTCGAATTCGTCGCGCACCGAGGCAGAAAGCGTGGTGCTGGTCACGGCGTCGAACAGCTCCGAAGCCTTTGGCCCGTGCAGTGATTTCGCCCAACTCACATCGCTGTTGCTGCCGGCGTCGGCGACGATGAAGATCAGCGTCGTCAGGCGGACGGCCGCCGACGGCGAGAGCGGCCCGTAGGGCGTGCCGGCGGCGGAGCGCTCGAGCGCGAAGCCGGTGATGCCGATATTGTCGGTCAAGCCGCCATCGAGCAGCTTCACGTAGTCGAGCGGATCGGCGTTCTGGTAAGAATCGAGCGCGCTGGCGTAGGCTCTCAGCCTGAGCGAAGCGTTGCGGTCGGCAAGCGCGCGGCTCAGCCACAACGGCTTGTGGTAACCGCAATCCGGCTTGGTGGCGGAGACCACGATCGGCGCGAAGACGATGGGCACCGCTGCGGAAGCCGCGACCGCATCGGCAAGCCGCACCTTGTCGAGGTCGCTGCACAGTGCCGCGAACGTGTCGTAGCTGAACAGGAACGGCGTGCGGTTGTAGATATCGGATGCGTTGATCCAGACGATGGGCCGGTCCGGCGTGCGGAAGGCATCGAAGGTGGCGCCATCGAAGAGATGGTCGTTCAGCCATTTGGCAAAGCCGCTGCGGTCGTTGACGCCGCCATTGTAGGCGCGCACCAGATTGAACAGCGACAGCGATGTCCTGAGGTCGGCTTCCGCATTCTGGATCAGGAAGCGTTCGCGAAAATCCTGGTAGCCGTCCTTGCCCTTGTAACCGAAATAGGCCGCAGCGACGGCGCCACCGGAGGCGCCGGAAATCATCCTGATGTCGTCGACCAGCGTGCGCCTGTATGGCCGCTCGTCGATGACGATGTCGTCCAGCGCCCGCAGCACCCCGTAGGAAAAGCCCGCGGCGCGGGTGCCACCGCCGGAAAAGGCGAGGCCGACAATGGTCGAGCCGTCGTCGCCGGGATCGGGGATGAAGTTCGGCGACGGCTGGCCGACCTCCGATGTTGGGACGTTGATCGGTCCGACATCGTCGGCGATGCAGCCGGCCGTCAGCAGAGAGGTCGCGACCGCCAAGGCAACGCGAAACAGCAAATGCATCGAACTCCCCCGACGGCCCCGTACGCTGGTCCCGCGCCGAACCTAGCCGCATTGCCTCGCCAGAGGCAACCGGGCGCGGTCGTGTGGAACCTAAGCCACGCCGGCCCGTTTGCCTCTGGAGAATGAAACCCCAGGAGATGCGAAAATGGTGAACAAGGATCAGGTCGCGGGCGTGGCCAAGCAGGTCAAGGGCTCGGTCAAGGAAGCCGCCGGGAAGGCAACCGGCAATCGGCAAACCCAGGCCGAAGGCACGGCCGACAAGATCGCCGGCAAGGTGCAGAAGGCCTATGGCGACGTGAAGGACAAGGTCAAGAAGGCGCTCTGATCCTGCACCGAAGATCGCCTTTGACGATCAGCAAAAGGCGGCCACCCAAGCCGCCTTTTTCATGTGTTCAGGCTCTTGCTGAAGGCGTTGGTGAAGGCAACCTCGCCATGGTCGCCGGTTGCCTCGCCCAGCACCACGTCGATGGCGTCGCTTGTTACCCGCGCGGCTGCGAAGCCGCCCATATAGGCGGCCTTTGGCTTGAACAGGTCGAGCCCGTCGCGGCGATAGATCATCGGCACCTCGTGCTGGTGGCCGTGGAAGACGGCAATGACGTTGTAGCCCTTCAGCGTCGCCAGCAGCGCCTGCCGGTCCGCCTCGCCCCACCAGTGCGGCGCACCGGTGCCGTCATCGTCGTAGGTCCGCTTGGCCGGATCCCAGCGTTCGACCGAGAATGTGTCCCAGCCATAGTGCTGGAACAGGATGACGGGACGGCCGTCCGCCGCATAGGTCGCCAGATCCTGTTTCAGCCACGGCAGGCTGCTGTCGGCGCCGTGGCCGGTGTCGCCGGCGAAACGGTGCGTCTGGACGAGATGCAGGCCACCCCAGTCCCATGAATAGCAGTCGGTATCGACGTCGTAGTCGGTCGCCGGCACCGGCGGCTTGAAGAACACGCCGGCGCGGTGGTTGACCTCGACATAGTCGCGCAATTCGCGGCGATACCAGTCGACATGCGGCGGCGGACCGTTCTGGTCGAGGTCGTGGTTGCCGAGCCCGACATAGACCGGCATATGCACGCGATCGGGACCGACACCTTGCTGGTAGCGCTGGCTGAACTGCAGCAGCTGGGTGCCCTCGCTGGGCTGGGTGATCTGGCCGCCGCCATCGTCGGTCATGTCGCCGCCGACGACGAGGCCGAGCGGCGTGCCGATGGGGCTGCCAGCCGAGCGCAGGCCAGTGGCGGCGCCGCCGATTTCGGCCGGCCACTGCTTGTCGCCGATACCGTTGAGTGCGGCGACATTGCGCAGCAAGGCAGCGTCGGTTTTCCCCTCCTGCTGGCAATTGGGGCTTAGTCCGCTGGCCATGCGGCAGGCATGGACATCGGCGATGAACAGGAAGGTGGCGTCGACCGGTGGAATGCGCTGTCCGGTCTGACCGAGCGCCGGGCGCGAGACGGCGCCGGCCACGGCAAACCCCGCCGCCTGCGCCAGGAAGCTGCGTCGGGAAAACGATTTTGCCGGGCGACGATTCATCATGAGGCGAAATTCAGCACAGCTGGCGACGGTTCGTCCAGTTATCCTGCGCGGCCCGCCGGTCGACATGATGCAGGCAGTCTGCCATGTTCATGCCCTTCAACTTGCACGCGCACATGAGGATGCGACGCCATCAATGGCGTCGGTCAGCCGTTTCCGCTCCTTGTTGATCCACTGACCCTCCGAGTAGTTTCGGAGAAACGCCTCGGCGAACTCCACAGGGTCCTGCCCAACGATCGCGCGGATCGGGGTTTCGTTCGCCGCGCTTTGCTCGAAGAGATCGGCGAGATCCTCCAGCATCGATACCAGGGTGTCGCCTTTCGTTATCGCCCCAAAGTACATCAGGTACCGATCCAGCGCATCGATCGCCGCGCGATAGTTCGCGGGAAGCTGTTGCGTGCGCGCCTTGTACTGCCGGTAGCGCCTCTTCTGCTCGATCGACCCTGTGAACTGCTCGATCCATCCTGTGGCCATATCTATTTCCTTTCCGTGTGGAGCTGTTCGAGCCGTTCTGCGAGGAAGCTCCACGTCCTCCAGAACTCTTCGAGATATTCTCGTCCCTGAGCGTTGAGCGAATACACCTTGCGCGGCGGCCCCATCTGGGACGGTATCTTCTCCACGTCGACCAGGCCCTTTTGCTCGTTCCTGACGAGCAGCGCGTAGACGGTGCCTTCGGCGATGTCGGAGAAGCCCTGCTCCCGCAACCGTGCCGTGATCTCGTAGCCGTACGCGGACTGCACGGACAGGATCGCGAGGATGATGCCCTCCAGCGTGCCCTTGAGCATCTCCGTCATCTGCTTGCCCACACAACATCTCCCGTTGGCTACTAAGCGTTACTGATTACTGGTATATAGCAACGCTGAATAGTGGCTGTCAAGCAGCACGTTGCATTGAGGAAGCGGATGAACTCCTGATGTCGGTGGCGGGCGCGCCAATCAAGCCCACCAGAACCGGCCGGCGGACCAGCGCCGTTCGATCCGGCCTCAAGCCCCTTGCCGCGGCAGCACCCTGCGACGTCGCTTTGCTCTTGTTCCGCCCTGGAACGACGGAGCTGAACGGGTCACGCGCTCCAGTTCCTCCAGGCAGTCGCGCAGCGCGCCGGCGTCCTGCGCCGTCTTGGCCATCGACATGGCGCCGGAATAGGTCGCGACCGCGAGTGCTGCGAAGCGATCCGGATCGGTATCCCGTTCCCTGCCCGCTTGCTGGTCGGCCCTGATCTTGTCGGCGATCACCTCACGCCATCCCGAAAAGATCCCGGCAAGGGCAAGGCGGAAATCCGGATCAGCGAGCGACAGTTCATGTGCCAGATTGTTGAGCGGGCAGCCGCGAACGAAACCCTGCTGTTCCAGCTCGGCCGCCACCGCGTCGAACACGCTGCGCACGCCCTCGCGCGCCGAGCCCGCCGCCAGCACCGGCGCAATCCACGTTTCCTCGACCGCCGCGGCGACCCGCTCCTCGATCACCGCCAGCGCCAGCGCCTTCTTGGTCGGGAAATGGTGATGCAGCGCGCCGCCGGTGACGTCAGCCGCCGTCATCAGATCGCCGAGGCTGGAGGCGTGATAGCCGCGCGCCTGAAACGATTCCTCGGCGACATCGAGCACCTTTTTGCGCATGCCTTCAGGGTCGTTGGTGCGTTTCAGGCGTCGCGATTTTGGACGAACATCGTTCTCTGCTGACATTTCCTAGAGATACCACATTGACAAAACAGGACAACCGGTCTGTTTTATAAACCGGATGATCACCCTGTTTTGGAGATTGCTAGTGTATCTGCCCCTGACAGCCCCGCCGAAATCCCACCTCAACGCCTCGCCTGTCGTCGAACTCAGGCAATACACACTCAAGCCCGGCAAGCGCGACACGCTTATCGGTATCTTCGACACCCATCTGGTCGAAGGCCAGGAAAACGCCGGGATGACCATCATCGGCCAGTTCCGCGACCTCGACCGTCCCGACATGTTCGTCTGGATGCGCGGCTTCGACGGCATGGAGGCGCGGAGAAACGCACTGACCGCTTTCTATGACGGGCCGGTGTGGGCCGCCTACAGCAATGCCGCCAACGAAACGATGATCGATTCCGACAATGTGCTGCAGCTGAAGCCAGCATGGCCCGGCGCCGGTTTCGACCTGTCAGGATCGCAACGGGCAGTGCTGCCACCGTCAGGTCATGAAGACGTTGGCCAAGAAAAAACAAGCACGGACAATCGGTTGAGGGGTCTTGTTGTCCTAACGATTCATCATTTGCCGCCTGGCACCGAGACCGAGTTCGCCGAGAATTTCCAAATCGGAGCGGTCCCGGTGCTGACCGCGCTGGGCGCCCGCGTGCGCGCCGCCTTCATCACCGAACATGCCGAAAACAGCTTTCCCCGCCTGCCGGTACGATTGGGCGAAAGCGTCTTCGTCAGCGTCACCGGTTTCGACAGCGCCGAGGCGCACGCCCGGCATGAGGCGGCCCTTGCCGCATCGCCGGCATGGCAGGCGTTCCAGCAAGCGGCACAATCGGGCATAGCCGAACCGACCGAAACGCTGCGCCTGTCGGCGACTTCGCAGTCGCTGTTGAGATAGCCCCTCGTGTCAGGTCGCTGCGCCGAATTTGCCGGTGATGGCTGCGGCGACGAGCGCCGGATCCTCCCAGTGCGGATTGTGGCCGCAGCTTTCAATACAGACGAAGTCGGCATCGGGAAAAGCGCGCAACAGCGCTTGCTGATGCGCCTCGCCGAACAGCGGGTCGCTGGCGCCGCCAATGATAAGCGTCTCCTGCCGCACGGTCCGTGCGCTGCTGGTCAGATCTGAGCGGCGAATCTGCTCCAGGATCGAACGCCAGCGAGCGGCAGGCATCGCCGACGCCTCCTCGGCCAGTTTGGCGATGAACGAGTGCGGCACACCGGGTCGGCACGCGTGCCACCAGGCATAGAAGGGGTCATCCGGCGAAATCGGATCGCGCAAAGCCTGGACACCCACCGCCATCGGATGATCCTGCAATATTCCGGGCTTCAGCGAACCAGCCAGCAGCACCAGACCGCCGATCAGCCCGCTATTCCGGACTGCTGTCTCGATGGCGATCATGGCGCCAAGCGAATGGCCGATGACAATTGGCTGATCAAGCCGCAACTGCCCGATCATTCCGGCAATGTCGTCAGCGAAGTCGGCCGGCCTGAAGCTGTTCGTTCCCGCTGGCGAGGCGCCGTGGCCGCGTAGGTCCGGAATGACCAGCCGGCGTCCAGCCAGATACGGCGCCAGCAGCGAAAAGCTGCGACTGGTGTCGGTAAAGCCATGGATCAGCAGCAGGGCCGGCTCGGCGCCGGGGATTTCGACATAGGCCATGGCGAGCCCACCGACATCGACCATCCGCTTGCGGCCTGCCCAGGCTTGCTGCCCGGCCTCCAGCCCAGCGGAATTCACAGGCCGAGCTTTTCCTTCGCTGCAGCCAGGCCTGGCTTGCCGTCGAAAGTGGTAACGCCGGCGAGCCAGGCATCGAGGCGGCCCTTGTTCTGGGTGATCGCCTTCAGTCCGGCCTCTTCAGGCTTCATGCCGTCATTGATCAGATAGCCCATGCCGACATTCTCGAAATCGACGTCGAAGACGAGATTCTTGAGGAGTTGCGCGACGTTCGGACACTCCTGCAGATAGCCCTTGCGCACCTGCGTGGTCACCGTCGCGGCGCCGAAATTCGGGCCGTAGAACTTGTCGCCGCCGGTCAGATATTTGAAGTCGTACATCGCGTTCATCGGATGGGGCGCCCAGGCCTGGAAGACGATGAAGTGCTTCTCCTTCATCTGGTAGCCGACCTCAGACAGCATGCCGGCTTCGCTCGACTCGACCACCTGCCAGCCATCGAGGCCGAGCGAAGGATCGGCGATGGCATCCATCATCAGCTGGTTCGATCCGGGCTCGATGCCGTACATCTTCTTCCCGAACTTGTCGGCGAATTTGTGCAGGTCGGAGAAGTCCTTGACCCCGGCCTCCCAGACATAGGTGGGCACGGCGAAGGTGTACTTGGCACCTTCGAGATTGATGCGCACATTTTCGACCGAGCCATCCTTCTTGTAAGGCTCGTAATAGACGACGCTGGCGGGATCCCAATAGCCAAGGAACGCGTCCAGGTCCTTGTTCTTCATGCCCTCGTAGATGACGTTGAGGCCGAGCACATCGCTTTTCGGCTGATAGCCGAGGGCGTCGAGCAGGACGCTGGCGATCCCAGTCGTGAAAGCGAGGTCGTTCCAGCCGGGCTCGGCCATGCGTACCGCCCTGCACTGCTCGGGCTCGCCCGCCTGGGCAGCGTGGGAGGCCAGCACCAGCGCGGCCAGACAGACGCCATTTGCAAAGATGCGCAACATTTCGGTTCTCCTCATCGTGTTATATTGACCATTTGGTCTAATTATTGTCCCATTGGTCAATTGTTGATCTAGATGGACGAAAATGTCAACGTGGTTTCTCGATACATGGATCGATCCGGTGAAACTCAAGCGCCTCAGTGACATACGCCGCAAGGAACTGCGGCAGGCGGCCTTCGCAGTGCTGCAACGCGAGGGCATTGCCGGCGCGACGCTGGAAAAGGTGGCGGCCCATGCCGGTGCCTCGAAGGGCATCGTGCTCCATTATTTCCGCAGCAAGCAGGAATTGTTCGAGCACGCGATGCGCGAGGCCAACGCCGTCCTGCGCGATGCGGTGATCGCGCGGCTTCGCCGGGCACGGACGCCGATGGAGCGCCTGAATGCGGTGATCGAGGGCAATTTCGAGCCGCATCTGTTCCAGCCTCCACTCTGCCATGCGTGGCTTTCGCTTGGCGCCGAGGTGCCGCGCGACGAGAAACTGGCGCGTATCCAGAAGGTGATCCACGCCCGCATGCGCTCGAACCTGCTGTCCGGCCTGCGTGGCCTTGCCTCGTCCAGCGAGGCCGAGGACATCGCGCTTGGCGTCTCGGCGCTGATTGACGGGCTATGGCTGCGGCTCGCCCTGCAGCCGGGCAGTGTGTCGCGCGAACAGGCGATCCGCCAGGTCAAGGACCACGTCGCGGCGCGGCTGGCCATCCGGGAACCTGTAACCACCGCGTAGCCGGGCGCGGCTGGCCTGCCGGCCAAGTTTCATACTGTGCGATAGGCGCACGCCTTGACGCTCCTGCCGATCGGCGTTGCCCTTACCGGCTGATGGCATGGCGGGAAACGCGCGAGGATCGCATGAGACTTCACCGAAAACGGGCGTTGGTGACGGGCGGATCGGACGGGATCGGCCTGGCGATAGCCGGGGCCTTTTCGCGCGAGGGCGCGGATGTGCTGATCGTCGGTCGCGATGCCAAAAAGCTCGACGCCGCCCGCAAACAACTCGGCAGTGCCGAGACGCTGTCGGCCGACCTTTCGACCTCAGCCGGGATAGACGCCGTGGTCGAGCAGGTAAGGAAATCCAGCCAACCGCTCGACATCCTGGTCAACAATGCCGGCGTGGCCTTCCTCGTGCCGTTCGAGACCGTCGGCGAGGAGCAGTTCCAGCAGTCCTTCGCGCTCAACGTCACGGCGGCGTTCTTTCTCACCCAGCGCCTGTTGCCGCATCTCACGCAAAGCGGCGCTTCGGTGATCAACATCTCGTCCTATTTCGCCAACAAGATGATCCCGAAGCGACCGTCGAGCCTCTATTCGCTGTCCAAGGGCGCGCTGAATTCGCTGACCAAGTCGCTGGCGTTCGAACTTGGCCCGCGCCGCATCAGGGTCAATGCCATCGCGCCGGGCACGGTCGACACCGCCATGCGGCGCAAGTCGATCGAGAACCTGCCGGCGGCGGCGCAAGCCGAGTTGAAGGCCTATGTCGAACGCAGCTACCCGCTCGGCCGCATCGGCCAGACCAGCGACCTCGCCGGGATCGCCGTCTACCTCGCCAGCGACGAGGCCGCGTGGCACCAGCGGCGGCATCTTTGCCATCGATGGCGGCTATACGGCGGGGTGAGAGGCGGCCGGCCGCCGGCCGACTTGAAAGGCCGGCTGCGCTCGATCAGCGCTTCAGCGGCATGCGAAAGACAAAGCGCGTCTCTTGCGGCGTCGAGACGGCCTCTACGTTTCCCCCATGCATCTTGGCAATCTCGGAAGCGATGTAGAGGCCAAGGCCCAGACCCTGCTCATTGGTGGTCTTGCCGCGCACGAAAGGCTGGAACAGATTGGCCATCATGTCAGCGGGGATCGGCTTGCCGGAATTGGCCACCGAGAAGACGAGTTCGCCATCGACCATTTTGGCACTCACCCTGACCGGCGTGCCTGCGGCACCGTGACTAAGCGCATTGCCGATCAGATTCGAGAACAGCCTGGCAAGGCGCAGATGGTCGGCGACGATGGAGGTCGCAGCTTCGAATTCGGTTTCGATCACGCGGTCCGGATGAACGGAGCGGAATTCGGACACCACCTGCTCCAGCACCGGCTCCATCGGTTTCGGCGCCGCCGCCTTCACCACCAGCCCGGCGCCCATGCGGGTGCGGGCAAAGTCGAGCACATTGTCGATCAGTCCGCTCATGCGCACGACGCTGCCTTCCATCAGGGCAAGGATCTGCGCGCGTTTCGCTTCATCACTGGGGCGCTTGAGAATGTTGACGCCCGAGGCGATCGATCCCAGCGGATTGCGCAAATCATGGCCGAGAACGGCGATGAACTGCTCCCGCAGTTCCTTGTGCGTGCGCTCCTGCAAGGTTTCGGCACGGGCCGCATCCAGCAGCTCGGCCGCGTCGAGATGCGCGGCGATCAGTTCGGCAAAGAGCTTGAACATGCCGATGATTTCAGGGTTTTTCAGCCTCGCCGGGCGCGGGTCGATGGCGCACAACGTGCCAAAGAACTGACCGTCCTTGCGGATGATCGGCATCGAGATATAGCTCTGAAATCCATACTGCGCGGGCGTGTGGTGACCGCAAAAAACCTCGTCATCGGCGACACTGTCGATAACCACGGCCTCATGGCTGGCACGGATCTCATTGCAGATGGTGGTCTCAACTTTCAGCTCGCCGCCCGGCGCCAGGCCGAAATCGATGTTGTCGAGGACGCTGCAGACGATCCAGCGGTCTTCGGTGACGCGGGCGACCGCCGCAAACCCCATCCCGGTGGTGCGGCAGACGACATCGAGGATGGTGGGAACGGCATCGATGCGTGCTATGGCGTCGATGTCTTGCTGGAAGTCGTGCGCCATGGCCGCCCCTGATCGAGGTTCTGTTTGGCGGCACCCTATGTGACAGCCCAGTATCTGTCATCAAGCTAAAATGGGCCATTTTGCCCCACGGTCGTCCTTGGCGCTCGCCATCTAACCGATTTGCATCCTTTACCGCTGCAATCTCTGCTTGAAGGCCATTGTGCAACGCGATACGCCGTTGCCGAATTCGATCGTCGGAGAGAGCCGTGACCGCTGCCAAGACCAGAACCGAAACCGACACATTCGGCCCTATCGAGGTCGCTGCGGACCGCTATTGGGGCGCGCAGGCGCAGCGTTCGCTCGGCAATTTCAAGATCGGTTGGGAAAAGCAGCCGGCGTCGATCGTGCGTGCGCTGGGCATCGTCAAGCGGGCGGCGGCCGAAGCCAATATGGAGTTGAAGCGGCTCGACCCGGCAGTCGGCAAGGCCATCGTCGAAGCATCGCAAGAGGTCATCGACGGCAAGCTCAACGAGCATTTCCCACTGGTCGTCTGGCAGACCGGCTCGGGCACGCAGTCCAACATGAACGCCAACGAGGTCATCTCGAACCGGGCGATCGAGATGCTGGGCGGCGTCATGGGGTCCAAGAAGCCGGTGCATCCCAACGACCACGTCAATATGAGCCAGTCGTCGAACGATACCTATCCGACGGCCATGCACATCGCCTGCGCCGAGCGTATCGTGCACGACCTGCTGCCGGCGCTGAAGCATTTGCATGCGGCGCTTGAAGCCAAGACCAAGGCTTTTGCCCACATCATCAAGATCGGCCGTACCCATACGCAGGATGCGACGCCGCTGACGCTGGGCCAGGAATTCTCGGGCTATGCCGCGCAGGTCGCCTCGTCGATCAAACGCATCGAAATGACGTTGCCCGGCCTGCAGGAACTGGCACAGGGCGGCACCGCCGTCGGCACCGGCCTCAACGCGCCGGTCGGCTTCGCCGAAAAGGTGGCGGAACGCATCGCCGATATCACCGGCATAGGCTTCGTCACCGCGCCGAACAAGTTCGAGGCACTGGCCGCACATGATTCCATGGTGTTCTCGCACGGCGCCATCAACGCCTGCGCGGCGGCCCTGTTCAAGATCGCCAACGACATCCGCTTCCTCGGCTCCGGCCCGCGTTCGGGCCTTGGCGAATTGTCGCTTCCGGAAAACGAACCGGGCTCGTCGATCATGCCGGGCAAGGTCAACCCGACGCAGTGCGAGGCGATGACGCAGGTCTGCGTGCAGGTGTTCGGCAACAATGCGGCGCTGACCTTCGCCGGCAGCCAGGGTCATTTCGAGCTCAACGTCTACAATCCGCTGATGGCCTATAATTTCCTGCAGTCGGTGCAGCTCCTGGCCGACGCCTCGGTTTCCTTCACCGACAATTGCGTCGTCGGCATCGAGGCGCGGGAAGACAACATACGTGAGGCATTGAATCGCTCGCTGATGCTGGTGACCGCGCTGGCGCCGACCATCGGCTACGACAACGCCGCCAAGATCGCCAAGACCGCGCACAAGAAGGGCACGACGTTGCGCGAGGAAGCTCTGGCCACCGGCTTGGTCAGCGAGGCCGACTACGAGCGGCTGGTGCGGCCGGAGGACATGACGCATCCCGGCTGAGACCACGCTCGATCACAAAAACGTCATCCCGGTGAACGAACTGTCGCCGGATAGGCATCTTTGGTGAACAGTCGCCCTGCTCTATCTGGGAACGTATTGCAACCTCCCGGAGAGTCACCATGTCCATCAACACTTCCATCGCCGGTTCCGGCGCCGCTTCCAACGCATCAACCACCATCCTCCTCGGCCGCATCCTGCTGGCGGTCATCTTCCTGCTTTCCGGTTTCGGCAAGCTCACGGCCATTGCCGGCACCGCTGGCTATTTCGGTAGCCTCGGCCTGCCGCTGCCGACCGTAACCGCCATTGTCGTCGGCCTCATCGAACTGCTCGGCGGCCTTGCCATCCTGGTCGGCTTTCAGACGCGGATCACTGCCTGGGTGCTGGCGATCTTCACCCTCGCCACGGGCCTGGTTGCCCACACCGGCTGGGCCGACCAGATGCAGATGATCAGCTTCCTGAAGAACCTGGCGATCACAGGCGGCTTCATCGTGCTGGCTTCCTCGGGCGCCGGCGCCTATTCGGTCGACGCCAAGCGCGGCTGAGCCATCTCCCAGCTAACGATGAAAGAAGCGGCGCGGAATTTTCCGCGCCGCTTCTTCGTTATCAGTCTAAAGCGCGTCGCGTTGAAACGGATTCAGTTGACGCACTTTAGGTCTTTGTTTTGATGCATGTCGTTGTCCCAAAACCGCTGCGCACTTTTGGGCGACACGCATAGGCGTCCGAGCCCGCTGTTTCTGGTAGACTGGGGATGCCGGGATCTGGCCAGCCGGCCACCCGCAAGGGAGGTGACCATGCCCCGCAACGCACTGCTTCTGCTGTCCCGCCTGTTGCTCGCCGCTTTGTTGGTGTCATCCGGTTTCCAGGCGCTTGCCAACATTTCCGGCACATCAGACTATTTCGCCGGCCTCGGCCTGCCGCTGCCGTTGCTTGCCGCCTGGGGCACCGGCCTGTTCGAGCTGATCGCAGGGCTCGCCATCCTTGTCGGCTTCCAGACGCGGATCGTGGCGCTGCTGCTCGCCGCTTTCTGTATCGCAGCAGGCTTCATCGGCCACTACGGCCAGGGTGGCGACGATGCGACGCTGATCTTCCTCCATTCGCAGATGCTGATGAAGGACATCGCGATTGCTGGTGGTTTCCTGGCGCTGGCGATGGCAGGGGCCGGCGCCTGGTCGATCGACGGCCGCACCTTCGGCATCGGGTCTGAGGTTACTTGACTGAAACGGGGCTATTTTGACCGAACCAGGCTCTACTTCACCGAAACGCTCGGGCCACCCTCGACCGCCAGCACCAGCCGGCGGTTGGTGATCCGCGCCAGTTGCGCCAGCCTTCCGGCCGGCCGCTCGCCATAGAGATCAGACAGCGGCGCCGGCAGCACCAGCGCAAGCGCGCCATTGGGGCGGCTTTCCCATTTCAGCCTGGGCATGACGCCTGGCATTGCCGCCGTCAGCAGGTAGACGACACGCAGCAGTGCAGCCAACACGCGGGCGCGATCGAGGTAGCGCGGTGTCGCCAGCCCGCGGATTTCCGGAACGGCTTCGTTGAATACGCCCTCATGGCGAAACAGACCAACAAGCGCCAGGAAGGCGCGGCCGGGATGATCGACGCCGATGAAGGAGGCGTGAGCGATGATGTTGAGCGACTGCTTGCCGCGATACTCGGGATGGGCGCGCCAGCCGATATCGGCAAGCAGGCAGGCGGCCTGGCGGTAGCGAGCCTCGTCCTCGGTCTCGTCGATGCCGAAGGCGGCGAACGCCTTGCCGGTCCACTCGACAAGCTCATGCGCGTGGGTGACCGAACGCGAGCGCAGTCGGGCTAGTTCTTCCGAGGCCGAAATCAGCGGATCGGCCTTCTGCTCGGCCGCATCGAGCAGCGAATAGAGAAACCCCTCGCGCACGCCGAGCGCCGAGACGATGATCTTCGACGGCTGCATCGCCGCCATGATCTCCTGCAGCACGATAGCGCCATAGGGCAGCAGCGAGCGGCGGTTCTTGGAGACGCCCTCGATCCCCTTGACCTTCTCGATCTCGCCTTTCGCCACCTGCTTGAGGAAGTTCGCCGCACTGTCGGCTGAGATTTCGTAGTGGTGCATGACGCCGAGCGGATAGTTGCTCATTTCCATGTGCAGCCGGGCGAGATTTCGCCAGGTGCCGCCGACCGCATAGAACGCCCTGCCCTGCCCGCCTTTCAAGAGCTTCGCCCGCGCCAGTTCCTCGCGCGCGATCTTTGCCGCCTGGGCCAGCGAATTCTTGGCCATATCCTGCAAGCGCAGGCCGCCCAGCGGCAGCGTGATGCCGTCGCCGATCGCCTCACCGTTGACGTCGATCAGTTCGAGGCTGCCGCCACCAAGGTCGCCGGCAATGCCGTTGGCCGGATGGAAGCCGGAAATGACGCCGAGCGCCGAATAATGCGCTTCCTGGCGGCCGCTCAGCACCCGGATCTCGGTCTTGAGCACGTCTTCGGCGCGGTGGATGAAGTCGGGGCCGTTGACCGCCTCGCGAGCGGCGGCGGTCGCCAGCACATAAATGTGCTCGGCGCCGACCTGGTCCGACAGCGCACGGAAGCGCCGGAACTCCTCCATCGAGCGCGTTACCGCCTCGGGGTCGAGCTTTCCCGTCGAAACGATGCCGCGGCCGAGGCCGGCGAGCATCTTTTCGTTGAACAGCGTGGTCGGCGAACGCGCCAGCCCTTCATAGACGACAAGACGGATCGAGTTAGACCCGATATCGATGATGGACAGCGGTCGGCGGTCCTGAAGCCGGCCCTGGGACGTTGAAATCATCAGCCGGACGCTGCGGCGTTTTTCTTGCGGCGCTTGAACTGCGCGATGCGCTTGGGCGCATGCGACTTCAGCGCATCGCCACGTCCGGACAGGCTCGGATTGGTCATGAAGTATTCCTGCGCGTTGAACGGTTCCTCACCCTCCTCCAGCGTCACGCGCCGGGAGGTTCCGTCAGCCAATACGTCGAAACTTTGCTGGTTGTCCATGATGTTGCCCAGCATGATCTGGCCAAGGATCTGTTCATGCACAGTTGGATTGGTGATCGGCACCATGGTCTCGACGCGGCGATCGAGATTGCGCGGCATCAAATCGGCCGAAGAGATGTAGATGATCGCCCCGTCCGACGGCAGGCCATGTCCGTTGCCGAAACAGTAGATGCGGCTGTGTTCGAGGAAACGGCCGACGATCGACTTCACCCGGATGTTTTCCGACAGCCCAGGCACCTGCGGCCTCAGGCAGCAGATGCCGCGCACGACGAGGTCGATCTCGACCCCGGCGCGACTGGCGTCATAGAGCGCGTCGATGATGATCG
Organism: Mesorhizobium sp. AR10; assembly: GCF_024746795.1. Lineage (NCBI taxonomy): Bacteria > Pseudomonadati > Pseudomonadota > Alphaproteobacteria > Hyphomicrobiales > Phyllobacteriaceae > Mesorhizobium > Mesorhizobium sp. AR10. The sequence continues at coordinate 4,816,457 of NZ_CP080524.1, forward strand.
GATCGACGAGCGCATTCATCTTCATCCAGATGCGCGCCGGCCGGCCTTCGAGCGCGTGGGCAACCTCATCGGCAATGTGCTTGAGAATGCGGCTTCTCAGCGTGAAGGGCGAAATGGCCAGCCGCATTTCATCGGTCGGCTCGGCATAGCCGGTGATGAAGTTGAACAGCTGGGCGACATCGCGGGCGATCGTCGGATCGGTGGTGAAGAAGGACAGGTCGGTGTAGATGCGCGCGGTGACCGGATGGTAGTTGCCGGTGCCGAGATGCACGTAGTTGCGCAGCTTGCCGTCCTCGCGTCGCACGACCAGCGACATCTTGGCGTGGGTCTTCAGTTCGAGGAAGCCGAACACGACCTGGACGCCGGCGCGTTCGAGGTCGCGCGCCCAGCGGATGTTGGCTTCCTCGTCGAAGCGCGCCTTGAGCTCGACCAGTGCCGTCACCGACTTGCCGGCCTCGGCGGCGTCGACCAGCGCGCGCACGATCGGGCTGTCATTGGAGGTGCGGTAGAGCGTCTGCTTGATCGCCACCACTTCGGGATCGGCCATCGCCTGGCGCAGGAACTGCACCACCACGTCGAAGGATTCGTAGGGGTGGTGGACGACAATGTCCTTCTCGCGGATGGCAGCGAAACAATCGCCGCCATGCTCGCGGATGCGCTCGGGAAAGCGCGGGTTGTAGGGCCTGAACTTCAGGTCGTCGCGGGCAACGGCAACGATCTCGGAAATCTGGCTGAGCGCCAGCGGACCGGTCAGAACGCTTATGCGGCTTGACGACACGCCAAGTTCGCCGCCGACGAAGTCGCGCAATTCGGACGGCATCAGTCTGTCGAATTCGATGCGGATGACCGAACCGCGGCGCCGCCGCTTCAGCGCCGTCTCGAACAGGCGCACGAGATCCTCGGACTCCTCCTCGACCTCGATATCACTGTCGCGGATGATGCGGAACGTGCCGGAACCCTTGACCTCGTAGCCTGGGAACAGCTTGCCGATATAGAGGCCGACCGCTTCTTCGAGCGGGATGAAGCGGACATGGTGCTTGCGGTCCGGCAGGCGGATGAAGCGCTTCAGCGCCACCGGCAGGCGCAGCAGCGCGCTCATCTCCTCGCCATTCTTGCGGTGGCGCAGTTGCAGCGCCATCGAGAAGCCGAGATTGGGAATGAACGGGAACGGATGCGCCGGGTCGATCGACAGCGGGGTCAGCACCGGAAATACCTGTTCCTGGAAATGGTCCTCGAGCCAGGTCTTCTCGTCCTTGGTCAGGTCATCGCGGGTGATGCTCTCGATGCCTTCCTTGTTGAGCAGCAGCATCAGCGCCGAAAGGCTCTTCTGCTGGTCCTCCTGCAGGCGCTCGACCTCGCGCAGCAGCTGTTCGAGCTGCTGCTCGGGCGTGCGGCCGTCCGGGCTTTTGAGCGTGATGCCCTCGCGCACCTGACCGGCGAGACCGGCGACGCGGACCATGAAGAATTCGTCGAGATTGGCCGCCGATATCGACAGGAAGCGGACACGCTCCAGCAGCGGATGGTTGAGATTCAGCGATTCCTCGAGAACGCGGCGGTTGAACTGCAACCAGGAAAACTCGCGGTTGACGAAGCGGTCGGGGTTGCCGCCTTCCGGGCGGGCCACCTCGACATTCACGAATTCGCTCTGCACCGGCTTCAGTTCGTTCATGATTCCTGCTCTTCCCGCACCGTCTGCCGGTTAACCGGCTTAACTTATCCTCTGACAGGCTTTTGCGACAGTTTCATTTCATCGATCTTGCAAAGAGACGGGTTATGATCCAGATGCAGAAGAGATTTGCGTTAAGGAGACGACGATGGCAGGCGGTTCCATTCCCCATTTCCAGAACGATGCGGGCCATCCGGCGATCGACATCGGCGTCAAGGAATTCATGTGCACCGGCGCCAATCCGCCTTTCGACCATCCGCATGTGTTTCTCGACATGGGCGACGACAATGAGAAGGTCTGCCCCTACTGCTCGACGCTTTACCGCTATTCGCCGAAGCTGAAGGCGACGGAAACACAGCCCCCGGGCTGCCTCTATCTCGACCAGGCCGCCTGATTCCCAGACGACAAGCCCAATGAACGACGCGCGGTCCCGGCAGGTCGTCATCGCCGGGGCGGGTGTTGCCGGGCTGACAGCCGCACTGGCCTTCGCCAAACGCGGTCATCCGGTCAAGCTTTTCGAACAAGCGCAGCGCCTCGAAGCCGCCGGCGCAGGCATCCAGCTTTCCCCCAATGCCACGCGCCTGCTTCGCCAGCTCTGCGTGCTCGACCGGCTGTTGCCGGCGGCGGTGCGACCGGAGGCGGTTGTGCTCAAGGACGCAGGAACATTGCGCGAGTTGGCACGGGTGCCGCTGGGACAAGCGGCCGAAACGCGCTGGCAGGCGCCCTATCTCGTCGCCCACCGCGCCGACCTGCAAAGCGCGCTGATGGCGCGCACAGCCGAGCAGCCCCAGATCGAGCTTGTCACCGGCGCCAGCGTTGGCAGCGTCGCCACAGGGCCGCACGGTGTCACTGCAACGGCCGAAATCGCCGGCAAGATCGTCACGGCAGAGGGCTTCATACTAATCGGCGCCGATGGCGTCTGGTCGGCGATCCGCGCACTTGGCAGGCTTTCGACCAGGAGCCGGTTTTGCGGCGAGCTTGCCTGGCGCGCCACGATCCCTGCAGACAGTACTGCCGGGACGGCCTTTGCCGCTGCAGGGGCCGCCAACTGTGTGACCACCTTCCTGCATCCCGGTTTCCATATGGTCGCCTACCCGGTCAGCAAGGGCGCCGCCTTCAACCTGGCCGCCTTCACCAAGGGCGAAAGCATCGCCGAGGGCTGGTCAGGCAATGCCGACACCAAGATCCTCGCCGGCGCCATGCGCGGCACCGCGCCGGCATTGGCCCGGCTGGTCGAGGACGCCGGCCGGTGGACGGCCTGGCCCATCCACACGGTCGACCAGAAACAACCCTGGACGAGCCCTGCCGGCATCGCGCTGATCGGCGACGCGGCGCATGCGATGACGCCGTTTGCGGCGCAGGGCGCGGCGATGGCAATCGAGGATGCCGTCACCCTCGCCGGCGCCATCGCCGCCTCGCCGGCCGATACTGCCCGCGCGCTTGCTGCCTGGGAGCAGGGGCGGCGTCCGCGCGTCGCAAAAGTCGCCCGCCGCGGTGCGGTCAACCGCCTCGCCTGGCACGCTTCAGGACCGGTGGCGATCGCGCGCAACCTGTTCCTGACGATGCGCTCGCCCGAAAAACTCGCCGCCGATCTCGACTGGCTCTATGGCTGGGAGCCCGCCGAGGCTCAATTGTAAAGCCGCATCGACAGGCCGAGCGAGGCCGGCAGCGGGTTCCACCAGCCGGTGCGCAGGCCGGCGACGCGCAGTGCCGACGCCGTCCAGGTGTTGCAGCCGACCAGCGCGTTGAAATGGCCGTTAGCTTCGTAGAAGCGGTCGAACCTGGAATAGGCTGCATCCGGGACAAGGATCGGGCCGTTCGGGCCCTGCTGGAAACTCGCCACGATGAAATCGAGCAGTGCCGTAAAACGCTCCTCGCCGATGTCGAAGCCGGTCACGTTGGGGCGCGGCTCGGGGATCTCGCCGGCGACATCGACATGCATCACCGAGGTGTCGAGAGTCAGCGCCTTGATCACCGGCACCGCCTTCAGCTCGGACCAGGTCGGCGTCTCCAGATAGAAGGCACGGCCGCCCCAGCCGAAGACGATGTAGCGGACCTCCGGACTGTCGGCGGGAATGCCGGCGTTGACCAGGAAATGGAAGCGCTTGCGCACGTCGTCATCGACCGGAATGGCGATGTCGGTGTGGATTGGATTTTTCAGTACCAGTATGTGGCGCGTGCCGGCGGGTGCCGCGGCTGCGGCCCGCCACAGCGGTCGCGGCACCAGCGTGCCGAGCGTCGCAGCAAGCGCAACCGCGACGACCAGCGTAGCGAGGATGCGCCCGAGTTTCCTCATGAGAACCTATCCTGCGATCAGTTGGCGGCGAGATGCGAGTCGACCTACTTTCGACCATAAACGCAAAAGAGCCCGGCCATGGTGTGGCCGTGCTCTCTTGATCTGCGTCGGATCGATCAGTGCAGGATCTGCGACAGGAACAGTTTTGTCCGCTCGTGGCGCGGATGGTCGAAGAACTCGGCCGGCGTGTTCTGCTCGACGATCTGGCCCTGATCCATGAAGATCACGCGGTTGGCGACCTTGCGCGCAAAGCCCATTTCGTGGGTGACGCAAAGCATGGTCATGCCTTCTTCGGCCAGACCAACCATTGTCTCCAGCACTTCCTTGATCATTTCCGGATCGAGCGCCGAGGTCGGCTCGTCGAACAGCATGATGCGCGGGTTCATGCACAGCGAGCGGGCGATCGCCACGCGCTGCTGCTGGCCGCCGGAAAGCTGTCCCGGATATTTGTTGGCCTGCTCCGGGATCTTGACGCGCTTGAGGAAGTGCATGGCGATTTCCTCGGCCTGCTTCTTCGGCGTCTTGCGCACCCAGATCGGCGCCAGCGTGCAGTTCTCGAGGATGGTCAGATGCGGGAACAGGTTGAAGTGCTGGAACACCATGCCGACCTCGCGGCGCACTTCGTCGATCTTCTTCAGATCGTTGGTCAGTTCCTTGCCGTCGACGATGATCTTGCCCTTCTGGTGTTCTTCCAGCCGGTTGATGCAGCGGATCATTGTCGACTTGCCGGAGCCCGAAGGGCCGCAGATGACGATGCGCTCGCCGCGCATCACCTTCAGGTTGATGTCCTTCAGCACGTGGAATTCGCCATACCATTTGTGCATGGCGATGATGTCGATGGCGACATCGGTGTCGGAGATGTGCATCTTGGCGGCGTTGACCTTGATCTCTTCCGCGCTGACGGCATTTTCTGTGGCCATGGCAGGTTCCCCTTTTTGTTCTTAGCGTTTGTGGCCGGTGTCGAGCCGGCGTTCCGTGTACATTGAATAGCGCGACATGCCGAAGCAGAACAGCCAGAAGACGAAGGCAGCGAAGATCAGGCCGGACCTGGCCGTCTGCGGCGTCGCCCAGTTGGCATCGGAAAAGTTCAGCTTGACCACGCCGAGCAGGTCGAACATGCCGATGATGTAGACAAGGCTGGTGTCCTTGAACATGCCGATGAAGGTGTTGACGATGCCGGGAATGACCAGCTTCAGCGCCTGCGGCAACACGATCAGGTTCATCTTCTGCCAGTAGCCGAGGCCGAGCGAATCGGCACCCTCATACTGGCCCTTGGGAATGGCCTGCAGGCCGCCGCGCACCACTTCGGCCATGTAGGCGGCGGCAAACAGCGACACGCCGATCAGCGCGCGCAGCAGCTTGTCGAAGGTCACGCCGGCCGGCAGGAACAGCGGCAGCATGACGCTGGCCATGAACAGAACGGTGATCAGCGGGATGCCACGCACCGTCTCGATGAAGACGACGCACAGCGTCTTGACGATCGGCATCTTCGAACGCCTGCCGAGGGCCAACACGATGCCGATCGGCAGCGACGCGGCAATGCCGACGAAGGACAGGCTGAGCGTCACCAGCAGGCCGCCCCACAGCGGCGTTTCGACATGCGGCAGGCCGAACATGCCGCCGACCAGCAGGACGAAGGCAAGGATCGGCATCGCCAGGAAGAACAGGAGGGCGTTCAACCCCTTGTGCGGCACGCGCGGGATGAGCAGCGGCACCAGCAACGCCACGAACAGGATGGCGACGAGGATCGGCCGCCAGCGCTCCTCGATCGGATAGCGGCCGAACATGAACTGGCCGAACTTGGCGTTGACGAAGGCCCAGCAAGCACCGGACCATCCGTCCGGCTGGATGCCGCCTTGCGCCACCGTGGCGCAGAAAGTGCGGTCGGTTCCGGTCCACTGGGCGTTGATGAAGGCCCAGTTGATGACTTGCGGCAGGATCATCACCACCAGCGCGATGCCGATGACGGTCAGGATGGTGTCGCCAACCGAGCCGATCAGGTTCTGGCGCACCCAGGCACCCGGACCGCGCACGCCGGCCGGGGGCGTCTGCGCCAACGCCATTTCGGTGCGAACCCAGGAGGTATCGTGTTCCTGCATGGCCCTACCTCTCCACCAGCGCCATCTTGGCGTTGACCACATTCATGACCGCGGAGGTCAGCAGGCTGAGTGCCAAGTACACGACCATCATGATCAACACGCACTCGATCGCCTGGCCGGTCTGGTTCAGCACCGTGCCGGCTGTCGCCGTCAGATCGGGATAGCCGATGGCAATGGCGAGCGAGGAGTTCTTGGTCAGGTTGAGGTACTGGCTGGTCAGCGGCGGAATGATGATGCGCATCGCTTGCGGAACGACGACGAGCCGCAGGATCGATCCAGGTCGCAAGCCGAGCGCTCCGGCTGCCTCGGTCTGGCCCTTGCTGACACCCATGATGCCGGCGCGCACGATCTCGGCGATGAAGGCCGCCGTGTAGCAGGACAGCGCCAGATAGAGCGACAGGAACTCCGGCTTGACCTGGAAGCCACCGGTCAGGTTGAAGGTCGATTGTTTTGGAAAATCAAAGGTCAGCGGGAAACCGCTCAGCGCGTAGGCAAGCAGCGGCAACCCGACGACAAGCGCCACTGATGTCCAGAACACCGGGAATTGCTGGCCGGTGGCCATCTGCCGCTGACGCGCCTTGCGGGCGACGAACCACGCCATGGCGATGCCGACAAGCAAAGCGACGAAGATCAACCAGGAGCCATCGCCCCAGACAGCGCGCGGAAAATAGAAGCCGCGCTGGTTGAGGAAGGAGCCGAACGGCAGGTTGATGCTCTCGCGCGGTATGGGAAGCACGGCAAGCACGCCGGAATACCAGAAGAAGATGACCAGCAGCGGCGGTATGTTGCGGAAGATCTCGACATAGACCATGCAGATCTTGCGGATCAGCCAGTTGCGCGACAGGCGGCCAATGCCGAGGATGAAGCCGATGAGGGTCGCAGTGACGATACCGACGCCGGCAACAATAAGGGTGTTGATGAAGCCGACGACGATGGCGCGGCCATAAGTCGAATCCGACGAATAGGCGATCGCGGTGTCGGAAATGTCGAAGCCGGCACGCCCCCTGAGGAAGCCGAACCCCGATGCAATGTGAAGCCGCGCCAGATTGTCGATGGTGTTTTGGACAATCCACCAGACGCCCGACACCAGCAAGACGACAACCACGACCTGGAAGAATATGCCGCGGACTTTCGGATCGTTGACGAAAGAAGCCCGGCTTGGCTCCTCGCGAAGAATTTCCTGCGATGCCATTCGACTATCCCCTGGAAAGAGAAACCGGGAGGCAGATCATCTGCCTCCCGGATCACATTTCGATCAGCGGATCGGCGGAGCGTATTGCAGACCGCCCTTGGTCCACAGCGCGTTGATGCCGCGCGCGATCTTGAGCGGGCTGCCCGAACCGACATTGCGTTCGAACATCTCGCCATAGTTGCCGACGGCCTTGACGATGTTGACGACCCAGTCGTTGGAGACGCCGAGATCGGTACCGATCTTGGTATCGGCTTCCTGGCCGAGCACACGCTTGATCTCGGGGCTTTCAGAGGTCTTCATCTCATCGATGTTGGCCTTGGTGATGCCGAGTTCCTCCGCCTGCAACAGCGCGAAATAGGTCCACTTGACGATGTGGTACCACTGGTCGTCGCCCTGGCGCACGGCCGGTCCGAGCGGCTCCTTGGAGATGATCTCGGGCAGCACGACGTGGTCGGCGGGTGCTCCGAGCGTCAGGCGGATGCCGTAGAGACCCGACTGGTCGGTGGTGTAGACGTCGCAGCGGCCGGCATCATAGGCGGCGTTGACCTCTTCCAGCTTTTCGAAGACGACCGGGTTGTACTCCATCTTGTTCGCCTTGAAGTAGTCGGCGAGGTTGAGCTCGGTCGTGGTGCCGCTCTGCACGCAGACGGCCGCGCCCGAAAGCTGTAGTGCGGAATTCACGCCCGGCAGCTTCTTGGCGTTGATCATGAAGCCCTGGCCGTCATAGTAGGTGACGCCGATGAAGTTCAGGCCGAGTGCTGTATCGCGATTGATGGTCCAGGTGGTGTTGCGCGACAGGATGTCGACCTCGCCCGACTGCAGCGCAGTGAAGCGTTCCTTGGCGCTGAGCGGCGTGAACTTGACCTTGGTGCCGTCACCGAAGACGGCGGCCGCGACCGCGCGGCAGAAATCCGCATCGATGCCTTGCCAGTCACCCTTGTCGTCCGGCGCCGAGAAGCCGGCCAGACCGGTCGAGACGCCGCATTGAATGAAGCCCTTCGCCTTGACGTCGTCGAGCGTGGCCGCTGACGCGGCCGAAGCTATCAACCCGAACGCGGCGGCTCCCAGAATGCCGAATGCAATTTTTTTCATGACCCACAGACCCTTTTCTGTTTTCAGGCAAACCCTGATCTTTTTCCCGTGTGAACGCAGCTCCCATTCCGGCCCATTACCGGAACCCCGCATCGTAACCGACGCGCTGCCTCCCATTCACGAACTGCATCGAAGGCGATTATTCCTGTGAGGTCAAGGGAAATGACCGAAACCGAAAGAGTTTGAAAACCAATTGCCGCAAATGCCTGAATTGCAGACAAGAGCGCCAGGAAATTAGCAAGCCGCGCAAACAAAATTGGCAACGTCCGATCAGCGCAAGTTCCGGCCGCGGCTGTGAAATCCGACCTCGGCATTACTCTGCGTTACTGCCTTTTGTCATGATGAATTGGCAGGGGCCTGTCCTTTGGCTCGACCAGCAGACTTGCGGCCGAAGTCCGGTGTCTGGCGGGGTGCAGGTTGGCGACACCGGGCACCTGCAGCGCTTTGATTCTGCGCATGATCCCCAGCGAAAATCGGTGCCGATTCTCAAGTCGTCCGGCAGCGCGCTCAAAATTGGCACATCCGAAGTCAGTTGCCTGGCGAGTGCCCGGCGGTTGCGCGGCCAATGCCGCCGCACTATGGCTAGCGCCTCACCACAGGGCGAAGAGATAATGGCAAAAGACGGCAGCGGCATGGGCATCAACACGCGGCTTACCCATTCAGGCAACAATCCGCACGACTATTTCGGCTTCGTCAATCCGCCTGTGGTGCATGCCTCGACTGTGCTCTTTCGTGACGCGGCCTCGATGGCGGCGCGCAACCAGAAATACACCTATGGCACGCGCGGCACGCCGACCACCGACGCGCTGGCCCACGCCATCGACGCGCTGGAAGGCTCGGCCGGCACGATCGTGGTGCCGTCCGGACTTGCGGCGGTGACGGTGCCGCTGCTGGCCTTCCTGTCGGCGGGCGACCATGTCCTGATCGTCGATTCGGTCTATCACCCAACCCGCAATTTCGCCGACACGATGCTGAAGCGCCTCGGCGTCACGGTTGAATATTATGATCCGCATGTCGGCGCCGGCATCGCGGCGCTGATCAAGCCCAACACCAGGGTGGTGTTCACCGAATCGCCGGCCTCCAACACGTTCGAGGTGCAGGACATACCGGCCATCGCCAAGGCGGCGCGTGCCGCAGGCGCGATCGTGATGATGGACAACACCTGGGCGACGCCGCTCTATTTCAAGCCGCTCGACCATGGCGTCGACATCTCGATCCACGCGGCGACGAAATATCCGGCCGGACATTCCGACGTGCTGCTCGGCACCGTGTCGGCCAATGAGGGCTGCTGGAAACAACTCTACGAGAGCTTCTGCACGCTTGGCTGCTGCGCGGGACCCGACGATGTCTACCAGGTGCTGCGCGGCCTGCGCACCATGGGCGTGCGGCTGGAGCATCATCAGCGCAGCGCGCTTGATATCGCCGGCTGGCTGGAGGGTCAGCCGGGCGTGGCGCGCGTGCTGCACCCAGCGCTACCCAGCCACCCCAACCACGCACTCTGGAAGCGCGATTTCTGCGGCTCGAGCGGCATCTTCTCGATCGCGCTCAAGGGCGGCACTCAGAAGCAGCAGCACGCCTTCCTCGACGCGCTCAAGATCTTCGGCCTCGGCTATTCCTGGGGCGGCTATGAGAGCCTTGCCGTGCCGGTCTCGCTTAAGGACCGCGTCGTCGCCAAGGGTCCTTATGACGGTCCGCTGATCCGCCTGCAGATCGGGCTCGAGGATGTCGAGGATCTTAAAGCCGATCTGTCGCGCGGGCTTGCCGCAGCAGCGGCCGCCTGAACAGGCGGGGACCTGCCAAGCCGATTCGGGAAACCGCGCGCAAGCTGCTGACAAGCCATCGGCGGAAGCGGTACGGTAGTCGCCGTCGGACCCCTGAAAAATCTTCGGGAACCTTTTGCCGACAATGCCGTCCAATGTCTTGATCGGGGGGTTCCGGTCAGGAGATCGGATTGAGGAAATTGGCCATGCCTGCTGTCTTGACGGCAATGCCCCTCGCCACCGGCGACATGCAGTTGGTGCGCCGTGCGCTGGCGCGCGAGGGCAATGCCTTCCGCACGATCATGGAGACCCACAACCAGCGGCTCTACCGTATTGCGCGCGGCGTCGTGCGCAACGACAGCGAGGCCGAGGACATCGTCCAGGAGGCCTATGTCAGGGCCTTTGCCCATCTCGACGCCTTTCGCGGCGAATCCTCGCTCGCCACATGGCTGTCGCGCATCGTCATCAACGAGGCGCTCGGCCGCCTGCGCAAAAAGCGGCGCACGGTGGCGGTCGCCATGCCGGACGCACCGCAAGCCGAGATCATCCCGTTTCCCCTCAACCCAAGCGACGATCCGGAGCGGACGATGGCGCAACGGCAGATCCTTTGGCTTGTCGAACGGGCGACCGACAATCTTCCCGATGTCTATCGGACTGTGTTCGTGGCGCGCGTCATCGAGGGGCTGAGCACCGAGGAAACCTCTGATTTGCTCGGCGTGCGCCCCGAAACCGTCAAGACCCGGCTGCACCGCGCCCGCGTGCTTGTGCGCAAGGCGCTGGACGACCAGATCGGCCCGGTGCTGCTCGACGCTTTCCCCTTTGCCGGACGGCGCTGCGAAAGGCTGACCGAAGCGGTGATGAAACGGCTTGGCCTGGAAAGCTGATTTCGCCGATTTCGCGGGAACGTTTACCGCCGCCCCGCATCCAATGACCGTCAACTGAAAACGATGCCCGGTGCCCCGCACTCGGGCGAAGGAGATGTCATGTCCATCAGATACACTGCCACGTTGGCCGCGCTGCTGTTGCTCGGCGCCGCCCCGTTTGCACAAGCCGCCGACAAGCCGACCGACCCGCAGATTGCCCATATCGCCTACACGGCCGGAGTGATCGACGTGGAAGCGGCCAAGCTGGCGATCGAGAAATCGAAAACCAAGGAAGTCGTGGACTTTGCCAATGACATGGTGCGCGACCACCAAGCGGTGAACGTGCAGGCGCTCGACCTGGTCAAGAAGCTCAACGTCACACCCGAGGACAACGCCACCAGCCAGGCGCTTACCAAGGCTGCCGCCGATGAACGGGCCAAGCTCGCCAAGCTCGACGGCGCTGCTTTCGACAAGGCCTATGTCGACAACGAGATCGCCTATCACAAGCAGGTCAATGGCGCGCTCGAAACCCTGCTGATCCCCTCGGCGGAGAATGCCGAACTGAAGAGCCTGCTTGAGACCGGCCTGAAGATATTCCAGGGCCATCAACAGCACGCCGAACATGTCGCCGGCACGCTGAAGTAAGGACAGACCATGTCGAAACGACATCTGTTGCTTGCATTGCTGCTGACGATCGGTGCCTCGCCGGTACGGGCCGAAACCATCGTGGTGACGATCGACAAACTGGTGTTCTCGCCAGCGACTGTCGAGGCGAAGGTCGGCGACACGATCGAGTGGGTGAACAAGGACGTGTTCGCCCACACGGCGACTGTGAAGGGCGGCTGGGAAGTGATGATCCCACCGAAAGCATCGGCAAGCCTGACGCTGCAAACGGCGGAAGCGGTCGACTATTTCTGCCGCTTCCATCCGAACATGAAGGGCCGTGTGACGGTGACACCTTGAGACGGGGTGAGCCGGAACGGATCGGCGGCGAAGCAACGCCGCCGACTGCTGTTTGCGACAGGCATGGAGTTGAAACCACGGTGACCGCTAGGCTTGCGAAAGCAGCCACTCGATCATTTGTGCCGCCTGGGCAGGCGGCCGATCGGGAGCGAGCACTTCGAGACTGAGGCCGCTCGGGACGCGCCGCTCCGGGAACGGCGCCACCAAAGAACCGGCGGCGAGCGCACGCGACACCAAGGCTTCATGCCCCATCAGCACACCGGCGCCGTCGATGGCGGCCTGCAGCGCCATGCTGTAGAGCGAAAACTCGGAGCCGGATTCGATCGACGGGCCTTTCACGCCAACACTTTCGAACCACAGGTTCCAGTCGCCGGTCCACGTGGTGTCCCATAGCAGAAGCTGCGAGGCGAGATCCGTGGGTGTTTTCAACTGTTCCGCCAAGGCAGGGGTACAGACTGGAAATATGACGTCGTCGCACAGCTTGAACGAGCGGCTGCCGTTCGCCCGGTGCCGCGTCAGGAAAATAGCGAGGTCAAACGGCTCCCGCCTGAAATCAGGTGGCTCCTCCAGTGCATGGATGGATGGCCGCAGGGCCGGAAGGGCGGCGCGAAGCGCCGGCAGACGCGGAGCCAGCCACAGCTGGGCGATCGATGGCAAGGCAGCGATGCTGACCTGCGGTCTCGGAGCCCAGATGCGCAGTTCCTGGACGGCAAGGCCCATGGCGTCGAATGCGGTGGAGAAAGCCGGAAGGGCCGCGCGTCCAGCCTCGGTCAAATGCAGCCCCTGAGCGTGGCGGACAAAAAGCGGGGAGCCAAGCCACGCTTCGAGGGCCTTGATCTGGTGTGACACCGCCGCCGGGGTAACGCCGAGTTCGTCCGCGGCCTTGGCAAAGCTCTCATGGCGAGCTGCAGCCTCAAAGGCGCGCAAAGTGTTGAGAGGCGGCATTCGAGGTCGCGGCGGATTTACGGCCATCGTCCGACGTTCCCGGAAAACGTCGGCGACCGGTGTGCGGCCGCCGACGCGATGTTTCTATTTGAGGGCGACCGGTGTCAGTTTGCCGTCGACCTTCTGCCACTCAAATACGACGAACCCCGGCTGCTTGATATCCCCCTTGTCGTCATAGGAGATCGAACCGAGCACGCTCGAGATGCCGGCGCCGGAGTGAAGGTAGACGGCAGCAGCCTTGGGATCATCGGCCTTGGCTTTGCTGATGGCCTCGGCAAGAATCTGCGTTGCGGCGTAGGCATAGAGGGTCACCGCTTCGGTGGGCACATTTTTGGCCTTCAGGTCCGCAACCGCGTCCTTGGCTTCCGCAAATGTTGCCGGGTCGGGGAACGACGTCATCAAGGTTCCAGCGGCGGCATCACCGCCGATGGCGCCGAATTCGCTGTTGGAGATGCCGTCGCCGCCCATCAGGATCGTGGTGACGCCCTGATCGTGCATCTGACGCACGATAAGGCCGGCCTCTGTATGCTGACCGCCATAGTAGACGAGGTCGGCTCCCGATTCCTTGATCTTTGCGACGAGCGGGCTGTAGTCCTTCTCGCCCGGGTTCACCTCCTCATGGAGAACTTCCTTGCCGCCGCCGACGTTGTAGGCCTTGGCCATTTCGTCGGCCAAGCCTTTGCCCGCGGTCGACTTGTCGTCGACGATTGCGATCTTCTTGTCCTTGAAACGGTCGAGAATGAATTTGGCGGCGATCGAGCCCTGCTGATCGTCGCGCCCGCACGCCCTGAAAGCGTTCCACAGGCCGCGCTCCGTTACCATCGGGTTGGTGGCCGTCGGCGTGACGAACAGAACGCCGTTCTCCGCATAGACCTCGGAAGCGGGAATGGTGACGCCCGAATTATAGTGCCCGACGACATAATGTACGCCATCGGCGACGAATTTGTTGGCGACCGAAACGCCCTGTTTTGGATCGGAGACATCGTCACCGACCGACACGGCAAGCTTCTGCCCGAGAACGCCGCCATTGGCGTTGATGCGTTCGACCGCGGTTTCGACACCGACGCGGTACTGTTCTCCGTAAGCGGCGTTCGGCCCCGACATCGGGCCTGCGACGCCGAACACAATATCCGCCCTCGCAGCGCCGACAGCAGCAGCTGTCATAAGGGCAGCAGTCATCATCTGCACGATCATGCGCATTTTATTCCCCTGTTTTTAGAGAAAGACGGGCTTTTTTCCCGCCGCTTCAGGCGTCAGTTCACAAAATGAAGTTTGTTGAACCGGCGCCGGAATGCCGTGACATCTGCCGCGACCTGTTCGCTGGCATCATTGCCGCGCAGCCCCCTGGCAATGAGAGCCGCGAGTTCCGGCATGTCGTCTTCGGTCATGCCCCAGCGGACGATCTCGGGCGTACCGAGGCGCAACCCGTTCATGTCGCCGTCAACCGCGTCTATGGGCAAGCCGATGCCGCAGGTCAGAATGTTGGCCAGCCGCAACTTCCTTGCCGCCGCCTGGCCGCCACCGAACTCGGCCGCCTTGATGGCGAACTGGTGGGATGTCGTGTAGCCCTTGCCGGTCGCAAACACCGGCAGGCCGCGATCGGCAAGACCGTCCGCCAGCGCCTTTGCGGTTCGAGCCATCGTCGCGGCGTAGGCCTTGCCGTGATCTTTCCAGTCGAGAAGGGTGATGGCCAGCGCTGCCGACTTGGCGGCATCGAAATTGGCCGTCATGCCGGGAAATGCAATCCTGTCGAGCTTTTCGGCGATGGCGGCATCGTTGGTGACGATCAGCCCGGACGCGGGACCGCCAAGGCTCTTGTAGGTGCTCATGGTCATGAGATGAGCGCCCTCCTCCAGCGGCTGCTGCCAGGCGTGCCCGGCAATCATGCCGCACAGATGCGCCGCGTCGAACAGAACCAGCGCGCCGACCTCGTCGGCGATTGCCCTGATCTCGCGAATGGGATGGGGCAGCAGGTTGAGGCTGCTGCCGATGGTTATCATCTTCGGCCTTATCGATCTGGCCAGGTCGCGCAATTTGCCGATGTCGACGGTGTAGCCGTCGGCATCAACCGGAGCGGTGTGGATATCGAGCCCATAGAGCCCGGCGCAGCCGGCCATATGGTGGGTTACATGGCCCCCGATTGCCGGCGAAGGGACAATGATGCTGTCGCCTGACCGGGCTGCAGCCATGAAGGCATAAAGGTTGGCGATCGCGCCGGATGGGACCCGGATCTCGGCATAGCTGGCACCAAAAACTTCGGCCGCGAGTTCCGCCGCGATCACCTCGATCTGCTCGATACCCTCCAATCCCATTTCATACTTGTCGCCGGGATAACCAAGCGACGGGCGCGACCCCAGGCCGGAAGCAAGCGCCGCCTCTGCCTTCGGGTTCATCACATTGGTCGCCGGGTTGAGGTTGATGCAGTCGGCCTCGTGGATCGAACGGTTCAGCTCGATGCCACTGTCGATTGCCGCCATGACGGCATTGGTCTTCTGACCGCTCGTCTTCTGCGCCATCTGCTGGGCAAACTCGTCGCAATGCGATGGAACCCAGGGCCTGCGAGCGAGAGCGACCATAGATGCCTCCTTTGCCAACCGCCGACAATACGGCTGCGAATAGCGCCTAAGGTGGAGCCGTCGGTCGCCATGGCGCAAGCGAGTAGTTCTAGCGCCTAGGCTTAGGAAAATCAGGTCTACCCTCCCCGCGCCTATTTGGAGGGTCGCTTCCATCCAGACATAGAAGGCCATGTGGCGGCGACGGCGGCCCCTTGATCCCGGTCGGCAAGCCGGTCTTGCTCCAGCGACGCTCGCCGTGCTTCGTCCGGCCGGGTGATGTGCGTCCACGAACCGCCATAGCTTGGCGCTCGGCGGGCGATCCAGGCATCCAGCCCCTCGCGCAGATCAGCGGTCGGGACCATGCGGGCGAACTGTTCGGCCTCGACCAGCAAGCCTTCCGCAATACTCTGGTTGAGGCCGCGCGCCACCGCGGTGAGGATACTGGCGACCGCCAGCTGCGAATGCCGGGAAATGCGCTGAGCGAGATCAAGTGCAGCCGGCATCAGGTCGCCATGCGGCACCACCTGGTTGACGAGGCCGAGCTCGAGCGCGCGTTGCGGCGAGAACGTCTCACCGGTCAGCAGCAGTTCGAGCGCCCGCTTGCGCCCGGCCAACCTCGGCAGGCGCTGCGTGCCGCCGAAGGTTGGGGGCATTGCGAGGTTGATTTCGGGCTTGGCGAACAAGGCGCGTTCGCTGGCAATGGCAAGCGGCACCGCCTCGGTGATTTCGCAACCGCCGCCAAAGGCAAGGCCGTTGACGGCGGCGATAACGGGTTTGCGGAAGGCTTCCAGCCTCGCCGTCAGTCGCTGGCCGCGCATGACGAAGTCGCGCAGGGCGACATCGGCGCCATGCGCCACGCTTGCCGAGAATTCGTGGATGTCGCCACCCGCCGAGAACGCCCGCTCGCCCGCGCCAGTGAGAATGACCGCGCGGACAGAACCATCAATCTCGACGGCGTCGAGGATCGCCAGTAGCCGGTCGATCAGCGCGTAGTTCAGCGCATTGAGTTTTTCGGGGCGATTGAGGGTGAGGATGGCGATGCCATCGCGGGTCTCGGTCAGAACAGGATCGGTCATTTGGCTTCCTTTCCAGCTTGCGTGGCGGGAAAGGATCAGGCTTTCGATTGCTTGTATATTCACTAGTCGGTATACATAGCGCCATGCCTGAGGCAACCAGCCCCACCCGCAAACGCATCGTCGATGCCGCCACGAAGCTCTTTTATGCCGAAGGGATAGGCCGCGTCAGCGTCGACGCCGTCGCCGAAAAAGCGGGGCTGACCAAGCGGACGCTCTACTATCATTTCAAGAGCAAGGACGACCTGATCGCCGCCTATCTCGATGGCCGCGATCAGCCCAATCTGAAGCAGATGGCCGGCTGGTTCGATGCCGCCGAAGGAGGTGCGGACCGCAAGGTCGAGGCGATCTTCACCAATCTGGCGCGTGTGGCACGCCATCCCAGGTGGAAAGGCTGCGGTTTCCTGCGGACAGCGGCGGAACTCGCCGCCATGCCTGGACACCCGGCGGTCAGGGCCGGGTCGCGGCACAAGGCGAAATTCGAGACATGGCTGGTTGCGGAACTATTGGGCCGAGGCATAGGCGAGCCGCAGATTCTGGCGCGCGAAATCGTCCTGCTGATGGACGGCGCCTTCTCGATCATGCTGATCCACCGCAACCCCGATTATATCGAGGCGGCCGGGCATGCTGCTGCCACGCTTGTTCGGGCGAGATCCCTGAGCAGGGACTGACTACGGCTTCGTAGGGATGCTGCAGCGGTCCGCAACAGTTAGAACCCGAGCGCCAACCAAGCCGTCCCAGCGACAAGCGTGATCAGCGTCAACGGCAGCCCAACCCTGAAGAACGCACCGAAACTGAGAACCGTGCCGGCGCGCCGCGCCTGCTCGGCAACGATCAGGTTGGCAACGGACCCCAGCAGCGTGAAATTGCCGGCCAGGGTCGAGCTCATGGCGACGACCAGCCAGGCGCGATCCGGGTTCTCCAGGCCCGGGATGAACGGCCTGAGCGCCAGCACGGCCGGCACATTGCTCATGATGTTGGACAGCACCGCGGTGAAACCGGAGAGGCGCCAGACATCGTCCAGTCCGAGGCTTTTCGCCGAGGCAATGATGTCGGGGGTGAGCAGCCTCTTTTCGGCACCGGCAACGACGATGAACAGGCCGGCGAACATGAACAGCAGCGGGCCGTCGATCTCGCGATAGATGCGCGCCGGCTTGATGGCACGGGTAACGAGAAGAATGGCGCCGCCGATGAGAGCCGCCTTGGCGACTGATACCCCGGCGAAGAAAGCTATCGCCAGCCCGATGCAGACCACCACTGCCTTCAACACCTGCCCCGGCAGCATGCGGCCGCGATAGACTTCGGGGCTGAGTTCCGCCTTCCGCTCGAATTCGGCCCTGTAGACGATGCGGACGATGACGATGACGGCGACGAGGCCGAACAGCGCGACCGGGGCGAGCGCCGCCGAGAAGGCCGGATAGGAAATCCCCGACAGCGCGCCGATGACCATGTTTTGCGGGTTGCCGGTGATGGTGGCGACGCTGCCGCAGTTGGACGCCGTGGCGGTGGCGATCAGATAGGGGATCGGGTTGCGGTTGATGACGCGGGTAACGTGGACGACGATCGGCGCCATGACCAGGCAGATGGCGTCGTTGACCAGGAAGGCGGACAGAACGCCGGTCAACAGCGTCACCATCACCAGCAGCATGAAGGGCGCATGCGCGTGCTCGATGGCGTAGCCGCCGAGCGCGCGGAAAGCGCCCGACACTTTCAGGTGCGCCACCACGATCATCATGCCGAGCAGAAGCGTGATGGTGTCGAAACTGATGGCGCGGTAGGCGTCCTCCATGCCGAGCGCGCCGATGGCGATCATCGCCGCACCGCCGAGCAGTGCAATGCCTGCCCGGTCGAGGCGCAGTCCAGGTATCCTGCCAATGGCAACGCCGGCATAGGTCAAGACAAGGATAAGCAGTGCCGCCGCGCCCATCAAAGTCATACACAAAAAGTCCTGTTCAAGCTTGCCCGTCCCGGCCGCAGCAGGACCTGTCCCAGCAAGCATTTCCTCGCGACCTTTGGCAAGCCGCCGGCAAAGCGAAAGCGTCGATGGCGAAATATCCCAGAAACGCAAAAGGCCCGCCCCGGCGAACCGGAGCGGGCCTTGCAGTGATCGGGAAAGTGCCTTTGCGGCACTTCCATCTAGCTATGGCCTTAACGGTTGGCCGTCTTGATCAGCAGGCACAACGCGCGCAGATCGCTGTCGTAGCTGCCTGAGTTCAGGATATCGACGCAACGCAGCTTCATTTTCGCCAACTGGCTGTTCGACATGCCGGCAATGACGCTCGGCAGTGCCGGATCGGCGGCCGGATTCGCCGGGTTGGCCGGGTTGGTTCCAATACCGACGCCGACGCCCGCGGCGACGCCATTGCCGATACCAACACCGGCACCGACACCAACGCCACCCGCACCGCCGACTGTCGCACCGAGGCCGGCATTGACGCCACCTGCGCCGCCAATGGAGGCGCCAGCACCGGCGTTGACACCGCCGCTGCCGCCAACGGACGCGCCTGCGCCGACGCCAATTCCTTGCGCACTTGCGGGCATGCCAAGACCGGCCAGAATGGCACTGGCCGCCAGTGTCCTGGCAATCTTGTTCACGATGTTCATGATGCTCTCCCTGGGTTTGCCTGAAGCAAGCCGGATCTCCGGAATGCATGGAGAAGCAACAAGGATTGATAATTTTAGTTGCAGCTAATTAAAGTGCACCTGCTGGCTTGGTTACGGACTTGCCGGTCGATTGATGAAAGTTAGAGACGAACTGGCGGGAAATGCGGCCAGAGGTCAAACGGAAGTGCGAGAGGCAAGACCTGACAGGGGTGGCATCACGACGCCAAGGCGAGCGCGCATTTTTTCCGCCATGCAGGCGTAAACACCGATGGCGGCATGGCGACTGGCGGCTAGTCGCTGCCGGACGATCCGTCGGCAACACCGTCGCCGTTCGCAACGTTGGTCAGAATTCCAAAATCCTGCGACTTGGCCCCTGCTCCTGCCGTCAGGAACCCGTCGGCATCGAGGCCACGCCGCAGCAGTTCCCTGACGGCTGCCGACCGGCTCGGCATGCGCTTGTCGAACCGCCAGTTTTCCAGCGCCGTCAACTCATCGGCGGTCAGCATGATCTGCAGTCGTTCGGGTCGTTCCAGTTCGGCCATCTGTGCCTCCAGCCTCCAAGACCAAAAGTACGGTGAGTTAGTATGTGTCTCACTACCAGTAAAATTAGGATAAGCCGCACTCGACGTCAAGCCCGACTGATGGGTGACCGGCGTACATTGCCAACGATGAAGATCAAGCGTTGATTGCGTGACCAACAAATTCTGCTAACTAATTGATTTTATTTGTTAATATAAGAAATAGCTCTTGCCATGGGAAAACGCGAGGCGCATGCTGAATCGTGAGGGACAAACCGTTCCTGAAAGGGAGGTTTTCCATGCGATACAAATACTCGGATCATCTGCTTGCCGACGTATACTCTCAGGTCCAGGCCGCACGAGGCTCCCGTGGAATCGTCAATATCGCTGCGGTGGCCGAGGATGTGCGGCTTCGAAATCTCGACGAAAACGTCGCGCTGGAAGACATCGAACACCTTGTCTTACAGGCGGCCCAACTTTATGGGGCGGTCATGGAATTGGACAGCCTGGTCTCCATCGACATGGCGACGTTCAGTTTGCTACCGGAGACCCAACACGCGCTGTCCGGGAACGGTAGCGTCGACACCACCGAGGACAGGGCTATTCCGTTCGGCCTACGTCAGTCGGACCAGGTGCAATAGGTCGCGCCGAAAAGCCCGCCGCCTCCCCCCGAGGCAGCGGGCCCTTCGAACGGCCAGTGAGGGCATGGAAGAACTGGCCGTCGCGAGTGCTCATCCGCTGATCGCACCCGGTTGCGGGGGTGTCATTAAAGTTTGACATACTGGAAGGAAAAAGCCCGAATCGTCACCCGCTTCGGAGGCGGTCGCTACCTGTATCTTTGCTGCGACAGAGACCAAATTCAAAGAGAGCCGCGCAATTCAAAGAGAACCGCGCACGGGCACGAGGGCTCGTTCACTCGGCCATAACATCGGCGAGCGAGGTCTGGACGAAGCGCAACGGCGCTTCGAGCGTCCAGACAACGCCTTCCCTATCAAACTCCAGCCGTCCGCTGCCGCTGAGTGCCTGGGGTGCGACCCGTTTGAGGACGACCGATCCAAACCCACGACGTGTGACCTCGTCCACAATCGGCCCACCATGCTCCCGCCAAACCAGGCGAAAGATCTCGTCGCCCGCGGCAGTGGTCACCGCCCATTCTATTTCGACCTGCCCGCCATGGCGGGACAGGGCTCCGTGTTTCGCCGAATTGGTGGCCAGTTCGTGGAACGCAATGCCGAGATACTGCACGGCGTTCGGCTGCAGCATGACAACCGGTCCGGCCATCGACAGGCGAGCCTGCATTGCGAAGGGCTTGATCTGCGCCTCGACCAGTTCGCTGACCGTTGCGCCGCGCCATTCGGCGTTGACGAGAAGGTCGTGGGATTGTGAGAGCGCCATGATGCGCTCCCTCACCTGTCCGAGGAAAGCCTCTGGCGTGCTGGTCAGCTTGCTGGTCTCGCGGATCATCGAGATGATGACCGAGTACTGGTTCTTCACACGATGGTTGACCTCGCGCATCAGCAGGCGGATGCGCCGTTCGCTCTCCTTGTGAGAGCTGATGTCGCGCGCGATCTTGGAGGCGCCGATGATCCGGCCGATACTGTCGCGGATCGGCGAGACGGTCAATGATACCGGGATGAGCCTGCCGTCCTTGCGCAGGCGGACCGTCTCGTAAGACGGCACGCGCTCACCAATGCGTATGCGACTGATGATCAAGGCTTCCTCGTCGAGATGGTCGAAAGGAATGAGCATCGTCACCGGCCGGCCAATCGCTTCGGCTGGCGTATAGCCGAACAGGCGTTCGGCCGCATCGTTCCAGCTGGTGATGATACTGTTCAAGTCTTTCGAAATGATGGCATCCATCGACGATTCGACAATGGCGGAGAGCCTTATGCGGGCCTCGTCGGCCTGCGTCTGGCTGCGCAGATCGAGCAAGGTGTTGATTGCACCGACAATACCACCCGCCTCATCGCGAAGCAGGACAGGATGGGCGCTGAACGGGATGAGCTGACCGTCCGGCCGCTCGGCGATGGCCTGGCCCCAGCGAACATCGCGCTCTTCGAGCAAGGCAACCGCCATCGGACATTCGTCATGCGCCATCGCCCGGCCATCGAGATGACGGAGCTTCCAGGAACCGCACCACTGATCCTCACCAATAACCGGACGATGCCCCCAGAGGTCGGCTGCAGCTTCATTGAAGAAGGTGATACGGCCTTGTCTGTCCGTGGTGTAGACGGCGACCGGTATCGCCTGCATCAGATCGACGGAGGGCACCCCTGGAACCCCGGCCCCCGTTTGTTGGATAATGTTCACGTATCCCCCGCCCGCTCGAATTCTAACGGATTGCAGCCAATGCTAAAATGCGCATGAGGGATTTCGGTTCCCGCCGCACCTTTCGGCGCGGCGGGCAGCCAGTCAGCGGCGGCCCATCGCAACCCCGCGCCACAGCCCGGCGACAGATAGAAAGGCTTGGTCGCCATTCTGTCTATCAAGTTTGACATAGTGACGGAGAAAAGGGCCCTCGTCCGGAGGTCGCTGCTGATCCCGCGACCCCTTAACGGTCGAAGGCGAAAAGCTTCGCATCCGTGTCGTCGACGCCGCCAATCGCGGAGGAAACGATTTCGGAGGCGATCTGCGAGAAGGTGATGCCATTGCCACCGTAGCCCATCACCGCATGAATGCGTGGGCGTCGGGGCAGCGCACCGATATAGGGCAGACCGGTGGTCGTGGTGCCGAAGGAGCCGGCCCAGGTGAATTCGGGCCGGGTATCGAGATGGGGGAACAGTTGCCCGAGTTTTTCGGCAATATGGGCTGACTTGTCCGCCGTCAGCGCGTCGCGACGGGCCTCGTCGGTGAAATCCTCGTCCTCGCCGCCGCAGATGACGCGGCCGTCCGCTGTTGTGCGCATATAGAGATAGGGTTCGGACGCCTCCCAGATGAAGGCGCCGCCCGGCCAGACCTTGCGCGGCTGCCGATGGGTGGCGATGGCCCATGTCGAGATGATGCGGTGGGCGGTCGCCGGCACGATGTCGGTCAGTTCGAAGCCGGTCGCCAGCACCAGATGTTTTGCCGTGACCGTCGGACCGAGGTTCGTGCCCACAACAACCTCGTCACGACTGTCCTCGATCGCGGTCGCCTCGACCGGCGCGTAAAACCGCGCCTTGCGCGCCAGCGCTTTCAGCAGCAAGCCGGCGGTGAGCTTGCGCGGATCGAGCGCGAGATTGTCATGGCTGAGAATGGCGGCGGCGCGGTCGATACCGAATTTTTCAGCCAGCGGCTCGTGAGTCAGGTAGGTTGCACCGATGCCGGCCTGCCTGCGGGCCTCGGCTTCGCCGCGCAGACCTGCAGGTCCAAGCACGTTGCCGGCGAGATAGAGCGACTGGCTGCCGGTGAAGCCGCAGTCGATGCCCAGTTCGGCGATCCGCCCGCGAAGGTTGAGGACGGCAAGCCGCGAGCGACGCCACGCCTGTTCGGCCGCAGTCCGGCCGGTCAGGCGCGAAAGTTTTGTCAGCGGCTGGTCGATCTCAAACTGCACCAGCGCCGTCGTAGCCGCAGTCGAGCCTTTCAGCGGACCGCGACGGTCGATCGAGATCACCGAATGGCCGTCGCGTGTCAGTGCATCGGCCATCATGGCGCCACTGATGCCCATGCCGACGATCAGAACGTCGGTTTTCACGTCTCTATTGAGTTTTTCGACCGGCACCGCAGGAGCCCTGTAGGCGAACCAGACTGGCCGGCCGCTCCTGAGGTCGAGCTTGCGGATCATGACAATCTCCGGAAAGCGCCCGGCCCGTTGGCGCGTTTAACATTCTGACAAAAAGCCCGCCGCTCCCTGAAGAGCGGCGGGCCATACAATTGCTGTGCGTGGCGCTAGATGCGCCCGAGAACGACCAGGATAATGACGATGAGCAGCACCAGGCCGAGGCCACCGCCGCCATAGTAGCCGGTGCCGTAGAACGGCCCGCCGCCGAAGCCGCTGAACCCGCCCAGCAAGGCAATGACCAGAATGATGATGAGAATGGTGCCGAGACCCATGGTGTTTTCCTCTGCCGGTTGGCGCTGTCGCGCTGTTGTAACAGCGCGTTCCTCCGCCTGTTGATCAGCATATGAACTCGGGAACGGCGTTCCTGTTCCGCTCGATGATGCTTTGACCGAGGAAGGCAGGCAATAACAAAAAAGCCCGCTGGCCGGAGCCAGCGGGCGAATGGGCCTTTCGACCCCTTTGACCGCCTGGAGGTACCCAGCGATCACAGGCAAGAATGGAACAAGGAAATTACCCGATCGCGCCGTTAGCGCGGAAAATTCGGGGTCACGAACGGATCGACGCCTTTGCGGATTAGCGCGTCGTCCCTTGCTTCGTCGGCCAATGGAATTTCCTCGTCGCTTGACCAGCCCGAGGTTTCGGTTTCGCTGCGACGAGCGTGCGTTGCTGATCGTCTCAATATCGCGGTCGCCGCCGCCTCCTGCGCCTCGCCAACCCGGGCCATGACCATCGTCCCACCACCTCTGACGTGCTCGGCGTAGACATGGGCATCGGCTTCATCGATGCCCGCATCGGTAAAGGCCTCCAGCACGCCCCCGGCCACCCCGCCCGCTGCGGCGCCTGTCAGGGTCGAGACGAGCCATCCGGCTCCAACGACCGGACCGAGGCCCGGAACTGTGACCGCGCCGATACCGGCCAAAAAACCGCCGATACCGCCGACCGCGGCGCCGATTCCGACACCCGTGGCGGCTGGACTGCCGCTGCGCTCGGAACCGTCCGGAGCGATGATGCTGATGTCGTCCGGCGAAATGCCGCCATCCTCAAGCCTGCGAACCGCGAGTTCGGCGTCGCCGTAGGTGTCGTACAGTCCAGCGATCGTTTTCATTTCGGCTACTCCCGGGAGTGCGCGAGGTTCGCGCGGATCCACGGACTCAAGCAAAATGCCGGCGAATTGTTCCATGAGAGCTGGGAGAGGGACTGAATGCAGTGCAGGGATTCCGGAACCTTCGCCCGTCGCCGAAGGTTGATGTGCCAGACTGGGCGGGCGAATAGGCCAAAGCGACAGGAAAAATGCACGAGCTCGATCAGGTACAGTCCGAAATCGTCACCGCTGACCTCCTCTTTGCGAGGGTCATGCACGACTACAACTACCAGGCCTTGAATGAACCTCAGGGCTCTCGGACACTGCCGTGGTGGGGTCCGTTGTCCGAGGCCATCCCGTCCGTCCTGCTGTTGCGCTGCTTTGGGGCTTTGGACCAGGCAAGCTTTGACTTGAGCAGGATCATCGCAAGCTCGCGCCAAGGTCGGCACTGAACCGGTTGCAAAGGCTGTCAAACACCTGCTTCCCGCGTGCCCGGCAGTTCCCCGATGCCATTCTGCAAAGGGAGATCAGCTCTTCATGAAGCTGGCGGGAAGAACGTCTGCCTCCATCGCCGCGGATATGAAGGCTCTTTGAACGTCTCGTGAGCTGCCCCGCCCCATCCTGGCTTCCACCAGTGCTGCCAGCGCCGCGAGAAACATGGGACCGTCGGATGGCCATCTGCCATCGGTCAACGCATCGGTGATCTGCAGGAGGTTTGAAACAACGCGAATGTCGCCATTGGCGCTCTCAATGGGAATATCATTGAAGGGGTGTTCCATGATCCGTAACGGATGAACTGCTGCAACGTTCCTCGATGGAAGGTTAATTCTTCATCGAGGGTTGGTTCGTCTTCACCTTCTCCACATCGGCCCTTGCGAAAACTTCCCTCTTGGACGCTGGCGCAAATCGCAGGCCACAGACACTTCGGCGTTGTTAACCACGAGGGTCGTCGCTGCTCGATTTTTGTCGGAACCTTCACCGGGGCGAGCTGTTGTCCCCTCAGTCGCAAATGCGGCGACAATCGAAAAAATGGTGACAAACGGAGACAACCATGTTTACGAAAATCCTCGCAGCCTCCCTTCTCGCAACCGGCCTGGCCACGTCCGCCATGGCCCAGAATGCAGACGGTGCTGCTTCCGACCGCGGCAGCGGCAAATCCGTTGTCGTCACCCCCGATCCCGACGATCCGAATGCCATCGATCCTGGCGCCACCAACAGCATAATTGTGGTGCCCGATGCCATGAATTCCACCCCCGACGAGAATTGTGCTTCGAGCCCGCAGGGCGCACAGGCCGACGCGAACCACGCCTCACCGGGCACGGTGTCGCCGACGGTCAACGACAATAACTGCGGCAAGTAACATGCAGGCTGTTGCTGGAGGCCGCCGGAGCATTTGGCTCCGGGGCCTTTTGCTCCATCAGGCGTTGGCGTCGAACAGCGCTGCTATCAGGCTTGAGAGGAACCAATCCAGCGGTGCTTCGTTTGCTGCAGCGTACTTGATGTGTTTTTCAAAACAGCCAACGGAGTGAGGGACATGGCTTCATCGGTTCTTATCGGCATCCTGATCACCTTCCTGGTAATCATCCTCGTTCTCTA
Organism: Mesorhizobium sp. AR10; assembly: GCF_024746795.1. Classification (NCBI taxonomy): domain Bacteria; kingdom Pseudomonadati; phylum Pseudomonadota; class Alphaproteobacteria; order Hyphomicrobiales; family Phyllobacteriaceae; genus Mesorhizobium; species Mesorhizobium sp. AR10. The sequence continues at coordinate 4,842,520 of NZ_CP080524.1, forward strand.
TCTCGTCCAGCGCCTGCCGCTTGATGGCCGCACAAGACAAATCGCCCAGATCATCGTCATCATCATCGGCATCATCTCGCTGCTGAAATACTTGGCTGTCTTTTAGGGAACCCAGCGCGCCGGCGACCGTTCCCACCTGACACCACAAGGAGAAAACAATGGCCGACAACTCCGCAGGCGCCTCGAAGGCGTCGGACGATGCCCAGGAGGCGATGAAGAAACAGATCGCCGAGCTTCGCCGCGAAATCACGAAGATCAATCGCACCCTTGCCGAGCGAGCCGAAGAGGCTGCCGAGACAGCGCAAGGCTGGTACGAGAGTGCGGCCGACAAGGCGTCGCGCGCAACCCAGCAATTGCGCAGCCAGGCGCACACCGTCTCGGATACGGTTCAGCAGAACCCCGGTACAATATCATCGGCGCTGGTGCTTGGCGGCATGCTTGGCATTCTCCTCGGCATCGCTATTGCCAAGAGTTCCGAGCCGGAGCGCCGCTGGTTTTAGGTCGCGGACTGTCAAGACCGCGATCATCAGGCGTTTGGGCTCGCAGGTCGACATTCCTGCAATGAACAGCTGCGAGATATCCACATGACCGACGACAAATCGAAGACCAAAGAAGACCGAAAACTGGTATCAAGTGAAGAGCCCTACGAGGTCGCCGCCTTCGCGAAAAAATATGGCATACCGCCGAGCGAGGCCAAGACCATCATCAAGCGCTATGGGCCGTCGAGGCGGAAACTCGACGCCTACATGGCGGCGAGGAACTAGCCGGCCCGCTTTTTTGGGGATCCACCGTGCCATTTCGACCAATCGCATTGACAGCCGGAACGCTCCTGTTTGCTGCCGCAACCGCGGCTTATGCCCGACCGGACACGCGAACGATGACCTGCGAACAGACGCAGGCCCTGATCCAGAGCCATCGCTCGGCAGTGCTGACCACCGGCGCGAACACCTACGATCGCTATGTCCGCCAATTCGGCAATGAATGCGACTGGCCGGAGGTGCCTACCGCCGCCTCCGTTCCAACACGTGACGGGCAATGCCGCGTCTACCGATGCCAGGAGCCGGCCTTCGATTTCCCGAACTGACCCATCGCGTCACCTTTGCGGCCTGTGGCTGCGCTGCGAAATCGGCATGCCGGCCCGGCGTCGATGCGCAATTCGATACGCCGTGGAACCGTTACGCCTCAGGCGAATTGATTCTGGTCCGGGATTATTCGGTGGCCACGAGGCGTCAGACCGCCGTGGTCGGTCACTTTTGAATATGTGAGCCACAAAGAGGGAGGAACCGCCATGTCCAATGACATCCGCCGGAGCGGCAGCTGCCTGTGTGGCGGCGTCCAGTTTTCGGTGACGGGTGAGCCGCTTCGGGTCGGCCTTTGCCATTGCAAGGACTGCCGCAAGACCAGCGGATCGGCGTTTTCGGCCTTTGCGGTGTGGCCGCTCGAAGCACTTGAAACGGCTGGCATCGTCAACACTTACGGCGGCAGGAGCTTTTGCCCGACCTGCGGTGGCCGCGTCACCTCGGTCAGCGACGATGAGGCCGAAGTGATGATCGGCAGCCTCGATCTGGCGCCGACCGAAGGGCTGGAGCCCGCCTATGAGCTCTGGACCGGTCGTCGCGAGCACTGGTTGCAACCCCTGCCCGACGCCCGGCAGTTCGAGCACGACCGCATCGACGGCGAACAGACAGCTAATGACCCGGCGGCCGACGACGGCCAGACAGTCGCGTCAGAACCTGCCGCCGACAGCGTCGAGGCGCCATCATGGCGCAGATCGGCCTAGGGAGAGTAGATCGCTTTCATTCCCTCGAGGTCATCTCCCGGCGCCGCCAAACGGACCGGCTGTGCTGCCTTGGTCGCCACCGGCCACGCGGCATCGCGTAGGCCGTGCTTCAATCGGTCATTGGCGAATACGATCAGGAGCATTGCCACCTGTGCCGCCAAAATTGCCCCGCAAGGATGGTCATCGGACGTGGCGGCTGACCAAAGGTTCCCAGATGTTTGACCCGAGAGAATATCTCATCGCCGGATTCCAACGCAAAGAATCGCCCCGGCGCGAGCCGAAGGCGGGGCGGGCTGGACAGTCGATCACCTGGTTGTTGCCTGGTCCGTTCTGACGTGTGTGACGGCGTTGGTTCGACATGCCTCAGCTTTATTTTGCAACCGGCGGTCGGTTTGCCGCAGTAGCAAAGGTCAGCTAGAATTGGTCTCGCGGCGGACTTTCTGGAAGCCGCTTTGGCCGGCGCGGCTCAGGCAACACCCTCAGCATTACCGCGTCGGCCTTGTAAAACCGAAGAATGTCCGACCCTAGTCTTGTCGGCCAAGCGACACAATCTTTGATACTATTTCTCGACCCAGGCATCCTGGCTATCAGATGAAGTACCAGGCTCTGGATTTCAGCTGCGGATTTCAGCTGAAAGGCCAGCCAGCGCCTCCAGCACGCGGCCCTCGCTGACGCCACGCGTATCCTCGACCCAACTGGGTGTCGACAGCGGCGGCTCGAGAAAGCGGACGTGGCTGTTTACGGGCCCGTGCACATAGGGACGGTTCAGCCCGTAGATAAGCGCGCACGGGACATTCAAGGCGGCGGCGGCATGCGAGATGCCCCCATCGACGCCGAGGAACATGGTCGAGGCAGCGATCTGGCGCATGGCATCGTCAATCGACGGGGTCGATGTGAAGTCGACGGCCTCGGGAATGGCGGCGCGGATTTGCGCGGCGCCGGCGCGCTCACGCGCACCGCCGATGATCCAGATCGCCCAGCCGCGCTCATGATAGGTCCTGGCGATCGAGACAAAGCGTTCCACGGGCCATGACCGGAAATCGTCGACACCGGCCGTGTAGAGCGAGAGCGCCGGACGCGCGGCGTCGATTTTCTGGTTCTTGCGCCAATCGTCCAGTTCCGCCGGATCGACCACAAGCCGGGGTGCCGGCCATTGCGCCTCCGCAGCCGGGCTTTCGCCAAGCGAGGCAATCGAACAGACTTCTTCGAAGATCCGCGTCTTGCGCGGGCCGAAGGCCCACAAATGCCCGAGCCAGCCGGCCGGGAAGCGATTCAGCAGTCCGAATTGCAACTCCTGCGGATAGCCGATGCGTTCCGGTATGCCGGCCATGAACGTCATCAGCGCCGCCTTGGTGGTGCTGGTCATCAGATAGGCCGTGCGGTAATTTTCCTTGCGCAACTCGCCGACCAGGCGGCGGCGCTCCTCAAAGCCAAGCTGCCGGTGGCGCTTGGCGAGCGCCCAGCCTTTCCTGACATGCGGCATCATGCGCGCCAGCGGTGCTGCGACAGGCGAGGTGACCACATCGATCGGACGACCGGGAAATCGTTGGGCAATGATCTGGACCGCGGAGTGGCAACGGATGAAGTCGCCAACTGCGGGAAAGCCGACCAGAAGGATTGGATCGCTGGTTGTCAAGGAAGCACTTCGCCATCAAGGATTCGGGCGTAGGGGCCCAGGTGGCCTCGTGCCGTCTTTTGAATTGGAAACCTCGTAGCAGCAGATTCGCGGCATTGTCGAGGCGTAGGGCAGGTTACAGAATCGTTAATCAGCACTTGCTACTATGCCGGATGACCAAAAACATCGGAAACGCACCCAGCAATATGCCAGAACCGCCAAAGGGCCCTGCCCTGAGCTGGCTCGCACCTGCCTTGTTTCCCCTGGTGGTTGTCGCGCTTGGATATTTGATCGGCTGGCAGTTCTTCGGCTTCTAGAACAATTGGGCTTGAACCGCCGCCGCACCTTCGGCACGGCGGCATCCCGACAAAGGGCTGGGCTATGAAACGGCCTTTTCACGAACCGGAAGCTTCCAGCCCGGCCTGACAAAATGGCATGTGTAGCCGTTGGGATATTTCTCCAGATAGTCCTGATGCTCGGGTTCCGCTTCCCAAAAAGCGCCTGCCGGGGCAAGCTCGGTGACGACCTTGCCCGGCCATAGCCCCGAGGCATCGACATCGGCGATGGTGTCTTCGGCAATCTGTTTCTGTTCGTCGCTGGTGTAGAAGATCGCAGACCGATAGCTCACCCCGACATCATTGCCCTGGCGGTTGCGCGTCGATGGATCATGGATCTGGAAGAAGCGTTCAAGCAGCGTGCGATAGCTGATCCTGGCCGGATCGAAATTGATCTCGATGGCTTCGGCATGGGTGCCGTGATTGCGGTAGGTGGCATTGGGCACGTCGCCGCCGCTATAGCCGACACGGGTCGAGATCACGCCGGGATAGCGCCGTATCAAATCTTGCATGCCCCAGAAGCAGCCGCCGGCAAGGACTGCGCGTTCGGTGGAAGTGGCCATATCACGTCTCCTTCGGATTTCTCCTAAGGTGGGGACTTTCGCTGCTTTCGTCCAGCCACTCATGTTGAGGCGCGTGTTGCTGTTGCCCCCCGATTGGGCGGCCCTCGATCCTCGGCGCCGTCATTCTTCCCTTGCCGCCTTGAATCTCCGCACGACCACCTCGAAGACAATATCCGAGATCCACATGGCGGAAACGCCGATCAGGAACGCAGCCGCCAGGGTCGTGGTGTCATCGGCCGGATCGGGGATCGGCAGGCCCGTTGCCTTGAAGTAGGATACGACAGGCAGCGTCAGATAGGCGGCGGCCAGCGCGCCGCAGATCGGCGAGGCGACCATTTCGCGCAGCTTGTAGCGATGGCGCGACAGCGCCCGCAGGACGCCACCGGCGAGACCGGCGGCAACGACCGGACCCTTGATGCCGAGCAGATCAAAGAAGTCGTGCATCACGGCCTCCATCCGCAGAGCTTTTGGCCCTTGCGATTGTGGGCCAGCAGCGCCCTCACCTCGGCATCCGATATTGCGTCGACGGCCTTGGTGGACAGGCGCAGCGGCGACGAGACCGCGCAGAAGCCGCCAGTGGCGGTGGTGCAGCCGGCCAGTGCGATGGCGAACGCGACGAACGCGGGGATCAATCCCTTGCCCATGACTTCAGCTCCTTTCGGGCGGCATCGGTGGGAAGCGCGCCGATATCGTTCTGGACCTGGTCGGCAACATCGCGCGCTGATGCTTCGGCGGTGGCCTGCCTGTTGCGCTCAGCCTTGGCGCCGGCAAGCCGCTGGTGAAAACCCCAGCCGAGGACGGCAATGACGGACGCCAGCATGCCTGATATTGCCGGGTTGCTGGCGAGGAACGACAGGAGCGCGGTCATTGCTGACACCACACGATCGCGAAGCCGATCGCGCCGGCAAGAAGGAGCGCGCCAACCACCCAGGGCAGCGCCTGACGAATGATTTCGGTGAAAATCTCAACCATCGCGGCTTCCTCCGTCATTTCGACCAGTGGAATTTATGGGCAAGCACATACCAACCCTCGGTGGCGGCGCTGATCGCCAGACCAACGCCGGCCTCGATGGCGACCTGGACGTCGGGATCGCTGGAAAGAGCAGCGGCATCGCCGGCGCCGAGCAGGCCGCGCGCAACGAGGATGCCGGCGCCGTAGCGCAGCACAATGCGGATGATGACGGCGATCATTTCGAGCTCCTTGCGAAGATGGATTTGAGGATTTGAAACAGCACTCGCCAGAACGGCTCGGCCGGAGCGGCGGGGGCCCCAGCAGGCACCGGCGGCGCGGCGGCAGCGCCAGACGCGATAGGCGATGCAGGTGGCTCACCCTGCTGTGAGGCCGGCCGTGAATCCGACGAAGCTGCAGGAGCGGACTGGACGGGCGGCCGAACGGAGTTCGCCGACATCAACAGCGCCTGGGTGCGCACCGATCTGACCCGCTCAGACCAGCCCTTGCCGAAGACGGGCCAGGTCGGCAGCCGCATCAGGAAAGCCAGACGGGCGTCGCAGAGCGTGTCGATGACCGTTCCCGCGGGCCTGGCGCGCGCAGCCTGCAGCGTCGCCGGGCCGATCCTGCCGTCCTGCACCGCGCCGATGGCGGCCTGAAGATATTTCGCCGCCCTGCCCGGCCCGCTGTTCACGGCGAAGTCGAACACGGCATAGTCGACACCGTCGGGAAGCTCGGCGCCGGCAACGGCGTCCCAATAGAAGCGGCGATAGACGGTCGCCACCTGCTCATCGGTGATCTTGCGCAATTCGGCCTTGGCAGCATTGGCTTTGACGTAGCGGCGGAAATTGGCGAGCGTGACGCCTTTCATGGTGGCGCCGCCGGGATCGGCCGGATTGTCGGACCATCCGCCTTCGGATTTCAGGACGAGCGCAAGCGCCCGCGCAAAGTTGCGGTCCATGATTGGCCTCTTAGGTTGGGGATTTGAGTATGTTTAGGAACAGAGCTTACGCGCCGCGCTGAGACGGACCTCTGGGCGGATACTTATGACACGCGAAGCGGTAGAAACGTCCCTCGCTAATTGAGCGTTTCGCCGTCTAATATGCGAGTGTAGAGTTCCAGATATCCGAGCGATGTCTTGCGAATGGGAAACCGCGTAGCAGCAGACTCTCTGCATTGTTCTGGTGTTAAGCTCTCGACTGCTTGAAGCGCGTTGCTAAAATCATCGTCGGTTTCGAAGAACCGACCGCTATCAGCATCGACTGTTTCTGGAAGAGCGCCTCTTGGCGTGGTGAGCACGGGAGTGCCGCAAAGCATGGCCTCGACTGGCGCATTTCCGAACGGCTCTTCCCAGGCAATCGGATTGAGAAAAGCTCTGGCCTCCCCGAGTAGACGCAACTTCACATCGCCGTCGACTATGCCGTGAAATCGATACCGCCTCCCAAGGCTTCTGAGAAACACACGATCGCGGCGGGCCTGACTGCGGCCCAGTAATTTCCAACGCGAACCGCCCGCAATGTCGAGCTGGAAATCGAACACTTTCGCAAGGTGAACGGCGCGACTGAGACCCTTGCTTGATCGTGCGATACCCGCCAGGAAAAGCAGGTTTCGGTTCTTCGAAGGTGACAGCCGGTACTCGTCCACAGGAAAACCGTTGTAGACGAATGTTTTGCGCCCATAGACGCGAGCATGGTTAGCGCTGAGAAAACTCCGGTTAGGCATATCAGGTAAACTGGGCAAAATCTCGCGCAGGGTAGTCAAAGTCGGGATGTGAAAATCGATAGGCCAACTGTGGGTATGAACAATCTGCGTGTCGGCGGGGATCGCCGCTCTCACTTCGGCTTCGGTCGAGGCGTGCCGAACTTCGCAGAGCGGGTGGCTTGATCCTGGCGCCGCAACAACCGCGACATGATGACCCAGACGAACCAGATCAGTTGCGAGCCAGTCAACCTGCCGCTCAATACCGCCATAGCCTTTACAAGGAATGGCGCCCATTAGAACAAGCGTTACTCGCATCTGCATCCACCCCTCCGACTTCAACAATTCCACATACTTGAGGAAGTTGGCAAGTCTGACCACCTGGCGCCGGCTAAGGTCGCTCGCTTAGAGGGAGCGACCTTAGCTGCGCGCATTATGGCCGAAGAAGCGCCGAGTGGCTTTCTTCCAACTCCAGCCAATCCGTTTGAACCACAAGCGACGAGCGTTTCCTGCCACAGAGCTATGGAACGCACCGTTCTGGCTTCCCTGTTCGACGATCGGCCGCTCGAACCAGAGCATTTCAATGCCCAGCTTCTCATCGATATGCTCGATCTGATGGTCGATCGGCCTGGAAACCTTGTGTTCGGCAATCCAGTCGCAGCGAGCCTGGGCGACCGAGCGCGTAATCAGATAGGAATCCGCACAGCGCGCATGGAGCGCCGGATAGAGCCTCTGGCCCTTCCGCAACTTCCATCGCGGCACATAGTAGTTGCTGCCGCTGCCGAGATAGACGACAGCCTTTCGGTCCGGACTGCCGAACTCAGCTATACACTCGTTGAATTTGGCGACGAAGTCGGGGGCTAGGAACACATCATCCTCAAACACCAGGCAAAAAGGCTTGTCTGTTTCGAGAAACGCCCGCCATATGCTGACCTGTTTGAGGGCGAGGGAAACTTCAGATGGCAGCAACTTGCCCGACCCGACAAACGATTGCCTGATATCCTCCGTGACATCCGGGATGTCCCAGTCGAGAAAGAAATGCACCGGCACACCGCGCCGACCAAACTCCTTCAAAATATGGCGTTCCCGATCTTCGTAGCCGCGTTTGACGTGGCATATGCGAACGAAAACCTTGTCGGCTGGAAACTCCATCATGGCTGGTGTCTAGTGTTTCGGATCGCGAAAATCCAGAGGCGACGTTCAGGCTCTCCTCCACGGCTGCGAGCAGCCGTTGGCTGGCGCAAGCTCTGTCGTGGCCCGGCAGATTTTTGACAAAAGATCAGGAATCGTTGGCAATCCGGTCCTGGGCACCACCAAGAAAGCGATCCCAGACATAATCGCGCAACAGTTCGCGATGTTGCGGCGTGCGATGATGGCGAGACTTTTGGGCGGCGTAAGAAGAGCCCCCCAGATGGAAAAACGCGGCGTCCAGCATCTGATGCTCACCCCTTGCGCCGGCCAGCACGACAGCAACGGGCTCCTCGAGCGCGGCTGAAACATCAGCGTCCGCCAAGCGCGAATAGAGCGGCAGCCAGTTGCCGCCGCCTGTGTCCAGGCCGAGTTCCATGCGCGGGCCGAAGTCCAGATTCAATCCCTCGACGGCGGCAAACCGGAAGAAGCAGAAACCTCCCCAAAGATGCCATTTGGTTTCATCTTCGCTCGGCTTGTAGCGGAAATTCTCAGTAGCAGGCAACACCAGACCATAGACGGCCTTGCCTTCCATGCGGGCCGGAATGTCGAAGGGCGCAACAGGGAAGCAATCGTGATCGATATACCCGAACAGTTCCGGCCGAAGGTGCCTTACGATGTTGTGAAACACCCAGGTCAACGCCGTTCCGTGCGAACGGGACCAATTGGGCTCGCGACGGTTGGGCAATCCGAGGTAAGGCACGCCTCTGGCGGAGCATATGTTTTCAATCTGTTGTCTCGCCGCATCGTCGGTTGAATTGTCGATGACCACGAGCGCCAATCCCGGCGAATGCATCTGCCATGCCTTGGTCAGTGCGTCGATGACCCACGGCGTGTTGAAAGCGATGGTGAAGCAAACCCTGGACGACCCGGATCTTTGCAAAAGGCGCGAGAATTCCCGCCCCCGTCTGGCTCCCTTGGCCTGATAAATCAGCGACGATAGACCGTTGCGGATGGATTTCGCCTTGCCGACGAATTCGCTGCGGTTGATAAAATCGGCGGTTCTCTTCAGAATTCTAGATCTCATCACCAATTCTCATTTCGCTGCACGGTCGGCGCTTGAAAGGATTTCCGCCTTGCGCTCAGCACCATGTGCGCCGATTTGTCAATTGCTCGAACGGATGCCTTTCCACAGCCTGTTGAACACCAAAACTGGCGTTTTAGAAAAACCTTAATTACCATCGACTACATTGCCTCGAAGGCAGCGGGGGGCCGCTTGCCGGTGGTCATTTGGGGCGTTGCGCGGCAACGCCAGGTTTGGGCAAGATGGGTTTGTCGTTTTCAGAAGTGGTTGAGTGCCAGTGCTGTGGCGGCACCGGCAGGGTTTTCGAGTGCTCGAAATGGCGCGGTTCGAATGGGAACTGCTGCCCTGCAGGGACGCATCGCCAAATGTGCCCCGGCACAACTGTTCACTGTTCGGAATGTGCCGGCACAGGTGGCACGGAGCCAACATCAGAGCGCTCAGGCAACACCCGGATGGACGCGTTGATCCATACGAATGATGCGTTCGAATTTTAGGTCAGGATGACGCAAATAGTCGCCGACAAAGCGACGTCTTTCAGCTAGCGGTCTTGGCGCGCATAATCAGGTGCAATTGGTACTTCAACAGCTCCTTCTCGCGGCTCAACATCATCGAAGCCGCCAAGGTTGATGCCGTTTGCATCGATGAAATATTTGTTGCCATAGGAGATTTTCCTTTGTCGAAACTATCCAACTGGCTGCGAAGACATCACATCCTTGGAGAGAGGTACCTCCTGCCAGCAGGCATGACCGTTGGCCGCCACACCTACGGAGTGACGAAGGACACAGCTTTCATGCAGTCCGCAGAGGCAGCCTTGAGTATCGGTTCCTTTTGCTCGATCGCAGGCGACGTCGTAATCATGTGCTCTGGCAATCATTCGATGGACTGCGCGACATCGTTCCCGATCCACATACAGATGCTCAGAAGGCCTTCACCGGCCGGGAATGCCAGGAAGCGGGCCGGTGTGAATATCGGCAACGACGTCTGGATCGGCTCGCGAGCAATCATATTGCCGGGGGTAGACATCGGCCACGGTGCCGTCATCGGAGCTGGTGCGGTGGTCGCCAGGGATGTGCCACCCTATGCGGTTGTCGTTGGGAACCCGGCGAGAATTGTCCGATATCGCTTCGCCGAAGAAACAATCTCAATATTGCTCGCAATCCGTTGGTGGGGTTGGGATGATGACAAGATCATACGAGAGGCCGATGCGCTGACTGGCCCGATCGAACACTTTGTCGCGAGGCATTTCAGGTCTACAGCCACGCCCTAATTACAAGCCGCCAGTTCGCGTTTGTGGCTACAGCAGTCACTCCCGTATCCTTGCGAATGACGATGAACGTCGGATTGGCAGAGGCATATCTTATATTGATATTTGTCGCATCCGGAACGATGGAAAGACCTCTGCTCAGGCCGCCTTCGCCATGATGGCTTGGGCTGATAAAAACCTCGTCGCCAATCGAATAGCCTATCTCAGCTGTCGTGCATTGCAGGACAGCGAGGCAGAGTTTCGGCTTGGCACCAAGACCATGGGCCAGTGTCAGCGCGCCGGCCGCCGCGATCGTTTGTTGCGGACTCTCATAAGCCGATTGAAGATGAGCTCCCGAGGAGTTCAGCTTGAGCGCGAGACCCGCCGCAACAAAGGCAGTAGTGGCCAGCTGAGTCGTGTTGGTGCCCGGTGCTGCTGTGGGAGCCGCCGGGCTTCCAGTGAAGGTAGGGCTGGCGATGTAGGCCTTCAGGCCGAGTTCGGTGGCGATCTCCGATAGCGTGTCAAACGCTGCCGACACGCCACCAAGCACGACATCGACCGCCGCCTTGACAAAGCCGGTAGTCGCTACTTGCGTGGTGTTTGTTCCGGGCGCGGCAGTCGGCGCGACAGGCGTTCCCGTAAACGTCGGGCTGGCCTTCGGCGCCAGGCTCGACACCGCGACACCGCTATCCTTGCCCACCTTTCCCGTTGTACCAGCGAAGGTGACGATGTTGTCGGTCACCGAAGAGGCCGGCCCGCTGAAATCCCCCGTCCCTGCCCCATCCGCGCCCTTGTCGCCGGCGCGGTCGAATGTCAGCCAGATGCCGTTGGCCGTCGTCGGCAAGGTACCGGAGCCGCTGACATAGGCCAGCGTCAGCTTGCGATAGCCGCTGCCGTCCACCACCGAGCCGGTGACGTTGTAGACATAGGAGATGGCGGCGGAAACCTTGGAGCGCAGCGTCAGCTGGCCCTTGACGGTGTTGGTGCTGTCGTCGAACGCGTCGAGGATGCCGGTCACCGTGACGCCGCCGGCGTCGAGATTGTCGACATAGGCGGCGGTCGCTGAGGCAGCACTCGCATTGTTCAGCCGCAACGTGCCGTTGCCTGGGTCGGCATCGGTGGTGGTCGTGGAAAAGGTGTAGCCAAGCGCCGCCACCGAGGTCGCCGCCGCGGACGCGCTTGTCGCGGCATTGGTGGCCGAGGTCGCCGCATCGGTCGCCGAGGTCGCCGCCGCCGTGGCCGAGCCCGAGGCCGCGCTCGCCGAACCGGACGCGGCGGTTGCCGAATTCCCAGCATTGGCGGCGCTGGTCGCAGCACTCGACGCCGAGCCGGATGCAGCCGTTGCCGAGTTGCCGGCATTGGTGGCGCTGGTCGCGGCCGTCGTGGCGGAACCGGAAGCTGATGTGGCCGAGCCGGCGGCGGCGGTGGCGGAAGTGCCGGCATTGGTGGCGCTAGTGGCGGCGGCGTTCTTCGAGGTCAGCGCCGCGGCGGCACTGGCGGCGGCAGCGCTGGCCGCGCCCACCACGTCGCCCAGCGTGTCGTCCGAGAGATAGAAGGCGAGCGTGATGGCATCGGCGCCGATCACGGGATCAAACGTTTCGAAGACATAGACGAAGCCGGCCGAAGCCGTGCCCTGCTGCACATGCACGGTGGTGCCCTTCTGCAGGGTGCGGGCGCTGCGGGCATCGGCGGCTCGGAGCCAATGGCCTTCGCTCGCCGTGTAGATGCCATTCTGCGTCGCGTCGGCCTGGTCCTTGACCAGCACGCGGTCGCCCACTTCGGCCGCCACGCCGTCGATGGTCTGCAGGCCGTAAAGGGCGATGTTGGCCGTGCTCGCCAGGCGCACGGGTTCGCGTTCGCCGGTCAACAGGCGAACGGCGGCAGTTGCAGGTCGGGCCATAAGGCTTGCTCCATGAAAAAAGCCCCGCGAAAGCGAGGCTTGATGGTGGGGTTGGCAATTATCGAGGATGCGCTCGGCCTCACTCGTCTTTCCAGATTACTCGTCGCTCCCATCTGATTTCGACCAGACGCCGGAAACGGATGGTTTCCAGTTCCTGCCCGACCGGGTGGAAAAGCTCGGCGTTCATCGAGTCCTTGTTTCCGCACTTTTCGCAGCGAACTTTGGCCCGCACCTGCTCGATGGTGACGTTGCCAATGACTTCCCGCAGTTCGAGCGGCTTATAGAAGCGCTTGACGTTGCAATGCCCGCATCGAATGCGGGCTACCTGCCCGGCATTGTGGGCATGCATCAAGGTCCATGGGACGCCCTTCGGCCATTTCTCTGGTTGCTCCGGCATGCCTAGAAATGAGGAACATATTCCTCGCTCGTCAAGCTAGGGTTGACTCTTTTGTTCTTATTTTGTTCACTGTCGGCAAAATGGAGACAATGGCGGATTGGTGAAGCTGGTATCGCCTAAGCATAAGGTGCGCAGGTCCCTTGCACTTCGAAAGCGTCGCGATGACAGATGATAAAAAACCCATTTGGACCAAGTTCAGCTTTGAGCAATCGATCAACAGTTTGCTCAAGTACGGTCCGACAATCCGCATTGAGATTGGCGGGATCGATCTCAGTAGCCCCAAGCTTAGTGTCTTGGCTCAGATCGACACCGGCGCTGCCGGTTGTGGAATCAGCGCCCGCATTGCCAAGCTGCTTGCTCTCAAGCCAATCGACGTCGGTCAAATCCATGAGGCTGGGCGAGAACCAATAACCGCCAGTATCTTCGCTGTCCGGCTGTACACGCCCGCGATGGACATGGAACTTGATGTCGCCGCGCTTACTTCGCTTGCTGATCCGCACGACGTTCTCATCGGTCGTGACTTGCTCGCGCGCTTTCGTATCGCTGTCGACTTTACGACCGGCTTGACGCAACTTCATTTTCGGAACGATCTTTAGCGGTTTTCTTGTCAGGCTTCTCTTCCGCCGAAGTGTTGTGCGGCTTCGGCGGCGTCTTGAGCATCCGCTTCAGCTTCTCGTTGAATTTCTGATCGTCGGCGGCTTTGTCCGTAGGAGTCATTTAATGCCTCAGCCGTTGCGTCGCTGGCCTGATGATCTAGCTTGGACAGCCAACGCCGGAGCGTTGCGCCCAAAGCTCGCACCTTGGATCGTGCGAGTATCTGCCGAATGGGCCAAGGTGCAAATCCATCTTGGCTTAGTTCTAGCGGCAACGCTTGATGCCGAGGCCCATGCCGGCGTTCACATGTATCTGGCGTTAACAGGATCGGCGGCACAAGAGGCAGCTCTCTCGGCAGCGGTCAATACTCAGCTTCCTGAAGCCTACCAGTCTGCGTTTGTGGACATTCTTAGGAAGTACCGTGCCTGCGCCCGACAGAGAAACAGAATTGTTCATTGCCTTTGGGGAGTATCACTAAAATACCCAAACGGCCTTATCAATTGCCCGCCTGAAAACATTATCCTAGGTGCTATATCGAAATCGGCACCAAGGGACGATGTCCTTGAAAAATGCATGGTTTATACGGAAAAAGACTTCTTTGAGCTATGCGACGCCATACAAGCGCTAGGGATCGATGCCTATTCATTCGTCATCAAGGCTAGCTTGTTCCACCACCCTACCCAGTTCTCTAGCGAGAGCGAGCGCCTGCAAGTCCTGCAGACGTTCTTCCCCGCCACTAAACCAGTCCATCAAAACGCGCGCAATTCTCGCCTCAAGGGAAGCGGTTCGTAGTGCCGGCCTGTCGGCCGACGATATCGCATATACCCCATCCGCAGATTTCGCGGCCGGCGTGGCGCCACGCCATTCGGCAGCGCGGGCCGGGTCTCGGGCGATCATCGCCTAGCGAGCGCTTCTGCCGTCTTGCTGCGCCAAGCAGCTTCGGCCGCTTGCCTTGCCACCGGGTTGCCCATCTTGCCAATCAGGTCGAGCCCGCTTTGCATGATCGCCTCGAACGTTGCGGTGTCGTTCGGGTCGCTCTGCGCGATGGCGCTAAGTGAAGCGTCCTGCACCTTCGACCACTCACCCTGCTCATAGTCGTCGCGGCGCGCCTGCTGTCGTGCCGCCATGCGCACCGAGCCGGCCGCGCGCAGGATTTCCTTGTGCTTGATGAAGTTGCCGCGCTCGCTCTCGGGAACTTGAGGCAAGGTGCCGTCGAACAACGTGTCGAACAGGCCGGGCTTGATCACCTGGCCGGTGCGCGGGTCGACCTGGCCATACATCGTGTCATGCAGGCCGCTGCCGTCGGCCGGCGCGTTCTGGGTCGCGTCGTTCTCAGCCTGGGCGATCCGGCCGTCCAGTTGCCGGCGAACGATCTCGGCGTCGAACGCTTCCTGCTGCTCTTGTCGCTGCCGGTAGCGCTCAGCGACGGCGGAAAGCTCGTCGCCAAAGCCCTGCATGGCGGCGCCGACCAGCGAACCGCTGGGGTATTGCACCACATTGCCGGTATCGAGCCGGCGCTGGGCAAGCTGGAGGGGAATGGTCGCCATTTAGGTGTTTCCTGCCCAAGAACTTCTGAAGAAAGAGGGGGTCCTGAAGGGAGAGGTGCCGAACAGCACGGCATTGCCCGGCGCCACGGAACTCGAGGTCAGGCCCGTGGTCGGGATTTTGGAGAGGCCACCGACGAGATTACCGCCGGCCTTGAAGATCGAGGCGGTCACCGCCTGCTTGCCGGAAAAGCGCGAGATGGCTCCTTGCGTGCTCAGATTGTTCTGGCGCAGCTGCGAGCCGTACTGGATCGCCTTGAGGTCGAGCTGGCCCTGCCTGGCGTTGGCGGCCAGCACCTCGGTCGGCGAACCGGCAATGCCGACGCCGGAAGCACCGGCCTGGGCGCGCGCCTGCGCCTGCAAGAGATCCTGCTTGTGGCGCTCCTGGCCCTGTTCGAAGGCAGCTGACCGGGCGTCGGCCTGCGCCTGCTGCTCATAGGCCCTGGCCTGGTAGTCGGCCATCTGCTTGGACTGCTGGCCTTCGACCAGCGCGCCGCCGACGGAAAGTACGGTGCCGAGAAGGGCAAGTGTGCACATGGTCAACCTCTCTCGCCCAAGGGGGTGTTTGTCGGTTTGCTTGCGGGAATGAACTTGCTTTTGACGCCTTCCACCGGCGCACCGATCGCCGGGCGCGGGTCGAGCGCGCCGCCGGGACTGAGGAAGGTCAGCAGCAGCCTGTCAGCCTGGAGCGCCGCGCGGCTGAGGCGGGCGGGTGCCGCGGCGCGCGCGCCGGCCATGGTGGCGCGGCGGGTGGCGGTCAGGTTGACCTTCAGGTCCGTGACGCCGGCGGCGTCGAACAGGCCGTTGGCGGTGGCAATGGCGCGGCTCAGCGCATCGGCCTCGAACAATTCCTGGCGCAGCTGCTCGATCAGCCGGTGAACATTCTTCCAGCGCTCGCCAAGGGCTGCCGCCTTGGCGCTGATCTCCTCGCCGAGCGCCGCGATATCGGCCCGGGCTTCGCTTTGCGCGGCCTCGGCGCGGCGCTTGCCAGCGGTGTCGATGGTTTTTTCCAGGAGTGTGATGGTGGCGTTGCAGTCGTCCAGCGCTGACCGCGCGGCGGCCAGGTCGCCATCGCCGAAGATGGCGCGATCCTCGGCCTGTTGCAGCTCGCTTTTGCGGGCGATGGCGTCGTTGAGGTCGGTGTCGAGCAAGGCGATGACGGCAGCGAAATCGGCAGCCGTCCGCGCCCTGCCGAGGGCTTCGGCATGGGGGGATGTCATTGGGTGCGTCCTTGTGGTGGATGGAGTGTTATCTCCCCCCTCGAGGGGGAGATGGCCGGCAGGCCAGAGGGGGTCGGTTCGACTGGATGCGACCTCCTGCGACAGATGCAGGCGGCACCCTGTGCGAGACGACCCCCTCTGTCGCCTTTGGCGACATCTCCCCCTCGAGGGGGGAGATTATCTACGGCTCGGCATCGAACACCGGCGTGAACGCGCGGATCGTGCACGGCGTCGGATTGACGTGGCGGATCTTCACCCGGCCTTGGCCTTCCCAGCTGTCGTCGATAGGCACCTCGACATTGCCGGTGAACAGGCTGGCCTTGCCGTCGGGGGCGACGATGCTCGGCATGCGCACGCTCTCCCAGCGGCCGCGGATGAAGGACTGCACTTCGAGCCCGGTGGTGTCGGTTTCGAGCAGCGACAGGATGACTTTGGCCACCTTCTTGCGGCGGCCGACGATCGAGCCGTCGCGGCCGCCGACATCGAGCTCCAGCGTGTTGGCCTCGGACTGGTAGCCGAGCCCGACCTGCCATTTGGCCGCGGTGGCGCCACCCGGCAGCGTCACCTGGCCGGACGCGACAGGCAGACCGTGATAGACCTTGCCGCCAGCCAGCACGTCGACCGACTGGCCGTTGAGATGGCCGAGGCCGGAGACGACGTTGACGGCTGCGCCAGAATAGCTCAGCCCGCAATCGACCTGGAAAGCGTCGTCGAGGCTGCCATACTCGAACGGCGGCGTCATGATCTCGATGTAGCGCCTGGTCACCCCGCCGATGCTGCGCTTGACGACCAGCCAGATGTCGTCGACGCCGTTCTGTCCCGGCGTCACGACAGCGCTTTCGACGATGCCCCAATTGGAGTCAGGGGCCGAGCCGGAGAACGAACCGCCGAACCGATGCCGGTGCATGCCGCGCACGTCCTGAGAGGGCTGGTGCGTGTAGCCGCCGAGCTCACCATTTTCGAGCGGAAACCACAGCATCGGGTCGGGATCGGTCTGGAACGCCAGCTCGACGACGCCTTGCTTGGGGATGTGCTCGGAGATCTGGCCGATGTCGTCGGATGTGAACTTGGCTGCCGAAGTCTGCGTCAGCTCGGCGATCGATTTGCGCGAGCGGGTGACATAGAGGAACGATTGCCCGGCATCGACCGGGCGGATGCGGGCGCAGCCGAAAGTGCGCGAGCGCCGGTTCTTGAACGAGGACGGCGTCAGCGCCTCGTCGATGCCCGAACCCGACAGTGCCCTTATGCCGCCGGAGGTGCCGATCAGCAGCGCGCCGTCGGAATCGGCGATCCAGACGATGTCGTTGGCCTGGCCGCCGCCGGCCTGGACGAATTCCAGTGCGTCATCGTCCTTCTCGCCCAGCGCGAAATTGTCGAAATCGCCGGTCGCGGAAGCATAGACCGAGAACTTGCGACTGAAGGCCAGGCGTTCCTCATAGAGTGAACCGCTCTCGACATATTTGCCCGGAACGAAGGTGCCGAGGCGCCAGCGGGTGATCGGGCTGAGATCGGGCAGAGCGAAGCCATAGAGTTGGACCGTGACGACAGTCGTGCTGGTCCGCGTCATGATCTTCGCCCAGCGCCAGCGGCCATCCGATCCGAGCAAGCGCACGGCGCGGCCAACGTCCGTAGTCTGGAACCCGGTCCCGCCGTTTATGCCAGTTGTCGAGGACGCTGTCAGGTTGAACGGCGTCTGGCTTGCAGCCGCCTTGTTGAACGCGAGGTCGTAGATCAGGCTGGCGACTACCGTCCCGTCCGTGCCGTTCCAAAGGAACCGGTGATATTCAAATGGCGTCTTGTTGTAGAACTCAAAATATCGGGTTTCGCCGGAGGTCCATCCTGTTTGACCGCGCTGGGTATCCAGCGTTGTCCACGTCGAGCCATTGTTGGAGCCCTGCACCTGCCAGCTTGTCGGTGTACGGTCGACGCTGACCGTGTTCGATGCCGTCATGGAATAGTTTTCGACGATGGCTTGGCCGCCACCGGCCAATCGGTACTGCACATACCCCGTTGTTGCGCCGGAATCGCCGTCCCCGGTCGCGTCGTCCTTGTCGAATATCTGCCACGCTCCAGCGCCGCCCCAAGAGCTCGACACCGTGCCGGATGGGGCCGTGTTGGAGGTCATGATGGGAGTAAGCGAACCATAGTCTGCCGGCGTCAGCGTCGTGGCCGTGTCGTTGAGATCGTCGTAGGGACCGTCCTCGAACGGATAGTCGTCCAGCGTCCATGTGGTGTGCGCGGTGCGGGTCAGCACCCTGGGCGGATAGTTGCGATGGGTGATCCACATCTGGTCGGCCGACTGCACATAGGCGAGATCGAACAGGTCAGCCTCCAGATAGGGTGAAGCGACCTCCACCGTGCCGACGCGGGCGCCATAGGCATAGACGCGGATATAGAGGTCGCCGAACTCTAGGCAGTAGGCCTGCTCGGAGGAGAAGATGAACGGGATGGCGCGCGTCTTCTTCTGCGACGCCTTCACCTCGCCGACGAAATAGGTGCCGCCGCGCTTGCGGATGCCGCCATGCGGCAGCGTGACGAAGTTTTCGCATTTGGAAAGCGCTGCCCGATAGAGATCGAGCGAGGCCCGTGCGTGCAGCCGTGGCGAGATCTCGCCACGGGTGAAGTGGTCCTGGACCGGATAGAGCGTGGTCATCAGCGCAAAACCCTCAAAACATGTCGGCCAAAAGCATGCCCACGGGCTCGACCCGAGGGTGTGAAGCGGTTTGGGACAACGAGATGCGAAAAATCAAAAACGGAAGTCGCCGCGCTGCTGCGCCCAGGACGCGGTGTAGAAGCGGCCGCCGCGCTGGATGGCTTGTGCGGTGAAGGCCGCGTCGAGCGCCCGGTCATAGGCCGAGCGGGCGATGTCGATCATGCCGGACTTGTGGGTCAGCGGATGCGCGATCTTGATGGCGAGTGCGGCCACCAGCACCTCGGTGAACAGCGCGTCCCAGTCGTTCGGATCGGTCAGATTGGCGACGTAGCGGATGAGGCGCGGACCGGGTTGATCCGAATAGATCAGCCCGGCCTCCTGCCGCCAGGAGATCGCAACACCGTCCGGCTCGCCATTGTGGGTCAGCGGCAGCGGCCGCAGGCAATCGGCAGGCAATTCAAAGGCAAAATTCAAGGTGCAATCGCCGCTGCCGGTATCGGCGCCGGGAACGCTGGCCGACAGGATGGCGAACACCCAGGCGTGCTTGGTGAGTTCGGCTTCCCGCGCGAGGTCGAAATGCAGGTTGAGCAGGCGCGCCGCCTTGACGTCCTGGTCGAGGCTGTCGATCGGCGCCTCGTCGAGCACGGCGAGCGCCATGTTGGCGATGTCGAGCGGGGTGATGGCCATGGCATCAGGCCTCCGTCAGCGTGGTGGATCGGGCAAAAGGCATGGGTAGCCTCCACGACAAAAAGCCGCTGTGAGGCGGCTGGGATTTCTGGGGATGGTGGATGGAGCAAATCGGCTCAGAGCAAAGTCGCGTTCGCTCAGGGGCCGGCAGGACAGAGCGGGTGCATCTCACCCGCTTAGGTATCGACGGTCTTCGGTGCGACGAAGATTAGGCCTTTGACGAAGGTCTGGCCTTTACAGCTACAGGCGGTATCGGATCAGGACCAGTTCGCAACCCGCAGACCGGGTCGTGGACGTTGCAGACTGGGTTGTGGACGTTGCGGTTTCGCCATGGCCAGACCCTTGTCCAGAGCGTCTTGAAGACTTGTCGTGTAATGCGCGGTGTCTTCGAGGCCGCTGAAGAAATTAATGCGATGGGTCTCGCCCTTTTTGCTGATAACAATTCCCGCCGCCCGGAGCGTTTCCTGAACTGCCTTGTAAGTCATATTCACCGTTGCCTCCCTGCCCATACACATCAGCGTCGCTCTTTTGTGTAACAAATTCGTGTCGTTGACTGTGAAAAAGGCAACATAGCCAGCCGCTCTTTCGTTACAGGCATTTCTTTGCTTTCGGGCTGAGCGGAATGGACGCCCGGCGCCAACCGGGCGGGAGCTTGTCGCCCCCGCCCCTTTGGCCTCAGCCTCGTCAGGCTTCGGTGGTCTTCAGCGCGATGAACGTCATGTTCTTGACGCTGGAGGCCGTGCGGTCCCAGTTCGCCGCCAGCGCCAGTTCCGCATCTGTGGCGAATTCGCCGGCCGAAGATGCGTCGAGGAAGCGGGTGCCCGGCACATGCGGCACGAAATGCCGGCGTCCGACCATTTCGGTGACGCCACCGCCATGGCCCTGGCGCGGCTTGCGGTCGAACTCCAGCGGCCCGCCTTCGGTGTTGACCGGCAGTTCGTTCCACAGGATCGCCTTGTCCTTGAACATGAAGGCGGTGTAGACGCCCGCAGCCTGCGGAATGTCGTCGTCGATGACGGCGCGCAGACCCATGTAGTAGGGGATCAGCGGCCCGCCCTGCTGCGAGGACGGCACATAGTCGATGAGGTCGGCGAGCTTCAGCGCCTTCATCTGCTTGGAGTGCATCCAGATCGTCTTGAACTTGTCCGCGCGGTCGCCCATCAGGTAGGCGGCTTCGATGATGTCGGTGTCGACGATGGAGGCACCGGTGACGCGGACGAGGTCGCCGGCATCATTGGCGATGTTGTCGGCCAGCACCCCTTTCAGGATGCCGAGCAGCGTCAGCTTGTTGGCGCGCTGCCAGTATTCGGTCTGGCGGCGGACAATGAGCTTCTGCGGGTCGTCGCCGGCAAGGATCGAAGTCAGGTCCGGAACGCCCCACGCCTGGGCGCGGACATTGCGGGCGGCGACCTCGCGGCGCGAGCCGATCTTCTTCATCTCGATCGAGTCTGCCGGATCGTCATTGACCGGCTCGGACGGATCGTTGCCGAGATCCTTCCAGCCGGGCATGTCAACGGAGCGGCCACCCATGGAGAGTTTCGAAGCGATGGCCGGGTCGGAGAAGAGGATTCCGGCCTGGTAGATCTCGAGCGACTGGACATGCTCCTCGAACGAGTATTGCGCATAGACGGACGGAACGATCGCGTCCGCGATGCGGGTATAGGCGTCTGCCATTTCTGTCTTCCTTCAGGTTGGTTGATTGACGGCTGATGCGTCGAGATCAGAGCGGGTTGTTGGGCATCCAGAGATCCGGATTTTCGCCCGCTTCCCACGCGAGCCGCCGGGCGCGGGCGGGGTCGCTTTTGACAAGGGCTGAAATCGCCGAAATGTTGCGTTCGCCGGCGGCGTTGCGCTTGAAGGGATTGCCTCCACTCAAGGCCGTGCCGCCGTCGATCGTGTCTTCGCGGAACATCGCTTCGCCGATGGCATGGAACGCCTTGGCGATCTGCGGATCGGTCAGCGCCCCATCCGGCAGAAGGATACCCTTCGCCTTGTAGGCATCGACCAGGCCAAGCTTCTTCATCGCCCGGTTGGCGACCTCCAGTCGCTGGCGAAAGCCATCGCTGTCGGTCGGTCCCCAATCCTTCACAAGATCGTCGTGCGTGGCCTCGACCGAGCGGGCAAGCGCGATCTCCTGGCGCGCGGCCTGCTCGGCCATGTAGCCGACGAAGCGGTCGTGATAGGCCTGCGCCACTTTGGGGGTAGCGCCGGCTTCGACCGCCCACGCCTTGGACGCGTTGGCGAGCTCATCCGAATAGGCGAAGTTCTCGGGCAACCCGTCGGGGCGCCTGTACTCGACCTTTTCGGGCAATGTCAGCGGACGCATGGTCTCGGGCAGCCGGGCATGGAACCTGTCCCAGTCTTCCCGAGATGCGTCAGCTGAGGGAACGCGCAGGCTCTCACCCTGCTGCCGCTCCAGCTCCGCATAGGAGGTGAAAACCCGATCGAGGTTTTCGGCCTTGGTCCAGCCCTTCGCTTCAGCGAGCTTGCGGTTGCCTTCGGAAAGACCGTCAAACCAACTTTTGCCGGCCGGCGGGGTGGACCCGTTGTCCCCGTTGGCCGGAGGCCGTGCAAGGTTGCCCGCCGGCTGCATGTGCGCAGCCACGGACCCGGCGTCTGCCAGATCTGTCATGAGTGGATTCCTTTGTTGATATCAAAAGCTGGCGATGAGGGCCGGCGGCGAGGCTTGAAATCTCCCCCCTTAAGGGCCTGTTGCAAAATTGGCTGGTTGTGATTCCCTGTTTTTGACAGGAGGATCGTTCGATGACGACGAAGCCGAGCGGGCAGTTCAGTTTTGTGGAGGCTCTGCTTCCGCAGGGTCTTGGTCGGAGCGGGCGGCTGGACCGGCTGTCGTCGCTTGTGAAGTGGTATCGCTTCGAGAAGATCCTGGCGCGGCTGCGCTCGCCCGGCGGCCCGGGCCGTCCTGCCTACAGTTCGCTGGTGATGTTCAAGGCACTGCTTCTGCAGTCCTTGTACGGGCTGTCGGACAGCGAGTTGGAGGAGGCGCTCGCCGATCGGCTGTCGTTTCGGCGCTTCGTCGGCCTGACGCTCGAGGAGACGGTGCCCGACCACACCACGCTCAACCGCTTTCGCAATCTTCTCGTCGAGGCCGGGCTTCTGGAGAAGCTGTTCGGCGAACTGGACCATCAGCTGGACAAGGCGGGGCTGATCCTGCGGCGCGGCACGATGCTCGACGCCACCGTTATCGAGACGGCAGCGGCACGGCCGCCCAGTGGAGCGGCGCAAGAGGCTGGCGATCCCGATGCCGGCTTCACGCGCCGGCAGGGCAAGCCTGGCTCCTCCTATGGCTACAAGGCGCATGTCGGCGTCGACCAGGGGTCCGGCCTGATCCGCCGGGTGAGGACGACGGCGGCCAACGTCAACGACACGGTGGAAGCAGACCATCTCATCTGTGGCGACGAAGGCGCGGTGTTGGCGGATGCGGCCTATCATACCAAGGCGCGCGAGTTGTCGCTGAAGGAGCGTGGGATCAAGCCGCGGCTGATGCGGCGGGCCAACAAGCATCATCCGCAATTGCCGGCGCGCCTGCAGCGCTTCAACCGGCTGATCGCGCGGCAGCGTTTCGCTGTCGAGACCACCTTTGCCACATGGAAGAACCGCATGCGGCTTCGCGCCATCCGCTATCGCGGCTTGGCCAAGGCGGCTGGGCAGGTTCTCATCGCCGTCATGGCCTTCAACATGCGCCGCTGGGTGACGCTGGCGACCTGATCCAGGGCCGCACTGCGCCCGAAATCCGCCCAACACGCCAAACCCTAACCCATCCGGCGACAGGCCCGCGCCGAAGGGCACTCCGAATTGGCCCTTACTTCTCCTCTTGCCCTCCCACCCTAGTAACGCAACAGGCCCCTTAAGGGGGAGATGTCCGGCAGGACAGAGGGGGTACCAGCGCGTAAAGCGCCGACCTCGTCTGTCGCTGGAGGTCGCGCCCCGTCGCACCGACCCCCTCTGTCGCCTTCGGCGACATCTCCCCCTCGAGGGGGGAGATTAGACGCTACGCATTATCCCCCCAGTTCTCCCACAGCAGCGTGATCGTTCCCGTCACGGCCAACGTCCCGTCGGCGTCGATGTCGGTGCCGGTCGCAAAGGCGAGGTTGAGATAGAGGTCGACCGGCGTCGTCGAGCCGTCGAGCGTCGCGGCAGCGGCGATATCGGCGGTCGAAGCGGTCGACAAAGCAGCGCCGGCGCCGTCCAGCGTGCGGCCGGTCGAGGCCAGCACATTGACCATGGTGCCGGCCAGCGTCGCACTCGACGCGGCGGCGGAGCCGAGCGACCAGGTGAGTGCGGCATTGTCATTGATGGTCGACGCGCGGGTGGTCAGCACGGCGAACTGCAGCCTGGCCGTGCCGCCCTTGATGCGCACCTTGCCGTCGGCGAAATCGAAGAGCTTCTGGCTGGCATAGGCCAGCGCATCGGTGACCGGCACCTGCATGGCGTTGAGGGAAAGGACAGTGCGCCAAGAACCGCCCTGCCCTGTGGTGACGGCTTTCAGCCCGGACTTGGGCGGGGCAAGTCCGGCCTCGCGGGCGGCGGCACGGGAAAGCGTCCGGGGAAGACCTCGGGTCATTGGGTATCTCCATTCATGGGGGTGAGAAGTGGTGCGCACAGCGCGCGGGAAGCCAATTGCCTGGCTTTCCGAACGACGAACGGTGAAAGGCGCTCGCAACCAGATTCAAATCGAGGCGTTATCGTGCTGTTCGCGCACGGTCTTTCCGGTTTATAGACCATCATCTTCAAGACCGGAGAAACCATGTCTTATATCGTGAGGCGCGGTGCCCATGTTCCGCCGCATTGCAACCGCACTTGCCAACCCATTGATCCGCAACATAATCTCAGGGCTTAAGAGGAGACCTCACATGAACCTGAAGAAAGCCATTGCCGCCGTGCTCATGACTGCCGCGCTGGCAGGGTGTGCGCAGACCGAAGGCCAGCAGAGAGCCACCACGGGCGCCCTGGTCGGCGGCGCGGGCGGCGCTCTCGTCGGCCAGGCCATTGGCGGCAACACCGAAAGCACGCTTATCGGCGCAGCCGGCGGCGCCCTGCTGGGTGCGGCCGTGGGCAGCGCGACCACGCCGCAGCGGCGCGGCGAAGAGCTCTGCCGCTACCGGGACCGCTACGGCCGCATCTACACCGCCCCCTGCGACGACCGGTACTACAACAACGATTATTGAGACTGCGGCCGCGGAACTGCCAATCTCCCCCCTCGTGGGGGAGATGTCCGGCAGGACAGAGGAGGGCGCCGTAGGGTGCCCAGCATCACATCGACGCCAATCGGAGGCGCCCTCAATCCGCGAAATTGTTGTCCACGAACATCTCGGCAAATTGCTGAGGCGTGAGCGTCACATTGTGGTGGCGGGCGATCTTTTGGTTCTTTGCCCGTCTGAGGCGTCATGGCCTCCGCAAGATCAGTGCTCCTTGCACCCTATTCCCCGTTTCGTCCCGCCTTTTCCAGTGCCGCCTTACGCTGAATTTCGATAGTTCGATTCCAGAAGCGCACCACTTCAAAATGCTCTTGTCTGGTCAACCAGATCTTGTTCTCCAAACTAACTGGATCGCCGCCAACCGCAATCGGTTTGATCTCGAACAGTTCCATGCCCTTGGAGCGAGAAGCTGTATCTTGTACGCTCATTTCAAGTCCTCCAGCGTAGCAAATAGATCGGCTAGGTCTCGCGCTATTGTCTCGGCGGATTGCCGATTCATACCTATGAATGGGACGCGTACGATTGGCGTGGCTGGATCTTCAGCCATAGCCTTCACCTCCTCCGTTCGATGCGAACAGGAGGATGCCTGGTGCATATTTTTCGACTTCATATTCTCGATTGAAGTCGGCCAATTCTTCAGCTTTGAAAAGAACTATATAGCTGTCGCCGATGAAGCCTTCCCCTCCATCATGCTCCTTAAGGAAATTGGTGTAATCCTTGGGCAGCGTCACTCCCAGGTTTGCGGACAGGCCATCGACAAGCGCGGCTTCAGCCGGTTTATCGAGATCTCCCTCAGTTAAACTATATCCCACTGCTATTCTCCGATGTCTTTCAGCAATTTGTTCCACCAGGTCGTAATCTGCTGCCGATGAACTTCGCGGGGCAGAATGACCTTGTTGGACGCATCGGTCGGACTCCCGCCAAACTTCACTGGCTTGATTTCATGCACATCCAAGGACTGGCGGACAAGTCCCTGCAGCGTCGAACAGGCCTGATTTGACCAGCCGGCCGGTGCGCGGGTCGACCTGGCCGTACATGGCCTCATGCAGGCCACTGCCATCGGCCGCGCGTTGGCCGTCACCTCGTCTTCCGCCTGCGCGATCTGGCCGTTGAACCGGCGGCGGGACAGCGCCCCCCCTCTGGCCTGCCGGCCATCTCCCCCACGAGGGGGAGATTGGCAGCTTCAAGCCCTCACCGCTCCTCTGCCCTCGCCGCCTTCTCCAGCGCCGCTAGCTGTGCCTCGTCCAGCGTCAGAAACCCCATAATGTGCTGCACCACTTCGGCCCGCGCATTGCTCAGCGCGCTGTGCAGTTCGAAGCCGTTCGGCGTTTTGGTCTTGGCCAGCCACTCGCCATAGGACGGGCGGCGGTAGTAGCCGGTGGCGGCGGTGAGGTCGGCCAGCACCATTTCGCCGTCCTGACCCGAGAACACCCTGAGACAGGCCTTGGTCAGCGCGTCGCGCGCCTTGACCGGACCGCCGGCCTGGCTGGAGTGGGCGAAGCGTTTGCCGCTCATGCGCCACCCCCCTGAGTGCCGGGCGCGGCCTGTGCGCCAACCGGCGCACCCTGCCCGCCACCCTGTCCGCCCGGCTGCCCGCCCTGACCGCCGATCAACCCCTGCAAACTATCCAGCAACCCGCTGTCGCGCGCCTGCACGGCGGCCGGCACGGCGTCCTTGGCGACCTTGCCGGCGGTGGCGATCGCCGCCATGCCGGCTTGCGCCTGTTGAGCTTTGGCTCTCGCATCGCGCAGACCGTCGACTTCCTCCTTGCGGCGAAAGATCCGTTGCGGGCTGCGGCCGGCGCTCTGCACGATCTTGAGCGCCTCGTCGCCGTCGATGTTGTCCATGACGCCGGGATCGAACTGCGCCATCTGCATGGCGGTGGTGACGACCTGGATGGTGTCGCGGGCTTCGGCCGAGCGGCGCAGCACGTCGAGCGGACCGGTGAATGTCGGCCGCACCGCCTTGCCGGCCAGGCTCGCCGGCGGCAGGAAGCGGCTGTCCTCGTCGTACAGCCCCTTATCCTCCAAAATGCCGAGCTCGCGGTCGAGGTTCGAAGCAAAACCCGCCTGGATGATCGAGCCCGAGGGACCGAGCAGCGCGCCCTTCTCCTCCTGCCTGATCAAGGCTTCGGTCGCCGTCATCTGCGGGTTCTGCACCAGCGTCTGGAACAAATTGACGAACATCATGTCACGGATTTCCTCGGCCCGGCTCGCCGCGTAGTTGAAGGCATAGGTCGGGTTCTGCCCGGTCACGATCGGCGCAATCAGGGGCCTGCCATTGTCGTCGATCAGGCCGGGATAGTTCTCGCCGGGATTGAGCACCGGCACATAGTCGAGCCTGGCCTTCGAGGCGGTGGCCGGATCGGTGACCTGCTGCAAGGCGCGCAGGCCCGAGCGGCGCACGGCGTTTTCCTCGCGCACGGTGGTCAGCGCCTCGATGGTCGGCGAGATGCCGTAGGGGTCGCCCTCGTAGCGGCGCCAGTTGAAGCACGACACCGGGAACGAGCGGAAACCGCTTTCCCTGACCATCACCTCCTCGTCCTCGATGACGTGGTAGGAGGCAAACGCCGTGTCGAGATACTGGTAGCTTCCGCCCAGCCGATACATCTTGCGCTCGTCGCGCGGCTGGATGCACTGGATCAGCGAGATCTTCGTCTCGCATTTGGCCGGATCGTCGACCAGCATTTTTATCCGCGCCGGCAGTCTTTCGTAGCCGAGCAGGTGCGCCGCCTGGCGGGCCGTACGCTCGTAGCGGCGGTGGAACGTGTCGACCTGGCCCCAGCGGTTGCGCGCGAGATAGCCCTCGACCACCGGGATCGAGGCATAGCGGATCAGCGTGCCGCCAAAGCCCTCCTCGGCATAGAGATAGGCCGGGCCGTAGCGCACGACATTGCGCAGGCAGGCTTGCGTCGCCGGCACGAAGTTCGAATTGGCGGAATAGCGCAGCGCAAACAGGAAATCGCGCAGCGCTTCAGCCCATTCCTTTTCCTCGTCGGTCTCCTCGTCATTCATGGCGGCGGTCGACAGGCCGTGCCATTTTTCCGACTGCGGAATGATCAGGCTTTCCAGCCCGGCGGCCAGCCGGTTGGCGGCCGAGTTGATGGTGTTGGCGTAGACGCGGGCGCCGCGCCGCTCCTGCCGCTCGGCCTGCGAATCCGCCACGCCGGTCCTGCGGCCGCTCCAGACATCGGGCGCGTCGGGGTCGCAGAATTCGGAGATGGCCTCCCAGACAGCCTCATACTGGCTGCGCTCGCTCTCCAGTTCGGCCTGGCGCGACAGGATATCGTGGGCGCGGGAATCGCTCATGCTTTGCCTCATTTTTTGGGCTGACGGCCGGAGCTACCGATCTCCCCCCTTGCGGGGGAGATGTCCGGCAGGACAGAGGGGGGTGCTGTCCCTCCGACCTGTCAGCCAATCGCAGATACCCTCGGATAGTTGTCCAGTAGGCTGAATCAAAGGCTGGCGATCCTTCCCACCCCCCTCTGTCCTGCCGGACATCTCCCCCGCAAGGGGGGAGATCGGCAGCTTCACCGCCGGCTTCGCGCCTACTCCGCCGGCGTCGTCTCCAGCGCCGGCTGATTTTTCCGCCCGAAGCGCTGGACGACGAAGCGGCCCGCCTTCTGGCCGGGGACCTCGATCAGATTGTAGGTGATCCAGGACAGCAGGGTCACCGTCGGCAGGACGACGGCAACGACGATGGCGAAGCGCAGCGGCGCCGCCAGGTCGTGGCCGTACTCGGTGATGACCAACGCCGCGACAGGCTGCAACACCAGCAGATGGATCAGGTAGATGCTGAAGGACAGCTCGCCCATCAGATGGAAGAACCGGTTGCTGAGTGTCACGGCGATCGCCCTCGCCACGCGTCCGGCCATGCCCGGCAGCATGCGGTAGAGAACCAGGGCGAAGAAGCCCAGCACCAGCGCTTCACGGATCAGCAGCTTGCCCAGCCCGTATTCACCGCCAAACGGCAGCGCCGCCAGCAGCAGCGCCAGTGCCAGATAAAGGAACGGCCGCGGCCGGCTTTGATGCACGATGCCCGCCAACAGCATGCCGCACAGAAAAATCTGCATCTTCAGCGCCAGGAAGGACGGCATCGGAAAACGGATCGACAATAGCCCCATGACAAACACGATGAGGCAGCCGAGCGCCGCCACCAGCACCGCGCTCCTGACCCAGTCGAGCCTGCGCACCAGCAGCATGACGGCCGGGAACAGGGCATAAAACTGCATCTCCAGCCCCAGGCTCCAGTCGGGCAGCGGCGTGCGGTAGGCGAGGTTCGGCACCAGGCCGAACAGGAAGGTGAGATGGGCGACGATGTTCTTCAGGCCGCTGTCGAGATAGCGCTCGGGCGCCTGGTGCGGCCGAAGCAGGAAATCATCGATGATTATCCTCGACTCGTAGAGATAGGGCCCAAGCGCCAGCGCCAGGAAAAGCATGACGTAGAACAGCGGCGCGATCCTGAAATAGCGCCGCGTCCAGAATTTCAGCCAGGTTTCCGGCCTTTGCCACGGCTCCTTGTCCTGGCGCAGCTGATAGTGGAACACCATCAGGAAGCCGGACAGCATGATGAACAGGTCGACGCCGAGATCCGGCTCGCCGAGGATGGGAACGTGCCAGCCGGTCAGCAGCAGGCAATGCCCGACAAGCACCCAGATCGCCGCGAGCGCCCGAAGCCCGTCCAGGCATTCGATGCGCGATGACCTGATATCTGTGATGCCGGATTCCGAGGTAGTCATCGAGATAACCATGTTGCAGTGCAGCATGGCGCCTGAGGCCGGATTGTCAACCCACTGAGAGATGACGAATTGCCGTGGGCTGTTACGCGAAACGCAGAAGCTGCTGATCTCCCCACTTGAGGGGGAGATGGCCGGCAGGCTAGAGGGGGTCGTCTCGCTTGAAGCGCCAACACACTCTTTCAGTTAGAAGGTCGCGTCCCGTCGCACCGACCCCCTCTGTCGCCTTCGGCGACATCTCCCCCTCAAGGGGGGAGATTACCCCCGCCTCTTCACCACCCGCGCATGCCGGCGCCAGGTCCACCAGTCCCACACACGCCTGCGAAAACTGCGCTTCATCGCGGTCATGGTCATACCCCCAGCAGCACGCGGCGCTGGCCGGTCAGGTCTGAGGGCGACAGGTCGGTTTTCACCGTGCTTGCAGTGCCCTGGCGCTGTTCGAGTTCAGCCCGAAGTGCGGCTTCGCGCGCCTGCACGTCCTTGTCGGCAATCGTCGGCGTCGGCGGCAGCGGCTTCAGTTCCGGTGGTTTTTGAAAGAGACACATGGTTCCAGCCTTCTCTTGTCCAGTCGTAGAGGAAAAAATCTTCGCCGTTCTTGCCGTAGCCCGGCAGCAGGCAGCGTTGCGTGGCGCCCAGCCGGCCAAGCCAGCGCAGCGCCAAATCATTTGCGGCCAGCGCCCGCGCCTCGACCCGCCAGGCGCCCCGCGCCGCCACTTGCGATCCGAGCACGGTGTGAAAGAACTCGGTGATGCCAGGCACGCAGCGCCTCATGCGGCGCGTGCCCCAGCTCCAGGCGATCCACAGCCCGCCGCGCTGTTCGGCGGCGCCGAAGCCGGCCTCCGGATTGCCGTTTAGCTCGGCGACATAGGCCAAGCCCTGCAGCGCCGTCAGCGCCAGCAACGCCGGCGACCACTGGTCGAACTGGCAGTCGATCTCGGCCCGGTCCTCGGGCCGCAGATTGGCGGCGACGTAGGAGAGGTCGCGCAAGGTTGCGGGGATGATGCGAAGGGTCATGAGCGCACCAGAGCGGCACTCGACTGGCAGAAAATTGCCAGCGGTTTCAAAGTTTTGATGCCGGGATGGTCTTTAGTTCGGTCGGCGCCTAGGCTTGTTCTCCTGGCGGTCGATATCTGATCGACGATGCCTTTTGCAGTGCTGCAAGCGTGTCCTCGACGGTCAGGAGGACGGTCGTCTGGACGGAACTCAGCGCTCCACCCGCGCCGATCGCGAGTGACGTAGCCGCCATCGACACATTGTCGGGAGCCTCCCACAGATTGTATCCGTCATGCTCCCCAAAGGCGTACCAGAAGCCGTGCAACTTTCCGCCAACCGATTCAATGTACTGCTTCGCCGCTTCTCGGCGGTCCTCGGGGTTCTTGATGAGCTTCGCCCATGTTGCCGGCGTGTAGCTGAACCGGGTCAGGTATAATGGCATGGTCTTATCCTCCCTGTTGCCCGCTAAACATACAGGAGTTCGGGCCTGACTGCGACAGCGGCGCTAAGGCCGGCGACCACTGATCGAACTGACAATCGATCTCGGCGCGGGCTTCGGGCCGCAGACTGGCGACGATTAGGTGAGGTCGCGCAGCGTGGCTGGGATGATGCGGACGGGCATGGGGTTTTCGTCATCCTAGGGCGAAGCAAGGAGCGAAGCGACGCGGCGCAGACCCTAGGATCCATGCCGTGACCTGCGAGCGATGCAACCTTGCAAAATTCTGATCCGCCGCATTCCTCGGCGACCGTCACGGCATGGATCCTCGGGTCAAGCCCGAGGATGACGAAGCGATGCGATGGGTTCTCTGCCGCTACCTGAACGCCCCCAGCGGATCGCTCTGCCCCACCTTCCGCCTCGCGCCCTTGAACTCCGCCGGGTCGACCACCGCTTCCCTCAGCATCATCACGCCATAGCGTGTCGCCGCCATCAGATCGTCGCGCAGCTTCACCACCTGGCCGTCCTTACGATGGTAGAGCCGGAACTCCTCGAACCAGGGCAAAAGCGTCGAGAACACCTTGAAGCGGCCGCTCTGCATGCGGTCCAGCATCTCCATCAGCCCGGCCTCGACCGAGACCGAGCCGTCGGGGAATTGCGCGTGGCGAGTCAGCATGTTCAGCCCATGCGCCGAATACTGCCGGGCGAGTGCGACGCCCGCGCCTTCCAGCGTTTCGCGACGGCCGTCGCGCGGCCATGCCCAGGGCAGCCATTCGCCCCACGGTTTCAGCGTCAGCGCCTGCATGGCTGGCGTCTGCTGCGAAGCGCGGCAGGCTTTGGAGACATAGACGACATCGGCCTCCGTATCCCAGGCGAGCTCGACCGCGGCCGAGGGATGGTCCCAGCCGAAATCCAGCGCGCCGAGCCTGGGCCAATAGCGCGGCAGCCGGAACGGCTCGCAGGCGACCAGGTCCTCGGCCACCGGGAAGATGCGGCCGGAACCCAGCACCGGAATGCCCTTGGCGCGCGCCTCGCGCTCATGTGCGGGATAGGCGGATACAATCGCGGCGCGCTCTTGCTCGGTATAATGCTGGGCATCGTCGATGGTCATGAAGGTGACGTGGCGGGTCATGGTTCACCTCCGAGTTTGATTCAAGATGCGGCGGTAAGACATTGTTCAGGCGCGGGTTTTCTAACCAAGGCAAGTGTTGTTCTGCACCAGAGCGCCCTTCGGCCACTGTTACGGCATGGATCCTAGGGTCTGCCCCGCGTCGCTTCGCTCCTTGCTCCGCTCTAGGATGACGAAGGCAAGGTAGCCAATCGCACATGTCGGCAAATCGCAATCTCCACGGCGGCCGCTGATGGCTATCGTAGACGTTCAAGATTGGCCGAAACGATGTTCCCTTCGTCATCCTAGGGCGGAGCAGGAGCGCAGCGACGTCGCGGAGACCCTAGGATCCATGCCGTGACTTTCGAGCCAGTCTCGACAGTCGCCAAGCTCACACCGGGACGCTACCTTCGCAGCAGCATAAAACAGGGCCATCGCCGTGACCGACCTCGCCGACATCTACCGCGCCTACATCGCCTGCCTGAACCGGCAGGACTGGCCGCAGCTTGGACAATTCGTCGATGACGGCGCGATCCATAATAGCCGGCGCTTCGGCCTATCGGGTTATCGCGCCATGCTGGAGCAGGACTTCGATGAAATCCCGGACCTTCATTTCAACATCCAGATGCTGATTTCCGATCCGCCCTATATCGCGAGCCGGCTCGCCTTCGACTGCACGCCAAAGGGAATGTTCCTCGGCCTCCCCGTCAACGGCAAGCGCGTGTCCTTCGCGGAGAATGTGATCTACCAATTCCGCGACGCGAAGATCGTCGAGGTGTGGTCGATCGTCGACAAGGCGGCGATCGAGGCTCAGCTCTAAGGGTCAAAACCCAATCACTGCGAACGACCGAACCCGACCCAATGCGGTCCTTCAGTTGCTGGTGTCGCTTGCTGGAGCTGAGTTGGTCAGTCGGAGGCCAATGGTATAACATAGACGCTCGAACGAGCAGCGCATGCCAAGTACCCTGGGGAATGCCATGCGAAGGTTCATTGTCACGGCAGTGTGTGTCGCCGCCTCAGCATCGGCCAGCGCCCATGACTGGTACGAAGACAGGGTTGACCCGCAGACGAGATTCAAGTGTTGCGGTGGTTCCGATTGCCGCGCCATACCTCGGTCTTCGGTGCAGTCCAGGATCGACGGCGGCTACATTTACCTGCCGCATGGCTTCAACATCCCACGCAGCCGCGTACAGGAATCCGAAGACAACCAATACCATATCTGCGAGGGCACCTACGTCGTAACCAATCATCTGTATCTGCGTTGCTTTTTCGCGCCTCGGGTCAAGGTCTCCCTGCTTCTCCCACGCTAAGGTAAAATACCGGGCTCGCTGCCCTGAACGGACGTTCGCGTTCGCTACACGCTTCGCCGTCTCGAGCTCGAACGGGTCGACGCACCCGGCTCGATGCGATAGGCTCGGCTGGAGCCTCGGCGATGACGACAAACAAGCATACGTACGCGTTCAAGAATGCGCTCGATGCCCAGCGCGAGCGTTTGAGGACCCTTGAGACGCTGTTCGACCCGGGCACCATCCGCTGCCTCGAGGCGCGCGGCGTGGGGCCGGGCTGGCGCTGCGCGGAGGTGGGTGCCGGCGGCGGCTCGATTGCCGCTTGGCTGTGCCACCGCGTCGCTCCCCAGGGGTCCGTGCTCGCTACCGACCTCGACACGACGGTGCTGCGCGAGCTCGCGCACCCGAACCTCGAGGTTCGCGTCCACGACCTGCTCACCGACGACCTGCCCAGGGGCGAGTTCGATCTCATCCATCTGCGCTTGGTCCTGGCGTGGCTGGGCGATCCCCGCTCCGTGCTGCCGCGGCTGATCGGCGCTCTCAGGCCGGGCGGCTGGATCGTCGCCGAGGAGATGGACTTCGCGTCGGCGGGAACCGATCCCAGGATGGAGCCCGGGGCGAGCGCGTTGTTCACACGCGCCATACAGGAGCACCATGCGCTGCTGGCGGCGCAGAACCGCTTCGACCCGTTCTACGGCCGCCGCGTTGCCGGTGACCTCGCCGACGCCGGTCTCGCGGAGGTCGGATGCCAGGGCCGGACGACGATGTGGCGCGGGGGCGAAGCCGGTGGCCGCATCTGGCGGCTCACCTTGGCGCAGCTGCGCGAGCCGATGATTGCCGCAGGGCGCATGACGGCGTCCGAAATCGACGAGGCGATGGCGCTATGCGACGACCCGCGCCTGAGCACGCTGGCGCCGGTTGTGATGGCGGCCTGGGGCCGGCGCGCGGTCGCGTAGCATCCTACGATCTTGCTGATTGCAACCCGCTCACGGCGAGTGGAAGAGGTTGATCCGATGCGGAAGTTCGCGAAGTCTTCCCTGCAGGACGACGCTCCAGAATCACCAGCCGTCGCACCGGTCGCCGCATGAAAAAGGAGAGGATGCACACCAGGCTTCCCATCAGATGGTTGCGTCGCACCTTCACGGGCGCCGCCCGCGCCTCGATTTGTCTAAAGCCCCAACGTGCATAGGTGCCGGCATTGGCCTCGGCCGTGATCATCCAGACGGGCTGCCGTTCTTCGGCAAACAGCGCATCGATCAACCGCGAAGCGATGCCATGACCGCGCGCCTCCCTGGTCACCACGAGCGATCCGAGTTCGCGCGAGCCGTCAGTGTGTTTGCGCATCTGCACCGCGCCGATGATGCTGCCTCCCGTCACCGCAACCAGGAAATTCTGCCAATGGAGACCGTTCGGGTTCAGGCGCTCAGAATGCACCAATGCGCGAATTGCCTGCTGATCCCGCTCCGTCGCGCGACGAATGATAATAGCCAACTGGTCCATGCATGACGCCTCCTGCGCAGCGATCTGATCGGCGGCAGAAGGTTGCAAGAGGTGTGTTTCCAGCAAATGTCGTTACGGCCGGGCCCGTGTTTCTGCCGGTTGTGAAAGGTTTCCACCTGCTCCGCCGGCAGTCATGCTCTTCGGGGTGGAGGCCGTGGTCGTGCTTGGCTAGCGGATTGGGGTCAGCGTCTCCCTGCCGATCCCTCCACCGTGGTAGTCGTCGATAAAGGTGCCCTGCAGACTGCCGTCGCCGGAGATTTCGTAGATGACCAGCCCGACTTTGCCGTGCACGAGGTAGGCCGCCGTCAAGGTCGTTCCCTTCACCATGCAGATGCCCGAAAACCCGTCACTGAAGGTGATGCGACAGGTGTTGTCGGCGGTCATCTCGATATCTGCCGAACCCGCATATGCCACCCCCTTGGTGTCAGTGCCCGCCATGCGGTAGTGGCCGCCAACGTCCCCGGCCGCGGCCGTGGTGCACCAGGCGGCTATCAAGGCGGCAAATCCAACAATTCTGCTGGCCATCGACAACCTCCCTGATCATCGACAAAGCACATGCCAGTCCCGGCTATCCGGGACGGCAACCTAGGAACCGGCGCTTTGCCTGGTCGTGCTGCTGTTAGAAGACATCGGGCCAAGGTACTCCTCGGAAGGCAAGCACTGCATCCTGACGCCAACGATATCGTCCCACCCGTTGGTTATGATGTCCCTCGCCTTCTCCTGGTCCTTGAGTGTTGGAAAGACCGGGGCGACATCGTCCCGTTTGAGGTTGGGCTGTCGGGGGGCTTTCAGCGCGGCGAACTGTGTCTCGTCTGAATAAAGATATTCCATCCATAGCCGCGCAGCGTTTGGATGCGGAGCATGGGCGCTGATCGCCCGGGCATAGACACCCGCAACGATGCCGGTCCTTGGCCTGATGACTTCGATCCTCGTCCCTGCAAGGCGGTCGCGGTCGCCGAGCGCGAGGTAATCCCAGCGAATGAGGATCGGCGTGCGGCCGTCGACAAGCGAGTTGGCATCACCGATGATGGGAACGAAATTGCCCTTTTCATTGAGATTGGCGAAGAACTTCAGACCCTGATCAGCGGCGTCTTCGACGTTGCCCTTTGCCGCTGACAAGCCCGCGGCGTACACGCCCTGGATCGCCTGATTTGAAGAAATATTGCCGGCGAGGCCGACCGAGTTCCTGTACTGCGGCGCAGCAAGATCCGCCCAATCCCGCGGCATTCTGGTTACCAGGTCAGCGTTGACCTCGAACGCAAGGACACCGCAATAGCCGCCATGCCAATACCCTTGCGCATCCTTGGCCGCTTCCGGAATTGTGTCCCACGTCGACACTTTGTACGGCTGCAACAAGCCATCCTTCCGTGCCGATGAAGCGAAGGGCATGCCAACGTCGACCACGTCAGGAGCGCCGGCCTTGCCTCGCCTGATCGCCTCGATCTGATCGGCTGAGCTGGCACCTGGCCGGAGTTCGTTGATTGCCAGACCGTATCTCGCCTTGAACCTATCCATGACGACGCCGTATCCGCACCAGTCGCGCGGCAAACCCATGACGGTAAGCTGCCCTTCTGCTTTGGCGGCCGCAATCAGCTCTTCCATCGGGTCGGCGGACGCCGCAGCGGCGCAGACCGACACGGCACCCGTCGACAGGGCGGCGGCTCCAGCCAGACCTGCGGCCTTGAGCGCATCGCGGCGACTCATCGATCGCCGACCAGCGGCAACCCTCACTGTGTCTGTTGATCCATGTTTCATGGTTCGTTTCCTCCGTTGCCCAGCGTTCGTGATCGCGGTCTTGAAGGTGGGAGCGAACAAGTTGGTTCGCGACGTCCTCACTATGCCATATTGAGGGCGTGCGCGAAATGCGGATCGGGTTTTGGCAAGCCCCTTCTCCCCGGCAGGCGGATGAGGGGCAGCGCGAGACAGAAACGACGAGACCGTTCCTCAGAACTGCATCAGGCCCTCGCCTGCTCCGCCGACAAAAACAGCAGCACCACATCGGACATGCCGAGCAGCGGCGTGAAGGTGACGATGGTGATGCCGCCAGCGGCGTTGGTGCGGGTCAGGCCTTCGGAATAGATGTCGAGCGGCGGCTCCTCGTCGAACCAGACGCCGTGCAGCGTTTCGCCCTGCCACTTCTCGCGGCCCTTCTCGAAACTCTTGAACGACAGCACCGATTCATCGGCCTGGACATCGCCGCCGCCACCATGGCGGACCACGACGCTGTCGAGCGCACCCGGCGCGCCGCGCCCCATGGTGGTGTGGACGATGGCGTCGCCCGGAATCATGCCGGTGCCCCACGCCGCCTGTTGCTGCGGCGGACCGACAAGCACGCGCTGCGGATTGTCGCGCGTGCCCTCGCCGGTCACACCGGCCGCCCACAGTCGCACGGCCGTGTCGAAGGTCTTGCCTTGCCACCAGGCGGGATAGCGGCCGGTGAGGTGCATGGCCCATTCCGCACCGCCGGCCCGGGTCTTGCCGAGCTGGTTGCCGGCCATGAACAGGCGCTCGCGGTGTACCGCTCCTGCCGCGTGAAATTCGGCCTGGCGGACGTAGGGCCGATAAGCGGCAAGCTGGTTAGTGCGGCGTCTGCGGTCCAACTCGGCCAGCAGGCTGAGATATTCCTTCTGCGCCGATGCCTGGGCTGCCGAGGAACGGCCTGAGGACGGCTTCGAGGCCGCGGATGCGCTGGCGGATCTCGTCATCGCTCAATGCGTCCAGATGGTTGATGTCGACACGCCAGTCCCTTGGCAAGTCCTTGGGCAGCACCGACAGCACGATCTTCAGATACTGGTCGGGCTTGTCGGCCCGCATCGCGGCGATGACGCCGGCGCCATGCGCCTGGAAATCGGCGCGCACGGCTGCCAGAAAATCATCGCCCAGCGTCTTCTTCGCCCGCCGGAATTTTCCCGGGGTTTTCGCCGCAGACTTGCGGTCTTCGATATCAGCCATGCGCCAAAACCCCGGCCGGCTCTTCACTGCCTGCCGCCTGCCTGGCGGGTCTGGCTTTTGCCGCCTTGGCCTTGCGTGACTTCCTGCGCGCCGGCTTTGCCTTCTTGCGGTTGGCCGTATCGGGTTTTGCCGCAGGCAAGGCTTTCAGCTTCGCCCTGGCGATGCCGACCGCATGGCCGTTGACGCCGAGCAGGGGAAAGCCGAAGCCGCCGACCGCATCGACAGGACCGCCCCGGACCATGCCGATCAGCACGCCGGGCGCGACCTGCTCGACGCGACCCAGATGCGCAGCGGGTGCGGCGCCCTCGAATTCGCCAATGGCGCTGACGACATCGAGGCCGTCATCGTCGGTGATGATTGTGGCGTAGCGCACAGACATACAGGTTCACCTCCACACATAGTCAGGGAACACAGCCCCTTTCACGCGGTCCAATTCTAAGCGGGCTAATTCTAATTAGGAGTCTCTAATATGCGATTCGTCGTCGTGCAGGAGCCGACTGAGACCTGGGCCGTATTTGACACGACGGTGGACCAGCCGGCGGATTTCACCAGCCAATGCCTTGTTGGTTTGACGCGGGATAGCGCCACGTGGTTCGCCGCAAGGTGCAATCAGGAAGCGCATCCAGAACAGCACGGCTGCGACATCGTGCGCTGCGAATTCGACTGACGTCCATGCTTGCTCATGGGCGCATGTTGGACGAAGCGGCCATGGAAGCTGCCGGCCGGCAACAGAGGCTTTTCACGGGATGCTTGGCGCTGAAAACAAAAAACCCGCCTCGGCGGCGGGTCGTTGGCGCAAATCAGCACCATGCCCAAATCAATAGCATAACTGCCGTCACCAATCAACTGCGGCGAGGCTTGAAAGCGCAAACACAGCAGTCGTCAAGCCATATGCATATGTCCTAAAGTGCCATCGCACCGGTTAAACTTGCCTGATAGACTTGCCTTGGAGGTAACAAGGGAGGGTAAGCCATGTCTGGGGACAACAATCATAGAAATATAGGTTTGACCGCCGATATTGTAGCAGCATTTGTCGCCAACAATGCGGTGCCTTTGGAAGGTTTGCCGGATCTGATTGCCAGCGTCAATTCTGCCCTGAACGGCCTGGAGCTGCCTGTCGTTCCCGTGCAAGCCGCGCCTGAACCTGCCGTCAATCCGAAGCGGTCGGTCACGCCGAACTTCATCGTCTGCCTCGAAGACGGCAAGAAATTCAGGTCGCTGAAGCGCCATCTTGGTTCCCGCCACGGCACCACGCCGGATGCCTATCGCGCCAAATGGAGCCTGCCGGCGGATTACCCGATGACGGCGCCCAACTACGCAGCAAAGCGGTCGGAGCTGGCGAAGCTGTTCGGCCTCGGCGTCAGGTCGGTCGAAGCGCCTGCCGAAAAACCACCGGCCCGCAAGGTGCCAGCCAAGCGGCCCTCCAAAGCATAGGGCAGCGCTGGCGCCATTGCAGCAGCGCCGGTTTGCCTGCCCCTCGGGAGGACGACCATGGTGGCTGGAGAGCCCAATGACGTTCGCGTCGAACGTGCCAACCGCCAATGGGCGGTGCTGGTTGCCGAGGATGGCAAGGTGACCCAGCATCTGTTCGACAAAAAGGCCGCGGCCGAAACTTTCGCCGACGACCAGCGGACGAGGCTTGGCCTTCCCGGCAAACCGCCGGTGGACGATCCGCGGGCTTAGCGCTGTCGATCCGGTCAAGATCAAGGAGGCAGGCCAGCGATATCCGGCTTTCGTGCGGGCTGGTCATTAGCTGGCGCTTATGGAATCATGCCACCCTACCGCCTTGGGGAGGGCAGGATGGATAAACCAGCCATGGCATCCATGTTCAGGATGCGGCAGGCGCCGGCGACAGTTTCGGGCGTCCGCAGCCTGGGCCCAGGCCAGGCCGATCCGCTCATCGGCACAAGGCCGCTGGGCGAGGCGATCCGGTTCGTCGTCAACGCCCATCCCCACTACGACATCAGCACTGTCGCGATCACCTGTGGCGACGGCCCGCGTCTGGGCAGCAGGGAGGTGAAGGCGCTTTGGCTCGAATATGGCGATCGCTGGATGGAGGAATAGGCGCGTCTAGGGCGTGAAGCCGAGCATTGCCATCAGCGACAGTCCTGCGACCAGGCCAAAAGCGATGACCACGCCGAAATACCGCTCCAGAAGGCCGGAGGGTCTGCGCCAAAAGCGTCGCATGTGAGATAGCTCCCGCTGCCATCAAACTGGGGCGCAACACCGGAACGTCAATGCCGGCTGCCCGCTGTTCGGCATGCCGCGGCTTCGACCTGCGGCATCCGATCGGCGCGGCCCGCTGGATCAGAACGGGCGTTCGCGCGTTTTGGACTTGTCGAACGGGAGCAACCAGCAATGAACGTCGCCAATCTGCAACTCGAAGGCCTGCTGATGGCCATCGCATCGATCAACCAGGTCCTGGTCCGCAAGGGCCTGCTTTCGGTCGAGGACATAGACATCGCCTTGCGCAAGGCCGAGGCCAGCGAAACCAGCGAGGAACGCTCCGGCGGCATGTCGGCTTCGAGCCGCGATGCCGTCAACTTCCCGATCCGGCTGCTGGAACTGGCCAATCAGTGCCAGCCGGAGACGGACATGCCGTCGTTCTCGAAATTGGCGCGCATGGTCGGCCAGATGAAAGACCCCGTGCAATGATCGAAATTGCGATCGAGCGCTGATCGCTTGCCGCTCGACCTGATCCATGCCCTGCAGGGCGACATCCCCTGCCCGCTTGCCGCCGCAGCCGGTGTCTGATTACCTCCGACAGCTTCAACCCGTCTGCAAACCCGATGACCAGCATCTTTCAGGCGACAGGCACCGCTCAGCTGGACGACGTCCGCTCGCTGATGCGGGCCTTCGTCGCCTGGCATCGCGAGCGGCATGTCGACGATATCGCGCTCATCGACCGCTATTTCGATGCCGACGAATTCGAGCGCGAGCTGGCGGGACTGGCCGGAAAATACACGCCGCCCAAGGGCAGCCTGCTGATCGCCTATCATGCCGGCAAGCCCGCCGGGTGCGTCGCCTTGCGCGACCTCGGCGAGGGCAATTGCGAAATGAAGCGGATGTTCGTTCCCGTCGCATTCCGCGGCCTCGGCGTCGGCAGGGCGCTCGCCGACCAGATTCTCGCCGATGCCAGGTCGGCGGGCTACCGACGCATGCTGCTCGACACCAGCATCCACCAGGTCGAAGCCATGCGCCTCTACGAGGCTTCAGGATTCAGGCGCATCGCGCCCTACTATGAACTGCCCGACGATATGAAGAACTGGCTCGTCTTCTTCGAGCTCAAACTGTGAAATCCCTGGCGATCACACCCTGCCAAGCCTGAGCGCCAGCACATTGCCCGGCCCGTTGACGGCGGCAAAGAACAGCCCGGCCAGGAAGGAAAAATGGTCGACGAAGAAGCCGAACTCGGCCTGATTGCCGGCCCAGTGCGATGGTCCGTGGAAGGCAAAGCCGAGGAACAGCACGTAGGCGGCGGCGACAAGGGCGGCCTGCGAGAAGAAGGCGCCGGTCAGGAAGCACAGCACCAGGACGATTTCGAGCAAGGCCGCGCACCAGGCCAGAAACAGCGGGAACGGAAATCCGGCGGCGGCGATGTAGCCAGCGGTGGCGCCCATGTCGATGAACTTGAAGGTCACGGCCATCAGGAAGACGGCGGCGAAGATCAGGCGGCCAATGAGGATTGCCGCTGTCTTCCACGGCGATTGAGCAGCTGATCCGGCGATTTCCAACGACATGATGTCCTCCAGGTTGCGATAGGTTTCGCCCCAAGGACGAGTGAGGAGCAGCATTTCCGACATCAGGATTGAAATAGTTTGGCTGGCGGAGGGGCAACCTTTTGATGCCGGCGGGACAGCACCCCCCTCTGTCCTGCCGGACATCTCCCCCGCAAGGGGGGAGATTGGCAGCTTCTGTGGCGGCGCTCTTCTTGCAAACGTCGGAGATTGGCGAAACCAATGGCGACATCCGATCTCCCCCCTTGCGGGGGAGATGTCCGGCAGGACAGAGGGGGGTGGGAAGGAACGGGACGCTCGTCTGGTCGATCGCTTTGCCAACCGTCGCGACTCGAAGAGCCCTACCCCGCGTTGGCCTCCGGATGGCTGATCGAGTCGCGCACGACCCCATATTCGCCGCCCCAACGGTCGGTCATGTCGCAGCGGATATCCCAAAGCTCCGGAAAGAAGCGGTGGCGGGCGCCGCCTTCCAGCATTTCGACAGGCCGGCCCTTGAGGGATTTCGAGCCGAGCCCGATCGAGCGGTGGATGAGATAGAGATGGTTGGCGCGGAATTTCTGAAAAAGTTCGTCGAATTCGATCAGCGCCTCGGCGACGACGTAAGAGTCGCCATGATCATACCTGGCATCGTAGACATCCTCGACGGTCAGCCCGCGGCCATCGAGATAGGACGCCTTGAAGGCCCGCCAGAGGTCCGGCGGCATGCGCAACAGCAGCTTGAAGCCGGGCGATTCCTGGCCGCTGCCATTGCCGAGCTGCAGGCGGATCTGCTGGTACTCCTTGGGCGACATGGTTTCGAGCAGGTCGAGCTGCGCCGTCATCATCCGCATCAAGCGATGCACGCGGCCCATCAGCGTGACGATGCGATGGGTGTTCTGCTGTTCGAGGAAATCGATGACGTCGACCAGCGTGTAGGTGATGAGCTTCATCCACAGCTCCTCGACCTGATGCACGATCTGGAACTGCAACTCGTCGGCATTGACCATCTCGGCCAGCGGCTTCTGGCATTGGAGAAGCGTGTCGCATTTGAGGTAGACGCCGTAATCGCGCATCTCGGGCGCTTCGATGCGGGCGTAATAGTCCGGCTTGTGCATGGTTTTTCTCCCTGCCCGGCCCGCGGCCCGGGACATAAGTTCGATCCGAGCCATCAGAATAGCGGCCTTTGGCTTGAACATTGTTCCTTTCTGTTATCCAATCGGCTGAAAATGAAGGACGAATATCCGCGTCTTCTACAATTCAGGAGAACGATCCGTGCTGGATGCCCTCGACCGGAAGATCGTCGCCGCGCTCGAGCGTGACGCACGAATCTCCTTTGCCGTGCTCGCCGACGAGGTCGGCCTGAGCAAAACGCCGTGCTGGAAGCGGGTCAAGGCGCTGGAGGATGCCGGCATCATCCGCGGCTACACCACGCAGATCGACCCGGCAAAACTCGGCTTCGGCATCGAGGCCTTCATCCAGGTATCGATCGATTTCGAAGTGTCGGACGCCTTCGAGGCGGCGGTGCAAAAGCATCCGCTGATCCGGCGCTGCCACGCCACGACTGGCGAGGCCGACTATCTCCTCCAGATCGTGACCGTCGACATGATGGCGCTGGACAGGATGCTGCGCGAGGAGCTCAGCCGCCTGCCCGGCGTGCGGCGCACCATCACCTCGATGGCGATGCGCGAGATCAAGAGCGATATTTCCTTTGCCAATGCGGCTGCGCACGCGCTGAGGGGATGAGGCGCGCAAACCAGATGGTTTGATGCG
Organism: Mesorhizobium sp. AR10; assembly: GCF_024746795.1. Lineage (NCBI taxonomy): Bacteria > Pseudomonadati > Pseudomonadota > Alphaproteobacteria > Hyphomicrobiales > Phyllobacteriaceae > Mesorhizobium > Mesorhizobium sp. AR10. Next base: position 4,885,624 of record NZ_CP080524.1, read on the forward strand.
TTGGCGCAGCAGCCTGCCCGCCAGGGGTGAGTTTGGCTGTCTCGGCGTCGCGCTTTTCCTGCAACGTTGGCGATTGGGGAAGGCGCGGCGGCGAGCCTTGACTTTTTTTGGGGTGATCGAAAAACAGGCGTCGAAGCGGTTTATAGACCGAGACGGGGGGTACGCGGATGGTGGGTGTGGTCTCAATCGGAATCGATGTGGAGCCTGCCGGGTCGGCAGGACGCTCAGGGTTTTTCGCATCCATGGGGAATGCCAATATCGCGCGCCGTTCCTTCCCACAGTTCAGGAGCATTCTGGCGGCGGCGCTGCTCGCGTCGACCATGCTGCTGCCGACAGCCATGGCAACCCGCGCTGCGCCGATCCTGCCGGAGCCGCGCGACGAATTCCATCGGCCGATGGATCCGAAAGCCCAGCTGCAGGAGGCCAAGCGCGCTCTTCTGGCCCAACTAAACGGGAACGGCGGCAACGGCGGTAATGGCGGCAACGGAGGGAATGGCGGCAACGGAGGAAACGGCGGCAACGGCGGTGACGCTGGTGGAAATGGCGGCGACGCCGGCGGCAATGGTGGCGACGCTGTCGGCAACGGCGGTTCCGGCGGTAATGGCGGCAACGGAGGGAACGGCGGCAACGGGGGGAACGGGGGGAACGGCGGCAATGGCGGCGACGCTGGAAACGGTGGCAGCGACGGCGGCAACGGCGGCGGCGCTGGAAACCGCGGCAACGGCGGCGACGCTGGAAACGGCGGCAGCAATGGCAGCTCCGGCGGAAACGGCAGTTCCGGCGGCAATGGCAATTCGGGCGGCCATGGCGGCGTCCATCACAACACCAGCTCCGGCCATTCGGACGGCGGCCCGCGTTCCTGCAAAACGCCCCCACAATCGCCTTGCTGATGCGGCTTTAGCTTAATGCGCGTCGCGCTTAAGCGGATTCAAGTGACGCGCCTCAAGCACCGGCAGACGCCGGAACGCAGCGGTCGCTCCCCTGAACCGAGCTACGGACCGGTACGATAAGCGAAATCGTCGATCGCGGCCTGCCAGTAATGCTGCGTCCGGATCTCGAGCCGCGTGATGCGCCTATAATCGGCCGCGAAGTAGACCAGCCCGTTCGCGGACAGCACAAACGAATCCTCATAGGCGGGCTCATCGCCCCGCCAGGCCTTCAGGATAAGCGTCTCGCCCTCCGCGTCGTCCCAGCCAGCACCGAAATAGGCGCCCGTGAAATCGAACGGCTTGTCGCTGAACACCTGCGCGGGGTGGCCAGAGCTGTTGTAGGCGATGAATTCGCCCGACATGGTGGTGTTGATGTAGCCCGGGCCTACGGTGAAGCGCTGGTGCATGGCGACGAGATTGTACCAGTCGAGCCCGCCATAGCCGGACGGAACCTCGAACACGCCCGACGTCGTCATGAGGTCGTCGAAGCCGACGACATGCTGGTCGGGCAACGGCTCCTCGGCAGGTCCGCCCTTGCCCGAAAACGCGGAGAGCACCACCGGCGCCGCGCCGACCACCAGGTGCCGCCGCTGCGTGGCTCCGTCGGCTGAGACGTCGACCAGCCATTCGCCGGACGCCGCGGGTACGCTGAACCGCCCATCCGGGCCGACCTTGGCAGCGGCAGTGACGCCGCCAGGCCCTGTGAGGGAAATACGCGCGCCGGCGGTGACCACGCCGCTGATCGTCAGATCTGCCGCAAGCCCGACCGGGTGCGTCGTGCGCTGTGCGATCATGTCGCCCGGCGATCCAGGTGAAACGACATAGTCGCTTTCCTGCGAGGCGTTGCCGGTGGTGACGGAATAACCTGGCGGAGGCACGACCCGGAACGCGTAGTGGCCGGGATCGACGACTTCGAGATCTCGCTGGATGACCGACATCCGGAAGTTGGCGAAGCCGCTGACATTGGTCAATCGCATGATGGTACTGCCGTTCGGCTTGTCGAGTTCGACAGCCACACGCGACATCGGCCGGTCGCCGAGATCGTAGACGCCGTTCCGGTTGAGGTCGCGGAACACCAGCAGCGACGTGTTCATCTGGCCACCGTTGAAGGAACCCCATGCGCGCCTGGGATAATAGTCCTGCGCACTGCCGGCACGCGCCGTGCCGCAGACCATGGCCAGACCGATTGCCGCCGCGACGACCGGGGAAAACAACAAACCGCGCTTCACGAAACGTCCTCTCTGGCAGTCCCTGCCAATCCGATGCCCTGGAGCCGCGCGATGACCTTGTCGACGGCATCCGCATCGAAATAGGCAAGATAGAGCACCGCCATGGTGGCGCTGAACGTATAGACCGGCAGCGTCAGATAGATGATCGCGTGGAAGGCCAGGCCCGGCAGCAGCAGATAGCGCCTCGTCGCGCGAAACGGCAGCCCGAAGGCAAGGCAATATTCGAGCGCGACCACGGCGACGGACACGATCGTGGCGAGCCAGGCAAGGCCGGGGATCGCTGGATAGCCCGAACCCGCGTAGTACCAGATGAATATCGCCTCGATCCGCGCGCCGCTTAGAAAGGCGTAGTTCGACTTGTCGAAGGCGGTGAAGAAATAAAGCACCGAGAGCTGCACGACGATCAGCCGCAGCCCCCACAGATTGCCGCGCTCTGCCGGCGGTGCAACGCCCATGCGTTCGGCGCGCATCACCGAGAGGTAGCGGTCCAGCGAATAGGAGCGGCCGCAGGGGGTGAGCGCGATCAGCAGCGCTGTGACGGCAAGCAGATAGGCATGATGGTGAGTCCAGGGTTCGCGACCGAGCTGGAAGCCGAAATAGTAATACATCGCCAGCCCGACCGCGCCCGTCCAGACGGCAGCGACGCGGCTGTGATAGCCGACGAAGAGCAGCACGGTCGCGGCGAAGAAGTTGACGGCCAGAAACAGGCCCACCGGCGATTGGTCCCTATAAAGCAGCAACTCGCCCGCCCAGCGCGACCAGAACAGCATTGCCAGGCCGATGCGGATCAACGCGGACGAACGCGACGAGCCCTCCGAACAGACCGCCCAGTCGACCAAGCGTGCGGCAACAGCGTGCATCAGACGCCAGCCGGGCCAGTCAGCCAGGGCGTCAGTCGGCGCAGGCATTTTCGGCATCGGTATGGATGATCTGCCAGCCGCTGCGCGTGGCCTGCTGCGCGCGTATACGGATGTCGGCGCCCTGCCCGGCGGCCGTGCAGAGCCGCTTGATGACGGAAACCAGCTCATCGCGGCTTTCGATCCGCTTCAGCCTGCCATCGCGGGGAGCGCCGAGCATCTCGAACCGGTCGAGCGGGACAAGCGCGCCGTCGGGCCGGCGGATTTCGAAGGAAGTGTCGATCACGCCCATCCCGATCGCACTGAACATGGTCCAGGAGCGCAGCAATGGCGTTCGCACCCCGAAGACCTGCTCCGCGGCTGGACCGGCGATCATGAACGCGGCGATCGCCATGAATGCGAAAAACCGTAGGCGTCCTGCCGACACCCGCCCGGCAGACTCCGCACCGATTCTGATTGAGACGATATCCGCCACCCGCGCACCCCCGTCCCGATATAGACCGATTCAACACCCGTTTTTCAAGCCACCCCAGAAAAAGTCAGGGCTCGACGAGCGACGCGAAGGAGCGCACATCAGCCGCCTGCCCGGCGTGCGCCGCACCATCACCTCGATGGCAATGCGCGAGATCAAGAGCGACATTTCGTTCGCCAATGCCGTGGGGCATACGCAGCGGGGATAAATGGCCGGCGGCGCAGATTTCCTTGCGAATACCCGTCCGGGTACGGGCGAGGCGTTTCTCCGGTCGGGACATCGGCCGGGCGAAGCGCAGGCTGGTGTGGCTCGCAAAGGCCAAAGGTGCCCCGTAATGGGTCAGTATGTCTGGCACCACAATTGCATTGTCAGGTATGGGTTGGGGTGGGCTCGTCGCTTCGCAAATGGAGCGGCGAGCCTGACGGCCAAAGGCCAGCCGGTGGCTTATAGGCCGTGACAACCTGATTGGTTCAGGCGCCGCCTTGTTGACTGAATACAACCGTTCCGTCGTCCTTGCGAACTTCCACCGCTACGACATCGTCATCCCGCTTTCGGGCGGGAAAGGTGGCAAGGATATGGTCCCGCGCAGCCTTCTCGGCATCGAATGGCGTCTTGTCCACGATGCCCTTTTTCCCGTACCAAATCACCGTGTAGGCCACCGCTGTGATCCCTCTACAGACGCTTCGATCTTGCCGGCCAGGCTCCGGGACCCGCTAGAGTTGTTTTGACGCAATTCCGGACGGAGAACCGTTTCACACTTTTCCTGGAATTGCTCTAGCCCCGCGGTCTGGATTTTGGTTGTGGCGAGCTTTCAGACGGATTTTCGGCCAATTGGGCGGATCGTCGATCTTTTAGCCAAAGGGACTTCTTTTTTCTTGCCGCCAGATCGTCGCGATCGCCATCGGCCCTTGCCCGGCCATCCTTGGCAGCAATCGCAAAGTCGGCTCTGTTGGTTCGATAGTCTTTTTCCATAGGCATCGTTTGACCTCCCGCGAGCGGAGATCAACGCGGTAGACTGCAGGCGGTTCCGAATCCTGGTCAGACGATTGAGAAAGGTGGCCGGCGCCCCGGAGTGGGCGGGTTGGGGTAAACCTGGGTAAGGCGCCGGCCGGGCGGAAATCGAGTCCGCCACGACGATATTGTTAGCACGGCGGCACGTCGGCAGACATGGTGTGATCGCGGACTACGCTTTTGCGTTCCGCCTGGCCGGCGCCATCTTGACCGGCCCGGCTTTGCGGCCGCGGCCTGTCGCTTCGCCATCTCCGATCGCTGCTCGCATGCCGCGCTTGGTTCAAGTAACCCGACGCAACCACGAATCCGAGTGCCGAATGGCGGGCTTGTGTGACATAGATTGCAGACATCCCCCCTCTGATGTAATTTAGCAATTGATCAGGTGAGGAATTTGCCCGCTGTCGTGGCGGCTTTTTCTCACATGTCCTGTCTCGGCAGATTGCATGCTCTCTAACGGACCTTGATATCGCAAGTTGTAACCTTGTGGTCGCCGAGGAACAGCGGTTAAGGGATTTGCCATGCTCCGACGTTGCGGCTTGGTTGTAGCCTTCATCCTCGCAACCTTTTCGGCCTTCGACGCGTCCGCGCTCGAACGAAGGGTTGCCTTTGTCATCGGCAATTCCGACTACCGGGAAATCCAGGCCCTCAAGAACCCGGCCAGGGATGTGGTGGACGTCTCAAACACGTTTCGGCAGGCCGGATTCGAGGTGTTCGTTGCAAAGAATCTCACCAAGCTGCAGTTCGAGGACGAGTTCCGCAACTATCTGGCAGCCGTGGACGGCGCCGATATCGCTGTCGTCTACTATTCCGGTCACGGCTTTCAGATCGGCGGCGAAAATTTCCTGATCCCGGTCGACGCCTCGTTGAAACAGGCAGCCGACGTGGAGGTCCAGGCGATCAAGCTGAACGACGTACTGCAGCAGATGCGTTCGAAATCGAAGATCCAGGTGATCATCCTCGACGCCTGCCGCAACAATCCATTCCCGCGCAAGGACTATTGGCTCAGGGACCAGCTTCTGGTCGCCAGCAGCACCGGACTGGCGCAAGTAAGAAGCTCGCTGAACACGCTGATTGCCTTTGCCACCGAACCCGGGGCGATTGCCTATGACGGCTCCGGCGACCTCAGTCCGTTTTCGTCCGCGTTTTCTCGTCGCGCGCTTGCTCCCAACCAGGAGATCCGCACGGTCATGGCGGCCGTGCGCCGGGATGTGGTCGAGGCCACGGATGGCTTGCAGGTTCCCTGGGAAAACTCGTCGCTGATCGACGAAGTCGTGCTGATGCGTCGCTCCAGCCGCCCATCGCTGCCGCCGGTGCTGGAGAAGGTCGTGCTGTCGGGAGGCGGACCGGTCGATCTGGATCTGCCGCAACCGGTCGAGGTCGACGGCGGGACGATCACCGTCAGCATCGAAAGACCACCCACGCTCGGGCGCCTGATGCTGGACGGCAAGGTCATCGAGGCGGGAGGACAGATCCAGGGCAAGGACCTGCCGCGATTGCAGATGGATGTCCCCAAGGGAGTAGGCGACCCGGAAGAGATGGATATGATGGCCTACGCCGCACGTGACAATTGGGGTGGCGAAGCCAGGGGCATGCTGGTGTTCCGGGTCAAGAGCGGCGAAGGGAGCCAGGGCCAGCAGGTCATGGCCTCGCTCGAAGCCGAGCAGAAGCAGCAGGTGCTGGAGCGCGGCATCCATATCACCGGCGCCGCCGAGGCGATCGAAAACCGCAAGATCGACATTCCGGTCGGCGTCGGCCCGGTTGCGCTGAAGCTGAATTTCCCGACACAGGATACCGCGGTCAGCCTGAAAGTTGCGAGCTATCCGGCAACCGGAACGCTCTCCCTGCCGGATCGGATCCTGTCGCCCGCATCGAGCCTGATGGCCGATGAAGTCGACCAGTTGCGCTACGAACCGCAGATCGGAGCCGCCGAGGCGGTCGAGGTCGCCTTCGAAATCCGGGCGGACAACGCAGCATCCAAGCCGGCGACAATGACACTGTCGCCTACCGTCGATGCGTGCGACACGGCCGCCGGCGAACCTCTCGACCTGCAAGGCGTCGTCCCCGGCCTGCTGCCGAATGAAATCGGCGCCGATGCGGTGAAGCTCTGCGAAGCAGCGGTGAAGGCGTATCCCGATGTCGCCCGTTTTCGCTATGAACTGGGGCGAGCGCTGCTGGGAGCCGGCAAGGTCGACCAGGCCAGGAAAATCATCAAGGAGGCCGCTGACAGAGGCCATGTGCGCGCCGTGTTCGAACTCGGCTACCTCTACTCGACCGGAACGGGCGTGGCTGTCGACCGCAAGCAGGCCAACACCTACTACGCGGATGCGGCCGACAGGGGCGATCCCTATGGGATGACGTCGTGGGGCCGTGCCCTGTTCAATGGCTACGGCGTCGAGCGCGACACGGCCAAGGGGCTGGACCTGCTGCTCAAGGCGTCAGCGATGGGGCACACCTATGCCATGAACGATCTCGGCGCGATCTTCACCGAGGGCCGCAACGGCGTGCCCGCCGATCAGGCCCGCGCCGTTGCCTTCCTGGAGGCCGGCGTGAAGCGGCAGGACATGTATTCGATGAACCTGCTCGCCCGGAACTATCTCATCGGCTCGGGCGTGGAGAAAAATCCGGCAACGGCGCTGGAGCTGTATCAGAAAGCCGCCGACCTCGGCCAGCCCTACGCGCCGGGCAACCTTGCGCGCATGTATCGCGACGGCGTGGGCGTGGAGCGCGACCCGGCAGAAGCGCAAAGACTGTTCGAGATGGCGACCATGCGCGGCGACCCGTCCGGTGCCTTCGATCGCGCGGTTTTCGAAACGGAAAAGGGTGAAAAGGCCGATCAGGCCACGGCCGTGCGCTACCTGGCATTCGCGGCCGCGCTGGACACCCGCGACCAGTTGCCGGAAGCCCTGACGAACCTGGCGCAATTCGGCACCAAGGTGAAAACGACGGCTTTGAAGCAGCTGCGCGGGGAACTCAAGTCGAAGCTTCCAGCGTCCGGTTCGCTGGACGATCAACTGGTCGGCGCGGCCAGACGAGTCTGGGAAGAAGCCAACCCGCGTCGGGACGTGTTTTGATGGGCGAGGAGGAAATGCGCATGACATTCAAGCAGGCAATCGTCGGGACAACCCTCTGTGGCGTCCTGATGGGGCTCACAGGCTGCACGTCCCTGATGCCACCACCACCCGAACCGACGCCGGTGGCGGAGACGGCGCCGCCGAAGGTTCGCAGGGTGCCTCCACCGCAAAAGGTCGTCGCGGCCGCTCCTCAACGGGTGGTCAAGAAAAAAGTGATCCAGCCGGTTGAGGAGGAGGAAGAGCCTGTTGCCGCGCCTGTCAAGATCGTTCCTACCGCGGGTGGCGGCACGGGTGGCGGCGCGAGTGGCGGCAACTCAGGCGGCGGCTGGGGCGGTTGATCAAATAAACGGTGAATCGCAGCCGGAAGCGTCCTGACGCAGTTTACCCAATGCCATATTGCGCCAGTCAGCCTCCCCTCACGTGACGGACGGCTCAGCTGGACGGAAAGTTTGAACCCGCCGGCCGCGGATCCTGTCCGGCAGGCTCCTCTTTCTGCCGTTCGGCGTCGGCTTTCCGCTTCGGGCAATCCTCATAATCATGGTCACGCGAACCGCAATAGGAGCAGCATTTTGCCGGCGTGTCGGGGCGAAGCATCGTGGCCATTCCCAAGAATGCACGAAAAGCCAACAGGTTGCAGCGGCGCCTGCAAGATGTTGTGAGGCTCGCCGGGCACCGCTGGCGGTCAGGAATTGCCGCGGGGAAGGTCGCGCTCGTCTGAGCATGCCTTCCCACGTGCGCTCCGGAAATCAGCGGAGCCCGCCACTCACGCGCCGGGCTCCCTCCCTTGTCGTCACCGGTCACGCATGCGCGTGCGGGTGACGGAAGTCCCAGACGGCCCAGGCCGACGCGGCAACCACCAGCACGCCGAGGACCACGTGGGTCCCCATCGCGTTGAAATTGGCCACGAACCCGAGCAGCCAGGGCGAAGCGATCAGCCAGAGCCCGACAACAACGTTCACCCACTCTTCCCACTCGGCGAATGCCGAAAGCGTTGCGAGAGCCAGGGCGCCGAGCACAACGCCGGCAATCCAGGCATTCCACGCAGGAACGGTTTCAGCAGCGAAGCCGAGTATCCAGGGTGAGATGAACAGGCAGATCGCAAGGACCAGATTGATCCAATCCTGGCCCTTCTTTCCTTCCATCATATTAGCCATGACAACCTCCATAGATGAAGCTTGACCAAAGCACGACGTCGCGTGCACCGCACGCTTAGTTATTGATATAATTACGCTTCAACCGGCCTTCAAGGACCTGCCCCCGGCGCGTCCCATGCCGGGAAGCGTCGCTGATCTGCCATCCTGCCCAGGCGCAGCGCCACCATCGCACCATCCGACATCGCGATGCGCACCGCAGTGCCGCGCTTTGGCCGCAATAGCGGAATTTTGCATTGACGAACAATTGTACTATATTAGCTGACTAATCGATTCACCGGCTGCGAACCGACATGGCCAAGAAGAAATCAAAACTGCAAGCGCCCGGCATGTCCGTGGCCTCCCCGGCGGAAGCCTATGAGGCGGCCTACTTTGCCCGCAAATGCGGCCTGACGCAGGACGAAGCGCTCAGGATGATGCGCGAAGCCCAGGACATGGCGACCGTGACGACGTCCTCCGGCGGCGAGCGGAAGAGCTAGGCCTGCCCCCTCCCTTCTGCACATCGCGTGCAGGATGCTCCCCTCAATACCCGCCCACAATCGGCAGGATCTCGCCGGTGATGTAGCTTGAGCATTGCGGCGAGGCCAGGAACACATAGGCAGGTGCGATCTCCTCCGGCTGGGCGGGGCGCTGCATCGGCGTCTTGGCGCCGAACGTCGAGACGTCCTCGGCCCGCTTGTCGGAGGGGTTGAGCGGCGTCCACACCGGCCCCGGCGCCACCGCGTTGACGCGGATTCCCTTGCCGATAAGGTTGCCGGACAGCGCCCGGGTAAAGGCGTGGATGCCGCCCTTGGTCATGGAATAGTCGACCAGATGCTTGGAGCCGTCGATGCCGGTGACCGAGCCGGTGTTGACGATGGCCGAGCCCGGCTTCATGTGCGGCACCGCTTCCTGCGCCATGTGGAAATAGCCGTAGAGGTTGGTCTTCAACGTGGTGTCGAAGTGCTCTTCGGTGAGGTCGGCGAAATCGACCGAATGCACCTGGAAGGCAGCGTTGTTGACCAGCACGTCGAGACCGCCCAATTGCTTCACCGTCCGCTCCACCGCCCGGCGGCAGAAGGCGCGGCGGGAGACATCGCCACGCAACACCAGGCAGCGCCTGCCTTCGGCCTCGACCGCCTGCCTGGTCACGTCAGCGTCCCGGTCTTCCGACAAATAGGCGATGGCGACATCGGCGCCCTCGCGCGCGAACAACACCGCAACAGCCCGGCCGATGCCTGAATCGCCGCCGGTGATCAAAGCCACCTTGCCGTCGAGCTTCTTGGAGCCGAGCCAGAACGGCGCGTCATAGAGCGGCGCCGGCTCGATCTGCCCTTCCTCGCCGGGTTTCGGGTGATGCTGCTTCGGGAAAGGCGGCTCGGGATATTTTCGTGCGCCGGCCTGCATGGCGCCATCCGGTTTGGCTTTCGCCTTGGCGCGGTCGTCCGCATCGACCTTGCGCTGCACGCGCCGCTGCTTCTGCGTTGCCTTCGAGGTGTCGGTTTTCGTCCTGGTCAGCATGAATTGCCTCCTTCGCTTCGCAGGACAACGCTGCAAGGCCGAAAAGGTTTTCGACGTCCGAGAAAAATGGCCAGTTTGAAATTCAGCGCGCCGCCACTGCCTGCACTTTGATCCTCCCGCCAAAGGGGAGCTTTGCCGCCTGGTAAATCGTCCGGCGGCCTTGTTGATTCCGTGCCCCCTTTGGACCACTGTCCCTAGATCGGGCAAAGGCCGCGACCGGATGGTGGACTGAGGGGGATCGCAATGCCCAACGCTTTCACTACTCTCGTCGGCATAGAGATCCCGATTGTCCAGGCGCCAATGGGTGGAGCTACGTCTCCGCAATTCGCGGCCGCGGTTAGCAATGCAGGCGGTCTCGGGATGCTCGCCCTCGGCTGGAGTCCGCCCGAAGCGGTACGCGCAGAAATTCGGGCCACCAAGGCCCTGACCGAGCGACCATTCGGCGTCAATCTCGTGTTGACTTATCCGCAGGAGGAGCGCCTCGCGATCTGCCTGGAAGAAAGCGTGGCGGTAGTCTCATTTTTCTGGGGCCAGGCAGGCTCGCTGACGGTTGCGGCGCATCGTGGCGGGGCAACGGTGCTGCATACGGCAGGAAGCGCCGAACAGGCTCGGATATCAGCCGAGGATGGCGCGGACGCAATCGTCGCGCAAGGCTGGGAGGCTGGTGGCCACGTTTACGGTAGAGTTGCCACTATGGCGTTGGTTCCGGCAGTTGTTGACCAGGTCGCGCCGGTCCCCGTTCTTGCCGCCGGTGGCATTGCGGATGGACGCGGTCTAGCCGCGGCGATGGCACTTGGTGCCGCGGGCGCCTGGATCGGTACCCGCTTTCTCGCGAGCATCGAAGCTCCAATCCACCCGCACTATCGCGACCGCATCCTCACAGCCAAGGAGACGGACACAGAATACGGGACTGTTTTCGATGTCGGCTGGCCCGACGCTCCGCACCGTAGCCTCCGCAACACGACGATTGAAGCTTGGGAGGCGGCCGGACGCCCGCCGGTGGGTGGGCGTCCCAACGAAGGCGCGGTCGTTGCAAAGTCGCCATATGGCGACGTGGTTGCATACCAGTCTCATACGCCGGGATCGGGTGACGAGGGCGATATCGACGCCCTCGCCCTATGGTCGGGCCAAGGCGTCAGCCTCGTCCGCCGCGTCCAGCCGGCCGCCGAGATTGTCCGCGAAATCAGCGACGAGGCGCGGGCGATACTCGCACGGCTTGGGAACGATCCATCTTTCTAAAGCTCACGTGGAGGAAGCGGGATGCACAAGAACCTAGAGACGGTAAAAAACTACTTCGCCAACTGTGTTGACGGAAAGGCGGTCGATCGTGTCGGCGAATACTTCGCCGATGATGTCATCGTTCACCGTCCCGACGTGGCGGAGCCGATCGTCGGCGTCGAGAAGTTCAAGCATGCCCTGCGCAGTAACGTCACCGATCGCTATGAGACAATCAAGACCACGTTCAGCAAAGAGGTTGTGACGGAGGATGTTGTCGTTGTCGCGTTGACGCACCGTGCGACCGGCTCGAACGTCTGGCACGGCTTCGATGTCGCCGGGAAGCCTGTCACATGGACGGCGCTAACCTATTTCCGTTTCAATCCGGAAGGCAAAGTGGTCGAGGAAATTGTCGAGCGCAACGAGCTGTTCATGGCAAAGCAGCTCGGAATCATCGATTACGACTGATGTTCGTGTCGTCTGCGTTTCGATTCACCCATCGTCGTCCTCCTCGACGTCATTTCGGTATTGCCACGCCCTTTCCCAGACACCGCCTCCCGCCGGTCAAGCCCTCTGGGCGGAGCGTTTATTTGCTAAGAACAGGGATCGCAGACAAAGTGACTGCGATACTTTGGATGCTCCAAAAGCGTGGCAAAACCAGCAAGAAGTCCTCCCAAACCCAGCAGAACTGCCACCGCCACGATGGCCACTCCCATCGCCAGTTTGCGAGCCGCCTCGGCCCCTGAAGAAAAGCGCCATGGGCGCGTATCAAAGTAAGGATCGTTGTCCCCGCCAGCAGACTAAGCGCCGGAACGCTGTAGAGCACCGCATACATCTCCAGCATCAGTGCGAGCGGAGTGTCTGATTTTATCATCCGGGCAGTCTCCACGGAATTCTGACGGTAGCTCAAGTTGGCACGAACTTGTTGAATGACGGAACGCCAACTTTCCACCCGTCAGCCGGTAGCTCGGAGCCCCGCGCGCTTTTGGCCCCCAGTCCGCGCGACGATCGCCTCCAGCGGCTCGGGGCGGTGCAGCAGAAAGCCCTGGCCGGAGTCGACGCCCATGTCGCGCAGCATGTCGAGCGTGTCCTGCAGCTCGATCTTCTCGGCCACCACGGAGCAGCCGAGGCTTCTGGCAATGCTGGTGATGGCGAGCACGATCTCGCGGTCGAAGCGGCTTTGCGCCATGTGCTCGATGAAGGAGCCGTCGATCTTGATCGCGTCGACGGGAAAGCGCCTGAGATATTCGAACGAGCTCATGCCGGCGCCGAAATCGTCGAGGCTGACGCGGCAGCGGCGCTGGCGCGCCTTGCGCACGAAGGCTTCGGCGGCATCGAAATTGGTGACGGCGGCGGTCTCGGTGATCTCGAAGCCGATGCCGGAATGCGGCGTCCCAGTCTCGTCGATGACGCTGTCGACGAAGTCCCACAGCTGCGGGTCGCTCAGCGTCTGCGCCGACAGGTTGAAGCCGAGCGTCAGCGCGCCCGATTTCAGCGCCGGGCCGTATTGCGAGAGCGCCGTCCTGATGATCCAGCGATCGAGCCTGGAGGCAATGCCGAAGCGCTCGGCGACCGGGATGAACTCGCACGGCGCGATCGGCTTGCCATTGCGTCCGGTGAGCCGCGCCAGAACCTCGACATGACGGCTGTCTTCCCAGGGCTTGCCGAGCAGGTGGATTTCCTGGCCGAACAGTTTCAGCCTTCCGTCTTCCATGGCATCGACGGTGTCGGCGGCGACACGCGCCGCATTGAGGCCGCCGGAGCCCGACGCCGTCTCGGTCGAAAACACCGCAAAGCGGTTGCGCCCGGCGGCCTTGGCCGCGTAGCAGGCGTCGTCGGCGCAGGCCAGCGCGTCGGCCACCGTGGTGTTGCCCTCACTTATGAAGGCAATACCGATGCTGGCCGCGAGCTTGCGCGACGTTACGGCCTGCCCGAGGTCGGCGTCACGAACGGCGGCAAGAACAGCAGTGGCCAGCGTCTCGGCCTGCGCGGTATCGCAGTTCGGCACCAGCAGCGCGAACTCGTCGCCGCCCAACCGCGCGGCATGCGCCGATGACGGCAGGCAGCGGACAATGCCGCCGGCGACGCTCTTCAGCGCCAGGTCGCCGGCGGCGTGGCCGGCGAAGTCGTTGAGGGCCTTGAAGTAGTCGAGGTCGACATAGAACACCGCCAGCGGCAGCCGGCGTGCGGTGGCGATGTGGTCGGCCAGCAGCCTGTCGAATGCGGAGCGGTTCAAGAGCCCGGTCAGCGCATCGTGGTGGGCGGCGTAGGCAAGCTCCTGCTCGCGCAGCTTGGCCTCGGTGATGTCGCGCACGGTGCCGAGGATCTGGCCCGACGACTGGCCGCAAGCGATGAAGCGAACCAGCGATTCGATATGCCGGATTTGGCCGTCGCGCCGGATGATGCGGTATTGCACGGCAACGACATCGTTCGTTTCCTGCGGCGCCAGATGCGCGCGCTCGGTGGCGTCCTTGTCGTCGGGATGCAGGAAGGAGTGCCAGAGATCGGCCGTCACCTCATCGGTGTCGGCGGCGAGTCCATAGATTTCACGGGTGCGCTCGTCCCAGTAGCTTTTGCTGGCATCAATGTCGTGATGCCAGATGCCGGTGCCGCTGGCGGCGAGAGCCAGGCGAAAGCGCACATTGACCTGTTCGAGCTGGGCTTCCGCTGCCTTCTGCCTGGTGATGTCGGTCTGCACGCCCATCAGCCGGACCGGCTGGCCGGCCGCGTCGCGCTCGACGATCCCGCCGCGGTCCAGAACCCAGACCCAGTGACCATCCTTGTGCTTCAGCCTGAGCTCGGTCTCGATCGAGCCGGTCAGGCCGGCAATGTGGCGGTCGCCGCTGGCCTTTGCCCGCTCGCGGTCGTCGGGATGCGTCAGTTGCAGCCAGAGATCGCTGGCGTTGGCAAGCTCGCCCTCGTCATAACCCAGCATGTGCGACCAGGTCGGCGAATAGAAGCAGTCGCCGCTCTGCAAATCCCAGTCCCACACGCCAAGATGAGCGCGCTCGAGCGCCAGCGTCCAGAATTCTCCGTTGCGTGTCTTGTCGTCGGCCATGCCCTGGTTTCGTCCACTCCGTCATAGCCAATGTGCACAGAACCAGAGAAGAAACCGTTACTGCGGGGCGAGCGGTCGCTGTTGCGCGAAGTCGCGTTTCTTCCCACCCCCCTCTGTCCTGCCGGACATCTCCCCCTCAAGGGGGGAGATTGGATGTCGCTTCGGTTTTCGCCAACCACTAACGTTGGAAGGCAGACGGGACGACGAAGCTGCCGATCTCCCCCCTTGAGGGGGAGATGTCCGGCAGGACAGAGGGGGGTGTTCAAGCACCGACCTTCTCGACTGCTCCTCGTCCGGTCACGCTCACCCAGTCGGCAGCCGCTGCCGCACCACCGCGGCATGGAAACGGGCGCCGTGCAGCAGGCCTTCGTCGTTGAAATCATAGGACGGATTGTGCAGCGGCGCGGAGTTACCGTTGCCGAGGAAGACGAAGCATCCCGGCACGTGATCGAGGAAGCGGGCGAAATCTTCCGAGCCAGTCATCGGCTCCACTGCCACGCCGACGGCGTCGTCGGCCAGCACGCTGCGGGCAGCAGTGAACGCCTCGTCGACCAGTGCGGCATCGTTGACCAGCGGCACGAATTCGCTGATATAGGTGACCTCGGCCGAGACGTTGTAGGCCTGCGCCGTGCCCTCGGCGATCCGGCGCATCTGCTTCTCGATCTCGGCGCTGACTTCGGGCCGAAAACTCCTGGCGTCGCCAAGGATGCGCGCCAGGCCGGGCAGCGCGTTGCGGGTGCCGTCGGTGATCAGTTCGGTCACCGAGACGACGCCGATGTCGGCCGGGCTCAGCCGGCGCGAGACGATGGTCTGCAGATTGGTGACCAGCGCGCAGGCGGCGACCAGCGTCTCGTTGCCCGAATGCGGCCGCGCGGCATGGCCGCCGACGCCTTTCAGCATGATCTCGAAATTGTCCTCGGCCGACATGATGGGGCCCGCGCCGGTCTCAAAGCGCCCCACCCCGAGGCCCGGCATATTGTGCAGGCCAAAGATCTCCTCGAAGGGAAAGCGCTGCAGCAGGCCATCATCCAGCATGGCGAGCGCCCCCCTGCCCCACTCCTCGGCCGGCTGGAAGATGAAGCGCACGGTGCCATCGAAGCCGCCCTCGCTGGCCAGAAGTTTTGCCGCGCCGAGCAGCATCGAGGTGTGGCCGTCATGGCCGCAGGCGTGCATGGTGCCGGGCGTGCGCGAGCGATAATCCTGCGTGCCCTGTTCGGCGATGCGCAAGGCATCCATATCGGCGCGCAAGGCGATCGCCCGGTTGCCGCTGCCGCGCGTCAGCGTGCCGACGACGCCGGTGCCGCCAATGCCCTCGGCAACCTCCAGTCCGAATTCCCGCAGTTTCTGAGCGACGAAGGCCGAGGTGCGCTTCTCCTCGAAGCCGAATTCGGGATGGGCGTGCAGATCATGCCGCCAGGCCGTCATCTCACCGTGAAGGTGTTTCTGATCGAGTTCAGCCATCGTCGCCTCCTTCAGGTCCCGGCAGTTTGCAGCAGGACATCCTCAGGCGCCATACCGACCAGTTCGGCATAGCGGCCGAGATCGGTGGCGCCCTCGGTGTTGATGATGAGCACGCGCGCGTTGGCATCGAGGCGCAGCGCGGCCCGCATGTCGGCAGCCGATACGGCGCGGATCAGCCCGGCAAGCCCCGCCCCGCCGCTCTCGCCGGAGACGATCGCGGGATCGCCGCCTGACGGCCGCGCCAGCCGGTTCATCACCGCCACCGCATCCTCTTCGTCGACCGTCATGAAGGCATCGGCGACCCGCTCAAGCACCCGCCCGCCAGGCGAGCGGCGAGGCCTCGTAGCATTCGAGCATCGCCATCACCGTCGGCCCGTCATGGGCGATCTTCACCGGGCGCCCGGCCTTGGCCGATGCGAAGATGCACGCCGCCCGCGCCGGCTCGACCACGACGACAACCGGCCTCTGTTCGCCAAACAGGATAGCGAGATGGCCGGCGACCGCTGCGGCGAGACCACCGACGCCGGCCTGCAGGAAGACATGCGTCGGCGGCCGCGCGAGATGGCGAAGTACCTCGCGCACCATCACCGTATAGCCTTGCATGACCAGTCCCGGAATGCGCTCGTAGCCCGGCCAGGAGGTGTCGGAGACGACGGTCCAGCCGCGCTCGGCGGCGACGCGGGCGGCTTCGACCACCGACTGGTCATAGCTGCCGTCGACGCGGACCATCTCGGCGCCCAAGCGGGCGATCGCGGCGACGCGCTCCTCGCTGACCCCGGCATGGACGAAGATCACCGATCTGGCGCCGACCAGTTGCGCGCCTTGCGCCGCCGAGCGGCCGTGATTGCCGTCGGTGGCGCAGGCGAAGGTCATGCCGGCGGCGACCCGCGCCACCTCCGGCGCGTGCAACTCGCCGATGTCGACGCTGCGGCCGAGCCGCTTTTGCGCTTCCTCCAGCACCAGCCGGATCACGGCGTAGGAGCCGCCGAGCGCCTTGAAGCTGCCGAGCCCGAGCCGAAAGCCTTCGTCCTTAACGTGGATCGCGCCCAGCCCAAGCTCGGCCGCCAAGGCCGGCAGGGAATGCAGCGGCGTCTCGGCGTGGTTGTACCGCCGTGCCAGGAAGCGTTCGGCCTCTTCGGCCGCGGCCACGCCCAGCGTCGCCGCGTCGGCCGATACAAGCGGCCGGTGGTGTTCGGGCGATTCGTTGAGCAGGAACATGGCGTCGTTTTCTCCTTGATGACGTATGTCTATTGCAACACGGGCGAGAGTTGCGCTCTGTTTGGCCCGCCCGAATGCAAGTTTGTTTCGTCTGGACCACACATGCCGCAAACCCTCGACAGTTTCGACCGCGCCATCCTTGCCATCCTGCAGAAGGACAACACGACGCCGCAGCGGGTGATCGGCGAGGCCGTCAATCTGTCGGCGCCCGCCGTGCAGCGGCGCATCAGGCGCATGGAGGAAACCGGCGTCATCCGCGCCAATGTCGCGGTGGTCGACCCGGCCAAGGTCGGCCACCCGATCACGCTGTTCGTGGAGGTGGAGGTGATCAGCGAACGCGCGGCGCTGATCGACGCAGCCAAGCGCGACTTCGCCTCGGTGCCCGAGGTGCAGCAGTGCTACTACGTGACGGGCGAAGCCGACTTCATCCTCGTCGTCACCGTGGCGACGATGGCCGACTACGAGGCGCTGACAAGGCGGCTGTTCTTCGAGAACAACAACGTCAAACGCTTCCGCACCTTCGTCGCCATGGACCGGGTCAAGGTCGGGCTGGAAGTGCCGGTGGGGTGAGGCACAGCTTCAACCGCCGAACCGTTCCTAAGGTGCGGCAGGATTTTGCACTGCCGCTGCTGTCCGACTCACCATGCCCTTGTGGCGACGGCGTCGGATATCTCCACCCTGGTGGGCAACCGATATTGCCATTCACCGCGGTACCGCCGCCGCATCAAATCACCTCGGGCGGTGTCGCCGCCAACGAGCTTGCACTTGCGAAGCGAGAAATGAGGCTGCCATTCGCAGCTGCGTTCTTCACGGCGCAACTGCCCCAGCAGGCGCCTGATAGTGTCCATCATGCCGAAATTCCCCCAACCGATCGGCCGCATCGGTCGGCACGCTAGTGCCCAACCGATTGCGCGTCAACCTCCGGTTGCCGTTGTCCGCAGTGTTTCACAATGGAAGTTCGACAAGGTGGCGGGACAGCTGCTGCCTCGTTGTCGAGTGGCGTGGGCTCATTCAGGAAGCGCCTGGGATACAGGCTCCTGGCCCTCAGGGTGCCTCGGGTGGTGCAGCCTAAGACCAATACGCGATATCAGCCCTCAGCCTTGAAGTTCTTCGCTTCCTTCTCGGCCTTGTCTTTCCCGTGCTCGGCCGCGAGGTCCTTTGCCTGCTTTGGCGACACGTCCGTCGTCTCCGCGAGACGCATCGCCTCCTTGTCCGAGAGGCGATTGTCGTTCTTGCCCTGTTTGTTGGCCATATCGTTATCTCCTGCTGCGTTGGAGGCATAACGGCCGGGCGATCAGAGCGTTCCGCCCTGCCCGCGCACGACGTCATCGATGACGATCGGGCTGCCCGACTGTTCGGCGTCTTACAGGCTATGCGCGTTTGGCCCCAGGGACGTCGTCGAGGAGATCTGGACCATTGCCCGCGGGCAGCTGACCATCAGGGGTAAGCTTGTCGATGGCGTCGGGCAATTCTCTCGTCAGCCGGTCCAAAAGTTCATCGTGGGACAATCCGGTCTGCGCAGCCAGATCGTTCAACGTCTGCGGATCAATTGCCTTCTCCACCTGATCCGGCTGGATTGGCTTGTTTGCTCCTTTGCCGACCCAGGAATCGACGTGATCGCCCGCACCGGCATTTCTGAACCGGTCCAGGATATCGCCGAGGCCACCTGTCGTGCCACCGCCGCTATTGGGATCGGTTGAGGGCTTGCCGGTGATCAACTCGCCGAGCTTGTCCCGGTTCTTGTAGGCAAGCAGGCCAATCAACGCTACGGCGACTTTTCCTAGATCGAGGCTCATCTGGAATCTCCTTCTGTGGAGAAGGGACAAGGAATGTGCCTCCCAAAGGTTCCACCGCCGTTGCCTGTTTTTCCGAATCCGGCCCCCACCGGCTGCAAAGATCACTTCCTCCCCTGCGGGTGGATCGTCTCGCCGCGCTTCAGCATCTCGACGAAACTCTCGATCTTCTTCCTGCGGCCGGCTTCGGTCTTCATGTTGTGGGTGCGGAAGGCGAGCGCGAAACGGTTCTGCGCGCTGAGCTTTGCCAGCATCTCTCTTGCTCTCGGTTCGGCGTCGATGGCTGCCTGCAGATCATCGGGGATCTTCATGTCCTTGCCGCTGGCGTAGGCGCGCGCCCAGCGGCCGTCGGCCTTGGCCGCCTCGACCTGTTTCAGGCCGTGCCCGGTCATGCGGCCTTCCTCGATCAGGCGGGCGACATTGTCGACATTGATCTGGCTCCAGGTGCCTTTCTTGCCGCGCGGCGTATAGCGCTGCAGAAAGCTCTTGTCATCGAGCCCCTTGCGCACCGCGTCGATCCAGCCCCAGCACAGCACGACGTCGATGGCCTCCTTCGGCGTGATCGACTTCAGCCCGGAACCGACCTTGTGGATCTTGATCCAGACTTCTGTTTCGGTGTCGTGATGCTTGCCGAGCCAAGCGTAGAAGGTGGCCGGATCCGGGAATTCGTGCACCCTGTCGGGGTCGACCTTGACCGGCGCCATCAGAGGGGTCGCCGTTCGGCGGTACATGTCTCGGTCATCGTTCTCGTCTCTCCGCGATGATCGGATGCAGCAATGGCGGAGCGTCGTCAACAACGCCGCCCACCTCAATCATCGAGCCAGTACGCACGATGACAGCCGGATTGGGGCGGGATGGCAAGCCGCCGTCTGGCGTCGAATGCCATCTGCGAGGGGAGCGCATCTGTCGCATCGGGGACGATGGTGTAGCCTTCCGCGACAAACGTCCGTCTCGTTTCCTCGAAATGCCGTTCGAAACCATTCTCTATCCGGCTGCGCGGATACCGCCGTCGGTGCATGCATTCCAGCGCCAGAAGGTGGGAATACAGCCGGGCACTGGCGGTTCTCACCGCATGTTCGGAGATTGGCTTGTGGGGCAGCTTGTCCCCGGCCCAGCATCGTCCTGCCGATGCCACCAGCATCGCGGCCAGGAGGCCTGCCAGGAACTTCTCCACTTTGGTCCCTTCCGACCAGGGGAGGTGCATTAGTTGTTGTTAATATTAAGGGAAATCCTGTTGATTTCATACCTCTATCTGGCGGTCGCCGGCTTGACGCGTCGCCGCCAGCCCATGGCGGTTCCTTTCCTTGTGATGTAGAAATCCGTTCCGCAAGACCTTCCATGGTCCCGTTCGGACACGCTCATCTCACCCTCACCTCGGGAAATGCCATGCGAAAGTTGCTCATTGTCCTGCTGATGGCAGGTTTTCCGCTCTCTGGCGCCGCGCTGGCCGAACCGATCGAGACCCAGAAGATCATCACCGCGCTCACCGGCGACTGGAACGGCGACGGCGCCACCGACCTGGCGATGATCGTCGAGACAGAACCCAGCGTTGCCATGGACATGCATTTTTTCCTCAGGGACAAGGATCACAATTTCCTTAGGCCTGCCGGCATCGTGCGCGAGCAGATCTATGGCGAATGGAACGGCTACGACCGGCCGGGCTACGAGGCCTCGGACACCGAGCCGGAGCTGACCGCGCTGCCGAACGGCTCGATCAAGCTCTATATTCCGGCAAGACCGGTCGGTAGCGCGCGCACCAACACGACGCTGACCATCACCTGGCGCAACGGCGCCTTCGTCGTCGCCGGCTTTGCCTACGACTATCACGATTACATGAAGGACAATGTCGCCGGCGACTGCGACTACGACGTGCTGATCGGCAAGGGCAAAGGCAGCAAGATGCAGCCGGATGGCACCACGGTGCACTATACCGTGTCGGTCGAAGGCCAGGTTATCCCCTTCGCGGAGTGGAATGACGGAAGCGGCTATGCCGCTTGTGGGGAGTGAAGGCGGCGCAGCCCGCCTTGGTGAATGGCGAAAGCCGAGGTGACGGCCAATCTCCCCCCTTGCGGGGGAGATGTCCGGCAGGACAGAGGGGGGTGGGAAGGATCGCCAACATCCGACTTCGCCTGAGCAATTCCAGGAAAAGTGTGCAACGGTTTCCGTCCGGAATTGCGCAAAAACAAATAGTTAGAGCGGGTCAGTGAACAGCTCTAACGTGGAGCAGCCCAAAGTCGTGGTTACCATAGGTCGACAAGCCGGAGGGACAGCACCCCCTCTTCCCTGCCGGGCATCTCCCCCGCAAGGGGGGAGATCGGCAGCTTCACTGCAAATGCGGCTTCTTGAGAAAGCTGTTGCGGTCGGCCGACTTGACGCGCAGCCAGGTGTCGCGGCCGTCGCGCACCACCCGCAAGGGGATCTCCGCGCCCGCCGGGCCGCTGTCCCAAAGCTTGCGATAGAAATCGGCGAGACCATCGACTTCGCCGTCGCGCACATCCGAGATGATGTCGCCCTGGCGCAGGCCGGCCTTGGCGGCCGGGCCACCTTCGGCGACGCTCATCACCACCACCGCGCCGTTGCTTTCGGCCGAGAAGGCGCCGAGCCAGGGACGCGGCGGCTTCGCCACCTGGCCGCGCGTCAAGAGATCGTCGAGGATGGGCGGCAAAAGGTCGATCGGCACGACCATGTTGATATCGGCGACCTCGCCGTTGCGGCTCATCTGCAGCATCAGCGAGCCGATGCCGAGCAGCGAGCCGTCCTCGCCGATGAGGCCTGCCCCGCCCCATGAGGGATGCGCCGGCGCGATGAAGATCGCCTCGTCGAGCAGATATTCCCAGTAGCCGGCGAATTCCTGCTTGGTGACGATGTGCGCGTTGACCGACCGGCCGGTGCCGTCGGCGAGCACGACGGGATCGCCGACCTTGGCCTTTCCCGCATCGCCCAGCGCCAGCGCCGGCAGGCCGAGCGGCGCCAGCGCCTGCACCAGGCCGAAGCCGGTTTCTTGGTCATAGGCCAGCGCATGCGCCGGCACGACGCGCCCGTCCTGGGCGGTCAGCCAGACTTCCTCCGCCTCGGTGATGAGATAGCCGATGGTGAGCACCAGCCCGTCGGCGCGGATGACCACGCCGCTGCCTTCCCGGCGCGTGCCCAGCGCCGACGCCGTGAATGCGTCTTCCGGGATCGTGGTGCGCACAGCCACGATGGAGCGCAAGAGGGAGGAGCGCAGATTGGGATCGACGGTCATGCTTTTGTCCTGGGTAGGCGACGAAAATGCTTTGGCGGTATGTTCTATAGGTATGACAGGCGGGACGAGGCGCAAGGGCTGGCGCCGACATCGACAATAGTTCAACAAAAGTTGGACTTTCCCCTTTGCAGCGCTCGCACCTGCACCTAAATGTAGTTTGCCCCCGCCCCACCAATCCCGCGCCCGCATCGCGCAAGCTGATACTCCCAAGCCCCCGCCAAAACACGAGGCCTGCCAAAATGAACGAATACACCCCGCCGAAAGTATGGACCTGGAACAAGGCGAATGGCGGCACTTTCGCCAGCATCAACCGGCCGATTGCCGGCCCCACGCATGACAAGGAACTGCCGGTCGGCAAGCATCCGCTGCAGCTCTACTCGCTGGCGACGCCGAACGGCGTCAAGGTGACGATCATGCTGGAGGAGCTTCTGGCGCGCGGCCACAGCGGCGCCGAATATGACGCCTGGCTGATCCGGATCAACGATGGCGACCAGTTCGGCAGCGGCTTCGTCGAGGTCAATCCCAACTCGAAAATCCCGGCCCTGCTGGACCGCAGCGGGCCAAGGCCGATCCGTGTCTTCGAATCCGGCTCGATCCTGGTGTATCTGGCCGAAAAGTTCGGCGAATTCCTGCCGACCGAACCCGCCGCGCGCGCCGAGGCCCTGTCCTGGCTGTTCTGGCAGATGGGGTCGGCGCCGTATCTGGGCGGCGGCTTCGGCCATTTCTACGCCTATGCGCCGATGAAGATCGAATATGCCATCGACCGCTTCGCCATGGAGACCAAGCGGCAGATGGACGTGCTCGACCGGCGGCTGGCCGAGAGCGAGTATCTCGGCGGCGCCGACTACACGATTGCCGACATGGCGGTGTGGCCCTGGTATGGCGGGCTGGCCAAGGGCCGTATGTACAATGATTCCGGCGAGTTCCTGCAGGTGCAGGAATACGAGCACGTGCAGCGCTGGGCCGACGCCATCGACGCGCGGCCGGCGGTGAAGCGCGGGCGCATGGTCAACCGCGCCTTCGGCGAGCCCTCGATGCAGCTGCACGAGCGCCACGACGCCAGCGATTTCGACACCAAGACGCAGGACAAGCTGGCGGCGGAGTAATCAGCCTTGGCAAAACGGCCCGCCGACAGGCGGGCCGTTTTGCAGATGACGAGAAAATTATTGCGCACCGACCCCTCCGGGCGCAATCTGAACCCCATGGACTGAGATAAAACAGAATATCAGTCCACCGCATCGGCCGAACCGAAGGTTCGGAAAGCACGATGCGAATTCAAAATGTTAGAGCGTCCTTTGCGCGTCCAAGACGCGCGGCGCTCTAATGGGGGGATGGGGGCATGGCGCTCAAGCTCATTGGGGCCGGTTTCGGCCGCACCGGCACGTGGTCGACCTTTGCCGCGCTGAACAGGCTCGGCCTGCCCTGCTATCACATGCAAGGAAGTGATCCTGAACAAGGCTAACAAGGGCCATCTCGATTTCTGGCGCAAGGTGGCCAACAGCGCGCCCGGCACGCAGCATGACTGGAACCGGGTTTTTGCCAACTACACGGCGACGGTCGACAATCCCGGCTGCTGCGTGTGGCGGGAATTGATGGCCGCAAATCCCGATGCCAAGGTGCTGCTGACGCTGCATCCGCGCGGCGCCGAAGCCTGGTACGACAGCACGATCGACACGATCTACTTCACCGAGAATGTCTGGCAGTTCAAGATCCTGGAATGGTTGACGCCATTCGGCCGAAAATTCGGCGACATGTCGCGCAAGCTGGTGTGGGGCCGCGCATTGGCCGGCGTAATGGACGACCGCGACAAGGCGATCGAGCGCTACAACGCCTACACCGAGGAGGTGAAGGCTGCGGTGCCGCCGGAAAAGCTTCTGGTGTTCAAGGTGACCGATGGCTGGGGGCCGCTGTGCCGGTTCGTCGGCGTGGCGGAACCGGCCGAGCCGTTCCCGAACCTGAACGACCGCGCCAGCCTGAAGAAGATCATCCGCGACGTCATCACGGGCGCCTACATCATGCTGGGGCTGTCGATCGCAGCGGGCGCGGTGGCAATTGCGGCGCTGTGGTGGTGGCTGGCGTAGTGAGCGTGCGGCGTAGGTCGTCCCTAAGGGATCTAGTGCCTGCGGCGGGATTGTCGGCATATTAGAATAAGCGCATATTGCTGCAGACCGAAGCGTCGCTCCGGTCATCAACCGCCGTTGGCCATGGCTGCCCAGGCGGTCCACAGGCCACGTCAAATGTCAGTGAAAAGATAAACAGCGCCGTGTTGCTCAATCAATCGAGCAGCCCGAGACGCGATATTGGGAGGAGATAGCCATGAAGGTCACCGTGTTGGCGAATTACGAACCCCACGCCGCCAAAGGACTGATGCAGGGCTCAGACCGGGGAGCTGCAATCAAGGCGCTTTTTGAAAGCGTCGGCGGCAAGATGGCCAGCCTGATGTTTACGCGCGGCATCTATGACGTCGTCGTCAATGGTGAGGTGCCAAATCAGGCCGCCGGGATGGGCCTGGCCCTTGCGGTGCGGGCAAGCGGTTCGGTGAGCGACCTTGTTATCCTCGAAGAACTCGACATGAAGGCCGTGCTCGCGGCCGCCAACAAGGCCGCCGGCACCTACAAGCCCGCCGGCTGATCGGCCCGGCCGACCATTGAAGGCAGCACGGCTCGGTTGAACGTGCTGCCGGGTCCCGAAATGAAAGACGATGCGCCGGACAAGCTGCTGGTGTTCAGGATGGCTGGCGCCGCTGTGCCGCTTCCCCTGGCCCTAGCTGCGCTGGGCCTTGCCCTCATTGGCCAGATACTGGTGGACGAAGGCGATAGCCATGCTGCCCTCGCCGACCGCTGAGGCAACCCGCTTGACCGGGCTCAGGCGCACGTCGCCGCAAGCGAAAACGCCGGGCGCGCTGGTCTCGAGCAGATAGGGGTCGCGGCCGTGCGACCAGCGCCCGGCCTTCTTCACATCGTCGCCGGTCAGCACATAGCCGCGTGCATCGCGCACGACATCGGCCGGCAGCCATTCGGTCTCGGCGTTGGCGCCGATGAAGACGAACAGCCCGCCGCAATCGTGCCGGCTGACCTCGTTGCTCGCCTTGTCGAGGATGTCGATCGCCGTCAGATGCGTCTCGCCGTGCACGGCCTGGACTTCTGATCGAACCTGGACTTTCACGTTCGATTTCGCCCTGAGCTGCTCGATCAAATAGTGGGACATGCTGTCGGCAAGCGACGGGCCGCGCACCAGCAGTGTGACGTTGCGCGCATGGCCGGAAAAATGCAGCGCCGCCTGCCCGGCCGAATTGCCGGCGCCGATCAGGAAGACGTCCAGCCCATGGGTGGTGTTGGCCTCGCTGCGCGCGGCGCCGTAGTAGACACCCTTGCCGATCAGCCGGTCGAACCCGTCGATGGCGAGACGCCGCCAGGTCACGCCGGTCGCAAGGATGAGGCTGCGCGCCCGCACGACATCGGTGCCGTCGAGAAACAGATCGTGGGTGGCGGGATCGATGCCGGCGACGGAGCGGGTGACCAGGATTTCGGCGCCCAGACGCCGCGCCTGCTGCAGCGCGCGGCTGGCGAGTTCGTCGCCGGAAATTCCGCTGGGAAAGCCGAGATAGTTCTCGATGCGTGACGATGTGCCGGCCTGTCCGCCCGGCGCCTCGCGCTCGACGACGATGGTGCGCAGGCCCTCGGAGGCGCCATAGACCGCCGCCGCAAGGCCGGCCGGCCCGCCGCCGATGATGGCGACATCGTATTCGGCGCCGCGCGGGCGCGTCTGCAACCCCAGGCGAATGGCAAGATCGCGCACGGCGGGTGCTTCGATGATCTCGCCATCCGCCAGCTGGGCCACATCGAGGGCCGGTCGGCCCAGGGAAGACCAGAACGCTTCGGCATCGGATGTGTCGGGCAACAGCCAGGTGAACGAGATCTGGTTGCGGGCGAGAAACCGGCGCAGCTCGCCGCACGCCGTGTCCCAGCGATGGCCGACCAGGGTGACGCGCGGCTTCTGCGGCTCGGCCGTGATGCTCTGCAGCCCGCCCAACCGCTCGCGCGCAAGCGCGCTGAGCTTCTGCGACACGTCCTTCGAAACCGCCGCGATGGAATAATACTGCTGGACCTCGATGCGCATGACGCGGGACGGTTCGGCGGCGCGATAGCCACCGGGAAAACCCGAGCCGAGCGCAATCGGCACCTCGCCGAAGATCGTTCCCGGCAGACGCCAGCCGAGCGTGCGTTCGACGCCGTCGAAGGTCTTCACGACCTCGATCTTGCCGGCGAGAACCGCAAACAGCGCGGCCTCCCCGCCCTCGTGGACCGCGAACTCTCCGGGGCCGAGGCGGAGGTCGGCCGCCGTCCGCGCCAGCCGCTCCAGCTCGGCCGCCGGCAAACCCGAAAACAACGGGATCGCTCCCACTTCATCGCTTGTCAGCATGACCCCTCGCGGGAGCCAGTTAGCGATGTTTTTTGGTCGCGATCAACAGAAAACCGGCAGAGCCCGTTTTGGCGGATGGAAGCCAGCCAACAGCGGCTCGCGCGGGAATTCGTCAGCGGCGGTGGTGCCGCGAGCGGGACGAAGCCGAGCTGTTGCTGAGCCTGAGCCTTAAAACGGCAGCCGGATTTCGTCGGATTCGATCGTCTCCGGCCAGCCGATGTCCTTCTGGATTTCCGGCGGCAAGTCCTCCAACACACGCGTTGCTTTCTTGCGCTTGCTGGCTCGTTTGAGAGCGGCTCCAATGCGGGCAAATCGTTTGAACATCGATATCCTCCATATCGTAGCAGCAGAAAGAGCAGTGCTGCCCTGTCGCGTATGTCGGTTTTGCGGTGCGTCTGTATCCGATCGATTGCGCGGGAACGGTGAAAGACTTCACGAAACCGTGCCAGACTGAAACATCTGCATGCAAACCAATCTGGCCCGCAAACCCGCAAAGTTGCAGTGAAGGCTTGGGCAGCGTGTCAGCAGTCCGCCGGGCGGCGCTGGAAATTCCCTGTCCTTTCCAACAAGATGCGCCGACATGCGGGAGGGTTCGACATGTGCAACCTCTACAACATCACCACCAGCCAGGAGGCCATCCGCCAGTGGACCCGCGCCTTGCGCGACATCCTCGGCAACCTCGAACCCTCCATCGACATTTATCCCAACCAGCCCGGGCCGGTGGTGCGCAACGTGACGGACGGGCAACGCGAGCTTGCCAATCTGCTGTGGGGCATGCCGACGCCGCTTGAGCGGGTGAAGGGCAAGGCCGACTACGGCACGACCAACATCCGCAACCCGCAATATGGCCACTGGCAGCAATATCTCGGCGTCGAGAACCGTTGCGTGGTGCCGGTCACCAGCTTTGCCGAGCCCAGCCCGACGCCGGGCGACAAGGACCC
Organism: Mesorhizobium sp. AR10; assembly: GCF_024746795.1. NCBI lineage: Bacteria > Pseudomonadati > Pseudomonadota > Alphaproteobacteria > Hyphomicrobiales > Phyllobacteriaceae > Mesorhizobium > Mesorhizobium sp. AR10. The sequence goes on from NZ_CP080524.1 coordinate 4,913,196, forward strand.
GGACACGGGCATTCAGCGCAATGTCTGGTTCGCCCTCAACAAGGACCGGCCGCCGTTCTTCTTCGCCGGCCTGTGGACGCGCTGGCAAGGCGTGCGCAAGGTCAAGGACGGGCCAGGCGACTTCGAGCTCTATGGCTTCCTGACCACCAAGCCCAACGCGCTCATCGCGCCGATCCACGAGAAGGCGATGCCGGTGATCCTGACCACGCAAGAGGAAACCGAGACCTGGCTGACCGCGCCGTGGAATGAAGCGAGGCACTTGCAGCGCACCGCGCCTGACGACGCGCTGGTGATCGTCGAGAAGCCGGCGACGCAGATCAAGTTCCCGCCGCAGGCACCGCCGGCGCCGGCTCAGGGGTCGTTGTTCTAGGCCTTGAACTTCTGCAGCACCCAGATGTAGCCCTTCGGCGGATGGTCCTGGTCGATGAACTGTGCCCTCACCGTCGTGTCTGTGCGGCTGCACCGCTTGCACTTGAACCGGATGGTTTCCAGCGGCTTGTTCCAGCCCACCACCTTGGCCACGTCGTTGGCCCGGAAGCGGCCGACATGGTAGCAGTGCCCGCATTCGACGATGAGCATCATGTTGGCCTTGGCGGCCCGCCCGACGCTGTCCATTGGCCCGGCCATGGATCATTTCCGTTTGTAGTAATCCTCAGGCAGCGGCAGGAGGCCAAGCCCGGCCGCGCGAAAATCGGGCTCCTTCTCCGCTACAGCAGCCATCACCTCGTGCAATTTGTCCGTCAGGCCGCTCAGCTGCCAGAACAGCGCGCCGTTGGCCTTCAGGTGCAATTGCGCCGAAAGCACTGTTTGGCGCAGGCGCAGCGCATTGTTGATGATTGCCTCCGCGTTGCTTGCAAACAAGCGGTCGTAGCGGCTGTTTCGTCTGCCCATCGCGGCTCTCCTCGGCTTGCGAGCAACCGCCCCACCTCCTGACAAATAGGAACGCATTCAGCATATTATACTTTGCGTACCCACCAAGGAGGTGGTACCGTGCTGAATGTTCCATTTGAAATTAACGCTGGGGATCGTCCTATCGATGCACCCCCTTGGTCCGATAGCGCCGCACCGATCTGGGCGATCGTCTGTCACTACCCAAGCGCGGCTCGAAGAAGACGGGCGCTAATGATAGTCAACGGGTACGCGGATGAAACTGAGGACGGCAACGTTTTCGTTCTGGCAGGCTTTGTCGCGCCAGCGGAAGAGTGGGCTAGGTTTTCAGATGCGTGGCGAGATGCGTTAGACGCAAAACCGAGCATTCGTATCCTGAAATCGAGCGAGGCAATGCGCTCGCCCCCAAGTGGAGAGTTCTGGGGGATAAGCGCGGAGGCGCGCGATGAAAAACTCCGCCTTCTATATTCGATCATAGATGAGTTTGTAGGCTACAGCGCATCGGTAGTCGTGCATTTGGAGCCGCTGAAACGAATTGCTGCGGCAAGCGGGTTCCCGAAACAAGCCGCAAATCCGTATTATCATGCATTGAGCAGTTTGGTGTCTAACGTGGCCCGCGAACAAGGGCGCCAAGGCATCGTAGGCGAGAATGTCGATTGGGTTTTTGACGAGCGCGTAATGGAACAGGGGAAATTGCTTTCAGTGTGGGAAGCCGTGGTCCATGACTCGCCAGATGATGTGAAGCCAATGATTGGGGCAACTCCAGTTTTCAGGAAGGACCATGAGGTTCTGCCTCTACAGGCAGCAGACTTAGAAGCATGGTGGTTGAGGCGTAGGTGGGCAGAGAAGCTGAAGGGGATCCCTCGCCTGGAGTACCCTTGGATGCCCGCACAAATCCCAGAAATGGCTAGTGTGTTGGACGAGGCTGCTCTTGTAACAATATTCGACAAAATGAAAACAGCAGCAACAGACCTAGCCATCCTTGCTGCCGGGGATTGATCGTTTATCTTTTATCGCTTGCCGGAAAGCGCGTTCAAAAAGCTCCCCACTTTCATCAGCCCCAAGCCTCCGAGCGGCTTCCTTGAACCGCTCGGATTGCTCTTTCTGACTAAGTTTTGTTGCCTTTTTGCCGCTTGGCTTTGGGGCGGTATTTGGAGGGTCGCCAGACGCCATAGGGTGCCTCACCTTGCACTAGTCGTTTCATAGGTCAGGCGCTTGCCGACGACACCGTCAAGGATGCGTGCGGCGCGCGCTTCATCATTCACACCAAGGGCTACGCGCTGATTGTGGCGGAAGTCAAATTCGGCCAGATAGCGGTGAAGGTGCTTCTCGGCACAATGCTGGTAGGTGCCGCGCATACCGCGCTTGAAGATGCTGAAATAGCTTTCGATGGTGTTGGAATGCACGACGCCACGAACGTACTCGCCAGCCGAATGCTTGACCGAATCGTGAGCGGCGAAGTGATCGCCCATGCCGGTATAGAGGCGGCTTTCGTCGGTGTAGAGGGTGCTTTCGCGAGCAACGTTGTCAGTCACCAATTCAGCGACGTTGACCTTGGTCGCCTGCGCAACGTGGAAGGTGCGAACCGAACCGCCGCGCTCGATAAGGCCAAGTACAGCGCGTTTGTTTGACGGGCCGCTCTTGCCCTTCTTGATGAAGGCTTCGCCGCTGGTTCGGGTGGTGCGCTTCTCAGCGCGCGAGCCGAAATAGGTCTCGTCGGCCTCGACAATCTGACCCTCGCCACCAAGCGGGCCAAGCTTGCCATCGCGCATGGCTTCACGAATGCGGTGGGAGATAAACCAAGCGGTCTTCAAGGTCACGCCAAGGGTGCGGTGAAGCTGGTTGCTCGAAATGCCCTTCTTGGATGAGGCGATAAGGAAGATCGCCTGTAGCCAATGGTTGAGCTTGACGTGGCTGGCTTCAAAAATGGTGCCGATCTTCACGGTAAAGGGCTTGCGGCACTGGTAGCACTTGTAAGTGCCAATGCGGGTGCTCTTGCCTTCCATCTTGGAGATGCGCTCCACGCCGCCGCAATGCGGGCAGGTCGGGCCATTCGGCCAAATCCTGGCCTCTACAAACTTGTAGGCGGCGGCTTCGTCGTGGAAGTGGCGGTCTGAAAGCACGGACATCGGTATAACTCCTTATGGAATCAACCTATTCCGATTGAGTGGGTACGTCAAGTATAATATGCGGAACGCATTCCTCGCCGAGTCAATTCGTCCTTGACATTTTTGTTCTCTTTTTGTTCACTATCTCCTAATGAACGATCTGGAGTGACCGCCATGGATCACATCGTGACGCTGGACAGCCGCCAGGAAGCCGCCCTGCAGGCCATCGCCGACACGTTCATCGCCCAGCACAAGGGCGACGCGGTGAAGGCGCTGAAGGAAATGATCGTGCTGAATGGGCATTTGCAGGAGCGGCTGGACGCGGTGGAGAGCCGGCGCCGGGCAGTGCGCTAAAGCGCTCGGAGGCCGAAATCACGGGCGTAAGATCTGAAAGCTGTCCCACAGCCGACATCGAAGCATTTGGAGCGGCGCCTTTTCGATGTTGTTGGGCCGCGTAGACATGACCTCGCGCCAAGAACCGACAATGCACGCTGCGTGGACTAGCCACGATAGCGAAGCACATCGACCAGCAGCGCCAATGCCGGTGAGGTGTGACGGCGGCTGGGGTAGTACAGATGATAACCGGGAAACGGTGGGCACCAATCTTCAAGCACGCGGACAAGCCGTCCATCGGTCACATGCTGCACCACCTGATCCTCTGGCACATAGGCCACGCCGAGGCCGTCCAAGGCAGAGCTCAGCCGCAAGCCAAGATTGTTGAACACCAATTGGCCATCGCCCCGCACCTTTAACTCACGGCCGTCCTTCTCCAGACCCCACGGAAACAGCCGCATGTTGATGCACTTGTGCCCAGTGAGTTCCTGCGGGGCTTGCGGGATGGAAAATCGTTCGAAATACGCGGGCGAGCCGACTACAGCCATGCGGATGTCCGGTCCAATGCGAACGGCTATCATGTCCTTCGCGACCTGCTCGCCCATGCGCACGCCGGCGTCATACCCTTCCGCCACAATATCGGTGAGACCGTAGTCGACGATGATCTCGACGTTGACATCGGGATAGGTGGGCAAAAACCGCTTGAGCGCCGGTTGCAGCACCGAAATAGCGGGATGCTCGCCGGCAGTGATCCGCACCGTTCCAGCTGGAGCATCACGCAGCTCGTTCAAGATGGCGAGTTCTGCCTCGATTTCCTCAAATCGCGGCGCCACCGTGCGCAGAAGCCGCTCGCCGGCCTCGGTTGGAGCGACGCTGCGCGTGGTTCGGGTCAGAAGCCTCAACCCAAGCCGCTCCTCAAGATTGCGGATTGTCTGGCTCAACGCCGATGGGGATACGCCCAGCCTGGCGGCGGCCCGTGTGAAACTCCGTTCCCGGGCTACCGTCGCAAACGCAGAAAGATCGTTGAAGTTTTGCATGGCTCGATTTGTTAGCCCAGCTAACAGGCTCATGCCGATTATAGCACGTTATCTCAGGGTCCCGCATTCCCTACCTTACTTCCAGTTCGAGGCCGAACCGCTGAACCTCATCCGATTTCCCCTGAGAAAGGACCGCACCCATGACTTCTGATCGCGCACCGAACATGGCTCGCCGCAACTTCCTTCGCATAGCGGCCGCTGCACCACTTGTTGCCGCCGCCGTCAACCAGGCATCGGCTCAGCAGACCGCGCCGGCCACCGGCAGCGCTCCCCTGAGCGGGCGGCGTAAGCTCGGCGCGCTGGAGGTCTCTGGCCTCGGCCTCGGCGTACAGAACATGCACCGGACTTACCAGACAACGGTCCCGCACCGGCCCGAGATGCTCAACATTATCCGCGCCGCCTTTGACCGCGGCGTCTCGTTCTTCGACACCGCGGAGGCCTACGGCCCGCACGAGTGTGAGTGCATCCTGGGCGAGGCCATCGAGCCCTTCCGCGATCAAGTCGTCATCACCTCGAAGTTCGGCTGGAACATCGACCTCGAGACCGGCGAGCGGCGTCCGGGTCTCAACAGCCGTCCGGAGCACATCAAGCTTGCGGTGGAGGGTTCACTGAAGCGGTTGCGCACCGACCGCATCGACCTGCTCTACCAGCACCGTGTTGATCCGCAGGTGCCGATCGAGGACGTCGCCGGCGCCATCAAGGACCTCATGGGTCAGGGTAAGATCCTGCACTGGGGTCTGTCCGAGATGGGGCTCAACACCCTCCGACGCGCCCACACGGCGTTGCCGGTTACTGCCGTGCAAAGTGAGTATTCCATGTTGTGGCGCGGACCGGAGCAGGAAGTCCTGCCACTGTGCGAAGAGCTCGGTATTGGCTTTGTGCCGTGGAGCCCGCTGGGGGTGGGATTCCTGACCGGCGCTATCGATGCAAGGACACGATTCGCTGAAGGCGACATTCGCGGCGTAGAGGGTCGCTTCATGCCGGAGAACCTGCCGCACAACCTGGCGCTGGTCGCGCTTGTCAGACACTGGGCTGAGCGAAAGCAGGCCACTGCGGCGCAGATCGCGCTCGCTTGGCTGATGTCGCAGAAGCCCTGGATTGTGCCGATCCCCGGCACCACTCAGATGGCCCATCTGCTCGACAATGTCGGCGCCGACGCCGTCCGGTTCTCGCCTGACGAGATTGCGGAACTCAACGCTGCGGTCAGGGCAATCCAGATCCATGGCGCACGTCTGCCGGACGCGGTGCTGGCCTACTCCGGCGTTGAAGCGCCCGAGAGCTGAGCGCCTGCGAGCGACACACCAATCCAAGGAGCTCGTTATGAAAACCAGAACACTCGGAGGCCTGAAAGTCTCCGCCCTCGGCCTTGGTTGCATGAGCATGAGTTCAGCTTACGGGCCGCCCGCCAACAAAGCTGACTCTATCGCATTGATACGCTTCGCGCACGAACGCGGTGTAACCCTGTTCGACACGGCAGAGGCCTACGGGCCTTTTGCCAACGAAGAACTCGTGGGTGAGGCGCTCGCGCCAATCCGGGATCAGGTGGTCATTGCCACCAAGTTCGGCTTCGATATCGATCTGACGACCGGCGCGCGCCGTGGCGGCACCAACAGCCGGCCGGAGCATATCAAGCAGGTCGCGGAGGCTAGTCTGAAGCGCCTGAAAACCGACCGGATCGACCTGTTCTATCAGCACCGGGTCGATCCTAAAGTGCCGATCGAAGACGTAGCCGGCGCGCTTAAGGACCTGATTGCCACAGGCAAGGTGAAGCATTGGGGGCTTTCCGAGGCAGGGGTCCAGACGATCCGTCGCGCGAACGCGGTGCAACCGCTCACGGCGGTGCAGAGCGAATACTCGCTGTTCTATCGCGGCGTCGAGGCCGAGGTCCTGCCGGTGTGCGAGGAACTCGGGATCGGCTTCGTGCCGTTCAGCCCGCTCGGTGCGGGGTTCCTGACCGGCAAGATCGACCAGAACACCAAGTTCGACCCGACCGACTTTCGCAGCGCCGTGCCGCGGTTCTCGCCTGAGGCGCGCAAGGCCAACATGGGCCTCGTCGACATCGTCAAGGCTGTCGCCGAGCATAAGGGTGCAACCCCGGCCCAGGTAGCGCTGGCCTGGCTCCTCGCGCAGAAGCCCTGGATCGTGCCGATCCCCGGCACGACCAAGCGCAATCGACTTGAGGAAAACCTCGGCGCCACAAATCTTGCGCTGACGGCGCGCGACCTTCAGGAGCTTGCCGAGGCGCTCGCCAAGTTCGATGTGCAGGGTGAACGTCTGCCGGAAGCGGCGCTGAAGATGACCGGTCTCTAAAGCTGGAGCACGACCATGGCCGAAACCAACAACCCGACCCGACGGGAGGTGCTCATGTCATCGCTGCTCCTGCCGCTCGCGGCTGGAAGTGCGGCCGCGGTCACACCAGCCGACGCGGCATCGCAGGGCGAGAAGAAGATCCTCGTGGCGTACTTCACGCGCAGCGGCAACACTCGCACAATTGCCGGCCTGCTCAGCCGCGATCTCCAGGCCGACCTCTTCGAAATCGAGCCGGCGACGCCTTATCCGGCTGACTACTTCGCGACCGTGGAGCAGGCGACGCAAGAGCGCGAGCGGAATTATCTGCCGCCGCTCAAGGCGACGGTCAACAACCTGGCCGCCTACGACACGGTGTTCCTCGGCTTTCCCATCTGGGGCGCTTCGGCGCCTCCGATCATCCGCTCCTTTCTGGCCAGCCAAGACTTCGCCGGGAAAACGATCGTGCCCTTCAATCTGCACGGCGGCTATGGGCTGGGCAACAGCCGCGACGTGGTCGCACAGGCCGCACCGCAGGCGCGTTTCGCCGAGGGCTTTGCAATGGAGGGCCTGCAGGAACGCCGCACAACTGAGCAAGTGCGCGAGTGGCTGGCAAAAGCGGCCTTGAAATCCGAGTGAAGCACGGCGGCTACAGCAGCGACATCACCTAAGGCCGGGTGATCAACTTGTCTTGTTGATCGACGTGACCGCGAGGTTCGTCAGCTTGTTGTTGGTTGCCTTCTCCTGGTCAAGGATCTCGCTGAGCAGCTTGTGCGCCTCGTCATGCCCGAGGTCCTTTGCCCATTCCCGCAGAGACCCGTACCGGGAGATTTCGTAGTGCTCGACTGCCTGACAGGCCGCCAGCAGGCCGGCGTCGAGAGCCGTCCCCGACGCTTCTTCCATCAGTCCGTCAGCTTCCTTGATAAGGCCCTCGATGGCGTCGCACTTCTCGCCGGAGGCCTTCTTGCCTATCGACTTGAACACCTGCTCCAGCTTCTTGATTTGCCCCTTGGTTTCTTCGAGATGGTCCTCCACAGCCGTCTTTAGCTTGGCGTCCGTCGTGGCCTTGGCCACTTTGGGCAAAGCCTTGGTAATCGCGTTCTCGGCGTAATACATGTCCTGAAGGGTATGCTCGAAAATATTGGCCAAAGTTTTCATCATGCTGCTCCTTGCCCGAATTGGCTTCGGGAGAAAGAGCGGGCAGAGCGAATGGTTCCGCTTTCACGCCTGACAGTTCAAACGTGCTTTTCGAAGGTCGGCTTGGCGCCAACTGGCGACGTTCAGCGCGAGACAAATAGGCGTCCGGTTTGGGCCGTCTCCGGACTGGCGGCTTTTTGGCTTGCCCTTGGGCCAAGAGCTGCCGTTCTGCAGCCGACCCGTTGTCCGACGTTCTGCACACTGCGGTCAGCACCCGAAACTCGCTATTTGTCCTGCTAGGCCAATCGGCAGAGCCGGACCGAAATCGAACCGAGCGTTCTCGAGTATGGTACCGGGATGACTGCGGGACGATCTTGTCGCCTGCTCGATAGGGTAAGGAAAGTTTACCAACATGCCGTAACGTTGAACGGCGACGAGGGTTGAGAGCCGAGAGAGAGTAATTTCCGGGCAGGTATGCGCTCTGCCTTGAAGTAGGCGCCCCCAGCGATGCGGGCAACTTTAGACGTTGGTATCGGCCAAGCATTTGGTCGCTCCGACGATTTCGAGCGAAAGGCCAACCAAGCGAGCACTGCATGACGAATTCCATGCTTCTGCAGATCGACAAGAATGATGCCCGTCTCGGCATGTTTATTCATGGGTTCGGCAAGCAATGGCTACGCAGCCCATTTGCAGCCAGCCAGTTCAAACTATCCAGCCCGGCCGAGCTGGAGGCGCTTCGCGAAAGTTCGGTAACGACGCTTGTCATCGATCTTTCAAAGGGGATCGGGCCGACCAGTTCGACGGCCGAGCTACCAAAACCCAATGAGAGCTCAGCGCCCGCCAACACTGAGGCGGCGATGACGAAGGCGACCGGGATGGTCCGCTCGATCTTCAGCAACGCAGCCTCATCAATATGCATTGACCGGCAGCAAGTGGAGGCGGTTGTCGATGTCGTCGACCAGCTCCTATACACTCGCCCGGCAAGCGTCTTGAACCTCACCAAGCTCAAGACAAAGGATGAGATCAGCTTCCAACATTCAGTAGCAGTCTGTGCCCTTGTCGGCTTATTCGCGCGACACCTCAAGCTTGACAGTGATGTGGTCCGGATACTGTCCGTTGGCAGTCTTCTGCACGACATCGGAAAGATTCGCATCCCGACTGCCATTCTGACCAAGACCGACAAGCTCACGGCTCATGAGATGGCAGTCATGCAGACCCACCCGCGCGAAGGATATGCAATGCTGGCGAGGACGAAGGGTCTACCGGAAATCGTGGGAAAAATCTGCCTTCATCATCACGAAAAGCTGGACGGGTCCGGCTATCCGGATGGCTTAAAAGACGGACAGGTCGGTGCCGCGGTACGGGTTGTCGCGATTTGCGATGTTTTCGATGCCTTGACGTCTATTCGGCCATACAAGAAGGGCTTCACTCCGGAGGCTGCCGCGGAGATGATGGGGACGTGGAGCGGTCATTTCGATCGAGCGCTTTTAAAACAGTTCTTTGATTGCATGGGTCTAAGTTGGCCGAGCGGACCAGCTCAAACCCTGCAAATCACCGATGAGATGGGGGGCATTGCTCAGGCGGACTTAAACAACTTCTAATTCACTTATCGCGCGCATGGTGTACCCATCCGGTGACGGCCGCCTTGCTGAGGCAGGCTGAAGGCTGCAAGTCCTAGTGCAAACACTAGGAACAGTCCTATGACAAAGCAGCTTGTTGAGGTGATTACATCGGTCGAGCGTCGTCGACGCTGGTCTCGAGGGGAGAAAGAGCGGTTGGTGGCAGCGACCCTCGAGCCGTGGAACTGGGCCGTCAACCAAATTGCACCGAATGCGGCAAAGCCGCGTAAATTCAGAACGTCAGGACATCACGGTGGGACACGGAAACACGAAATTTTCATTCCAGCAGGTTGACGTTTTCTCCTCCAAAGCTTTGTTAGGTAACCCGCTGGCGGTTGTCATCGGAGCAGATGCCTTGAACGCATCTAAGATGGCTGCTTTCGCGCGCTGGACGAACCTTAGCGAAACGACCTTCCTTCTACAGCCGAGGTCGGCGGATGCCGACTACCGCGTTCGAATCTTTACGCCTGTTGCTGAGTTGCCCTTCGCGGGCCACCCCACTTTGGGGAGTTGCCATGTATGGCTGTCTTCCGGTGGAAGTCCAAAGAGTGGCGACATTGTCCAGGAGTGCGAGGCAGGACTAATCCACATTCGGCGCGACAATGAACGACTTTCCTTCGGAGCCCCCGAACTGCGCCGCTCGGGCCCGGTGGAACTCGACATACTGACGCGAGCCATCAAAGGTCTGCGATTGACCTCTGATGACATCATCGACGCCAATTGGGTGGACAATGGCCCCGGCTGGCTCGCTGTTCTGCTACGCTCCAGGACTGACGTCCTGGCGCTGCGCCCGGATTTCGCCGTTCTGTCCGGATTGCGGGTCGGTGTCGTTGCTCCCTGGGATCCTACGAAGGATGGGCGGGATGCAGATTTCGAGGTGCGTGCCTTTACCGCGGCCGGTTTTGAAGATCCGGTAACCGGCAGCTTAAACGCTGGCATCGCTCAATGGTTAATTGGCAACGGCATCGCGCCTCCGTCATACATTGCCAGCCAGGGTACCGTCCTTGGACGGGAAGGACGTGTTCATGTGGAGCTGGTCGAAGATCAGATTTGGATCGGTGGCGACGTTACGACATGTATCGAGGGCGTTGCAGCCCTTTAATTTGAACGCCCGCTAGCGAAATCGAAGCCACCGCGGCCTCGGCCGTATGGTTACCGCATGGTTTGAGCCCGCCGCCAAGTTGTCACACCTCAATACTGAACGCTACACGTTCAGATCGCCGAGCTTGTCGCGGCATCATATGCCTACATGCAGGCCTTGAGATCGTCGAAATCGCGTTTGAATGATTGAAATGAGGACAGCTTGCCGTTGAATTGCGGCGGCCACCCGAATGGCCGCTATCCCGCTACCCTGCCAGGGGTAGCCGAGCCCGGATGGTCGGCGTGCACGGGGTCCGATTACCGTTAGTTAACCAATGGGACACGGCGTCTCACGCACGGGTGCGGCCTTCACCCCTGGGAAACCGTTGCCGGGCTACCAACTCCATCCATTGGAGACTGCCATGGCCGATGAGACGACCACTGCTAACGCGCTCGAAATTCGTGGGCTCTACAAAAGCTTCGACAAGCCTGCGGTGGCTGGCCTCGACCTGACCGTCAGGGCGGGCGAGTTTTACGGCCTTCTTGGCCCAAATGGCGCCGGAAAGACAACGACGCTGCGCATGGTCGCGGGGCTGCTGCAACCGGATGCGGGAACGATCACCATTGCAGGTCGCGACGCGCTCCGAAGCCCGGTCGAAGCCAAGCGCATCGTTGCCTGGATATCGGACGAACCGATGATCTACGACAAGCTCACGCCATTCGAATATCTCGAATTCGTCGCCGGTCTGTGGAGCGTCAAGGCAAGCACGGCGCAGGAACGGGCAAGGCAGCTGTTCGATCTGCTGGACCTGACGCCGCATGCACACACGCATTGCAGCGGCTTTTCGAAGGGCATGCGACAGAAGGTGGCGTTGGCCGGAGCGTTGGTCCATGACCCGGAAATCATCATCCTTGACGAGCCGCTGACCGGCCTGGATGCCGGCTCGGCGCGTCAGGTCAAGCGGGTGTTGCGCGAACGCGTCGATGCCGGCGCAACGGTCATAATGACGACGCACATTCTGGAGGTGGCCGAGCGCATGGCTGAACGCATCGGAGTCATTGCCAAGGGTAGGCTGATCGCCGAGGGCACTTTCGAGCAACTGCGGCGGCAGGCCGGCCATGGCGCCGGAACCCTCGAAGATACCTTCCTGGCTCTGGTAGCCGAAGCGGCATGAGCGCCCATCCCGCAACGATCGGTTGGCTAGCGGCACATGAATTGCGCCTCTCCTGGCGCGACTGGTTTTATCTCTTCACTGCGGGCAAGAAGGGGCGTTCGCGCAGGATAGGCATATTCTTGATAGTCGGCGTGCTGCTCGCGCATGCCTTCGCGCTGTTTGTGATTGGACGTTTCACCGCCGCCGATTTTCCCGTTTCGCGCGCCAACTATCTGCTGCTGACCAGCGGTGTGCTGCTCTATTTCTTCCTGATGACCTCGCAGGCGATGGAGGCGGCGACCCGTGTGCTGTATGCCCGCGCCGATCTGGAATTGCTGCATTCATCCCCGGTGGCGCTGCGGCGGGTCTTTGTCGTGCGCCTGACGATGATCGCGATTTCGATCGGCACCATGGCGATGCTGATCGCATCGCCCTTCATCAACGTCTTAGCTTGGCGCGAGGGAGCTCAATGGCTGGCCGCCTATGGCGTGGTGTTCTCGACGGGGTGCGTTGCAGCTGCCCTGGCCATCACGCTAACCGCGTTTTTGTTCAACGTCGTAGGCCCGCGGCGCACGCGCTTTGCCGCCCAGTTTGTGGCCGCAGTCGTCGGCGCGCTGTTCGTCATCTCTCTGCAGGTCATCGCTATCTTCACGACCGACACGCTCTCGCATTTGGCGGTCCTGCGGGACGAGTGGGTAATCGCGCTTTCACCGCCCGAGGACAGCTTGGTGTGGTGGCCGGCGCGAGCCGCGCTTGGCGACGGCGTGAGGCTGGCCTGGGTGCTTGGCTGTGCGGTGGCTTTGGCCGCCTCCGCCATTGCAATTTTCTCATGGCGCTTCGTGCGCTACACGGCGCTCGCCGCCAACATTGGCGAGAGCGGTTCGATCCGCCAAGGCAAGGCAGGGTCGTTTCGTCTGACGTCGCCGGGACACGCCTTGCGCCACAAGGAATGGACATTGTTGCTGCGCGATCCCTGGCTCATGTCGCAAAGCCTGATGCAACTGCTCTACATGCTGCCACCCGCGATATTGCTGTGGAAGAATTATGGCCATGGCACGGACGCGCTGGTTCTGATCATCCCCGTGCTGGTGATGGCATCCGGGCAGTTGGCCGGCGGCCTGGCCTGGCTTGCCATTTCCGGTGAAGATGCACCCGACCTGGTGGCGACCGCGCCGGTGACCGCGACAAGCATCATACGCGCAAAGGTCGAGGCGGTTTTGCGCGCAATCATAGTCGTCGTCGCCCCATTCGTCCTGGCTTTCGCGATGGTTTCGACTCGACACGCGTTGGTTCTGGCAGTCGGCTCGGCACTGGCGGCGATCTCGGCGACGATGATCCAGCTTTGGTTCCGCGCGCAGGCGCGGCGTGCCCAATTTCATCGTCGCCAGACCTCCTCGCGGATCGCTACATTCGCCGAAGGGTTTTCGTCGGTCGGCTGGGCAGGCACAGCCGCCCTCTACGCTGGTGGCGTTACAGGGGCCAGCGTCGTTGCCGGGATACTGACCGTGCTGACGCTGGTGGTAACTTATTTCGCCGCGCCAAAAGCGGCGGGATAGGTGACTCCGATCTGTCTGCGACAATCATCTTCGTCCAAAGTCCGCCTCTAGGGCAAATGCCGATCCAGCAATCACACTCGATGACTGCTTGCGGAAAATAGAAAAGCTGACTTCAACGGCCGGCATGCGGCGCAACTACGACCTCCAGCGGGGTCGCCGGAATGTCTGCTGTCAGGAGGCAGCAAACAGCAAGCGTGGAAGTTGCATTCAGAACGGGTCTGGCAAAGCCGTGACGAGCGCAAGCAACAAAAGGGGTTTGGCCGTTCCGAGAATTCCGGGCAGCTAGATGAGACGCTTTCGCACGCTCAAATGAGTGACCGCCGTCAGCAGGATCGCCCCGGTCATGAAGTAAATCGTCGCAGCGATGTGACCCTGGTGAAAATGAAGCCCGGCACACAGCAAGGCGAGCACGACGGCGAGGAACGCGATAAGGCGCGAATTGTCATTGGACATGGGGCGACGACCTTTTGGACAGGGGTGGCCGCCCTCAATCGGCCAAGCGCTGCAATATTGCAGTTTGAGCGCCTGCGCAATCACCGTCGGCGTCCACTGCGCGAATGTCGCAACAGGAGTGCCTTCCACGCAACATGAGTAGCGCTGGCCATGGCGAAGGTCGCGGCTTGATGCATGGGATCCGTAGCGTTCCGGCCTGCCGTACTGTACAAAATTGCTGACCGCATCGTTGGAGGAGATCCGGCTTGCTCCGCCTCGCTATCGTCGCCGCTTTGGCAACATGCCTCGCTACGTCAGGTTCCGCGCAATCCCTCAGGGAAGGAGAGGTGCTGAGTTCGTTGAGCGTGAAGCCGATCAGCGCGCCGAACCCGGTGAGGGGTGCCGATGGAAAATTGCACCTGGCCTATGAACTCCTGGTGGTGAACACCAGCCATCTGTTCATGACGATCGACAGGGTTGAAGTGCTCGACCCGGCGGCGAATGTCTTGTGGTCGGCCGACAAGGACAAGCTTGCAGGCATGACGTCCACGTTCGGTGGCGTCGGCGACAAGCTGCCGCCGGGCGGATCGGCTGCCGTGCTCATCGACGCGACCGTCGCACCGGGAAGCGAGGCACTCGGTCATGTAGCGGCGAGGCTGACGGTGAGCAGGGAAATCTCCGGACCGGACGGAAAACCCGCGCCCTTCCCGCCCACCGAGCCGTTGCCGGCGACGGTCACCTTTACGACTGCGCCGACACCGGTTGGAAAGCCGGCACGCCTCGTGCAGCCTCCCCTGCGTGGAACGGGATGGCTCGCGGTCAATGGCTGCTGCGACCAACTTACGTCCCATCGTGGGGCGTTGATGGCGGTGAACGGATCGCTTCGCGTGCCCGAACGTTTTGCGATCGACTGGTTGAAGCTCGATGCAAGCGGCCGCGTCTTTACCGGCGATCCCGCCAAAACGGCAAGCTACGCCTATTATGGCGCCGAGATTCATGCGGTCGCGGATGGCGTCGTCGTCAACCTCTATGATGAAGCCGACGAGCAGGTTCCCGGCAAGATCGAGGGGATCACCACCGAGAACATCGGCGGCAACATGATGGTCGTGGATATCGGCGACGGCGCCTTTGCATTCTATGCCCACATGCAGCGCGGCAGCCTTCGCTTCAAGCTGGGCGACCGGGTGAAGGCCGGCGATGTCGTTGGCCTGCTCGGCAATACCGGCAATACGACCGCTCCCCACCTTCATTTCCATCTGATGGACGGTCCCTCACCCCTCGACGCCAACGGACTTCCGTTCGAATTTACGCGGTTCCAGAGCAGAGGCGTTGTCTTGATGTCGGCCGACAATGATCCGATCGAGCGCGGCGCGCCCGCCGAGATCAGCGATGACGGACACAATGGCCAGCATGTGAACGAATTGCCTCTGAACAATCAGGTCATCGATTTCGATTGATCGCAATGCCTTGCGCAAGCGCGGTGTCTCTGAAACCCGCAAGCTCCTCAGACATGCGCGTCGCCATGCGACAGCTCGCCTTTGTCGTCGGGGGACAAAAAGGTCGCCACCAACAGGCCGGCATAGAAGATCAGGATCACGATGACGATGACGGTGCCCGGCACCGGGCCGAGGGCAGCACCTGCAACCACTTCCCGCAGCGAGCCGACGATGCCTGTTGCAGCGCCCTCGTGCTGCAGGCCGGGCGTCGAGATCTTCACCACCCAGGCCAGCAGCAGGATCATGTACATGAAGATGTAGTTGCGGCGCAGCCGGCGCACGAGCGCGGCGGGCTGCGATATCAGGAAGCGTGGCGCCCGCAACCCTTCGCCGAGGATGACCAGCCAGTTGGAGGCGAAGTCGGGCTGCGGCGAGAATATCTGGGCGAAATAGTAGCGTTCGAACTGGCGCACCCGCGCCCGGTAAAGGTCGAAGAAGCGGTAGCGCCGCGCCTCGATCCACAAAAGCAGCGTGATCAGCAGCATGGCGAACAAAAGCACGCCGTGATGGGCGCTGGCGGTCGACAGCGAGACCGACAGCATGGCGGCGACCACGGTGATCGCCCAGTTGCTGGTTCGGTCCAGCCTGTCGCGCCAGCCGGCCATGCGGGCAATTTCGGCGCGATGGAAATGCGACATGGTGCCGACCAGCTCGGACGAGGTCAGGCGACTGGCGAACGCGTCGGACACGCGGGGCGCCGGAGCCTCGTCGACAGGCATCGCCATCTCAGGTCGAGCCATGATGCCCTCCCGATCCATGAAACGCGGATCGGGGCTTCCCGTTCCGTCGCGGGCGAGCCCTTCGCAAATTCCGCTTCACGGACGCTAATGACCGCGGATGTGTTTCTGCTGTTGTTGCGGCGTTGCCCCCGCGATTTGCGCAGCCCTGGAAGGCAAGTGGCCCCGCCGCTAAGTCTCCCGACGGCGGCCCCGCACCGCGCCTTCGGTCGGCCGCGTCGCGGTAAGGCCGGCTTCTATCGACCTGAGAAGAGCGAGCGCATCGTCGAGCTTGCTGGTATCGCCGCCGGCGGCGGCGGAGACGGCAGCACCCCATTCCTTGCGCACCAGCGCGTAGTTGTCGGCCCCGCGCCGCGTGCGGTGGACGCTGACGCCGCGGCGATCTTCCGGATCGACGTGGCGCTCGATGAGCCCCTTGCCTTCGAGGTCGCGCAGCACTGTCGAAACGTTGGTGCGCTGCAGCCCGATTGCGGCGGCAATCTGGCTGGGTGTCGCCGAGGCGTGTGCAACCAGGTGACGCATGACCATGCCTTCCGATTGCGTGAGGGATAGCGCCCGCTCATCCCGGTATCCCTGGAACTGGATCTCGCGAGCAATGATGAGGATCAGGTCGGCCAGATCCGCCCAGCGAACCGCCGGGGGTGGCGTTTTGCGTGCGGACGATTCGCGATCGGTTTCCATGAGCGGAGTTTACAGCGTCCCGTCAGATATGTATATGTCCATAATGATTATGTTTACATAACTATCTATATATAACCATATGGAGGCCCGAATGACCGATTCACCAAACCCCGCCTGGCACTCGCCCCGCTCCATGGCCCGCGCCGGAGGGCTGCACGGGGTCGGCATCTACGTCTTGCTCGCCGGCGCCTTCCTGCCAGTCGCCGACTTCTTCATCGTCAACGTGGCGCTGCCGACGATCTCCACCTCGCTGCACGCGACACCGGCCGCGCTCGAGCTTGTGGTTTCCGTGTATGGCGTTGCCTATGCCGCCATGCTCGTGCTGGGCGGCCGGCTCGGCGATCGCTTTGGCCGGCACACGCTATTTCTGGTCGGGCTTGCCGGCTTCATCCTGGCGTCTCTGGGGTGCGGCCTGGCGCCGACCATCGACGCGCTGATCGCCGCCCGGCTGGTCCAGGGTGCCACGGCGGCCATGCTGGTGCCGCAGGTGCTGGCGACCTTCCAGGCGACGCTGCAGGCCGAACGCAAGACCCGGGCGATAGCGCTCTACGGCGCGACCTCGGGCATTGCCGCGGTTGTCGGTCAGCTCGCCGGCGGCCTGCTGGTCAGCGCCAATCTGTTCGGCACCTCCTGGCGACCGATCTTCCTGATCAACATCCCGCTCGGCATCATCGTGTTCTTCGCCTCGCGACTTGTCGTGCCGGCCAACCGCTCGCCGCACCCCACCGGCATCGACCTGCCCGGCACCGTGCTTTTTGCCGCCACGCTGACGGCCCTATTGGTGCCGCTGACCGAAGGCCACTCGCTCGGCTGGCCGGCATGGACAAAGATGATGCTGGCCGCCGCCGTGGTGCTCGCCGTCCTCACCGTGATCGTCGAACGGGCTGCCGAGGCGCGCGGCGAGGTGCCGTTGCTGCCGCCGTCGCTGCTCAGGCTGCCCTCGATGTCGCGGGGGCTGGCCATGATCACCCTGTTCAGCGTCGGCTTCGGCGCCTTCATGTTCGTCTTCGCGCTCACCGTGCAGAACGGGCTCGGCGCCAACCCGCTCGAAAGCGGCCTCGCCATCCTGCCGATGGCGGTGATGTTCTTCATCGGCTCCGTGGTCAGCCCGCGCATGATCAACCGCTTCGGCCGCGGCGCTCTTGCCGCGGGTGGCCTCTTGCAGGCGCTTGGACTGGCGTTGTTGATCGGCATCATCGTTTCCGGCTGGCCGCAGGTGAGCCTGGTCGAACTGGCCCTGCCCCTGGTGCTGATCGGCGCCGGACAATCGATGCTGTTTTCAGGCTTGTTCCGCGCCGTTCTCGCCGATGTTCCCGCGCACCTCGCCGGCGTCGGAAGCGGCGCTCTCATCACGCTGCAGCAGTCCGGGCTGGCGCTCGGCGTCGCAACGCTGGGCACGCTCTATCTGGCGCTGCAGCCGGCGGGCATTGCGCAAGCCTTCGGCACCGTCATCGCCATCCAGCTTGCGATCATCCTGGTGCTGGCGCTGTGCACCGGGCTGCTGCCGCGTTTCACCAAGCACCAGGCCACCGCCCATCCCGTGGAAATCTGAGCGACTGTCCCAGGAGCACCCATCTCCCCTTGGTGGGGAGATGGGTCGGCGGCGATATGCCAGCCCCGGGCTCTACCGCCAGCATATTACGCGTTCACGGAAGTTTCGACTGGAAGCGGATGTGCTCTGCTGTGGTTGCGGCGGTACGAGCCGCTCTGGTCGACGCGGGCTTTCGAGCACATCCCCACCGCATGCCCCCGCAGCCCTCGTAGACCACTGCACCTCGCGTTCACGGCGCGCGCCATGAGATGGCGCGACGCCGAATGCCTTTGATCGCCATTGGTTCCCGTAACGTGTATGATACGTTCCGGCATATTATCCAATTCGAAAGTACGCCAGCTAAGTTTTCGATTTGAAAGAACCGGAGACCCGCACGGTCTTGCCTGCACCGAACTCGCCGCGGCCGGCAGGAAGCGTCGGAACAAAGGCTGCAGGCTCGCGCCTGCCGTAGCGGCTGATGTGTCCGCAAACCACGCCGGCAGCGGCGATTGGTGGAATATCGCTGCCGCGCTGTTACCATCGGCCGCGAACCGGGTTAGAAAAGCGCAACTCACTCGGCGGGATGAGGAATGCGGATCAAGATCATCGGAACCGGGCGGGCGGTGCCTGAGGCATGCGTGACGTCGCGCAGCCTCGACGAGCGGCTGGGCCTTGGCGCCGGCCAGCTCGAGGCCGCCACCGGCGTCATCGAACGCTATGTCTGCGCAGATGAATCGCAGGTCGACCTGGCCGCTACCGCGGCGCGCCTGGCGCTGGCCGATGCCGGGCTCGAGGCGCACGATATCGGCCTGGTCATCGGCGGTTGCGGTGTGCCTTACCAGCCGCTGCCATCGACGGCGCCGCTGGTCATGCAGCGCCTTGGGATGGCCGACGGTTCGGCCGCCGCCTTCGACGTCAACAGCACCTGCCTTGGCTTCCTCACCGCTTTCGAGACCGCCGCCCGCATGATCGAGGCCGGGCAATGCGAAACGGCGCTGGTGTTTTCTTCAGAGATCGCCTCGCGCGCCCTGCCCTGGCAGGAGCAGCCGGAAATCGCCGCTTTGTTCGGCGACGGCGCGGCGGCCGCCGTGCTGCGCCGGGCGGCACCCGGAGAGGGAGCGGTGCGGGCCAATCTGATGCGCACCTATCCCTCCGCCTACGACGCCTGCAGCATCGGCTCCGGCGGCACCCGTTTCGACTTCCATCGCCAGCCCCAGGAATTCGCGGACCATGCCCTGTTCCATATGGACGGCAAGGAGTTGTTTCGCGTCACGTCACGCCATTTCAACGGCTTCGTCGCCGATCTGCTGCAACGGGCCGGCTGGACGCATGACGATGTCGACATCGTCGTGCCGCACCAGGCCAGCCCCTTGGCGCTCGCCCACATGGCGCGCCAGACCGGTTTTGCCAGGGAAAAGCTGGTCGACATCGCGCAGCACTTCGGCAACCAGATCGCCGCGTCCATTCCCTTCGCGCTCGACATCGCGCGCCATGAAGGCCGCATCGCGCCGGGCGCCAAGGTGCTGTTCCTCGGCACCTCGGCCGGCGTGTCGTTCGGCGGCATGGCGCTGGAAGCGTGAGCATGGGGCGCGTGCTCGTCACCGGCGCCAGCGGCTTCCTCGGCTCGCATGTCATGGCGCGGCTGGCGGCATCCGGCACATCGGTGCTCGGCCTCGGCCGGGAAGCGTCGCGCTGCGCGGCACTGGTAGCTGCCGGACATGCGGTCATCCGCCATGATTTGTCACAGCCGTTCGATGCCGCCGCCCAAGCGCAGATTGGCGATATGGATGCGATCGTCCATTGCGCCGCGCTTTCCGCGCCGTTCGGCAGGTTGACGGATTTTCAGGCGGCCAACGTCACGGCGACCCGCAACCTCACCGATTTCGCGCGGCGGCAGGGCCTGCGCCGCTTCGTCCATATCTCCAGCCCCTCGGTCTGTTTTGCCTGGCGCGACCAGCTCGATGTCAGCGAAGACACCGCCCTGCCCGCGCCGGTCAACCACTATGCCCGCACCAAGCGGCAGGCCGAGGAGATCGTGCTGTCGACGCCGGAAACCGGGCCTGTGATTCTGCGGCCGCGCGGTATCTACGGCGCCGGCGACCGTACGCTGCTGCCGCGTCTGCTCGAGGCGGCGCGGCGGCGGCCGCTGCCGCTGTTTCGCGATGGCAGAGCGCGCATCGACCTGACCCATGTCGACGACGTCGCCGATGCAATTTTGGCCGCACTTGCGGCCGGCAGCACCGCCGAAGGCGAGATATACAACGTCTCTGGCGGCGAGGTGCTGCCGGTGCGCCGCATCGCCGACGAAGCTTGCGCACGCGCCGGCCAGCGGGCGCGATGGCGCAAAATGCCGCTCTGGCCGGCGATGCTGGCGGCGGGCGTGATGGAGGCGGTGGCTCAGCGCCTGCCGGGTCAGCCCGAGCCGCCGGTCACCCGCTATGCTCTTGGCCTGTTCGCCTATGCCCAGAGCCTCGATATTTCAAAGGCAAGGCGCATGCTTGGTTGGGTCCCGAAAGTATCCTTCGAAAAAGGGCTCGATCGCACCTTCGCGGCAGGGGCCCCCTCTTGGGGAGCAGCACCTTGAAGGTCGTCTTCGCCAACAGTGCCTGGGTCGCTGCTGCCGAGCGCCTGATCCTGCGCGGCGGCAGCTGGAAGACCGTCCGGTTGCGCGTGCGCTACGGGCTGATCATCCATCCGCAAGCCGGCCCTGTGCTGATCGATACCGGCTATACGCCGCACGCCACCACTGGCGCCGACCGCAGTGCCGCGCTGCGTTTCTATGGCGCGGCACTCAGGCCCGAACTCAATGAAGCCGAACAGCCGCTGCCGGTGCTCAAGCGTTTCGGCCTGTCGCCTCAGGACGTAGGCACCGTGATCGTCACGCATTTCCATGCAGATCACATCTCCGGCCTGTCGCTGTTCCCCCATGCCCGCTTCATCGCCAGCGATGCGGCCTGGTCGCGGGCGAAGGCCAGAACGGCCTGGCAGAATCTGAGCCATGGCGTTTTCACCGAGCTGTTTCCGGCGGATTTCGAGAGCCGGCTCGACGGGCTGTCGTCGAAGCAGCAGATCGAGCCGAGCGACGGCATACCCGGCGGCGCCGATTTGTTCGGCGACGGCAGCGTGCTCGCGGTCGATCTGCGCGGCCATGCCGACGGCCAGTTCGGCCTGCTGTTCCCCAGGCTGGACCGCCCGCTGCTCTACGCCGTCGATGCGCAGTGGCTGCTCGCCGCCCTTGTCGAGAACCGCACGCCGGGTTTCCCGGCAAGCCTGCTCGCCGAAGATGCCTCAGCACTTGAACCTACCAGCGCAACGCTCAGGCGTTTTCTGACGGTCGGCGGCGAGGTCATGTTCTGTCACGATCCGAAGCCGACGTCCTACGATCTGGACAGCGAGGGCGGATGAACGGGCTCGGCGAAGCGTTCAGGTCGTTTGCCGTCACCCGCTGGGTCTCGCGCAAGAGCCGCAAGGATTTCGAGCGCTGGCAGGCGCGCGCCCTGCGCCACTGGCTCGACCGCGACCTGCCGCGCGCGCCGTTCTACGGCAAGGCGCCGCTCCATCTCGGCGCGCTGCCGGTGATCGACAAGGCGGTGCTGATGGCGGATTTCGAGCGCTTCAACATCAGCGGCATCTCGGCCGCCGAGGCCTGGAACGCTGTTGCCGGAGACGGCCGCATCGGCAAGCTGACCGTCGGCGCCAGCACCGGCACGTCCGGCAATCGCGGCCTGTTCGTCATTTCCGAGGCGGAAAAATATCGCTGGCTGGGCTCGCTCCTGGCCAAGGCCATGCCTGACCTGCTCTGGCGCCGGCAGCGCGTGGCGGTGATCCTGCCGCAGAACACCGGACTCTACGACAGCGCCCGCACATCCCGGCGCATCGACCTCAGCTTCTTCGACCTGACGCTCGGGCCGGAACGCTGGCGCTTAGCGCTCGAGGATTTCGCGCCGACGGTGATCATCGCGCCGCCGAAAATGCTGCGGCACTTCGCGACCGAAAACTTCCGGCTCAAGCCGCTGCGCATCTTCTCGGCCGCCGAAACGCTGGATACGGTCGACCGGCCTGTCATCGAAGCCTTCTTCGGCCGCGCGCTCGACCAGATCTACATGGCGACGGAAGGGCTGTTCGCGGTCACGTGCCGCCAGGGCGGACTGCATCTGGCGGAGGATTCGGTGTTCTTCGAATTCGAGCCGGTGGGCGATGGGCTGGTGACGCCGCTGGTCACCGCCTTTCGCCGCCAGACGCAGATCATGGCGCGATACCGGATGAACGATCTGTTGCGCCTGTCCAAGGCGCCATGCCGTTGTGGCTCGCCGCTGCGCACGGTGGACGAGATCGTCGGCCGCATGGACGACGCCTTCCGGCTCGCTTCCGCGCACGGACAGATCCTGGTGACGCCCGACATATTGCGCAACGCGGTGCTGAAGGCGGACCGGCGCATCGACGATTTCAGGCTGATCCAGACCGCACCTGATACCGTCGAACTGCGCTTGCCGCCCGGCCTCGCCAATGAGGCGGCGGCGGCCGCGCTTGCTGGCGTGCGCGCGCTGCTGGCCTCGCGCCAGGCGACGGTGTCCGTCGAACTCGTGCGCGCGCCGCTGCCGCTGGACACCACCCGCAAGCTGCGCCGCGTCGAATGCCGGCTGGGAGCAGCACCGTGAACCGGCCTACCCTCACCGCGCAACGCCAGGAACAGGCGGACCGGGTTGAAAACAACCCGCGCAAGGTCGAAGCGTTCGCGCGGCTTTTCAACGAAATTCCGGTGCGCGACCTCATCGGCAATCTGACGGTGGCCGTCGAGCCGTTCGAGATCGGCGGACGCGCCTTTCCGCTGACACTGAACGACGCAAGCGAGGCGCCGAACTGCTACATCTGCTGCCCGTCGAGCGCCTATATCGACTATGCCATCGACGAGACCCGTAACTTCGTCTCGGCGCCCTTGCTGCAGCGGGCGGTGCGGGCGTTGATCGGCCTGTGCGCGCCGTTGGTCAAGGCGAGCGGTCTCGACCATCAGGTGCAGCTGAACAACTGGCTTTACTCGACCAATCCGGTGCCGCTGCTCGATCGTCCGGCGATCGCGGCAATCCGTGCCAGCCTGACGGCGCGTTTCCCTGAGCGCGCCATCGTCATCCGCTCGCTGAACGAGATCGCCGACCCGGCGACCATCGCGGCGCTGAAGGCGGAAGGTTTTCGCATGCTGGCGGCGCGGCAGGTCTACATCTTCGCCGACCGCAGTGCCGCGCCGCCGATGACGCGCGACATGAAGCGCGACCGCAACCGGCTGCGCACGACGTCCTTCCAGATCGTCGGCGATCGCGACTTCAGCGAGGCCGACTACATCAGGAGCGAAGCGCTCTATCGCCTGCTCTATCTCGACAAATACACGCCGCTCAATCCGCACTACACGGCGCGCTACATCGGCGAGATGCATCGCCGCGGCATCCTGCAACTGGCCGGCTTGCGCGACAGCGACGGCCAGCTCGTCGCCGTCACCGGCCTGTTCGAGAACGGTGCGACGTTGACCCAGCCGATCGTCGGCTACGATACCGGCCTGCCGATCAGCGACGGGCTCTACCGCATGGTCATGGCGATGGCACAGGACCACGCGACGGCGCGCGGCCTGTTCTTCAACATGAGCGCCGGTGCCGCCGGTTTCAAACGCCGGCGGGGTGCTGCGCCGACGATCGAATACAACGCCGTCTATGTCGACCATCTGCCGTTCGGCCGGCGCATGGCGGTGCGGATCATGGAACGGGTACTGGCGCTGGTCGGCATTCCTCTACTCAGGAGATTTGAACTGTGAGCAAGGACAAGGCTCAGCAGCAAAAAGGTCACTGGCAGGCCGTGGCGCTGTCCGGCGATGTCGGCCGCAAGCCGCAGCGCGTCCTGTTCGAGGGGACGCCCGTCGTGCTGTTTCGTGCCGGCGGCAAGGTCAACGCCCTGTTCGACCGCTGCCCGCACCGGCTTGTCGAATTGTCGACCGGCAAGGTGGTCGGCGGCGACATCGAATGCCCCTATCACGGCTGGCGCTTCGACGGCGAAGGACGCTGCACCGCCATTCCCGGCCATGTCGGCAAGTTGCCGCACTACCGGGTGCGGCGCTACCATGCGATCGAGCGAGACGGCGTCGTCTTCGTCTCGGCCGGGACGCCCGAGGGTGAGCCCTATCTGCATTGCATGCAGGGCCAGGACGTGATCGTGCGGCGCGTGCGCTCCTCGACGCAATCGACGGTGATCGACGCGGCGGAAAACATTCTCGACGCGACGCATACGCATTTCACCCACAAGGGGCTGCTGCGCGGCTTGAGCGCCAGGCGGCATGCGGTTCGCGTCGAGGTGACCGGCGGCGAAGGCTGGGTCGAGGCCTGCTACACCGGTGAGGAGCGCCAGCAAGGGCTGATCAGCCGGCTGCTGGAAGGCGAGCGGACGAAGACCGTCGGCCGCTTCCGCTACCCCGGCATCGCCGAGTTGGAATATTGGGGCGCGCGCGGTCTCGTGCTGGCGACGACGTTCCATCTGCGCCAGGCCGATGAGCGGACCGTCGAGGGCGTCGGCTGGCTGATCGGGCCACGCCAAAGCGGACTTGGCCACCTCAAGGCGCTGGCCTTCAAGCCGCTGTTCACCATTGCGCTGGAGCAGGACCGCCGGGTGCTGAAATCGGCCAGCGACAATGCGCGCCACGCGCCGCAGGCGCTGCCCACGATCGGCCCGCTGGATTTCCTGCGACGCGACATAGCAGCCATCATCGACGGCA
The DNA here is from genome assembly GCF_024746795.1 of Mesorhizobium sp. AR10. Taxonomy (NCBI): domain Bacteria; kingdom Pseudomonadati; phylum Pseudomonadota; class Alphaproteobacteria; order Hyphomicrobiales; family Phyllobacteriaceae; genus Mesorhizobium; species Mesorhizobium sp. AR10. The sequence goes on from NZ_CP080524.1 coordinate 4,938,022, forward strand.
AGATGCCACCGGCTGCGGCGGAGCCGAGGAAGCATCAGATCGAGCTGTAATCTAAAGTTCACAGCACTTGATTTGGCCTTATCTGTAAATTATAGTTCACAGATGATCGACGTCCGGCTGACCGCCGATTTCACCAAATGGCTCGACAGCCTTCGCGATACAGCGGCGCGATTACGCGTTGTCGCTCGCATCCGCCGGGTCGAGATCGGCAACATCGGTGATGCCAAGTACTTCGACGGTATAGGCGAGCTTCGCATCGATCATGGCCCCGGCTACCGGGTCTACTTCGTGAAGATTGGAAGCGCCGTGATCATCCTTCTGTGTGGCGGTGACAAGTCCACCCAGAAGCGCGACATCGCCAAGGCGAAACAGATGGCAAAGGACATATGACAATGCCTCTCGAAACCACTCGCTTCGATATTCTCGAGTACCTGAAGACACCGGAACATCGCCTTGCCTATATCGAGGCCGCTTTTGAAGACGGGGACCCCGCACTCATCACGCACGCTCTCGGCGATGTCGCGCGCTCTATCGGCATGACGGCTGTGGCGAAAGAGGCCGGCGTTACCAGGGAGGCGCTGTACAAAGCGCTGAGCGACAAGGGCGATCCACGCCTTAGCACGCTGCTGGGAGTGACGAAGGCGCTAGGCCTGCAGCTCTATGCGAAGCCGGTTGATCCTGTCTCGGCACCTTGAATCAACCTGGCTGGTGCTGCAGCGGTCCGTTCCACTCGATGTCATGCGTCGACGCGGCCGCCAGGCCGATGCGCTGGCGCAGCGCTGTGCCGGCCACTTCGGCCAGAGCGCGCCACTGCGCCCGTTTGGGTGCGGGGTCGCCCGGCCAGTCGAGCAGTTCGCCGGCCTCGTGCATCGCGCGGCGGAAGCGTCCGATCTCCAGGGATCGTAAGGCTGCTGGCAGTCCATACACCCACATGGCCAGCCGCACCGTCTGCGGTGCCACGACATCCGGTCTCACCTCGCCGCCGCCCTCAAGCACGGCGTCGGTGAAGTGCTGCGGATCGCGGAAGAAATGCAGGCCGCTCACGGCGCGCGGATTGCACTCCAGCGGCAGCACCCGGCCGTCCTTTTCGCGCACCAGGTCGAAGGATATCTGTCCGGTCCAGCCGGTGCCGGCGACGAAGCTTTCCACGAAGCGCCGGGCGGCTGCATCGTCGACCGGCTCGAAATAGATGCCGGCGCCCTTGCCGGCGCGATAGAGCGAACGGTAGAGCGCCAACGCCTTGAGCTTGCCGTTCAGCGCCACCGCATAGGCGCTGATTTCATCGCCGGCGACAAAACGCTGCGCCACCCATGGCATCTCGGGTGAAGGGCTGATCACATCGAGTTCTTCAGGTGGCGGGCGCAGTAGGACATGGCTGGCAAAACGCGACCAGACCGGTTTGAGCACCAGTTCGCGCGACCGGTCGCGCACGGCCTGTAGATCATGCCTGCTCTGCAGCAGCGTCGTTTCCGGCACGGCTAGATCGAGGCTCTCAGCCAGCCGGATTAAAGCATGCTTGTCATGGACTCGGGCGAGCAGCTCCATGTCAGGCGCAAACAGACGGGCCGGCATGACGCGGTCGCGCCAAAGCTGGCCGAGATAAAAGACCTCCTCGCAGGTCGGGATGACGAGTTCGACGCCCTCGGTGCGCACCAGCGCTTCCACCGCTTCGGCATAGGCGTCCGGAGCAAAACGCGGCGGCGGCAAGCGGCGATAAAGCGCGCATGCCGTGCTCGCAGCGGCGATCGGATGTGCCGGGCTATCGGCCAGGATCACCCGCCGCCCGGCGCCGTGCAACAGCCGCGCCAGATGCAGCGCCACCGGCGCCCGGGCTCCGGTGACCAACACGGTGCTATTCGGCATGGGACAACGACATCACACCGGAGCGCCTTGTCGCCAGAGCGAGGATCAAACGCCGGTCAAGGATTTGGTGGTCACCAGCGTCACGCCAGCGCTGGAGAAGTCGGCGTTGTGCCGGGCGATGATTTCGGCAGCGGTCTCGCTGGGGCTGTCCAGAGTGCTGTGGGCGTCGGAAACTACGATCACGCCAAGCCCTGCCGCAAAGGCGCCTTTAACCGTGGCCGCAACGCAAAAGTCGCTCTGCGCACCGACGAGCACGACCTCGCCGGCGCCCTGCCCGGCCACCCATTCGCCAAGTGCTGCATTGCTGAAGGCGTCGCCGACGCTCTTGGCGAAGGTCGGCTCGTCCTTGGCCTGGCCGAGCGCCGGCCACACCGACCAGCCAGGCTCGCCGGGTGCCAGCGGGTCGCCCGCCGGCCCGTCATGCCTGACGAAGGCGACCTTGCGTCCCGTGCGCCGTGCCCATTCGGTCAGCACCCGCACACGAGCGGCGATGCCGGCGGCATCATGGATCGGTGGCTCGGCGACGCCATCGAACATGCCGGTCTGGAGATCGATGACGATGAGCGGCGCAGTGGCCGCGAGCGCTGGTTGTGACATGGTTTGAAGATAACGTGGGTGACAGGCGGGTCAAGGATTTCAGGATGCAGGCACGCCCGGACGCAAGCTGCCGGCGCCGGCCCGCATCCGCTAAGAGCTTCGCGGGTCGGGCCTGCACTGCGCGACCGCCCTGGTGGCGTTGATCAACCGGTTGCGCACTTCGGATGGGTGCCGAAGGTTCTGCCAGTAAGCGCCGGCGCCCTTCATCTCGTGACCCTTGCCACCGCCGATCATGCCGTCCGCGCCGACAAGCATGGTCACGACCTTGATGCCGCAGGTGAGATTCCGATGGGGATCGGTGACGTCGACCTCCGACTTGAAGCCGCATCTATATCTCTCTTCGTCGGCCAGCGACAGCTGCAACAGCCCGATGGAGTACTGGCCCTGGTCCTCTTCCCAATAGGCCGCCGTGGTATTGTTTACCGATTCCTCGGCGACCAGGTCGGCAATCATCGTGCGCCAGAAAACCGCGCGCCCTTGTCTGTCCTGCAGCATGTAGCCGGGACAGAAGGTGGCGATGTCGGAGGGTTCGAGCGCAGTCAACGGTGTGTCGGCATTGATCAATGCCGTCACCTTGCGGGTGACGATCTTGTGGTCGAGCTGCTTTTCCACCGCGCCTTGCGCATTGAGGCATTTTTTGGCGAAGGCCTGTGCCTGGGGCTGGGTGGTATGGCCTCGAGCCAGCCATTGCGCGGTGCAGGATCGCTGGGCTTGGACCGGGGGAGCCGCCGGCGCCGGGGGAGCCGCCGGGGATGGGGGAACCGCCGGCACGGCGCTTTCAATGACGCGCGGGTTCGCGCAGCCCTCGATCAGGCACGCAAGAGCGCCAGACACCGCAATTGCCTGCAACAGCCTTGAGCGCAAAAAGCCAATCAGCGGCGCTGACCCGTACACGAACACCCCCTCCAGCGCTTTGCTTGACGCTTGCCCCGACCTGCACGGCCCTTGTTGGCGCCAACTTGCCAGATCAGTGTCCGTCTGTCACCCGATGCCGCCGGTTACGGTAAAGGCGCCGGCAACGCGGCCGTCCGGGAGGCGCAAGATGGCGGTGACGATAGAGCCGTAAGCGCCGCGCCAGACACTGTGGAGCCTGCGATGTTCGTCAGCCGGAATGAATGCAAAGCCGCTGAAACGCGCGCCGCTCCGCTGTAGTTCGACGGGCGTTCCGTTGACATGCACCTTGAGGCTGGCTGCGTCAGTGGCGTCGTCGCCATGCAGGTCGAGGGAGATGGATATCTCGTCCTGACTGCCTGTGTGCCGCGTCTCGGCCGCAAGCGTGATGGTGAATTGCGGCACATCGATATCGCTGGGCGGAAAGCCACCAGGCCGCGCGACAAACACATCATCCGGCAATTCCGGCGTGCGCGGCGGGCTCGTGCGACGAGCGGCCGAGCGCTCGAAGTCGCCGGCAAGGCAAAGCAGCGTGGTGTCGCCGTAGGCTTTGCCGGCGAAGGTCAGCCCGACCGGCATGCCGATATCGGCCATCGTGCCCATCGGCACGGTCACGGTCGGAATGCCCAGATGCCGCCACACCAGATTGCCGTTGGCGACCCAGGTGCCATTGCACCAGGCAAGTGCTGCGGACGCCTCGTCGACATCGGCATCGGCTGGCCCGACATCGGCTGCGGCGGGAAACACCACGGCGTCGAGCCCTTGCACGTCGAGCCAGTCCTCGAAATCGATCCGCCGCGTCGCCTCCAGACCCTTCAGGCCGCCTTCCAGTGACGGGATTACGGCGAAGGGCGTGACGCCAAGCCTGGCCCGCCCGACATACTCCGCCAGATCGAAACCATCGTCGCCATAGCGGTCGGGCAGCGTGCCCGGCGGCTGCGGGAATATCTTTGGACCATCGACCGAGGCGAGATCGGGAATGACCGGGTCGGCATTGGCGCGCAGGAAATCGTCCCATCCCCAGACGCAGAGGTCCCAGATCTCGCGCTCGGCAAATTCTTCCGGCACCAGCCCGCGCTCGACCATGGTTCTTGTCCCCGGCCGGTCGCGCTCGTAGTTGGAGACGACGGGAAAGTCGACCTCGACGATCGTGGCGCCAAGCCGCTCCAGATTCCTTGCTGCCTGCGCCCACAGGTCCAGCACCGAGGCACGGGTTTCGATCGGTTTGGTGGCCTCGGTATCGCGGCCGATATACATGCGGGGCACGCCAAGCCGCTTACCTTGCAGCGCTCCTTCCTGCTTGAGCCCGACATAGCGTGGCGGGCGCACAGCGGAGCTGCGGGGCAAAGCCACCCATGGCTGCGCGCGCCAGAAATCGCCTCTCGTCTCGGCATCGTCGGCGACGATCACGTCGAGCAGTTCCAGCATATCGGCAACGCTGCGCGTGTGCGGCACGACGACATCCATCGTCGGCACCAGCGGCCAGTTGCCGCGCACGGAAATCACGCCGCGCGACGGCGTGTAGGCGACCAGCGCATTGTTCGACGCCGGCGCCCGGCCCGACGACCATGTCTCCTCGCCAAGCCCGAAGGCGGCGAAGCTCGCCGCTGTCGCCGTGCCCGAACCATTGGACGAGCCCGAGGCGAAGGCGGCGGTCAGATAGTCGGCGTTGTAGGGGCTTTCCGCCCGGCCGTAGACGCCGCGCTGCATGCCGCCATTGGCCATCGGCGGCATGTTGGTCAGCCCGATCAGCACCGCGCCGCCGACCCGCAGCCGCGCGATGGTGAAAGCGTCCTCATTGGCGATCAGATGTTCGAAGGCTGGTGAGCCGGCAGCCACCGTCAGGCCTGATACCTTGTAGCTGTCCTTGGCGGTGTAGGGGATGCCGTCCAAAGGCCCCAGCGTCGCGCCTTGCCGGCGGCGCAGGTCGGAGGCGGCGGCGTCCTCGAACATGTCCGGGTTGAGCACGGGAACGGCGTTGAGAGTGATGCCGTGCCGGTCATATCTGGCGATGCGCCTGAGATACGCACCGACCAGCTCGACGCTGGTGACGTTGCCGTTCTCCAGCGCCTGCCGCAGCTGTTCGATCGACGCCTCGACGATGTGGAGATCGGTCATGGGCGCATCCTCGGCCCATCGAAGAGAAAGCCAGTCGTCATATCTGGTCCTTGCGTCGAGACGGACGATGGCGTGCCTCCGCGTTTTTGTACAGGTCGCATTGATCAAGGTCGCGTTCCGTCCCACCCCCCCTCTGTCCTGCCGGACATCTCCCCCTCAAGGGGGAGATTGGCAGCTTCTCCGCCGCACCTGCTCTTCCGAGCTTAAGATTTGCGAAACCGTTGATGACATCCAATCTCTCCCCTTGAGGGCAGGGCAATCGCATATGGCGCTCCCCCTCTCCGTCTCGGCTTCGCCGAGCCACCTCTCCCCCACGTTGTGGGGGCGAGGAACCCAGGCTTTCCAAGGCCGCGACCTCGGCGGTTGGTGTTCCTCGCCCCCATGGAATGGGGGAGAGGTGGCCGCGCAGCGGCCGGAGAGGGGGCTGGCGCTGCCATATGCGATTGCCCTGCCCTTGAGGGGGAGATGTCCGGCAGGACAGAGGGGGGCGTAGTTCTCCAACGCCAAGAGCGGTTCACCTCTGCCCCGTCTCCACAGCCGATATCCAGAGACGGTCGATGTCGGCGAGATAACTCTCGTCGATCTCGTCGAGATGGTTCCAGTACATGCCGTCCTCGTAGAAATAGCCGAGGTCGTTCTCGATCCTCTCGGCCTTCTCGGCCTTGTCGAAGCGGATCCCGGCCAGGACTTGCGACTTCATTTCGGAAATCCTGTCGTGGGAGAGGTCCCGCAATTCATCGAAGGTCAGCCTAGGGAAGATCAGCCTGCTGCGCGGCAGGTCGGACAGGTTGATGCACAGGCAGTCGCGCTTCAGCGCCTGGACGAGCAGGCGAGCCGATTTAGCCTCGAGATTGCGCAGCGTCACGTCGGGCCGCAGCGGATCGGCACGGCCGATGCCGTAGAAATGCGTCTTGCCGGTCCGGTCGTAGATCATGTCGCAGCCCAGGAAGGCCAGCACATCTGGCTTCTGGCTGTGGATGGTCCAGTAGGCCGCCGTCAGCGCCATGGTGGCGCCGGCATAGACGAAGCCGCCAAAGCTGTTTTGCGCCGGCACGTAGTGCGCGGCGCTGAAGATCTGCGCCTGCCGCAGCGCCTCGCCCCGGGGCAGCCTGTGCGACGGAAAATCGCCGGCGTGGACGAGAAAGTCCCAGTCGGGGCGCACCCGCCAGGCATTGTTGATGGCGACGATCCTGCTGAAAGCCCGCTTCGGCCAGGCTTCGCATCGCACCACATCGGGCGCGCTGCCCAGAAGCAGCATCACACGGGGCGTCGGGCAGTCGTCGATGGCCGCGGCATTTCTCATTCGGTCGACATGACGAGCAATCAGTTCAAAGGGCGGCGACCTTGCACCCTGCCCGTTCACTTTACCAGTCTGTCGCCGGCGACCAGATCGCACAAAAGCGCGATTTGCGGCCGTCCGTCCGCCCGAGGCGCTTTATGAATTTCGATAGTTGCCAGCCTTAATGAGTGGCCAGGCTGTTGCATATGGCATGACGCCTTCGTGCTTAGATTTCCAGTGAGCGTCTATGCCGTCCCAGCCGTTGCCTTGGAAAACATGCTGACACTCGGGACATATCTTCATCGCACTTTGCGTCCCGCCGTACTCCTTCATAATCTTCGCCAGCCTCGGTATCCCCTCGCTCACCGCGCGCCGGTCGGCGAGCGTAAAGCTCAGGCGCATGGTGTTGCCGCCTGATCCGTCGGCGTGAAAGGCGCTGCCGGGCACGAAGGCGACGCGCGCCTCCTTGACCGCTCTTGCCAGCAGCACGGTGGCGTCGGCGCCCTCGGGCAGCGTCATCCAGACGAACATGCCGCCGTCGGGCCGGGTCCAGCTCACGCCTTCCGGCATGTTGGCTTCGAGCGCATCGAGAAGATCGTCGCGGCGGGCGCGATAGGCATCGATGAGTTTTTCTACCTGGTCATCGAAAACGGCCTCGGCCACGCGGTGCATGACCACCTGGTTGATGGACGGGCTGTGCAGGTCGGAGGCCTGCTTCATCAGCACCAGCTTCTCGACGACGCGGCGCGGCGCGCAGACCCAACCCACCCGCATGCCCGGCGACAGGATTTTTGAGAAGGAGCCGCAATAGATGGTGCGGGCGTTGTCGATGCCGCCTGAGCGGGCGCAGTCCAGCGCCAGGATCGGCGCCACCCCCTCCCCGTCATAGCGCAGCGCGCGGTAGGCGGCGTCCTCGATGACGGCGATGTCGAGCTCTTGGGCGAGATCGAGCACGGCCTCGCGCTGCTTGAGGCCCAGCGTCTCGCCGGTGGGATTGGCGAAATCCGGCACGAGATAGGCGAACTTGACCTTGCCGCCGTTTGCGGCCGCTGCGGCGCGGTAGGCGTCCGGCGTCATGTTGCCGCCGTCCGGCGTCAGCCGGTCATAGCGCGGCTCATAGGCGTTGAACGCCTGCAGGGCGCCGAGATAGGTCGGCCAGGTGACCAGCGCGGTGTCGCCGGGCGACAGGAACAGCTTTCCGAGATAATCCAGCGCCTGCTGCGAGCCGGAGGTGATCAGGACGTTGTTTTCGTCGCAGTCGACACCGAGCTTTCCCATCTGCCCGGCCAGCCAGCGCCGCAACGGCAGATAGCCTTCGCTGACCTGGTATTGCAGAGCGGAGGCTGCATCGCCGCTGCCCAAAACATCGGCATAGGCATCGCGGATCGCTTCGGACGGAAACAGCGCCGGGTCGGGAATGCCGCCGGCAAACGAGATGATGTCCGGCTGGTCGAGCAGCTTGAGCAGTTCGCGGATTTCCGAGGCCTTCATGCGCGAACGAGCGCGACGCCAACAGGTTCATCAATGTCAAAACGCACCTCCCTCGGCCCTTGGCCTCGACCTTCTGGATATAGGTCAACCAAGCTGACCTATATCAGGTCTCATCGCCCGATTGAATAGCCAGAAGGCCGATCTGCGTGGCCCAATCGAAGATAGATATCATGGAAATTTGTGGCGCGCCGACCCGTCCGGGCAACGCGTATGTCAAGGTTGATACCGGCGCAGGGTCGCGTTCCTTCCCACCCCCCTCTGTCCTGCCGGACATCTCCCCCGCAAGGGGGGAGATCGGACGTCGCCGTCGCCGTCGCAAATCTTCAGCGCAGCAAGAGAGGTGCTGTCGGCGGAGCTGCCGATCTCCCCCCTTGCGGGGGAGATGTCCGGCAGGACAGAGGGGGGTGTTCAAGCACGGGCAATGAAAATTGCCGATGCCGCCAATCAATCCGGCGCGCCGGCAAACAACACCACGCCGCCGCCGCCGCCTGCCGGCCAGTCCCTGATGGTGCGGTCGTAGCCGCCGGTCAGCACCGTGCCATCGGCGGCGAAGGCCACCGCGTAGATCGGGCCGGACTGGCTGTCGAACATGGCGATCTCGTTGCCGGTTTCCATGTCCCACAGCCGCGCCGTGCCGTCGAGCGAGCCGGAGAGCAGGCGCTTGCCGTCGGCCGACAGCGCCAGCACATAGACGGTGCCCGAATGGCCCTCGAAACGGCGCACTTCCCTGCCGGTGTCGAGGTCCCACAGCTTGATCGTATAGTCGCCGCTGCCGGTGATCAGATGGTGGCCGTCGGCGGTGAACACGGCGCCATAGGTGCCCCGCTCATGGCCGTGCCAGCTGCGTAGCAGCTTGCCGGCGCCGATGTCCCAGAGTTTTAGCGTCCCGTCGATGCTGCCGCTGACGGCGCTGAAACCATCGGGCGAGACGGCAACCGCGCTGATCGACCAGTCATGCCCAGTCATCACATGCAGCGCGGACTTGTTCTCGAGGTCCCAGACGATGACCGTGCCCGTACCGTGCACACTGACAGCGCGTTTGCCGTCCGGACTGATCGCCAGCTTGTTGACGCCGCCGTTCTCGCCCGATGAGAAGACATGCAGCACCGCGCCGTCGGAGAGTTTGCGCAGCACGATCTCGCCGTCGTCGCCGGCGGTCAGCGCGCTGACGCCATCGGGCATGAACAGCGCCGTGCGTGCCATGTCCTTGTGGACGCCGAGGTTGCGGATCAGCTGCTTGCCGGCAATGTCCCAGAGCTTGATCGTCTGGTCGGTGCTGGCGCTCATGATCGAGCGCCCGTCGGGCGCAACCGCCAGCCAGACGACGGCGTCGCGGTGGCCCTCGGGCTGCGTCGGCAGCGGCGGCGGAGCTGGGGGCGGCGGCGCGACGGTGGCAGGCGGCGGGATGACCGCGACCTCCGGTGGCGGGGCTGCGGGCGCTGCTGGCGGCTGGGCAGGCGCCGGCTCCGGCGGTTTGGCTGCCTGCTCGGGCGGCTGGGCGGCTTGCGCGGGCGGCGGCGGCGCGGCGATGGGCGGCGGAGCAGGCGCCATGGCTGGCGGGGGCGCTGGTTCCGGCGCCGGCGGAGCATTGGCGATGTCCTCGCCCTTGGGCTCGGAGCCCTTTGGTTCGGTGCTCTTGGGCTGGTTGGGCGCGGCGACCTCGCCGCCCGGGCTGGCGTCATCGGCTCGCCAGGGACCGAACTGATCGGCTACCAGGGCAAGGACGGCAATCAACGGAACGACGAGAAAGGCCTGCCGCAGGCGCGGCCTGCCGGTTTCTTGCACCTCCGCCGCCCGGCCGAACAGCGGCGCTCCGGCTTGATGCCTCGGCCGACCCGGCAACAGGCCCGCCCAGAACAACACCGCGCCGACAAGAGAGAGCCCGCCTGCCGCGACCAGGACCAAAAGATGCGCCGATGCGAAGGATCCAGCCGCATCGCCCTGCGCCAGATACGCCTTGGCGAAGCTGGCAATGCCGACCGCCAGCAGGACGACCGCAAGCAGCCTGTCAGCAACCCTGTTCATCGGCCTCTCCCCTCGGGGCCGCATGCGCTGCCCGCTTCGCCCGGCGCGGCCCGCCGCATGGTTCGATTCCCGAGATTACCAGCGTGAAAGACGTATCGCAAAATTGCGTATGCGGGAAAGGACTGGATGGCGGCGGCCTTCGAGAGTGGCGAAAGCGATAGCGACATCCAATCTCCCTCCTTGCGGGGGAGATCAGCAGCTTCGCCCTCTCACCGCAACTCCACCCACACCGGCGCGTGGTCGCTAGCGCCATCCTCGCCGCGCACGTCGCGGTCGATGCCCGCCCCGGTCAGCCGGCGCGACAGCTTCTTTGACAGCAGGATGTGGTCGAGGCGCAGGCCGGCGTCGCGCGGCCAGCGGTTGCGGCGATAATCCCAGAATGTGTAGAGCGTGTCCTTCGGGTGCTTCTTGCGCAGCGCATCAAGCCAACCCTGGTCGAGCAGTGCGGCGAAGGATGCCCGGCTTTCCGGCTGCACCAGCGCGTTGTCGTCATAGGAGCGCGTCGGGTAGATGTCGCGCGGCTCGGGCACGATGTTGTAGTCGCCGACCAGTGCCACCGGCAGGCCGGTGTCGAACAGTTCCGCCGCATGCGCCTCCAGCCTTCCGTGCCAGGCCAGCTTGTACTGGAATTTTGGGCCGGGCTGCGGGTTGCCGTTGGGCGCGTAGAGGCAGGCGACGACGATGCCGCTGACCGCCGCCTCGATGTAGCGGCTTTGCTTGTCCGTCTCGTCGCCGGGCAAGACATCGCGGGTCAGAACGGGCTCCGAACCGCGCGCGAGGATGGCAACGCCGTTCCAGGTCGGCTCGCCCTTCCACACCGCGCCATAGCCGGCAGCGGCAAGGGCCGAGCGCGGAAACTGCGTGTCCCTCGCCTTCAGTTCCTGCAGGCAGACGATGTCGGGTTCTGCCACGGCCAGCCAGGCCAGCAGGTTTTGCAGCCGGCTGTTGATGTTGTTGATGTTGAAGGTGGCGATCTTCATTGCGTGCATGAAGCAGGAAGCCAAGGCGTGTCGCAAGAGGCGACCGAACGCGGCACCCAGGTACCGTAGCTCATTGCGGGCCGCGGCCTGGGAGAAACTTATTCTTGCCTGTCAACGCGCCGCAGGATCGCGCGATAATTGCTGCACACGGCGGGATCCTCATAGAAGTCCACTTCCGTATCAACGATCTCGTCAAGGCGTAGTCCGGCATAATGTGCCTTTACTTTTGCCAGCACGTCCTGCGCTTGCTTGATTTCGCCGAGTTCGGAATGGCAGACGGCAAGACGAACGAGCGACCACGGTGGCACAGTTACCATTTTCGCGTAGCAGGCCGTTGCCTCGCGGTATCGTCCAGCCGTGGTCAGGATGATACCGCGAAAGTCTCCATACCATCCCACAGCGTATGGGTCGCGGCGCTGGGCTTCGTTTATCTCAACAAGCGCCTCATCCGGCCTGTCCGTGTAGTTCAGGTGAAGCGCGCGGATACTAAGAATGAACGGATCGTTCGGATTGAGGGCAACCGCCCGGTCAAGGCTGATTTCGGCTTGCCTGAATTGTCGCAGGTACAAGTGAGCAAAACCGGTGGCGAGATGCCCATAGGCCTCGTCCGGGTCAAGCTGCAGTGCAGTTCTTGCGATCTCCAGTCCGGAGTGCAAAAGGTCGGGATTGTAGTAGATCCAGAAGAACTTGAGGGTCTCCACAAAGCTGAGCAAGGCGTGGGCAGCAGCAAACCGCGGATCGAGCTTTACCGCCTGGCGCAGAAAGGGTTCCGCTTCGCGCACCGTGTCATAGTCGTAGGTGGCTGCCAGTTGCAGCGCCCGCAGGTAAAAGTCATAGGCCGACATGTTGTCGGTCGGCCTGGCCCTGGCGCGCGACGCAATCGCGGTTCTGGCCTGCCGGGCCAGGCGGGCTGCAATCATCTGGGTGATTTCGTCCTGGATGGCGAAAATGTCATCGAGTTCGCGGTCGTAGTGCTCGCCCCAGATGTGAGCTGTTGAAGATGCGTCGATCAGCTGCACGGTGACCCGCACCCGGTTGCCGATCTTCCGCACACTGCCTTCGACGACGTATTGGACGGCAAGCTTATTTGCCACATCGACCACGTCATTGGCCTTGCCGCGGAACTGGAAGGCGGAGTTCCGCGCAATGACCAGAAACTCCTTGTACTTGCCGAGCTCGGCGATGATGTCTTCGGTAATCCCGTCGCTGAAATAGTCCTGCTCCGGGTCGCCGCTCATGTTGTCGAAGGGAAGTATGGCAATCGACGGTCTGGACGGCGCCGTAGCCTCTCCCGTCCCCACGAAGGGCTTGGGACCGGCATATTTATAGCCGCGGCCATGCACGGTTGCGATCATCTCGGCGGGCAGCAGTTTTCGCAGCGCCGAAATATGGACCTGCAGCGTGTTCTCCTCCACCACCAGGCCCGGCCAGACCGCATCGAAGAGTTCGGTCTTGCCGATCACATCATCCGGCCTCTCGAGCAACATGGCGAGGATGTCGAAGGAACGAGCCGAAAGCTCCACCGGCCCCTTCGGCCCCAGCAGCAGCCGTTCGGCACGTTTCAGGCGGTAGTTCCCAAACTCCAAGTCCATTGGCCAAGAACCCATCCCTCGCGGGCAGGATAGTCCAAGATGATCCTGAAGGCGAACTTCAGGGCCGTTCAGGACTCTTCAGGTCTGGGCCAAGGACCTGAGTGGGAAGCGGTGTCATTGTCATCGTCACAGGAGGACACCATGACCGACATCTCCACCGCCGCCCCGATCCGACGCCTTAAGCTGCCACGGCCAAGCTTTCCGAGGCTTGCAATCGGCGCAACGCTCAACGCCATATGCGGTGTGATGGGCGACGCATTCAAAATGGCCTACCTGGCACCCTACGCCGGTCTTCGTCGCCAACCGCCGATCGTCCGGGACGTTGATCTCGAAGGCCGAGATCCCAGCTGGTGACCTGCAAGTCCTCACCGAGTGGTGAGGCACAGTCCGGCAGGACAATGAGGTGGCAGCGCGACATCCAAAAGAATACGAAAGCTGCAACGCACCCCTACACCGTGCCCGCCCAGGCCTTCACCGCTTCGGCCAGCGTCTTCAGATGATCGCCGGTGGAGAAGCCGGAGATGCTCTTGCGCGGCTTCAAATCGTGGTCGCCGTCCTCCAGCCAGATCACTTCGATCTTGTCGGAGAGATCGTAGGTCGCTACCTCGTCCTGCGTGCCGAACTCATCGCGCGTGCCCTGGAAGATCAGCGTTGGCGTCTTCAGCCCAGCGAGATGCTTGGTCCGCAACTGCGTCGGCTTGGCCGGCGGATGGAAGGGATAGCCGAGGCAAAGCAGCCCGGCGATTTTGCCTTCCGCGAACATCTCGTCGGCGACCATCGAGGCGACGCGCCCGCCCATCGACTTGCCGCCGATGATGAGCGGACCGGTGACGCCCTTCGCCCGGAGATCGGCGATCGCCTTGATATATTCCGGGTTCACCGTCTCGGCCCGCGGCGGCGGCTTGCGGTGGCCGTAGCGGCGGGCGGCCATGTAGTGGAATTCGAAGCGCGCGACCTGGAAGCCGGCGGCGGCCAGCGCTTTTGCGGTGGCGGTCATCGAGGGCGAGTCCATCGATGCACCGGCGCCGTGCGCGAGCAGGATGGTGACGGGGGCGGTGTCGTGACCGTCGAAGAGGAAGCTGGTCATGAGGCGGCACACTTGTGGAGGCCGCGTTCCGTCCCACCCCCCTCTGTCCTGCCGGACAGTCCGGCAGGACAGAGGGGGGTGTTCAAGCGCAAGCATTCCCTCACCCCGCCGACTTCTGCGCCAATTGCAAATCGACGAACTGTATCCCCTTCGCCGCCATGCGCGCCCATTCGGAGTCGGCGTCGAGCTCGAGATAGCGCGCCCAGTTTCGCCGCGCTTCGGCCAGGTTGCCGGCGTCGAATTCGAGGCGGGCGAGGTTGAACACCGGATCGGCATAAGTCTTGTCGAGCGCGATGGCCTTCTGCAAATGCCGGCGCGCCGAGGCCTCGCGGCCCTCATCGCTCATCAGCCCGGCGAGGTTGAACCAGGCTTCGACGAAGGCCGGGTCGAGCTTTATCGCGCGGGCATAGTCATGCGCGGCTTCCGCCGGATGGCCGCCGGCGCGCAGGCAGTTGGCGCGGTTGAAGGCGGCGATGGCGTCGGTGGGATCGATGGCGAGGCAGCGCTGGTAAAGTGCCGCTGCCTGCACATGATCTTCCTGCTCTTCCGCCGCTTCGGCGTCGGCGAACAATTCTTCCAGCGTGTCGTCATCGACAGCGCCGAGATCGAACAGCAGCTGGCCGTCGAGCTCGCTCTGACCGCCTTCGAGATAGATCGCGTCGCTGCGCCCGTGCTGCGAGCCGACATTGAGCGACTTGGCGGTGAGCGAGGCGACCGGGCCGGAGCGGTGCACGGAGCGCGCGATCGCTCCCCACGTGGCGCCACCGGCGATCAGCCCGGCATATTTGCGGGCGAGGATCAGGTCGCGGAAGGAATAGGGTTCGCTGTCGTGCTCGAAAGCATCGAACAGGCTGAGAAGATCAAGCTCGGCGGCGGCCAGCCGCGATTGGTCGATCAGCGATTGCCGCGACAGCGTCGAAGCCTCGGGCGCCTTCATCAGCCCGAGCAGGCGCAAAAAGCCGTTTTCGCTGAGCAGCTTGCGCCCGGCCGCGCGCTCGGCGGCCACGCGGCGCTCGATCTCGGCATCCCCGGCCTTGCCCAGATAGTTGCGGCCGAACACGACATGGCTGGTGCGCCTTACGACGCCGCGCCGCAACTGGCCTTGCCGGCGCTCGACCTCGCGCGCGGCCAGCCGCAGCGGGAACGCCGCCAGCGCGCCGATGGCGCCGAAGACGCTGCCGGGGGTTATTGTGCCGGTGGGCGCCGTCACCCTTTGCTCTTGCCGACGGCCTTGAGCAGGTTTGCCTTGAGCGCGTTTTCAGGCGCGGCCTTGGCTTTTGCGGCCGGTTTCGCTGAATCGTCGGCCTTGCTCTTGCTCTTGGCCGGCGGCTTCGACTGCGACAGGCTGGCCTTCAGCGCATCCATCAGATTGATGACATTGCCGCGCTCGGGAGCGGCGGCGATGATCGGCTTGTGACCCTTCAGCTTCTCGCGGATCATCGCCATCAGCGCGATCTCGTAGCGGTCCTCGTAGTTCTTCGGATCGAAGGTGGTTTCCTTCTGTTTGATCAGCGCTTCGGCCAACTGCAGCATTTCCGGCTCCGGCTTGCCGGCGGGGATATTGCCGAAATACTCAGCCGTTCCGCGCACTTCGTTCGGATTCCTCAAGGTACAGACGAACATGCCGTTCTCGCGCGCGCCGATGGTCACCACCCGCTCGCGGCTGGACAGCACCAGCCGTGCAATCGCCAGCTTGCCCGACTTGCGCATGGCTTCACGCAGCACGGCGAAGGTTTCCTCCGCCATGGCGCCATCGGGCGCCAGATAGTAGGGCGCGTCCTGGTAGATGACGTCGACCGCGTGCTCGTCGACAAAAGCCTCGATGTTCATCGTGTGGTTGGATTCGATGCGCACCGCGTCGAGGTCGGTGTCGTCGATGATGATGTACTGCTTGTCCTCGTATTCGTAACCCTTGACCAGATCCGAGCGCTCGACCAGCCCGAGTTCGGGATCGACCGGCTTCATGTTGATACGGTTATGGGTCTTCTTGTGCAGCTGGTTGAAGCTGATGCGCTCGCTGGCGCTGGTCGCGGGATAGAGCCGGACCGGACAGCTGACGAGGCTGAGCTTGAGGTAACCTTTCCAACTTGCCCTGGGTGCCATGACACTCTCTCCTACGCAAACTGCTGCAGCGGCTTTTCGTCCGAAGGACGTGCGGCGCTGCGGAAATCCTACATGCCCCCCGACAATACCGGCAAATCCCTAGCGAAATCTTCCAGCAGGGCTGAGGGGCGGGGGAGAGAATAATTCAAATTGTCGAGAGCGTCGATGGAGTTGGGTTCCTCGCCCCCGCAAAGCGGGGGAGAGGTGGCTCGGCGAAGCCGAGACGGAGAGGGGGAATGGCGCGACCCCATCCCGAAAACGCCTCAAAGAAATCCTCTTCCATCCGCTGGCGCAGGTCCCCCTCTCCGTCCGCTGCGCGGACACCTCTCCCCCGTTTCACGGGGGCGAGGAACCCAAGTTCTGAAAGGGCAAATCCCTCGCAAAATCTTCGATATCGGCCCAGGGATCGCCCGACGTCGCCAGCAAGCCCGGCAGCGACGAATAGTTCAAATCCTCCGGCGCATCGATCAACTCCAGATCTGACCAACTCACCGGCGTCGAGGCCGGCAAATTGGTGCGGGCGCGCAGCGAGTATGGTGCGGCCGAGGTGTGGCCGCGCGCATTGCGGTGATAGTCGATGAAGATGCGCCGCTTGCGGTTGTCCTTGCCCATGGTGGTGGTGAAGGTGTCGGGCGCTGTCGCCGCCAGATGGGTGGAGATGGCGCTGGACGCCTGGTGCAGCTTCTTCCAGTTCTGCTTCTGCGTCACCGGCACGGTGATGTGGATGCCCTTGCCGCCAGAGGTTTTGGCGAAGGGCACGAGGCCAAGCGCCTCCAGCTCGGCGCGGATATGCACCGCCGCCTCGACCACCTCGCGCCAGGCAATCCCCTCGCCCGGGTCGAGGTCGAAAACGATCTGATCCGGCTTGTCCAGTTTGGTGCGATGCGTGCTCCAGGTGTGGAACTCGACGACACCGAACTGCGCCAGCGCCAGATAGCCTTTGGCACCCTCGACCGACAGATAGGATTTCGTCTCGCCCTCGGAATTGGTCGCTTCGAAGGTGACCACCGAGGGGGGCATGCCGGTGAAGGCATGGCGCTGGAAGAAGCAGTCTTTCGGCAGGCCGGTCGGGCAGCGCACCAGCGACACCGGCCGTCCCAGGATGTGCGGCAGCATGAAATCGCCGACCAGTGCGTAGTAGACGGCGATGTCGAGCTTGGTCGGTCCGGTCTTGCCGAACAGCCGCCGCGTCGGGTTGGTCACCCAGATCGTCGCCAGATCGGCCTCGGCGATCAGCCGCTTGCGCTTGGCCGACACCGGCGTCGACAGGCCGACATCCCTCAAGCCCCGGAACACGCCATGGCGCAGCGCATTGTCCGCCGTGCGGTTGGCGTAGTGTATGCGCGCCGACAGCAGCGGCCGCACCCAATTCATCTCGCGCATGATCTCGCGCGGCACCCCTTCCGGCGCCGTGGCGCCTTCGCGCAGCGGCTGCAGCCGGGAGAGCAGGTCGGAGGCGGTTGCCGCATCGAAGCCGGTGCCGACCTTGCCGCGGTAGTGCAATTCGCCATCCTCGAATTCGGCCATGCCGAGCGCCGCCAAACCTTCGGCGGCGTCGGAGGTGGTGTAGCCGGCAATGACGAAGTCTTCAGACTTCAACGCCTTTGTCTTGGTCCAGCTCTTGGTGCGGCCGCTCTGGTAGGTCGCCGTGGCGCGCTTGGAGACAACGCCCTCCAGCCCAAGTTCGCTCGCCTGGTCGTAGAGCCCCTGCCCGCTGCCTTCGACATGGTCGCTGAACTGGATGGCGGCGTTGGCGCCCAGCCCGGACAGCAGTTGCGCCAGCAGCGCCTTGCGTCGGACAAGCGGCGCTTTTCTCAGGTCCCAGCCGTCGAGATGCAGGAGATCGAAGGCGTAGAAGTGGAGCTTGTTGCCGGCGCCTGCGGCCAGAGCGTCCTGCAGCAGCGCGAAGCGACTGATGCCCCTGGCGTCGAGCACGACGATCTCGCCGTCGACAACAGCCTCGCGGCACGGCAATCTTGCGAAGGCACCCGCCAAGTCGCCATAGCGCTTGGTCCAGTCGATGCCGCCGCGGGTGATCAGCCGCACCTCCCCGTCGGCCAGATGCGCCATGGTGCGGTAGCCGTCGAACTTGATCTCGTGCAGCCACTCCTCGCGGGTGTCGACACCATCGGGCGGCTTGGCGATCTGCGTTGCCAGCTGCGGTTCGATCCGCGTCCGGGCTGGCCCCTGCACCGCGCCGGGCAGCGCGCCGGGCTTCAGCACCACTGGCTTGGCCGGCCTGGCGGTCGGTTTCGGCGGTGCCACCAGCTCCTCGATGCGGCGTCCGGATTTGACGCTTTCCGGCCGCGCGTCAAGGATGTCGAGCGCGGTGTCGGCGGCAAGGTCGCGCTCCTTGAACAACAGCCAGTTTTTCTTGTCGTCGTCACCCGGCCTGCCCTTCAGCCTGGCCAACATCCAGCCGCCATTCAGCTTCTCGCCGGCCAGCCGGAACTTGAAGGCGCCGGTGCGCAGGCTCTTGTCGACATCGTCCATCGGCGCCCAGGTGCCGGTGTCCCAGACGATCATTGGGCCGCCACCATATTCGCCCTCGGGGATGACGCCCTCGAAGTCAATGTATTCGAGCGGATGGTCCTCGGTCTCGACCGCCAGCCGCTTGTCGGCGGGGTTGAGCGACGGGCCCTTCGGCACCGCCCAGCTCTTCAGGACGTCGCCAACCTGCAGGCGCAGGTCATAGTGGTCGGCGGTGGCGTGATGCTTGTGGACGACGAAACGGCTGCCTTCACTCGCGACCATTCCGCCGGCCGGTTCGGGCGTCTTCGTAAATTCGCGTTTGGCGCGATAGGTCTTGAGTTTTGGCGGGGTTGTCATGTCCGCATGCTAGGCGGGATGCGGGGGCTGCTCAATCGATGGCAATCGATGGCAGCTCAATCGTCGGTGGCCGGCGTCAGTTCAAGCTCGGCTGGCGACAAGCCCCCTTGCAGCTGGCTGAGCCGGAATTCGTCGACCCAATAGGCCTCGCCATCGACCAGCACGCGTGCGCTGTAGGTGCCGCCGGAAAAGCTCTGCGCGGTGATGTAGACCTTGTGGCGGTCGAGCGCCTTGCGCACCGCGGCGCGCTTGGAATTCTGGCTGGTGACGGAACTGGCCATGCTGCTTGCTCATACACACGACCGCAGGACATAGCGGCTGCATAAGGATGACGGAGAGCGGAGTTCGAGTCAATTTTTGGGGTGGCGACGCGGCGAAGTGCTCTTGTAGTGTCGCTGATCGAGGCACAACGCCTTGTCGTCAGCAATGCGAGCGAGGAGGACCGTATGGCCCAGATCAGACCGATGAAGGAAGGCGACCTGGCGGTGGTGTCGCGGCTGCTGGGCGAGTCTTGGCGCCAGACCTATTCGCCGATCATGGGCACCGAGACCACAGCGCGGCTTTCCCAGGACAAGCACGCACCCGAGAGGCTGGCGGCGGAGCTGAGGGACGAGAACAAGATGTCGTTCGTGGCCGAGCAACCCGACGGCTCGATCGCCGGCTACGCGATGGCGGCGATGGACGCCAAGGGCGACGTCATGCTCGACCGACTCCACATCGAGCCGCGAGCATTCGGCACGGGCCTTGCCGTCAACCTGCTGCACGCCGTGCTGGCCGCGCATGCCGGGATCCCCAGCATTGCGCTGGAAGTGATCGAGGGCAACGATCGCGCCATCGCCTTCTACCGCAAGCACGGCTTCGAAGTGGTCGAGCGTCGGCCGGCCGCGCATGGGATTGGCGGCCATGCCTCGCTGATCATGCGTCGGCTGCTGTCGAGGGCTTGAGGTCGAAGCCCCTTGGCGACGAGTGTGCCGCCAATAGGACCGCCGCCGGCTGGACGCATGGTTCGCCGCCCCTATTGTTTTGGCGGATCCTTTTTTCCTTTCCCGCAGGAGACAGACGATGACCTTGAGCAAACGCAAACTCGGCAGCCAGGGGCTGCAGGTATCGATGATCGGCCTCGGCTGCATGGGTATGAGCCAGTCCTACGGCCCAGCCGACGAAGCGGAATCAATCGCCACGCTGCACCGCGCCCTCGAACTCGGTTGCACTTTCCTCGACACGGCCGAGGTCTACGGGCCCTTCATCAATGAGGAGCTTCTCGGGCGTGCGCTGAAAGGCCGGCGCGACCAGGTCACGATCGCCACCAAGTTCGGCTTCCTGATCAAGAATGGCAAGCAGGCCGGCACCGGGCGCGACAGCCGGCCGGAGCATATCAGGGAGGTGGTGGAGGCTTCGCTGCGCCGGCTCGCCACCGACCATATCGACCTGCTCTACCAGCACCGCGTCGACCCCGATGTGCCGATGGAGGAAGTGGCGGGGGCGGTCGGCCAGCTGGTCACCGAGGGCAAGGTGCGCTTCTTCGGCCTGTCTGAGGCGGGTGCCGCCAACATCCGCCGGGCGCACGCCGTGCATCCGGTGTCGGCGGTGCAGAGCGAATATTCGCTGTGGGAGCGCAATCTCGAGCCGCAAATCATCCCGCTGCTCAGTGAGCTCGGCATCGGCCTGGTGCCGTTCGCGCCGCTCGGCCGCGGCTTCCTCGCCGGCGACGTCAAACGCGCCGAGGACTATCCCGAGGGCGATTTCCGGCGCGGCGACCCGCGCTACCAGGGCGCCAACTACGACGCCAATGTCGAGGCGGCCGCAAAGGTGCGCGACATCGCGGCGGGCAAAGGCGTGAAGCCCGGCCAGGTGGCGCTGGCCTGGCTGCTGCACAAAGGCCCTGACTTTGGCATCGACATCGTGCCGATCCCCGGCACCAAGCGCAGGACGTATCTCGAGGAGAACGTCGCCGCCGCCGCGATCAAACTCGGCGCCGCCGAAATGCAGGCGCTCGATGCAGCACTGGCACCGGGCAAGGTTGCCGGGCCCCGCTACAACGAGCGCGTCATGGGGATGATCGACAGATAGCGCCGGCGCCATCTGAGTTCTGCGCGTTCTTGCTAAATCGATTTACTTTGGCTAGCATTCTCCGCGCCGGCGCCGAGCGGAGGAGACGTCGCGGTGGACCGGCTGGAGCGCCTCGCGTCCCTTGGGCGCTCACAGGACACTCCATTTTTGAATCGACGCCTGCCCCTTCCCGAAACCACTCCCGGTTTCGGAGGCAGCGTTTCTGTGGAGGATATCAGATGAACAGACGTGAATTTCTACTGTCGTCCGTGGCGATGGGCACATTGGCGCTGGCGGTTCCCTCGGCCTTTGCCCAGGACAAGCTGACCATTCTCGGTTCGGTGCCCAATCTCGGCTTCCCGTTCTTCGTCCACATGCTGAACGAGATCAAGGCAGAAGCCGAGGCGCAAGGCGTCAACCTGACCGAGAGCGACGGCCAGAACTCGGCGCCGAAGCAGACAGCCGATATCGAGGCGGCGCTGGTGCAGAAGGTCAACGCCATCGTCATCTCGCCGCTCGACGTCAACGCGCTGGCGCCGGCAATCGAGGAAGCGGTCAAGGCCGGGGTTCCGGTGGTCACCATCGATCGTCGCGTCGACGGCGTCGAAGGCATCCTCGCCCATGTCGGCGCCGACAACGTCAAGGGCGGCGAAGCCGAGGCGCAGGCCATGGTGGCGGCGTTCCCGAACGGCGCCAAGCTGTTCCATCTGCAGGGCCAGCCAGGTGCGGGCCCGGCGATCGACCGCAACAAGGGCGTCCACAACGTGCTCGATCCCCTGAAGGACAAGTATCAGATCATCTTCGAGCAGACGGCCAACTTCGCCCGCGCCGAGGCGCTCTCGGTGACCGAGGCCGGCCTTGCCGCCAACGGCAAGCCGGACGCCATCATCTGCGCCAATGACGACATGGCGCTCGGCGCGCTCGAAGCCTGCGCGGCGCGCAACTTCACCGACGTCAAGATCTACGGCTTCGACGCGCTTCCCGAGGCGCTGGTCGCCGTGCGCGACGGCAAGCTGGCCGGCACGGTCGAGCAGTTCCCGGGCGAGCAGTCGCGCACCGCCGTGCAGATCGCGGTCGCCTATGCCAAGGACAAGACCGAGCCGAAGGAAAAGCTGGTGCTCTTGACGCCGATCGTCATCGGCAAGGACAATCTCGACAAGGCTGAGAGGCTGAACGAGACGAAGTAGTCATCGGCAAGGCCGGCGGGACAGCACCCCCCTCTGCCCTGCCGGGCATCTCCCCCGCAAGGGGGGAGATCGGTTGCCGTTTCGGTTTTCGCCAACCACCAATGCTTGAGGGTGGGCGGAACGTGGAAGCTTTCAATCTCCCCCACGAGGGGGAGATGCCCGGCAGGGCAGAGGGGGGTGTTCGAGCGCAAACCGTGGGGTGTCGTGCGGAGAGGAATTTTGTCCGTGGCTGAAGTCGCCAAGTCGTCACAGAGCCCCGCCCTGCTCGCCGTCGAGGGCGTGACCAAGCACTTTTCCGGCGTCACTGCGCTGAGCGACGTCTCGCTCGAGGTTCGCCCCGGCGAAATCCTCGGCCTGCTCGGCGAGAACGGCGCCGGCAAGTCGACGCTGCTCAAGATCCTGTCGGGCGTGATGCCGCCCTCCAGCGGCCGCATCGTTTTCGATGGCGCCGAATTCCGTCCGGACAATCCGCAGGACGCCAAGCGCCTCGGCATCGTCACCATCTACCAGGAACTGAGCCTGATCCCGACGCTGACGGTGGCGGAAAACATCTTTATCGGCCGCGCGCCGCTCGGGCCGTTGGGGCTGGTCAGTTGGCGGAAGATGGAGGAAGACTCCCGCGCGATCATCGCCCGCGTCGGCCTCAACATCGACCCGTCGACCCCGGTGTCGGCGCTGTCGGTCGCCGAGCAGCAACTGGTCGAGATTGCGCGGGCACTGTCGCTGAAGAGCCGCCTCATCATCATGGACGAGCCGACCTCGGCGCTGACCGAAACCGAAGTGCAAAAGCTGATGTCGATCATGGACCGGCTGCGCAAGGACGGCGTCGCCATCATGTTCGTCACCCACCGACTGGAAGAGGCCTCGGCCATCTGCGACCGCATGACGGTGCTGCGCGACGGCAGGCTGGCCGGGCACCTCGACCGCGAGGGCGGACCGATCAAGCTGCCAAAAATCATCGAGAAGATGGTCGGGCGCGCCGCCTCCGAACTCTATGCCAGGCCGACGCAGCGCGACGCCGCCGGCGATGTCAGGCTCTCCGTGCGCGGCCTGCGCACCGTGCGCGATCCGCAGGCGCCGCACGCCATCGTGCTCGAAGGCGTCGATCTCGATCTCAAGGCCGGCGAGATTTTGGGCGTGGCGGGCCTCGTCGGCTCCGGCCGCACCGAGCTTGCGCGCGCCATCTTCGGCGCCGACCGCATTGCCGCCGGCACCATCACGCTGGACGGCAAGCCAATTGCGCCGGCGTCACCCGCCGATGCCATCGCGCTCGGCATCGGCCTGGTGCCGGAAGACCGCAAGCACCAGGCGATCTTTGCAGCACTTGGCATCCTCAACAATTTTTCCATCGCGGCGCTCAGCCACTACAGCAACGCTGCCGGCTTCATGGCCGAGCGGCGCGAGCGCGAGGCGCTTTCGACCTATCGCAAGACGCTGTCGATCCGCATGGCCTCGCCCGAGCAGGCGATCGAAGGACTGTCCGGCGGCAACCAGCAAAAAGTCATCCTGGCCCGCTGGTTGGCACGCGACCCAAAAGTGCTGATCGTCGATGAGCCGACGCGCGGCGTCGATGTCGGCGCCAAGGCCGAGGTGCACCAGATCCTGGTGCAGTTGGCGGCACGCGGCATCGCCATCATGATGATCTCGTCGGAATTGCCCGAGGTGCTTGCGGTGTCGGACAGGATCGTCACCATGCGACGCGGCCGCATCACCGGCGAGATGCCCGGCATCGAAGCGACAGAGGAAAAACTGATGGAACTGATGGCGCTCGACCAGAAGCAGGAAGCGACGCAATGACCAGCACGACCGAACCGAGCCAGCGCGGCGGCATCAATGTCGCGCGCCTGTTGATGAGTTTTGGTCCGTTGATGTTCCTGGCGGTGCTGATCGTCGTCTTCACCGTGCTGAAGCCGAGCTTCATCGACCCGATCAACCTGTTCAACATCCTGCGGCAGATCTCGATCACCGGGCTGATCGCGCTCGGCATGACCTTCGTCATCCTCACCGCCGGCATCGACCTGTCGGTCGGCTCGCTGCTGGCCTTCTGCGGCATGGTCGCGGCGGTGGTGGCCAAGGGCGGCACCGCCAACACGCTGTCGCTGTCGACAACGGGCACGCTGGGCTATGGCTGGTTCGCAGCCCTTCTCGCCGCCGTCGCGGTCGGCGCCATTGCCGGCGGGGTCCAGGGCTTTGCCATCACCCGGCTGAAAGTGCCGCCCTTCGTCGTCACGCTTGGGGGACTGACCGTGTTTCGCGGCCTGACGCTGACCATCTCCAATGGCGGCCCGATCTCCGGCTTCGACGCCTCGATGCGCTGGTTCGGCACCGGGCTGATCGGCCCGGTGCCGGTGCCGGCGATCATCTTCGCGATAGCGGCGATCCTGTGCCACATCGTGCTGCGCTACACGCGCTACGGCCGCGCCGTCTACGCCGTCGGCGGCAATGCCGAGGCCGCACGCCTGTCTGGCCTGCGCGTCGACCGCATCCTGATCTCGGTCTATGTCATCGTCGGCTTCTTCGCCGGCCTTGCCGCCTTCGTTTTGTCGGCGCGGCTGAATTCCTCGGAGGCCGTCGCCGGCATCGGCTACGAACTGACGGTGATCTCGGCCGTGGTCATCGGCGGCACGTCGCTGTTCGGCGGCATCGGCAGCGTCGGCGGCACCGTGGTGGGCGCAGCACTGATCGGTGTGCTGCAGAACGGGCTGCAGTTCAACAACGTCTCGTCCTACACGCAGAGCATCGTCATCGGCCTGATCCTGATCCTCGCCGTGGCCTTCGACCGCTGGCTGAAGTCGCGCGTGCGGCGATGACGGTCAGGTAGCGACGCCGGCGCCTACGGCTCGTCCTCGTCGTCCGGTGCCTCGAGCAGGTCGATCAAGGCCACCACCCTTGCCGACGGCAGAGGACGGCCCTCGTTGACCAGCGCCTCGTCGGCGCCGATCCAGGCAAAGGCCTCGCGCAACTCCTCGATCGTCGCGCCCGAAGAGGCGATGTCGGCGATGACGGTCTCGTCCACCGGCCCCAGAACCGAAATGATGTCGTCATGTGTCATGGTCACCTCCATGGCCGGTCCAACGTCGAGATGACGGCAGGTACCAGCAACAGGACAGTTTCTGCCAACAAGACAGAATCTGGGTCTTGGCGCGTTGCGGACAATAGGCGGATCGAAATTGCCGGATGGGCTCGTTTTTTGGATCGGCAGGCTTCAGCCGAGCTTCGCCAGTTTGGCGGCGTGGCGAATGGCCAGCGCGGCATCCGGGTTGCTCACGGGATAGCCGGCGATGAAGCGCTCGACCGAAAACTCGGGAAATTCGGTATGCAACCGGGCCGCCAACCCGGCCGCCTCCAAGCCCTCCCCAACCGCCGCGTGGGCCAACGCCAGGAACATCAGCATGTTGGCAGAATCCGGGGCGCCCCTGTGTAGCGATGCGATGGCCTCACGATGTCTGCCGGCGGCGAACAGGACGCGACCCTGCATCCCGAAATACCAGGATGGCGTCAGCGGATTGAGGCGCATGGCGCGCTCGATGAGCGGGATTGCCTCGGCCGGATCGCCTGCGACCAGCGCTCTGCTGCCGGCCAGCAGCGCCAGCGTGTCGGCATGATTGGAGCCGTATTCGAAGGCGCGCCGATAAGCACGCTCCGCCGCTTCGAGATCGCCCAGGCATCCCATGAGATCACCCAGGCAAGTTTGAACGCTGCCATCCATCGGGTCGAGCCGAAGCGCATTTTCGACCGCCGCCCGCCACCTCTCGATCGCTCCCGTCAGATCGCCCCCCAAGCCGTGACAGGACTGAATCGAATAGGCGTAGGCGAGCTCGATCCAGGCCCTGGCGAAGGTGGGATCGAGCTCGAGCGCGCGTGAAAACAGCCTGATCGCTTCCGCGTTGCCGGCGCGGCTAAAGGTGTTGTGCTGTTCGACGCCAAGCAGATAGAGATCATAGGCGCGCAGGCTGGCCGGCGGCTTGCGGCGAACCGCGTTGCGCCCGACCGTGGCGATCGCTCCACCACAACCAGCCAGCACGTTGATGACGCTTTCGGTCAGGCTGTCCTGCAAGCTGAAAACGTCCTCGACCGGGCGGTCGAAGCGCTCGCTCCACAGGCTGACGCCATTCAGCGCATCGGCCAGTTCGATCGTCAGACGAATGCGCCGGTCGTCGGCGCGCAGCTGGCCCGACACGATATAGGCAGCGCCAAGTGCCTTGCCGTCGGCGGCGAAATCGGCGGGCTTGCTGCCCAGCGACTTCATGGTGTGGAAACCGATGACCGGGAAATCCGCGTAGCGCGCAAGGTCGATGGTGATGTCCGACGACAGGCCGTCGGCGAAGCGACGCCAGCGCTCTTCGGAACTCAAGCATTCGATCGGAAACATGGCGAGCACCGGCGACGCGTCGGCCAGCGAAGGAGCCAGCCCCATGCGTGCGACGCCATTGATGTGCGATGCAAGCGCGATCTTGTTGTTGACGCCAAGCTTTTCGTAGATCGCGGCGAGATGGGTGCGGACGGTCGAGGGGGCGATGAACAGCGCCTCGCCAATCTCGCGATAGGTCAGCCCCGAGGCAAATCTTTCCGCCACCGCGCGCTCGCGGTCCGATAGCGCGTCAGCCGGTGAAGACGTCGCGATGCGGTTCATGAAGAAACTTCCTGCCATCTGATCGGCATGGTTTCAACTGTTGCCGACGCAGAATACTACAAATGCGGGACCCCAAACACCGCATCTGTCCGATGGCGCGATCGCCCTCCGAGGCCGAAGCTTCTCGCATGCCCTCCGAACAGGGCCGCCGAGGAGCAAAACGATGAAAACCATGCTGACCACCGTATCCGAGCTTTTCGATGTCGTGCAGCTCGACCCTCGCCAACCGCCGGCCAGCGCGATCAGCCGCGCTGAGCGCCGGCCGGGCCTGATTACGATATGGATCGAGCGCTCCCGGTTTCGCGATGAGCTGGCGCGCATGGCGACAGATATGCCCGAACTCATCGACGACATCGGCCTGACCATGGAACAGGCCAGGGCAGAGATCGCCAAGCCGTTCTGGCGGCGATGAGGGCCACTTTGCCGGCAGGCTCGCCAGATGCTAGCCTGCCGGCGCAACGGAAGCTGGCTTATGCAGATTGAGATCGAAGGCGTTTTTTCCCACCCGCACCCTACGTCTTTGATGTCGGCATGAAAGCAGCCATTCGTCTCTTTCTACTGGCGTTCTGCGTCCTGTCGACGCCGGCGCAGGCCGAGTGGAGGCCGGTCGAGAAGGTCGAAACCTATGCCATCTCAGGGGAGACCGGCCACGAGCTCTATGCTTCGATCGGCGAGCGCGGGCCAAAGCTCGGCATTGCGCGCGCCATCGCATACACGAATTTCAAGCTGACCTGGACGAGGGATTATCAGCCGCAAGGCGGCGCCTGCGTGCTGGTTTCGGCGCGGCCAAAGCTCATCATCACCTACACGCTGCCCAAGCCGGCCGGGCAACTGCCGCCTGCCATCGCCAGGAACTGGGCGATCTTCATCGCCGGTGTCCGGAGCCATGAAAAGGTGCATGGCGACATCATCGAGGACATGGTGCGCAAGATCGAGGCCATGAGCGTCGGCCTGACCGCCCCCGGCGACCCCGGCTGCAGCAAGATTCGGACCGAACTGACGAGGCGGCTCACCGAACTGTCGCTGGCGCAGCGGCAAGCGAGCCGCGACTTCGACAAGACCGAACTCAGCCAGGGCGGCAACCTGCATCAGCTCATCCTCGATCTGGTGAATGGGCGGTAGGTCGTGAGTCGGATATAGTGCATCGACACTGCACGACGAAGACCGCGCATCGCCGCTTTACAGTCCGGCTTGGTAGCGCTACCGTCTCGTTGTCGCGCGGCCTTAGGGGGAGACTGGGGAGGCGGTCGCAGGCGAGAGAGGAGCGGTTTCCTTCGGGGCGTCGCAAGAAGCTGTTCGGGAGGAGATCGATGGCGTCTGTCGCGATCGGCGACGTTTACAAATCGTTCGGGACCGTCGAGGTCCTGCACGGCGTCAGTGTGGATATCGACGACGGCGAGTTCGTCACGCTGGTCGGGCCGTCGGGTTGCGGAAAATCGACCCTTCTCAGGATGATCGCCGGCCTGGAAAAGATTTCGCGCGGCGAGATCTCGATCGGCGAGCGTGTGGTCAACAACGTTTGCGCCAAAAGAGCGCGACGTCGCCATGGTGTTCCAGAACTACGCGCTCTACCCGCACATGACCGTCGCCGAGAACATGGCGTTCTCGCTGATGCTCAAGGGGGTTTCGAAAGCGGAGAGCGATGCCGGCGTTCAGCGCGCGGCCGAAATTCTGGGGCTGCTGCCCTTGCTGACTCGCTATCCGCGCCAGCTTTCCGGCGGCCAGCGCCAGCGCGTCGCCATGGGGCGCGCCATCGTGCGCGATCCGCAGGTTTTCCTGTTCGACGAACCGCTGTCCAATCTCGACGCCAAGCTCAGGGTGCAGATGCGCGCCGAGATCAAGGAGCTGCACCAGCGTCTCAAGACCACGACGGTCTATGTCACCCACGACCAGATCGAGGCCATGACCATGGCCGACAAGATCGTGGTCATGCATGACGGCATCGTCGAGCAGATCGGGCCGCCGCTGGAACTCTACGACCGGCCGAGGAACCTCTTTGTCGCCAGCTTCATCGGCTCGCCCGCCATGAACCTGATCAGGGGTGAGATCGCAACCGAGGGCTCCCCGTCCTTTCGCGCCGCCGGGGGCATTTCCGTGCCGTTGACCGCCGCGCCGGCCATCGCCAATGGCGACCCGGTGGTGCTGGGAATACGGCCCGAGCATCTGCGGTTGTCATCCGACCAGGGCATTCCGGTCACCGTCGCTGTGGTTGAGCCGACCGGGTCGGAAGTGCAACTCATCGGCCGGACCGCCGGCGGTGACGAGATCGTCGCCAATTTCCGGGAACGCCATGAATTCACGCCGGGCGAAACCATACGGCTCACCGCCGCGCCGGGCTTGATTCATCTCTTCGACGGCAAGACCGGAACGCGGTTTGAAACGCGCACTGGATGGTAAGGACCGCACTGCAAGGAAAATAAACCGGAGGAGACGACCATGAAATTCACGAGACGCGACGTAATCCGCACGACCGCAGGTGTTGCGGCGGGAGCCTTGGGAAGCCGGTTCGTCGGCTCGCCCGCCTTTGCCCAGGAGGGGCCGAAGTACAAGCCCGAGGACGGCGCAAAGCTGCGGCTGTTGCGTTGGTCGCCCTTCGTGCAGGGCGACGAGGACCAATGGTTGGCCAACACCAAACGCTTCACCGAGGCGACAGGTGTCGAGGTTCGCGTCGACAAGGAAAGCTGGGAGGACATTCGCCCCAAGGCGGCGGTTGCTGCCAATGTCGGCTCCGGCCCGGACCTCATGTTCGTCTGGTTCGACGATCCGCATCAATATCCCGACAAGCTGCACGACGTGACGGAACTGGGCGAGTATCTCGGCGCCAAATACGGCGGCTGGCATGACGGGCCAAAGCAATATGCGACACGGGACGGCAAGTTCGTCGGCCTGCCCCTGGCGACGATCGGCAATGCCATCGTCTATCGCGAAAGCTGGGTGAAGGAGGCTGGCTTCTCGGAGTTTCCGAAGGACACGGCGGGCTTCCTCGAGCTGTGCAAGGCGTTGCAGGCGAAGGGACATCCGGCCGGCTTCACCCACGGCCACGGTGTCGGCGACGGCAACAATTACGCTCACTGGCTGCTATGGAGCCATGGCGGCCAGATGGTCGACGAGAGCGGCAAGGTGGCGATCAACAGCCCCGAGACCCTCAAGGCGATCGCCTACGCGCAGGAACTCTACAAGACTTTCATTCCCGGGACCGAAAGCTGGCTCGACGTCAACAACAACCGCGCTTTCCTGGCCGGCGAACTGGGCGTCATCGCCAACGGCATTTCCGCCTACAACACGGCCAAGATCAACAAGGACAAGGATCCGAAACTGGCTGAAATCGCCAAGGATATACGCACCACCAACCTGCCGATCGGCCCGGTCGGAAAATCGGTCGAGCTGTTCCAGGTGACCTCGGCCGTCATCTTCGACTACACGCCCTACCCCAACGCGGCCAAGGCCTATCTGCAGTTCATGTTCGAGGATCCGCAGATGTCGGACTGGATCACCTCCTCGGCCGGCTATTGCTGCCAGACACTCAAGGCCTTCGACAACAATCCGGTGTGGACGGCCGACCCGAACAATGCCGCCTACGCGAAGGCGTCGGCGACGCTGCGTCCCAACGGCTTTGCCGGGCCGCTCGGCTATGCCTCGGCGGCGACCATGGCCGACTATGTCCTGGTCGACATGTTTGCCAAGGCCGTAACCGGCCAGGCGACGCCGCAGGAGGCGATGGAAGAGGCGGAGAAGCGCGCAAACCGGTACTATCGCGTTTGATCACCACACAGCCGGGCAGCCGCGATCGCGCTGCCCGGCCTGCTCCGCAACCCTGTGGCCACTGCTGACGCCGCGATGCACCAAACCTGACGAGGAGCCCGCCCATGGCCGTGCCGTCCGTTGCCGTTCAGCCGCGTTCGTCGATCCGGTCGCGGATCCTGTCGCCCCTGGCCGACAGCCGCAATGCCCTTGGCTTCGGCTTCATGCTGCCGGCGGCAGCGCTTCTCCTGGTTTTCCTGACCTATCCGCTCGGGCTCGGCGTCTGGCTCGGCTTCACCGATGCCCGCATCGGCCGCCCCGGCATCTTCATCGGCACCGAGAACTATCAATATCTGTGGAGTGACGCCGTCTTCTGGCTCAGCGTTTTCAACACGCTGCTCTACACGATCAGCGCCTCGATCCTGAAGTTCGTGCTCGGCCTCTGGCTGGCGCTCATCCTCAACGAAAACCTGCCCTTCAAATCGTTCTTCCGCGCGATAGTCCTGCTGCCCTGGGTGGTGCCGACGGTGCTGTCGGCCATCGCCTTCTGGTGGATCTACGATTCGCAGTTCTCCATCCTGTCATGGGCGCTTCAGGAAATCGGCCTGATCGACCACCGCATCAATTTCCTCGGCGATCCGGTGAATGCGCGCGCTTCGGTCATCGCAGCCAATGTCTGGCGCGGCATTCCTTTCGTCGCCATCACGCTGCTTGCCGGCCTGCAGACGATTCCGCAGTCGCTCTACGAGGCCGCCACCCTCGACGGCGCCACGCGCTGGCAATTGTTTCGCTATGTGACGCTGCCGCTGCTGACGCCGATCATCGCCATCACCATGACCTTCTCGGTGCTGTTCACCTTCACCGATTTCCAGCTGATCTATGTGCTGACCCGCGGCGGTCCGGTGAATGCCACGCATCTGATGGCGACATTGTCGTTCCAGCGCGGCATTTCCGGCGGCCAGCTTGGCGAGGGTGCGGCGATCGCGGTGGCCATGATCCCGTTCCTGCTGGCGGCGATCCTGTTCAGCTATTTCGGCCTGCAACGCCGCAAATGGCAACAAGGTGGAAGAGACTGACATGGTCATGATCAAGAGCGCCGCGACCAGGAAGGCGAAACGTTCGGACATCGACGAAGGCGGCATGGGCTATTTGCAGAGCGTGCCGCGCCGCGTGGTGACGGTCTATCTGCCGCTGCTGGTGTTCATGATCGTGCTGCTGTTTCCGTTCTACTGGATGACGATCACCGCGGTTAAGCCCAATCTCGAGATGACCGACTATGCGCAGTTCAACCCGTTCTGGGTGGTTAATCCGACACTCGAGCACATCCGCTATCTCTTGTTCGAGACGTCCTATCCGGGCTGGCTGCTCAACACGATCATCATCTCGACCGCCGCCACTTTCCTGTCGCTGCTGGCGTCGGTCTTCGCGGCCTATGCGATCGAGCGGCTGCGGTTTTCCGGGGCGCGGCAGGTCGGCCTCGGAATCTTCCTTGCCTATCTCGTACCACCCTCGATCCTGTTCATTCCGCTGTCGGTGATGGTGTTCAACCTCGGGCTTTACGACACGCCGTTCGCGCTCATCCTCACCTACCCGACCTTCCTGGTGCCGTTCTGCACCTGGCTGTTGATGGGCTACTTCCGCTCCATCCCGTTCGAGCTGGAGGAATGCGCGCTGATAGACGGGGCGAGCCGTTGGCAGATCCTCACCAAGATCGTGCTGCCGCTGTCGGTGCCCGGCCTGATTTCGGCCGGCATATTCGCCTTCACCCTGTCATGGAACGAGTTCATCTATGCCTTGACGTTCATCCAGTCGTCCGAAAACAAGACCGTGCCGGTGGGCGTGCTCACCGAGCTTGTGCGCTCCGACGTCTACGAATGGGGAGCGCTGATGGCGGGAGCGCTGATCGGCTCGCTGCCGGTCGTGGTGCTCTATTCGTTCTTCGTCGAGCACTACGTGTCCTCGATGACCGGCGCGGTGAAGGAATAGCGCGCCGGGGCATGTGGCAGGCGACGCGATGCGTCAGACCGCGCGGATGATGCCGCCGTCGACGCGGATGTTCTGGCCGGTGATGTAGCCGGCGCCTTCTGAGGCGAGGAAGGCGATGGTCGCGGCGATCTCCTCAGAGGTGCCGTAGCGCTGCATCGGCACGGAATCGCGGCGCTCCTCGGTGGCGGGCAGGCTGTCGATCCAGCCGGGCAGGACGTTGTTCATGCGCACATTGTCGGCGGCGTAGGTGTTGGCGAAGATCTTGGTGTAGGCGGCAAGGCCGGCCCGGAACACGGCCGAGGTCGGGAACATCGGGCTCGGCTCGACGACCCATGCCGTCGAGATGTTGATAATGGCGCCGGCCTTCTGCTTGACCATCTGGGGTGCCACGATGCGCACCGGCCGGATGACGTTCAGGAGATAGACGTCCATGCCGGTGTGCCACTGCTCGTCAGTGATTTCGAGGATCGGCGCGCGCGGCCCGTGGCCGCCGCTGTTGACCAGCACATCGATGCGGCCGAAGCGTTCGAGCGTCAGATCGGCGAGGCGCTGCAGATCGTCGTTCGACTGGTTGGAGCCGGTAACGCCGAGCCCGCCAAGCTCCTTGGCCAGGGCCTCGCCCTTGCCGGAAGAGGACAGGATCGCAACCTTGAAACCGTCCGCGGCCAGGCGCTTTGCCGCCGTCGCACCCATGCCACTGCCGCCGGCAACGACAACAGCTACTTTTTCTACACTCATTTTGCTTCCTTCTCCGGCTGGCGGGACTGTGCGGGTCATAAGTTCCGCGACCGGTCACGCTATACCCGCTTTCCGCCAGGAGTTCGAACCAGAAAGCCTGAAAGCTGGCTGAAGAAAAACTGCTCGATTTCCGGGCTATCTCCGCCGCGCAATATCACCAGCCACCGCCATCGCCTCCCTGCCGATTTCGCGCAGCAGGCCGGTGACCGGATTGTGGAAACCGACGAGATAGACGCCGAGCTGCGACGCGCGCGCGTTGAGGCCGCTGCGCCCGGGCTGCAACTCCGCCGGCAGGAATTTTTCGTAAGCCGGCCGGTAGCCGGTGGCGAGGATGACGGCGTCGAATGCTTCCTGCCGGCCATCGGTGAACTGGGCGCCGCGCTCGGTGAAGCGCAATATGTCCGGCGCGACCTTGATGGTGCCCTTGGTAATTGCCTCGACGGTACCGACATCGATGACCGGGATGCGCCCGACCTGGTCGATCTGCTGCAGGATGCCCTGCTTCGGCCTGACGATGCCGTATTTTTCGAGCTTGCCCAGCGCCAGGTCGAGGATGATCGGGAACAGCCAGTCGTTCACGGCCTGCGGCATCGGCCGGCTGGCGATGCCGACCATCTGGATCGGCACGCCGAACAGCTGGCGCGGCACGATGTGGACGCCCTTGCGTACCGAGATGACCGGCTGCACGCCGTTCTCGGCGAGATCGAGCGCGATCTCGGCGCCGGTGTTGCCCATGCCGACGATCAGCACCGAGCGGCCGGCAAAGGGCGCGGCCTCGGTATAATCGGCGCTATGCAGCACCTCGCCCTTGAAGGCGTCGATGGCGGCGAGCCGGGGAACGACCGGCTCGGCATTGTTGCCGCTGGCGATGACGACATGGCGCGACGTCACGCTGTCCGATCCGGTCTCGACCAGAAAATGGCCGTTGTCGCGGCGAATGGATTTCACCGTCTCGCCAAAGCGTGGCCGGAGATCGAATTTTTGCGCATAGCCGTCGAGATAGCGGACCACCAGTTCGCGCGGCACATAGCGCGGATAGTCCCTGGGAAATGGCTGGAAGGGCAGCGATGAGAATTTCTTGACGGTATGCAGGTGCAGGCGCCGATAGTGCCGCCGCCAGGCCGGCGCGATCTCCTGCGCCTTTTCGAGGATGACGAAATCGATCCCTGCCCGCTTCAGGCAGGCGCCGACCGCAAGGCCGGCGGGGCCAGCGCCGACAATGGCAACAGTCGTGTCCAAGTGAACCTCCCCTCACCCCGCAACGAGCTTGCGCAAGCGCCGTGGCGAAAGCGTGTCGTAACACGACATGCCTCGCTAAAATGTCGGTGATGCAGCCTAGACCACAGCCACGACTACGTGTGCCTGAATTTTGGCAGCAACCTCGCCGCTGCCATGTCTGGCTGCAATCGCGGATGCGGCATAGTCGGTTGCAGCTTCCAGTTTCCCCGGGTCCCTGGCCTCGATTTCGGTTCGAAGAACGGTTCCCTGGCAATAGGCAACGGCGGGCAGGCGCGGTGAGGCTGCACGGCTTTGTTCGGCCCTCGTCTCGATTACCACATGGGAGAAGCCTGCGTCTTCCAGGTCGCTGCGGATCAGCGCCGTATCGTGGTAGCCGTGCGGCGTGCGTGCCAGAAAGCGCGGTGGATCGTTCGGAAAAATCTCTGCGAGAGCATTCGTCACATCGTCCGCAAATACATTCTCCTCGATGCGATCCCAGACGTTGAACAAGAAATGTCCTCCGGGCCTCAGAACCCGCTTTGCTTCGCGGTAGGCAGATGTGCGGTCGGGAAAGAACATCGCGCCGAACTGACAACAAACGAGATCGAAGGCCGCATCTTCAAACGGTAATGCCATAGCATCGGCCTGGCGCCATTTGATGCGACTGTCGGGAGCTTGCCGCGAAGCGGCGTAGTCGAGCATTGGTTGGTTGAGGTCGGTTACGACATAGCTTGCGCCGGGGGACAGTTTTGGCGCCAGGGCGCGGGTGACAACTCCGGTGCCCGCGGCGATTTCCAAAACGGCGCTGGGCGAGAAGGACGCTGCCCGTCGTGCAAGATCCGCGGCGAACGGCTCGAAAATCAACGGTACCATATAGCGGTCGTAGTTTTCCGGAATCGAGCCGGCAAACACCTTGTCCGTTTCCAACATTGTCATCCTCCGCCGTCCGTTTGATGGCTCGCGAGACTAAGATATAGCCGATGAATCGGCGCCCTAGAATGTGATCTTCACCGAAGCAGCACTCCGTTTGGCCGGCCCATGGAACACGGCCTCGATGTTGTTGCCGTCGGGATCGAGCAGGAAGGCGGCGTAGTAGCCGGGGTGGTAGGGCCGCTCGCCCGGCGCGCCATTGTCCTTGCCGCCGCCGTCGAGGCCGGCCTGGTAAAAGGCGTCGACCATGGCCTGGTCCCTGGCCTGGAAGGCCAGATGATGGCGCCCGGTCAACTTTCCCGTGGCCGCCTGGCTGTCGGCGGTGGAAACGAACATCTCGTCGGCCCAGAAATAGTCCTCGGCCGCGCCGCCGATCGGAATATCGAGCACCTTGAAAACGGCTTCGTAGAAGCGCCGGCTGGCCGGCAGGTCTTTGACCACCAGCTGGATGTGGTCGATGAGACGGCCGCGATGAAGTTCCATGATCGATGTCTCCTGATTCAACACGATCGGAAACCTATGGTCGAGGAACGACTCGTCAATTCGGCGGAGCATTTTTGTGGCATCGCCACGCCGACTGGGTCCTGTCAGGCCCGCTTTCCGGCCACAGCAATTCGAAGTTGCCTCAGCAACTCGGCTTCCCACGCCGACGGCGCTTTCTCCATGCCACGGCCGAACCAGGCAAGGAGATGGTAGCCAAGGTCGCTCTCGGGGTTTTCCCCGAGGCCCCTTTCCTGCGCCAGCTGCAAAAGACGGTCGGCATACGCTTCAGGCGCAAATTGGCTGCTTGCCAGCTTTTCCATGCCCGCCGACTGCCAGAATGGATATGGATCGGCGGCATTGCCCAGCCGCCCCAGAAGGTAATACTCGGCCAGTTCCAGCCGCTTGCCTTCATTGCCCTCATTCCTGAGCATGAGCGGGAATATCTCCCACAAGAAGAAGTGCTCATGATCGGTGTCCATCAGCGCGCCATAGCGCAGGAGCAACGCGTTGCTGTCCCTGTCGAGCACGGCAAGAGCGCGCGCTGCGTAGCCAAAGGCGCCGATCGAGACTTCCTCCCCATAGGGTTCGCAATAGGCGCTGGTCAGCGGATCGAGGTTTCGGCAGACCGCTTCCAGCAACCGCCCGATGGCGGGCGCTGCCTCTGGACAGTTCTTTTCGACATGGGCGAAGAAGGTCTTTTCATCGAGCTTCTTGCGGCCGTCGACGAATTCGGCGCGCAGTTGATTGTCATGGGGCCGGTCATTGATATCGGGACCGATCTGCGCGGCAAGCGCATCCAGTGCCGCTATACAGGCGAGCTGATCCATGGATGTCAATTCGACGCGATAGACACTGCGTTTCTTCGCCAGCTCCTCGGCCTTTTGCGCCAGCCTCACTTCGGCTTCGGCGGTTCCATCCGCCGCGACGGGCGGGCACTCGTCTTCCAGCCGCGAGATCGTCCGGATTGCCGTTGTCGCAGGCTGCGGCGTGCCGTCGGCGATCGCGATTTCATTCTCGAACAGCATCTCGAGCCGCCGGCCATCGAGCGGCGTGGCGGACTTGAACATCGCCGCGCAAGGAAGCCAGGTGCCGGGCCGCATGCCAAAGCGCTCGAACCTGATTTTCGGCGAGTGTTTTCCATCGACACCGATACAGGCAACGAAGTTGTTTCGCTTGATCCAGAACGCCTGGCCATCCGGCTGCCAGCCGATCATGTCGTCTTCGCTGAAGGCGAAATCGGACAGATTGGAATTGACGTTGGCGTAGAAGCTTTTCTCCTCGGGCCACAGCCAATCGGCGTTCTTGTGACTGAGGTTGCGCCAGGTCGATTGCGGGTTCTCTTTCAAGAAATTCGCCAGCTTGCGGTAGATCTCGCCTCGTCTGGCAGGCCTGCCCTCCTTCCATGAATTGGTGTCCAGATTGCCTTTGTCCGGCAATTCATGTGCGGTCATCCACATTGGTGCGGCGACGGCGACGATCCGTAACGGCGATGCCTCCCAGATCTCGATCCCGAAGCTGAAATAGTCCTCGCCTTGCTGCGTGACACGCGGCAGATGCGCGTTGTCGGAGCGCAACCAATGGCGGCCGTCGGGGCTGGGCGAATGAAGGCGGTCGTCGGCATTGCTGCCCTGGCACAATGCCGTTTCGACATCGCCGGATCCAGGATCCACATGAGCCAGTCCGTAACCACGCTGACCGGTCTCGCCGATCATGGCGGCGCAGATGACGTTGCCATCGCCATCCAGCACCGCATTGCGGGTCGGCTTGATGCCGCCCGGCAGACCTTCGACGACCTTGACTACGGCCTGCTGTTCAAGGTCGACAACACGCAGATCGACCGACCGGATACCGTGGCTGACCAGATGATAGAGCAGGAGCCCGCAAGGGCTTTTCAGCATCTCATGGTTCGAATGGTCGTGCGACGGTTTGCCGTTGAAGTCGGTCGCCGAAGGCAGCTTGAGGTTCCGGCGCAGCGACCGGGTCTTGCAATCGTAGATGAACAGTCCTTCTTTGGGATCGAAAAACCAGGCAAGACCGCTCGGCGAGATGCCGTATCTGAACGGCACGTAGTGGCCCGGGCTTGGCTTCATGACCCATGGCTCCGCACCGCCGAACGTGACGGCAAAGTAATGTGTATTCTTGATGTGCTTTACGAGATCCATGGCCACCCTCTGGACGGGTTCTAAGGCGAACCGGGTTAATTTGAGGTTGGCCGCATGTTCTCGTCGGGCCTCGCGCCGACTGGATAATAAATGCAACCGGATTGTCGGATTCAAAACGCCGCCAACGTCCTTCGGACGCAAGCGGCGTGGCAAAGCTCGAGAAATGGTTGCGCCGTGTCGATAAATACTGGCTTCCGGCATGGGAGAAAAGCATGAACCTTTCCTATCGTTGGGTCATCGTCGCGGCTGGCGCGCTGATGAGCTGTGTCGCCATCGGCGTGATGTTTTCGCTGGCGATTTTCCTCGAACCGATGGCGCTCGACACCAACTGGTCGCGCGCCGGCATATCGAGCGCGATGACGCTGAACTTCCTGGTGATGGGCGTCGGCGGCTTCGCCTGGGGCGCCATCTACGATCGCTTCGGCGCCCGCCCGGTCGTCATGGTGGGTGCTGCGCTGCTCGGGCTGGCGATGGTGCTGGCCAGCCGCGCCGGCTCGCTGCTGGAATTCCAGATCACCTATGGCGTGCTCGTCGGCCTCGCGGCCAGCGCCTTCTTCGCGCCGATGATCGCGCTGACCACCACCTGGTTCGACACGAACCGCAGCCTTGCGGTATCGCTGGTCTCGGCCGGCATGGGTGTCGCGCCAATGACCATCTCGCCCTTCGCGCGCTGGCTGATCACGGCCTATGACTGGCGCATCGCCATGTTCGACATCGGCGTCATGGCCTGGGTGCTGCTGCTGCCGGCCGCACTTCTGGTACGCCAGCCGCCCACCCCTACCCCTGACAATTCTGCTTCGGCGCCTATTGCCGAAGGACACGGCATGTCGGTCGGCCAGGCGCTGCGCTCGCCGCAATTCATCGTTCTCGGCCTCACCTTCTTTGCCTGCTGTGCGGCGCATTCCGGCCCGATCTTCCATATGGTCAGCTATGCCATGCTGTGCGGCGTGGCGCCGATGGCGGCGGTCTCGATCTACAGCGTCGAAGGCCTGGCCGGACTGGGCGGCAGGCTGCTGTTCGGCGTGCTCGGCGACCGGCTGGGCGTCAAGCCGGTGCTGATCGCCGGGCTGGCGATCCAGGCCGTGGTGATCGCTTCCTATCTTGCGGTCAGCCAGCTCGAACAATTCTACGTGCTGGCCGTCATCTTCGGCGCCACCTATGGCGGGGTGATGCCGCTCTATGCGGTGCTGGCGCGCGAATATTTCGGGCCGCGCATCATCGGCACGGTGTTTGGTGCGGCGACCATGCTGTCCAGCCTCGGCATGGCCTTCGGCCCGCTCGCCGGCGGCATGGTGTTCGACGCCTATGCCAGCTATTCTTGGCTGTTCATCGGCTCGGCCATCGTCGGGCTGGGCGCGGTGGCCATCGCCATCGCCTTCCCGCCGCAGCCAAGCCGACGGATGCAGCCGGCATAGGCCAACTGGCCGCTTCGCGTGCAAGCGGCCAGCCATGTCTTCGCGGGCCTGTCCTATTCTTCGCGGGCCTGTCCTATGCGCGACGTCAGCACTCGTTGTCGACGATAGGGCGGTCGATTCCTGTCGCGTTGCGAGCCCGTCATCCCCGAGGCTTGCGCGATGACGTTTGTATGCGGTCAGCACGACGACCAATGCGCAACATCCGGCATTCAGCCCGTTGATCGCCGCCAGCATGGGGTCGTTCAGATTGACGTGGGCATAGAGTCCCGTCGTGGCGTTCGCGCCTGTCCAGAGCACCCAGGTCGTATAGGAAATGGCAGCTGCTCCGTGCCTGTCGCGGGCCACGCGCACGATCTGTGGTAGGTAAGAAACCACGCGCAAGCCATTGAAAATGGTGAACAGATAGAAGGACAGATCGGCAAGCGTCATCCGGACCCCCTGAAACAGCCCCGGACCTTCCATACAGTTTTCCAGCCCGGCGGCCTGTGAGCCGTTTCACATGCCCGCGCTGAATTGCGTGTTATGGTTGGAGCCTCAAGTCTCCTTCATCGGCCGAGACGCTTGTTCGGTGAAGGATCGACAACCCAGGGCATTTGATTCAAATCCGACGGTGGATATTTGCCATCGGGTAAAGCGAGTCAGCCATCCTTGCCGAACGGCGGGCAATAAGGAGAAGCTTATGAAGAGCGACTTTGCGGCCGCACACCTCCATCTCGAACGAGCCTGTCACTATCTGCGCGGCGATGACGGGACGAGCAGCGAAGCCCGTGCGGCGCTGGACCTTCTGATCGAGGCAATTGTCGCGGCTCAGTACACACGGTCGGCAGGAGACGTTGTGGAGTTTCCCAGATTGGCAAATCTTCGGTAGGGGGCCCTGCCCTTCAGCTTCGGCCTCGCGGATCTGGCGAAGCCGAAGCTTGGCCTTGCCTCAGCGCTGCCGGTTCATCGCCGCCTGAAATTCCCCGGTGTTGTTGCGATTGGGATAGGGCTGGTCCGGTACCGGAACGCCTAGATGCGCGCACAGGGCCTCCCAGCCGTCGCCCAGTCTGTGGACCAGCAGCCGCTCCGGCGGCACCGTCGCCAAGACCGCGGCGATATTGGCCTCGTAGACGGCGATCGCGGCCACACGATCATGCGCCTTGCCCCCGAAGACCTGCTTCGAGACCAGGGAAATGCCCAGCGATTCCTGATCCTGACTCTGGCTGATGGCTGCTGCGATCGTCTTTTCGAAACTCTGCCACCAGCTTTCCGCCGAGCGCCAGGTCAAGATGACCCTGGCGTCCGGATAGACCTTGATAAGGTCGCGCCAGTAGTGCGCCGAGGGCCAGTCCATGCACGAGGCGTAACCCGCAAACAGCGCGCTCCAGTCGGGCGCCGCACCTTTCGCCAGCGCGCGCCACAGCCGCTTCTGATCGTCGTTGGCCATGACTTCGGACATGTGATGACACGGGCCGAAGCCGAGGATCGTCAGCGCTTCGCGCATCGAGTCCGTTCCGGTGCGGCCGAAGCCCGTTCCGATCACCTTGATCGACATCTCTCCCTCTGACGGACCGGACCGACGGCACCGACCGTCAGTTGTCCGTAGCCATGATCCGCAGGCGGTTTCCCTCGGGATCGGCAAGGTCCAGCGCCCGGCCCGTCTGCTTTATGGGCAAATTGGCATGGCTCAGCCGCTGCGCGACAGCCGCGAGATCCTCTCCCGAAGGAAGCACCACCGTGAAATGCTGCAGGCCGGCCGCACGGGGTGGCGGTTCCCGCAGGTCGTCGCGGGCCCAGATGTTGAACGCGACCATGTGCCGGCGCTGATCGGTGCCGCAGTCGAACAGGCCGAACGATCTCGACTGGATGTGCGGCCTGAAGCCAAGCACGCCGAGATAAAAGGCCATCAGCGTTTCGGGTGAACGCGCGCGCATGTGAATGTGGCCGATGAAGGCATCGGCCGCCAGCGGGGGTTCGAAACGGTCGGCGCTGTCGAGTTCGCGCAGCAATCCGTCGACATCCAGCGGTTCGAGGCCGGAATGCGCGGTGCCGTCGGTGGCAATGAGGGAGACGCCGCCATCCGCCGTCTCCGCCCTGGACGCGAGGCGCTCAGGCGTGTCGAAACAGATCTCGATGCCGTTGCCGGAAGGGTCGGACACATAAAGGGATTCTGAGATCAAATGGTCCTGGGCGCTATGCCTGAAGCCGGATGCCCGCAACCGGGCGGCAACGCGGGCCAATTCCTTGCGTGTCGTGACATGGACGGCGACATGGAAGAGATCGCGCGACTTCTGCGGCAGTGGGGTGCTTGCGCCGGCGTGCAGCACGATCAGCGGCTTGCCCCCGACGCCGAGCTCGGCTGTTGCATCATCCTGGCCAAGGACCGCGAGGCCGACCGCGTCGCGCCACACCGGCAAGGCAGCGGGAATATCGACGACGCGCAAATGAACCGGACCTAGACGGGTGGCAGTGGCCAGCAATTCCTCGCTCTTCATCGCCCATTGTCCGGATTGCACCCTGCGAACATTAGCCACGAACGATATAGCTGTCTCGCGCTAAGTTGGATTGACCGCGGAGACGGTGGCCGGCTCTAAAGCGCGCCACCTCGAACTCGCCCAACTGCACGGCCGCTTCCACCGGAGGGACACACTCGCCGGAAAAAAGCGCGTCCGACACGCGCGATCAGCACGCACGAGCCGGTCGTGATGGCCCAGTGTCTCAGTTTGAAATAAGCGGAATGATGAGCACGAGGACGACTTCGATGAGGGGGATTGCCACGTAGATGGCAAGGAAGCCGGCAATCGACATCCCGATTTTGACCAGCCAGGACGAATGAGGGGTCGCCCGCCAAGCGAAAAATGCGCTCGCGACGCCCAAACCCAATGCGACAATGCCAATGACCGGAGACCGCGTCATTGGCAGCATTAGATCATCAAAGACTAGAAAGATCGCGCTAATGAAGATTAGCTGGGCCGCGAGCCCGAATAGAAACGCGCGTTTCACGCGGCCCTCCCGGTGCTGTCCTCTATCGGCATCAGGCGACGGCTTTCGCTTTGTAAGGGCCGCGCGGCCCCGGCTTCGGCGCAACTGCATCCATCTTCTCGCAAAGATCGTCCATTGACCAGAGCGTGGCTGAGACACTACCGCAGGCCGGCATTTGTGTTGGGCAGCTGTCACGTGTGATAAAGTGATCGGGCCTTGCATCCTCCTTCATCGGCTTGTGGCCGCTGCGGTTCAGGCAGTGCCCGTTGCCGGGGGCGCTTTTGGAGAGTGCATCTGAAGGACGGCCCTTGGTGCACGGAGCAAGGAGATTGCGATGGCTCAGGCAACGCGTCACGACGCCTGGCAGGCCGGAGACAGCTACGACCTGTATATGGGGCGCTGGAGCCGCCAGATCGCTCCGCTTTTCCTGGATTGGCTCGATCCGCCCGAGGGGCTGGATTGGCTGGAGGTGGGTTGCGGGACCGGGGCGCTTTCCGCGGCCATCCTGGCGCGTTGCAACCCCGACAGCCTGGTGTCCATCGACCCATCGGAAGGTTTTCTCGCCAAGGCGCGTGACAACGTGCCGGATAGGCGTGTCGAGTTTCTCCAGGGTGATGCGCAGGCGCTGTCTGTCGAATCGGACAGCAAGGACATGGTCGTGTCGGCGCTCGTTCTCAACTTCATCCCCGACAAGGAGAAGGCGCTGGCGGAGATGGGGCGGGTGGCCCGCGGCGGGGCGACGGTTGGATTCTATGTATGGGACTATCCCGGCGGCGGCGTGGAGTTCATGCGGGCCTTCTGGACGGCCGCCACGGCCCTCGACCCCGGTGCTATCGACCTTACCGAGGACAGGCGCTTTCCGTTCTGCACACCAGACGGACTGACCAACCTTGCGAAGAAGGCCGGCCTGGTTTCCATCGACTGCACAAAAATCGAAATGCCGGCTGTGTTCAGGGACTTTGAAGACTACTGGCACCCCTTCACCCTGGGCGCAGGGCCTGCGCCCGGCTACTGCATGAGTCTCCAACCGCAAGCGCGCCAGAGGTTGATGGAGAAACTCAGGGATAGCCTGCCGCGCGGCGAGGCCGGGTCAATTCCCCTGAAGACGAGAGCCTGGGCAGTCAGGGCCAAGGTTGGCTGATGACCGCCGGCCATGTCGCGCCGGACCGGCAGGTCGCGAACGATATGGCTGTCACATGCAAAGTTCGGGTTGACCGGCCTTGGGCGCAAAGCGACTATCCACCTGAAATAGCCGAGTTGCAGGAGGAAATGCGATGGACGAGCCTGAACGCTGGCGGCACATGTCGAGTGCACCAAGGGATGGCAGCAGGATCCTGGTCACGATTCGGCCGACCGAACAGGGGCCGGCGGAAGTCGACCTCGCCTATTGGGCCCGGGCCGATCAGTTCGGTAGCG
Source organism: Mesorhizobium sp. AR10 (assembly GCF_024746795.1). Classification (NCBI taxonomy): domain Bacteria; kingdom Pseudomonadati; phylum Pseudomonadota; class Alphaproteobacteria; order Hyphomicrobiales; family Phyllobacteriaceae; genus Mesorhizobium; species Mesorhizobium sp. AR10. The sequence continues at coordinate 4,981,796 of NZ_CP080524.1, forward strand.
AAGGCTGGCGCGCTTCCGACTCTTCTCCGGGACACGTCATTGGATACGCCGAACCGGAACTGAAGTGCTGGATGCCGCTGCCATCGGCCAATCTGAGCAAGGGTTCCATGCCTAGCCCCTGGGAGGGCGAGGACGTCCCCCTGCTGGACGGCTCCGGGATTTGAGGCGCCCTGTCAGAACAGGAACGCAGCCGTGGCGGGATTGGCCCCGGTGCGGCCATCGCGTGAATCCAGCCCTCGAATAAGCTCAAGGTCTGCCGCGTCCAGTTCGAAATCGAAGACATCGAAATTGGCGGCGATCCGGTCCTGGTGGACCGACTTTGGAATGACGATCAGCCCTTCCTGAAGGTGCCATCTGATGATCGTCTGCGCCACGGACTTGCGATGTTTTGCGGCGATGCCGGCAAGGGCCGGGTCGCTCAACAGCCGGCCGCTGCCCAGCGGGCTCCAGCTTTCGATGCGGATGTTGTGCTTGCTGTGGAATTCCCTGATGCCGCGCTGTTGGAACCGGGGATGGAGCTCGATCTGGTTGACCACGGGGGTCACGCCGGTCTCGCCAATGATCCGTTCCAGATGGTCCTGGTTGAAATTCGAAACGCCGATCGACTTGATGCGGCCGTCTTGCCTGAGTTCGACCAGCGTCTGCCAGGCCTCGACGTATTTGCCCTGGCTGGGCACTGGCCAGTGGATCAGAAACAGGTCGATCTGTTTTATCCCGAGCTTGCTCATCGTTTCGTCGAAAGCCTTGAGCGCGGCGTCACGCTGATGGGCGCCGTTGCGTAGTTTCGAGGTGATGAACAACTCGCCGCGCGGCACGCCAGCCGTGCGGATGGCTTGCCCGACCCCTTCCTCATTGCCGTAGCCTTCGGCAGTGTCGATCAGACGATAGCCGGCCTGGATCCCCCAATTCACAACCTTGGCCGTAATGGCCGGATCGACTTGCCACACGCCAAGGCCGAGCGGGGGAATGGCGGAGCCGTCGTTCAATGCGATCTGTTCAGGCTTGGTCAGGGTCATCTGTTCAGTCATAGTCAGGTCCTTCTGCATCGTTGCGCCCAGCGCACGCTCTATCTAGGTGCTGCGTCCGCGAAGGCCAGTCGATAGGCGGACAAAAATGCTGAAGGTCCGTCGTGAAGCACGATGTAACTGTCCAGCGGATGCGCCCTTCCCCATGGCGCTTACCGGCAGGTCAGCCGCCCGGCATATGCAGGAGCGAAGCGGACCCGGCCTATTCACGATTTTTGAGGACGGCCTCGACGGCGATTCCGGCCTCATACGCTGCCAGTGCCTTGGCGACGCCTGCAACGAGATGTTCAACATCACCAGCATGTTCGAAGGCGATCCCGGTCTGCGCGAACTCCAATGGCGAATAGCCAGGCGCTATCCGCTTGACCTCTGCCATAAGGCGCTGGGCTTCCTTCAAATCGCCGAGTTGCGCGTGGCACCCCGCCAGCCTTGTCAGTCGCCAGGGGGTCTTCGAAGGGAGTTTGGACATGCTGACAAGCGCGGCCTTGTAATCTCCAGCAGAGTATAGCGCGATGGCGCGATCAAGGTGGTACCAATCAGGATGGATCGGGTTGATCCGTATCGCACTGTCAAGCGCCGCGAGTGCTTCAAGAGGCCTGCCTCTCATCGTGAGCAAGTATCCCATTTGCGCGATCGTATCGGCGTCATATGGATTGAGGTCGAGCGCGCGTTGAAGGTGATGTTCAGCCGCTTCGAACCGGCGGGCTGAGAGGAAAGCCTGGGCGAGAACGCGATGGCAGCGTGGCTCTTCCGGCGCCAAGGTCACCGCACACTCCGCGCGGTCGATCACTGAACCAAGCAACGCCGGGGATGCCTCGGCATAGCCACCGATAATGAGATCGGCGAGCGCGATGTAGGAATGCGCCAAGGCATAGGTCGGATCCTTTTCGACCGCAGCCTGGAAAAGACCGCGCGCAGCCTCGTTGTCATCATCACCATAGCCGCGCAGCCGGGCCAGTCCGCGCAGGAGAAGCTCGTATGCGGCCAGGCTGCCGGGAGGCTTTGGGGTAGCCTGCTTGATACCTGCGTCGTCGATCCGAGCGACCAGCCGGTTCACCACACGGCGGGCGATTTCTTCCTGCACGTCGAAGATCTGGCCGCCGGACGCCGAAAAGGTATCGCTCCACAGGACTCCACCCGTCGAGGTGGCAATGAGACTGACGGTGACCCGCATGCCGTCTGCGCGAGTGGTCGCCCTGCCGCGGACCAGATAGGTGGCGCCAAGGCTTTCGCCAACGGCGCGCCAATCGGAAGCGGAATCCGAGACAAAGGCAAATCCGGAATTGCGCGCCAGCACGACGACCGTTCCGAAGCGAGCCAACGCATTGACGATGTCCTCGGCGAAACCGTCGATCAAAGGGGTGTCTTCCGGCGCACCTTCATTGCTGAAACGCAGGACCGCAACGCTCGGCTGTCCAACGTGCTCTTGCTTTGGCACCTCGGGAAGGGAGAGGACGTAGCCGCGTTTGGCGACCGTGCGGACAATGGTTTGGCTTTCGTCCTGCAGCGCCTTTCGCAACTCCCTGACCGCCTGCGTCAGTGAGTCCTCGGTCACGAAGACATCAGGCCACACCGCTGACATCAGTTCCGATTTGGTCGCGACACGTCCAACATTCCTGCTGAGGTAGGTCAACAGATCAAACGCTTTGGAGCGCAGAGCAACAGGTTTCCCCTCGCGCAGAAGCAACCCGCGCGCAAGATCAAGCTCGCAACTGCCAAGTGCCAGTACGTGCTCCGGGTTTTCTTGCGACATTGAATGCCGATCTGATCAGCTTGACTAGACGCTGCCTGATTGGGGTCCCAATCCGCTCAGACGTCAAGAGATCAGAGGAATTTGATCTGCCTTCACCTTGGCTGGAAGCCATCCGCCTCTCCATGGCGACGATCTCGAGCATTTCGAACATTGTTCCAGGCATGGGCGCGCAAGGGGACGCAGCCATGACGCTGGACGCATACTCCAGGAGTTCCTGCCGGGCGGCTTGGCGCGTGTTCTCGTACAGTGACATGTTCGACCTCCTCCGGTTCGTCCTTGAGAACAATGAAGCCAAGGAGCGGGCGCGTACCGGAAGATTTCTGAAATTCTGCTGAAACTCTCCCGTCGGGCCGCCGCACTGACCGCTTTCAAGATCTCGGTTGGGTGGAGGCGATATCGCGTCTGGGGGCAACGACCAGCCGACGGCGGACGAATTTGCCGGGCGCGACCTGCGATCGCGATCTCAGCGTAAGGATTTCGGACGGCCTCGCCGTCCCTGGATCGAGGCGGCGGCCTTACCGGGGCCGCCGCACCGCCCGCACCACCCCGGCGGATACGCTGCCGCAGAAGAGGCGGTCGCCGCCATCGGATTCCAGCCCCGAGACGCCCATGCCGGCCGGCATATCGAGCTTCTCCAGAACTTTCCCGGTTTGCGGGTCGACGCGGCGCAGGTCGCTCTCATCGCCTTCCCAGGTGGCGTGCCACAGCTCGCCGTCAACCCAGGTCACCCCGGTGACGAAGCGGTTGGATTCGATGGTGCGCAGGATTGCCCCGGTCTCGGGGTCGATCTGGTGGATCTTGCGCTCGCTGTACTGCCCCACCCAGAGCGTCCCTTCGGCCCAGGTCAGCCCTGAGTCGCGGCCGCCGCCGGGCGCCGGAATGGTGGCCAGAACCTGACCGGTATCCGGGTCGATCTTCTGGATGCGATCTCCGGCGAGCTGGAAGAAATGCCGGCCGTCATAGGCCGTGCCGGCGTGCGCGGCGACATCGATCGAGCGCAGTGTCTGCCCGCTTTCCGGATCAAAGGCGTTCAGCTTCTCGCCCGAGGCAAACCAGACATTGTTGCCGTCAAAGCTCACCCCATGCACCCTCTCCACACCCGGAAAGGGCCCGTATTCGCGCAGGACTTCGGCCGCTGAATGTTTCATGACTGATCCTCAAACCGTGTTGGTCGTGCCTTTTCTAGCCATTCGGCAGCGGTGCGGGGAGTAACAAGGTGGTCGTGAATCCCGCCACCGGCGGCGTCATCCAGCGGCGCGCCCGGCCGTGCCCGAACGACTGCACCTTGCCGGCCTCGCAAAGCTGCTCCAGCGCCCGTTGCACGCTGCGCTGGCCGGTGCCAAGCGCCAGCGCCAACGCCGAGCTCGCCCAGGATTCACCATCGGCAAGGAAGGCCAGCACCGCCGCGTGCCGCTCCTCGATCGGCCGCGCCAGCACCACCACCTCGAGCGCCTGGCGCGGCGCCAGCGCGAAGCCTCGCGGCGTCGCGCCGATGTCGGCCAGCGCCCGCAGTTCGGCGCGCAGCCGGCCGATCTCGACCCGCAATCGCGCCCGATGCGATTCATCGGCGTGCTTGCCGCCAAACGCCTGCGCGATAAGCGTAGCCCGCGACACATCGGCCGGCCACGCTTCGGCCAGTGTGCGTGCCAGTGCAAACAGCACCGGGCGCGTCGCCAGCGAAACCATGGTTTCCTGTTGGCGCACGATATAGCGCAAGGCGTCGACGACCAACGCCGGCGACGCATGCAGCGCTTCAACCTCCTCGAGCCGCAGCGGGCGCTGCTGGCCACGCGCAATCAGCCGCGCCGCCGGCGTGTCCAGCGCCAGGAATGCGTTGTCGACCTCGGCCATGAGGCCCGGAATGCCGGCCCGGCGGGCGGCGTGGCGTGCCCACTCCAACGCCGTGCGCGCTGCTCTCGTCTTGAGGCGCCGCATCGCGATGCCGGCCACGGCCAGTTCGTGGGCGGCTCTCGAGGCTGGCGGAAGCGGCGCCGGGTCGAGCCCGGCCAGCACGTCTTCAGCCTCGTCGAGGCGACCGATCAGCAGCAGGCGCCGCACCTTGAGGTGCCCGGCATGCGCAGCGTTCAGCCGGTCGCCATGCTTGTCCAGCGTAGCCCGCGCTGCATCCAGCGCCTTGGCGGGCCAGCCAAGGTCACGCGAAACCAGCGCGATCTCGGCCTCGGCGACGACGCATCTGGCGCGCGCCACCGCCTCTTTCGGGCCGAAGGCACGCGCGGCCCGCCGCAGCAACGCCTTGGCGCGGTCGAGGTCGCCGAGCTGTGCCATCGCAATGCCGCGCAGCGCCAGCGCCGGCGCATCGTCGCGCAGGGCGACGCGGTCCAGCGCGCCGAGCGGATCGCCCGCCGCCAGCGCCAGCCCTGCCGCGGTGATCATCGAGTCCATTCAAATCCCGTCACACCTGTAACTCCCACCGGCGCGCCTCGCCGCCCTAACTTAAGTCTGCACCGTCAACCAGCAAGCCGTGCCGGCACCCAATGGCACGCAACGGAGAAGAAGATGGCCAGTTCAGCAGATCTGCCCCTTGACGCAACCATCGACACGGCCAAGCACGCGGGGCGCCACCCCTGCTGCGGCGGGCCGGACGATTCAAATCCCGTCACACTTGTAACTCCCACCGCTGCGCCTCAGCGCCCTACCCTACCTCACGACCAGCAAGCAGCAACGCGTCGCAACAGTGCGACCGCAAACTGAAAAGGAGACGACCAATGACCAAGCACACCGCAATGAAGACCCCACCAGTGGTTTCGCAGCAGGCGTGGGAGGCCGCGCGCGAAGAGTTGCTGGTGAAGGAGAAAGCGACGCTGCGCGCCAAGGACGCATTGGCCGCCGAGCGTAGGCGCATGCCGTGGATGGAAGTGGACAAGATCTATATGTTCGAAGGACCGAATGGCAAGGCGAGCCTGCTCGATTTGTTCGAAGGCCGCCGTCAGTTGATCGTCTACCGCGCCTTCTTCGAACCGGGGGTCCATGGCTGGCCCGATCACGCCTGCCGCGGCTGTTCGCTCGGGGCCGACCAGGTCGGTCATCTCGCCCATCTCAACGCCCGGAACACCACGCTTGCCTACGCCTCGCGCGCACCGCAGGCCGACATCGCGCGGCTGAAGAAGCGGATGAACTGGACGATGCCCTGGTACACCATCACCGACAGCTTCGACGCCGACTTCGGCGTTGACGAGTGGCACGGCCATAACGTGTTCATCCGCGACGGAGAGCGCGTGTTTCGCACCTACTTCATCAACAGCCGCGGCGACGAGGCGATGGGCACCGTCTGGAGCTACCTCGACGCGACGCCGCTCGGCCGCCAGGAGGTCTGGGAGGACTCGCCCGAAGGCTATCCGCAGACCCCGCTCTACAGCTGGTGGAACTGGCACGACAACTACGACGCCGCGCCCGACCAGAAATGGGCCGAAGTATCGGCTGCCGGGGAGGCGGCGTTCCGCGACAAGGACCAGTAAGGAGTTGGCGGGTCGCGTCGTGGGACCGCCCGGTGGGTACTTCCACATGAGACGGCCCTCAGTCTAATCATCAAGGGAAAAGGACCATGAGCGATACCCATACAGGCGCCAGCCAGACGATCCCTGAAAACACCGATGCGGCCACCCTTGGCGTCGCCGATTGGCTGTGCCTTGCCGCGGCGCCGACCTTCGCTCTGATGGCGCTGTTGACCTGCATTCAGGGTGGCGATGCGGCCATGCTGTGCATGGGCGCCAATGCCTCGCCGCTGACCGGTATGGCGGCGATGTATCTCTTGATGAGCGCCTTCCATCTGGCGCCCTGGCTGAGGGTGATTTCCGGCCGGCAGGTCCCGCAACAATGGAGCACACCTCGGCACACGACGGAAGACCATGCCGCTGCGGAAACAACTTGAAGAAACGCTTCGCTGCCCATAGCATGCCCTCCCCTGGCGAAATCTGATCAGGAGGTCGGTGGGATCGGTCGGGTTTCTAAGCCAGTGCAAAGTAGGGAGGATAAATATGGCTTCCGAAGTACAGGCAAACAATGGCGTTAACGTCGAGGCGCTGCTCGGCGCACGCGAAGCGCTTACCAACGCCCCTGAGGCCGCGCAGTTCAAGTGGCGCGCGGCCTGCGAATGGAAGGATGGCACCCACAGCCACTCGACGGTCGAGAGCTTTTACGGTCTCGGCCAGGACCAGCATCGCAAGACCACCTTCACATTCGACGCCGACCATCCGGAGGTCTTCGCTTCCCTGGATCAGGGCGCCACGCCTGTCGAATACGTGCTGGTCGGGCTGGCGAGTTGCCTGACCGCCGGCATCGCCGCGGTTGCCCAGAACCGGAACATCCAGTTGAAGTCGGTGAAGGCGACCATCGAAGGCGACATGGATATTGCGGGCATACTCGGCATCGACAGCGACGTTCGCAACGGCTTCAGCGGCATCACGGTGAAGTACAACATCGACGCCGACGCCAAGCAGGAGGACATCGAGGCTCTCGTCGCTCAGTCGCAAAAGCGGTCGGCGGTCTATGACATTGTCACCAATCCGACGAACGTCACGGTCGTGGTGAATTGAAAGGCGCTTCGAACCGTAGACTCTCCTGATGAGAGGGCGCGATTAGTTCCGTCAGCACAGTGATCGTCGGCGCAGGGCACGCGGGGCTCGCGATGAGCCGCTGCCTCGCGGAGCGCTCTATCGACCATGTGCTGCTGGAGCGCGGCGAGATCGCCCATACCTGGCGCACCGAGCGATGGGATTCGCTGCGGCTGCTCACCCCGAACTGGCAGAGCCGGCTGCCGGGCTTCCGCTATGAGGGCGACGACCCCGACGGCTACCGGACGATGCCTGAGGTGATCGACTTCCTCGGGAACTATGCCAAGGCGATCTCGGCTCCGGTCAAAACACACACGACCGTTACCTCGGTTCGCAGCGACGGGGCGGGATATCTCGTGCGCACGGACCGCGGCGAGTGGCGGTGCCGGACGGTGGTGCTGGCGTCGGGCGCGTGCAACGTCGCGCGCCTGCCCGATTTCGCCGTCCGCGTGCCGCCGTCGGTCGCCATGCTGACGGCGCAGTCCTATCGCAATCCGGGTCAGGTCGCCGACGGTGGCGTGCTGGTTGCAGGCGCGTCGGCCAGCGGCACGCAGATCGCACAGGAGCTGCAGCGTTCGGGACGTCAGGTGACCCTGTCGGTGGGCGAGCACATAAGGGCGCCCCGCGTCTATCGCGGCAAGGACCTGGAATGGTGGATGGACGCCGCCGGCGTGCTCGACGAGCGCTACGACGAGGTAGACGACATCAGGCGGGCGCGAAGGGTTCCTTCGCTGCAGCTTGCCGGCACACCCGACCGCACGACCCTCGACCTCAATGCGCTGGTCGACATCGGCGTCAGGCTCGTCGGCCGCCTGGCCGGCATCACCGAAGATGGCAAGGCCCAGTTTGCGGGGTCGTTGCGCAACATGTGCGCGCTTTCCGATCTCAAGATGGCCCGGCTGCTCGACCTCATCGATGAATGGGCGCGCGCCAACGGCCTGGACGCGACGGTCGAGCCGCCGGATCGCCTGCCGCCGACCCGTGTCGAGGACAGCCCGCCGCTCGGCCTCGACCTTGCCGGAGGCGCGATCAGGACGATCATCTGGGCCACTGGCTACCGGCCGAACTACTCCTGGCTGGAACTGCCGGTCCTCGACCGCAAGGGCTACGTCCGCCACGACGGCGGTGTTGCGGAACATCCGGGCATGTACCTGATGGGGATGCAGTTTCTGCGCCGCCGCAAATCTTCACTGATCGACGGCGCCGGCGACGACGCGCGTGATCTCAGCGACCATCTGGCATCGTACCTCAGGCAAAATTCGACCGGCTAGCCGACGCAGGCCCGTAGCTGCAGTTGCACAAGATACCATCGATTCAGGGCAGCGGGATCGGCTTGTCGCTGAGTGTGCGCAAGTAGGCGATCAGGTTGACCCGTTCGGTCTCGTCCGAAACACCGGGAGTCTCCATCTTGACGCCCGGCGTGGTGAGCATGGGCCCGAAGAGAAACCTGTTCAGGTCCTCATACGTCCACACGCCTTCCCAGCTCAGCAAGGTGTCGGAGTAGCGCATATCTGCCATGGATGCCTTGTCGCGGCCGACGACGCTCCACAAGTTCGGTCCTATTTTGTTCCCTCCCTGTGGCTCGGCGCTGTGGCAATTGGTACACCGGCCGGTGAAGTAGGTTCGGCCTTTCTCGACATCGGCAGAAGCCAACTTCATCGAGATTGGGGCTGGTGTTGGCAAGACGACGCCGTGCGACATGAGATAGTCGGCAACTTCGCGTTGCCCCCTGCTTTTTGCCAGATGGAGCGGTGTCTTGCCGTCCATTGTCTTCGCATTCACGTCTGCGCCGGCCTCGACCAGTGCCTTCACGCAGTCGAAACAATCGAGAGTGACGGCGACATGAAGGGCGAATTCGCCACCACGGTTGGAATTTGGATCCGCGTCCCGCTCCAGCAACAGCTTTAACAGATCGATCTTGCCTGGCCCCACAGCTATGATCAGCGGAGGACCCCCAGTCGTCTGGGCGTTGACGTCCGCACCACGTTCTATGAGCAGTTTTGCCGCTTCGATGTGCCCCATCCAGACCGCAAAGTAGAGCGGCGTTGCGGTTCCATCATTCTCATCTATGCCGGCGCCTGCATCGAGCGCCGCCGTGATCGCCGCGACATCGCCCGCCATGGCGGCATCGTGAATGTCGGCGGCATGCGAAACAAATGGAATGTGTACAAGCACCAACAGGATGAAAAGCAAGAACCCGCGCATTAGCATCTCCCAAGGCAGGCCTGAGGATCGGCACGATTTCAAAACGGCAAAGTCTACCTCAAAATCCCTGGTCGTGACAGCGCCATCGATGGTTCAATGAATGGTGGCGGCCCTTGAAAGAATGAACGTTTTCAGGAAGACCGGCCATGTTCTTACTGGCCGTCTGGCAGCGGGCCGTAAGGTCTCATCCGGGTCATGAGCGCATGTTGCGTCAGACGTCCGCCTTGAGTACGAAAACAACGCCGAATTCCGTGACCCTTGCAGTCATATTCCCAAGTGCAACTTCGGCTTCCAGAAGGGGCGGAACAATTCGATCTTGGGACAGCGGTTCATCACCACTTTCAAGCCCGCTTCCTCCGCCAACCGGGCGGCAGCATCATCGCGCACGCCAATCTGACTCCACAGAACCTTGGCGCCAATGGCGATGGCCTCGTGTGCAACTTCCAACAGATCTTCGGAGCGGCGAAAAACCTCAACCATATCCACAGGCCGGTCGATGGCCGCCAGTGAAGCGTACACCTTGAGCCCTCGAATTTCATCCAGACCGGGAGTGGGGTTGACCGGGATCATGTCATAGCCGGTTTCGTGCAGCACCCTGAGAACACCATAGGAAAACTTGGTCTTGTCGGGACTGGCCCCCACCATCGCGATGGTTTTGACCGACTTCAGAATGTCTTGCAGATAAGCCTCCGAATAGGGCTCATCATGATTCATATGGGTCATTTCTTTGCTTCCAACGGGGTCGCAATGTCGGCTTTCAATTCATGTGCGGCCAAGGGATCAAGGAAAGGGTTGCGATAGAGCTTGTCGTGGCTTTCAACGCCGACCTCCAGCGTGCAGTCGCTCATAGGGCGGGCAACGCAGAGGATTATGTAGCCATTGTTGATCTGGCGGTTGTTCAGCGCCCGCTGCGCCTTTTGATTGACTTTGCCGCTGAGCATCTTGGCCGCACAGGTAATGCAGCCGCCATACTTGCACCCGTAGGGCAGGTCCACGCCCTGCTCGCGCAAGCTCTGCAAGAGAGGCTTGCGGTGATCGACGTCAAAGGCCGCACCGCCTTGGTTGGCGAGAGTGATGGTGAAGCTGGTCATACCCAGATGTCACTCGTGCAATCACCGCCGGGATAACGGGTTTCGTGGCAGCGGCTTGGTCCATTTGGCTCCTTGCCAAAATCGACGACAAACAGCGGATCAATTTCCATGCCGCCGTTTTCCGTATCGCAATTGACCATCAGCATGCATCCGCCATTGGTGCGGATTTCCGGATAGAACTGATTGTCCCAGGTCGAGAAGAGTGAGGTCGTCACATAAAGGCGCTTGCCGTCGAGGCTGAGCTGTATCATCTGCGGCCCGCCAGTCACTTTCACGCCATTGACCTCAGGCGCACGGCCGAGAAGGCCACCCATCCACACTTGTCCGGTGAGCCTGGCGTTGTGAGGGTCCGAGATGTCGTACTGGCGGATATCGCCATGCAACCAGTTGCAGAGATAGAGGTATCTATCGTCCATGCTGAGCAGAATGACCGAGATCACGCCGGGTATCGGGATCGGCCATTCGGGATGCGGCTCATTGCCGACATCGACTACTTTTTCCCATTGCCAATCACCCGCCGCATCCTTCCACCAATGGATGATGTTTGCAGAAAGGGCCGCGCCAACAAAGCCGTGACTGCTGTCGGGATTGTGATGGAATCGCACTTCCAGCGGGAGCAGGCCATCTTCACCGAGATAGAATGTTTGCTTTGGCTCCTTCTTTTCGAAATCCCAGAAATGGATCTCCCGGCCATACTTCAGATGGCCAACCTCTTCGAGGTCAAAGCCAGGCATGAAGGTATTGGGCGCGGCCCATTCCGAGCTGACCATTACGTTGTGTCGCGGCTGGTACCAGAAATCATAACCAAACTTGATACTGCCCATGGAGTTTTCCCAACGGCCGACAATCTCGAACTCCTTATCGAGTTGCAAATAGCCGCCGGGGGCATTGCCTTGAGCGTCGCCAAGCATGGAAACGATGATGTCCGAGCCGAGGCAATGCACTGTGTGCGGCGCCGACAGATTGGTCCTGGTTTTGATTTCAGCGCCGTCTATGACCTTGAACAGTGCCGGATTGCGGGGATCGGTACCGCAATCGACAATATGCAGGTTGGTCGAGCGCACACCGGGCACAATCAGATATTTCCGCTCCATGCTCGCATCGCCATGGCACGACGAACAGGCATTCCAGCCCATGTGATGAAGCTCGTCGCCAATACCGGGCATTTGCAAACGTGAAATGACCTGGCTGTAGGTCGAACTCTCAGGGTCGACATCAATGGTGCACAAATAGTCCGGCTTCTGAATGCCGGTGCCGGTGTAGATGGCAATCGTATAGAGCAGCTTTTCGCGAGGTGCCCTCATCGCCTCGGCTGGAGACGCATAGCCCGGTCCACAGCAATGATTGGTCATGGGTACGTCCCCAATTTGAACAGATCGCTGGCCAGCCCCAACGGGGGCAAGCTGGAATGTTAGTCCATGCTTGGCATTGGCGCTACGGCCGGGTGGGGTGCTACAACTCGGCGACAGAACGCCACGGGACCGTCCAACGCGAGCACCAATCGGTGCCAGCAGCTTTCAACTTGCGCGCGCCAACGCCGTGGCCTGCCACCGCTTCGCGCGGCAGGGTGGCGGCGCGGCGGGCGCGGGTGTAAGATAAAGCTAATATTTTAGAGATCAGGGAGGTTGCTATGACGTCTTGGGAGATCAAGGGACGAGAACTGGTCAATTGCACTTGCGAATACGGTTGCAACTGTCAATTCAATGCGCTGCCCGACAAGGGCCATTGCCATGCGGTCGCTGGCATCCAGATCGATGAAGGTCATCATGGCGAAACCGGTCTCGATGGCCTGCGGATCGCTGCGATCTTCAAATGGCCCGGCCCGATCCACGAAGGCAATGGCGAAGCCATCGCTTTCGTCGACGAGAACGCAACCGACCGGCAGCGCGATGCGCTGCTGCGCATCATGACGGGCCAGGACACCGACCCGTTCGCGACGATGTTCGCCGTCTACGCCTCAACCGTGACGAAAATGAATGAGCCGGTCTTTACGAAGATCGATCTCGATCTTGATATCGACGGCCGCAGGGGCCGCCTCTTCGTCAAGGACTATATCGACACGGTCGGCGAACCGATCCGCAACAAGGTGACGGGCGAGGACTCGCGCGCGCAGATCCTGCTGCCGAACGGCTTCGAATATACGCTCGCCGAGATCGGCAGTGCTTCGAGCAAGACCAGCGGGCCGGTTCTTGTGAACACGAAGGACAGCTACGGCCAGTTCGCGCGGCTGCATCTCAACAATCATGGAGTGGTGCGGGCCTGACGCACGCATGACCGGCGCGTCAGCGCTCGAACGCCTGCTCAAACGCGACCGCGTCATCACGATTGCAGGGCTGGTTGCCATGTGCGTGCTGGCCTGGCTTTACATCGTCACCGGCGCAGGTCTCGGCATGAATGCGTGGGAGATGACGAGGCTCGCGCTGTTCCCCCACCAGCAGGCTGCGGCCCCCGACATGCCCGGCATGGACATGTCGGGCATGGACATGGGCGCGATTGACATGGGCGCGATGGACATGGCAACGGAGCCGCGGATCTGGGGGCCGGCAGTCTGGGCGCTGATGATCGCCATGTGGTGGATCATGATGGTCGCCATGATGTCGCCGAGCGCTGCGCCGACCGTCCTGCTCTATGCGCGCGTGCATCGCCATGCGCTCGCACAGGGTCAGATCCAGGACAAGCTCGCGCCCACCGGCATGTTTGTGGCAGGCTACCTCCTGGTCTGGCTGGGGTTCGCCGTCGCGGCTGCCGCGTTGCATTGGCTGCTCGAACGGGAAGCAATCGTCTCCACGACAACGATGAGTTCGCAAAGCCGCTGGCTTTCAGGCATCGTCCTGATCGCCGCGGGCCTGTATCAGCTCTCGCCGCTCAAGAACGCCTGCCTGTCGCATTGCCGGACGCCGACGGCGTTCCTTTCCCGCCACTGGCGTCCTCATGCTCTTGGCGCGCTGCGTCTGGGCGCATTGCACGGGGCCTTTTGTGTCGGATGCTGCTGGATGCTGATGGCTTTGTTGTTCGTGGGCGGCATAATGAACCTGGTATGGATCGCCGCGCTCGCCGTCCTGGTGCTGGCGGAAAAGGTGTTTCCAGCCGGCCAGTGGGTCGGCCGCGCGGCCGGCATCGCCCTGATCGCCTGGGGCAGCGCAACGCTTATGGTCTGACCAGGCCGGAAACGACGAGGCGGCAGTGCCCCTGCCCTCACCAGCTTGCATCGGCCGACAACAACCCAAGCCTTGCCGAAGACGTGGACCAGCATCGTGATGGTCACGGCCGCCTCCACTCCACGCCATCGATGTCCGCCAGCAGCTGATTGACAGTCCAATCGAGACGGCGCTCACTGGCTTGCGTAGGTGGAACGCAGTAAAAGGCGGGCGATATCGACCCGCGGCGTCACCTCGGGAGGATGCCATGCCAACAATTATTGGCCATCACAACATTACAAAGGACACCAAGCACTGGCTCAATTCACCGAAGCGCAAGGAGGTTTTCGGTGCACTCGGGATCACCAACATCCGCACATTCGTCGATCCGCAGAACCCGAAACGGGTGGCGATCATGATGGACGTTCCGGATATGGATGCCTGGGCCGCACAGATGCAGAGCCAGGCAGCCGCTGACGCGATGGCCTTCGATGGCGTGGTGCCGGAGTCGCTGGTGATCCTGGTGGAATCGAAGGGGTAGTCGCTCCGCCCGGTCTTCAGCGGTGCCAGCCGGCGCGAGCGGTCGCGCCGGTCACTGGTCACATGCGCTGAAGGTCCGGCTACGCCTCAGCACCATGTAACCCTCACCCACCCTTCGCGCCCTTGGCCGCGCCAAACCGCAATCGGTCCGTCACAACTTCGGGGCAACCCGTTCAAATTTTGCCAATCGGGTTAATTTCATCTCTACTGATCTGAGCCATGGTCGACCTCAGAATCGCAAGATGGAAGTGTGTGATGCGTAGTCTTTCTGTGGCGGCTCTTCTTATTTTGATGACTTTTAGTTCGTTCGTAGCCCGCGCAGACGAGAGTGCTCAGCGAGAAGCGATCCAAGAAGCCGTCGCGTCCGCATTCAACAATGGACGCTTTGGCGAGCTTGATGCGATGGCCAATCAATTTCGGGAGGGTGAACGTACCGAAAGTGGCCTCTGGAAACTGTCCATATTCTACGGTGGTTTCTGGCCGAAGTCGCTTGATCCAAACTACAATGGTGCGTCATTCGATCGGTTTGAAGCTCAGGCAATGGCGTGGATGGGGGCACAACCCAAATCCATAGCAGCGAAACTAGCCTATGCCCTCATACTCTCACACCATGCTTGGTTCCTGCGCGGAGGCGGTTACTATTACGAACTCACTGATGAACAGCGGGCCGGCTACACAAAATACCATATAAAGGCGCGTGATCATCTAGTCGCAACTAAAGATGAGGCTTCTGCAGACCCCAATTGGTACACGCAGATGGTTTACGTTGCGATGGAAGAGGCATGGCCCGATGATGCGTTTGATCGCTTGCTTGCCGAAGCCGTCGCCCGTGAACCATACTACTATCAGACCTATTTCGCTGCGATTGACCGTAATCTTCCAAAATGGGGCGGCAGCCCAGCAAAGATAAATGCGCTGATTGCGCGCGCGGCAGGTTACACTAGGGAACGTGACGGCGACTCGTTCATCGCGCGCGCCCTTTGGTTTGTCGCGGGCCGCGGCAAGGATATTGAGAGGTCGTTGAAGGCGAACTGGCCTGATGTCGATCGAGGTTTCCAGGACCTGGTCAGGCGATATCCGGAGCAGACGAATTTCAACGCGTATGCCAGGTTTGCCTGCCTTGCCAAGGATCGTACGGAGTTCCTGGCCGCCTATGGTCAGATCAAAGGGCAGCTCGTGCAAGAGGTCTGGGGCAACAGTGGTCAGGGCGTGGTCTGCGCTGTATGGGCGATGCATCCGGAGAGGAATATCGAAATTGAGTGATCCCTCACGAACGCCCCGAACTGGCCGCTGAGCGGACTTCGCGCGCTTTCGGCGGTTTCGCCCGCTTAGCGCAACCCTCACCCACCGCCCTTGGCCGCCCCAAACCGCAATCCGTCCATCAGCAGAGAGACCAGCCGGCGCGAGCGGTCGCGCCAGTCCTTGGTGTCGGGCGCCGAATAGATGCCGCCCAGCGCGTGCAGCACATCGGAGCTGTCGACGTCGCTGCGGATCGAGCCGTCGGCCACCGCCGCTTCGACCAGCCGCCGCAGGGCCAGCGTCACCCTGCCCGAAACGTCGGAGAACAAGGTTGAGTTGGTGGTGAACAGGATGCGCAGGCTCGTTGATAGCCCGCGCTTGGTGGCGATGTAGTCGACGAAGCGCTGCATCCATTGTTCGAGCGCGACGTCAGGCGGATGCTGGCCGGCGAGTTCGTCGGCGGCGTGGCACAGCGCCTCCACTTCGCGCCGGTAGACCACCTCGACCAGATGCTCGCGCGTCGGAAAATGCCGGTAGAGCGTGCCGATGCCGACGCCGGCCTGGCGCGCGATCTCCTCCAGCGAGGCATCGACGCCCTGCTCGGCAAAAGCCGCCGCCGCAACCTCGACCAGTCGGTCGCGGTTGCGCTGCGCGTCGGCGCGCAGCGGCTTTGGCGCTGCGGCTTCGGGCGCGCCTTGGGCGGTTGCTGTCTCCTGGTCGTCCAATTTTTTCTCCACTGTCGACATATGGGGGCTTGAACCCTGAGGGGTAAGCCCCCAATTAAATAAACGGAGGTGCCTCCGTTTTAGTGGAGCAGCCTTATCATATAATCAGGGGAGCCGGTATGTCACGTACAGAAGAACTGAAAGCTTTCCCTGCCCGCTGGAGAATGGCGAAAGCCGATGTGCGCATAATCTCCCCCCTTGAGGGGGAGATGTCGCCAAAGGCGACAGAGGGGGTCGGTTCGACGGGGCGCGACCTCCTGCAGCAGATGGGGGTTAGCGCTCCACGCGAGGCGACCCCCTCTGGCCGCTTCGCGGCCATCTCCCCCTCGAGGGGGGAGAATACACCCGCCCTTGCCCTCGCCTGCCTCAACACCATCCCCCCTCAGCGTCAAGCAACTGGAGCCAGACGCCCATGACAAGCCAGATCCCCATCCATCTCGATATCAACGGACACCGCCATGAATTGGAGGTCGAGCCGCGCGTCACGCTGCTCGACGCCTTGCGCGACCGTCTCGACCTGACCGGCACCAAGAAAGGCTGCGACCAGGGCCAATGCGGCGCCTGCACCGTGCATGTCGACGGCCAGCGCGTGCTGGCCTGCCTGACGTTGGCCGCCCAGGTTGACGGCCGCACCATCACCACCATCGAAGGGCTGGCCGAGGCGGATGGCACGCTGCATGCGGTGCAGGCCGCCTTCCTCGAACAGGACGCCTTCCAGTGCGGCTATTGCACGCCGGGCCAGATCATGTCGGCGGTGGCCTGCATCCGCGAGGGCCATGCCGGCTCGGATGACGAGATCCGCGAATACATGGCCGGCAATCTCTGCCGCTGCGGCGCCTACCCGCACATCGTCGCCGCCGTGCGCCAGGCAGCACTGGAGGTTGCATCATGAGGGATTTTTCGTACCTTCGCGCCGGTTCGGTCGATGCCGCACGCCAGGCGGCCGCCCTGCCCGGCGCCATGCTCTTGGCCGGCGGCACCACGCTCGTCGATCTCGCCAAATGCGGCGTCGCTGAGCCCGAGACGATCGTCGACATCACCCATCTCAGGGGGCTCGACGTGATCACTGTCGACGAGCGCAGCGCCACCATCGGCGCCCTGGCAAAGATGAGCAGCATTGCCGACCATGCCGACATCAAAAGCCGCTTTCCCGCCGTCTCGGAAGCGCTCTGGCAAGCCGCTTCGCCGCAGATCCGCAACATGGCGACCATCGGCGGCAATCTGATGCAGCGCACGCGCTGCCCGTATTTCCGCGACCCCGAAAACTTTCCCGCCTGCAACAAGCGTTCGCCCGGCAGCGGCTGCTCGGCGATCGGCGGCGTCACCCGCGGCCATGCCGTGCTCGGCACCAGCGAAGCCTGCATCGCCATGTATCCCGGCGATCTGGCCGTGGCCTTGGTCGCCTTCGGCGCAACAATCCATCTCGGCGACCGCCAGATGGCTGTCGACGACTTTTTCCTGCTGCCGGGCACCACGCCGGGACGGGAACACGCGATCCAGCCGGGCGAGGTGATCACTGCGGTCAGCATTCCGGCTTCGGCCGCTGCCGCGCGTTCGACTTATCTCAAAGTCCGCGACCGGCAATCCTATGAGTTCGCCGCCGCCAGTGCGGCCGTCGGCATCGAATTCGACGCCGACGGCCGCACGATCCGTGATCTGCGCGTGGCACTCGGTGGCGTCGCCACCAAGCCGTGGCGGGCGCGAGCGGTGGAAGACGCGTTGAAGGGCAAGGTGCTGGAGGCGAACACCGTCCGGCGCGCCAGCCTGCTCGCCGTCGAGGGCGCCGTCGACCATGGCGCCAACCACTACAAGATCGAGCTGGCGCCGCGCGTCGTCGCCCGCGCCATAATCAAAATGGGAGAAACGGCATGACCGTTCACATAACAAGACATGGCGACGCCTCGGACGGCGGCGCCGATGCCGTGGGTGGGCGGCTGTCGCGCGTCGACGGTCCGGCCAAGATCACCGGCGCGGCCAAATATGCGGTCGAGCAGCAGCTCGACGAGCTGGCCTATGCCGTGCTGGTCGAGAGCACGATCGCATCAGGCAAGGTGCGTTCGATCGACACGAAGGCTGCCGAGGCGGCACCCGGCGTGCTCAAGGTGTTGACGCCGGACACCATCGCGCCGCTGAAGACCGCATCGGACTGGTTCGGCACGCCGCCGCCCGATGTGCCCTATTGCCCGCTGGCGCGCGATATCACCTTCTCGGGCCAGCATGTCGCGGCCTTGGTGGCCGAGAGTTTCGAGCAGGCGGTGGCGGCGGCAGCGCTGGTCAAGGTCCTCTATGATGAGACGCCTTCCATCGTCGACCTCAGCGATGGCAAGGCCGGCGACGGCATCCCGATCGACGCCATGACCAAGGAATGGGGCGACGCGCAAGCCGCTTTCGCGGCCGCTCCCGTCAGGATCTGCGCCGCCTACAACACGCCGCGCGAATACCAGGCGCCGATGGAACCGCATGGGCTGATCGCGCGCTGGGAGGGCGACAAGCTCACTGTCTGGGAGCCGAGCCAGTGGCTCGACGGGATGGCGCGCACCTATGCCGAATGGTTCGGCGTACCGTTCGAAAATGTGCGGCTGGTCTCGCCCTATATTGGCGGCGGTTTCGGCTCCAAGGCGCTGGCGCTCGGCCACAGCGCGGTGGCGGCGGTTGCGGCAAAGATGCTGGGACGGCCGGTGAAGCTGGTCATGACGCGGCCGCAGACCTTCACCGGTTATGGCGGACGCGCGGCGACGCGCCAGACGGTGGCGCTCGGCGCCGGCCCCGAGGGACAGATCCAGTCGATCGTGCATCGCGGCGTCAACGAGACCTCGATGGACGGCATGTGGGTCGAGCCGCTGGGCTCGGTCACCTCGGTCATGTATGCGACGCCGAATTTCTCGTCGCGGCAGAATGTCGTGCGGGTGAATTCGGTGGTGCCGGGCGCCATGCGCGCGCCGGGCGAGAACCCCAGCGCCTTCGGCATCGAATGCGCCATCGACGAGCTCGCCCATGAGGTCGGCATCGATCCGCTGGCGATCCGGCTGAAGAACTATGCCGAACAGGATCCGCACGCGAAAAAGCCGTGGTCGACACGGCAGTTGCGCGAGGCCTTCGCCGCAGGTGCGGAAGCCTTCGGCTGGTCGCGGCGCAGCCCGGAGCCGCGCTCGATGCGCGACGGCAACCAGCTGATCGGCTGGGGCGTGGCCGCCGGCACCTACCCGGTGCGCCGGGCCTATGGCGAAGCGATGGTGCGCATCCTCGCCGACGGCTCGGTCGAGGTCGAAAGCTCCTCGATCGACATGGGCCAGGGCACCTACACGATCCTGGCGCAGACGGCGGCCGAGACGCTCGGCGTGGCGGCGGAGAACGTCGTGGTGAAGCTCGGCGACTCGCGCTTTGCCCGCGCCGGCGTCACCGGCGGCTCCAGGTTGGCCGGCGTCATGACCGGCGCGGTCTACAAGGCGGCGAGTGCTGCACTTGACCAGTTGGTGGGCTTGGCGATCTCCGATCCCCGCTCGCCCTTCCACGCGCTGCAGGCCAACACACTGGTCGTCGCCAGTGGCCGCATCTCATCGCCCCGCGGCGACGGACCGGAGGTTTCGATCGCCGAGCTGCTGGCCAGCGTCGGGCGCGACCATATCGAGGCCAAGGGCGACACCATGCCGGCCAATTCGACGGCTGAGGATCGCTACAAGAACTATACCACCATCGCCATGGCGCTGCCGCATACCGAGGGCGACTATTCCCGCCACAGCTGGTGCGCGCATTTCATTGAAGTGCGGGTCGACGAGGACTTCGGCACGGTGCGCGTGTCGCGCGTGGTGTCGGCGCTGGATTCGGGCCGGCTCTACAATCCCAAGCTCGCCGAAAGCCAGTGGAAGGGCGGCATCATCATGGGCATCGGCCAGGCGCTGCTGGAGGAAGGCATCGTCGACCGCCGCCATGGCCGCATCGTCAACAACAACCTCGCCGATTATCTGGTGCCGACCAATGCCGACATCCCCGACATCGAGGTGATCTCGGTCGGCATCCCCGACCTGCATTCCTCGGTGCTCGGCGGCAAGGGTGTCGGCGAGCTGGCCATCGTCGGCGTCGCGCCGGCGATCGCCAATGCGGTGTTCCACGCGACGGGCAAGAGGGTTCGGGATTTGCCGATCACGCTGGAGAAGCTGATCTAGGGCGCGCGACCTTATCTCCCCCCTTGAGGGGGAGATGTCGCCGAAGGCGACAGAGGGGGTCGCCGCGTGTAGAGCGCCAACCTTCTTCTGCCGCAGCAGGTCGAGCCCAGTCGGACCAACCCCCTCTGGCCTACCGGCCATCTCCCCCTCGAGGGGGGAGATTACGCGCTCGCCCGTTTCGCCAATCTCTGTATGATCTCCTCAGCGTGACAAGTTCTCGACGGGGGAAACTCATGAAAAGCAAACTGGCGATAGTCATCCTGGCGCTGGTGACCACCCAGCCGGCGTTTGCGGCGCCGTGCGGCTGGACCGCGAAGATGGAGGAAGACGAGGGCGGCAGTGTGCTGACGGCTTCGGTCTGCGGCGGGCCGAAAGCCGATGCGCACCTGATGCTGACCTGTTTCGGCAAGCCGACGCTGAGCTACGACCTCGGCCCCACCGGCCAGGAGCTGGAGCCTGGCATCAACGCTTCGTTCGTGTTCAAGGCCGGTGGCAAGGCCGTGACCAAGACGCTCCAACTCGAGGCGATGTACAATTACTTCACGGTGCAATTGGACAGCGCCGACCCGCTGCTGGCCTTGCTGCGCGCCAAGGGCGAGGTCACGGTCGCCGCGGACAAATATGGCGAAAACAGTTTTCCGCTCGCGGGTTCCAGCGCCGCCATCGGCAAGGTTCTGGCCGAATGCGGCAAGGTTTCCGACGACGGAAACTGAGCCCAGCGGAATGCTGGCTCATCAAGGCTCGACCTACAACGCCATCTTGTAGCCGAGATGGCTGGCGGTGAAGCCGAGGCGCTCGTAGAAAGCGTGCGCCTGCGCCCGGTCCTTGTCGGTGGTGAGTTGGACGACGCTGCAGCCGCGCGCGCGGCACTGTTCAATCGCCCATTCGATCATCAGCTGGCCGACGCCGCGAGACCGCCATGGCCGGGCGACGCGAACCGATTCGATCTGGCCGCGCCAGGCGCCCTTCCTGGAAATCCCCGGAAGGAAGGTGAGCTGCAGGGTTGCGACCACCTGCCCGGCTTCCACGGCCACGGCCAGCATCTGGTTGGGATCGGCGTCGATGGCCCGGAAGGCATCGAGATAGGAGGACGCGAGCGGCGTCGACGGGTCTTCGCGCGCCGCGCCGAGAGCGTCGTCGGCGAGCATGGCAACGATCGCCGATAGGTCGAGCGCTTGCGCGCGACGGAACTCGATTTCGCTCATCGAGAGGAGACATACGGCGGGGGTTTGGACGTGGCAAGAGGTGCTTGATTGGCAAGATCGCGGATGGGCGGTCGGGGACGGTTGGCATCGGGCAAACTACCGGGCAAGCCGCCCCTACCCCTGCCCACCAATAAACGCCGCCGCGCGCACGACATGCGCATCCCTGTGTGTGCGGGCGGCCAGCGCCAGCCATTCGCGGCCGATAGCGTCAGCGACTTCCGGGCGGCCCTGTTTGAGGCTGATCTCAGCCTGGCTGGCGAGAATCTCCACCTGCAGCGCGGCATAGACATCGGTATCGCGCGCGCAGCGTCGGCCGGCCTCGCCAAGCCACTCCATCGCTTGCGGCAGTGCACCCTCGGCGGCATAAGTCAGCGCCAGCACGCGCGCCACCGCCCCTTCCCAACACGGGTCGTTCATCTGGCAGCTCAGCGCGAAGGCCTCTTCTAGCCTGGGCCTGAGTTCCCGTGCGGGCGCCTGCTGGCGGGTGCGGGATTCGCTCAGCACCGCGACCGGCCACGGCCGGAACGAAATCCAGTGCTGCTCGTCGACCAGTGTCAGGCAATCGGCCAGCCAGCTGTCGGCTTCCTCCAGCCGGTCGGCCGCAAGCAGGCCCCAGCCGCCCAGGCCCAGCGACCAGATCTCACGGCGGCGATTGCCAGCCGAGCGGGCATGCTCCAGCGAGACGGCATAGTGGGCCATGCCGTCTTCGAGCCGGCCCCAGTCGACCAGGTTGAAGCCGATGACGCCATGGATGCCGGCCAACGCGTCGCTGTCCGCGGCCAATTCCTCCGCTTGCGCCAGATAGGCTGCGGCCGTCGGCCGGCGCCCGGCCAGCGCCTCGACATAACCGAGTTCCCGAAAGGCCGCCGACGCGATGCCGGCGCTGCCGGCCTTGCGTGCCAGCTCGGTGCTCTGGCTGAGCAGGATCGAGCCCTCATCGTCATAGCCCCTGACGGAATGCACCAGCGCGGTGCCGAGCTCGAAAGTGGCTTTGGCGCTGAGATGCGGGTTGTTGATTTTCTCGGCGTCGCGGACGGCGCGGCGCAAGCAGTCGATGCCGGCGTCGGCCGCGCCGGCGGCGAGCGCCGCAAGCCCGGACTGCACCAGCGACTTGACGAAGGCTTCCGGTGAAATGCCGCCAGGCTGCGAGGCTATGGTGCGCCGCGCCGCGCTGCGCAGGGCGGCCGAAGGCTTTTCGCCAAGCTCGGCCAGGAACACCGCCTCGGTTGCTTCGACCTGTTCGAGCGCTGCCGGGTAGCGCCCGGCCAGCGCCAGGCTCTTGACCAGAAGGATATGAGAGCCCTCATCATAGGGGCTGCGCCGCACCCCAAGCCCGGCCAGCCTGACGGCGCGTTCATAATCCTCGACCGCCATCGCGCGGATGGTTTCCTGCCTGATCCTGGCTTCGACAATGCCGGAAATGCGCTGGCGCTCGACCAGCAACCAGGTCGAGAATTCCGGGCTGCAGCGCGGCTCCAGCGTACCGAGCAGCGGGCCTGCAACCTCGACGTCGAGATCGTCTCGGTCGAGCCGCAGTACATCGACCTCGATATCGGGCGCAAAATTGCATTCGACCGGATCGCCGTTCAGGCATTCCGAAGCGTTGAGCGCCTTGCGCAATGAGGCCAGGCACCAGCGCAGCGACCCGAGTGGATCGATGGTTTCGGGAAACAGTTCCGACGCCAGGCCTCGGCGGTCGAGCGGGGCGCGCGACAGCACCACGCGGGCAAGCAGCGCCCAGGCCTGATGGCCGCGCACCGACTGGCTTTGTCCATCGGTATCGAAGATCGCAGGTTCGCCTAGAAGCCTGATTTTCCTGCCCATCAAGTTCCCACCATTCGACAGCAACCGCCCTGCCCGTCGCCCGTGTGACCAAACGTGTGACGGCCTTGTGCAGTTTTTTCGCGAGCCCGGCACGCGGGGTCCAACGGCGGCCGGTTCCAAGGTGGCGTCAACGTAACAAACGTCATCGTAACAATGGAGATCGACACATGCCAACATTCATCATCGAGCGCGAGATCCCGGGCGCAGACAAGCTCAGCCCGGCCGAGCTCAGGGATATTTCGGCGAAGTCCAACGAAGTCGTGGCCGGATTGGGCGAGCCCTATACCTGGGTGACGAGCTATGTCGCCGGCGACAAGATATACTGCGTCCACGAAGCCGACAGCGCCGACACCGTCGAGCGGCATGCCCGCGAGGGCGGCTTCCCCGCCAACAAGGTCACGAAGATCGCTGCGTTCATCGGACCGGAGACGGCGCAAGCCAGGGGCTGAGCCATCCCAGACTGAATCAGGCCCGGCGCGATCGCATTGATTGGCCGCGATCCTTTTGCAGAAGGCCGACCCCAATCGGCCTGCTGCATTCCAATCGAGAGACCATGACCACCATGTTCAGAACCACAACCGGCCGCGGCATCGGCCTCCGACAGCCACCACGTCGCGATGCATGGCAGCCTGCAATTACAGACCATCGATCGCGGAACCCTACGATGTGCAAAGCATTGTGAAGAGGTGCAATCCCGCACCGCTCACAAGGAACATGCCATGGCAAAGTCGTCGCGCAACCCGAACGGCACGCTTGCTGCCATTCACGATCAAAAGCTGATGCGCGGCGAAGGCGGCGAACTTCACCAGACCGCCGAGGGCGATGTGCCGGTGCTGACCACGGCGCAAGGCGGCCCGGTCTCGGATGACCAGAACTCGCTGAAGATCGGCGCACGTGGTCCGACGGTTCTCGAAGACTTTCATTTCCGCGAGAAGATTTTCCATTTCGATCACGAGCGCATACCCGAGCGCGTGGTCCATGCGCGCGGCTACGGCGCGCACGGCTATTTCGAAACCTATGATTCCCTGGCCAAATACACGCGTGCCGACATCTTCCAGCGCGCCGGCGAAAAGACCCCGGCCTTCGTGCGCTTCTCCACTGTCGCCGGCAGCAAAGGCTCGGTCGATCTGGCGCGCGACGTGCGCGGCTTCGCGGTCAAGCTCTACACGCAGGAAGGCAACTGGGACATTGTCGGCAACAACATCCCGGTGTTCTTCATCCAGGACGCCATCAAGTTTCCGGATCTCGTCCATTCGGTCAAGGAAGAGCCCGATCGTGCCTTCCCACAGGCGCAGTCGGCACATGACAATTTCTGGGATTTCATCTCGCTGACACCCGAAAGCATGCACATGATCATGTGGGTGATGTCGGACCGCGCCATTCCGCGCTCCTTCCGCTTCATGGAGGGTTTTGGCGTCCACACCTTCCGGATGGTCAATGCCAAGGACGAATCCACCTTCGTCAAGTTTCACTGGAAGCCGAAGCTCGGCCTGCAGTCGGTGGCCTGGAACGAGGCGGTGAAGATCAACGGCGCCGACCCCGACTTCCATCGTCGCGATCTGTGGGACTCGATCCAGGCCGGCAATTTTCCGGAGTGGGAGCTGCAGCTGCAATTGTTCGACCAGGAGTTCGCCGACAGCTTCGACTTCGACGTGCTCGACGCCACCAAGCTGATCCCCGAGGAAATCCTGGCGCCAATCCCGGTCGGTCGCCTGGTGCTCGACCGCATGCCCGACAATTTCTTCGCCGAGACCGAACAGGTTGCGTTCATGACGCAGAATGTCCCGCCCGGTATCGACTTCTCCAACGACCCGCTGCTGCAGGGGCGGAATTTTTCCTATCTCGACACCCAGCTGAAGCGGCTCGGCGGACCCAATTTCACGCATATCCCGATCAACGCGCCAAAATGCCCGTTCCATCATTTCCAGCAGGACGGCCACATGGCGATGCGCAATCCGGTCGGCAGGGTGAACTACCAGCCCAATTCCTTCGGTGAAGGCCCAAGGGAGTCTCCGGAACGCGGTTTCCGCCCGTTTGCCGAGGCCGAACAAGGTCCCAAGCAGCGCATCCGCGCCGAGAGTTTCGCCGATCACTACAGTCAGGCCCGGCAGTTCTACATCAGTCAGACACCGACGGAGCAAGGACACATCGCAGCCGCCCTGACCTTCGAACTGAGCAAGGTGAAGACTGCGGTCATTCGCGAACGCATGGTTTCGCACCTTCTCAACATCGATGACGGGCTTGCCAAGAAGGTCAGCGCCGATCTCGGATTTAAGGCGATGCCGAAACCCGCCGATGCGGCTATTGCCACCCGCCGGGATCTGGCCACCGCGCCCTCGCTCAGCATCCTGGCAAACGGTCCCGATCGTTTCGAGGGCCGCAAGCTCGGAATCCTCGTCACCGACGGCACCGACGCCGCGCTCGTCAAGGCGCTGACGTCGGCATTGGCCAAGGCCGGCGCCAGTTTCGAGATCATCGCTCCGAAGGTTGGCGGCGCGAAAGCCAGTGACGGCAGCCTCATCGAAGCGGATCAAATGCTCGCGGGCGCTCCATCCGTCCTCTACGACGCGATTGCGCTGCTGCCGTCGGCAAGCGTCATGGCGGATCTGATCAAGGAATCGACCGCCCGCGACTTCGTCGCCGACGCTTTTGCGCATTGCAAATTCATCGGCTACGTCGAGGCCGCTACGCCGCTGTTCGAGAAAGCGGGCATCGCCGACAGTCTCGATGACGGCGTCGTTGCACTGTCCGGTCCGAAAGATGTCGCCGGCTTCATGACCAAGCTCGGCGCCCTGCGTTTGTGGGATCGGGAACCCAAGGTGAAGATGTCCTAGAGCGATCGGTAGAGCCGCCGCTCAGAGCGCGCCGCGTTCCTGTTCCGGCGTGGAGACCAGCAAGGCCGCCGCGGCATTGGCCGCGGCGATGGCCGCCTCGATGGGCTCTCCACGGGCAAGCCCTGCCGCAAAGGCGCCGACGAATTCGTCGCCGGCGCCATGGGTGCTGACGACTTTCACCGGGATGGCGGCCAGCGCGAACGCCTGGCCATCGCGGTGGCAATAGGCGACGCCCTCCCCACCCGCCGTCACGATGGCGGCCGGATAGACATCGACCAGACGGCGAGCCGCTTCCCCCGCGCCGTCGAGCGTGTCGACCACCGGAACGCCGGCAAGGAATTCCGCCTCGATGGCGTTGACGATGACGATGTCGACCAGCACGATCAGGTCGTCGGAGAGTTTGCGCGCCGGTGCGGCGTTGAGCACGACGCGGCCGCCGGCTGCCTTGATAGCGCGGGCGGCGGCGATGTTGGCGGCTTCGGGCACCTCGTTCTGCTGCAGCAGCACCGCAGTCTGCACCACCACGTCAGCCGCCGCTGCGATGTCCTTTTCGCCCAGAGTGAGATTGCTGCCGGAGACGATCACGGCGCCATAGTCGCCGCCCTCGTCGAAGATCGCCACGCTCAGGCCCGAGCCGGCTCCGACTGCCACCCGCACGAAGCGGCGGTCGACGCGGTTACGGTCGAGATTGTCCAGCAGCGCCTTGCCGAAATCGTCATCGCCGACCGCGCCGATCATCGCTGCGGGCACGCCCGCGCGGGCCACTGAGACAGCCTGGTTGCCGCCCTTGCCGCCGCATTTCGGATGCCAGGCGTGGCCAGTCACCGTCTCGCCCTTGCGTGGGCGGTCGGGTGCCTCGACCATGATGTCGTAATGCAGGCTGCCGAATACGGTCACCAAAGGCGGCGTCATGTGCCCCGGTCTTTCCGCTTCGATGTCACCGCCGACATGGTGCGGCCGAGATTGCGTTCCGCCGCCTGGTAGTCGCGCTGCGCCACCGCCACGAACAGCGCGTCGAGAATGTTGAGCTGGGCGATGCGCGCCGCCGCGTTTTCGCCCATCAGCGGCGAGCCCTGCGCGGTCGAGCACAGCACGATGTCGGCGATCTGCGCCAGCGGCGAGTTGTCGTAATTGGTGATGGCCAGCGTGCGCGCGCCGCTCTTGCGGGCGAGATGGATGGCGTCGATGACGGCTGAGGTGTTGCCGGAATGTGAAAAGCCGACGGCGATGTCGTCGGCGCCGAGCAGCGAGGCCGACATCAGCATCATGTGCGAGTCGTCATAGACCGAGGCGCGGATGCCGATGCGCAGGAATTTGTGCGAGACGTCGCGCGCGATCTGGGCCGAGCCGCCGACGCCGTAGAAGTCGCGGTTTTTGGCGCGGTAGAGCAGATCGGCGGCGCGGTCGAAATCCTCCATGTCGAGGATCGCCAGCGTCTCCTCCAGCGCATGGATCGAGGTGCGGAACACTTTTTGCACGATCTCGGCCGAGCTGTCGTCGACCGACAATTCCTGGTGCATCTCGGCGGTCGGCAGGCGGCTGTATTCATAGACGGCGGTGCGAAAGTCGCGATAGCCGGAGAAGCCGAGTTTCTTGGCGATCTTGACCACCATCGCTTCCGACACGCCGGCCTCCTCGGCGATCTGCTTCAGCGGAATGGTCTCGTCGAAGCCGCGCCGGCCAAAAACGGTTTCCACCACCTTGGCCTCGAGCGGCGTGAGATGCGGCATCATCATGCGGATGCGCGGTCCTACGGCTTTCAGATCGAGATTGCTCAACGTCATCCACGTCCCCTCGTCACGCGATCGATAAGCATCGCGGCGAGGATTATAAGGCCAGTTGCCAGCAGCTGATAGAAGGACTGGACATTCATCAGCGTCAGGCCGTTGCGCATGGTGCCGAGGATGACGGCGCCCAGAATGGTGCCGACGACACTGCCCTTGCCGCCCATCAGCGAGGCGCCGCCGATGGCCGCCGCGGCGATGGCGTCGAGCTCCCAGAGATTGCCCAAAATGGGCTCGGCCGCACCCAGCCGGCCAATCAAGATCTGCGCGGCAAGTGCTGCCAGCAGGCCCGAGATCATGTAGGCGGCGATCTTGGTTCGGGCGATCGGCACGCCGGCGATGTAGGCCGCCTCCTCATTGCCGCCGACGGCGAGCAGATATTCGCCGAACGGCGTCTTCTTGAGGATGATCCAGGCAATCAGCGCGACGCAGGCGACGATGATGACCGACAGCGGCAGCCCGAACAGCGAGCCGTTGAAGATGGCGCGGAAATCGGCCGGCAGACCAAGCACCGGATTGCCGCCGGTGTAGATCAGCGCCAGCGCCCGGTAGGTGCTGAGCGTTCCCAATGTGACGATGAAGGGTTGCAGCCCGACATAGGCGACGAGCACGCCGTTGAGCAGGCCGCACAGCAGACCGATGGCGAAGCCGGCGGCGATGGCCAGTGGAAACGGCACGCCGGCGACCAGCATCGAGGCCGAGATGACGGCCGAAAGGGCCGCCGTCGGCCCGACGGAGAGGTCGATGCCGCCGGAAATGATCACCAGCGTCATGCCCAGCGCCAGACAGGCATTGATACTCGACTGCTGCAGGATGTTGATCAGATTGCGCTCGGCAAAGAAGCCCGGCACCAGCGCGCCGAAGACGGCGAGGATGACGATCAGGCCGATCAGCGTGCCGGCGTCGCGCATGGAAAACCGGTGCAGGAAATCCGCCTTGGGCCGCGTTGCTGTATTTTCCGATATGTCCGTCATCTACTGCCTTGCCTGCGGTCCGGTTTTGCCGGCCTGCATTTGCGTTTGTGGTATGGCATGCGCCGCGATCGCCTGTTCGCTGAGACTTGCCCGGTCGAGCTCGGCAGCGACCGTGCCGTCGCGCATGACCAGCACGCGGTCGGCAAGCCGGATCACCTCGGGAAGCTCCGACGACACGACGACCACCGAATGGCCCTCGGCGGCGAGCTCCTCGATCAAATGATAAATCTCCGCCTTGGCGCCGACATCGATGCCGCGCGTCGGCTCGTCGAACAAAAGGATGCGCGTTCCCGCCGCCAGCCAGCGGCCGATGATCGCCTTCTGCTGGTTGCCGCCGCTGAACAGGCGGATCGGCCGGTCGAGCAGGAACGGCCGCAGATTGACGCGGCTCATCTTCTCGCTAGCCACCCGTTTCAGCCGGCGATGATCGATGACGCCGCGCGGCGCGAACACGCCCATCGAAGCCAGCGCCATGTTGCTCGAGATGGAGCGCAGCGGCACGATGCCTTCGCGCTTGCGCTCCTCCGGCACCAGGCCGATGCCGGCGGCGATGGCGTCGCGCGGGGTGGAAAGTTTTGTGGCCTTGCCGTCGATCTCGACGGTGCCTGCCGAGGCGCAGTCGGCGCCGGCCAGCAGCCGCAACAGTTCGGTACGGCCCGATCCGACCAGGCCGGCAATGCCTAGCACCTCGCCGCGATGCAGGTCGAAGGAAGCATCGCGGACCTTGGTCGCTGAGGCCAGGCCGCGCACGCTGAGCCTGACATCAGTGGTCGCATGGGAGTGGTGCTGTTCCTGCGCCAGTTCGCGCCCGACCATCATCGCGACGACGGCTTTCTCCGACACCTGCGCGAGATCGACTGAATCAACGACGACACCGTCACGCATGATGGTGGCGCGCTGGCAGATGCCGAATACTTCGTCCAGCTTGTGCGAGACATAGACGACGGCGACACCGTCGCGGGCCAGCCCGGCGATGACTTGCGCCAGGCGCTCGAATTCGCTCGGCGTCAGGCTCGATGTCGGCTCGTCCATGGCCACAATGCTGGCGCGGTCGAGCAACGCGCGGGCGATCTCGACGATCTGCCGCTGCGCCACCTTCAGGCTGCCGAGCGGCGCTGCCGGATCGATGGATGGATCGATTGCCGCAAGGGCTTCAGCGGCGCGGCGCTCCTGCTCGCGCCGTGCCACGAAGATGCCGCCGCGCGTCAGCGGATGACCGAGAAACATATTCTGGGCGACGCTGAGCCGCGGTACCTGCTGCAATTCCTGGTGGATCATGGCGACGCCCGCGGCGCGGGCCGCGACCGGGTTGTTCAGCGTCACCGGCTTGCCGTCGATCAGCACGCTTCCCGTCGTCGGCCGGTAGACCCCCGACAGGATGCGCAGCAGCGTCGACTTGCCGGCGCCATTCTCACCGAGCAGGCCATGGATTTCGCCGGCGCCGACCGCGAAGGACACATCACTGAGCGCCCGTACGGCCGGAAACAGCTTGGAAATACCTGCGAATTGCAGCCGAGGTGACATTGTTTTTTCTCCAGGCGGATCCGTCAAAGCCCCCTCACCCAGCCTCCGCTTCGCTCGGCTGACCTCTCCCCGAGGGGAGAGGAGATCGCCAGCGTTAGCGCCAGCCTCTTCTCCCCAGCGGGGAGAAGGTGGCCGCGAAGCGGCCGGATGAGGGGAATGCGACAGCCCCGGTTGCCGATCCGCTCTACTGGCCCGCCGCCGCGTCCTCGAGCAGCGCCTTGCGTGCACCGGGGCCGGAATAGCGGTCGGCATTGTCCTTGGTGATCAGCGCCTGCGGCGTGGCGACGACGCGTGGCAGCTTCTGGCCAGCAACGAGGCGCAGCGCCGATTCCAGCGCCACTTCGCCGGTCAGTACCGGGAAGCTGTCGACCGTGCCGGTCAGTTCGCCGGCGCGGATCGAGGCATAGGCGTCGGAGATGCCGTCGGTGCCGAAGACGGCGACCTTGTCCTGCAGGCCGGCGGCCTTCACCGCCTCGACGATGCCCAGCGCCATGCCGTCATTGTTGGCATAGAAGCCGATCAGGTCAGGGTGCTGCTGCAGGATGTTGGTGGCGGCGTCGTAGGAGGTCTGGCGGTCCCAGTTGCCGGGCACGCTGGCGACGACCTCGAACTTGCCGCCTTCGGTGATGGTGGACTTGAAGCCGTCGGTGCGCTGGACGGCGGCATAGACGCCGGCCTGGCCTTCGACGATAGCGACCTTGCCGCCATCCGGCCGGTTCTTGATGAACCATTTGGCGACGCGCACGCCATTGTCGCGCTGGACGTTGCCGACATAGTGTTCGGCCTGCGGGATGACCGCGTCATTGACGTTGACCACCGGCACGTTGGCGGCCTTGGCCTGTTCGATGATCGGCTGCAAATTGGAGTCGGTCTGCGGCGAGACGAGCAGCACGTTGTAGCCCTGCGTGACCAGGCCTTCGGCGATGGTGAGCTGTCCGAGCTGATCGCCTTCGCTCTGCGCCGCTTGATAGACGACGGGAACACCGACGCGATCGCCGAAGGACTTGTAGCCCTCACCCAGCGAGCGCCAGTACTCGTTGGTCAGCGTCTTGGAAACGGCGCCGGCCTTGGTGCCGTCGGGCAGTTTGGGGAAGGCCCCGAACTTGGCTTCCAGCTGCGACCAGTCGATGCGGTCCTTCTCGCTATCGGAGTTCAGCGGCGCGAGGTCGGCCGAGAATGCCGAGCCGATGGACAAGGCCATCAGGGCAGCGGTGGCGGCGGCAAGCAGAAGTTTCATGGTCATTCCTCCCTTGGTGAAAACGGCGTATGGCGACGCCGGGCGCTTCAGGTGTCTCCTGACGTCTCCGGACCGAGCATGGCTTCCTGGACGATGGCCTGCGACGTGACGGCGTCCTGGCTGTCCATGGCGGCGGACAGGCGGTTGTCCTTTTCCAGGCGGTCGACGACGCGCAGCATGCGCTTGACGGTGGCGATGTTGACTTCGCATTCGCGCACCGGATCGAGCCCGGTCATGTCGGGAAAAGTGTCGAAGTAGATGGCGCCGGCGTAGCCGTCGCGGCGGATCTGGCGCAGCAGCTCGATGGTCTGCAGCGTGTGCACCGCGCCGACCATCAGGCCGTCGTCGCGCTTGGCGTAGCCGTCGTTGAGATGCACGCCCAAAAGCTTGCTGTGGCGCGCGATGAGGGCTGCGGCGAACGCCGGCTGTTCGTCGGCATAAAGCACGTGGGCGAAATCGAGCGTGACGCCCAGATTGGGCAGGCCGACATCGCGGATCGCCAGCAAGGTCGTCGCCGCATCCGGCATCA
Organism: Mesorhizobium sp. AR10; assembly: GCF_024746795.1. Classification (NCBI taxonomy): domain Bacteria; kingdom Pseudomonadati; phylum Pseudomonadota; class Alphaproteobacteria; order Hyphomicrobiales; family Phyllobacteriaceae; genus Mesorhizobium; species Mesorhizobium sp. AR10. The sequence goes on from NZ_CP080524.1 coordinate 5,014,156, forward strand.
GGCTGTAGGAACGCGGCTCGTTGGGCTTGTACTCCAGGCTGATCTGGCAATCGGGATCATGCGCGGCAACTTCACGAATCCCATCGATCTCGTGTTGCCAGAGCGTCGCATAGTCGGCCTGGAAGGCGTAATCGAAGCCATCCTGGCCGAGCCAGAGCGTCATGAGATTGGCGCCCGCCTCACGCGCAGCGTCGATGCCGGCCTTGGTCAGGTCGATGGCCTCGCGGCGCACAACCGGGTCCGGATTGGTGAAGGCGCCGAGCTTGAAGGCCGGGTTGGAGTAGTAGCGCATGGCAAAGCCATTGATGGAAAGCCCGAGATCGCCGAGCGCGCGGGCGATTTCCGTAGGCTTTTCACCGACATGGTCGGGAAAGTTGAGATCGAGGTCGGTCAGCCCGGCGACCTTGGCGGCCCGGGCGGCCATCTGCAGCATGGATGGCTTGCCAGCGAGATCAGGCCATTCGGCCTGCGGCCGCGAGGCAAAGGAATTCAGGCGGGTGGCGAAACGGTTGGTTGTCATGGTTGACCCTTCAGCGGTTTGTTACTTCACATAAATACGACTATTTGTAAAGTTCTCATTTTTGGGAACGGTGCACAGCGCGCACATCCTGCATAGCCGCACTCTTCGGCTGATGCCACGGCATCCATGCCGTGACATCAGAGCGGCGCAACGATGCGGATAGCAGTGCCGGCCCTTGCGTCATGGCCGCCGATTGACCAATCTCACCGACACTGTCATGAGCCGCGGTTGGGGGGTCGCAGATGAGCAGCAAGGCCGATATTCTCGATGCCGTCGTGATCGGCGCTGGCTGGGCCGGACTTGGCGTCAGCCATGCGCTGGCAAAAAAGGGCCTGCGTCATCGCCTGCTGGAGCGCGGCCGCATCGGCGAGACCTGGCGCACGCAGCGCTGGGACTCGTTCCGGATGAACACGCCCAATATGCAGACCGTCATGCCGGGAGACAGCTACCAGGGTTCGGACCCCGACGGCGTTCTCACGCGAGACGAATTCGTCGCGCTGTTGGAGGACTTTGCCGGGCGCAACGCCCTGCCCGTGCAGTCTGACACACCGGTGACCGAGCTTGCTGGCGACCAGCACAACGGCGCCTACCGCATAACCACGACGCGCGGCACGCTTTGGGCGCGCAACGTGGTGATCGCCAGCGGCAATCTGAACTGTGCGGTGCGCCCGTCTTGGGCGGCTGCGTTACCCCACAGCCTCGATCAGATCGACGCTTCAGGCTACCGCAGCGCGGCCGATCTGCGCAGCGGTGCCGTGCTGGTGGTCGGAAGCGGCCAGTCGGGCGCCCAGATAGCCGAAGATCTGGCGGAGGCTGGACGCAGCGTCTTCCTTGCCACCAGCCGGCTCGGACGCCTGCCACGCCGCTACCGGGGCCGCGACATCATGATCTGGCTGGTACTGAGCGGAATACTCGACGTGCCGCGAAAGGAACTCATCCAGCCTTCGGGCAAGATTCCAGCAAGGGCTTTGCTTGGGGCAACCCAGACTCTCAGCCTGCAATCGCTGAGCGCCCAAGGCGTCGTGCTGCTCGGCAGGTTCACCGGCCTCGTCGACCGCAGCCGACTCGCCTTTGCCGACGACGCCAAGGAGCACGTCCGCTTTGCCGACGAGGCCGCCGCCAATGTCAAACGTCTTATCGACGATTATATCCAGCGGACTCAAACCGACGCCCCCGCTGCGGAGCCCGACCCGGCGGAGACCATCGCCGCCCAGCTGCCGGACCCGCCTATCCGCTCGCTCGACCTCGCCGGCTCCGGCATCACTACGGTGATCTGGTGCACCGGCTTCCGCGGCGATTTCAGCTGGGTGCGGCTTGCCGGCCTGCTGGACGCGCAGGGCCAGCCAATGCTGGAGAACGGCCTCGCGGCGCTACCCGGCATCTATTTCGCCGGCCTGGATTTCGCCGCCACGCGCAAATCCGGCATCATATTGGCGATCGCCGAGGAAGCCACCCGCCTTGCCGAACACATCGCCGGGCGGACGCTGTCATGAGCTGCAGGGATCGCATATGCCGACGCTCTATGCACTGAAACCGGCCTTCCAGGCCAAGCTGCGGCCGCTGGCAGACCGGCTGGCCGCGGGCGGCGTCACCGCCAACCAGATCACGCTGCTTGCCGCTGTTCTGTCCATCGCCACCGGCTTTGTGGTCGCGGTGTTTGCCGAGCATCGCGCGGTCTTCCTGCTGATGCCGGTGGTGCTGTTCGCGCGCATGGCGCTGAATGCCATCGACGGGATGCTGGCGCGGGAACATGGCCAGGCCTCAAAGCTCGGCATGTATCTCAACGAACTCTGCGACGTCGTCTCCGACCTAGCGCTGATCCTGGCCTTTGCCGTCCTCTTCCCGGTCTGGGGCGTCGTCGCTTTTGCCATCGCCGCGGTTATCGTCGAATTCACCGGCGTCCTCGGCGTCGCCGCCGGCAGCGGGCGCAACTATGCCGGGCCGTTCGGCAAGAGCGACCGGGCGCTGGCGCTCGGCGTCATCGCCTTCCTCATCGCCTGCGGCCTGTGGGTCGAGGCGATAACGCCATTTGTGTTTCCGGCCATGGCTACACTGTCGCTGGCAACCGCCATCAACCGGATACGCAGCGGCCTTAGAGCGGGCGGCAACTGATGACAAATCGTCAGAGACCCGACCGCCAGAGGGACTACATGCTCCACGAACAGAACATCGCCGCCTCGCCAACCCAGCGGGTGGCGCAGGAACGCAGCTTCCATACGCATGACGGCACCGAGATCTTCTACCGCTACTGGCCGGCGGTCGGTGAGACCGCCAAGGGCGCCATCCTTTTGTTCCACCGCGGCCACGAGCATGGTGGCCGCATGGCGCATCTGGTCGATGAACTGGCCATGCCAAACCATGCCTTCTATGCCTGGGACGCGCGCGGCAATGGCCGCTCGGCCGGCGAACGCGGCTATGCGCCGTCGTTTGCCGCCCTGGTGCGCGACATTGACTGTTTCGTGCGCGAGATCGGCAAGGACGATTTTGGCCCGCGCGACGTAGCACTCATCGCGCAATCCTTCGGTGCCGTGCTCGCCGCCGCCTGGGTGCATGACTATGCGCCCGATATCCGCGCGCTGGTGGTGGCCTCGCCGGCCTTTTCGGTGAAGCTCTACGTGCCCTTCGCCAAGGAGGGCATTGCCCTGTGGCAAAAGATCAAGGGCCGCTTCTTCGTCAATTCCTACGTCAAGGCGAAGTTCCTGACGCATGACCCCGAGCGTATCGCCTCCTTCGAGGCCGACCCGCTGATCACGCGGCCGATCGCCTCCAACATACTTGTCGAGCTTTACGACCACGCCGCCCGCATCGTCTCGGATGCCCGCGCCATCACCGTGCCGACGCAGCTCTTGATCTCCGGCAGCGACTGGGTGGTGCGGCACGGGCCGCAGCACGAATTCTTCGTCAATCTCGCCAGCCCGGCTAAGGAGCGGCATGTGCTGCCCGGCTTCTTCCACGACACGCTGGGCGAGCGTGACCGCAGCCAGGCGCTCGACCTGATCCGACCGTTCCTGGAAAAGCAATTCGCCGCACCGGAGAAGAAGATCGACCTGACCGGCGCCGACCGTGCCGGCTACACACGCGACGAAGCCGACAAGCTGGCCTCGCCGCTGTCGCTTTTGTCGCCAAAAGGTCTCTACTGGGCGATGAGCCGCGCCTCGATCCGCACGGGCGCTTGGCTGTCGCCCGGCATGAAGACAGGCATCGTCACCGGCTTCGATTCCGGCTCGACGCTCGACTATGTCTACGAGAACGAGGCGCGGGGTATCGGCTTCGTCGGCCGCATGATCGACCGCACCTTTCTCGACGCCATCGGCTGGCGCGGCATTCGCCAGCGCAAGCTGCATCTGGAAGAGCTGATCGGCAACGCTGTCGCCACGCTGAAGGCGGCCGGCCGACCCGTCCACATCGTCGACATCGCCGCCGGCCATGGCCGCTATGTGCTCGACGCCGTGGCCAAATGCGCCGAGCCGCCGGCGAGTGTCAGGCTGCAGGACTATTCCGACATCAATGTCGGGCTGGGCTCGAAGATGATCGCCGGCCGGCATTTGCCGACCAGCGTCACCTTCCGCAAGGCCGATGCCTTTGATGCGACCATGCTCGCCGGGCTCGATCCGGCACCGGATCTCGCCATCGTTTCCGGACTTTACGAATTGTTTCCCGACAATGCGCTGATCGCTCGTTCGCTGGGTGGACTGGCCAAGGCGATGCAGCCCGGCAGCCTGCTCCTCTACACCAACCAGCCGTGGCATCCGCAGCTGGAGATGATCGCGCGCAGCCTGACCTCGCATCGCGGTGGCCAGGCCTGGGTGATGCGGCGGCGCACGCAAGGCGAGATGGACCAGCTGGTGACGGCGGCCGGCTTCGAGAAGCTCGACCAGCGCATCGACCAGTGGGGCATCTTCACCGTCTCGCTGGCGCGGCGTCTGTAGGAACCGGCCGCAGCATGCCGACCAGTGCCGACACCATGCAGCCTCCATCAAGCACAGCCGCCGAGCCCTATGGCCGCATCGTCGTCAGGGCAGCGCTGTGGCTCGCCTTCTTCGGACCGTTCTTCTACCTCAGCTACGGCTTCACCAACTGGCTGGCGTCGCAGCGCGATCATGTCGGCAGCATCGTGTTCTCCTGGGAGCACCACATCCCGTTCGTCGCCTGGACCATCGTGCCTTACTGGACGATCAATCTGTTGTTTTGCCTGTCGCTGCTGCTCAACGACAACAGGCAAGGGGTAGACAGGTTGGCGGGGCGTTACCTCACGGCACAAGCTGTCGCCTTCCCCTGTTTCATCCTGTTCCCGCTGACCGCGACCTTCGTGCGGCCGGAGACGACCGGCCTGTCGGGCTTTCTGTTCACCTTGCTCGGCGGCTTCGACAAGCCATTCAACGAGGCGCCCTCGCTGCACATCGCGCTGCTGGTCATCATTTGGGATCACTGGCGCCAAGCCCTGGGACGCCACCGTCTCGGCGGCGTTCTGAAACCCGTCTGGCACGCCTGGTGTTTCCTGATCGGCGCCTCGGTGCTGACGACATGGCAGCATCATTTCATCGACATCCCGACCGGCGCGCTGCTCGGCTTTTTTGCGCTCTGGCTGTTCCCGGCCAAGGGCGACCTGCCGTTCGCCGGTTTCCGCCTGACCGCCGATGCGAGGGCGCAGCGGCTGGCGCTGTTCTATGGCCTGGGTGCAACGCTGGCGCTGGCTGTAGCGGCTGCCGGTGCCTTTTTCTCGGCCGTCTCGCTCATCCTGTTGTGGCCGGCGCTGGCGCTGGCCATCGTCGCCTTCGCCTATGCCGGGGCCGGCACACGCGTGTTCCAGAAAGCGGCCGATGGCAGCGTGTCGCTGGCCAGCCGCGTTCTGCTTTGGCCCTTCCGGCTCGGCGCCAAGGTGAATATCTGGGCGTGGACGCGCAAGCTTGCACCGCAGGTGGCTGTTGCCGACGGCGTCTTCCTCGGCCGCTATCCAACCGTCCACGAGGCCAACGGCTTCGGCACGGTCATCGACCTTGCCGCCGAACTGGAGCGGCCGCGCGGCGTCACCAGTCGCTGGGTCAGCCATGACATGCTCGACCTGCTGCCACCGCATGCGGACATGCTGGACCGGGCAGAGGCGTCGATCGAACTGGCGCGCAGGCGCGGCACGGTGTTGGTCTGCTGCGCGCTCGGCTTCCAGCGCAGTGCTGCCGCTATCGCCGACTGGCTGGTTGTGACCGGCCGCTCGCACACCCCGGCGCAGGCGCGCAAAAAGCTCGCCGCGTCCGGCCGGCCAGTGCATCTTCACGCCGGGGTGGACGAACCAGCATGAATACCGAGCACTATCCCGAGAAGGCCGAGGCATTCGCCGCCGGGCTGATGGTGCAGGCGGCGTGGCCGGTGCTGCTGGTCGCTGCTGCGGTCATGGCGGCGCCGGTCATCGGCCTGGTGGCCGGACCGCAGGCGGCGCCAGTGTCAGCGGTGGCCTGGCTGGTTGCCGCAGTGAGCGCCGTGGCCACCCTCGCTGTCTCTGCCTTGCTGCTGTTCGACGCGCTGCTTTTCCGCCTGATGGCCAGCCACGCCAGCGAGGCCGGCGGCGGTGCCGCGGTCGACGATGTGCTGGCGCGCATGCAGCTGAAACCCACCCCTGCCGGCGGCCGCACGCTGGACCAGCGCATGGCAGGCACGCGCCGGCTGCTTACGAAGCAGCGCATCGCGTTCGCCCTGTTTGCGGCGGCGTCGCTCGTCGCGGCATTTGTTTGAGCCCATCGATGACAAAGCTTCACATTCGCGCCAACAGCTTCACCTTGCTGCAGACGGTGACCTCGGTCGGCCTGTCGGCGCTGGCCTGGGTGGTGACTGGCGTCAGGCCGATCTGGAACGGCAGCCAGCCGTCGGAACGGCAGCGCATCTACTTCGCCAACCATGCCAGCCATGGCGACTTCATCCTCTTGTCAGCCTGCCTCAGCGAAAAGGTGCGCGCCCGCACCCATGCCGTGGCGGCGGCCGAATATTGGGGCAAGTCGCGGCTGCGCCGCTTCATCGCCGAGGACATGTTGTGCTCCGTGCTCATCCACCGGCAGTGGACCGACGAGGCGCAGAACCCGATCAACATCATGCTGTCGGTGCTCGACGACGGCCATTCGCTGATCCTTTTTCCCGAAGGCACGCGCAACATGTCCGACGAGACGCTGCTGCCGTTCCGCTCCGGCCTCTACAATCTGTCGATGGCGCGACCCGAGGTCGAACTCATCCCGTGCTGGATCGAGAACATGTCGCGGGTGCTGCCCAAGGGCCAGTTCGTGCCGGTGCCTCTGCTTTGCCGCGTCGTCTTCGGACCGCCGGTGACGATCGCACCCGGCGAGGAACGCCGCGCCTTTCTCGAGCGCGCCCGCGAAACCCTGCTTGCCCTCAACCCCCGCCCGTCGAGGGACGATTAATATCAAATGATGCACGAAACCCTCATTCTGGTTATCGGCCTCGCGGTGGTGCTGATAACGGCAAGCCTGGTCGCCGGCATACTGTCGTGGCGTGCGCCGAAACCGCTGTCTTCGACGCTCATCAACCTCAACCAGCGCATCAACGCCTGGTGGGTGATGGTGCTGGCGATCACCGTCGCCTTCTTCTTCGGCCGCTACGGCATGACCATACTGTTCGCGCTGATCTCGTTTGCCGCGTTGCGCGAATTCGTGACGCTGACGCACAGCCGGCGCAGCGACCACTGGGTGCTGCTCGGCATGTTCGGCATCGTCATCCCGTTCCAGTACTGGCTGGTGTGGACCGCCTGGTACGGCCTCTTCACCATCTTCATCCCGGTCTACTGCTTCCTGCTGATGCCGGCGATCACCGCGCTCAACGGCGACACCGAGCGCTTTCTCGAGCGCGTCTCGGCGCAGCAATGGGCGATCATGATCTCGGTCTATTTCGTCAGCCACGTGCCGGCGCTGCTGACGCTCGACGTGCCAGGCTTCGAAGGCCGCAACCTGCTGCTCATCGCCTTCCTGATCATCACCGTGCAAGGCAGCGACGTGCTGCAATACATCTTCGGCAAGCTGTTTGGAAAACACCTGCTGTCGCCGACAGTGTCACCGTCAAAAACCTGGGAAGGACTGGTCGGCGGGCTGGCGGCGTCGAGCCTGCTCGGCGCGCTGCTGTCGTTCCTGACGCCGTTCTCGCCGCTGCAGGCGGCGGGCGTCGCCCTCATCGCCTGCCTGATGGGATTTCTGGGCGGGCTGGTGGCGTCGGCCATCAAGCGCGACCAGGGGGTGAAGGACTGGGGCCATCTGATAGAAGGCCATGGCGGCATGATGGACCGCGCCGACAGCCTGGTCTTCGCCGCCCCGGTGTTCTTCCACACGGTAAGGTATTTCTGGACGTGAGCACCGCGACGTCCGAATCCGCGAGTTGTTACCGCTTTCGCGAAAACGGTAACAACTCCCAGATGGTGGCTGTGGTGAAGGCGCGGCAACCGCGCTGAAGCAATATTTAGTCGCGGATCGCCCGTCCTGCCTGTTGCAGCAATTCGAAGGCGGCGAAGCGTTTGTCGTGCCAGGCTACGAGATCCCCGCCGGCTGGGCGATAGATCTCGCCGATGCGCGACATGCCGGTCATGGCCGATATCACCTCGGGATAATTCCGCGCCGCCACCGCGCCGAGTATCGCCGAGCCGAGCAGCACCGGTTCGGGCGACGTCGAGCCGGCCACGGTCAGCCCTGTGGTGTCGGCCAGCAGTTGGCGCACCAGTTCGCTCTGTGCGGCGCCACCGCTGACGACGATGGTGTCGATGGCTATTTTTTTCGCGGCCATCGCCGCCACGATCTGGCGCACGCCATAGCCGAGCCCCAACAGACCGGCGACATAAAGCGCTACGAGGCTGTCGAGCGAATTGTCCATGCTCATCCCAGCGATCAGTGCCTTGGCCTCGGGGTCGGCGAAGGGCGAGCGGTTGCCGAGGAATTCCGGCACGACATGCAGCCCTTCCGCCAAGCGCGCTACCGCGGACAGGTCGGCGGAGCACGTTTCCGCCTGCTGGCCAAGCCAGGCGGCGAGGCTGAGGCCTTGCGCCTTGGCTTGCGCGGCGGCTTCGACCGAGGCCGGGTGGAGGCCCAGGAGATGATCGATCGCCGCACCCGCCGCCGACTGGCCGCCTTCGTTGAGCCAGAAGCCCGGCACCATCGAGGAGAAATAGGGACCCCAGACGCCCGGCACGAAGGCCGGCTCGCTGGTGCTCGCCATGGTGCAGGCCGAAGTGCCGAAGACATAGGCCATGCGCGACTGCAGTGTTCCTGCGGAACCCTTGCCTTGATTGGGGGCTTGACCGCCGACAGTGCCGACGCCGCCGGCATGGGCGTCGATCAGCCCGGCGGCAACCGGCGTTCCAGGCAGCAGGCCGAGTTCGTTGGCGGCCGTCTCGGTCAGACCCTGGGCGAGTGCCGTGCCGCCCTCGACGATCTCGGTGCCGATCCGGGCAAAGCCTTCGTCGGCCAGCACGCCGAGACCGATGGCGCGGAAATAGGCCTCGTCCCAGCGCCGCTCATGGCCGAGATAGGTCCATTTGCAGGTCACCGTGCAGATCGAGCGCGCCAGGCTGCCGGTCGACCGCCAGGTCAGATAATCGGTCAGGTCGAAGAAATGCTCGGCCGCAGCAAAACTCTCGGGCAGGTTTTCGCTCAGCCACAACAGCTTGGGCGTTTCCATCTCCGGCGAGATGGTGCCGCCGACATAGTCGAGCACGCGGTGCTTGCCGGCATTGATGCGCTGCGCCTGGTCGAGCGCGCGATGGTCCATCCAGACGATGATGTTGCGCTGGCTGTCGCCCGAACGGCCAACGGCCAGAGGTGCGCCGCCCTGCCCGACCACGACCAGCGAACAGGTCGCGTCGAAGCCGATACCGGCAATGTCACGCGGACCCAAGCCGGACTTCGCCACCGCCTCGCGCACGCTGGCGCACACCGCGCGCCAGATGTCCTCGCTCGACTGCTCGGCGATCTCGCCGGGCTCGATGAACAAGGCAATGTCGCGCTTGGCCGAGGCCAGCATGGTGCCCTTGATATCGAACACCCCTGCCCTGGCGCTGCCAGTGCCGACGTCGATGCCGAGGAAGTGGGAGGGCATGGGGAACCTCTGCTTAAGGGAGTAGGGGAGTAGGGGAGTACGGGAGTACGGGAGTAGGGAAAATAGTCTGCGAACCATCGGCCGAATGTGCCAATTTGCTTACATACTCCCCTACTCCCTTACTCCCCTATTCCCCTCACAAATCATTGCTCTGCGGCAGGATCACCAGATCCCGAATGGTGATGTTCCTCGGGCGCGTCAGCATGAACAGCACCGCTTCGGCGACCTCGACGGGTTGCATCAAGCCGCCGGCTGCCAGCTCCTCGTCGAGCTTCTCCTTCGGCCAGTCGCTGATCAGCGCCGTTACCACGGGTCCGGGGGCCACGGCGCCGACGCGCAGGCCATGCTTGGCGACCTGCCGGCGGACCGTGTGGACGAAGGCCTGCACGGCATGTTTGGAGGCGGTGTAGATCGGCTCCCAGACGACGGGAACAAGCCCGGCGATCGAACTGGTGACGATGATGTCGCCGGTCTTGCGCTCGACCATGTGCGGCAGGACGGCGTGCACGGAGCGGAACACCGCATTGATGTTGAGGTTCAGCATGCGGTCCCAGGCATCGGGATCGCCGCCGAGGATCTCGCCACCGACATAGGCTCCGGCATTGGCGTGGAAGATGTCGAGCTGGCCGGCCTTCTCCAGGATTTGCGGCATCATCGTTGCAACGCTCGACGGCTTCATCAGATCGATCACCAGCGGGATCGCCTGCGGCCCGAGCTCGGCGCAGACCTCCTTCAGCCTGGCCTCGTCGCGGTCGACCAGCACGACCCGTACGCCGGCGGCGATAAGCGCCTTGGCGCATTCCAGGCCGATGCCCGACGCGGCGCCGGTGATTGCCGCGACTTTTCCACTCAAATCCTGAGCCATTTCTGCATTTCCTGTTTGAGCATGATCTTTTCCGAAAACCGGTTCCCACTTTTCGGGATCAAGCTCCCTGTTTCTGGGTTCAGGCTCGGCCGTGGGAAGCCCGCGAGCGGCGCGCCAGGGAGTCGACGATGACCGCGATCGCCAGGACGGCGCCGGTGATCATGTAGCGAAGCGAAGACGACAGATCGAGCAGCGTCAGCCCGCTGGCGATCGACTGGATGACGATGATGCCGAGCAGCGCCGAATAGGCGCTGCCGCGGCCGCCGAACAGGCTGGTGCCGCCGATGACGGCCGCCGCGATGGCATTGAGATTGACGTCGCCGGTGCCGGCCTGTTGGCTGGCCGAGGCAAGGCGGGCCGCCGACAGCACGCCGCCAAGGGCTGCGAACATCGAACACAGCACGAAGGCGCTGAGATAGATGGACCGGACCTTGATGCCGGCGCGGCGCGCCGCTTCGCGATTGCCGCCAACGGCGGTCATCGAACGGCCCCATTTGGTGCGGGTCAGCGCATAGTTCATCGCCACGACCAGCCCGACGAACAGGCCGAACATCCAGGGGATGCCGCGCGACTGGTTGAGATAGGCGACGATCAGCTCCAGCACCACGGTGATGGCGAGCGCCCGCACGACCAGGCCACCGATCGAGGGCGCCGACAGATTGACGGCGCGGCGGCGGTTGACGGTGCGCAGGCCGGAAACCAGCATGACGATGCCCGGCAGGGCCGACAGCGCGTAGGAGAGCCAGTCCGGCATGACCAGCAGCTGGCCGAAATTCACCAGGTTCGAGCCATAGGGAAGGTTGATCGAGCCGGTAGATCCCAGGATGTAGAGCTGCAGGCCGAGCACGGCGAGCAGGCCGGCCAGCGTCGACACGAAACTCGGCATGCCGAGCCGGTTGAACAGCAGCGCGTAGAGCGAGCCGATCAACCCTCCAAACGCAACGGCGGCGACGATGGCGAGCGCCACCGGCAAACCCTGATTGACCCACAGCGTGCCGACTAGTGCCGACGCAAAACCGCTGATCGAGCCGACCGACAGGTCGATCTCGCCGACCATCAGCACGCAGACGATGCCGAGCGCGATGACGCCGACCGTCGAGCAATCGAACAGCAAATTGACGAGGTTGCTCGAGGAGACGAAGACCGGATTGAGGGCGGTGAACACAGTCCAGATGATGACCAGCCCGACGACCACCGGCAGCGAACCGAGGTCACCTGCGCGCACCCGGTCGAGGAAGGCGCTGATCGTGCCGCCAACCCCCGTCGCGTGCTTGACGCGCACGTCGCTGCGGTCCAGCGCCGTCGAAGACGATGTGTCCTGTTTGGGCTCTGCGCTCATGGCCGCTGCTCCTGCTTGTGCTCTTGCCCGGTCTTTTGCTCAGCCTTGCGTCGCTCGGCGCGGCGCGACACCGCATTGTTGGAGGCGCCGGTGATGGCGCTGACCAGCTCCTGGTTGGAAGCGTCGGGATCGAAGATGCCGTTGTTGCGGCCAAGCCGCAGCACGACGATGCGGTCGGCGACGGCGCGTACGTCCTCCATATTGTGGCTGATCATCAGCACGCCGAGGCCGCGCTCGCGCACACGGTCGATGAGGTTCAGCACCTCCGCCGTCTGGGCGACGCCAAGGGCGGCGGTCGGCTCGTCGAGCAGGATGAGCTTGGGTTCGAGCAGCAGCGAGCGGGCGATCGCCACGGTCTGGCGCTGGCCGCCGGACAGCGAGGCGACCGCTTCGCGCACGCTCGGAATGCGCGCCGACAATTCGTTGAGCAGCGTCCAGGCGCGGATCTCCATCGCCACTTCGTCCAGCCGCAGCGGATTGAGTTCCTTGCCGAGGAAGATGTTGGCGACGACGTCGAGGTTCTCGCACAGCGCCAGATCCTGGAAGACGGTGGCGATGCCGAGCGTCAGCGCCGCACTGGGGTCGGCGAGCGTCACTTGCGTGCCGCGGAAATTGATCGTTCCCGAGCTTGCCTGATGGACGCCGGCGAGGATCTTGACCAAGGTCGACTTGCCGGCGCCATTGTCGCCGACCAGCGCCACCACTTCGCCGGCATGCACGTCGAGATCGATATCGGTCAACGCCGAAACGGCGCCGAAATTCTTTGAGATTCCGCGCAGGCTGAGCACCAGCTCGCCTGCCGAAACCGGTCCGTCAGAAATGTCGGTCATGGGGGGCAAACCTTTCCGGAGGACCGGTCAAGAGTGGTTGTCGGCATCCGGCCGCGATTGCGGCCGGATGCCGAGGATCAGGATAGTCCGATCAATTGGTGATGCCGAGCTTCTTGCAGCCTTCGACATAACGGTCGACGCAAAGCTCGGCGGCCGTGTTGATCTTCTTGTCGATGATCTCGGCCTTGAGGTTTTCCTGCGTCACCACCGCCGGCGTGAACAGTTGCGAGGGCGTGTCGTAGAGCGTCATTTCGGCTTTCGGCGTCTCGCCCGACAGGAGCTTGACGGCGACGTTGGCGGCGGCGGCCGCCACGATCTCGCTCGGCTTGGAGATGGTGTTGTACTGGTCGCCGGCGATGATCAACTGCAAGGCGGCGATCGTCGCGTCGTTGCCGGTGACCGGCGGCACCGGATCGACGCCGGCTGCCTTGAAGGCGGCGATGGCGCCACCGCCGGTGCCGTCATTGGCGGCGACGACACCGAGGATCTTGCCGGGGAAGCGGGTGATCTGGCCGCTCGCCCACTGCTGTGCCTTCGGCGGCGCCCATTCCGGCGTGTCGAACTCGGCCAGGATCGGGTAGCCGCTGTTGTCGAGGCCCGCATGAATGCCCTTCTTGATCAGCCCCGCCGCCGCATCGGTCGGCGAGCCGTTGATCTGCAGCACGCCGCCGCTGGCCGGATCGACCTTCAGCGCCTTCAGATGTTCGACCAGCGAATCCGCGATCGCCTTGCCGATGCCTTCATTGTTGAACGAGACGTAGAAATCGGCCGGTGCGGTCGGGATCGGCCGGTCATAGGCGATGACCTTGATGCCCTGGCTCTGCGCCAGCTTGACCAGCGAGGCGGCGGCGGTCGAGTCGACGGGGTCGAGCACGATCGCCTTGGCGCCCTGCGAGATGACCGAGTTGAACTGCTGCTGCTGGCGCGAGGCGTCGGCATCGGCATTCTGGTAGATCACCTTGCAGCCGGGGCAGAGCTTCTTTATCTCGGCGACGAAGCCGGGATAGTCGTGCTGCTCGTAGCGCGTCGAGGCCTGGTCGGGCATCAGGAAGGCAACCGTGGCGTCGGTGACCTCGGCGGCAAAGGCGGCGGTGCCGCCAAGGAGAGAAAGTGCCAGCGCAATTGCGCCAGTCGATTTCCATGCAAAATTGGTCATTCGAATATCTCCGTTTCAAGGAATGGTTTCATGAAGGCGCTGAACGCCAAATGGCGCACCAGGCCTTGACTGCAAGTCGAACAGTTGACAGGACTAACGGCTCGCGACATCTGGCATATCTTGCCTTGATCCCCAGCCAGCCGCACGCCTATCCTACTGATATTGCTGGATTTCAGGACAAGCGATCTCCAGCACGGGGCGCCTCCAACGCACCCCGCGTTCTTTCCTTCTGCATATGTCAGGCTCCTCCCGGTCCTCCCTGTTAGGCGGCAATCTCCGCGCTTATGTTTTCCGCCAGCAAGGCCCGGAAGCGCGAAGGCGACATGGCCTTCTGCACCAGGAACTGGCGGTTGAAATTCGAGATGTTGTTGTAGCCGGCGGCGTAGCAGATCTCGGTGATCGACATGTCGGCTTCGCTCATCAGCAACTGGCAGGCGAGATTGATGCGCAGCCGGTTGACGTACTGGACCAGCGCCATGCCGGTGTGGCGGCGAAAGCTGCGCGAAAACGCGCTCGGGCTGCGTCCGGCGATGGTGGCGAGATCGCCTTCGCTGAACGGCTCGGTCAGATGCGCGTTGATATAGGCAAGCGCCTTGTTGACGCCGGCCGACATGAAGCCGGAGGGATCGGGCAGATAATTGGCGCTGGTCAGCGGCCGCACATCGGCGGCGCGGCTGAGGATATCGACAAGCGTCATGAACAGCGCGATGCGGCGTACCCCTTGCGCCTCGACAAGCTCCGCCAGCACCGGCCCGGCAAGCTCGGCCGTCGCAGCCGAAAACAGCACGCCGCGGCGGCTGAGCTCGAGAATGCCGGTACAGCCGGCAAGCTCGGGAAGCGCCGTGGTGGCATCGGCAATGAACTCTTGCGAGAACTGGACGACGCGGCCGCGCAGCGGCACGCAGGAGCCGGCCGGCACGTCGCTGACCCAGTTGTGCGGCAAATTGGGGCCGGTGAGCACGAGGTTGCCGGGCTCGAATTCGCCGATGAAGTCGCCGACGAAATAGCGGCCGGTGGTGGCGACGACGTGGTGGATTTCGTATTCGGGATGGAAGTGCCAGCGCACGGTGTGGAAGGGATAGCCGTGGGCCCAGGCCTTGAACGACTCGCCACGTCTGATCTGGACAACTTCCAAGTCCGGATTCATCTTCCTACCTCCCGGCGCCGGTCCGGTCTTGCGACCAGTTGCAGTGCCTTGTCCCGCAGGCCGCGTAAGCCGCTCTCCGCAGTGATCAAAGCTTAGGCGGCAATTGATGCAGCCGCCACCACGGTCTGTCCACCTGACTGATACTTTTTTGACATTTTTGCGGTCGAGCAACGCGCTTACGAGCACGCAGCAAGCCCGACCGGCTGATCGATGCGTCACTCGGCTGGAAACTTTTCCGGCGAGACCCTCGTTCCTCCCTTCGATCGCAGCTTGGACGATCTTCAATCTCAACGAGAGGAACTGATCATGATTATCAGGACACTTTGCATGGGCGCTGTGGCGCTTTCGATGATGAGCGGTGCGGCTCTGGCCGGCGCGCTCGACAACCCGGCCAAGATGACGCCCTTCTTCACCGACAGCGGCATGAAGACCATGAAGTCGAAGGCCGCGTTCAAGGCCACCTGGACGGCCATGAGCGAGGAGGACCGGACCGACATGTGGAAGGAATGCAGCGACCAGGTCATCGCCAAGCAGCACAATGATTTCTGCAAGTTGACCAAGCAGCTCGGCGGCGCCAACTAGGTTTCGACAGGATTTCAGCACGGAAAATGGCGGGCCAAGGCTCGCCATTTTCTTCTTCCCGGCCAGCGCGATCCCACCGTCGGCAGTCCCGTTTTCGGCACCCGTCGATGGCCGTGCTGGATCGGTCGCCGCGCGGCCGTCGGTAAATCTCCAACGTCAGCAATCGCGCAAGTCAGTGGGATGACGGCCGCAACGGGCCCAAAACCACCGCCGGAAAAATACACCCAAAAAAAGTCAAGTTGAAAAGACGCCCGCAAGGAGCTCCGGCCAGCGAAAAACAAATCGATTCAAGAGCCTAGATCGGTGCTGATGCACTGCCATTCCGTACGACCCGGAGCCCTTGGAAAGCCCGGAAAACCGCCTTTTCCAAGCTTTTCATGGCGGAGAAGACGCGGGCGCACTGCGTTGGCGCGGGTGCCGGGGGGGCACGAAATCGCCGGGCTGACGCCGCGGCAGGCGGCGTTGACAGCGCGTACCACCAATGGATATTCGCAAAGTCACGGGTCACGCCATAACCGTGGCTGTTGGGGTTGGGGCTGAGGGGTTTCGCAAACAACAGCATTGGCGGCGGCGCCGGACGGGCGGGCACTCGCAAGGGTACCGCCCGCTCTTGGCCTGCCAGCCTTTCTCCCAGCGGGAGAGTCCAAATGGCGAGTATCTCTCCTGCAACATAGTCGAGACCGGTCACGCGGCGCTCAGCTTGCGGCCGCGAGCGGCACTTTCTTGCGGGCCGGCGGCCGGCGGCGCAGGCGGCGTTTGGCGGCGAGCTTGAGTACAACCGGCGGATCGTTGGACAAGGCGCCAAGTGCTGCCTCGACCATGTCGTGCGCGACGAAATCGGCATTGATGTCGCCGGCAAGCTTGGCGCCCGCCTCCTTGTCGTCGTTGCCGGTTTCGGACCAGAACACGATGCCGACCCGCAGCGCCGGCTTGGCGCGCTTCAACCGGCGCACCAGAAAGCGGGCGTGCTTGACGGAATCGCGGTTGAGGAAACCGACCACGACGGTGTCGACGGCCTTGAGCTCGAGCTGGCGAATGTTTGTCGGCTCCAGGTCGGCAAAGCTCGCCTTCGACACGGTCGCGCCCTGGACTTCGAGCACCTGCGCCAGCATGGCGGCGGCAGCATCGTCGAGTTCGCCGCGCCCACCGGCACACAGCACCGACATGCCGGTGCCATCAGGCAATTCGATGTCGTCCTCGTCCTCGCTATCCTTGCCGTCCCGGGCAGCCTCTTTTCCGGCATCCGCGTCTCCGGCGACAGCCGGCTCGTCTTCTTCGTCCGCTTCCTCCTGCGCGCTGTCGTCGAGGTTTGCCACCAGCGTCGCCGCGCTGGCCGCCACCTGCCGCATTTGCTGGTCGTCCATGACGCCACGGACGCGGTCCTGCTCGCCGAGCAGCAACGCTGGAATGGCGACCTTGGCGTAGAATTCGACCAGATATTTCTCCTCCAGCATCTCCTCGGCGTGGTCGGTGGCTTCGTCGGGATCGCCGGCCAGCAGCCGCTGGTAGAGCCTGGCATGGGGTTCGAGCACCGGCTCGTTGCCGAACAACACGTCAAGGAATTCGAACTGCGGCACGTGCCGGCCGAGCACGACCAGGCAGACGGTGAGCGGCGTCGACAGGACCAGCCCGAGCGGACCCCACAGCCAGGTCCAGAAGATCGCCGCGACGATGATGGCGAGCGGCGACAGCCCCGTCCGCGAGCCGTAGAGCCAGGGTTCGATGACGTTGCCGGTAAGCATCTCCATCGCCACGAACAGCCCGGCGGTCCACAGCACCAGCGACCAGCCGGGCGCCACGGCCAGCGCCAGGAACAGAGGCAGCAGCGCGCCAATCACCGGGCCGATATAGGGGACGAAGCGCAGCGCCAGCGCCAGCAATCCCCACAGCAGTGCATTGGGAATGCCCAGGACCCAGAGCCCGATGGTTATGGGTATGGCGTAGACGATGTTCACCACCAGCTGCATCAGCAGATATTGGCCGACCCGCGTGCCGGCATCCTGAAGCGCCTGGGTGGTTCGATGCAGATCGCCATAGCCGACGAGGCGTATGAAGCGATCGCGCAGATCCTCCCGCTCCAGCAGCATGAAGATGACGACGACGATGATCAGCCCGGCCGAGGCCAGCGGACTGATCATCGGGCCGACCAGGTTCTGCAAAACCTGGAGCGGCCGTTCGCGCGCGACGATCTCGACCGGCACCGGTTGGCGCTTTGGTTGCTCGGCGGTGGGGGGCGACGGCTCCGGCTGGTCGAATTCCTGGCCGACGCGCTCGATCACCTTGCTCAATCTGGCGATGATCCCGCCCCCTACCCCGGTTTCCTTGAGGGATCTGACCTTGGTCAGGATGTTTGTCTGGTAGGTCGGGATGTTCTGCGCCAGTTCGCTGACCTGCGAGGCGACTATGAAGGACAACAAAGCGAGTGCCGCGAATGCGCTGAGCACACTGGCGATGACGGCAAGAATGCGGGGAATGCCTATGCGTTTGAGGGCGGAAACCACAGGGGCAAGCGCGAAGGTAAGCAGCAGCGCGATGGCGATCGGCAGGAAAACCTCGCGCCCGAAATACAGGGCGGCCACCGCCGCCACGACCGGTAGCGACGGTGGGCAATGACATGCGCGGGGCCGTGGCAGCGGAAAGTATAGTCCCCAGCCCGGGGCCTGGCGGGTGCATGCCGTTTTTACGATTTCCCACTTGCCGTCTCCGCCCCGCCAACCGCCATGATCAGGTATATTTAGCTGGCGTGCAACTTCCGTACGGGAAGCCCCCTAAGCGAAATATGGCCGTCGTCGCGCGTGCCGCCGACCGTCAATTTGAAATTTAGCGTTTTCCAGCCAGAATGCGGGCTTCCCGCATGAGCGACGGCCAATTGTGCGCCCCAAGAAGGGCGATCAGCTCGCGGGCCTGCTCTTCGGTGATGCCAGACTCCTTGACCAAACGGTGAACAAGGCCGTCCATCGCCTGTGGCTTGCCTTGTTCGTCAGTCATCGAAACAATCCCTTACCGGCGTAACGCAACTCGCGGTTACCTGGTTCCTCAATGTCCGGATCGATTCAATTCGCGACACAGGCCCGGCAACGGTATATTGTAAAGCCTGAACGGAGGCAGAGCGCCTCCAGATCGGCTTTGAGCCTTGTTCCACCCTATCGCGAATGTCGAGGACGTGCAGACGCTGGCGCAGGCGATCGTCAATACGATCGTCGAGCCCTTCCTCGTGCTCGACGAGCAGTTTCATGTGCTGGCGGCCAGCCGCTCCTTCTACCAAACCTTCAAGGTCGACCCCGAGCAGACACACGGCGCCCTGCTCTATGCGCTGGGCGACGGCCAATGGGACATCCCGGCGCTGCGCCTGCTCCTGGAGACGATCATCCCCGAAAAGACCGCCATGGACGGTTTCGAGGTCGAGCATGATTTCCCCAACATCGGTCCGCGCACGATGCTGCTCAACGCCCGCAAGGTGCTCTACGACCACAGCTCGGCCATCACCATCCTGCTCGCCTTCAACGACATCACGGCCCGCCGTACGATCGAGAAGGAGAAGGAAGAGCTTCTCGCCCGCACCGAAGACCTGCTGCGGCAGAAGGATGTGCTGCTGCGCGAGATGGAACACCGGGTTGCCAACAGCCTGCAGATCATCGCCAGCATCCTGTTGCTGAAGGCCCGCTCCGTCACCTCGGAGGAAACCCGCCAGCACCTCAGGGATGCCCACCAGCGGGTGCTGTCGGTGGCCGAAGTGCAGCGCCATCTTCACACGGAGGCCGGTCTCGAAGAGATCGACGTCGTGTCCTACCTGTCGAAACTGTGCAGCAGCCTGGCCTCCTCGATGGTCGGCGAAGACCAGCCGATCGCCGTCAACGTCACGGCGCAAGGCGACAGGATAGACTCGCAAAAGGCGGTGAGCCTCGGCCTGATCGTCACCGAGCTCGTTCTCAACGCGATCAAATATGCCTTCCCGATGGAGAAGGCCAAGGCGCTGATCCAGGTGACCTACGAAACCGAGGGCAGCGACTGGAAGCTGACGGTATCGGACAACGGCGCCGGCAAGACCTCCGGCGAGGTGCCGAGCGTGGGCCTGGGAACAGCCATCGTCGAGGCGCTGGTCAAGCAGCTGGAGGCCAAGATCGAGGTCATCAGCGACAAGAACGGCACCAGCGTGTCGGTGACCAGGGCGACGTTCACCTCGCGCGTGCCGCGGGCGGCATAGCCTGATCCATCAGGCTCACCGGCGCTTATATTAGAAATCGGTGAATAACCGCCTCAGGCTGCCGATCCGTCCTTGCAGACAGCAGCCCACCTGATAGCGTCGCTCGGGGCTTTCAGGTGGGCGAAATGCTAAACCGGACCGTAGTTTCCACCAATTCGCGGCACTTCAACTTCCTTATTCCTGACGAAGTCATAGGCGCTGTACAGGGGTATATCGACCGTTGCGCTCCCGGACGCATCATTTCAACTTTTGCGGCAGCGCAGTCAGTGCGGGATGAAGTTCCCGATTGCGAGCTATCAGACGACCAGATCGAGCGGTACACCGTGCTGTGCGCAGTCGACCAGGGACTGGCGGTGCATTTCGATCGGGAAGGACGCCCGCTGGATCCTTATTCAAGTCTGAGCAGAAGCCACTGGCACCTCGTGCCGAGCTGGAAAACGCGTCCGCAATGGGGCGCACGGCGACCGAAGAATTCCAATTTGTGCCTTAGCCCGGAACGCGAGCCTGACGTAAGTCCAATCGCATGAAGAGCCACCTACCATGCTTACGCCAAGCTGGTGGATTGATCGGGCTCAGCTAACGGCCCCTCGTATCACTGACTTGACGTCAGCGCCGCGTGTACGGCAAGCGCACGGACTAGAAATGCTTCGGCCTTAAAGGCTCCTATGGCGGAGCCATTGTTGGCTGCCGCACCGACGATTCTTTGGATGGTCCGACGCCATTTTGACTCCGGGACACAACGGCGTACTGTCGTGCCATCACAGATTGGCTAGCAAAGCAGCTCAAGCTTTCCGCCCCCAAGATGGGAGTAAGGCTTGTGTCGCATAGATTGATTGAGCCTGCCACATGGTATGAGGACCCGGGCGGCATTGGTGTTCCGTTCGACACGTTCGCGGATGCTGTGCGCCACGCGGTAAGCATCCCAGCTACCGACCGGCCTCGACGCGCCAGCATCGTCACCAAGTCCGGTTCGACCTATGGATGGGACGCAATAGAGAGCATGTCCCATCTTCTGTAGCGCTACCTCTGCACCGGCCCTGTTCCGTTCCATCCAATGAACGGCGCATCCTTGCCGGTGATGTCCTTAGTCGACTTTAGCAGGGCTTCGTGCGTCGAATGGAGCGCTCGGAAATGATCGCAGCCAAGCGATAATTCTCCTTGATCGATGAATGTGTCGACCAAGAGCGAAGCAGCCATGCTTGATCCGTTCCTGGAATAAGAATGCTTGCGGGTTAAGACAGGCACAACTCACCCGCGCCCAGAAGCGAATTGGCGGCTTCGGATGGAACCAACTCTTCGCTGCTGTGTTATTTGACATACCGAACCCCCGAGCGTTCGGTCTCAAAGAGCCCGCTTCCCAATCCCCCCTCCGGAATGCGGGCTTTTTTGCGCGCCTTCTCGCGAGGAACTCGATGCCTATGGCAGGGAGCCCCAGGCTCAGCTACGCTATCACTGTGGATTTACGCCAAGGGCGGGATCGATATTCAACATGTCGGAAATAGTTCGCAAGTCCGAAGAGCAAAAGGACGCCGAAGCCGAAGTCGAGGGCTTTCACGACGACCTTGGCCCGTTCGTGGTTGCCGCCGAGACGACGCGAATGGCCATGGTTTTCACCGATGCGAAGGAACCCGGCAACCCGATCATTTTTGCCAATGACGCCTTCCTCGCCCTGACCGGATACGCCAGGGAAGAGGTCCTGGGTCAGCCCTTCAATTTCCTGATGGCGGACGGTACCGACACCGGGGCGCTGAAACGCATCAAGCTCGAGTTCGAAGCCAATTCGGCGGCGGGTGCGGCGGACACGGAAATCCATTGCAGACGCAAGGACGGCAGCGGGTTCTGGGCGGGTCTTTTGGCCAATCCTGTCCACGACAAGAGCGGCGCCGTCGTCCAGTATTTTACCTCCTTCGTCGATCTCACCAGACACAAGGAGGAGCAGGCGCAATCCAAGATGCTCATCGACGAACTGAACCATCGGGTAAAGAACACGCTTGCAACGGTACAATCGATCGTCTGGCAGGCGTCGCGCGCCAATTCCGATCCGAAGGTGATCCGCGAAGCCGTCGAGTCCCGGCTGTTTGCGCTTTCCCGGTCGCACAATTTGCTGACCCGTGAAAACTGGCACAGCGCCGGGCTGCTCGAAGTGCTGCACGATGCCCTGGAACCGTTCGGCGTCACCGACGGGCGGCAAGAGCGGCTGGTGATTGCAGGTGAGAACATCCGCCTCTCGACAAAGGCGGCCCTGGCGCTTGGCATCGCGTTCAACGAGCTCGCGACCAACGCGGTGAAATACGGTGCGTTTTCCAACGACAAGGGCTCGATCCGGATCGACTGGACGATCGAGCCGACGTCGGATGGCCGCCGACTGATCCTGTCCTGGCGAGAGAAGGACGGGCCGCCGGTTACGCCACCGTCGCGAAAAGGGTTTGGCTCGCGTGTGATCGAGCGCGGCCTGACGTACGAACTCGAAGGCACCGTGCAACTCGACTATCGCCCGGATGGGTTGATCTGCACGATGAACATTCCGGTACCAGGGGCACGTGATGGATAAACTCCTGTCCGGCCGGCGCTTCCTCGTGGTCGAGGATGAGATCCTGGTCCTGATGATGATCGAGGACATGCTGGGCGATCTTGGCTGCGAGTCCGTCACCTCAGCCGCCACCATCGGACAGGCGATCGCCCTGATCGAAGCACAGATTTTCGATGCCGCCATGCTGGACATGAATCTGGACGGCGCCGACAGCAATACCGTGGCCGATGCGCTCGCCGAGCGCGGTGTGCCCTTCATCTACTCGACCGGCAACAGCAGTCGCGACATGCGCGAAGGCTTCAGCAACCGTGCCGTGCTTCGCAAACCGTTCAGCTTTGATGAACTGGCCACCAAGCTTGAGCGCCTTCTCTCTCCCTGATCGAGCACGCGCGCATCCCTTCGAGGCGGAGCGTTCCGGAACCTTCGCCCGTCGCCGAAGGTTGATATGCCAGACAGGACGGACGGAGGCCGAAGCCGAGCCAGACGATTCGTCATGCGAGGCACAAATGGCCTACACGAACGAGGGTATACCCCAAGACGAGCCTTACGGAGCATTCACTTTTGCGAAGAAGTACGGCCTGACCCTGAGAGACGCCAAGTTCATCATCGCCGCAAATGGACCATCGCGAAGGGCATGTGATGCGGCAGCTGCTGCATTCGTGAGGAACAAAGCCGCGCGGTTCAGAAAATGGCTACGTTGATGATTTGTGCCCGACCAAAGGCACGCTGGCCTGGCCGCCTCGATGGGGCTGCCGATGCCTGGTCCGTCCATTGGAACAACAATGCCGTGCGGAACGTTGGAGAAGTTGACAGGGCACGAAGTGATGCACTGCTCAGGCAAGAGCGGCGAACGGCGAACACCGCCGGACGCGCTCATGGAGGCGAATATGGATATCACCACAATTCTGGTCATCGTTCTTATTGTTTTGCTGCTAGGCGGCGGCGGCTTCTACGGCCGTGGACGCTGGTACTAAACGGCATCGAGAACACACTGATTGGCGCTGAGCGCCGGCCCACGGAGTCCATAGCTGTACGTCAGGATCGGCGCTTGTTTTCAGCACCCGAAAAAGGCGGGTGGGCATGTCGATCAACCGCGAGATCAGAGAGCCCCGCATTTTCACGCCTTCCGAGTTAAGGCTCTTTGGACGCGTGTTCGAGCGGGCCAAGCGGAAAGGTCAATCTGAAGCGCATCGGGAAGCACTGGCGTCTCGAATCGTCGCCAACTACATGGCCGGAATCACGGATGAGGCGGAGCTTCTGGCGTTGTCGCGGCAGCCGCCTGGTCGGTAAGTCCTTACTGCCCTGAGCACCGGAGGCGCGGGCTTTTTTATTCCGTACTGGAACAATCTCTCGGGGCAGCCGTTTAGGCTATCGCGAGGGTGACGATGGCACAGGCTGTCTCGACTTCCATCACAAGACGAAGCGTGGTTGCAGCGCTGGCGGCCACTGCCGCCCCGATAGCCGTATTGGCGGCGGCGGACCAGGCGCACGCGCAGACCAAGCAGACCACCACACCAGAGAAGAGTCTGTACGAGCGGCTGGGTGGCGTCTTCGCCATCGCAGCGGTGGTGGATCACTTCAGCGACGCCGTCGTGAAGAACCCCATTGTCGGCCAGAAATCCGAGAATCCGCAGCTGCGCGAATGGCACACCAAGAACCTTGAAAGGCTGCCCGGCCTCAAGTTCATGCGGACGCTGTGGGTCTGCGAAGTTTCCGGCGGGCCCTTCAAGTTCACGGCCACCAAGCCCGGCACGACACCGCTCGGCCTCGAGGAGGCTCACCGGGACCTCCTGATCTCCCCCGCGGAATTCGATGAGGTCGCAGCGGAACTCGGACGGACCCTAGACTTCCTGAAGGTCCCGAAGCCCGAGACAGCCGAGGTCCTGGCAGCCTTCGCTGCCCACAAGGAAGAGGTCACTGCCGGCTACGTCGCCAAGCGGGGTTGAGCCATCCTGTATGCCCGGTCGATCCACCCAGCCTTGGCAGGGGCGGCGATTGTTTGGCTGGGCGTCGGCTACGCTATTTCTTCGGCATCGAAGAAACTGACGCCGGCGGCCGCTCATGCAGAAGCGATGATCCGGTCAGCGCCAGGTTGAGATCCTGGGCTGCAGTGTCGCACCTGACACGTGAGGGGCCAAAATTCTTGGTGATCCGTCGTGCCTGGGCCTGTGTGATCCCGTGTTTCCTGGCGAAATAGGCGGGTTCATAGGGTTTTTGCACCGTGCCGTTCACTATCGCCTTCTTCTCTGGCTTTGGATCGGCAGAGGACGAACCGCCCCAGGTTGAAACGTATAGGTGGCGGATGGGTCTGGCTTGTGAGCAGGATGCCCATATCCAAATGGCCCGCCGAAATCGCCTTCAGGCGCTTGGTCGTGGGGTAGCGACGGCTGTTCGGGACCGACTGAGCCAGTAAGATTGTGATCTTCCATTCCGAGCGCGCCAGGTTGCTTCATGCCGCTAAAGAGATCGGGCGGCCGGGTGGTTCCTCACAAGTCTCCGGCATGGTTTCCGAAATCATTTTATCCGCGCGCGACTTGACTCTTTCTTTGCTAAACCTTTTGTAAAAGTGTACTGAACCGCTGTCACCAGCCATTGTATGGGCTCTGGTGCTTGAGAGCGTAGATCGTGCTCCCGCCCGGCGGGAGCTATTTGATGGAAAACGACAGCCGCTCAGACGGTTTCATCTCCACTCACGATTTCGACATTCTGCGCAAGGCTTTCGCGTCGTCGGTGGCGGAAGGGCTAACCGATGAAACACGGCGATTGGACCATGCAAGGGAACTGGTGCGTGAATTGACTGGCCGCGAAAACGTCGATGAAGGCCTGATCAGTCGGATTGTCGGCCTGCCCCTGCCATCCGAAGGCATGGCGATAGTCCTGCCGACCGCGATAGAGCCGACGCTGGCAGATCTCAAAGCAGACGGACAAGGCCTGATGGCCTATTGCGGCGCGCCGTCCTGCGGGCAAGCCTGGTCGCTCGACATCGACGTGCTGATAGAGCTTTACGGAACGCACTACGGCTACCGCAATGACAGGCGGATATCATCCAAGGTGCGCTGCCCACGATGCCAGCGCGTTGGCGGGACATTGAGAGTCGTGACAGACAAAAGGCCGCGTTTCTGAAGCGCCTGCATCGACTGGGAGCATGTCACCCGTCGACGCGCAAGGAACGGAAGCCGGGATCGTCCGTTTATCTCCTGACACGCGCCACGGCTTTTGGCTGTGACTTGCGTTTACAGGTTTAAAAGGAGGAAAAAATGGCTGAAGGCCCAACTGTCATCAATACAGGCGGAGGTGGAGGCGGTGGCACCACAGCTGTAGCAATCATTCTGGCACTCGTCGTGATTGTCGGGCTGCTGCTCGTTACGGGTATCGTCGACATCCGTGGGGGTGGCGGACAGGACATCAATGTGAAGGTCGACGCGCCGGCCGCATCAGCCCCGGCGGCACCAGCCGCACCGGCTCCGGCTGAACCGGCCCCTGCCCCGGCTCCGGCCGAGCCCGCTCCGGCACCGGCTGCACCAGCTCCGGCTGCACCGGCCAACTGAGGCTGATCGCCGTTCCAACAGAGGCGAGGAATCGCAGCCCATCGGCATCAAAGCCGGTGGGCTTTTCCTTGCAAAGATGCAGAAAAAGCCAGGCGATCGACCACGATCCCGATAGCGTATTCGAAACGATCACCGCGCCACACATATTTCCATCGGAACAAGAATGCCGTGCGGAACGTTGATTGACGTTAGGTGGCAGCACGTAGTTTTGAAGGCTGCACACTTTGCGACACGGAGGAAATCATGAACAACATCATCTGGCTAGTTGGAGCGGTCGTCATTGTCTTGGCTATACTTGGTTTCTTTGGATTCCGGTAGAATATCAGGCGATCCAGGACATTGAGCATACGGCCAAAGCCAGGCGAGAGCCGGGCCTTTCAGGCAATGCCGTGAACTGCCTGCGGCGATCGAGATTCGCCTCGACAAGGGCTGCTGCACTCACTCGTTTCCGCGCGGATTGAGCTACTTGTCTTTCCAGAAATCGGCCTGGAGTTGCGCCGCTTCATCGGCAAGCAGCGGGCCGACGACTTCGGTCGGACGCTGCCCTGCTTCGAAGACGATCGTGCAGGGCAGGTCGAGCGTGGGATTCTCGTCGTGCGCGCCCGTCAACGCCTTGAGGTCATGTTCGCTCTGTCCAAAGACGACCCGTCCGATGCCCGCCCAATAGATTGTCCCGGAGCACATCGCGCAAGGTTCGGCCGAAGTGTAGAGTGTGCAAGAGGCCAGATATTCGAGGCTGAGATTCATCCCCGCCCACCGGGCGAGCAGACTTTCGGCATGAGCGGTGCGGTCGCCCCCTCCGGATTTGTAGGCGTTGAGTTGCTCGCGCAACACATTGCCGTCCTTGTCGGCGAGGAGCGAACCAAAGGGATGTTCACCAGCATCGCGGGCCTTGCGCGCGACTTCGAATGCTTGACGGAGCAGGCGCTCATCATAGGGGCGTTGTGGCATCGGCCGATCCTCCTGCACCTGACCATAGTGCCGAACAATCCGCCGGCTCAAGTCGGCTGGCAGCACCCCCTTGCGCCGCCGCCATTATCCCCGTGATTCCCTGTAATGGGTCCTGAGCCTAGCGAAACGCCTGCCGTCCCGAAATTGTCTCGATCCTGATCTGGTAGAACAGATGGCCGCCCGAACCGGCCGTCTCACCGGGCTTCAGGGCGCCGGGCTCCCACCAGTTGGCGTGCTTCTGCAGCAACGACCAGGCAAATTCACGCTCACGATCGGACACCAGCGCCTGCTGGTCGTTGGCGGGAACGGTCCAGTCCGGATCGGGTGCCTTGGGCAGATCCTCGAACAGGCCGTCGACGACGACGCTCTTCCAGCCATGGACGCTGCCGACATCGTCGACCTGCAGGCAGACATGGCGGTTCTGCCGCATCCACTCGACCTTCTTGCCGAGCAGCGAGAAGCTGAAAATGAAATTGTCGCCGAAGGCAAAATGGATCGGCACCACGTAAGGCCGGTCGTCCCTGACGCAGGCCAGGCGGCCAAGCCGGGACGACTTCAACATGGCGGTGCATTCCTGTCGCGTCATCTCCCTGATGTTCATACCGATTGTTCTTTCCGTTGGTGTTGTTTTCCTCTTGCGTCAGGCCGTGATCTAGGCTCCCAGATCGATCCGCCGGATGGCCCGGATCGCCTCCAGCTCGGCAACGCCGATCAGCGCGTCGATGGCCTGGATCGTCTCGATGTGGCCGCGCGCTGCCACCACTTTGCGCAAGGCATGCAGGTCTTCGCGAATGTCGCAGAGTGTGGTTCGAACCGTAAGGGGCATGGGTCGCCTTCCTGCGACACAACAGCCTCACAGGGCGATCGGTTCCGCACAAGCCTGCCTGAACCACGATCGAGCCTTGGTTGAGAATGGCGGCACCCCCTGTTTTCCGGGGCCCGGTTTCGAGCGACAAACCCGGCCCGAGCGGAATGACTCGCTAAATTCCTGATAGAGCGTACAAAGCCAAGTGTCGCCGGCCATGTCACGGGCACCGGCGCTTGAGAGCGCAGACCGTACTCCCGCCCTGCGGGAGCCTTACGATGCAAGACGACAGCAACGCTTTCATATCCGCTCATGACTTCGACATTCTCAGAAATGCCTTCAGGTCATCGGTAACCGAAGGTCTGATCGCGGAATCGCGCTGGATTCAGCATGCCAGGGATCTGGTGCGCGAACTGACCGGCCATGAAGATGCCGACGAAACCCTCGTCAACCGGATCATCGGGAGATAGCAGCAGCTTCCCTGTCAACTCTATTCCAGAACAAATTTCCTATCCGGTTGCCATCTTCTGCAATACTATTCTCACTTTGCGGAAATCTGCGGAACCTTTGCACCAACGATCCGTTTTTCCTTCGATCGCAGCTTGGACGATCTCAGAAGCAACCGGAGGAATGATCATGAATATCAAGATGCTTTGCATGGGCGCGATGGCGCTTACGATGGTGACCGGCGCCGCCTTTGCCGGCGCGCTCGACGATCCGGCGAAGATGACGCCTTTCTATACCGATGCCGGCATGAAGACCATGAAGCCGGCGGAAGAATTCAAGGCCGCCTGGATGGCCTTGACCGAAGAAGATCGCGCCGGCATGACCAAGGAATGCGGCGACGAGGCTATTGCCAAGGAGCACGACGATTTCTGCAAGATGACCAAGGAACTCGGCGGCGCCAACTAAACGCAGCCAGTTCGGCACAGTCGGAAATGGCGGGCAGCGATGCCCGCCATTTTTCTGCGCCGGCGTGGCGCCGTCTTTCAGCTACTTAACAGGGATCATGAGATGTGCGTAGGGCGTACCCGCCCACATCACATATGGCTTGGACGTGTCGGGCTTGGCGTCCGTTGGATAGCCATGCATCACCTCCATTGCGTTGACGATCATCACGTGCGGGCCAGTCTCCACCCAATTGTTGCCTTCCTCGGGCTTCGTCGCGTAGGGATCGGTGTTGCTGCCGTCGCTGCCGCCGGACAGCATGTACATGAAGCCGACCTTGCCCTTGGGCGGTTCCTTCTTTTCCATCCACGCCATCGCCCATTCCATCGAGTTGGCATCACCGCACATCGGATCCGGGCCAGGCGTGGCCGGGTGGTCCGGCATGCACCAGTAGCCGTTCTTGCCCTCGCGCAGCGTGCGCATCGCGCCCTTGTCATCCGCGGCGTAGACCGCAGCGCCGCTTGCTACAGCGGCGGGTGCGGCGGATTCAGCGCTCTTGATCATCGCAGCGTCATCGGCGGCTGCGCCTTGCATCGTAACCAAACTGCCCGCCGCCATAAGGGCAGCGACCGTCAGAAGCCGTTTCATGGCCATTCTCCGGTTGAGTTGATCTTGTGCATGATGTCGGACGCGCGGCTTTCCAGAGCCGTTTGTCGGTGATCAAATCCTAGCAGATTGCACGCATCCGGACAATTTATGTTTTAGCGATTCCTAATATCCTGGCGTCAAACGCATGCTCGCCCCGGGATTGCCATCCGATCGTGAAGAATAAATCCGGCCCTTCCCACAAGAGCCGGCAAAGAGGCACCCGCCGACCTTCTCTTTATGTTGCACTGCGATAGATTTGTTGCATTGCGATATCGGCGCACAGGGCCGAGTTTCCGCAATGGGTGGGCTTTCAACGACTACGGCGTTGCGCGTTGCTTCGGCATGCGCGCCGCAGCAGTTTGATCGGCGCGATCTACGGTCTGCGCCAGGACAAAGGTTCACGAGTGGCAACATCGTTCCGTCCGGATATCGAAGGCTTGCGTGCGCTGGCGGTGACGGGCGTCATCGCCTTCCATTTCGGCCTGACCTCGCTGCCCGGCGGCTTCACCGGCGTCGACATCTTCTTCGTCATCTCCGGTTATCTCATCACAAAGCACCTGCTGGGCGAAATCGGCGAGACTGGACGGCTGAACCTGTGGCGCTTCTACGCCAGGCGCGCCCGGCGGCTGTTGCCGGCGGCGCTGTTCGTCATCCTCGCCACGCTGGTGGCGGGCTACTTCATCCTGTCGCCGGCCGAACAGTCGCTCTACTCGAAAGGCGCCATGTTCGCGTCGGCCTATATGATCAATCTGTGGCTGATCCGCTGGTCGTTCGACTATTTCGCCGCGGATGCGACCAACAACCCGTTTATCCATTTCTGGTCGTTGTCGGTGGAGGAGCAGTTCTACCTCGCCTGGCCGGCGCTGCTGCTTCTCGCGGCCTGGCTGCGCCCGGGCCGGCGCACCGCGATCCTGGTGATCGGCCTGGCCGGCATCGTCTCCTTCGCCGCCTGCGTCTGGCTGACCGCCGTGGCGCAGCCTTGGGCGTTCTATTTCTCGCCGCTGCGCGCCTGGGAATTCGCCGCCGGTGGCCTGGCAACCATGGCGCCGGCAAAATTCTGGCGTGACCGGCCGCTGCTTGCCACCGGACAGGCGTTGATCGGCCTGGCGCTGATCGCCTGGGCCTACCTGATGGTGAGCGAGGAGTCCCCCTTCCCCGGGGTGATCGCGCTGGTGCCGGTGGTCGGCACGGTGCTGGTGCTGCTCAGCGGCAGCGGTGCCGGCCAAAGCGCGGCGCAGAACCTGCCGAACGCCTTCCTGTCGCTGCCGCCGATGCAATGGCTGGGCAAGCTTTCCTACTCGCTCTATCTCTGGCACTGGCCGGTCATCGTCTATGCGGCGATGCTGGTGCCTGACCTCTCCAGCCTCCAGCGCCTTGCCTGCGCGGCGCTGACGCTGGCGCTGTCGGCCTTCACCTATCGTTTCATCGAGAACCCGATTCGCCGCAATGGCTGGCTGATGGCGGGAGCGGCCAGGGCCCTGGTGCCGGCCGCGGTGCTGACCGGCGCCGGGGTGATCGCGGCCTATGGCAATGCGCGCTTTGCCGATCACAATTTCAGCCCCGAGCAACGCAGCATCGCCCAAAGTGCGGCGCAGAATTCCACCGTGCGCGCCAGCAACGTCGACTGCGTGCTCGATTTCGCCACCGTCCAGCCGAAACCCTGCGTGTTCGGCCCCAGGAACACCGAGCGCTCGGTGGTGCTGTTCGGCGACTCGCATGCCGACCACTGGTCGACGCCACTGATCGCGGCGGCGGCGAACAACAATTTCCAGGTGGTGACCTACCTCAAATCCTCCTGCCGGGCCTCGCGGGTGACGACCTGGAACTGGCGCATGAAGCGCGACTACACCGAGTGCGATGAGTGGCGCGCCCAATCGATCAAGGACATCATCGCGCTCCATCCGCAACTGGTGGTGATCTCGGAATTCTCGATGGGCAATGTGATGCGGGAATCGCCTGACGAATTGAAGCACGCCAACTGGGACGAGGAGTGGCGGGACGGTCTGCGCTGGACGCTGGAGGCGTTCAGCCGGGCCGGCATCAAGGTCGCGGTCATCAGGGACGTGCCCTACAATGGCAGCTATGTCGACAAATGCGTGGCGCGCGCGCTGTGGCGCGGGCAGCAGCCGGCGGCGTGCGACACACCGAGGGCGACGGCCGCAAATGACGAGATCGCCGCGGTGGAGCGCGACATCGTGCGCGGCACGCCCAACGCCACCTACATCGACATGACCAACAAGTTCTGCGACCAGACCACCTGCCACGTGTTCATCGACGGCATGCTGGCCTTCCGCGACCGCCACCATCTGGCGACGCCCTTCGCGCAATCGCTGGAGCCGGCGGTGGAACGGGCGCTGTTCTCGAGCGCGGTGGCGCAGCGGTGACCTAGGCGGGGGACAAGCAATCTCCCCCCTTGTGGGTCCCTTGTGGGGGAGATTGGCAGCTTCCCGCGCCCAATTCCACTAATGTTGCACTGCGATAGATTTGTTGCATTGCGATATCGGCTTATACGGTCGAGTCTGCGCATGGGTAGGCTTTCAACGAACTACACGAGGTTTTCATCGTGTCAGCATCGTTCCGTCCGGATATCGAAAGCTTGCGTGCGCTGGCGGTGTCGGGCGTCGTCGCCTTTCATTTCGGCCTGACCGGCCTGCCCGGCGGCTTTGTCGGCGTCGACATCTTCTTCGTCATCTCCGGCTATCTCATCACAAAGCATCTTGTGAGCGAGATCGCAGAGACCGGCCGGCTGGACCTGTGGCGCTTCTACGCCAGTCGCGCCCGGCGGCTGTTGCCCGCGTCGCTGTTCGTCATCCTCGCCACGCTGGTGGCCGGCGCCTTCATCCTGTCGCCGGAGGAACAGTCGCTCTATTCCAAGGGCGCCATGTTCGCCTCGGCCTATGCGATCAATCTGTGGCTGATCCGCTGGTCGTTCGACTATTTCGCCGCGGACGCGACCAGCAACCCGTTCATCCATTTCTGGTCGCTGTCGGTGGAGGAGCAGTTCTACCTTGCCTGGCCGGCGCTGCTCTTGCTGGCGGCATGGCTGCGCCCGGGCAAGCGCATGGCGATGCTGGTGATCGGCGTTGCCGGCCTGGTCTCCTTCGCCGTCTGCGCCTGGCTGACCACCGTGGCGCAGCCCTGGGCCTTCTATTTCTCGCCGCTGCGCGCCTGGGAATTCGCCGCCGGTGGCCTGGCCACCATGGTGCCGCAAAGATTCTGGCAAGAACGCCCACGGTTCGGCGCGCCACTGGCATGGCTCGGCCTGGCGCTGATCGGCGCCGCCTATCTGAGCTTTACCGAGGAGGCGCCCTTCCCCGGCTTCATGGCGCTGGTGCCGGTGGCCGGCACCGTGCTGTTGCTGCTGGCGGGGGCGGGCGAGAACAATGGGGCCAGCAATGGCCTCAGTGCCGTCCTGGCGCTGCCGCCCCTGCAATGGGTCGGCAAGCTTTCCTACTCGCTCTATCTCTGGCACTGGCCGGTCATCGTCTATGCGACGATGCTGGTGCCCGACCTTTCCGGGCCGGAGCGGCTTGCCTGCCTGGCGCTGACGCTGGCGCTGTCGATCTTCACCTACCATTTCATCGAGAACCCGATCCGCCGCAACAATTGGCTGATGGCCAATGCGGCGCGGGCGCTGGTGCCGGCCGTCCTCCTCACCGGCACCAGCGTCGCTGCCACCTACGCCAATGCGCGGCTGGCCGTGCATGATCTCGACGCGCAGCAGCGCTTCGTTGCCGAAAGTGCCGCCAGACCTTCCACCGTGCGCCGGGCCGGCTGCGTCCTCAGCTACGCGACCGTGAAGCCGAAGCCCTGCGTGTTCGGCGCCAGGCACGCTGAACGGTCGATCGCGCTGTTCGGCGATTCGCATGCCGACCACTGGTCGACGCCGCTGATCGAGGCGGCGCAGAAGAACAATTATCGCGTCGTCACCTGGCTCAAATCCTCCTGCCGGGCCTCGCGTCTGACGGTCTACGTGACCCAGCTGAAGCGCGACTACACCGAGTGCGATCAATGGCGCGATCAATCGATCAAGGAGATCATCGCCGCGCGGCCGAGCCTGGTGGTGATCTCCGAGATCGCGCTGGCGAGCTCGCGCAAGATGGCGATCGGCATGCAGGTGCCCGACAGCCAGGACGCGGACTGGCGGGCCGGCCTGCGCTCCACCCTGGAGGCGTTCAGCAAGGCCGGGCTGAAGGTCGCCTTCATCCGCGACGTGCCCTTCAACGACGAGCATGTCGACACCTGCGTGGCGCGCGCGCTGTGGCAGGGACAGGCGCCGTCGCTGTGCGACCAGACGCGGGCCTACGCCGCCAACGACGCCACCGCCGCGGTGGAACGCGACATCGTGCTCGGCGTTCCCGGCGCCAGCTACATCGACATGACCAATTTGTTCTGCGACGCCCGGACCTGCCACGTCTTCATCGGCGGCAAGCTCGCCTACCGCGACCGCCACCATCTGGCGACACCGTTTGCGGAATCGCTGGAGCCGGCGGTGGAACGGGCGCTCTTTTAGGGGCGTTGAGATGAGACAGCGGGGGCGCTGGCGGCCTGACCTTTCTCTTCGAGGGAGAGGTCACATTGCCCCGATCCGTCCCCTCCCGGATCGGGCAAATGCGGGTGAGAGGGGCCCCGGGCGGGAGCACCTCTCACCCGGCTCCAGCCGCCAATGATTGTTGCGGACGCCCGGAAACCCACGCCGAGGGAGCCCCTATGCGCCGGTTTCCTTCGCCACCTTGACCTCGACGGTCATCCCCAGAAAACTCGCGGCGCTTCCGGAGTAGCTTCCGGAAAGCGGTATGGCTTGCTGGGGATGCCTGGCCACGGCAACCCGGATCAGGTCCCGGTTGCCGACGATGCCATTGGTGGGATCGAACTCAACCCAGCCCGCGCCTGGCAAGTAGACCTGGCACCAGGCATGGGTCGAGCCGCCGCCGCGCACCGAGGCACTGTCGCGGCTCGGCACATAGACATAGCCGGTGACGAAGCGGGCGGCGAAGCCGAGCGAGCGAACCGCCTCCATCATGAAAAGCGCAAAGTCCCGGCACGTGCCCTTGCGCAGATGCAAGGTCATGACAGGCGGCTGCGTGCCGGTTTCGACCCGGCGGGAATAGACGAAACTCTCGTGGATGGCGTAGCAAAGCGTCATCAGCAATGTGCCGGTCTCGGTGTTTCCCGCCGCACTGACGAACTGCCGCGCCCATTTGCCGACCTCGTCGCCATCGTCGAGATGATGGCGCTCCATGGTCTGCGCGAGGTCGGCCGCCTCGTCGGGATCGTAGGAGAACGGATAGTTCAGCGCCGCCTCGTCGATGCGGAATTCAGGCGCATGCTGCGGCGTGTGGTCGAGCCGGATGTCCGTTTCAAAACGCAATTCCCTGGCGGAATGCTCGAAATCGATCACCGCAACGCAATTGCCAAAAACGTCATGGATCCAGCGAACCTCCTGCGGCGCGGGGTCCACGGACAAAGCGTGGTCCAGCAGCCGCTGGTCGAAACTGTCGCGCGGCCTGAACATCAGCCGGTGCTCGCCAAAGCTCACGGGCTGGCTGTAGCGATAGACGGTGGTGTGCTTGACTGAAAAGATGGGCATCGGCTTCCGTCGGCGAATTGGCCTGGGGCGCGATCATATCGTGTTTTGCATCCGATGGGGGCTACTGGAGCCTGCCCGAACTGCTTCCGCTACAGGCGACCTTTCGCGGGCGCAAAGGGGCAGCGCCTCGCCCTCCCGTCACGACGCCGCAGTGGAGCGCGACATCGCGCGCGCCGTTCCCAACGCCAGTTAAATGACGGACCGCTTCTGCGACGACCTCCATGTCTTCATCGGCGGCAGCTACCGCCACCATCTGGCTACGCCGTTCGCGGAGATGCCGGAGCCGGCGGTGGAACGGGCGGTTCTGAAAGAGATGGGGAGATAGCGGGCGTCGAGGGGGCGTCAAATGACCCATAGCTGACTTTGGGTGAACGCCGCTTCGGCATCGCTGGCCCAGATCGTGCGATATGGAAAATCTGATGACGGACCCGTGGCAAATTGGACTCGGTCCCGGCTTTATTTG
This sequence comes from Mesorhizobium sp. AR10, assembly GCF_024746795.1. Taxonomy (NCBI): domain Bacteria; kingdom Pseudomonadati; phylum Pseudomonadota; class Alphaproteobacteria; order Hyphomicrobiales; family Phyllobacteriaceae; genus Mesorhizobium; species Mesorhizobium sp. AR10. The sequence goes on from NZ_CP080524.1 coordinate 5,049,300, forward strand.
GGGGCAAATTGAGGTTTGCTGGCATTAATCCTTCGGCAACCATAGCGAATCTCGTAGCGTCCCATTCATGGACTTTGCCGGGCTTCTCAATGCCTGCCCGCCATCACGGGTGCTTTTTGCTCCAATTCGAGGAGCCAGACTATTTGGCATTCGCGCGGCGTCGATCCTGAAAGCGGTAGGTCTGGCGTCAGTTCTGGCGTTTGGCAGTTGCGCCCAACCGCCGCCACTCGTGAATCCGTCAGGAACGAGCCTGGTCTCGACCCAAGCAGCATTCGCATTTCCGGCACCAGGCGGCCCAGCCATCACTGCAGTGGTCGAACGACGGTTCGCCAATGCCACACAGCAGGACATCTTGCTGGCGACTTCGGCGCGCACGCCGGGCCAGAACATGTTGCGGGTTCAATTTTTCGGACCAGTAGACAGTTCCATAGCGGGTGAGAGCCGGCTTCGCGAAGGCTACCTTCCCCTCGGCGACGTTGGCTCGGAAATGCGGCAAGTATTGCCGGGTATCCGAATGGTACGGTCGCCTTATTACGTTCAGAACAAATATGGACCCTTCGGCTATGCGGCGGGTCGTTCCGCATCGGGCGACACCTGTCTCTACGGCTGGCAACGCATCAGTTCCACCGGCATCACCCAGACTTGGGTTGGCAACAAAGGATCTATCCAGGTGCGCCTGCGCCTCTGCGACCAGAGCGCTTCTGAGCAAAGACTTCTCGATGTCATGTACGGCTATACCATTACCTCGTACTTCAAAACGCGCAACTGGAACCCGTACGGCGAACCCGCCGCGCCCGATCCGTCACTGGGCAAACTTGGGCAGCCCATCTATCCGGTCGGTGTGTCGCGCTTCGAAACGGTAACCACGCCGCCTGCAACACGGCCACCCCGTCGTGTTCGCAGCACGCAACGGCAAGCTTCGACCGAGCCGTTACCGGCGCCCGAGTTGCCCGTGGCGATGGGTCCGATCGTGCCGCCGCCGCCGGGATCGAAGAGTGCCGATTCCGCGCTGCCGGCTGCCATGGCCCCTGTACCTGCGACAACGACTCTTCCTACGGACGCCGGGGCCAAGCGCACAGTGCCGATTGTTCCGCCGCCACCTTGCGTCCCCAGTGATGCGACAGGCAGCTGCAATTGATGCCGTAAACCATTCGTTAACCGTCAGCATGAGTAGGTGTCGGACAGGAAGCCGATATCAACCGTTGCGCGTTCCAGTGTGTTGCCTGCCCGGTGGTGAGGCGCTCCATCGAAGGAAGCGCACCCGGTTCGCAGTCGGTGGCGAAATGCGATCGACCGGTGGCCGGCAGGCGTCCGAAGACAAAGGCGCATTGAATGCAGAAATTCTTGACCATCGTGCAATGGGCGTTTGCGTCCATATGCGTGATAACGATGGTGACGCTGCCCATCAGCCTGGAAACCCAGCTGGTTGCCGGCATGTGCGTGCTCTTTGCGATGATGGTGCTCAAGCTGATCCGGCCCGATGGCATTTGGCGTCTGGTGGCCCTTGCCTTCGGCACCGCCATCGTAATGCGCTATGTGTACTGGCGCACGACAAGCACGCTACCGCCGGTCAACCAGCTGGAAAACTTCATTCCCGGCTTTCTGCTTTACCTGGCGGAAATGTACAGCGTGATGATGTTGGCGCTCAGCCTTTTCGTGGTTGCCCTTCCACTGGCGCCGCGTCCTTCACGCGCAAATTCCAATGACCGTCTACCTTCCGTCGACGTCTTCATTCCCACCTACAATGAAGATCCCGAGCTGTTAGCCAACACGATGGCTGCAGCCAAGGGCATGGACTATCCGGCCGACAGGCTGCACGTCTGGCTCCTTGATGATGGCGGCACTGTTCAAAAGCGCAATGCGGACAAGATCGGCGACGCCAACAATGCCGAGCGGCGATACGCCCAACTGCAGAAATTGAGCGCCGAGATGGGCGTGACCTATCTGACTCGCGATCGCAACGAGCACGCCAAGGCCGGCAATCTCAACAATGGTCTCGCACAGTCGACGGGCGAGCTTGTCGCGGTGTTCGATGCTGACCATGCGCCGGCGCGTGATTTTCTCAAGGAAACCGTTGGTTATTTCGACGAGGACCCCAAGCTTTTTCTCGTCCAGACGCCGCACTTCTTTCTGAATCCCGATCCTGTCGAGCGAAACCTGCGAACCTTTGAAAATATGCCGTCGGAGAACGAGATGTTCTACGGCATCATCCAGCGCGGTCTCGACAAATGGAACGCCGCGTTTTTCTGCGGATCTGCCGCGGTGCTGCGTCGCGCAGCCCTTTTGGAAACACAGGGCTTCAGCGGCGTCAGCATTACCGAGGACTGCGAGACGGCTATCGAGCTTCATGCACGCGGATGGCACAGTGTCTATGTCGACAAGCCACTGATCGCGGGATTGCAGCCGGCAACCTTCGCCAGTTTCATAGGTCAGAGGAGCCGCTGGGCGCAGGGCATGATGCAGATCCTGCGTTTTCGATTCCCCCTCTTCAAGCGCGGGCTCTCGATACCGCAACGTCTCTGCTACATGTCGTCGACGCTGTTCTGGCTGTTTCCCTTCCCGCGCACGATCTTTCTGGTCGCGCCGCTGTTCTATCTGTTTTTCGATCTACAGATATTTACCGCCTCCGGCGGCGAGTTCATGGCCTACACGCTCACTTACATGATCGTGAACCTGATGATGCAGAACTACCTCTATGGCGCGTTCCGCTGGCCATGGGTCTCCGAGCTCTACGAGTATGTGCAGACGGTCCATCTTCTTCCCGCCGTGATTTCCGTGATTCTCAACCCGAGCAAGCCGACGTTCAAGGTCACCGCCAAGGACGAATCGATCGCGACAAGTCGGCTTTCGGAAATCGGCAAGCCGTTCTTCGCCATCTTCGGCATCCTGCTCGTTGGCGTGGCGATGACTGTCTACAAGGTCTATGCAGAGCCGTTCAAAGCCGATGTGACGCTCGTCGTAGGGGGCTGGAACCTGCTCAACCTGATTATCGCCGGTTGCGCGCTCGGCGTCGTGTCCGAGCGCGGAGAGCGTACCGCCACGCGACGGGTGAAGGTCAGCCGCCGCTGCGATTTTCAGGTCTCCGGCAAATGGCTTCAGGGTACTATCGAAAATGTGTCGGCCAACGGCGCTAGGGTCTTGGTATTCGGTGGGGACATGGAGGAGTTGGCAAAGGACGCCAAGGCGGGCATTCGCTTCAAGCTGTTCGCCGACGGCACTGAAGCCGTGTTGCCCGTTACAATCCGAAACTTCGAACGGACGACAGACAGCATTGCGGTCGGCTGTCTCTACATGCCAACGGAAGCCGTGCACCATCGGCTCGTGGCCGATCTAATCTTCGCGAACTCCAAGCAGTGGGAACAGTTCCAGCTTTCGCGCAGAGGAAACCCGGGCTTGCTGCGGGGGACATTCTGGTTCCTGCGGCTGGCGATCTTTCAGACCTCCCGGGGTCTGGTCTACTTCTGGCGTGACATCCGCGGCCGCTCTGGCGCCGAGCCCCTGGGAAAGCTCGCGGAGAAGCGGCAATGAGGGCCGGTTTCGCATCCCTTTCATTGCTTCTGCTGGTGCTGGGCGTGTCGCCCGCAAGCTCTCAGACAAGCCCGTTCGACATGTCGACCGAAAAGCCGGCTATTCCCGCACCTGGTCAGCCGGCAACTCCGCCTTCCGCACCCCCAGCCGGTCTGACACCTGCCCAAAGTGGTACCGTGCAGCAGACCGGGACATCGGCGCGACGATACATCGTCCCATTCGTCGAGCTTGTGTTTTCCGGAGAGTACTCGCAGCGCTCCTGGTCAATTTTTCTGACGCCGGAACAGGCGGCGTCGAAGGCTGAGTTTCATCTGGGCTATCAGAACGCTGTCATCGTCGCTCCTGAGGCGTCGCGTTTGAAAGTATTCATCAACGGCAGCGAAGTCGTAGACGCGCCGATCGCCTCGTCGGACAATTCTTCCGACATCTCAGTCAGCGTTCCGGCGAAGCTTCTGCATGCCGGGCTGAATGACATTGCCATATCCGCGGTGCAGCGGCATCGCACCGATTGCACCATTGAGTCGACCTATGAACTGTGGACACAAGTCGACACGACCAAGACTTTTCTGTCGTTTGACGGCCCTGAAGCTGGTCGCTGGAAGCGGGTCGAGGATCTACGCGCGATCGGCGTCGACGAATCCGGCACGACGACCTTCAATCTGATTGTGCCGTCCATGGGACAGACCATTTCGACATCGCCGGCAGTGCGATTGGGCGAAGCGTTGGCCCTGATTGCCAACATGCCGAATCAGTCCTTCGAGGTCAGCGAGGCCGGATCGCCGGCGGTCAGGCCCGGTGTGGCGACAATCGTTCTGGGGCCGGCCTCGGAACTCTCAAAAGCACTGGTGAACATACCCGCGGGCGCAGAAGCGGGGCCGATCGCGACGCTGGTAGACGATCCCAGGCTCGGTCCGTCGACCCTGGTCGTCAGTGGTCCAAACTGGCAAGCTGTCGACATGGCGATCGACGACATTGCCAAGCAGGTCGATCGGCCGGCCGGCAGCCTGCGGACCAGCCTTTCCACGCGCGCATGGCGCACGCCTGACGTGCCGATGCTTTTGAGCGCCAGCAGTTTCAAATTTTCAGAACTGGGCGTGAGCACGCTGGAATTCGCCGGACGCAGACTACGCACCGATTTCGCAGTGGGAGTGCCTTCGGACTTCTATGCCGAGGCATATGGCGAAGCGACCATCCTGCTGGATGCCGCCTATTCGGAGGAGGTCCTGCCGGGAAGCCACATCGACGTGTATGTTAACGACAACATCGCCGCGACGGTACCAATCACGACCTCCGGCGGGGAAATCCTGCGTCATCTGCCGATCAAAGTTACGATGCGGCACTTTAGGCCGGGCGACAACACCATCGCGCTTGAAGCCATTCTCATGACCCAGGCAGATGCGACTTGTGCGCCTGGTGCGCCGGCACAGGCTAGTCAACGTTTCGTTGTCTTTGACAGCTCTGAGTTCGTGATGCCGAGCTTCGCGCGTGTCGCCAGGACTCCCAACCTTGCCGCAATCAGCGGAACCGGTTTTCCTTATGGCAGGTCCGAATACGCGATCCCGTTGATCATGGATCGCACACAGCCTGAAACTGTTTCCGCTGGGGTGACGCTGATGGCGCGAATGTCGGTGGCCGCAGGGCGCCTTATTCCTGTTGATTCCTCAACTGCGGCCGCGGCCGTAGGCGACAGGAACGCACTTTTCGTTAGTGCGATTTCGCAAGTGCCGCCTGCTGTGCTGGCGCAGGTTGGCGTTTCGAGCGACAGTTCCTCCACCTGGGGCGAGACTGTCGCCTCCATTCACCCGAACACCGAAGCGACATTCGACCAATGGCGTGAAAAGCTGCGTGGCAGCGGCTGGCGCGGCCAGATCAGTTCGCTTGAGGACTGGATGAGCAGGACCTTCAACATATCGATGAGTTCCTTTCGGATATTTCCTGGCTCCGCCGCGGAATTCACGCCGCAAGGCAGCGCCAGTCTTGTCGTCGCCCAGGAAGCCAGCCCAGTGGATGGCGGCACCTGGACAGTTGTTACCGCACCTACCGTCGGCGCGTTGCACGATGGGGTTCGTGCGCTGACGGAACAGGCCACGTGGCGGCAGATGGGGGGGCACCTCACGACGGTCGATGCCGCTGACAACAAGGTAGCCACGGTCGACGTCACGCGTTTCGATTTCGTTGAGACGCAGCCATTCTCGCTTTCGAACTACCGCCTCATCATTGCCAATTGGCTATCGGCCAATGCTCTATCTTATGCGGTCATATTGACTCTGCTGTCGATCCTGCTCGGTTTCGCAACAGCCGGCCTGCTGGGTTCGCTGGGCAGGAAAAAGTGAGACGTTCGGCTCGATGTTTCCTTCTGCTTCTCGCCGCACTGTTCCCAGTTGTAGCGGTGCAGCCAGCCATGGCGGCTGGCGCAATAACGGCCGGGGAATGGAGCCTTTACAAAGAAAAGTTCCTCGACCCGGCAGGGAGAATCGTCGACAACGCCAATGGAAACATCAGTCATAGTGAAGGACAGGGATACGGACTGCTCTTGGCTTATCTTGCCGACAACCGGGGTGATTTCGATCGCATCTGGGCGTTTACCCGCACGGAGATGCTGGTACGGGACGACGGACTGGCGGCTTGGAAGTGGGATCCTGGCACGGCACCGCATGTGACCGACACCAACAATGCCACCGATGGCGACCTGCTGATTGCCTACGGCCTGGCGCTCGCCGGCTCCGCCTGGCACCGTCCTGATCTCACCGGTTCGGCCATCAACATTGCCACCGCGCTCGCCGACGGAGGCCTGGAGACGGTGGGCGATCTTGTGCTGCTCAAACCGGGAAATTCGGGTTTCGGAGCCGGCGACCGGGCGGATGGTCCGGTGGTCAACCCATCCTATTGGGTGTTCGAGGCTCTGCCGGTCATGGCCGAGCTGGTGCCAGACGGCCCCTGGCGTGAGTTGGCCGACAATGGCAAGGCTTTGCTTGTCCGCAGTATGAAAATCGGCCCGTCGAACTTGCCGCCGGATTGGGTTTCGTTGAAGGCCAAGCCGCGGCCTGCCGACGGTTTCCCTCAGGAATTCAGCTACAACGCCGTCCGCATCCCGCTCTACCTTGTCCGCTCGGGAAGTCGCGACCGGGCATTGTTGGAGCCATTCCTGGCCCAGATGCCGGATCCAGACGGGCGCGTACGCATCGTCGATATCGCGACAGGGCAAACCAGGGAACTGCTTGCCGACAATGGCTACCGCATCATTCCCGCGCTCGTGTCCTGCGTGCTCGATGGCTCGCGATTGGGCGCCGAACTGCAGGCTTTCACGCCGACCGAGTATTATCCCTCGACCCTGCAACTGCTTGCGCTGTCCTATGTGCGACGCCACCACCGAGAGTGCCTGTGAAACCGGTGGTGTTCATAACGGCAGGCGTGGTCGCGCTTGGCATATTGGTGATCCGGAACGGCGGCTATTTGGACGCCGCCCCGCCGCCAGCCTCCGCCGTGACCCAGGCCGCTGGCGCCCAGCACACCGCAGATGATGGCCGCTCCCAGGCCGCATATTCGCAACCGACCAATGTTGCGCAGTTGGCGCCGGCGACGACCGTGCCCACGCAGCCTAGTAGCGGATCAGTTCCGCCGCCAAAGGTCGATGAGACGGCGCTCCGCTATTTTGCGGCCAAGGGCGACACCAGACGCCTGGAAGCCGAAATTGCCCGATTGAAGGCGCTCTATCCGGATTGGACGCCGCCGGAAAACCCGCTTGCCGTTCGTCAGGAGGGTGACCCGCAGCTCGAACAGATGTGGAAGCTCTATTCGGAAGGCAAGCTCGCCGATGTCAGGAAGGCGATTGCCGACAGGCAGACAGCTGAAGCTAGCTGGCAGCCGCCGGCGGACCTGCTCGACAGGCTGGCGGCCGCGGAGGCCAGGGAGCAGCTGGTCAACGCTTCCGAACTCAAACAATACGATGCCGTGATCCGCATCGGTTCGACCAATTCAAGCTTGCTGACATGCGGTGATGTCGATGTCCTGTGGCGTGTTGCCGAGGCCTTTGCGCACACGAACCGCGAGGACCGGGCGCGCGACGCCTACCTTTACGTCCTCAACAATTGCAAGAAGCCCGAGGAGCGCGTCGCCACGATTCAGAAAGCCCTGCCGCTGCTGTCGCGGCCAAGTCTCGACCAGCTTCTGGCCAAAGAGCAGAAGGCGGCCGACGGGAAGGGCGAATTTGCAGCGGTTCGCGGCGACATTTCAAGGCAGAGCCTCGCCAATGCCGATGCCGATCCCAAGCTTGTCGTCGCGCCTGAAGACCTCGCAACCGTCAAGATGCTGGCTCAGGAAGGCGGACTTGCCTCCGACGATTTGCTGCTGGGTTGGTACCATGTGGGCCGCAACAATCCCCAGGAAGCAGAAGCCTGGTTCCGCAGGGCCCGTGACAAGGAAAACACTGCGAGCTCCTCGCAGGGCTTGGCACTGGCCCTGATTAACCTGAGCCGCCCCGCGGATGCCGAGGCCGTCCTCTACCAATGGCGCGACACCAACGATGACATACGGCGCGTCTATCTTGCGGCGGCCGCAAACCTGCTGGCCGTCACGCCGCCGGCGCCGCTGAGCGCGGAGGTGCTGCAGCGGATGGTGCAAGAGATTTACGCCGCAAAGGATGCAGCGTCAGCGCAACAGCTCGGCTGGTATGCTGATGCATTGAACCAGTCCCAAACGGCGGCGCAATGGTTCAAGCTTGCGCTGGATTGGAAGCCGGATGACGAACCATCCGCCTATGGCTTGGCGCTCACACGCTGGAAAATCGGCGACAAGGCGGGTGCGCGGGAAATACAGGCCGCCTGGGTAGGGCGATCCGAGCGGATACCGACGGTCAGTGAGCGCAGCATCGAGACGGCGGCGGTTGGGAAGGGTACCGAAGCGGGAGCTCGGACGCACGCGCGTGCAAAGCAGGACCAGGCTGAAGATCAGGCAGCTCAAGACCAGGCAGCTACCGCCCAGGACACGATACGATCGGGTTCGGGCGCCAGGACAAGAAAGCAGGTCCGAGGTTGCTCGAGCAGCATTGACCCGACCACGCTTGCGCCGAAACAGGCGCTGACCCTTGGCTGGTGTCTTATGGAGGCCAATCGACCGGTCGAGGCCGCAGCAGCTTTTGAAGCCGCGCTCCACGGCTCCGGCAAGACCCGCACTGACGCGGCCTATGGCCAAAGCCTGGCCTATCTGCGCGCCGGACTGTCCGACATGGCGGCGGCGGCGGCGTCCAAAGCGCCGCTCGATCCCGAACGCAGCGTGGAAGTGAGAACCGCACTGCTCGAGGCGCAAGCGAGCAGCGCTTTCGACCAGGGCCGCTATGTCGAAACGATCATGGCGCTGGACGAGCGCTCGCGCATCGCGCCCGAGCGCACCGGCCTGATGGTGATGCGTGGCTATGCCTATCTGAAACTAAGACGTTTCAGCGACGCTGAACAGGTTTTCCGCGCCGCCGCTGGCACCGGTAATCATGATGCCCTGAGGGGGCTCAACGATGTTAAGGCGGCTCGAGACAGTAAGATCCAGTAGCCGCTATATCACTGCGGAGCTGAACACGCTTGTTCCACTTTTCTTTTCTTCCATGTCAGGTTGTGGCGCAAACGTGCCGCCGAGCTACATCACATTTTGACCCACGGTGAGTGGTCGAATGATCCGGACGGCCTGGGTCGGTTTGATCGCGTTGCCTGCGAGTAAACCTCACCGCGGCTTGCGCATCAGCATCATCCCATAGTGCACGGCCAGAATATCCAGTCCGATCTTGAGCAGCTTGGTCACCACGTCGCGCGGTTCGCTGCTCTGTTGCGCAAGGCTCTTCACCGACTCGCCAGTACAGCAGACCTTTTGCACCACGCCCGCCACCTCCCAGTGGCCGAGCGCCCGGGTGGCGTCGGCGTGGGCGCGGCCGGCGGACAGGATGCGGTCGGCGACGCCGCCGCCGAAGCGGCCGCCGTCGACGCGCTCGGTCCAGGTCATCGGCTTGACGCCATCCTGCGCTGATGAGCGAAAGTCCTCGCGGTAGCGCATGCCCGCCTCGCGCTGCTGGCGCGACAGCGAGGTGATGCCGGTGACCCGCACGATGCCGCCGGTCGAGGTGTAGCCGTCATTCGACACCTCGTAGACGCGCCGCGCCTCCAGCGTGCCGGTGGCGAGCCGCTTGCGGCCGAAGGCATCGTCCTTCAGCGCGAAATCATGCCCGACCTCCTTGCGGATGCGCACCTGCTCGGCCTCGCCCCTGGGCAGCTTTGGCGGTTTGGGTTTGGTTTTCTGGGCGGTTTTTTTGCTCATGGGTGGGGTCCTTGTGGAGTTGTGGCCGATGGCTGGCGAGGCTGGCGATCCTTCGCGCCCCCCTCTGTCCTGCCGGACATCTCCCCCACGAGGGGGGAGATCGGATGTCGCGCCGGCTTTCGCCAATCGCCAACGTTGCGGGAAAGGCGGCGCGGGCGAGGCTGCCAATCTCCCCCCTTGTGGGGGAGATGTCCGGCAGGACAGAGGGGGGCGCTGTCCCGCCGACTTGTCGTAGAGGTGCTTTACGCCTTCACCAGCGTCACGCTGCGCTTGGCGATCAGCTCGCGCATCAGGCGGCGCTCGCGCACCTCGATCGACAGCTGCGCGCTGGAGGGGCAGAACTGCGCGTTGTCGGTCTTGGCCTCGCCGCGGATGAAGCGCTGGATGGCGGCCTGCACGTCGGCGAGCTCGGCATCCTGCACGGCGGCCAGATAGCCGCGCATCTGCATCTCGACATCAGCCAGGGCGGATTGCGGGAAGCATGAGAACATCGCCGCCAGCGCTTTGGCCGCCTGCTGCAATTCGGCTGCGGTCATGGGTTTGATCTCCTCGATGATGGTGTTGGCGGCGTCGGTATGGGTCTTTGGTTGATGCCAGCCGGGTTTTCTTGGCCTTGGAGTACGCTCTGGAAAAGGCTTGGCGTTTTCGGGGGACAAACGCTGAGCGTTTTCCCGGGAAAAAGCGGCAGCTTTTTCCTTCTGGTTTCTGGACTCTGGAAGATGCTGTGGCGAAGGGCAGGCATTTGCCACGCCCACGCCTCGTGTTTTCAAGGCCTTGGCGGCACCGCCGCGCGCGCCGGCGGCAGCCCTCGCCTCGCTTTTGACCATGCTCTTGGCGAGCTCCCGGGTCAGCCGGTTGTGGCAAAGGACGCCATCGGCGCGCTCGAAGAAGACCAAGAGGTCGGCGCTGATGGCGCGCCACTTCTTGAGCGACATGCGCACCACGCGCGCCAGCCTGGTGTCGTCGTCCGGCAGGCTGCCGCCGGCATTCCACATCGCCATCAACAGCAGCATGTAGGCGCCGATCTGTTCGGTGGAGAGCTGCAGCGTGTCGCCGACGAAATCGGAGACATAGAGCTGCATGAACGGCCGCTCGCTCATCGTGGCCTCCTGAGCTGGCCGCCACGGTTGCTGCTTGCACCGGAGCAGCTAATTGAAGGTATGCGAAGGCCGCGATGAAGGCTCGATCTCCCCCCGTGTGGGGGAGATGTCCGGCAGGACAGAGGGGGGCGCTGTCCCGCCGACCTGTCGATCATTCGGAGTCGCGCATCGCCAGTTTCGCTCGGCAACGGGGCACAGCGAAGTTGGCGTTCCTTCGCGCCCCCCTCTGCCCTGCCGGGCATCTCCCCCACACGGGGGGAGATTGGCAGCTCCGGCAGCAGCGCCAGCTCGCCCCAGGACATGCCGCCGGCGGTGCTCATGCCGCCTCCGGCACAGGCCGGCGGAAGCGCGCCTGGTGATAGGTGCAGTAGCTCTTCAGCGCGCGGGTGCGCAGCCCGCAGCACAGCATGTCCGGCCCCGGCCGGCTGCCGGGGGCGTCGTTGTCGGGGTCTTCCTCCAGCGTCAGGTCGAGCGGCGCGCGGCAGCGGCCGAACAGGCAGTCGATGAAGCGCATGGCGGCAAAATGCGGCTGGCGCCCGATGACGCGCGGGCGCGGCGCCGGCACCTTGAAGCGATAGGCCTCGCCCTCGGGCACCAGGCCTGCCTCGCGCAGGAACAGGCGCGGCGGCAGCCAGGCCGGCCCGGGCAGCTTTGCTTGCGCCGGCAGCTTGGACTGCCCAGCGGCTTTCACTTGCCCCGGCAGCTTTGCTTGCCCCGGCGGTGCGGCAAGCCTTGCCGGTTTGCCCGCGTGGCCAGCCGCGAATTTTTTCGGCCGGCCGCCGGACCGGCCGCCCTTGGGGTTGGCAAAGCCGATAGTCTTCAGCGCCTGGTTGCGGTGGACGATGCCGATGATGGCATTGCGTGACACCGGGCTGCCGCGCAGCGTGGAAAACCGGGTGGCGATCTTCGACGCCGACAGGCCGTCCCTGAGCCAGACGGCGATCTCGTGCAGTTCGGTGTCGGTGTAGGCGGTCATGTCGATATCCATTGGTTGCGCGCGGCCACGCGAAGGCACGCCCGGCCCGAGGACCGTGGGTGAAAATCGATGGAGGAGCCGGCCCGTCAGGCGGTGCTGGGGCTCGCGAGGCGCAGCATGGCCGCTTCGGCGGCGTGCCTGGTGGCGGCGGACACCGCCCTGCCCGTGCGCCGGTCGAACAGGATGACGGTGCCGTCCTCGGTGCGGATGCAGGATGTGCCCTGCGCGAGAGTGCCGGCGGTACCTTCGCCAAAAAGGGTGGCCGGAGCCGGGGGAGGAACGGCTCCGGCCGTTCCGGTCGCCAGGGGTGACACGACCGGATCCGGGACATCAGCCCCGGTTCTCGTCCAGGCCGGGGAGGAGGACGGCCCGGACGAATGGGAAAGAACGAAGCGCGCGTTCACGCCGGAAATGATTTTTGGCATGCCGGAAATGATTTTTGCCTCGTTCATGGTTTGTTCGTACAATATGTACGAACATTGCGCAAGCAAAATCGTACACCTTGGACGATAAAATTCAGGCAAAATGTACGAATGCAGGAACCGAAGCACAGATTGCAGCAGGCGCGGGCCGAGGCGGGCTATGCCTCGCCGAGCGATGCCGCGCGGGTATTGCGCGACATCAACAAGAACACGCTGATCAGCCACGAGAACGGCAACCGGCCGCTGTCGCGCAAGGCGGCGGAGAAATACGGCCGGCTGTTCGGCGTCGATCCCGGCTGGCTGCTGTTCAACGGCGACCATGCCGGCGGCCACGGCCATTTCGGCTTCGACCAGGCCGGCGCGCCGATCGTCATGCCGATGCCCGCCACCGTCGACGTGCCTGTTATCTCATGGATCAGCGCCGGCGAGCTCGGCAGCCAGGACACGGTGGTCAATCTCAGCGACTATCCGACCATCCCCACCACCGACCTCGAGCAAGGCGAATGGATCGCGCTGCGCGTCGACGGCCCGTCGATGAACAAGATCTCGCCGCCGGATTCGATCATCTTCGTCAACCTCAGGGACAAGCGGCTGGTGACCAATGGCTGCTATGTCATCTCGGACGAAAGCGGCCAGGCCACCTACAAGCGCTACCGCCCCAACGAGAACCCGCCGTTCCAGCCGGCCTCCTACATGAAGATCCCGCCCCCGGAACTCGAAGGCGCCATCACGATCATCGGGCGGGTGAAGCGCTCGATGATCGATATGTAGATCGCGGTGACGGCGTGATCTCCCCCCTCGAGGGGGAGATGTCGCCGGAGGCGACAGAGGGGGTCGCCGCGCGTGAAGCGCCGACCTCCATCTGCAGGAGTAAGTCGAGCCCAGTCGGGCCAACCCCCTCTGGCCGCTTCGCGGCCATCTCCCCCTCAAGGGGGGAGATTAGGCGCCCAGATACGCGTTGCTGAAATACGACGCAAAATCCGGACGTTCCTTCAGCGCCTTCCCGTCTCCATCAAGCAGGATGCCGGCGTTGAAGAGATAGGTGCCCATCGCTTCGACCTTCGATTTGTCGATGGTGCCGATGACGCCGGTTTGGCTGCGCAAAAAGTGACCGTCGACCAGCATTTTCAGCGAAGCGTGGATCAGCGCCGGGTCGGTCAAGGCGTCCTTGTTGGAAGCGATCAGCAGATCGCCTGCTTCTTGCGCGTGATCGACGGCGAACTGATAGCCGCGCCGCGTCGCTTCGACGAATGCAGTGGCCGCCTTCGGGTTTGCCTGGAGAAAACCATCGCTGGAGGCGATGAAGGTGGTGTGCTCGTCGGGCACGCCGTAGTCGGCGTAGCGGAAGGTGCGCTGCTTCGCCCCTTCCAGCTCGGCCTTGGCGCCTTCCCAGGTCGAGACCTCCAGCGTGAAATCGACCGAGCCGTTGGCCAGCGCCTCATAGGCGGAGGTGCCGAGCGTCACCGTCTCGAAATTGCCCTTGCCGCCGTCATGGCGGATCATGGTCGAGATCAGCGTGTTTTCCCAGGCGCTGCCGAAGCCGCCATAGGTCAGGCCGTCGAGATTCTTGGGGCTCTTGATGTCGGTGCGCGCGGCGTTGAACACCAGCCGGCCGGTCTCGGCCTGGACCACTGCATAGACCGCCTTGAGATCGGCGCCGGCGGCGCGCTGGGTGAAGAAGCCGGCGCCGGCGATGCCGAAATCGGCGATGCGGTTGGCGACCAGCGTGCCGGCGCCGGTGTCGCCATAGGGCAGGATTTCGGCCTGCAGCCCGGCTTCGGCATAAAAGCCCTTGTCGCGGGCAACGAAGAGGCCGATGTGATTGGTGTTGACGGTCCAGTCGAGCGCGACGGTGACCTTTTGCGGCGCCGCGTAAGCGCGTGTGGGCAGCCCGGCAGCCAGCGTCAGCAGCAGGGCCTGGCGGCGTGTGAATTCAGTCATCATCATCTCCTTGGAATGGCGAGGCGGGTTGAGCAGCGTGTCGAGGATCTCGGCTTCGAGCGCCGCGGCGTCGCGCTCAGCGTCCGCGCCGGAGCCGCGCGGCGGCACCTTGATCTCACTGACGATGCGGGCTGGGCGCGCCGACAGCACATAGATGCGGTCGGACAGGAAGACGGCTTCGCGCACGTCATGGGTGATCAGCAGCGCCGTCCAGCGGTGGCGCTGCCACATGCCTTGCAGCCAGCGCTGCATGGCCGCACGGGTCAGCGCGTCGAGCGCGCCGAACGGCTCGTCGAGCAAAAGCATCTCGCGCTGCTGCACCACCGTGCGCAAAAGCGCGGCGCGCTGGCGCATGCCGCCGGAAAGTTCCGAGGGATAATGCCGCTCGAAGCCTTCAAGCCCGAACTCGGCAAACAGGGGTGCTGTGCGGGCGCGGGCAGCCTTGCGTCCGACGCCCTGCACCTCGAGGCCGAGCGTGGTGTTGTCGATGATGCGCCGCCACGGCATCAGCGCGTCGCGTTGCGGCATGAAGGCAAAGTGCCTGCCATGGTCGTCGAGCGGCACGCCGTCGAACAGCATGTCGCCCTCGCCTTTCAGCGCGCCGGTCAATAGCTGGAACAGCGTCGACTTGCCGGCGCCGGAGGGCCCGAGGATGGAGACGAATTCACCGGCGCCGACGGTCAGCGAGATGTCGGCCAGCACGTCGAGAGCGCCGAAGCGTTTTTTGACGTGGCGCAGTTCGAGCCGGGTCATCGCGAAGGCCCTTCCCCGGCCGGTTCTTTCCCAGCTCGCTGCCACGGCATGGCCAGGCGCTGAACCAGCACCGTGATAGCGAACAGGATCAGCGTCAGCGCCGCACTGACGCCGACGGCGGCCAGCACCAGATCGGGGCGGAAATTGTTCTTGGCGTTGAGCATGTAGATGCCCAGTCCCTTCGCCGCCCCGGCATACTCGGCGAAGATCGCGCCGACGACGGCATAGGTGATGGAAATGCGCAGGCCGGCGAAGAAATAGGGCAGCGCCGAAGGCAGCCGCGCCAGGAGGAAGACGCGCCTGCGCCCAGCCCCCATGGCGCGCAGCATCTGGCCGATTTCTTTCTCCGTCGCCTCATAGCCCTCGACCAGCGCCACCATCATCGGAAAGAAGGTAACGAGCGCGACCAGCATGATCTTCGGCGTGAGGCCGAAGCCGAACCACAGCACCACCAGCGGCGCGATGGCGATCAGCGGCAAGGTCTGGCTGACGATCAGCAGCGGAAACAGTGCGCGGCGCAGCGACGGCGAGAAATCGACCAGCACCGACAGCAGGAATGCAGCGCTGAGCGAACAGGCAAAACCGGCTGATGTGGCGCGGATGGTGGGGATGGCATTGTCGAGCAGCGCGTCGCGGTTCAACAGCGCCTGTTCGAACACGCGCGACGGCGCCGGCAATATCGTCGGCTTGATGCCGGAGAAGCGGGCATAAAGTTCCCACGCCAGGATGAGCAGCCCGACCGAGACGATGGCCGGTGCTGCCCTGGTGATTGCGGCGATGACAGCCGATCTCCCCCCTCGTGGGGGAGATGTCCGGCAGGACAGAGGGGGGCGCGAAGGAATGCCGACTTTCGAACATTGTCCCGAAGGCCGTAGATGCAACCAGTTGACAAGCCGGCGGGACAGCGCCCCCCTCTGCCTTGCCAGGCATCTCCCCCACAAGGGGGGAGATTGGATGTCGCCGCGGCTTTCGCCAATTGTCGAAGTTCCCCCGCTCCCTTGTGGGGCAAGGTCAGAAGCGGGAGCATCTCCCCCATGAAATGAAGCGGGCGTAACAGCCACGGCAGGATCCTCGACAGCGCGCGTAAGAAGCAGCTCAGACAGCGGACGGGCTGTTGGCCGATACCGTGACGTCGAGGGTTACGTGGCCGGCGCCCGGCCCGAAGCGGCAGAAGGCTTCGTTCAGCGCCGAAAACACCGCGCCGGCGTCGCCGCGCAATTTGGTGCAGAAGTTTTTGGAGCGCTCGTAGACGCCGGACTGTTTCAGGAAGTCGATGCAGCCGTAGATCTCGTCCATGTGGTCGTCGGTGCCCATGACATAGAGCGAGAATTGTGCCGCCGCCGGCTGGCCGGTCGCGCCTGACGTCCGCACCGCTGCAATGGCGGCATCCTTGCGCATGCCAAGCGGCCCGACAGGTTCACTGAGCGCGTCCGTGCGGCAAATCGGATCGTCCGGTTCGCCTGGGCAACCGCGCGAGATCGCCGCCGACAGAACGCAATGTTTGCCGCTGGCGGCCGCCGCCACAAATAGATCGCGCATGGCCGCAAACAGCGCTTCGGGCGGCCCGACCAGCAAGGTCGAGATGTCGTCGGTCTCGATCCGCAGCCGGTCTCGATAAGGATCGAGCGCGCCGAGCGCGCCAAGAATGACGCCGACGAAATCGTCGGCCATGGGGTATAGGGAAATCTGTGCGCCAGAAAACATCGCCCGCCTCGCTCCGCTGGTATTACCCAGATCAGCTTCTAGGGTCTGTGGGCTTGCCGCCCCCGTCTCAGCCCCGACCGTACGGAGCACCCCTGTGGATGCGGGCGTTAAAGCACTGTTCGCGGCGATGGGGAAGGTGTTTTTTGCCGATGGCGCCAGAAAATGTCTGGGCCAGGCCTTCCCTAATTGAACCAAATTCGTTCAAATTGTACGAGATCTGCTTGACTCAATTTCGTACATTACGTACTATGCCCGATCCCACGGGAGACCTGTATGAGCACCGCAAACCACTCAGCCTTCGCCGACCTTTCCCGTCCACTGATATCAACGTTATCGATCGACCGCAGGGAACGTCTCGCGGGTGCCTGGCGCATGGCCAGCCAGGACATCGCCGACGACATCCGCTTCATCCGCCAGTACCGGAAAGTCATTGCCGAGAAGGACGAGAGGCTGTCGAGCGGCATCCTCGTCCATAGCCTCGCTTACGTCGAAGCCTGCACCAACCGGCTGCATGAGACCGTGGCGCGCTATCTCCGCAATCTGCGCCGGATCACCGAATGCGAGCTGGCCATGGCAGCGGCCGGCATCCGCTTCGCGCTCTCCAGCTACGCCTGGGAGGCGTGATCTTCCTGGCCTTCGCGCGCTCATGCCGATCGGCTGCGGCCTGAGATCGCGCCGTTCCGCCTGCAGATCAGCGGCTTAGGCAGACCACACTCCAGCCCATTGTGGATGGCAGAGCCGGCTAGCCTTACTTGGCTTTGCTGGGCTTGGCTTTGCTGGGCTTGGCAGCGGCAGCCGGCTTCGCGGCAGCCTTGGGCTTGGCAGCCGTCGCAGCCGCAGCTTTCTTCGGAGCCGCCCTGGCTTTCGGTTTCTTGCCTTCACCGTCGACCTCGGCCGCGGCCTGGTCCCAATGCTGCTGATGCGCGCCTTCGGGCCGGCCAGCTTTTTCCCAGATTGCGTGTGCCCGCTGGCGAATGCGTTCCTGCCTGTCGTCCGTCACTGTTGCCTCCGTGGTTGGGTCCAAATCCCCAGCAACATTAGCCGAATTTTCGACCGGCGTCTTGAGTGGCAAACTCAGTCTCTGTCCGACAAAACCGCAACGCCGAAGAGTGCGGCCTTCTTGGTGATCAGCCCTGCCAGATCCGCGTCCGAGCGCTCGGTTCCGGTGCGCTCGCGCAATATTGCAATCGCATCCCTCATCGACAAAAGGGCAGTGCGCTTTTCGGCAAGCAGTTTGTCGACGGACGCGGCCACGTTCTCAACATGCGGCAACTTCTCGATATGCGGCAACATGGGAACAGCTCCTTTCCATCCTGAGACGAAACGATCGACCGTTCCGGCAACGCCCGCCGCTCCCTCTTGGTAGGAAACGGCGGGCGGAGCATTTGATCATGATCTTTTTCCAAAAACCGGTTTCCGCTCTTTGGGATCATAGTCCGATCATTCAATAACCTGAACGATCCTGCGTGTGCCGGGGTCAACCAGCACGGTGCGATCATTGACGACCACATATCTGTACTGGACTTCGGGAACATCGATCGGCTGAAGCTCGACCGTATCAGGCACAGTGGAGCCGACATTCAGTTCCACACCCAGAAGACTGACCGAGGCCAGCGGCTTCTTCTGCACATATTCGCGGATGACCGTCTGCTGTTCAGGCGTGACGATCACCTCTTGCTGTGAGGGCACGACAATCACCTCGTCGGCAACGGCCGTGCTGATACCGGCCAACAGAGCCAGCCCGGCAACGCTATGAATCAAAATGGTTTTCATGGTTCTCTCCTGTTTAACGCAAGCTTCGCCTTCCCCGCTTTTGGGCAGGGATATTCATTGGTCAGTTGACGAGCTCGATAGGCAAACGCCAAGGCAAGCCTCTTGTTCCGTCAGAGACGGCTAATTGATCGGTCGGTCATCCCCTGCGGGAACCGCATCGGCCCCATCCGCATTGAAGGCGCTGCAAATACTTTGCGGGAGGTCTTCGATATGGATGAAATGCTGTTCCACGCCCCTGTGGCGATTGCCGTCGGTGCCGGCTTCAAACGCGACATTGCCTCGCTGGCGCAGATGCAGAATTTTCTGAAGGAATGGCCGCCGGCGCGGCGCGGGCCGATCCATGCCACGGCGCTGCGGGCCTGCGATGCGGCGCGCGCCGGGCATCTCACCACCGACCAGGCGCGGCGGGCGTTCATGAGCTTCGCCGAGGCAGCCGGCATCCTGTGGACCGGCGTCGACCCGGTGACGGCGCTGCGCGAAGCCAAGGCCGCCCGCAACGCGCGCGCAATGCAAGCAACGACCGCGCCTGACGATTCGTCGGCAGTCGCAAAGCCTTTTGTTTGACCATGACCGTTCCGAACCAAGGTTCGGGGGTCTATTGCTTCGGCGGCTGCGCCGGCACCTCGCCGGGCTTGATCACAGGGGTCCTGCCCTGGTCCGGCGGCGGCGCGGTCATGCCCTGGTCGCCGGTGGGCGGCGGCTGCAACACGCCGTCGCAGGGATCGAGCTTTCCCGTCAGATTGCTGTTGGCGTCGTCCGGCGGCTTCTGCACGCCGTTCTGGCCCTGCGGTTCGACCTGGCAATCTCCGGACTGCGCAGGCGCCTGATCGCTTTGGTCGTTGGTCTGAGCGGCCACCGGGGCGGCCAGCGCCAGCATCAGCGCGTATGGCAAGAGGGCGAGCGGTTTCATGTCGGGCTCCTTTCTCGCGATAGTCTCCCTTGCCAAGGCAGACCGAAGCATTTGGTTCCCGTATGCGGCAACGCCGCCGGTTCCTCCAAATGGAACCGGCAGGCGCAATCATGAGTTCAAAGACGAGGCAAGTTCCAGACAAGGAGGCCAAGATGGAACCGCGCAGAAAGCCGCGAACCAACGACGAGGTCGAAGCCCCAGCGCCGGAGCAGCAGGACTGGCCAGCAACGGAGCGGGACCCGATCCGGGGCGCGAAAATCCTGCCCGATAGCGTGCCGGAAGACGAAGGCGCCGACATAGACGAAGACGGCGAACTACCCGACGAGGACGACGACAATGCCTACCAGAACAGCGACGAGGCCTTGCCTGACGACGCCGAGGAAGCCGCCATTGCACGCGACCCTGCCAGGCGCGGCAGGCCTTTCGATGAAGTGTGAGCGAAGCGTCAGCCTGCGCTACAGGGTCTGACGGGAACGCTGGCAGCTTTTTCGTGCGGATGGCTGCAAAGGCCGGCGCAATCGGGTATGGCTGCGGCCTCAGGGCCGGGGTAACGAAGACATGGTGCGCGAAAGCTATTCGATCGTCGTCGAGATGGAGAATGCCGGGACCATCGACTGGCATGAGGTCGGCGTCGGCATCGCCGCACTTGCCCGCGAGATAAAAGCCGCGACCGATCTCGGATATGCGGCAAAGCCGCAAGTGATCTTCGTCCATCCCGGAGAGGTCGGCGAGACGCCGCTTCTGCAAGGCGAGATCACCGCCAGGGTGCCGGAGCTCGGCATGGCCGCGACGGTGGTCTTCGCCGCTTTGCCAGACGGGCGCTATTACGAGCTGAAGAACCGCGGGATTGCCGAGGCGACGGGCGACATCGTCATTTTCAACGATTCCGACACCGTCGCCGAGCCGGGCTGGCTGCCGGCCTTGCTGCAGCCGTTCCGGGATGCGCGCACGGTGGCGGTGAACGGCCATACCTATCTTGGCCATGACGACTTTGCCTCGCGGACCTTCGCACTGCTGTGGATCTTTCCACTTCGCGACCAGGACCGGCGCTTTGCCGCCAAACGCGCGATGAATGCCAACAATTGCGCGCTCAGGCGAAGCTGGCTCGCCAGCCATCCCTTTCCGCAAAACAACGGCTTCAAGGTCTCCTGCACGCTGCTGAACCAGCAATTGCGGGCAGAGGGCCATGACATGGTCAGGGTCGAGGCGCTGGCCAGCCACTATCCGCCGCGCGGCTTGAGGTTCTTTGTGTGGCGGGCGCTGGTCACCGGCCGCGACGCGGACCGCAAATACGCCGCCCTGACCTCCATCTCGCGCCCCGCGCGCATGGCGAAGGCGCTGCGGCGCTTGGCCTCCGAATCCTGGCGCGTCAGCCTGCGCATTGCCGTCCACGCGCCCGGCACCGGCATGCCGGTCTGGCAGGTGCCTTTGGCCATGGCCGCCGGCCTGGCTTTCAACAGCCTGGTTTTCGTCGGCCAGTTCGGCCTGGCGGCCGGCCTGACGAGAGACGATGTCGAACGGATTCCGGCTTTTGTCGGCCACAGCTGACCGCAACCATCGACAAGCAAAAACCCCGCCGGCTGGGCCAGCGGGGTGAACTCTGGGCGAACGCTACCGGATCGGCAATGCGCTCGACCTTTCCGTCGCTCAGGCAAGAGCAACGGCCAGCCGAACTTAAAGCGCGTCGCGCTGAAACGGATTCAGTCGACGCGCTTCAAGCCTTTGTCTTTACGCATGTCGTTGTCCCAAAACCGCTGCTTTTGGGCGACATGCATTGCGTTCGATCAGCGGGACGATATCGCCGCAATCACCGTCGATAGCTTCTCGCGCTTGGTCAGCACCGGCTTTTCGTAGATTCTTTTCATCGCCACCCCCACCCGTTTCGGTTGCGAGGAGCAACACGCGCGGCAACCGCATTGTCAAGCCGCCGGCCAGGCATCGACGAGCAATGACGCTCCAACGGCACAAATCCTCGCATTTTCAGGGGGGATGATCGCCGTGCAACCGGCTGTCAATTCGACGGGGTATCGCCCAGCGCTTCGGTAACGAAGGACGCGGCGATCAGGTCGTCGGGATCGAGGCGTAGGGAGCCTTCGCCATTCCCCATGATGGCAGCAACCTTGTGGAAGGTTTTCATCTCATTCTCGGTAATCCGGGCGTTTCGCATCCTGGCCGTCAGATCGACGACACGCTTCCCCAATGCGGGAGACGTTCCGATTTCTCGTTTCGACATGGTGTATTGCTCCTCCCCCACCTGTTTTGCCTCCCCGCCCTCTTCGCTTGCCATGTCTGCCTGAGGCATCGCGAATAGGCCCGAACGTGCGTTGCGATGGATGGTTCCGGTCAAACGGTCACGAAATAATACAGAAGAAGCCCAGCGGTCGGGGGTCGGCGACGCGGTGACGACTTGCGTGACAACCACAGGCTGCAGTCCAGGCCAAGTATCCCTGTGCCGGCGTGGCATTTCGTTCTTGGAGTTTTCCGATTCGACTTGGACCCCGCCCAATATCGCAATCGCCCTATTTTGCATCTTCCACAGAGCGGGCACGGATCGAGGAGATCAGCTCGTCGACCCGCTGCACCGCCGGGGTTGAGGGCTTCGCTAGCCGGCGAAGCGACCGTGCCTCCAGGTGACTGTCGTAGATCCGCCTCAGCACATCGCGGGCCGCCTTGGCGCGCTGCCATGGGCGACCGAGAAGGATACATCCTCCCAGGGCCGCCGGCGCATCGGCGACGTCATCCCACACCGTCCATGTGCCGGACGGTTCCGGGTGACAGCGAAATCTAGGTTGGCGATCTTCCATGGCGGTAAACGGCCAGGACAACCGATGGTTCGGTCTGGCATGGCGAAGTGGTTAACCGCCGTTCAGGCATCGCAACAGGCAATGCCACCGCTGCGGCAAGGAACGAGGGCACGCCGTCGGCGTTTCAGCAATCTCCTCCAAGCCGCAATCGGAAAGACGCACGGATGTCCGCTCAAGGCCTTGCATACGGACCGATCGGGGATCGCAGCGTCCATCTGTGCGTCGATATGCAGAGATTATTTGCCGAACCCTCGCAATGGGCAACCCCGTGGATTTCACGCGTTCTTCCCGTCATCGAGACCATTGTCGACAGACATCGCCGCGAGACCGTGTTCACACGCTTCTTGCCGGCGCAACGGCCCGGGCAAGGCGTGGGAACCTGGAAGCGCTACTATGAGCGCTGGGCTTCGATGACGATCGAGACCATTGGGCCGGAGATGATCGAGTTGCTGCCGTCGCTGGCGCGGTATTGCCCGCCGGCAATTGTGGTCGACAAGCATGTCTATTCGCCATGGCCTGAAGGCAAGCTGCAAGCGCATCTGGCGGCACGCGGCGTCGACACGGTGATCGTCACCGGTGGCGAGACGGATGTGTGCGTGCTTGCCACCGTGCTCGGTGCTATCGACCTTGGCTACCGGGTGGTTCTTGTTACTGACGCGCTGTGCAGTTCCTCGGACGCGACCCATGACGCGTTGCTGACGGTCTATCACCAAAGATTTGGCCAGCAGGTCGAGACGGTCGAGATGGAGACACTGCTGTCAAACTGGCCGTAAGTCCTGATCCTGAGCAAACGGGCTGTCCTCCAGGACCGCTGGACGAGAACGCCGGCGCGGACGCAGTGCCGCTAGTGCCTCTTGAGTGTGGCCAGTCGATCAATGTTTCACCGGCGTCACGCAGCGTCGCCACGTCGCGTCATGATCAGGCCAAGAAGCGCGGGGATGACCGATAGATTCAGCCCCGCGTCCTGACGTGGCTTCAGCGCAAGGCCGAAGGTATCCCCGAGGCCGAGCGCTGGGTTTCGGGCGAGAAGACCACGAAAGCAAAGACCAGCACGGCAGCGGCGACAATCAGCGAGCCGCCGGCGACGATCGGCTCAAGCGCCGGGTTGCCCTGCAGCATCAGGTACAGAGCCGGCAACATGATCACCAGGCCAAGCGTGTAGAGCCCGTAGTGGATCATGGCGATCCGGCGCTCGGCCTTTGCCGGATTGAGCGCGTAGTAGCCACCGAAGATCGCGCTGGTGACCCATCCCAGAAGATTGATGTGCGCGTGCGCCGGGAAGGTGCCGTGATTGCCAGAGATCGCCATCTCCAGGCCGGCCGCGATCCCCACGATGAGAAACACCACGGCTGTTTTGAAAAAAAGCTCCGAAATTCTAGGCATGTCATTTTCTCCCCAATGTCGAACCCCGACATTGGGGAGAGTATATCAGCGATCAGAGATTTTCCATGCCGTACCTGGGGTTAGCAGCCTCTTCCCCCCGTGATCGCATGGCGAAACGGGAATGAAGTGGCGCAGCCAGCCAACAAAAATGCCGCCGTGTCGAAACCCGGCGGCAAATCTTGGTCTCAGGCACTATTCGGTGGTCGTCGGCTCCAGAGGATCAGCCGGAGCAACCGGATCGGTTGCCGCTGCCGCTTGAGCCGCTTCCAGCTTGTCGGCCACCTCGTCGATCTTGTCGGCAAGCACATCCTTGGCCCAGTCCGTGACCTCTGCGTCGACGGGCTTGTTGGCCATGTCGGCAAGTGCTGCGTCAAGCGATGCGTCGTCGGTGCCGACAGCTGCTTCGTCAGCCTCTTTCTGGGCCGCGGCAGCCGCTGCTTCGGCATCCGAGACCGCGGTTTCCTGTTCCGCGATCTGCGCTTCCAGGGCCGCCGGCTGCTCATCCTCCGGCAGTGCGGCGACTTGTTCGGGCGTCAGCGCATTCACCTCGTCCAGTTTCGCATTCAGGGCGTCCAGTTTGGCCTGGGCGTCGACCGCCGCAGCGGCCGCCTTTTCAGCCGCGGCCACGGCGAGCTGGGCGCTGGCGGACGCCATCACAAAGGCCTGGACGGCAGCGAATTTCGGGCTCTTGGAATTCATATAGGCGTTGACGTTGCGCTGCAGCGAGTTCAGCCGGCCAAGCTTGGCGTGGATGTTTTTCTCCTTGGGCAAGGCGGCGACTTCAACGTCATCCACGGCGACCACCGTCGCGGCCTTCTTGCCTGACTTGGTCGATGCTGACTTGGTCAA
Organism: Mesorhizobium sp. AR10; assembly: GCF_024746795.1. NCBI lineage: Bacteria > Pseudomonadati > Pseudomonadota > Alphaproteobacteria > Hyphomicrobiales > Phyllobacteriaceae > Mesorhizobium > Mesorhizobium sp. AR10. The sequence continues at coordinate 5,073,740 of NZ_CP080524.1, forward strand.
TGCTGACTTGGCCGATGCCGACTTGCCATGCGCGCTGCTCTTGCCGGAATTGCTGTGCGTGCCGCTCTTGCCGGAATTGCCGCCGCCGTTGCCGCCCCCGCCCCCATTGCCACCGCCGTTGCCGTGGCCACCACCGTTACCACCACCATTGCCGCCGGCGCCGGCCAATGCCGGCGATGCCATGAGTGCGAACGCGGCAAGCGCGGCGAAAAGTGTCTTTCTGGATGTCATGATTCCTCCTCCTGGATCGCACCACCGCAGGATCAATGTAGAACACGAACATATCGAAATGCTAATGCATATCGTAGAAACTTTAGACAAATGCGACGCTGGGCTGCTTGCCAAACCGATTCGGCAAATCGCCACAACCGATTGAAATTGCTTATAAATGTCGGCGACACCTGAAGTCACAATCGCTTCAGCAGTTGGCTGCGCATCCGGATCGGACTTCGCCGCAATTCGCGGGTGGCCGTGGACGAGGCCTACGGTGTTCGCAGGATGTCGGCGCCCGCCTGTTCGTCGAACAGAACCGCGCAGCCGCGCTCCAGCGCCACCGTCGACAGGGCGTTGGCCACCGTCTCGTCCGGCGACACGAAATCCCCGGTCAGCACCCGCAACTCTTCCACCGCCCTGGCCATCGACACCAAGTGCCCGGCGGCGCGGCCGGTCGCGCAGGCGTCGACGACGCAAACAAGATCGATGATTTCGAAGTCGCCCATGGTCAGGCTCCACAAACAACGTCCCTTCATTTCCATGCTATGAACGCTGCTGCGATCGACAATGTTCCCGGTGGAACACTCTTTGTTGCGCGGTGGGTGCGGCGCCCCCGTTCAGGCGCGGCTATGGTCTTCCAGGGCATTGCGAAGAGCGGCGATCTCGCTGCGGAGCCGGCGCAGTTCGTCGATCTCCAGGCCCGACGCTTCAAGGATGCAAGCGGGCACCGCCCTCGCCTTTTCGCGGATCGCTCGCCCCTTGTCGGTCAGCCGCACCCGCACCTGGCGTTCATCGTTCGGATCACGGGTTCGCCTGATGTGGCCCAACGCCTCCAGCCGCTTGAGCAAAGGCGTCAGCGTGCTTGATTCGAGGAACAGCTTTTCGCCGAGACTTCCGACCGTCTGATCGTCCCGCTCCCACAGCAGGACCATCGCCAGATATTGCGGATAAGTCAGCCCGAGTTCGTCCAGCAGCGGCTTGTAGACGCGATTGAAGGCATGGCTGGCGGAATAGACCGCGAAACACAGGAACTCGCTCAGTCGCAACGCGTCGTCCTGATCCTGGGCATCGGATTTCGGCGGAGTTTTCTGGGCGGCCATGCTGAACCTCATCAAGCGTTCGTGAATATATATCGTGCGCGATCTTATCGCAAGCGCTTGACATCGGTGCAGCGGCATTTTATATCGCGCACGATCTAATCGTGCGATAAAAACAAGACGACCACACAGGAGGAAGCCCTGCCCGTCACCTCGTCCGATCAACCTCGACCCACCGGCACCATCTCGCGGCGGCAGGTCATGCTCGCCGGTTTGGCGACGCTGCCGTTGATTGCCGCACTCGGCTCGACCGCCGCGACCGGCGGTTCCGCAACCTCTCATCAGCAAGGAGCAAGGACCATGAGCACCATCACCACCAAGGACGGAACCGAAATCTACTACAAGGACTGGGGAGCGGGTCAGCCGGTCGTCTTCAGTCATGGCTGGCCGTTGAGCAGCGATGCCTTCGAAGACCAGATGTTCTTCCTGGCCTCGCATGGCTACCGCGTCATCGCCCATGACCGCCGCGGCCACGGCCGGTCGAGCCAGCCATGGCATGGCAACGACATGGACACTTATGCCGATGACCTCGCCGAACTGGTGCAGCAACTCGACCTCAAGGACGCCATCCATGTCGGCCATTCCACCGGCGGCGGCGAAGTCGCCCGCTATATCGGCCGCCACGGCACCGGGCGGGTGGCAAAGGCGGTTCTGATCGGCGCGGTTCCGCCGCTGATGCTGAAGACGGCGGCCAATCCCGGCGGTTTGCCGATCGATGTCTTCGACGGCATCCGCACGGGCGTGCTGAGCGACCGCTCGCAGTTCTTCAGGGATTTGACCATGCCGTTCTACGGCTACAACCGGCCCGGCGCGAAAGTTTCGGAAGGCGTGCGCGATGCCTTCTGGCTGCAAGGCATGATGGCCGGCATGCCCGCCAGCTATTTCTGCATCAAGGCATTTTCGGAGACCGACCAGACCGAGGATTTGAAGAAGTTCGACAAGCCGACCCTGATCCTGCATGGCGACGACGACCAGATCGTGCCGATCGCCGACTCGGCGCTGCTGTCGGCGAAGCTGGTCAAGGGCGCGACGCTGAAGGTCTACAAGGGCGGTTCGCACGGCCTGTGCACCACCCAGAAGGATGAGGTGAACGCCGACCTCCTCACCTTCATCAAGGGCTGATGACCCAGGCGCCGCGCGTCTGGGCGCGCGGCGTCATTCCCGGTGTTCTAGCGACGGGGCCAGAACAGCCAGGCCAACCAGGCAGCCAACGCCAGCCAGATGAGTGCTATCGCGGCCATGCCGAGATAGCTCTTCGGTCGAGCCTCGCGCTGGATCGCCTCTTGCCGGAATTCGTCCATCAGCGATGCGGGGATGAGCTTGACCACAAGCAGGATGCCGAGCGGCACGATGATGAGGTCATCGAGGTAGCCGAGCACCGGAATGAAATCCGGTATCAGGTCGATCGGGCTCAGCGCATAAGCGGCAACGGCGCCGGCAGCAAATTTTGCATACCAGGGCACGCGCGGATCCCGGGCTGCGATCCAGAGCGCAACCACGTCGCGCTTGATGCCGCGCGCCCAAGTCTTGAGAGAGGAAAGCACTGCCCAAACTGCCGTCGGTCTGCAACGCCCGCGCTTCATCGAACGGGATGCAGTTCGGCAATAGCCGACCATCCCCGGAATTTCAAACGGGCTGCGTATCGCTGGATCGCCTGCTTGACAACGAGTCCTGTTTGTTCTCTATTTGTTCGCAAAACTGCCCCTTCAAAACAGACGCGGCTCATGCTGCAACGCCGCAAAGGCGAACGGTCGGATGGAAACCAGCGCTACCATCCTGCATGCGGATCTCGACGCCTTTTACGCTTCGGTCGAGCAGTTGCTCGATCCATCCTTGCGCGGCAAACCGATTGCCGTCGGCGGCGGTGTGGTGCTGGCAGCCTCCTACGAAGCCAGGGGTTTCGGCGTGCGTGGCGGCATGCCTGGGCGCAAGGCCCGCGAACTCTGCCCGCAGCTGCTCTTCGTCGGCGGTCATTTCAGTGACTACCAGCGGCTCGGCGACGCCGCCATAAAAGTGCTCGCCGATTTCACGCCTTTGGTCGAGCGGATTTCCATCGACGAGGCTTTTGCCGACGTCGCCGGCTGCACGCATCTGTTCGGTTCGCCGGAAGAGATCGCCGCCACGGTGCGGCGCCGTGTGCGGGCGGAACTCGGCCTGCCGATCTCGATCGGCGTGGCGCGCACCAAGCATCTGGCCAAGATCGCCTCGCAAGTGGCAAAACCCGACGGGCTGGTGGTGGTCGATCCCGCCGGCGAGCTCGCCTTCCTGCACGATTTGCCGGTCGGGCTGATGTGGGGCGTCGGACCGGCGACCAAGGCGCGGCTGGCCGAGATCGGCGTCGAGACCATTGGGCAATTGGCGAAGACGCACAGCGGGGCGCTGCAGCGGCTGCTGGGTCCGGCCGCCGGCGAAAAGCTCGCCGCGTTGGCGTGGAACCGCGACCCGCGAAAGCTGGTGACACATCGCCGGGCGCACTCGGCCGGCGCCCAGTCGGCGCTTGGCAGGAAACCGGCCGAAGAAAAAATCTTCGTGCCGGTGCTGCTGCATCTGGCCGACCGCGTCGCCAGCCGGCTGCGGGCCAAGGCGCGGCCCGGCCGCACGGTGACGGTGCGCGTGCGCTTCGCCGACCTTCGCGCGGTGACGCGCTCGGTGACATCAGACCAGCCGATTTCGGCCACCGCGATGCTGGCCGAGATCGCCGAGGATCTGGTGCGCGGCGTGCTTGCCGCGCACCCGGGCGAGAAGACCATATCGCTGCTGGCGATTTCGGTGTCGCAGCTCGAGGAAAGTGCCGAGCTGCAGCTGGAATTGCCGCTCGGTCTCGACGACGACAAGCGGAGGCCCGGCACCAAAAAGGGCCTGGCGCGGTTTGGCGCCGACCGCGCCGTCGACAAGATCCGCCAGCGCTTCGGCAAGGACGCCGTCGGCTACGGCGCGGTGGCGCTGGAAGCGGCGCGTTCGGTGCCCGACGCGTTCCGGGAATTGGCGGAGAAAGAGCTGTGAGGTCTGCGGACACGCTTTCAAAAAATTCGCCACTCGTGTCGGATTGGCCGAGTCCCGCTCGTCCTAGGAGTACAAATCGCTAATCATAGGAGAAACGATATGCCCAGCACCGTACGCCTGCACCGCGTTCTGACAACCAGCCCGGAAAAGGTCTATCGCGCATTCATAGAGGCGGATGCGCTGGCGAAATGGCTTCCGCCCAATGGTTTCACCTGCACGGTTGATCATCTGGAGGCAAAAGTCGGCGGTACATTCAAAATGTCCTTTCGAAACTTCACGACGGGCAACAGCCACGCATTTGGCGGCGAGTATCTCGAGCTCGTTCCGGGTGAACGCGTTCGCTACACGGACAGATTCGACGATCCCAACCTGCCGGGCGAGATACAGGTCACCGTGACATTGAAGAAAGTCTCTGTCGGCACGGAGCTGGACATCACGCAGGCGGGCATACCGGACGCCATTCCAGCCGAGGCCTGTTATCTCGGCTGGCAGGAGTCGCTGCGAAACCTGGCAAAGCTCGTCGAACCCGAGATCAATCAATAGAGGATGATCGCGAAACGCCATGCGGCCCGACTGTGACATTGGAGGATGTCTCAGTCGGCCCCTAGCGGGTTTCTGGCGCGATTTCGAAGATTTATGCCCCGACAGCACCATTCTTGCGACCCCAGGGGAAGATGCAAATGAGGCAGAATCCGGGGTGTCAGAATGGCTCCGCGGCATGCGGTTGTAGTTAAGCCTCCTCGTTACTTCTGGTGGACGGAGCATGGCGGCGCGGTTGACAGCACCGGCATGTCTGTCATTATCGCGTGACATTGGAGTGGGAAAAATGAAGAAGACCTATTCGAAGCCAGTGCTTTTGAAAAAGGGCAAGCTGTCGCTCATCACGGCAAACGCTCCGGCTTCCGTCATTCTTCCGGCTTAAGCTTAGCGGGCAACCCAGAGGGGTTGCCTGTGGTGACCTTGGGATAGCATGTGCGCCACTCAGCTGGCGTCCGACATTATCCTGCGACATTGGAGAGTGGGAAAATGAAGAAGACCTATTCGAAGCCAGTGCTTGTGAAAAAGGGCAAGTTGTCGCAAATCACGGCAAACGCTCCGGCTTCCGTCATTCTTCCGGGATAAGTCTAGCAAGCAACCCGGATCGTCCGGAAGGGTTGCCTGTGGTGACCTTGGGATAGGATGTGCGTCACTGTCTTGAGTATCAGCTGACGTCCGATATTCCCCGCGACAAGGAGCTTTTGAAAATGAAGAAGACCTACTCAAAGCTGCTTGTGAAAAGCGGCAAGCTGTCGCAAATCACGGCAAATGCTCCAGCCTCCGTTACGATTTAAGCTCAGCGAGTAACCACCAGATCGTCCAGCACGAGTTGCCAGTAGTGCCTCGTGGAAAAGCGCACGCGCGTCACCTGCGCGAGCATCGGCGCGTAGCGAACGGGCGTCAGCGCCGAGAGCGTGACGGCATCGCTGGCGATCAGCCGGTCTCCAAGCCAGCTCTCCACCAGGGCAACTTCCCCCTCGGACTTTGAACTCGCCGCAGCCAGAACGACCGAGTGAAATCCGAACGGCATATCGCTGCCGAATTCGGCCGGGTGTCCGCTGCTGGTATAGCAGGAGTGCTCTCCCGACACGTTGCCGTTCACATAGCCTTCGGCGTTGTTCACGTAGTCGCGCGAAATCGCATTCAGGTTGAACCAGGTGAACCCGGCATAACCGGATGGCACTTTTCGCAAGCCGCGCGTGGTGACATCGTCGAAACCGATCGTTTGCAGCGGCGCGTCGTTGGCGATGACGGCGATTTCGGGCGAGAGCAGGCCAAGGTCGGTCGGATAGGGTGACAGGGCCAGCCTGCGCGCGACGCCGCGGCCGGCGACGTCGATCGCGTCCGCATCGTCTGGGAGATCCAGGCGAAAATCGGCTGCATCGCCAAGCGAATGCACCGCCACGACCTTACCGTTCCTGGTTGCCGAGACGGTCGCCGCCACATGGTCCGCCACGCGCCCGCTGAGGCGCCGTATCGGGAAAAGACCGACCGGCTGCAGCATCGCGTCCGAAACCAATCCCGTGGGCGAGCCGGCCAGCGGCTGAAAGTGCTGCGACTGGACCTCGTTGGCGCTGTTCGTGCGCCAGCCGGGTGGGATCGAAACCGTGAACCGGTAGGTACCAGGAGAATGGATGGGCACTTTGCTGCGCTTGTAGGAAACGCCGAAATTGGCAAAGCCGTTGTTGTTGGTCCTCGCCGCCGATTTGAAGCGACCGCTGCTGTCGTGCAGCCTGACCATGATGCCGGCCATGGGCCGGTCGCCAAGCCCGTATCTGCCATCGCGATCGACATCGAAATAGACAAATGACGAATGGTTGAGGATGCTTCGGCTGCGCGACCAATCCTGGCGCAAGGGGTAGTCGTGCGCCGGATTTACACGAAGCCGGGCCTTGCGACGAATACGCGCGTGCCGCCAGAACCAGGCGAGACCCGCCAGGATGACGGCGAGGGCCAGCGCGGCGAAGACGGTTGGCTCAGGCACAGTTGTCAGTCCCCGGCGTGCTCATTCGAACCTCCTGCGATGGGCCATGTTCATACATCGATTCTCCCGTTTGCAGACCAATCGAGCCGCCGACCGTGCAGGCGAAGCATGACAGGGCCCCCGCCACCGACCGCGCGGCCTTACATGCGCATTTCGGCCCAGAAGCCGCGCTGCTCGGCGGTCTGTTTCAGGCTGCCGTGGCATTGATGGATGTCCAGGCCCGGGCCGGTGTTGGCCTCGACGATGACGATGCCGGCCTGCGTCAGGGCAACATCCCAGCCGACGAGGCCGGGATAAGGCAACAGGCCCGCTAGCCTCAGCATCGCCGATTTGACGGCCTGCCAGTCAGGTATGGTGGCGCCGCGAATCTGGACGCCGCTTTCGGGATGCGCTTCAAGGGAATCCCGCCGTCTGGTCCGCGCATTGTAGAACAGGCCGGCAGCCAGAACGCCGCTGTCGACGTCCACGCGGGCGGCGAGGCCGCCCCTGCCCGTTTGCCAGTTGTCGGTGGGATAGGTTGCCGGCCGGCCCATCTTCATCGTGGCCGCGAGCAAAGCTGCCCGGTGGTCCGAAAAGTGCGTGCCGGTCAGCACGCGCAGCGTGTTCAATGTCCGGGGAAAATAGGCTTGACTCCACGGTCCCTGCGCGATGACGTCCGAGACGATATAGCCGGTGGGATCGCTCCGGGAAAAGCCATCCAGCCATTGTCGTGGCTCGACGCGATCGCCGTTGACGAGGATGCCGTCCGGCACCTGGACCAGCCTCATGGCACCTTTCCCTTTGCCCTCGCCTGCGGGTTTCAGAAACAGTTCGCCTTTTTCGGCGAGAAGCGACAACAGCGCATCCAGCTCGAGGATTTCGCCAGTGAGGCTTATGAGCTGTCGCCCGGCAAGATAGTGGGTGGTCGGCGGCGCCACCGACGGCATGACACGGTCGAGCCAGAGTTTTTGATCCAGCTTGTTGAAAAGTGCCTGCGCGAGGCGGGCGTTGAAGGTCGCCTTGCGTCGCCTTTCCAGGGTGAAGTTGAAGAAGTCATGCTCGCGGTAGGCCCGGTCTTCCAGCATCACCAGGCCTTTGGATGGATGGCCCTTGAGCAGGCTGCGCAGCCGCCAGCCAAGCGTCGGAGCGGAACCGGAAAATTCCACCTTGAGAAACGCTTTGTAAAACAACCATCGATGCACAATCGACATGTCCACCCCCGTGCCCCGGGGCAGATTAACGATTTTCGCAGACAATTCACGCGCCATCCGTCGCGCCGGTTCGCCTATTCGGGCGACGGCACCGGCGGCTTCGTCGTCACGGCGGCGCCGAAGGCCGCGGCAACCACGGCGGCGATGCCTGCCAGTTGCAGGCCGCCCAGGATTTCATGCAGGAACAGGAAGCCTGCCAGCGCGCCCAGCGCCGGCTCCAGGCAGGTCAGCGTGCCGTAGAGCCTGGCCGACATCCGGGTCAGCGCCAGCATCTCCAGCCATAGCGGCAGGGCGCTGGAGAACAGCCCGACGACCAGCGCGCTGGCGAGGATCGACGGTGCGACCAGCGCCGGCCCCGCCTCAGCCACGCCGAACGGCAGCGACAGCACGGCGGCAATGGCCATGCCGTAGGCCGTGGTCAGGCCGCCAAGTTCGGGGCCCGCCTTCTGCGCAATGATGATGTAGAGCGCCCAGCAGCCGCCGGCCGCCAACGCCAGCATCACGCCGGTCGGATCGAGCGCCTGGCGCGAATGGACGAAGGGCGACAAAAGCACGATGCCGGCGACAGCCAGCGCCACCCAGGCAAAGTCGACGCCGCGCCGGGACGAGAACGTCGCCACCAGAAGCGGGCCGGAAAATTCGAGCGCCACCGCGATGCCAAGCGGAATGGTGGTGAGCGCCGCATAGAACATAAGGTTCATCGCGGCGAGCGTCACCCCGTAGGCGAGCAGCCAGGGCCAGACCGCGCGCGACGGCCGCACCCGCCACGGCCGCAGCACGGCGGCCAGTATCAGCGCGCCGACGACAAGCCGCAGCGCCGTGGTGCCTTGAGCGCCGACCAGCGGAAACAGGCCCTTGGCGAAGGTGGCGCCAATCTGGATCGACACCATGGCGCCGAGCAGTGCGGCGATGGGCAAAGGTCCCGCTTCGGGTTCGGCGGTTGGCGTCGACGTCAATTGGTTTCATCCTCCCATGCCGCCTTGAGCGAGCGTGGGAGCTATGGCCTCGTCCGCCGTGCCTGTCGTGAGGCACGGGAGACTGCCTGATGGGGCAAGCGTGCGAAGGTCCAGCACGAACCAGAAGCTGCTCCATCTCCGACGGAATCAAGATGGGCCCTGGAGCGAGGCCGGTTTGGTCGATATCAGTGCGGCGCGCCGCCGGGTGAGTGCAGGAGTCTCCAGGTCGAGCCGACACGACCGTTGAACAGAGATGCAAAATGTTTGGCGGCGACGTTCTCCAAGCCATCATCGACAAGAGCCTCAATGCTTCGTCGCATCAAGGCGTGCTGCATCTCGCGAGCGTGGTCTACGTCTGGCTCTCGCATTATTTCCATGACGTGGTAGGCCACGACAGGCTGGCCGAGGCAAGACAACAGCGTGCTCGCTTCGGCTGTCGCCGCTGCAACTGCTTCTTCGATCTTCATTCTGGCGCTCCTCATCGAACATGATGGTGGCGCCTCCCGGTGAGACGACGGTATTCCGTCGCTTCCTTTTTTCAATTTCGGCTGTCGCGCACGAGCGAAAGCGGCAGGTGCGCCAGTGGAACAATGCTCCCTTGTCTCATGCTCCTGGAGCAGCTCGCCTCTTCACCAATCAGTATCCTCCAAGATACAATTAAAGGCGATCACATAGTTAATTGATGGTTAACGGGAACGCTCGAATCCTAAGCGTTTGGTGGCGACGTGGTAGGCTCGCCTTGCGCCAGAAGCGGACTCCCTCAACGACTTCGATTCCGGCGCCGCGGATAGTCTGCCTGATCTCTCCGGTCGTTCGGTGTGTGATTGGAACATTCGGCCCGTTGGAGGGGCGAGGACTTGCCGCCCCCGCCACTTGAAAGAACGGTGATCGCAGCCGCCGTCTCAGCCCGGCCGCGCCGTCCTCAGAACTGGTAGATCGCGGTCAGGCGAACGGTCTGGTTGGACAGGTCGACCTTGCTGCCGGGACTGACGAAGGCGTTGGTGGTGATGTCGCCGATGGTGCCGCCGAAACCGGCGCCGCCGACGGCGATATCGATCGACTTGTACTGGTCATAGAGATATTCGGTGCGCAACCTCAGATGCTCGCTGGCCTTGAGCTCGACGCCGCCGCCGATCGAAAATCCATAGATGGTCTCCGAGAGACCGGACCTCTGGACGCTCGCGGCGCCGGCCAGCGGCGTGCTTGGCGAGTCGACGACGACGCCGAAAATGCTGGCGCCATAGAGATCGGGGCTCTTGCCGACGGCAAGGCCGCCGGAGACGAAGCCGAGCAGCGCCGGCGAGATCTCGTAGCCAGCCGTCATCCTGACATGGCCCAGCGTCTTGACCTCGTCGAAGTACAGCTTGGTGCCGATGCACTCGGCATGCCCGGAGCCGAGCTCGACAAAATTGATCAGCGGGGTCAGGCATTCCGGGCCGCCGATATCGCGTGGGCGGCTGAAGCCGTTCTTGAATTCGAGGTCGCCCTCGACGCCGAGCACGATGCGTCCCCATTGATGGGCATAGCCGGCGACGAGGTGGCCGCCCGTCGAATCGCCCTCATATTCGTTGGAGGGCCTGACATCGAGCGAGCCGCCGGTGACGTTGTTTTGCATATGGAGTTGGTTGGTGGCGTTGGGAAAGCCGACCTTCTGGCGGTTCATCGACAGGCCGCCGCCGAAATAGACGCCCGACCAGTCGCTCATGAGATAGGCCGGCATTTCGGCCGGCTGCTCCTCGGCGAATTGGTAGATGGCGGAAAGCCGCACGGTGTGGCTGGAATAGTCGACGCGATTGCCCGGGCTGGTGAAGGCGTTGGTCGTCACCTCGCCGATGGTGCCGCCGAAGCCGGCGCCGCCAACTGCAATGTCCTGGCCCTGGTATCTGTCGTAGAGATATTCGCCGCGCAGCATCAGCCCGTGGCCGACCTTGACCTGCAGGCCGCCGCCGACGGTGAAACCATAGATGGTCTCGCCCATGTTGGACCTCTGGACGGTCGCAGCGCCGACAAGCGGTGCGCTCGGCGAGTCGAGGACGAAACCGCCGGCGCTGGCGCCGATCACCTCCGGGCTCTTGCCGATGGCGAGGCCGCCAGTCGCGAAAGCCAGCACCGTCGGCGTCACCTCAACGCCGAGCAGGCCGCGGACATGGCCCAGCGTCTCGACATCGTCGAAGAAGGTGCTGAGACCGACGCAGCCGAAATTGCCTGGCGTGAAGACGGGCGTATTGCCGCAAGCCGGGATGCCGGGGGTGCGGCCGGCGGAGAAGGACGGCCCGAACTCGTAGTCGGCCTCGGCGCCGAACACGAACCGGCCCTTCTGGAACAAATAGCCGGCCAGCACATGGCCGCCGATGGTGTTGCCGACGTGATCGAGGTCAGGGACCTGCTCGAAGTTCCCGAGGCTCGGCGGGGTGGTGTCGACCATTGTCATGCGGTCGATACCGTTGGGAAAAGCGACGGTGTTTTCCCGCAGGGATACGCCGCCACCGACATAGACGCCCGACCAGTCGCCAGCTGTGACAGGACAGGCAGCTGACATCAGCAATGCAGCGGCCAGCGCAATTCTGCTAAAATATCTCATGATGTCCCCCGACAATTCTGTCGTGGTAGCATGCGGTCGCGCGAGTCCGGTATGACGAAAATGCCACACATAGTTGCAAAAGCCGAGGATAGACTGAGTGCTCCTATTACAAGATCAGAAAACGTTGCTTCAAAATTCGACTTCCCGACACCACTAAACTCGGAAATATATGAACTACCTTCGACTGTATTCGATGAGCAATATTTGAATCGATAAAGTAAAAAAGCAAATGCTTATTTAAGAATCCTTGCATGTAACGGGAATGGCGGCCGGGCGAGATGATGGATCGTCAGTGATCGCAGCAACGATCCGGCCGGAGACGCGGGTGAGGAGCGTGACCTGCAGCCATCGCGCGCTGGACGTTACATCCGGAAAGGCGGTGCAGGACTGCGCGAAGGTCTGACCTAGGCGGCGGCAACCGATCGCTTGAAGACGATCGTGACCTTCGTTCCTTCGCTGGCGCTGGAATTGACGTCGAAATGCGCCTTGGCGTTCTCGGTCAGCGAGCGCGCGATGAGCGCGCCGAGCTTGCCGGCCTTGGGCCATGTCTGGCCTTCCGGCAGGCCGATCCCGTCATCCGCAACGATGACCCGGCAGCCGTCGCCATCGACGATGCTGTGCAGCGTTATCGTGCCGCCCTCGCGCCCCTGGAAGGCATGTTTGAGCGCATTGGTCAGCAGTTCGTTCACGACCAGCCCGGTCGGCATGGCGACGTTGATCGAGACCGGATAGGTATCCACCTTCATGTCGAGGCGAATGCCTTCAACCGCATGCGAGGCCATCACCGCGGACGCGATCTGGCTGAGATAGACGCCGAGATCGACCTCGTCCTTCTGCTCGTCGGCCGACAGCGTCTGGTAGAGGATCGCCAGCGCGTCGACACGGCCTGCGAGCCTCTCGAAGCGCTTCTGATCCGGTTCTGTTGCGTTGCGGGTTTCCAGGCGGATCAGCGCGGTGATCATCTGCAAATTGTTTTTCACCCGGTGCTGCAGTTCGCGCAGCAGCGTGTCTTTCTCGCGGACGCGCTCCTCCACAGACCGCGCATCCTCCGTCTCGCCATGAGCCGATACGTCGACCAGCGCCACCAGCCGGAAGCAGACCTTGCCGTTGTCGTCCTCGATGACATTGGAGTAAACGTCGACGATCGCCGGCTTGTCGTCGCGCTCCAGACGGAAGGTGCCAACAAAATCGGTCTCCTCGACAACGGCCTCGGCCAGCGGCCGGTCCTTGTTTTGGTGGAGGCCCGTGCCTGAAAGGGCCGCCCAGTTTTCGCGGGTAAGCCTGGCTGCCTTCAGCTCCGACAGCTTCTCGAATTCCGGATTGGCATAGACGACACGTTCGTTCGCGTTCAGGTCTGAAACCGCAATGGCGATCGGCACCTGGTCGAGGAATCTCTTGAACTGTTCGCTTTCCAGCGCGGTGGCAAGGTCAGGTGTATCGAGCAGTTGCTCGACCGCCTCGGCCTTCTCTGGATCCAATGTCATCTGGGGCCTGTGCTGTGCATGGGGGGTCATCAGTATCAGCGATGCACCCTGCCCGCCATCACCAAACGCCGACCGGGTCTGCGGCCGACCTTCAAGCTCATGATGGCAATATGGTTTTTCGTGTCAGCCTCACACCCTGAACATCGCATCCGCAAAGCCGTCGCAGAGGAACGGGACGACGGTCCTGACCTTGCCCGGAGCCACCTTCGGGGGGATCGAACAGCCAGGGAATGCCGCAAAACAGATCAGGAGGGCGAGCTATCCAGAACTTGCACCAATTGAATCAAGATGCGGTTCTATCTTCTTGTTCAAACGTGATCTTTTCCGAACCGGCGATCAGCGGAACGCTTGCCCTGCCCGCAAGCGTCTCTACTTTTTCGGCACTGGTACCAACTGGATTTGCCGCTCGCCGGGGGCGTGGCTGCGCGCGACGAGGACCCGGTCTCGGCCCTCGCCCTTGGCCTCGTAGAGCGCGTGATCGGCGGCATTGGTGAGCTCGGCCCAGCCCGCGCCATGCTCGGGGAAAGCGGCGACCCCGAACGAGACGGTAATGGTGCCCAGCGTGCGGCCGCGATGCGTCAGGTGAAGCTGCCGGATGGCCTGCCGCAGCGCTTCGGCCCGCTCGGCGCCTTCCTCGAGCGAGCATCCCGGCAATACGATGGCGAACTCCTCACCGCCGTAGCGCGACACGACATCGCTGTCCCTGGCATGCTCGATCAAGGTGGCGGCGACCTGCTTCAGGACCAGGTCGCCGGCCTCGTGGCCGAACGTGTCGTTGAACTGTTTGAAATGATCGACGTCGAGCATCATGATCACCAGCGGTTGACCCGAGCGCTCCATCCGGCGCAGTTCACGGCTGCTGGTCTCCTCGAGATAGCGCCGGTTGAAGAGGCCGGTGTTGGGATCGCGGATCGATTGCTGCCGCAGCGTCTCGCGCAGGCGCAGATTGGCGAGCGCCAGCGCCAGCGTGTCGACGACGCCGCGCAGGATCTGCTGCCGTTCAGCCAGCCATTGCGGCTTCTCGGCGGCATTGGGCTCGCACAGATGCAGGATGCCCAGCGTTTCGCCCTGCGCCGCCAGCGGCATGCAGACATAGCCCTTGCCGCCATTCTCGTTGATGTGGGCGCAGCGCGGCGACAGCATGCCCGGGCCGGCGACATGCTCCTGCCCGCGCCGCAACGCCCAGCAATCTTCCGGCGCAAATTGCGTGGCGCTCGAGCGCACGGCGCCCCAATGCGCCACCTCCTCCACCAGATTGCGCGACGCGCTGGTCAGGTGGACGGTTCCGCTCAAGCCGCCGAGGAACTCGGCCATGGCGGTGCCAACCACTGAAAACGCTTCGGGGAAGGTCACGCAGGCCTGCAGCAGTTCGCCAAGCTTGACCAGACGGCTCGTGGTTTCCGACTTCTCGTGCAAAGCAAGGTTAAGCAGTGCCAATTGATCGGCACGCTCGCTCACGACCCCTTCGGCGCGGCGCAGTTCGCTGATGTCGTTGAGCGTCAGCACCAGACCTCCGTCGGACCGGCTCAGCGGACTGCAACTGGCAATCATCGGCACGTGCGAGCCATCCGCCTTGGTCAGGCGCACTTCGCTCTGGTGCTGGCGGCCCGTGGTCAAGGCCCGCTCGACGGGAGACGTGCCGACGGCGAACGCGCCGCCTTTGGGATCATGCATGGTCATGACCGCATCCCACGCCTGCCCGACGATCTTGTCGGCGCGCCGACCGATCATGGCCGTCGCCGCCGGATTGACGCTGGCAATGCGGCCATCGCTGTCGAGGACGGCAATGCCTTCGGCCGCCGTCTCGACGATATCCTCGATATGGGCCCGCGCGGACTGAAGCTCGGCCGCCATCGTGTTGAAGCCCTGCGCCAGCTGCCCGAACTCATCCTTGCGGGTGTGATCGATGCGGGTCATGGCATTGCCCTTGGCCAGCGCTTCCATGCCTCCGGTCATGTCTGCAAGGCCGGCGTTGAAACGGCGCAGCAGCAGCCAGGCGAAGCCTGCCGCAACCAGCACGGCGGCTGCCGCGCTGAGGCCAACCAGCCAAAGCATGTTGTTGGTGCGCTGCTCGGCGGCGCGCAGCAGGGGATCGTATTCCAGCAGCACGGCGCCGATGATCGTATCCTCGGGATGTTCGATCGGCACGGCCAGTATGTCGATGCCTTCGTCAGGATCGGTAAATTTGCGCGGGACACCATCGGCCAAAGTCTTGCCGACTTCGTCGCCGCGGTCGTGATCGAACTTGTCGCCGACCTTGTGTTCCTCGTCGGCAGCATGGGCCAGGAGGACCCTGTTGCGGTCGACGATCAGGAAATCCCTGCGCGAGCGATGGTGCTGATGCTCGAGAAATTCGCGCAGCGCGTCGGGGCGCTCGAGCAGCGAAGGCGAACCATCGGATGATTTGAAGACGATGGTGTCGGCCAGTTCGCGCGCGACGTTGGTCGCCTCGGTCAATCCCAGCGACTGGGTCGCGGCGATCTGCGTAAAAATGCCAACGCCGCCCACCAGCCCGATCAAGGCCGCGGCGGCCACCATGGAGAGAATGATCTGGCTCTTGATGCGCATGTTACCGATTCGTTGCGAACGACGGCATCTTACACGCCGGATCGAGCCTGCGGTTCATCTCCTGTGTTTATTACCAAATGCTTATTAACCTGCTAACGGCGTGGGCCGGGGTGTTGGGGCGTTGGAGAAGTCGCCGGCTGAAAACAGCAGCGCCGCGATCCGTCCCACCCCCCTCTGTCCTGCCGGACATCTCCCCCGCAAGGGGGGAGATCGGATGTCGCCATTGGTTTCGCTAATCGCCGACGTTTGCAAGGAGAGTGTCGCCACAGAAGCTGCCAATCTCCCCCCTTGCGGGGGAGATGTCCGGCAGGACAGAGGGGGTGCTGTCCCGCCGGCGTCAAAAGGTCCGGCGGCGTCGAAGCGTGGATAGACTGGGCTCCCCACCACCCCTTGTGGGGAGGTCGGACCGCAGGTCCGGGCGGGGGTGCTGGCGCCGCCCCCCTCTCCGGCCGCTTCGCGGCCACCTCTCCCCCGCTTTGCGGGGGCGAGGAACCGGGTCCTAGCCCGCCATCGCCAGCGGCATCGGGCTCTTGTTGGGGATCTGGATGTCGATTTCCAGCGTCGACATGGTCTCGCCGCGATCCATCGAGACCTGCAGATAATCCTGGTCGATCTGCACATGGCGGGCAATCACCGCCATGATCTCCTCGCGCAGGATGGAGACGAGGTCGGGCTGGCTGCGGTTGCGGCGCTCATAGGCGAGCAGCACCTGCAGCCGCTCGCGCGCCACCGGCGCGCTGGAGCGCCGCTTGAAGAGGTCGAGCAGGTTCATGCCGCCCTCCTTCCCAACAGCCGGTCGAGGAAGCCCTTGCGTTCGAAGGGCACGACGACCGGCAGGTCCTCGCCCTGAAGCCGCCTGGCGGCGTCGATATAGGCCTTGGCCGCGGAATTCAGCGGATCCGAGAGCGTCACCGGCGAACCCAGGTTGGAGGCGCGCAGCACATCCTGGCTTTCGGGAATGATGCCGAGCAGTGGCGTCGACAGGATTTCCAGCACGTCGTCGATCGAGAGCATTTCGCCGCGTGCGGCGCGCGCTGCATCGTAGCGCGTGACCAGCACATGCTTGGCGATCTGCTCGCCCTTCTCGGCCTTCATGGTGCGGGCGTCGAGCAGGCCGATGATGCGATCGGAATCGCGCACCGAGCTCACTTCCGGGTTGGTGACGATGACCGCCTCGTCGGCAAAGCGCATGGCCAACTGGGCGCCGCGCTCGATGCCGGCCGGGCTGTCGCAGAAGACGTAGTCGAACACCGAGCGCAGCTTGTCGATGACCTCGCCGACGCCTTCCTCGGTCAGCGCATCCTTGTCGCGCGTCTGCGAGGCCGGCAGCAGGAACAGCGTTTCGACCCGCTTGTCGCGGATCAGCGCCTGCGAGAGTTTTGCCGAGCCCTGGATGACGTTGACCAGGTCGAACACCACGCGGCGCTCGGCGCCCATGATCAGGTCGAGATTGCGCAGGCCAACGTCGAAGTCGACGAGGGCCACCTTCTTGCCGGTCTTGGCGACCGCAGCACCCAGGGCCGCCGTCGAGGTCGTCTTGCCGACGCCCCCCTTGCCCGAGGTGACCACCACTACCTTGCCCATGAAAACGCCTCCATTACTGTTCGTTGCATTGCCGGATTGTCAGTTTGTCGTCAGATGTCAGGTGAACTTTTTGTCAGTTGAATGGGGCGATGCGCAGCGCGCCATTGTCGAGAAAGGCCTGGACCGCCTTGCCACGCGAGGACGGTTCCATCTCCTCAGAGGTGCAATACCAGCCGTCGACCGACAGCAGCTCGGCCTCGTTCTTGCGGCAGAAGACGCGCGCCGCGGCATTGCCGAGCGCGCCGGCCGAGGCACGCCCGCGCAGCGTGCCGTAGACGTGGATGGAGCCGGCGGCGATAATCTCCGAACCGGAGGCGACGGAGCCGAGCACGATGACATCGCCATGCGGATGATAGACCGCCTGCCCCGAGCGGATCGGCGCCTTGATCATCAACGTGGCGAGCGGCTCTTGCGGCTTGCCCACTTCCGCCTTGCCCGTCTCTTCGACGGCGGCCTTGCGGCCGGGCTGCACCAGCAGGCCGTCAGTGGTCGCCTCCTTGGCGCCGACGAGCACCGGCGGCAAATTGGCCCCGAGTTCTGCATGGCCGTCAAGCTCGACGGCATAGATGCGGATGCCGCGCCGGCCAAGCACGCCGACCAGCGATTCGATCTCGCCGACATCGGGCTTCAAGGTGTTGAGATCAAGCAGCACCGGGCGGCCGGCGAAATAACCCGGCGAGTTGCCGATCCAGCGATCGAGGCTCTCCAGCCAAACGTCCAAAGGCGCCTCCGGCGTCAGCGTGAAGGCGACGAAGGAGCGGGCGCGAAAGCGAATGGATTTGGTCTCGACGGGAGCGGCGAAGGTCACGGACAGCGATTCCTTACTGATAGGTAAACGCTAGGCCGGGCATGGTTAACGAAAGGTTAATGCGAGGGGGTGTTTGCGTGCGTCGGGAGGGCTGACAGCCTGTCGCAGGAATTCGAAAGTCTGCCACGCGCAATTTGGGGCTTTATTAGTCACAGACAGGGGTTGTCGGATCAAAGCTCAAGACCTCTTCAAGCTCTCGCTTTATCTCCTTTGGACGACCCTTAATAATATACGTACATCCAATCCTTGCGGCTTCCTCTGAGACCGCTGCGTCGCGATGTACCGAATAGATAACCACCTGCTTGCCACGATGTCCCTTGTTTCGCGCGTAGTAAGCAACGTAGAGCCCTGGATATCTTCCGTACACATCGCCTTTCGCGGTGACGCTGCCAACGATCGGCTCGAGGACCGGGATATTTAAGTCTACGATGACGGCTCGGTAAATCTCTTTGTCAAGAACCACAAGAGCGTCATTCACGTTTGAAGCAATTACAGTCTTGACACCATCCGCCTCGAGATAGTCTATCATCCAACTCATATTATGGATTTCATCATCGACCAAAACAATTGTGTCAGATTTTGTTGTTTTTGCCATCAAGATATCCTATACTTGTCAGATTGGCAGCTTTATGACGAAAAGCATTTTTCCTAACGCGCCGGCTTCTATGTAGAGGCTTCCGCCCTGCTCCTGGATAATCTTTTTACATATGTAAATCCCTAAACCGCTTCCGGACGCGACAATTCTTTTGGCATTTTGACCACGAAATCCGAGCGTCCCTATCTTTTTAAGATCGGACTGGTCTAAAGGTATTTCCGACAACCCGCGTATTTCAATGATGGCCATACCAGTTGACTTTTGAATTCTCTGATCCACCTCCACACCGTTGTTTCTTTTTCCATACTTTATGAAATTGTCGAAAATATTCATAAGAACTTGTCGAATCAATTCCGGATGACCACTTATCGTATTTTGCGTCGCCCGATCACTTAGATTTATTTCAATTCCCTTCGACCTTCCATCTTCTTGAAAGAACATTGCCGACTCGATTATGACTTGCGGCAGCACGATCTTGCGGCGATCGTCTTTGGCAACTCCCCCGCTGCCTTGGGCTAGGAACAAAGGTTCCGGATAAGCGTTATGCACTGCTCAAGTTGCGCGCGGGCAGCATTTAGGCGCTGTACTTTCCGAGACTCCCCCTTTATGAGACCTTCTGCCAGATTATCTAGAGTTCCGGCCACGCCATTCAACGGGTTTACCACCTGATGTACGAAATTAGCTAAGAGTGTAAGGTCGAGATTGTTCTCAGGTTCAACAGGTTGGGGCAAATATCTTCTCCTACCACTCGTCAGCCGCGTTTGTTTAACATCGCGCCTTCGTTCGATAGACTGGTCAGCTCGATGTTCGCCCAGAGAGCGACAGCAGCGAGCGTCTTCTCCCCTGTTGGGGTCACAGGAAATCGGGCCTCCTGGAAAACCAATTCGACACTAGCACCTTCGGAACGGGCGACCACAGTCTCCGATCCGGTGATGTACCGCACCATGGTCAACAATGACCTTATCCCGACCTCTTCCCAGTTTTCTAGAGGTCCGGTCCATCGGAGCCAGTCGAAATCAGGAGGAGCAGCTATGGTTTTTGACGAAACAATTCTTCCGTATGTTCGTAGCTGATCTTGGCGCGCAGAGACTAGTTCTGCAAGTGCGGCGCCGGCCTCCAATGGCGTAGAAACTGGTTGACCCAACTGATGAGCCACATGCGAGGCCTGGGCGGTTTTCATGACCTCTAGCATAACACCCTGAAGGCTTAGTTCGGCATCAATAGATTTACCAATTAGGCCGTATTTTCCGGCCACAGCTGGGTAATTTGATAAAATGTAATCCAATTCATACCCACGCCACGCGCGTACTATTAGCCTATTCTTATTGGCATTCCAATTTGATATCTCAGTCTCGCACGCAGGAGAAGGGTTTGAGTTTGTGACAATCAGTAAAAAATCAGCACCACGACTATCAGCGTACGAAATTTTTTTCCAAACAGTTGGCCAATCTAAAGAGTAGCTATATAATTTGCACTCGATATACCATCGCTGGTGGTGATAGTAATTACTAAAGTCCGCGGCTTCGAATACACCTTCGATATCCCGTCCGCCGTCAGCACCGGGTGTTCGCCAAACTAGGCTTTTTAGGCCTGCAGCTTGAAGGAGATCGAAGGTCAGGTTTTCAAATTGACTAGGTGATAGATCGGAAATTTTCATCGTCAAGCACTAGCGCAGCATCGCGACCTTGACCAGCTAGGTCAAGGCACCCCTTTACCCCTGAGCCGCCCTTCTGCCAGCTAGTCGTGTTCGACATTTGGTGCGCTATGTTCCATTGGTGCACCTTTTGATTCAGTACTCCGCCTATCGCTCACATCCACCCCTTGTAGGACTAGGGTGCGAATTCGCTGTGGCGAGCAAACGTCCTCTTTGGATCAACAACCACCCATCACGCCAACCAGGCCATTTTCTGCAGTGTGGTTCCCGCCGGCGGGAAATACTACTTGTTCCGACGCCGGGCGGCATGACGATTCGTCAGCGGTGCATCGTGCGCGCCACCCCTCACAGCGCGAGTTGGACCTCGCGGGCGGTCGCGATCATGACACTGGCGAGCAAGCCGTAGGCTACCTCCCTCGCGCACCGCCGGCACGCAAACCGCTCCTGCCTTGCCAGCGCCAGCAGCCAGTCCGTCCCTCCAGCACCTTGCCATAGGACGCACCAATAGGCACCTTCCGGCACGGCATTACCGCCGCCCCGCCAGGCGCGCAAATCCATGTTCGGCGTCGCCCGGGCGTGATAGCGGTGCGCCAGCGCTATGATGGAGCTTGAACGCGTGAACGACACGACACTGATCACCGAACTGCGCAAGGTGACCGGCAAGGTCTGGGACCAGGCCGAGCTCGCCGGCCGCGATCCCGGCTTCGACCAGCGCAATTTCGGCGCCTCCGCCCTTGTGCGCCCCGCCGATATCGCCGAGGTGGTGGCGCTGGTGGGGTTTTGTGCCGCGCATGGGCTGAGCCTCGTCGCCCAGGGCGGGCGCACCGGGCTCACGGGTGCGGCCTCCACCGTTCCCGGCCAGATCATTTGCGACCTCGGAGCGATGAACCGCGTCGAGGAGATCGATCCGCTCGCGCGCGTCGCGATCGTGCAGGCAGGCACGCCGCTCAGCACGCTGCAGGAGGCAGCGCTGGCGCAGGGCCTCGATCCGGGCATTGATCTCGCCGCGCGCGGCAGCTGCACCATCGGCGGCATGGTTTCCACCAATGCCGGCGGCATCATGGCCTTTCGCAATGGCACGATGCGCCATCGGGTGCTCGGCCTCGAAGCGGTGCTGCCCGATGGAAGCGTGTTTTCCGACCTGACCCGCGTGCTCAAGACCAGCGCCGGCTATGATTTGAAACATTTGTTCATCGGCGCCGAGGGCACGCTCGGCATCGTCACCCGTGTCGCCCTGAGGCTCGATCCGGTGGCGGGCGCCAGTGCCACGGCGCTCGTCGGCGTGCCGGCTGCGGCCAGCGCGCAGCGCATCGTGCGTCATTTCCTCGGGAGCACAGGCGCCAGCCTGCGCGCCGCCGAGATCCTGTGGCACCGCTTCGCCATCGCCATGAACAGGATGCTCGGCTTCGCGCCCGGGCAGCTGCCGCTCGACGCGCCTTGCCTGCTGGTGCTGGAACTCGGCGCCGACAGCATCGAGGGCGCAACATCAGCGCTGGAGGACGGGCTGGCGGCGATCTGGGAGGAGGCCGGCATCATCGATGGGCTGGTCGCCAGCTCGCAAGCCCAGGCCTCGACCATCTGGCGGCTGCGCGAGGAGACCGAGATGATCGAGCGCATGCACCATTTGCCGCCGTCCTTCGACGTGTCGGTGCCCGGCGGCGACATAGACGCCTATGTCGCGCGCATCGAAGCCGGCCTCAAGCGCATCGACGCTTCCTATGCGCCCTATGTGTTCGGCCATCTTGCCGACGGCAATTTGCATATTTCGATCAACACCGACGGACCGGTTTCGCATGCGCTGCATGAGGCGATCGAGGACGTGCTCTATGCGGACCTGCGCGAAAGCGGCGGATCGTTTTCGGCCGAGCACGGCGTCGGCATCGAAAAGCGAGACGCCTACGAGCGCTACGCCGATCCGGTGAAGCAGGCGATGGCGCGCGCCATCAAGGGCGTGATTGATCCCAGCAATATGCTCAATCCCGGCAAGGTTATTTCCAGCGAGTGACGCCGGAGGGCCGAGCTCGCAGAACCTGGGTTCCTCGCCCCCGCGGAAGCGGGGGAGAGGAACTCCGGCCACGGTTCAAGACCGGCGAGGATCTTGCTCCGCCGGCCGCGAAAACAATTCCAGGCGGCGGGCAAGCCCGCCGCCTGGAAGTCACATGTCGGCCGTGCTGGCCGACTTTGTCATCAGCGCCTATCAGCGGCCCCAGATGCCCTGGCCATAGCCCGGTGCGGGGATCGAATGCCCGCCCGTTGCGCTCTCGGCAGTGCCGATGCTCGCCGTGCTGCCCAGGTCGACCGTGTAACCGCTGTCGGACGACATCGAATGGTTGCCGGTGCTCGGATAGGCATCGGCGCCAGGGACGAAGCCCGAGCCATAGTGGTCGCTGCCGGCAAAAGCCATGCCGGAGGCAAACAGGAACGCGGCAGTGGTAAGAATGATCTTCTTCATTTCAATTCTCCATCTCTAAAAGTTGACATTCGGCCTCAATACGCCGTGCCCCGCACCCGCATTGGCCGTCATTTCATGCCCCTTTGGGCAAACCCACCAACCGCTATCTCAGTGGATTTGCGGTGGCAGGTTGTTCAGCGCACGGCCGTCTTGGTCCATTGGTGCGCCGAGGGCCACTTCATAGGGGGGTGGCGTTTGCGCGGGCGTGGTAGCCGGCGTGGTAAGAACCGCCGAAAGTGTGGGATTTTGCGTTGAAATCAGCCAGGGAGCGCTGCGAAACGCCATAAAGGGCCGGCTCGACCCCGGAAATATACGCGGTTCCGGGAAGGTTGTCTGCGGTCCGCGATGGCGGGGGCGGCTTTCTCAGAACCTGGGTTCCTCGCCATCCTGCCGTCTCGCCGATATCAGCATCCCGGCCGACGGCGTGGCCTTTTGGTGTCGGAGCAGCTTATCGTGCTAGGATTGCCGGCCGGCACCCCAAGGGCAATGGCTGCAAGTGCCGGTTCCAGGATTTTCCTGCCGCGATTTTCGCATAAGCAAGGAGGGGTTCATGACCGCAAGGGGCCGATATTTCCGCAGCCTGGTGGCTGGCCTGTTTGCCGGTGTGTTCTGGGTCGATACCGCGCTCGCCCAGGACGCAGGGTGCACGTTCGAGCCGGTGGCGGGTACGTCTCGACAGATTCTGCGATGCCAGGAGGGCCTTACCATCATTGTCGAGGATGGCGCTCGTTTTACGCTGGTGGACCGCGATGGAAACGGCAATGCCGATGCGGTCAGGTTGCGGCGCAAGGCGCTGCTGCTCGAGGCTCCGGCCAGCGGGGCCAAGGGTGGCTTCGTGGTCGTCACCCCGCAGGCCATCGCCGCGGTGCGCGGCACAAAATGGACAGTCGACGTTGGCCAGGGCAAAACGTCTGTCTTCGTGCTGAGAGGTCGCGTCGCCGTGCAAAGGCCGGCGTCCACTGCCGGCGTGGTGCTCAGGCCGGGCGAAGGCGTCGACGTCGAAGCAGGGACAGGCGCATTGACCATCAAGCGCTGGCCCGCCAAGCGCGTTTCCGCATTGATGGCCCGTCTGGGTCAGTGAGCTGCAATGAGCCGTCGAGCGCTTTCGACGCTGATCGCGCTCGTTCTGGCGGGTCTTTGGGGCGCCGGCCTGGGTTTCGCCCACTGGCGCGGCAATCTGTCGTTTCTCGATCGCGTCGAAGCGACGATGACCGATCTTCGAACACTTGTTCGAGGACCGGCAAAGCCACCGGAGTTGATCACCATCGTCGCCATAGACGACGAAACGGTGCGCCACGAGGGCAGCTATCCGCTCAGCCGCGCCACGCTTGCCCGGATGGTCGATACGATAGCGCGCCTTGGGCCGAAGGCCATCGGGCTCGACCTGCTGCTGGTCGATCCCGGGGCAAAAGACAAGGATGAGGCGCTCGCGCATTCGCTGGGCAGCAGTGCAAGCGTCATTGCTGCCGCGGCGGTCTACCCCGGAGGCAGGCAATGGGCAGTCGCCGAAGGGCCCCTCGCCCGCGTGCCGAATGCCGAGCGTTTCCTGTGGCCGCTGAAGGCGTTCTCGGATGTCGCCGCTGTCGGCGTCGTCAACGTGGTCACCGACCGGACCGGAACGCCCCGGTTCGTCCCGTTGCTGTTTCGGACCGCTGACCGGCTGGAAGCGTCCTTCTCGCTGCGTGTTGCCGCCACGGCAGTGGGAGAGGATCCAGCAATCGCGCCCGATCACCTATCGCTGGGCGGAAGGCGGATCCGGACGGACATCGGCCACATCCTGCCGCTGACATTCTATGGCCCGCGCGGCACGATCCGCACGATCAGCGCCGCGACGGTGCTGGAAGGCCAGCTCGACAGCAGCCTCATCCGGGATCGGATTGTCGTGATCGGAGCGACTGCAACCGGCGCCGGCGATGTGTTCCCGACACCATTCGATCCCGTGCTGCCGGGCGTCGAAGTGATGTCGACGGCAATCGCCCATCTGATGACCGGCGACGGCATCGTGCGCGACCGGTCCGTTCGCCTTGCCGATGCCGGCTTTGCCGTGGTGCTGCCGATGGTGCTCGTCGGGCTGCTGGCCTGGCGGCGAAACGCCATCGGCCTCGCAGCTATCGTCGGCGTGGTCCTGGTCTGGTTCGTGGTCAACATGGCTGCCTTCTCACACCATATCTGGCTGAGCGCCGCGCTGCCGATGGCCGCCGCCGTTCCGCCGGCACTCCTGTTCGGGGCCGCACAACTCTGGCTGGGCCGGAACCGGGCGCAATATTTCGCCACTCAGAGTGAGTTGCTGCAACGCGTCGAAGCCCCGGGGCTGGGGGAATGGCTCGCCGGGCATGGCGACTTCCTCGTGCAACCGGTGCGGGCAGACGCCGCCATCCTGTTCATCGACCTGTCCGGTTTCACCGGACTGAGTGAGACATTGGGAGCAAGCGCCACACGCGAACTGTTGAACGCGTTCCATGCGCTGGTGGACGAAGAAGTGACAGACTGCGGTGGCGTCGTCACTAGTTTCATGGGTGACGGCGCCATGATCCTTTTCGGCCTGCCCGAGCCTGCGCCGGATGACGCCTTCAATGCTGCCCGCTGTTGTGTCGGGCTCGCCGGCCGCACCAGCGACTGGCTCGCCGCGTTGCCGGCAGCGACCGCATCCCGGCTCGGCTTCAAGATCGGAGCGCATCACGGAACGATCGTCGCCTCCCGGCTCGGCGGCGAAGGCCGTCAGCACATCGCGGCCACGGGTGACACAGTCAACGTTGCCAGTCGCCTGATGGAGATCGCAGCCGACCAGAATGCCGAAGTCGCGGTGAGCGACAAAATGCTTGAAGTCGCCGGTCGCGACTGCGCGTTGTTCAAATCCGGCGCGCTGAGAGGACCCGTGGACACACAGATCCGTGGACGATCCGGCGCGCTGGCTATCTGGCTTTGGCAGAGTGATGTCACCAAGGTCTCCGACGGGGGTTCCGAGAAGCAAGCCGAGCGCTGATCGTGAGGGGGCGCGACAGTCTCCTCTTGGGTTTGGGGATCGGCGTCCTCGCAATCAGGTGGTCGACCCGATTCGTCCGATGGTCTTCCTTATGCCCAACTCGTTCCAGCCCGGTCCGCTGGAGCGCGACATGAAAGATCGAACCGCAGAGCCGTTCGCTGTCGAATCTTGGTACGGGCGCGTGCCGCCTACTCGATTGGATGATGCTGCTTAGCTCTATTTGGTTACTTACCACTGCTGGTCGACTTTGTTAGACTCGCGTCGTGGTTGCGGTATACGGCAACGCGGTGCGCGTGAGTTTTGTGCCTCCGATTGAAGCAAGGATCGCGCGTGGCCAGTGAGTCATGGAGGTCCAGGCATGGATTGTGTCCAGAGGCCCAAGGCGGATTGCCACAGCCGTGCATTCCCCGGTGGTAACCGACGGGTCTCGACCATGGCAGCGTTGTTGCATGGGACCCGCAAGAGGTCACGCGGTGCCACGATAAGCCTCATCCCGTTCTGCCTCATCCTGTTATTTGGTGCCCCGGCAAGAGGTCAATCGGAGACCGACGACAGGCTCGTCCCTCAAGACACTGTCGAGGTAAATGTCTCGGGGTGGGGTGCCTCGCGCGGCGGCGTTACGGAGGGCGCGGAACTCAACGGTGCTTTTGCGATCGATACAGCCGGGACGCTAGATCTTCCGGTCATTGGCCCCGTTCCGGCCGGGGGTCTGTATGAGAGTGCATTGGCAAAGCTGATTACCAATCGCTTGCAGGCCAGAAGTGGCTTCGGCGTGCGTCCAGTTGCGACCGTCCGGCGTACGCAATCGGCAGCGTCTTCAAGCCGCGCCAAAGTCGAAGGGCACCCGCCTGGGGCGCTACCAGACGTGAACGGTACTCACCCATTGATGGAGGCTGCCGCGACCGGGCCGGAACCGGAACGGTCCAAGCTGGATGCGTCGCTGGATGAACTATCGGACGTTCGCAAGGAGCTTGAGGCGGCTCGACAGGAAGCGCCTGCAGATCGTCAGTCCGCAGACGGGGTAGAGCGAGTTCTTCGCAGCGAGCTGGAAGCGGCGCGAAAGGAACTTGATCAGATGCGGCGCGCGCAGACGGCTGCAGACGCGACGACGCTTCAAGGGCGGCGAGCCCTTGAAGCGCAGCAGCAAAGAGCCGAACGGCTCGCGCTGAATCTGGCGATGGCGCGGCGCGAAGTCGAAAGCTTGCAGACCAAAGCCATTGTCGCGATCCGCGAAAAGATAGCCGCGTTGGGAGCGCAGCTGGCTGCGCAAGCTTCCCTGGCTGAAGCGAGGCGCGCGCTTGACGAGGAGCGGCAGAAGGTTGAGCGCTTCGAGCGCGATCTTGCCGCGGCGCACCAATCTCTCGATGCTCTGGTGGCAAGCGGAAAACGGGCTGCGGCTGCACTAGTCGCCGGCAGCCAGGGCCGCCAGGTTGCCGAGGCCGCTGCAAAGCGAGCTGAGGAAGCGCTCGCTTTGGAACGCAAGAGAGCAGATGCTCTCGCGCTCGATGTCAATGCTGCTAGCCAGGATCGCGATGCGGCAAAGGAGGAGGTGGCCCGGCTCTTTGCCGCTTTGGAACAACAGCGCGAAACGGCCGTTGGCCTGGCCCGTAATCTCACTGCGGCGCGCAATGAAATCGACATCCTGAAAGCCCGCGATGCGCCTCGCGCTCAGCGCGTCGAACCCGCTCCCAAAGCACGCGTCGCTGATCGCAAGGGTCCGCGTGCCAGTGCACTTGCAAGGAAATTGGCTCGATCAGTCCGTGAGCCCGAGAGGCGAGAAATCCGCAAAGCGGCGGTCCGAACGTCACCACGGGTAGCAACGATTACGCTTCCCGCCGCGTTACTCCCAACGCGGGCGCCATTGGGCGCAGCACAAGGAGTATGGTGATGCGTCAGTATCTGGCTGCGGCATTGGCAATTGCAGTTTCGATCGGACCTGCTTCGGCTGTTGACGTAGGCGTTGGAGGCAAAGTCGGCGGTATCGGGGCCGGCGCCGGTCTGGGCGTTGACTCGAACGGCGCCTCCGTGGGGGTTGGCACGAGCGTCGACGGAGTCGGTGGGGCAGACGTTGGAGGGGCGGTCGACACGAGCAGAGGATCGCCCGGCGCCAACGTTGGGGCCGGCGCCAACCTCGGCGACGTAAGTGGCGGCGTTTCGGCAGGCCTCGACGCGGGAGACGAATCAGCCGGCGGTGGCGCAACTCCGGGCGATACGACAAGTGGTGTAGCGGGCGCGGCGATTGGAGGTACCGCAGCGCCAACAAGTGTTGGTGCGGGCAAGAAGACGGCCGCCATAGTCGTGACCAAGGGCGTGCGATATGCAATCGTCCTGCCACGCAGCCTCTGGCCCTCCAAAGGTGATCGCAACGCGCCTGGGCCAAGCACCAAAGGTTATCCCATGCTACTGCCTCCGGTGCCGATACCTGGCACCCCGCCCGCCGTGGTTCGCGTCTGCCGTCAGGCGATCATGTCGGCTGCGACGCCGCTTGGTGCCGTGCGTGTGGACGCAGCCAGCGCAGGTCCCGTGCGCCGGCATCGTCGCGGTGCCCTCACCGCACCGATTGAGGTGCGCATAGACTATGCAAGACAAGGCGGCATCGAGGTTCGGCAGGCGCGGGTCGTATGTCGCCTCGACGCGGCGGGCAGGGTCGTCGCGGTGAAATAGGCTTGATGACTATGGCCAGTGTCCGACGTCTCGAGTGGCGGTGCTCACTGGCTGTTGCCGGTTGAGAACGGCGCGCAGCCGCGTGCCATCCATTGCCATGCCGGCATGGCGCCGTGCAACAAAGCCCGCCACCGTGCGTTGATCTTCTGCCAGTTCACTGTGGCTACTCCAGAACTCCGAGCCCGCTGGCTGAGCACCGGCGGGCCTTTTTTTGCAATGCCGTAGCAATTCGCCTGGAGCTCCGGAACAATTCGTCATCGACCCGGTTCTTCCTCTGCAGCTGTCCCCTCAACTGCTGCCGATCAGGTATCCCCTGATCAGCCCGCGTCTCCCCCTAAAAAGGAAGACGCGGGCGCAGTTGAGTGCGTCATCGGGGGGGCGAGGAACCCAAAGTCCTTAGGGGTCCTCAACAACCTCCGTATACGCCCTCATCTCCCCATCCTGCCCGCGTATCCGCCACGCCTCCCCGTCCCGACCCTCGACATAGCACGGCCCGATCGGCACCTTGCCGCCGCCTTCCGGCAGGTCCAGCACATAGACGGGATTGCAGATGCCAGACAGGCGCTGGCGCAGCGCGCCGGCCAGCGCCTGTCCCTGGGCAATGGTGGTGCGCCGGTGCGCCATGCCGCGCGCGAGGTCTCCATGGTGCAGGTAATAAGGTTTGACGCCGAGGCGGTACATCAGCTCGCGGCAAAGCTCCTCCAGCACCTCGATAGTGTCGTTGACGCCTTTGAGGAGAACGCTCTGGTTGAGCAGCACGAAGCCTGCCTGCCTGAGCGTGCGGCAGGCCGCTTCGGTGGCGTCGGTGATTTCGCGCGCGTGGTTGAAATGGGTGACGACCGTGACCATCAACCGGCCCTGCAGGGAGGCAACCAGCCCTGATGTGATGCGCGAAGGCAGCGCGACCGGCACGCGCGTGTGGATGCGCAACAGCCGCACATGGGGGATGGCCTCGATGCGGGCGCGGATTTCCGCCAGCGCCCTGTCCGGCAGGGATAGCGGGTCGCCGCCGGTCAGGATCACCTCGCGGATCTCGGGGTGGGCCGCGATATAGGCGAAGGCCGGCTCCAGCGCGTCCTGCGTATAGCCGCGGCCGATCGAGGTCAGCGACTCCTTGCGAAAGCAGAAGCGGCAATAGACCGCGCACTGATAGGTCGGGAACAAAAGTACGCGGTCGGCATGGCGATGCGTCAATCGCGGCACGGGACTGAAGGCATGGTCGGCGATCGGGTCGTCGAGCTCGCCTTCAGCCTCCGCCAGTTCTTCTGATGAAGGGATGACCTGCGCCCGGATGGGATCGGCCGGGTCGTTCCAGTCGATCAGGTCGAGATAGGTTTTTGGGATGCGAACCTTGTGGCGCGTGGCCGCCTCTTGAGCCGCCGCGTGCTCGGCCGGCGACAGCGGCAAGGAAACGAGATCGTGCACATGGCGCACGCCCTGGCGGACATCGTCCTGCCACGCGGCGTCGCCGCTTGGCGCAGAGGCGTTCACGTCATCGGCCGCGCTGCGGCCCGCCTCCGCACGTGCGTCGCTTGCGCTCTCCGGCGCGACATTGCTGAAAGTCATCGAAGGCTCCTGAATTCAGAGCCGCTCGATACAGCATTGGGGCCAAGGTGCGAACCCTCGCCGAATGCCCGCATGGGAAGGCTGCGCAAACGCCGCAGGGCCCTCCCCGCCTCAACGTCATCTCATGCCTCCGAGAACAGATGGATCAGCATGGCCATGGTCACGGCCGCCTGGAGCGTAATAGATGCCGTGCGCGGCCAGTTGTAGGCGATGAGCTCTGCGATCGTCCGGTCGTTCTTGCCGGTCTTTTCGAGCACGGGATTTCGAGCAGGACCGTGACCAGCAGCCCGACGATCCCGAATGCGATGTTGGCGGCCGTCATCCACGCCGGCATGGCCGGCCCATGGAAGGCCAGTGCGATCGGCAGCAGGAAGCTGGCGAAGCCCGGCAGGATGATCGGCAACGGAATGCAGCTCGTATAGAAGCGGTGATAGCGCGTGTATTCCGCTTCGCCGACCTTGGCGAAGAGCGGATAGACGACGATCTGGACGAACCAGATCTGGCCGAGCACCCAGAAGGAGATCACCGACCAGACCAGCAGGTAGAGTTCAGGTTGCATGGCAGAATGCCCCAGGGGTTTCGCGTGAATTTTCAGAGCTTGAGCTGGTAGGCGGTGACCTGGATGTCGCGTCCGGCGAGATCGATGCCGAGGATGTCCGAGGCCCGCAGGTCGTATTGCGGGCAGCGTTGGAAGCCGATCGTGCGATAGAGGGCGACGGCGTGCTTCATGAAGTCCGCAGTGTGCAATCCGAGGGTCGCGGCGCCCTGCCGGCGCGCGCGCTCGACACAGTGCTCGACCAGGCTGCGGCCGAAGCCGCAGCCGCGTGCCGCCGGATGGACGACGAGTGTGCGGATGCCTGCCCCCGGCAGCCCGAGCCCTTCGTCGCCAGCCTTCGGGTAGTAGGTGACGCTGCCGATGATCCTGCCGGCGCTTTCGAGCACCATGATGTCGCCGCGGCCCTTGTGCTGGCCGAGATTGGTGGAGTTGGCGATGTATTTGAAGAGCGCCCGGTCGGGGATCGCTCCGCGATAGGTCTCGAACGCCGCGGCGATGATGTCGGAGAGATCCGGGTGTTGGTCACCGGTTGCCGGGCGGATGGTGAGGGCCACCTTGTCAAGCATGTCTTTGTCCTCTTGTCGGGTTTTCAGTCCTGGGTGGACGGGAGCCTCGGCCTGCTCAGTTCCATGAGCCGCCAGGCGTTGATCGGCAGCAGCATCAGCTCCATCAGGATGAGCGGCAGACTGCCGATCAGCGTGCCGTAGGCCATGAAGGCAAGGCAGCTCATCAGCGCAGCGACGCGCAGCCAGAACATCTGCTTCATCGAATAGGTGAGCACGGTGAAAAAGCTCCCGAGGAAGCCGATCGCTTCAATCCACGCGGCCATGTCGCATCTCTTTATTGTTCGTGGGCCGCTGCGGCCTTGCGAAGGGATCACTTTCCCCGGGCAAGGGTGGCCGTCTGGTCCAGCGAAAGCTGGTGGACGAGCGGATCGGCATGACGATGCACCAGCCGCCACTCCTGTCCGTCCCGCATGAAGACCTGCGTGACGCGCAGCGACCAATCCTGGTTGGGCAGGCCATGGACCTCGCCGTGCTGGCGCTCGATATAGGCCAGCACCACTATGTCGTTCGACGCGTAGGTTGCAGCGACCTCCAGCCTGGCATCGCCGTTCCTGAAATTGGCCGCCAGCGCGGCAAGCCGCTCGGGGCTGGCGTCAAAACCATGGCTGGCCGGCCCGCCGAAGGGCTGCATCAGCGTGAAATTCTCGCCCAGCCGGACGTTCTCGTACCAGCGCTGCATCTCACCGGCGTTGAACAGTTTTGCCTGCTCCTCCGCGCGCTTGATGAGCCCTGCGACCACCTCGTCGGAGGCTTGCGCAGCACATGCGGCGCCGGCGCAGATCGGCGCGGCCAGAGCGACGGTCATGGCGATCCGCCGCGAAATGCCCTTGCCTTTTTGAGCGCCCGCTTGGGGCACGCGCTTGTTGAATTGCTTGAACATCGGACGTCCTTTGAATTGTTCATCGACCGGTCCTGCACCGGACCGGCGCTCATTTCGGTGTTTTCTCCTGCTGAATCCAGTGACATGATTTCAGTGATATGCTGAATAAAATTGATCTTACCGAACCGCGTCTCGGGGAGCAGCGGGTCGCGCCGGGATCTAAAAAACCGGGAACAGCGGAAGGTCAGTACGATGCGCTACGAAAGCGTAGGTGTTGACGCAAAATGGTATTAGTCTGCGCAGCCAGGGGCTTCGGGGCAAACGAATGGATTTCAGCTCAGGCCATGGCTACCTGCTCATCGGCGGCCTCATCCTGGTTGGCGCCGGGCTGCTGATCCTTTCGCTGATCGTCAATCTTCGCGTGGCGCACAGCGTGCGTGACGACATCCGCCATCGCGAAAAGCTGCTGGAATATTATCGCAACATCTTTTCGCAGCTCGGCGTGATCATGATCGGGATTGGCGTTTCGCTGTTCATCTTCTTTTTCCAGCAGAATTATCAGGACCAGCGCAGACGCGAGACGGAGCTGCAGCAGGTTCTCGCCAAACTGGCGGCGCGCATTGCGCGCGGCGGCGCCGTCGTCGGATCGCTTGGCGAGTTCGATGCGCTGCTTGACGATGGCGGGGCCTATGTCGGTCCCGAACTTGGGGGGAAGAACGCCGCGATCAGCGCGCAAGGACCAGAGCTCGGCAAGCAGGTCGCCGAGATCCTGCTGGTCGAGCGCGACGTCGACGTTCAGGCGTTCGAGATCCTGAACCTGTCGCGCGATTTCGAATCCTCGTTCGTCGTCAGCGAATTCGACCCGACGCTGTGGTTCAACATCGTGCGCGACGAGAGCGACATCAAATATGCCACCACGCAGATCGCCCTGGACTACAAGGACCTGCTGGATGCAATCGGCGGCGAGCCGATCGAGGTTGCGCTTGCCAATCCGGAAAAGCAGCGCAGGATCAAGCACGAGGTGCTCGACATCTTCTACGATGCCGACCTCCTGCGCCAGCGCAGCAGGAGATTTCTCGGCCGCGCGTGCTGGCTTTTCAGCAACGGGCGCAGCTTTGTCAAACTTGCACCGGTCGCTGAAATCGAAGCCGATGCGAAGTCTCACCAGGAATGGATCGACCGGTCGAAACCCCTGCTGACACAAGCGAAGTCAGGAAGCGGCGATTGCTTCAAACTGCTCCAGTTCGGCCAGGCGAACTGAGCCGGGAACGAGCCGGCGGCGAAAGCCCACCGCTCTTTTGTCAAAACCCAATTTCCCGCTGCCGCGCTCCACATTATTGCAAGACGTTCAAATTTGAGCTTCCGCACTCATGCTTTGTCGAGAGTATCTGCTGTAGTCACTTAAACCTTCTGCGCCGTAAGCCGTGCTGAATCGCCGACGGCGACGATGACGACGAGATAGGAGAACGCAATGACTCGCAATCACGTTGAACGTCTTGGAGAGTTCAGGGAAATCCTGGTAGCTACTCGACGCGAAGGAGTCCGTAACGTGCACCATACTCGCGACGCAATGCGGGCAAGTGGCTTTCAGATCGGGGACAGCGACGGCTCCAGCTACGGAGCCGAGCTGAAGGCGCTCCAGGAGGAAATCGAGGCAGTCGATCGCGCCATCGAAGACGAGAAGCGATTGGCCTTGGCCCTCGAGAGCGCGGCTCAATCCCGCCGACCCACTAAACCGAGAATCGTGAAGGGAACATAGAGTCAGACACGGCTCTTGGCGCGCCGTCGCGTCGGTCTTCTGCCGGCCGCGCACGGACAGCCGTCACTCCGGCAATCCGGCGATCCGCATGTGGTCGATCCAGCGGTCGAGGCTTCCGGACGCGGTCCAAAACTTCTCCCACTGCTTGCGTTGTTTGCTGATGGAGTCGCCGGGCGAGTCTTTGAGGAAAACCGCAAGCGCTTCCTTTGCTTCCTGCTGGTTTCCCAGACAAGCGTGGATCCCCGCAAGCATTCGGTGTGCGCCGGTCGGGATTCTGGACATTTTCCGCATCGCCGCCAGCGCAGCCCGGCAATCGTTCTTTTCCCAGAGCGCCCAGCCCATGTCCCAGTGGAACCAATCAGGGTGGAATGGATCGATGCCCATAGCCTGCTTGATCCGATCGATAGCTTCGTCGATTCGGCCGGCAAAGATCAGCGGGGCCGCACTGCCGGCGAGGATATTCGAGGCGCTGGGATTCAGGGCGATCGCCTGATCGTACCGAGCAATGGCCTGCTCGATCTCTCCCGCCTCGGTATGAATTTTGGCGCGGGCATAATGCGCGTTGGCATCGTCCGGAGCGAGCAGAATGGCCTTGTCGGCGTATTCGGCGGCGCGCTTCAAAGCCTCGTCGGGGTTATTTTCCTGCTTGTGCCAGAATACCCCGTCATTGCGATAGGTAAAGGCCAGCCCGATATAGCCGTACTGGGAGTTCGGATCCGCTTCGATCGCCTTGAGGCTGAGTTGCCGTAGCAGCTCGTTCCCCGCGGCTGAGAAATCCTTCTCTGTCTCGGCAAACCCCATCATGACATAGTGAAGCGCGCTGACCTGCGCGGCGTCGCTCTTTGGCAAGGGTCGTTCGATCCTGCGCCCGACCCGATCCGCAAGCGTGCGGATGATCTCTTCCTGGACGACGAAAAGATCACCGATCTCCCGGTTGTAGGTATTGGACCAGAGATGCGATCCGTCATGCGCATTCAGCAACTGGGCGGTCACTTTCAGCCGGTCTCCGACCTTCTGCTGGCTGCCTTCGAGCAGGTAGTCGACGCCGAGGTCGTCGCCGATCTGCCTGGCGTCGATCGGCTGGCCGCGGTACTTGAAGCTCGAGTTCCGGGCGATGACGGCATACGTCTTGCTCCGCGATAGCTCGGTGATGATCCCCTCGGCGACGGCGTCGCTGAGATATCCCTTGTCCGCACCAGCACTGAAGTCCTCGAAGGGAAGGACCGCAATCCTCGGCATGTCGCTCGAACGAACCGGAGCGGATTGCCACATCTGCGCACCGAAATACGCGCCGACCGCGATTGCGGCGAGAACGATTGCAGCAAGAATGAGCCCGCGCTGCGAGAATTGTGTCTTGGCACGTGCCGCGCCGGCTGCGGCGTTTGGGTCCGCCGTGTCCGATGGATCGACATTCAGCCGGTAACCTCTCTTGGGGAGGGTTTCCACGATCACGTGCGCGTCGTCCCCCACCGCGCGGCGAATGTCGACAATGCATTGAGTGAGGCTGTCTTCGGTCACGAAGGTATCGGGCCAGACCGCCTGCATCAGCGCATCCTTGGACACGATTTCGCCGGGTCGCGCCGCGAGCACGGAGAGCACCTCGGCGGACTGGCTGCGAAGATTGACCGCTTTGCCTTCGACGGTTCGTAGTTCTTTATTTTTCGTCAGGAACACAAGACCGCGAAACGTGATCGTTTCAGCAGATTTCGGGTCAATTTCGGAAGCCTTTCGGGACATTCCACCCTCATGGCGTGCTCCCTAGCCTAGCCCATCCGGCCGCCGCATCCAAGCGATCCCGGCGGCACTGGGTTGGACAGGAGGCTGACATGAAACGGACCAGGTTCATCATCGCTCTCGCTCTCCTTTTGACAGCGCAAACGGCTGCAAAAGCGGACTCCCATATTATGAATGCAACCGCGCATGTTGTTTCCCTTACATTTGTAAATGGCGGTATTGACGAACGGCGAGAACAGAAACCCTTCGATACATACGCGCTCTGTCTCGCATGGAAACATCAGAAGGAATTCCTTCCGCCGCATCCGCCTGCTTTTGTTTCTTTCGTATATTGTGAGCAAACAGAGGCGGCGCTCGCATCATCCTGAGCCGACGTTTCGCGGGGTGGCGCGAAAGCCTACGTAACGTCACTCATCCGCAAAATGAGAGAACTCGACCACGAACAGCCTGTCGCCTCGCTGGAGAGAGCGAGCT
Source organism: Mesorhizobium sp. AR10 (assembly GCF_024746795.1). Classification (NCBI taxonomy): domain Bacteria; kingdom Pseudomonadati; phylum Pseudomonadota; class Alphaproteobacteria; order Hyphomicrobiales; family Phyllobacteriaceae; genus Mesorhizobium; species Mesorhizobium sp. AR10. The sequence continues at coordinate 5,109,568 of NZ_CP080524.1, forward strand.
GCACCGGCCGCTACCTTGTAACCTTAAGCGACGGGCTGCGTTGGTATGAGGCGGTTTCCAGCTAGAGATATTTGGGACGTCACTGCCCTTCCCAGCATTTCAAAGAGCCAGGCCACGCCGGCATCCATGAGTGCGGCCTTGGAGGCAATCGCGCGAATGGGGGAGTGAACCAGCGGCAACGGCGCCTCGGTGCTCACGACATTGAAGCGCTGCGCATGCATCGCCACCAGCGTCTTGGGAAGGGCGGCGATGAGGTCGGTTTCCGCGACAATCGCGAGCGCAAACATGAAGTTGGGAACTGTGAGAACCACCCGACGCGTCCGCCCCTGCTGGGCAAGAGCGTCGTCGACGAAGCCATGGGCATCGCCGGTAAGCGAAACGACCAGATGCTGCATCCGGCAGAATGCATCGAGCGTCGGGTCCTCGCCAAACGGGTGCCCGGCGCGCATCGCGATCACGAAATCCCCTTCGTAGAGGGTCCGGGAGGTGAACCGTGCCGGGACGTTGTCGGCAGGAACAACCGCAATGTCCATCTGGCGCGCCTCGATGTCGGCCAGGACGGGCTCCCATACGCTGCCAGTTGTGGTGACGGTGCGTGGAGGGAGTATCTGCCGGATGCTGATGTCGATGCCCGAGCTATGCCGGCGCAGTTCTGCCAGCAACGGTAGCAAGAATACGGCCGAGACGCCGTCGGGCGCACCGACCGTGAAACGGCGTGTGGAGGTTGCTGGGTCGAACGGTGCGGCAGTGCCAATGACGGCGCGCGCCCGCGCAAGAATTTCAGCGACGGGTCCCGCAAGGTCCAGCGCCCGTTCGGTCGGCACGACACCCTTTGGCGTTCGTAGGAACAGCGGATCGTTGAACAGCCTTCGCAGACGCCCGAGCCCGTGACTGACCGCCGACGGCGAGAGGCTGAGCCTTCCCGCCGCCTGACCGACGTGCCGCTCCTCCATAACGGTCTCGAACAAGACCAGGAGATTGAGGTCGGTACGCGAAAGATCAATTTGGTTCAGCATATTGCTGAATACATGCCGCTGGATTCACATCCTGGCAAGTGGGAATCTCTCCGCAGTTAAATGTCGCTCGAGGGATTCTCATGTCACAAGCAATCGCCAAGGGCATCGACCCGATCATCGCCGAGCCCGGCGCGCCTCCAATCGCCGCTGCCGGAACATCTCTCGTCATCCGGGAGTGGTCGATGTCCGGTCCCGAATACATGCACGTCCATCAGTCCGATGACGAGGCATGGCACGTACTGGAAGGGACACTTCGCTTCAGGTTTGCGGATCGTGAGGTTGACGCCGCTCCTGGAACAACGGTGTTCGTGCCTGCCGGACTGGCGCACACCTATCGCGCCATCGAGCCAAGCCGATACCTCATCATTCTGACGCCGAAGATCGATCGCCTTATAGCGAGGTTGCTCAACTGGTCGGAGGTCTCCGACTTGCGCTCGACGCTCGGCGAATTCGACACGGTGCTCGCCGAACAAGCCGCACTGCAACCTGGCGAGACGCTCGACCAACGTTCGGGAGCCTAGGATGTTGTGGACATTTGACTGGGCAGCCCACCTACATGAACTGTACTCCGCGGATGCCTGTTTTCGGCGGGCGCCACACGCTGAGCCTGAACCGCCTTCAACGCGCGAGCTGAGGCTCGAAAACGCGTTCAATGGAGCGGTCCTTGTCTCCAATTCGCTCGACGCGGAGGTCCGCAATGGGGTCGAAAGTGGTCGTTTATCCACCGCAAGGTCGAAGGCCTGACTCTGGTGTAAAGCGGACATTTGCCTTCCAGGCATAATCGCACCTATCATCGCCTATGGCCAAAGCAGCTCAGACCGTCGTCAGTTTCCGGATCATTGTAGAACAGCCCGTCATCGGCGTGGTCCACAGCCTGCAATCAAAGGATGATCTGCCGCTTGATCCAAAATCCTCACGTGAAGGCGAGTCCTTGGCCTTTGATTTCTCAGTCCGTGTAGGTCCCGGTCCGACATTCTATGGCGACCAGGTTCGCCGTGAGGGATCGACGCGCCGTTTTGTTTACGTCCGCGTTGGCCAATTGGCTGGCGACCCTTCGTCGCCTTGGTCTCGTCGGATCAAGATCGACATTCACGACATCGATGAGGACCTTCTCACGCGTGCTGCCAAGAGCGATGGCGTTATCGAGACCACAGTGATCGGCACCGCCAAAGACGGCACTCCAATCTGTGCCACCGCTCGACCAGCGGCGCGTCGCCTCGCCGAGCTCTGATGCTGATAACCACTTTGGCGTCTACAAAGGAACTGCGGCTGTCAACGACAGATTTTTCTGCGGAGATGCCGCTCTGGGGTGGAAAGCGTATCTAGCGGCCCCTCTAGCCGTGCTGGCGCAGGCCGAATCAACTTCCCACCGGCCGTTCTAGTCGCCGACGCGCCGCAGCGTGCCGAGATTGTTGTCGTCGAGAAACTCTATGGTCATGGCCGACGCCTTGCCGTCTGGGCCGACGACAAAGCCCACGCCCGTGGGCCTGTCCGGTGTCTCGGCATCGGGGAAGGTCAGGAACAGGTCGCCGTCGAAATGCGTCAGCGAATAGGACCGGGCGCCGCTCGGCCCGACCTTGAGCACAAGGGTGTCTCCCGCACTCGACACGACCGCATCGCCGATGAAATCGTTGGCGTAGCGCCCGGCATAGACACTGGCCGGCCCGGCCGGCCTGATCGACGAAGTCGGCGCGGCATAGGTGGCCTTGGCCGCCGCGACCGCCAGTCCGAACAGGCCGGCATAGATCCCATCCCATGCCTTGACCCAATCCTTCTCCACCGTTCCGTCGAAGACGAGATCGGCAAAACTGTCGGACAGCCCCTCCGGCAACCCTGTCGGAAGGCGTTGGCGACGATGACGATGCCAAGCTTCTCCTCGGGGAAGATCGTCACCAGAGTGCGGGCGCCGACGCTGAAGGCGCCGGCATGACCCCAGCTCAAACCGTGCCGGCCGAATTCGACATTCCAGCCGAGACCGTAGAACGACTCGCCGCCGGAGACGGGGTTCTTGCCGCGCGCCATCAAGGGAATATGCGTCTGGGCCAGCGCATCGGCGGCAATGAGTGTCTTGCCGGCATAGACCCCGTTGCCGAGCACGAGGCGCACCCATTGCGAGAGGTCGCGTGCGGTGGAGCTGACGCCGCCGGCGGGCGCCTGCGCATCCGGATTGCGCTTGATCTTCGCGGCCCAGGCGCCATCGACCTTGACGTGCAGCGCGGCGCGATTGGCGTGCTTGACGAAGTCCGAATGACGCGAGCTGGTCGAGGCCATGCCAAGCGGCCGATAGAGCTTTTCCTCGGCGACCTCCTCCCAGGGCTTGCCCGTCGGCTTGGCGGCCGCGGCGGCACCCTCGGTCAGTCCGAAATTGCTGTAGGAATAGCCGGCACGAAAGCTCGACGATGGCGACACGAAGCGCAGACGACGCAGGATCTCGGCGCGGTCGTAGCCAATGTCCTCGAGGTCGTCGCCGGCGGTGCCGGGAAACCCACTTCGGTGCGAGAACAGGTCGCGGACCGTGAGTTCGCTGGTCGGATAGGGATCGGCGAGCCGGAAGGCCGGATCGAGGTCGGCGATCTTCGAATCCCAGGAAACAATCCCCTCGCCGACCAGCGCCGCGACGACGGTGGCGGAGACCGGCTTGGAGAGCGAGGCGATCTGGAACACCGTGTCGGCGTCGACGGCCTCCGGCTTGCCGGCCTCGCGATGCCCGAACCCCTTGAGGAAGATCACCTCGTCGCCATGCACGACGCCGATGGCGAGACCGGGAACGGCATCGTCAGCGACGGCGCCCTGGGCGAGCGTCTCGAGCTTCGACAGGGCCGCGGCGCGCCGCTCAGGCGCTATGGTATCGGCCCGCGCCGCTTGCGGCCAAAGCACCATGACGGCGATGCAGGCCCAAATCCGCCAATGCCAGAGATTCCGATCCAGCCGCACGCTCGAGCCCCCCTGCCTGCATTCAACTGGTCATAGTAACAGGCCGGCGCGGGGCAGGCCAATGCTTCGCGCTGGCTTGAGCGCCGATGCGGCCGAGCAAGCGTTAGAGCATTGCGATCGATCGAAAAAGGGTCCGAGGGACATCGTCCCCTCGGCCGTGCCGATAGAGGCGATTTTGGACCAATTATCGGCAATATTAGCGCTTCCTTCGATAAGTGCGTTGCGCGCCATCTGCTGGAATGCAAGGACACTCGGCTAGTGCCAGATGTCCAGAGGCCACGGGGCGAGACAAACCTGGCTGTTCCAATGGGTTGTTACGATGCGATTGTTCAAACCTTTGGTACAGGCCCTCAACAGGAACCGGCTGGTCCTGCGCGTAAAACTCGTTCGCGACGTCGTCAGAAGAAACTATTTCCGTTCAAGAGCGTCGGCTGAAGGGGCGGCTTTCGCGGACACATTGAAACAAACCGGCTCGAAGCAGTTCTGCTTTGTGGTCGCCTTCAACACGCCTTGGGTCATCGATGCGATGACAAAGGCCTGGTCGATGTACTCGACCAACATGACACTTGTGGTCATCGACAATTCATCGAATGCCGCTGCCCGCGATGCCATCGGCCGCATCTGCGCCAGCAGGGGGATCAAATATTTCGCCCTTCACAAAAACCCGGAGCGTCACCCTTCACGTTCCCATGGCGTCGCGCTGAACTGGATTTTCCATCGTCTGATTTGCCGCCTCGAGCCTGAACTGTTCGGCTTCCTCGATCATGACTGCATTCCCGTCGCACCTCTGGACATACCAAGCCAGGTTGGGGACAAGATAGGGTACGGCGTGAAACGCGACGCCAGCAGCAATTATCTGTTCACGGCCGGCCCAACCGAATCCAGGTGGTATTTCTGGCCCGGATTCTGTTTTTTGAAATTCTCGGCCGTACGAGGTCTCGATCTTGATTTCACCCCTCGCATGGAGTGGGGAATGGACACCGGGGGCGGGAATTGGCCGCTGCTTTATTCCCACCTGAAGATGGATGATATCGCAATAGCGTATGAAACGCTCGTCACTGTCCAAGCGGAAGGCATAGAGGGAAATCACCAGTTGGTCGATGGAAAGCTGTTTCACGTCCTGGGTGCGGCCGACAAGAAATCGACGGTAAACATTGACGGCTACGGCAAGCGGCTATCGACCTATATCTGGAACAAGCATCTCGGCGGCGTTGAAGGGCGGATCGTCAACGATTTTTGAGCCTGCCCCCGCAGCCCCGGCGCCCCCTGCCCGGTCCGCTCGACCTACTCCGTATAGCCACCGCCCATCCAGCCGCACGCTCGAGCCCCCCTTGCATTAGCTGGTCATAGTACAGGCCGGCGCAGGGCGGGCCAACCCACGCTTCGCCATCTGCCGATGGATGCAAATGGATACGGGGCCGACCCGCGCCAATGGCTTGCGCTCATGTGGCTTCAAGCGGAATGTGAGCCATTATCTTGCGCTCGGCGTCCGCCTCGTCCCAATGTCCTCTTTCGGAATTGTCCCGGTGGAACACCAAACTCACGTTTGAATGCCCGGTTGAAAGCCGCCTCTGAATCGTACCCGACCTCTGCCGCCACTTGCAGCACCGTCTGTTGGGTCGTTTCGAGCAGTCTTGCCGCGAGTTGCAGCCGCCAGCGCGTTAGATAGGCAAGGGGCGGCTCGCCGAGGTAGAGCGTGAACCTCTGCGCAAGGACCGAGCGCGAAGTGCCGGCTTCTGTTGCCAATTCGGCTATGGTCAATGGGTGGAACGGCCTTCTGTGCATCAATGCCAACGCGCTGCCAACCACCGCATCACGTGCACCCGCCAGCCAACCGGTCTGCTCCGCAGGCAATTGCTCCATGTAGCGCCGCAGCGTTTCAATGAAGAGCGCTTCCGCCATCTTCGACAGCAGAATGGACTGCCCGGGGCGCCCGCATCCGGCCTCTGAAACCAGATGGCGGATCGAGTTTTCCAGCCACTCGCCGGCGGAATCGCCACGGATATTGATCCTGATCATCAACGGCAGGCCGGCGAGAAAGAGCTTGTCGGCGTGTCGCTCGCATCCGAAATAGCCACAGACGAATCGTGTCGTTTCGCCGCCGCCGCCCAATCGCATCGTCGTGAGATCACCGGCCAGAAACCTGCCGAGCGTGCTCCCGCTGTCGACGAACTTCGAGGGCGAGCCATTCGAGACGGTATGTGCATCTCCGTGCGGGATGATCAGCACGTCGCCGGCCGAGACGGGTATGGCGGTGTCCGGGAAACACACGACGGCCTTTCCCTCCGTCACCAGGTGATAGCTCACCAGCCGCTCGGTTCCGGGGGCGAGCACATGGGCAACATCCCGAACGGCGGGCACCTGGAATCCCCAAGGGGCACTACATTCCGCATGATAGAAGATGGCGCCGGTCATGCGCACCGCATTCAGCGCCTCTGACAAGGCGTCCATCCGCAGCTCCACTCGAACAAGCCCAGCGCCTTTGGCGCGCTCGCTGCAAAGAAACACGGAATTCCGGCAAAGATTTGATTCCGTCCTGCGCGTAGCTTTCGAACCCTCACGGTCGCATCGGATCTGGTGCGACAGTCGAATACGCCAGGCCGCGGGCAAAGAGGGGCTGACCACAGCTCAGGCGAACCCGAGGAGGTCGAAGTGAACAAGAAGTTCGATGCAATCGTCGTGGGCGCGCGCTGCGCCGGGTCTCCGACGGCGATGTTGCTGGCCCGGCAGGGTTATCGTGTATTGATGGTCGACCGCGCCACCTTTCCGAGCGACACGGTGTCCACCCACATTCTGCATCCGCTTGGCGTGAGCGCCCTGTCCCGATGGGGCCTTCTCGACCGGCTGACGGCGACGGGATGCCCGCCTATTCACACCTACACGTTCGACTTCGGCCCTTTCACGATTGCCGGTTCGCCGGGCACGCGGCAGGCCCCGCTGGCCTATTGCCCGCGGCGAACGATACTGGACAAATTGCTCGTCGATGCGGCCGTCGAATCCGGCGCCGAGGTCCGTGAAGGCTTCGCCGTCGACCAGGTCTTGATCGAAGACGGGCGCGTGGTCGGAATAAAGGGCCATTCCAAGCAAGGCGACGCCATCGTTGAGCGCGCGGACGTGGTCGTCGGCGCCGACGGCAGGCACTCGGTCGTAGCCGAGGCAGTCCGGCCTGAACAGTATGACGACAAGCCGCCCTTGCTTGCCGGATACTACACCTACTGGAGCGGGCTACCGATGGAAGGCCGGTTCGAACAATATATCCGCGAGCACCGCGGCTTTGCCGCTGTTGCAACCCATGACGATCTGACGTTGGTCATTGCCGGCTGGCCATACGCGGAATTCACCGAAAACAAGAAGGATATCGAAGGAAGTTACCGCAAGACGATCGAGCTCGCGCCAGTATTTGCCGATCGACTGCGCGGCGCCAGGCAGGAAGCACGCTTTGCCGGTAAAGCCGTGCCGAACTACTTCCGAAAACCCTACGGGCCCGGCTGGGCGCTCGTGGGGGATGCCGGCTACAACAAGGACTTCATCACGGCGCAAGGAATCATGGACGCCTTCCGGCACGCTGAACTCTGCGCCGGCGCACTCACCGAGGTCTTCTCTGGAACTCGGTCGTTCGAGGATGCTATGGGCGATTATCATCGCGCTCGGGATGCACAGGTAAAGGCGATGTACGAATTCACCTGCGAGCTGGCGACACTGGAACCGCCGTCGCCCGAGATGCAGCAGCTGTTCGGCGCAATCCATGGCAACCAGGAGGCCATGGACGGATTTGCACGGCTAAACGCAGGGACGACGTCGCCTGCCGAGTTCTTCGCGCCGGAAAACGTCGATGCAATCATGGCAGCCGCAGCTTCGAGCTCCCGCAAAAAGGTGCTGCGCCGGTGAGGCCGAGGGGCTCAGTCCGACTATCGGGCAGCGAAAGCCGGCTTTGATGAGCCGTAGCGCCGGTTAGAGGCAGCGTTGCGCCGCCAAATCCCCCTACCCCCGCAACCCCGGCGCTTCCTGCCCGGTGCGCTCGACATATTCGGTATAGCCGCCGCCGTAGGTGTGGATGCCCTCTGGCGTCAATTCCAGCACCCGGTTCGAAAGCGCTGCCAGGAAATGCCGGTCGTGCGAGACGAACAGCATGGTGCCCTCGTATTGCGACAGCGCCGTGATCAGCATCTCCTTGGTGGCGATGTCCAAATGGTTGGTCGGCTCGTCCAGAACCAACAGATTGGGCGGATCGAACAGCATCAGCGCCATCACCAGCCGCGCCTTCTCGCCACCTGAGAGCACGCGGCATTTCTTGTCGATCTCGTCGCCGGAAAAGCCGAAGCAGCCGGCGAGCGCGCGGAGCGGCGCCTGGCCTGCCTGCGGGAACGCGTCCTCCAGCGTCTGGAACACGGTGCGCTCGCCCTCCAGCAGTTCCATGGCGTGCTGGGCGAAATAGCCCATCTTGACGCTCGGGCCACGGGCGACCGTGCCATTGTCGGGCTCGGAGGCACCGGCCACCAGCTTCAGCAGCGTCGACTTGCCGGCGCCGTTGACGCCCATGATGCACCAGCGTTCGCGGCGGCGCACCTGGAAGTCCAGCCCCTCATAGATGGTGCGGCTGCCATAGCCCTTGTGGACGTTCTTCAGCGTGACGACATCCTCGCCGCAGCGCGGCGCCGGCTGGAAGTCGAACGACACGGTCTGGCGCCGCTTGGGCGGCTCGACGCGGTCGATCTTGTCCAGCTTCTTCACCCGGCTCTGCACCTGGGCGGCATGCGAGGCGCGTGCCTTGAAGCGCTCGATGAAGGCAATCTCCTTGGCCAGCATCGCCTGCTGGCGCTCGAACTGCGCCTGCTGCTGCTTGTCGGCAATCGCCCGCTGTTGCTGGTAGAATTCGTAATTGCCGGAGTAAGCAGTCAGCGAACCGGCGTCGATCTCGACCACCTTGTTGACGATGCGGTTCATGAACTCACGGTCGTGCGAGGTCATCAGCAGCGCGCCGTCATAGCCCTTGAGGAAGGATTCCAGCCAGATCAGGCTTTCGAGGTCGAGATGGTTGCTCGGTTCGTCGAGCAGCATGACATCGGGCCGCATCAAGAGAATGCGGGCAAGCGCCACGCGCATCTTCCAGCCGCCGGACAGCTTGCCGACGTCGCCGTCCATCATCTCCTGGGAAAAGCCGAGACCGTCCAGCACCTCGCGGGCACGGCCGTCCAGCGCGTAGCCGTCGAGCTCCTCGAAGCGGTGCTGCGCCTCGCCATATTTTTCGATGATGTCGTCCATCCGGTCTGCCTGGTCGGGATCGGCCATCGCCGCCTCAAGTGCCGCCATCTCGGCCGCCACATCAGAGACAGGCCCGGCGCCGTTCATCACTTCGGCGACAGCGCTATGACCTTCCATGTCGCCGACATCCTGGCTGAAATAGCCGATGGTGACGCCACGATCGACCTGCACCTGGCCTTCGTCCAGCTGCTCCTCGCCGGTGATCATGCGAAACAGCGTCGTCTTGCCGGCGCCGTTCGGCCCGACAAGGCCAACCTTCTCGCCCTTCTGCAGCGCCGCCGACGCTTCGATGAAGACAAGCTGACGGCCATTCTGCTTGCTGATGCTTTCGAGACGTATCATGCTTCCACGCGAGGCTGAGGGATTTTCCCCGGCCCTTACGCGATCACCCGCGCCAGAGGAAGCGCGCAAACGCTGCCCGCGCGCAAAAGCCGCTGCGGATCGCGCCCCCTGAACGCAGAACAGCCCGCCGCGCCAATGCGCGCAGCGAGCTGTTGGGGGGTACTGATCGTCTGGAGAAACTCAAAATGGGCGGCCCGCCAGAACCCCGGCGGGCCTTGGTGTTCGTCAGGCAGCTTCTGCCTGCTGATTGACGACCGTTGTGGCGATGCCCGTCAGGGCCACGTCGGTCGCCTTTTCTTCCTTCAGCGTTGCTTCCAGAAGTGCAACCGCGTCATTCAGGCCAAGCTCATTGGCCCAGGTCCGCATCGTGCCGTAGCGTGAAATCTCGTAGTGCTCGACTGCCTGTGCGGCAGCCAGAAGTCCGGCATCGAGCGCCGGCGACCCCTTGTAGTCTTCCATGACTTCCGCGCCCTCATCGGTGATGCCGACGATTGCCGCACAGGTCTTGCCCTGCGGCTTCTTGCCGATGGTGGCGAACACCTGTTCGAGGCGGGCGACATGGCCTTCGGTTTCGGTGCGATGTTTCGCGAAGGCGGCCTTCAGGTCCGCACTCTGTGCAGCCTTCTCCATCTTGGGCAAGGTCGCGAGGATTTTCTTCTCGGCAAAATAGATGTCTTTCAGCGTGTCGTGAAAGAGGTCTTCAAGCATTTTCTGTTTGGCCATTGTATTCTCCTTGGGGTTTGCCCTCGGAGCAACAATGAGCGGTCGAACGAATTGTTCCGCGCCATAATTTGCGTCTCGCCGGGGCGGCCGACCGCCAACCGCAGGGTCACAAGGGCGGGGCGCGCTGCGTCTATGAGCGAGCGAGATTTGCGTGAAGATGTCGTGGCTAACGCATCAAACCGGCTGCACGCAGCGCGTCCTCGATGACCCTGCCGATACCAGCGGCCGAACCGCGCGCAGCGTCAGGCTGCGGTTCTGCGGCAGGGCGTGCCGCACGTGGCTTTTCCGCTGGGCTATAGGTCTGCAAGGCCTTGGCTGACGCGGTGTCTGTTGTCGCCGTGCGGCGCATAGCTGGGTTCGCCAAACCCCAAAAGCGGGCGATACAGCGAGTCGAGGAAATGCCGACATCCAGCATGAATGGCCCTGCCCCGCCCAGGCCATCGTCGCCGGTCGTCTTCAATGGCGTGCCATGGCCCATGCCGGCAATGATGTATTTCTCCAGCAGTTCCCGGCCATTGCTATCGCACCAGACCTGCCGTGTTTGGCCATCGACAGTTTCCACGCGTGTCGGGCTGGTGCCCATGCCATGCACGCCTTGCCATTGTGCCAGGATCGCATCGGCATTGGACGGGACGACGGTGTTGTCGGCTGACCCCTGCCAGATCGAAATCTTCGGCCAGGGACCTTTGTTCGGCGAGGCTTCGCGCACGAGCCGCTGGAGTTCAGCTTTGGACGGACCGCCATGGCCACGCATGCGATCAAAAGCTTCGGGGATCGTCGACGCGCTGCCGTAGGCCAGTCCTGCAATGATCGCGCCGCCGGCGAAAACCTCGGGATAGACCGCCAGCATCGCCGTCGCCATGGCGCCGCCGGCGGAAAGACCGGTGATGAAAATACGCTTGCGGTCGAGCCCATGCGCGACGACCGCCGCTTCGATCATCTGGCGGATCGACAGCGCTTCGCCACTGTCGCGGCGGATGTCGCCAGGGGCGAACCAGTTGAAGCAAAGATTGGCATTGTTGGCGCGTTGCTGCTCGGGAAACAGGATTGCAAAACCTTGCCGGTCCGCGAGTTGCGACCACCCGGAACCATGATCGTAATCGGCCGCGCTCTGCGTACAGCCATGCAGCACGACGACCAGTGCTGCTTCCTCCGGCAGGTTTTCGGGAACGTAGAGCCGCGCGCGCAAGGCGCCAGGATTGGAACCAAACCCGGTCATATCGGACAAGCGATCGGGATGGCGCTGTGCGGAAACACCTGGCCGGCCACGCATTGCCGTCAGGCGAGCGATCGTATCTGACATGTTTCGCAAATCTGTTTCCTTGCTCGCCGGAATGGCAGGTTGCGCACAACGCACATGCAGCAATATCGTTGCTGCACTGCACAATAACAAGCCATAGCGAACCGAGGCGCCCCGCGACTTGCTGGGCGGCTACTTCGCGTCGTGGAAAATGATGCCGATGGTGTGGCGCATGCCGGAGCACAGGCGGCTGACGCCGTGGCGCAGATTGACCCGGTAATTGCCTTTGGTGCCTTGTACCGGGCGGTTGTGGACGGCGAAGGCGACTGCATCGCCCTGGCGCAGCGGCACCACTTCGGCGCGGCTCTGCATGCGCGGCCGCTGCTCGGTCAGCACGAACTCGCCGCCGGTGAAATCCTCGCCCGGCTCGGACAGCAGGATCGCCACCTGCAACGGAAAGGCGAGATCGCCATAGAGATCCTGGTGCAGGCAGTTGAAGTCACCAGACACGTATTGCAGCAGCAGCGGCGTCGGCCGCGTCTGGCCCTGGTCGTGGCATTGGCTGAGGAACGCGGCGTGTTCCGAGGGATAGCGCTGAGCAATGCCCATACGCTCGTTCCAGTCATTGGCGACAGTGGCGAGTTGCGGATAGAGCGCGCTGCGCAAGGCGCCGATCAAATCGGGCAAGGGATAGCGGAAATAGCGGTACTCGCCCTTGCCGAAGCCATGCCGCGCCATCACCACATGGCTGCGGAAATGCTCCTCTTGGTCGTAGAGCCCGGCGATCTGCCGGCACTCCTGCGGCGTCAGCAGCTTTTCGATGACGGCGCAGCCATGGCCGCTGAGTTCGCCGGCCAGCGCCGGCCAATCATAAGCGGCGACGCGCGTCTCGGCCGAACGCAGCGCCGCTTTCGTACCTATCGAATGGATGGTCATGGTTAGCCTCCGATCGCTTGCCTGCCATGAAGGTGGAGGAGATGGCATGCGCCAGCCACCCGTTTCCTGCCAGGGTGGCTGGCGCCCGCACGAACACCGGCCAATCATGCGCAGCCCCACGGCCGCGGATTGGCAATTTGCGCACCGTCTCGCGGCCGGCCTCGATCGGTGCGGTCAACCTGTTCGGCAACGGCCGGAAATGCCCCAGGACGCCGATTTGCCGCTTTACCGAATGTTCAGCAAGGTTTCGCATGCTCCGGGCGGCGTTGACGCGCCGCGAAGCTGACATAGAGGCAGAACGCCGATGCATCGACACCTTATCGACGCCCCGCCCTTGGCGATGGATGCAGACAGCATTGAGGCAGGACGCCTTGACGCGCTCGACCGTTTTGACGTGATGGATACGCCGCGCGAGGAAGCGTTCGACCGCATTACCCGCCTGATAAGGAACATCTTCGATCTGCCGATCGCCATCGTTTCGATGATCGATGGCCACAGGCAGTGGTACAAAGCCTATGACGGGCTGGGCAACCGCGAAGTCGCCCGCAGCGAGACCTTTTGCAAATACACCATGCAGGAACTGCTGCCGGTCGTTGTCCCCGATGCACGGGACGATATACGTTTTGCACGGCACCCGAGTGTTGCCGGCGATCCGCATTTCCGATTCTATGCCGGCGTGCCCTTGCGCACCGGCGATGGCCACAACATCGGCACGGTGTGCGCCATCGGCTACGAACCGCGGCAGTTCAGCCCGCGGGAAACCGCGATCCTCTGCGATCTCGCACAACTGGCGATGGACGCGCTTGAACTGCGCCAGCTTGCCGCCGTGGACAGCCTGACGGGCGTCCTGTCGCGCCGCGCCTTCAAGGAACAGGGTGCACATGCCTTGGCGCTGGCGCAGCGCCACAAGCACAATCTGGCGTGCATCGCCTTCGACCTCGATCATTTCAAATCGATCAACGACCGGCATGGCCACGCCATGGGCGACAAGGTGCTGGCAACTGTGACCCAGGCGTGCCGGGAACACCTTCGTGGCAGCGACCTGTTTGGACGCTTGGGCGGCGAGGAGTTCGCGCTGTTGCTGCCGCACACCGATCGCCACAGCATGATCGGCGTCGCCGAAAAACTGCGCCAAGCCGTCAGCCATATCGTGGTCAGCCAAGGCCCATCGAAAGTCGGCGTCACCGCCAGCTTCGGCATGGCGGCACTCGATGCACTTACGCCGGAGATCGACACGCTGCTGGCCAACGCCGATGCGGCACTCTACGAGGCCAAGGCGGCCGGTCGTAACCGATGTATCGCCTGGCGCCCGGCAAACGACGCCCCCAAAAGCCCGCGCCGCCGCGTGCTGAAGGCGGGCCGCATCGTGTTTAACAATCGCATGTCGTCGATCGACTGCACCGTGAGGACGCTTGCCGAGGATGCTGCCGGCCTTGACGTGACCAGCGCCGTCGGCGTGCCCGAGATCTTCAACCTGGCGATCAGGTCGGACGGGTTCGAGACGCGCTGCCGCATCATCTCCCAGACGGAACGCCACATAGAAGTCGAATTCTGCTGAAGCTGTCGTGATTGTGGCCCCCGGCCAAAGCGCGGCGATCAAACCTTCCTGCGATAAGGCTCAAGCTCCGGATCGAGGTCGACCCGCACTGCATTGGTGAACACCGCCGTCGCCACCATGATGCCGGCGAAGGCGACCAGATCGACCAGGACCGGCTCGTCGTAGCGGGCTTTCAGCCCGGCCCAGATCTCGTCGGAAACGGCGTTGGCATCGGTGGCGATGGCCTTGCCAAAAGCGATCAACAGCGCCTCGTCAGCTGTCGGCAAGAGGGTGTCGGGGTCGAGCCCGGCACCGATCAGCGCGCGGCGAAAGAAGGCGACCGGTATCTCGGCATGGCAGCTTTCAGAGATCGCCAGCGACAACAGCCAGATCGCGCGATCGTCAAGCGCCGGCCGCAGCAGGTCGCGCAAGGTGAACCATTCGGCATAGATGCGGTGGGCGATGGGCGAATGCAGTAGGATCCGCTTCATGTTGGTCATCCGGCCGCGAAGCCGCAGTTCCTCGTCATGCGCGGCGCGGATCTCGGGCGAGGCCGTGTCGTAGTCGATGAGGGAAATGCGCGCCATGGATGGCCTCGAGCGATGCGTGTGTGGAGGGCGATGGGTTCGCGGGATGCAGTCAGCCACCAAGCGTGGTGTGAAGCTCCGGCGACGTGCGCAGCGTGTTGCTGACCGTGCAGATGGTTTCGGCGTCCCTTGCGATGCGCTCCTTCGTCGCCTCGTCGAGATCGCCCTGGACGTCGAGCGTGATCGTGAAGCGGCCGATGCGGGAGATCTCGCCCTCGGCCTTTTCGCCTGATACCTCGGCGCGCACCTCGCCGAGGCTGGCGGCAACGCCCAGGCGCGAGGCGGCGATGCGCGCACTCAGCACCATGCAAGCGGCCACCGAGGCATAGAGCAGGTCGAGCGGATTGAAGCCCGGCGCGCTGACCCCGGTGACGACATCGACGCTGCCGCCGGTCGGCGTGGTGACGACAGGCAAGCCGCCCGGCTGCAACACGGCCAGCGCGCCGGTGGTTCGGGTCCTGACCTTGAGCTCACTCATCGCAACCATCCATTCAATCGGTCGGGCACGGCGCGATTGCCCTGACGGCGCGCCCTGCCCTGGTTGCGGTTATATGGTACATTCGAGGCCGACGCCGCAACTCGACGCCGCATTGTCGCGTTGCTAGGCGGCTTCGAGGTTCAGCAATGAAGCGCAGTCTCGCTTTCGGTGTGATTGCCGGCGTTGGCCTGCTGGGTGGCGCGGCGCTTTTGATTGTCGGTCAGTCCGCTGTCTCGCCAGACGCAATCCAGTCGTCGGTTACCCGTGCCCCTGCATTGATCGACAGCGCCTGGAAGCTGCCGGTGGCCGCGACGTTCAATGCCGACCTTGCATGGCAATCGAACGGATCACGCTGCGGTCCGGCAAGTCTCGCAAACACCTTCCGCTCGATCGGCGAAGAGGAGACGACCGAAGCCGAAGTCCTCGAGGGAACCGGAAAATGCTGGACCGGATATTGCATCATCGGGCTGACGCCGGACGAGCTTGCCGACGTCGCTCAAGCGAAAACCGGGCGCAAGGTCTCCGTGCTTCGCAATCTGAGCGCCGACGAGTTCCGCGAGCACATGAAGCGCGCCAACGATCCCGGCCGCCGCTACATCATCAACTTTACCCGTGAGACAATTTTCGGCGCCGGCGGTGGCCACTTTTCTCCGGTCGGAGGATATCTGGAGGCCGAGGACATGGTCTTCGTCCTCGATGTCAACGAGCGCTACAAGCCTTGGCTGGTCGAGCGTGAACGCCTGTTCTCGGCGATGGACACAGTGGATAGCGACGGCGACAAAAAGCGCGGCTTGCTGCTGATCGAGTGACTACGAGCGCCATTGCACCCTCAAGCCAAACCTGGTTGTGCGCGCCGCCGCCGCGGCTTGGCGCATAGAAGTGCCTTCCCGCTGGGAAGGTCGTGGCCGAACAAGGCGATAGCGGCGCGTCCTGCCACGATGATTCAGCCCGGCTGCCCATTTGTCAGGATGTTTGCCGGCACCGATTCCGGTTCTCGGGGTGATGCGCTAGACTGGCTGCAACCGCAACCGGGCTGCCCTCCCATGATTGTCCAGGCCTGCCTCAATGGCGCGCGCGGCGCCGACTTCCATTCTCATTTGCCGCTCGATGCCGACGCCATGGCGCGCGATGGCGCGGCCTGTATCGCCGTCGGCGCAGCCGAATTGCATGTCCACGCGCGCGGGCTCGACGGGCGGGAAAGCCTGGCGCCAGCGGCAATGGACCGGACGGTGCTGGCGCTGCGCCGCGCCTGCCCGGGAACGCTGATCGGCGTCTCCACCGGCGCCTGGATCGAGAATGACGACCAGCGCACGCTGGTGGCCATCGCCGGCTGGCGCGAATTGCCTGACTATGCCTCGGTCAATCTCAGCGAGCCGGCGGCGCCACTGGTGATGGAGAGCCTGCGCCAGCGTGGCATCGGCGTCGAAGCCGGGCTTGCGTCGATCGCCGACGCCGAGAGGCTGGCCGGCCTCGACCATGGCGGGCGCGTGCTGCGCATCCTGATCGAGATCTCCGAGCAGGATCTGGACGAGGCTTTCGGAGTCTCGGACGGCATCGAAGCGGTGCTGGAGCGCGCCGGCATCCGCCGCGCCATCCTGCTGCATGGCGCCGACGCCACGGTCTGGCCGTTCGTCGAGCGGGCGGCCGCGCGGAAGTGGTCGACGCGCGTTGGGCTGGAAGATGGCAAGGAGCTGCCCGATGGAACGATTGCATCAGGCAATGCGGCGCTGACGGCGGCGGCGGTGGCAATTTTTCGGGCTGGCCGGTAGGCACGACGAAGCGTTGATGACGGCCAATCTCCCCCTTTGCGGGGAGATGTCCGGCAGGACAGAGGGGGTCCCTCCGGCCTGTCAAGCAATCGCAGCCATGCCCTTCGGCTGGGTTCCCTTTGGACAAACTGGGCCTTGAAAGTTGGCGATCCTCCCCCTCTGCCCTGCCGGGCATCTCCCCCGCAAGGGCAGGGCTATCGCATATGGCGCTCCCCACTCCGTCTCGGCTTCGCCGAGCCACCTCTCCCCCACATTCGTGGGGGACGAGGAAATGCCACTCGCCGAGGTCGCTTCCTTGAAAGGCTTGGGTTTCCTCTCCCCGATGGACATGGGGGAGAGGTGGCCGCGCAGCGGCCGGAGTGGGGGCTGGGCGACGCCATATGCGATTGCCCTGCCCGCAAGGGGGGAGATCGGCGGCTTCGCCGAAGCGCTTGATCCTGTCGCGCCTGTAGGCAGGGGGAAGCCGGCACAATCCCCAGAGCGACACCCTCTTGCTGTTAGTAAAAATTTCTCATAAGGTATTTTCATATCAGAAAGAAAATTCCATAAATTATTCTCTTTTATGAAAGTCTGCGCTCTTGCGGGAACATCTCGATCAGACCGACCGGCGACTGGTCAAACTGCTGTCGCAGGACGCCCAGCCCGGCATCAACCGGATCGCCGAGACGATGGCGGTCTCTGTGCCGACGGTGCGCACGCGGCTGCGCAATCTGCTTGACCGCAACCTGCTCAAGATCGTCGGGCTGCTGAACCTGACCGAGCGCCCCGAACTGATCTCGGCCATCGTCGGCATCAATGCACAAGGGCGCGGCCGCGCCAGGGAATTGGCGCAGCGCATTTCGGAACTGCCGTTCGTCAACTCGGCCTCGGTGGTCACCGGGCGCTTCGACATCATCGTCGACGTGACCGTTGCCGGCGATGTCGCCGATCTCTACCGCATCACCAGCGAGCTCATCCCCGGTGCCGGCATTCCGGGCGAAGTGGTGCGCAGCGAAACCTTCGTCGTCATGGCCTCCTGCAACAAATGGGTCAGCCTGCCGGAAGGCTGCTGGTCGGAAGACGTTGCGCGCAAGGAGCCGGCATGAAGATCGCGGTTCTCGGCGGCCTCGGCCTGCAAGGCCGGGCGGCCATCGCCGATCTCGTCGCCAGTTCCGGTGTCGAGGAAGTCGTGTGCGTCGATACCGCTTCTGACGGCCCTGCCCGGCTTGGCGGCCTGACCGACCTTGGCCGCGTGCGTTTCGTCATGCCCGAAGGCGAAATCGGCGCGTCTCTGGCCAATGTGCTGGCGGATGTCGACGCCGTCATCGACTTGTTGCCGCAGCCGCTGATGCGCGAGGCGGTGCAGGCGGCGATTGCGACGCGTACGCCGCTGGTCACCACCAATTACGCCAGGGCTATCGCCGATCTGGCGCGGGCGGCGGAAAAAGCCGGCGTTTCGATCATGACCGAATGCGGGCTCGACCCCGGCATCGACCTTGTGCTCTACGCGCGCGCCGCAAGGCAGTTCGACTCGATCACCTCGATCGATTCCTATTGCGGCGGCATCCCCGAGCCGAAGGCGATGGCCAAGCCACTGTGCTACAAGGTGAGCTGGAACTTCGACATGGTTCTGGTCAGCCAGAACCGTGACAGCGTGATGATCGAGGGCGGCGAGCGGGTTGCCGTTCCGGCCGGCCGGCAGCACGACAACCGCTTCATCCACGAGATCGAGGTCGCGGGCCTGGGCCGGCTGGAAGCCTTCCCCAATGGCGACGCGCTGCACTATGTCGAGATGCTGGAAGCCGCCAAGGGCCTGCAGCGCTCGGGCCGCTATACGCTGCGCTGGCCGGGATGGTCGGCATTCTGGGCGCCGCTGAAGGAACTCGGCTTCCTTTCCGAGGACAAGGTGCCGGGCACCAGCGCCAGCCCACGCGAATTTCTCGGCCGGCTGCTCGGCCCGCAATTGCAGTATGGCGCCGACGAGAAGGACCTTTGCGTAATGCGCAATGTCTTTTCCGGCAGCGAAGGCGGCCGCCGCAAGACGGTGACGTCCGACCTGATCATCGAACGCGACCTCGCCTCCGGCCTGTTCGGCATGAGCCTCGGCGTCGGCTACCCCGCAAGCATCGTGGCGCAGATGCTGGCGCGGTGCGAGATCACCACGCCCGGCCTGCTCAACCCGCTGCTGCACGTACCCGAAGGCCGTTTCTTCGACGAACTGGCCCGGCGCGGCATCCTGGTGACCGAGACGGTCGACTGGGACTGAAGGATTTTCGAACGGTGGTCGCCGCCGGCAACGGCGCTGCCGCTCAAAAAGCACCCCGAAGGGTGAAAATAACAAACGACAACAAGGAGGAATGCCCAATGAAGATTGCCAAGCTTTTCATCGCCGGACTTGCGCTTGCCGGCCTCACCACTGCCGCCAATGCCGGAACGCTCGACGACATCACCAAGCGCGGCGAGTTGCGCGTTGCGGTGCAGACGCAAGGACCCCCCTTCTCGCTGGTCGGTGCCGCCGGCGAACGCACCGGCAGTTCGGTCGAACTCGCCGAACTGATGGCCAAGGAGATGGGCGTCAAGATCACCTTCCTCGACTTCGACTGGGACGGTCTGATCCCGGCGCTGCTCTCGGGCAAGGCCGATCTGCTGGTCGCCGACATGACACCGACGCTGGCGCGCGGCATGAAGGTCGCCTTCACCAAGCCCTACATGTTCACCGGCAGCACCGTTTTCACCAAGGCCGACAGCAAGTTCAAGACCACCGAGGACTGCAAGGCCAAGGGCACCAAGATCGCCGTGCTGCTCGGCGCCACCGGCGAGAAGGAAGCCAAGACCGCCTTCCCCGATGCCGACATCAAAAGCTACAAGGGCGGCGGCCCGCTGCTGCTCGACGCCGTCAACAACGGCCAGGCCGATTGCGGCGTCAATGACGTCTCGGCGGTGAAGGGTCAGTCGACCGCCTATCCGGCCGGCAGCTTCACCATCATGCCGGATCTGCTGTCGAAGGAGCCGCTTGCCTTCGCCACACGTTATGACGAGCCGGATCTGCTGGTCTGGATGAACCTGTTCCTCGATCAGGTCAGCGTCGACGGACGTCTGCAGAAGAACCTCGACTACTGGGTCAATTCCGACGCCTGGAAGAAAGATCACTGAGGAATTAGCGAATAGGGAGTAGCGAATAGGGAATGGTGAATGGCCGTTCCGGCAACGATTTGCTGCTCCCAAGTTCTCCACTCCCCTACTCGCTATTCGCAATTCCCGTGCTCCGGGGACTTCACCCAACGATGCTCGAAAATTTCAGCTTCCGAACCATCGTCGAATATCTGCCGCTCTTTGGGCAGGGCCTCGTCACGACCGTGTGGCTGTCGGCGCTGTCCTTTGCCGGCGCGCTGGCCGTCGGCATCCTGCTTGCCGCCATGAATCTGCAGCGCGGCTGGCTGTTTCGCGTCCCGGCCAAGGCCTATATCGACGCGGTGCGCGCTACGCCGTTGCTGGCGCAGCTCTATTTCCTCTATTTCGGCCTGCCCCGCCTCGGCTTCGTGCTGCCGGAGCTCGTCGTCGGCATCCTCGCGCTCTCTCTGAACAGCGGCGCCTATGTCGCCGAGATCATCCGCGCCGGCATCCTGTCGATCCCGCGCGGCCAGGTGGAAGCCGGCGTCGCCTCGGGGATGACCTACGTCCAGCGCATGCGCCTCGTCATCCTGCCGCAGGCGTTCAAGGTGACGATCCCGCCGCTGCTCGGCCAGGCGATCGTGCTGGTCAAGGATTCGGCGTTGCTGTCGCTGATCTCGGTTTCCGAACTGACGCGCGCCGGCCAGTTGCTCGCCTCCGACCGCTTCATGCCGGCCGAAGGCTTCATCACCATCGCCGCCTTCTACCTGCTGCTCTACTACTGTCTCAAGGGATTGGTGGCGGTGTCCGGTCGCTGGCTCGGCTTGCAGCCGGCAAGGAGCAGCACATGATCTGGCAGCAGCTGCAAAGCCTCGCCGGTAGCTATCCCCTCGCCTTGCGCGGCCTCGGCATGACCGTGATGCTGTCGGCGATCAGCCTGGTGCTGGGCACGCTGCTCGGCTTTGGCCTCGGCATCCTCAGAACCGGCGGCAACCGCCTGATCAGCACCGTGATCGGCGCCTGGGTCGACCTGATCCGCGGCACGCCATTCCTGGTGCAGATCTTCCTGATCTTCTTCATCCTGCCGGAATTCGGCATCGAGCTTGACGCCTTCACCGCCGGCATCATCGCGCTGACCAACCTGGCCGCCTGCTTCATCTGCGAGATCGTCGCCGCCGGCATCGCCTCGGTGCCGACCGGCCAGGTCGAGGCAGCTCTGGCGTCCGGCCTGTCGCGCTGGCAGCGCATGCGCCAGGTGGTGCTGCCGCAAGCGATGCGCATCGTGCTGCCGCCGCTGGTCGGGCAATATGTGCTGTTGATCAAGGATTCCTCCGTCGTCTCGGCCATCGGGCTGACCGACCTCACCCGGGTCGGCTGGCTGGTGGTGCAGCGTGTGCCGAACGGGTTGCTGGTCTTTTTCCTCGTCGGCCTCGGCTATTTCATCGTCTGCTATCCCCTGATCATGCTGGCCCGCCGGCTCGAGCGCCGCATGGGTGCGGCGCATGGCGAGGTGCAGTTGTGACGTCGAACTCCAAAGGGCCTACAGCTATGACCAAACCAAGCCTGGCCAAAACTGGCATGATCGACTTTCACGGCGTCAACAAGTGGTTCGGCGCGCTCAATGTCTTGAAGGACATCACGCTGAGCGTCGAGCCGCGCGAAGTGGTGGTCGTCTGCGGTCCGAGCGGCTCGGGCAAGAGCACCCTGATCCGCTGCATCAACGGGCTGGAGACGATCCGCGACGGCGATCTGGTGGTCGACGGCCAGCGCCTCGGCGACCCCGCCACCAACATGACGCGGCTGCGTACCGAGATCGGCTTCGTCTTCCAGTCGTTCAACCTCTATCCGCACAAGACGGCACTGGAGAACGTGACGCTGGCGCCGATACATGTCCGCAAGATCGCGCGCACTGAAGCCGAGCAGGCCGGGCGCGAACTGCTCGCCAAGGTCGGCCTCGCCGACAAGGTGAATGCCTATCCGTCACAGCTGTCGGGCGGCCAGCAGCAGCGCGTGGCGATCGCGCGCTGCCTCGGCATGCGGCCCAAGATCATGCTGTTCGACGAGCCGACTTCGGCGCTCGATCCCGAGATGATCTCGGAAGTG
The DNA here is from genome assembly GCF_024746795.1 of Mesorhizobium sp. AR10. Taxonomy (NCBI): domain Bacteria; kingdom Pseudomonadati; phylum Pseudomonadota; class Alphaproteobacteria; order Hyphomicrobiales; family Phyllobacteriaceae; genus Mesorhizobium; species Mesorhizobium sp. AR10. The sequence continues at coordinate 5,131,585 of NZ_CP080524.1, forward strand.
CTCGACGTCATGGTCGCGGTTGCCGAGGAAGGCATGACCATGATGGTGGTGACGCACGAGATGGGCTTTGCCCGCAAGGTGGCGCAGCGCGTGGTTTTCATGGATGCCGGCGCCATCGTCGAAAGCGGCACGCCGGAGGAGTTTTTCTCCGACCCGAAGACCGACCGCAGCCGCGCCTTCCTCAGCAAGATCCTGCGGCACTAGGACCCAGACCCAAACAGCTGGCTGCTGCGGGTGGCCGAGACGGGTGGGAAACGGATTCGAATCCGGCCGTCCGAAAGGCCGCTGCTCGCTAGGCACCACCAACGCTGCCCCATCCGCATATTTGATCCTTTTGCGCGGCGGTTTCCGGCGCTATAATCATCGATCGCTAAAATTAGGACGGAGCAGCTGTAAAGGCAGAAAAGCGTCCGTCTTTGGGCCGGGGACCAACCCATGGAGGCCAGACATGCTCAGCGCTTTATGCAAGGCCTGCGCAGTGATCCTTTTGTCAGTGAACTGCGCTTTCGCCCAATCGGATCTGATAGAGCCAAAGGCTGGAATGTGGAAGACGTGGGTGATCACGTCGGGTAAGGACTTCCGAGTCCCACCCCCACCGAATACTTCCACAGCCGAGCTGGAGCAGCTCCGAGCTATTATCGCAAAGAACGACGCGCAGGTCGCCGCGAAGATCGTGTTCTGGGATGCCGGGTCGCCCGGCTATCGATGGATCGACCTGGTCAACGACCGCCTTCTCGAAGGCCAGCCGATTCCCAACGCACACCGCGTCTACACCTATTTGACGATGGCGATCCACGACGCCACCATTGCCGCGTGGGAATCGAAGTACTTCTACAATCGCCCGCGCCCGAGTGAGGCGGATACGACGCTGCCGGTTGTGCTGCCTACGCCGCGGAGTCCCTCCTATCCATCGGAGCACGCCGCAGCCGCCGGAGCCGCCGCGACCGTTCTGTCCTATTTCTTTCCGGACGAGACGTCGTCGTTCAAGGCAATGGCCGAAGAAGCGGCGCAGTCGCGTGTCTTTGCCGGTGTCCAGTTCCCGAGTGACTCTTCCGCCGGGCTTGAACTGGGCCGACGAGTGGCGGAGCAGGTGATTGCGCGGGCAAAAGCCGATGGCTCCGACGCTGTCTGGACCGGCAAGGTCCCGACCGGGCCATGCAAGTGGGTCGGGGACAAACCAGGCAATGCAACGATGCCCAACTGGAAACCGATCGTGCTGGCATCACCCGATGAATTCAGGCCACCGGCCCCACCCGACTGTGAGTCCGCGGCCGTAAAGGCCGAGACGGACGCTGTACGACAATTTGAGCGAAAATTCCCTAACAACTACAAAGCGTTCTATTGGCAGAGCCCATCCGGCCTGTTCACCGACTGGTATGGCTATGCCAGCAAATGGATGTTCGAGGACAAGACGGATTCGAACCCGCCCCGCGCCGCGCGGGCTTACGCGATGCTCGCAGCAATCCATTTCGATGCGTTCATTGCAAGCAACGACGGTAAGTTCGCATATTGGTACTTGCGCCCGAACATGCTTGACCCGAGCATCACTCCCCTGTTCGCGGTGCCGCCTTTTCCCAGCTATCCGTCCAACCATTCCACTCTTTCAACTGCCCGATCCGAGGTGCTTGCCTACTTGTTTCCCAGCCATGCGGACTTCATCCGCGAGGTGGGCAAAGAGGCCGGAGATTCCCGTATCTGGGCCGGCATCCACTATGAGATGGACAACCAGGCCGGTGTCGCACTCGGCAAAGCGGTCGCCGGAAAATTCATCGAGCGGGCGAGAAAGGACGGAGCAGACTAGCGGAAAGGACAAGACACCTGATCGACCCGTTCAGGACCTTCTTGCCGATCGCCGGTTGAGGTCAAGGAAACGGAACTTGTTCGCCACGTGTCAGAAGGTTGCGGACCCCACACGCTTTCGTCGGCGCTCGACCCCGAGATGATCTCGAAAGTGCTCGACGTCATGGCCGGCATGACCATGATGGTGGTGACGCACGAGATGGGCTTTGCCCGCAAGGTCGCGCAGCGCGTGGTGTTCATGGATGCCGGCGCCATCGTCGAAAGCGGCACGCCGGAGGAGTTCTTCTCCAATCCCAAGACCGACCGCAGCCGCGCTTTCCTCGGCAAGATCCTGCGGCACTAGGACCTAGACCCAAAGAGTTGGCCGACAAGACGCCGATGTCGAGGTGTCGCCAGCGCGCGGCAAGTTCAGTCAACACGAACGACGAAGTCGGCCGCCTTATGGCCACGAGCGCGTGCCCTGACCCTTGGCCTGCTCCCGTTCTGCGACTAAGCGTTAGCGCAACCAGAACCTGGGCGTGGCCTACTGGCTGTCGATGAGATAGCCTTAGTTTGCTGCCGAACGCTAAGGCGAAACCCATGAGCGCTTTCTTGACCGGAGGGGTCGTATTACTCTGCCTGTCCGGTGCCGCTTCGATCGGAATGCTGCTTCGTGCCTATCTACCTGACCACCATGTGAGCGCCGATTCGAAAGATGCGATCAAGCTAGCCACAGCGGTGGTCGGGACGTTGTCGGCGCTTGCGCTCGGACTTTTGATTGCCTCGGCCAAAACCAATTTCAATGACGCTGAGACGGAGCTGAGGACTTCGGTTGCACGTCTGCTGCTGCTCGACCGTGTCATGGCGCACTACGGTCCAGAGACTCAGCAGGCACGGGGGCTGCTGCGAAAGCTTGTTGAGGAGCGGTTGTATCAGGCCTGGGGCAACGCGAACGAGGCGACGGACGACACTGCGGCTGAAGACCTGGGCATAGAACCCGTTCAGGACACACTACGGGCGCTGTCTCCGCAGACCGATGCTCAGCGTTCGATCCAGGCCCGCGCCCTTCAGGTCAGCGGGCAAATCGCGGAGGCCCATTGGTTATTAATCGAAGCACGCGGCGAAGGGTTGCCGTGGGCGTTCCTTGCGATTCTGGTGTTCTGGTTGGGCTTGATCTTCTTCACCTTCGGACTTTGGGCGCCCGTCAACGTGACGGTCATCTGCACATTGCTTGTTTGCGCGCTGTCGGTCGCGAGCGCTGTCTTCCTGATCGTCGATATGTCCCATCCATATCTTGGATTCATCCACGTTTCGGATGCTCCGTTGCGCGATGCCCTTGAACGCATGGGACGGAGGTAGACTGTGAGCAACGCTCTTCACCGGAACAATCCTGCGCGCCCTACCATCCAGCCCCGCCTTTGTGCACGCTATTCTACGCCAGAGCCGCCCTTAGGTCGCTTTAACACGCGACCAGATTGCTGACACGCTCTCGCAGCTTTGCTTCGGCCGCCTCGAGTTCCACGACCCAGTGTGCGAGCAACCAGTCCATGCGACCCGACGCAGCGTCGTCGGCGAACACTGTTGTCGACAGCGATTTGCCCAGCCGGAACCGGGCCGTGACCAGTTTTGCCAGCGTCTCGGCGCCACGCCCGTAATTGTGCGGGGCGCCGCCGCGCGGGCTGCACATGCCGGAGAAATAGAAATTGTCGAAATCGGCTGACAGGAGACCGCCAACCTTCCGCGCCGGGAAATCGCCGATGTAGGTCAGGCTCCCTTCGGACAGGAACGGAACCGGGGCCTTGTAGCCGGTCGCCCAGATCACAGTGCCCACCTCGGCCGAGGTGTCGTCAACGAACACAACCTTGCGCCCATCGAAGCGCGCAATCTGAGGCACGGCCTTCACGCGCCCCCGCTGGGCCCAGTAAGGCACCAGCGTCGAGAAAGTCGGCGGCTTTGCCGTCCAGTTCTCGTCGCTTGGCTGGGGAAAGCCGTATGAACTCGGTTCGCCGACGGACATCTTCACCATCAGATGATTGAGTTCGTCGCCCGATGAGCCCGGGAAATAGGCCTGGTAGGTCAGGTCGGCGCGAGGTGTGCCGAAAAAGGACTGCGGTACGAACCAAGTCGGGTGGCGCAGCGACATGAGCGCCTGGCGACCTGATGCAATGGCGTCCGTGACCATGTCACAGGCCGAGTTTCCTGAGCCGACGACGAGTACCGTTTCCCCAACCATGTCGCCCGGATTTCTATATTGCGAGGTGTGGAGCATCGGGCCATCGAACTTGCCTTCGACCTTCGGGATCTTTGGTGCCCACAGATGGCCATGCGCGGCGACGAGCGCATCGAAACGCTGGGTCGTCCCGTCCGAGAGCGTGACGTCCCACCCATGTGTGCCCCCGTCGACCGGCACCGCCGCGACGACGGCGGTGTTGAAGCGGATGTAGCGAAGAAGACCCGACTGCTTGGCAAACCATCGTATGTAATCGCGATACTGCTGCCCGGTCGGGAAATGGGGCGTCGCGTCGGGCATCGGATAACCCTTGAAGGCCGTTGCCCGCTTTGACGTCAGCAATTGCACCGACTCATAAACGTCGCGCCAATTCCCGATGACGTCGTCTGTCTTCTCATAGGCTTGCACCTCGTGACCCTCGGCGACCAATTCGCGGATCGCAACGAGCCCGGACACTCCCGCGCCAACCACACAGACACGGGCCGCTTTCTTCACCATGACTTTCTACCTTTGTTTGCAGTTTGGGGCGGCAGACCGCCAGAAGCGCTCACGGCGAGGCTGGATATCTCAGCTCATCAACTCGCCGCCGGTGACTTTGATCGTCTCGCCGGTGACGAAACTGACGGTCTCGCGGCTTGCGAGGACCCACACCCATCCGGCAATTTCTTCGGGTTGTGCGACACGACCAAGCGGGATGTGCTTCTCGGCGCCGACCATCCGTCCCGTAGCTGCATTGCCCGGCGTATTCACCCATCCGGGTGCGATACCATTGACGATGATGTCGTCGCCCGCGACCGAAGCAGCCAGCACCCGTGTCAGTGACACGACCGCCGCCTTTGAGGCGCTATAGATGAGTTGCTCGGTCGAAGCGGTGAAGGCGTCGGCCGAACTGATGGTAACGATGGCGCCCTTGGTGCCGGCAGCCCGCATATGGCGGATCGCCTCCGCGGCGACGTTGAGCGTGCCAAGGACGTTCACGCTCATGATGCGGTCGAAATGCTCCGCCGTGAAGGTCAGAAGGTTTGTCGGGGGGAAAATGCCCGCCGCGGTGACTGCTGCCGAAAGCCGCTCGCCGACACCGCTTGCATCGATCGCTTCAGCGACCGCAGCCCGGTCGGTCACATCGAGCGCTGCAACGATGAGCGCAGCCTCTTTGCCGGCAAGTGCCTCCTGAAGTCGGCCGAGAGCCTCACCTGAAAGGTCCATCGCCAAAACGCCCCACCCTTCGGCCAGGAATTTCTCGGCGAAGGCACGGCCCATTCCGCTACCCGCGCCGGTGACGATGGCCCATTTCCGGCCCTGTGTTGTTGACATTAAAATCAGCTCCTCTTTCCCAAATATGCCTCGGTCATCATCGGCGCGGTCGCGACCATGTCGGGCGTGCCCTCAAGAACAACCTGCCCGGCGGCAAGCACATAGGCGTAGTCGGCAATCCGCAGGGCGGCGCGCGCATTCTGCTCGACGATAAAGACCGCGATCTTCCGGCTCCTGATCTCTTCGATGATTTCGAAGACGCGTTTCACCAGCGCGGGCGCAAGGCCCATCGACGGTTCGTCCATGATGACGAGCTCGGGATGGCGGATAAGTGCGCGCGCGAAGGCAACCATCTGCTGCTCGCCGCCTGACAAGACGCCTGACGGGCGATGCACCAGGTTCTTCAACGGCGGGAAAAGGTCGAGCATCTCGGCAATGTCATCGCTGGTGGCGCGCCTTTGGCTGCCGGCCCAGGCGCCCAGCTGCAGATTTTCAAGCACCGTGAGCGAGGCGAACATGCGCCGCCCCTCGGGGACGACGCCGATGCCGCGCGCCATGCGCCTGGGCGTCGGCTCATGGGTAATCACCTCGCCCTTCCAGAAGAGCTCACCTGCGGTCACGGTCGTGGTGCCGCTGATCGTCTTCATCGACGTGGACTTGCCTGACGCATTGCCGCCAAGGAGCGCCACGATCTGCCCCGGGTAGATCTTGTAGCTGACATCGGTCAGCGCGCGGAACTTGCCGTAGTTGACGCTGACATTGTCCAGCTGCAAAAGCGGCGCGCCGCTCTGACCGGCCACCTGATGCGCGTGTTCAGGGGGTTCAGCCAAGAAACGCCTCCACGACTTTCTCGTCCTGCTGGATCATGCCGACCGGGCCCTGGGTGATGACGGTGCCGCTGTTCAGCACGTAGACGTTCGCGCAAAGGTCGCCGATCACCGACATCTTGTGCTCGACCAGAAGCATCGACATTCCCTGCGCTCGGTTGAGCGCGCGCAATTGGTCGGTCAGTTCCTCGGTCTCGTGCGGGTTCATGCCGGCCATGGGCTCGTCGAGCAGCAAGAGCTTGGGCGCCGTCATCAATGCCCGCGAAATCTCGACCCTGCGCCGGTTTGCGTAGGACAGCGACAGGACCTGCTGATCGGCGCGCGGCAGAAGCCGGTCGCCGAAAAGCGCCATGATCCCCCGGGCTCGCTCGCGCTGCGCGGCCATTTCCCGCCGCGCGCGCGGCGTGCGCAGGATGCCGGCCGCGTAGCCAGTGGCATAATGGATGTGGCCGCCAAGCAGGATGTTCTGTTCAACCGTCAGCGTGTCGAACAGCCGGACGCCCTGAAAGATGCGCGACATGCCCGCCGCCGCGCGACGATGGGCCGGCATGTTGCGAACATCCATCCCGTTGATGCGCACCTCGCCCTGATATGGCCCGCGATAGGCGCCCGAGACGACATTGATGAAGGAGGATTTCCCTGACCCGTTCGGCCCGATGAGCCCGACGATCTCGCCCTGCGGCACGACGAGGCTGACACCGGCAAGCGCCGTCACGCCCCCGTAGCGGAGCGTCAAGTTCGATACGGACAAAGCCTCTGCCAGTGTCGGCGTTTCTGTCATGCCCGTCGTCATTTCTTGATCAGGTTTGTGATCTTGGTCTTGCCGAAGATCCCCTGGGGTCGCGTCGCCATGAGGGTCACGATCAGAAGACCGGCGAGGAGCAGGCGGTAGTCCTGAAGCGGCCTGAGGAGTTCTGGCAGCAGGATGATGATGCAAGCGCCAACGATCGAGCCGCTGATCCGACCAAGTCCGCCGATGACAGCCATCTGGAAGATGAGAAGGCTTGCGGTCACATCGAAACTGCGAAAGCCGACATAGCCGAGGTAATAGCCAAGCAGCGCGCCCGACAGGCCGGCAAGCGCCGAGCCGATCGCGAAGAAATAGACCTTCGGCGCGGCGGTCGCGATACCGATGGAACGAGCGGCAACCTCGTCATCGCGGATCGCTTCCATCGTCAACCCGAACCGGCTCGAGGCGACGGCCTGGGTAATGACAAGGCTCAGAAGCACGAAGCTGACGACCGCCAGATAGAAGGGCGCGCCGACGCCCAGATCGATGCCGAAAAGATGCATGGTCGGAACGCCCGTCAGGCCGGTCGCGCCGCCGGTGACGTCGCCCCATTGCAGGATGATGTCGATCACGATGAGGTTAAAGCCAAGCGACACGATGAAGAGATAATCGCCATTGATACGCAGTGCCGGAAAGCCGACGAGCGCTCCGACGAACCCCGACAAGAGCATCGCCGCCGGAATCGTCACGGCCGCGTCCAAATTGTAGCGGACGGCCAGCACGGCCGAGGTGTAGGCGCCCACGCCGACGAACGCGGCCTGCCCCATCGCCAGGAGGCCGGCATTGCCGATGATCAGGTTTTGCCCAACCGCGGCTGGCACATAGATCACGGTCAGGAGCGCGGCCGCTGACCAGATCGGCGGCAGGTCGAGCAGCGGGATCGCGATCACGATGCCAAGCCCCAGGACCCATCCCAAGACCATCATCATCTGGGCGCGGCCCGAGGGCTTGAGGCGCGCCCAGGCCGACGCGTCGGAACGCGCCTTCACGGTGCCCGGTTCGGAAACCACATCCAGCCCCATCTTACGGCCGCGAGGCGACATGGACGCCGGCGATGCCGGTCGGCCGGAACAGAAGGAAGGCGATTAGAAGCGTGAAGGTCACGGTGTTGAGGAGCGCCGAGCTCACATAGCCGGTGACCATAGCCTGGAGCACGCCCAGAAGAAGGCCGCCCGCGAAGGCCCCCCAGACGCTGCCGATCCCGCCTATCACTGTCGCGGTAAAGGCGTTGAGCGTGCCTGAAAACCCCATCGTGACCGAGAGCGTGTTGTAGTAGGCGCCATAGAGGATGCCTCCCACGACGCCGAACAGGGCACCGAGCACATAGACCGTCACCACCACCCGGTCGACCGGAACGCCCATCAGTTCGGCCGTCGGCAGGTCGTCCTTCACCGCACGCATGGCGCGGCCGAGATCGGTCTTTGTGCTGATGACCCAAAGCAAGGCCGCCATGGCGAGCCCGACCACAGCGACCAGGATCTGTAGGGGGCTCAGCACCACCGGCCCGAGCCGGATGATGTCGGCCTGGAACGGGAACGGCATCGGCCGGATCCTCGAGGTCCAAATCAGCTGCGCGACATTCTCGATGATCAGGCCGACGCCCACGGCCGTCACCGTAGGCGCCAACCGGTTGCCTCGCACCGGGCGATAGGCAAACCGCTCGATGACGATCGCGATCACCGCGCCCGCCGCCAGACCCGCAGCGATCGCCAGCCACAGCGGACTGCCGTTTGTAATCAGCGAGGCCGTGACGAAGGTCCCGAACATATAGACATAGCCATGGGCGAAGTTGATCTGCTGAAGGATCCCGTAGACCAAGCTGTAACCAACCGCGAGCATCGCGTAGACGACGCCCGCGGTAAGCCCGTTCAGCAACTGCGTCGCGAAGAACTGCATCCGTCTTGACCTTCTGTTTCGACGACTGATCGTCGCCGGCGAAGAGGGACCGTCGCCGACACGCGAGTTGGAAACGGTGACTGCGGGTCGGTGGGTCGAGCCGAACGCCGCGCGGCTCCGCCCGTCAGTGAGCGTTCAACTTCTTGGTGCTCTCGTCGTCGAACACCCACTTGCCTCCGGTCAGCCGCAGCACGACAAGCGAGCCGCCGATATTGTCGCCGTTCTTGTCAAAGCTGATGGTGCCCATCGCGCCCTCATGCTTGGTCGCGCGAATGATCGGCATGAGGTTTTCGGTCGAGCCTTTGTTTTCTTCAATCGCCTGCTTCAGGACATAGATGTTGTCGTAGCCGGCTGCTGCCTGGACACCCGGCTCGGTGTTGAACTTCTTGGTGTAAGCCGCGACGAACGCCTTGTTCTGCTCACTCGGGTTGTTGATGTCATAGACATTGGTGACCCAGGTGCCTTCGGCCGCCGCCCCCGCGAGAGAGACATATTCGGGGACCTGGGTCTGGGCGTTGGCGAGAAGCGGGATAGGCTTGTCGCCAAAGGCGCGGACCGACTGGCTCACAGCGGCGCCCATGTCGGCATAGTAACCCGCGAGGAAAAGCGCATCGGGATTTGCCGCTGCGATGTTGGCCAGGACCGACGAGAAATCATTGGTCGAGCCAGTGATATAGGTCTCGGCGGCGACGAGTTCGGCGCCCGAAGCCGCTGCGGCCCTCTTTGCGATCGCCAGAAGAGCCTGGCCATAGTCATCGCTCGGATAAAGCACGGCGATGCGCTTGTAGCCCAGCACCTTGGTACCGAGATCCAGGCTCGCCACGCCCTGGATATCGTCATTCGGGATGATGCGCGCGAAATTCTCGAAACCCTTGGCCGAAAGCGCTGGCGAGCTCGTCGTCGCTGCGAGGACCGGCATGCCCACCCGCCCGAAGATCGGCATCTGCGCGAGCGTCGCCGAACTGCAGACGTTGCCCACAACCGCGACGATGGCCTTGTCGCTGATGATCTGGTTGGCCGCCGTCGCCGCCGGCGTCGGATCGCACTGGTCGTCATATTCGCTGAGCTTGATAGGCTTACCGCCGACGCCGCCCGCTGCGTTGATCTCCTCAACGGCGAGATGGACGCCGTTCATCGTTTCAATTCCGTAGGCGGCGGCCGATCCGGTCAAGGGTGCGGTGGAAGCGATGTGAACCGCATCGGTTTCGGTCGCAAAGGCTGTGGTCCCGGAAAGACCCGGTAGGACGATGCTCGCGACCGCGAAGGACGCAATGGCAGGCATGGCGCGCCGAAGCGCGGCCTTGGAAACTATGGACATCATTTACGCCTTCTCTATCAGTTGGAGTTGAACGTCAGAGAAATACGATAATGAGTAAAAGCAGATTTGCTCCTACCCCCTCACTTTCGATCAGATTGGATGCTTGCCCGCCATCTGGCGACTAGCACCAATCTGTGGTGAAATTGATACCTCTGAAAAAAGGAGTGTCAATAGTTTTGATACTGACATCTTGCGTAAACGCATTTTTTTGGGCAAACCGCGATTACAGCGCGCGGCCGGGGGTAGCACCACCCGCGGCGCACATCGTGACACGGGTCGGGCAGATGGCTTGGCTTGAGCAAAACCTATTTAGCTGATGTCTTGCCAACATGCCGCCAGCCGGCTGGGAGCAACCTGACAATGAATGATTTTCTTTTCGGTCCCGACGTTCGGCCCTCCGCAGAAATGACGGTCGCGCTGATCAACACCTCGCCCGCTCGCGGCGGCGAAGAAGGGCTCAACGACACCGACACACTTCGCGCAATGGGAGGCGAAGCCAGGGTCTATTACCGGCCCGACGGCTCGAAGGCCGAAATTCTCGCCATGCGGAAGCTGCGCGACCGGCTCGACGAGATCGTGAAGGCGCCCGACAACCGACGGCGGTTTGCCATGCTCAACGAGCTTTTCTACTCGGCGTCCGCGATCCCGCAGATCGTCACGCATGCCGAGGATCCCCGGCCGCATTTCCACTATACTCTGGAAGACGCCTCGTATGTCGACCACCTCAAGGGCGTTACCGCCTATGCGCTGTCGCGCGTAATCATCATCGGTGAGTGGCAACGGCTGCGTACCTGCTCCGGGACAGCCTGCAACCGCCTCTTCTTTGACACCACCCGCAATGGCAAGCGGCTGTATTGCGATAGTCGCACCTGCGGCAATCGCGTCCATGCGGCTCGCTATCGCATCCGTACGGCGGAGCGGTCACTATCGGAGAACTGACATTCGAGGGCGCCAGCTGCGCGATGGCTGGCGCGCGGGAGAACTGAGAGCGCTCCAAGGATGACGTCTTTTTCGGATGTTCGACGACTGGTCACAGTTCTTGACAATCATCGCCCCTCCACGCCTCCATGGCGAACATGAGGCGCAAAGTGGCCGTTCGCGTCGTGGGAAACGCACTCGGCTTCGGGTCAGATCGCGTCTTGCCCGCGTTCCTCAGAGCGTCGCCAACCGCGAATTTGTCATGGCCGTTCCATAGGCTTGCCGCAGCGTCCGCTTCTCCTCCAGCGCAACGATGACACTTGTGGCGGCCGTTCACATCGCGCCGTACGTCAGTCAGCTTCGGGTCGTACCTTCGCATTCCTTGACCGTGGAAGACGGCGTAGCGAAGCGACTATTCTACTATCGCGTCACGGGCCGGCATCACCGTGTCAACTGAATATGGTTGCGCCCGGACGGCTCCGGTCTGTGGAGCAGCACTCGGTTGCGCCCGGTTTGCTTGGCGAGATAGAGCGCCGCATCCGCCTGACGCTGTAACTGCTCCGGTGAGATGACCTCGTCAGCCCTCTGAACCGCAACTCCAATGCTGAGGGTGACGCGGCGCGACACGCGGGATGCAGGATTGGGAAAAGCGGCGGCCTCAACGCTCTGGCGAATTCTCTCGGCCACAGAGATGGCCTCTTCATTGTCTACGCCAGGCAGGAGCACCAGGAATTCCTCGCCGCCGTATCGGGCCACAAGATCGTGATCGCGCCTGACGTTTTCCTTGATAATGCGGGCGACCTCGACCAGACAGCGATCGCCCTCGGCATGGCCGAGGTGATCGTTCAGCTTCTTGAAGTCATCGATGTCGCACATCAGCATGGCGGCCCCGCCGGGGCATGTTCCGCCATCGGCCCAAAGGAGGTCGAGCAGCTCTGTCATCCAGCGCCGGTTGGCAATGCCCGTGAGCGGATCGGTGCTCGCCAGGAGCTGAAGCCGATCGTTCGCTTCCGCCAGTTCGGCGACTCTGTGCCGGTCGCGAAGCTCAAACAGGAAAGTCTTCTGAGCGAGAATCGTCATGATGCGCCGCGCGGCGATCGTTGCGATAATCCCGCTGGTGAAAAACAGCGTCGCAGCCGCGGCGCTTCCAAATTCGATGCCCGGGTTCTGCAGCTGAAAAACGAGATAGAGACCGAGCGCCGAGGCGGCAATAGACATAGTCCAGGCCAGCGGGATGCCGAAGATGATGATGGCTGTAATGGCCACGAACAGCATGATGTTCAGGTGCCGTTCGTAGAACTCGCCACCAGCGCTTACGCCGACCAGTGCAACTGACAACAAGATGAGGAACATGCCTGCAATCAGCGAAGCCCCCTGGAGCCAGTGCGCCTGCGGTTTTCGCCAGAGAAGGACGACAATCATGACGACAGGTGGAATGATGGCGCCAGGCAGGAGCATGGAGAGCGCGATCGCCTTTGGAAGCATCAACATGTTGAGCGCCAAGGTCAACACATCCAAAAATGCCACCCAGATCATCCAGGCGCGGATGATCTTCGCCGTTTGTGACCAGACGCGGGCTCGAAATAGACGTTTGATCTCGCCTTTGAGGCGGATATCACGCGTGCGGCGCGCCAGCTGTCGCTCGACTTCCGCAATTATGGCAGGATCATCCTGCACGTCGAGATGCATCCGATCTGACACAATCGACGGACCTATATACTGGTTTCACCTGGACATTCATCCGAGCCATCCGGTCGTCGGCAATGGGCAAGCGTGTCAGGTTATCCTGAAGATTTGATTTATCACGCCTAAATTGCTCGCAAAGTCCCTCGGGCTTCCAACCGGGGGCGCCGGCAATGTCTTCTGTCAGGAAGCGGCAAAGCTGATCTACGGCTGAGATGAGGCGCAAAGTGGCCGTTCGCGTCGCGGAAAACGTCCTTCGGCTTCGGGTCAGATCGCGTCTTGCCTGCGTTGCTCAGAGCGTCGCCAGCCGCGAATTTGTCATGGCCGTTCCATAGGCTTGCCGCAGCGTCCGCTTCTCCTCCAGCGCAACGATGACACTTGTGGCAAAATCCGTCGCGTACATGTCGGCAAGCCGGGTCAGCCCGCCTGGCGTGAAGACGTTGATCTCCAGAAGCTTGTCGCCGACGATGTCGAGCCCAACGAGAAACATGCCGTCGCTGATCAATTTGGGGCGCACCATCTCGGCAATGCCTAGCATCGTGCCGGTTACCTTGACCTTGCGGGCGGTTCCGGCGGCATGGATGTTGGACCGGACGTCGCCCTTGGCTGGAACGCGGCGAAAGGCTGCGTACTTGCCGTCGCGCACCAGCGGCAGGCCGTTCATCAGGAAAAGACGCACGTCGCCAGCCTTGGCCTCCGGAAGGTAGACCTGCGCGATGAGATAGCCGTCACCGCTGGCCGCCTCGAAGATCTGGTTGAGGTTGGAATCCGCAGGCGTCGCAATATGGAAGACGTTCTTGCCGCCCGACCCCTGGAGCGGTTTGACGATGCAGCCCTTGGGATGTTTGTCGATGAATGCGCGGATCTCGGTAATGCTGCGCGATATCAGGGTCCCCGGCCTCACCGCCTCGGGAAAAGACTGAAGATAGAGCTTGCTCTGTGCCTGCCCCAGACCGTCCGGATCGTTGACGACGATCGCGCCGCGTTCGGCTGCGAGCCGCCCGAACATAATGCCTGCGTTGGCGGCCCATGGTCGATCGGTGACGTCCAGCGACGGGTCGTTGCGCAGAAACACAATGTCGACATCGCTGATCGCCAGGGTCTTCTTCTGCTTGGCGGCGTCCTTCAGGGCAGCATGCAGCCTGTCTGACGTCTTGTAGGGGGCATCGGGCACAACCGCGGCGCTGACAGCCAGACTGTCATCGGCACGCAGTATGAAGTCGCCTGGTTCAACATAGACGACAGAATGGCCGCGCTGGACTGCAGCCAGAGCCAACGCTGTCGTCGTATAGCCGGGCGTCTCGCTCTCAATGGAATTGACAAAGAACGCAATGCGCATTGAGGAGCCTCCGCTCAGGTTTCAACCATATCGATCGGATCGATTCCCGCCATCGCTTTCTTGAGGCGCGGACGGGCCGCGTCGGAAGAGAGAAACGCAGGTTCGAGTCGCGGCGCCCGCAGCAGGCCGCGTGCGTTGAGCTCCTGGATCGCGCCGAAATGCGCGGCGGAAATCTTGCCGATCCAGAAGGGAGTGAGGCTGCCGCCGTGCCTCAAGTGATCGAGGATCTGCACCAGGCCGCGCAGATAGATGGCGTCTTTTGCAAGGCCACCGCCTCGATAGACACGCAGAACGACGTTGAAGGCGTCGTGCTCATCGAAACCGAAATCCTTGTGGAGAAGGCGGAAGGCCTCCTCAAAGGTTGCGCCGCCGAGCATCGCCTGACAGGCGATGACCCGGGCCGCGATCAGCCTTAAACGCGCCGCGGTCATGCCGCCGACCAGATACTCCGCCAGCACCGCCAGTCCCTCCTGCATGCCTTCATAGCCGGCCAGCCCGCTACAGAAGATGGCGAGCCCCTGCGCGGCACCATTGAAATAGGTCAGCAGATGAACGCCGATCTCGTGGCTCAGCAGCGCCGTCAGACGTTCCGGTGGAAGGTTGGTGTCGCGCGACACCAGCAATCGGTTTCGCGAGACCAGGAGGCCGGCCGGCAGGTCGCCGCGGATCTCCACGGAAGCGTTGAAATCGGGATAGGCGGCCCGGTATCCGGCAATCATGTCGCGCGCGGCAGCGGCGACGGCGTCGGCATCGAGCCCCTTCTGCCGGGCGGCCGAGGCAACGCGCGGGAGCCTTTCGAGAATAGCGCGCGCCCTCGCCGCCAGGCTCGGCTCGACGCTGCCATAGAGGGCTCGTCCGAGTTCGACGAAGCGCGGCGTTTCGCGTGCCGCGAGCATCGACAGCTGGAGATCGAGCTCCTGCTGCTTTTCGGAGAGCAGCCTGGTCAGCAGTGTATCTTCCAGATGATCGAGCGAGATCGAATAGAGCTTCCGCTTCTGGTCGGCGACCTCAAGCTCGAGCGGCCGGTAAAGCAGTGCGGGCACACGCTCGAAATCGCCCGCCTGGAATTCCCGCCAGGCGGGTTCGGCATTGATCGGTGTGACGGCAAGCAGAAAATCGAACGTCGACGCGACATTATCGAGCGCGCGGTCAGCGCGCACGACAGCGTCGATATAGGCGCGGCGGCCCAGAGAACGATGGGTTGCCGGCGGCTCCAGCTTCGATGCCTTCAGGAAGGCGCTGACGGCCTGAAGCGCGGAATCGACCATGTTGGCGACGACGAGGTCGTGGAGTTCAGGGTAGATTCGCTCGGTGCCCGGCACCCGGTAGATCGGTGCGAAGCGTACCGTCAGGCACGCCGCGTCACCCGGATCATCCCAGAGCCGTGCTTCGGCGCGTGTCGTGGGGTTGAGTTCGTCGACGCGGGGCGTGCGGTATTTTGCTTCGCGTGCGGACGCAGCGGTGGTGAAGCGCTTGAGTGCCGCCTTCTCCGCTGCCGTGTCGCCGCAGGCCAGCGCAATCTCGAAAGGCGGCAGGAACGGAACATCCTCCGTCAGGAACCGGTCTTCGGCCAACTCGCCGATGTCCAGCATGAGGAATGCGCCGCAGTGATCGCGTATCCTTCGCGCCACCAGCCGCGCTACCTCGCCGGCGAGGCCAATGTCGGCCGCGATCAGATAGGACGCGTTGGCCGAGACGGCATGGAATGCCGCATCCTGATGCGACCCGACATGGACACACAGAAAGGGCAGCGGCCGATCCATGTGCAAACGGTTGCCGTTGCCGAACTCGCGGCGGATCGACTTGCCGTCCCGCAAGAGCGCATCCAGGTCCGCTTCGATTTGCGCCAAGGGAGGTGCGGGTTCAACGAGCTTGGGCTTCATCGCATGGCTCGCAGCGCCGACTCCAGGACAGGCACCGTAGACGCCAGAATGGCGCGCAGCCGGTCGATTGCTGCCCAGTCAGGGTCGCCGCTCCATTCGTCCATGAAAATCTTCTTGAACTCCACCGCGATGGCACACCCGTTTTCCCGAAAATTGGCGTGGACGAAACGAGTCTGCTCGCCCTTGCCCTGGAAAGACACATTCTCGCGCACGTCGATCGGCTCGCCATTGAAATGGTGGCCGCGAAGCGTCTCGATGAAAGCGTCGACGACCGGCGCCCAGCGCGCGCGGTCCATGGAAGACGTACCGATGTTGATGTCGGGCGCGGCGTCGCGAGACGTAGGCGAAGCGTCCGGCCCGTCGCGCCGGTGATTGTAGCTGTGGACGTCGATGAGAACGAACCTGCCGTAGCGCTTCTCGATACCGGTGAGAACACGGTTCAGCCCACTGTAGAAGGCGTCGTGAAAGGCGAGAGAGTCCTCTACGAGGCCCTCGGCCGGCGGCTCATGCCAGACTTTCAGCCCCCAGGACTGATCCGGCGAGCGGTAGACCGCGGCGTCGCGCGCGCGGTTCAGGTCGACCTGGAAGCGCGATCGATGAACGATGATCTGGGTGGGAAAATCGGCGATGAAGCGCTCGGTGAACGGGTCCTCTTCCCGACGCCGGTCAGGATCAGGCAGACACATGAGCGACCGACAAGCCTCGCCCACGTCGGTGCCGCTGTGGATAGCCGTACCGACTATGGGAGACTCTCCGAGCTTGATCGTCCAACCTGCCCCGCCCGGATCGTTGTTGGCAATCGTCTTGTCCATGCTCCATCGAAATGCGCGGAGGGCGCCGACGGTTCCGATTCATCGTCGAAAGCGGCACGCCAGATGATTTTTCGCGCAGCCGAAGACCGACCGCAGGCGCGCTTTTCTCAGCAAGATTCTGCGGCATTGGACTAGGCTGAATCGACATTCATCGCATCCATAACATGGCGCAAGCGATTTGAATGAAGCTGAGGAAGTGCGCGGCGCGTCGGTCGTAGCGTGTTGCGATCCGCCTGAAGTGCTTGAGTTTGTTGAAGCAACGTTCGATGAGGTTGCGCACTTTGTACGCTTCGAAGTCGTAAGGGATTAGCTTCTTGCGGGTCGGATTGCAGGGGATGACAACCTCGGCCCCAATTTCGGTGATGATCTGGCGCAAGCGTTGCTGTCATAGGCTTTGTCAGCAAGGACACGTTTGGCCCTGAGCCCTTCGAGCAAGGCGGGCGCTTGGGTGACATCGCCGCGTTGGCCGGGCGTCAGGATCAATCGCAGTGGGCGCCCTCGGCCATCCACTGCCATATGGATCTTGGTGGTCAGTCCGCCTCGGGAGCGCCCCAAAGCCTGGTTCTGGTCCCCCCTTTTCCGGTCGCTGCCTGCTGGTGGGCGCGAACCAATGTACTGTCCAGCATCACATAATCGTTGTCCGGATCGTCTATTAGATCGGCAAACACGCGCTCCCATACCCCAGCCTTGGACCATCGCCTGAAGCGCTGATGCAGCGTCTTCCATTTGCCGTAGCGTTCGGGAACGTCATGCCAATGCGCCCCGGAGCGCAGAACCCACAGAACGACGATTATCTTGGCCGCTACGACCAGGATCCCCCGACTTGCCAGGCAAAAGGCTCTCGATGCGTCGCCATTGATCGACCGTGAGTTCATATCGTCTGACCATCCATCCGTCTCCAGACCGAATCTGGAAACCCATGAATCACGTACCGGCGCAAATTTGAATCCTGAATGTCGATTGGTCCTAGTACTTCGTTCGTACTATTGCGCAGAAAAACAGGCGTACGTGCGTTATAAACCAGATCGGAATTCGACAAACTAGCGCTGACGAAATGTCCCCCTAGATCTGCGAGCGGTGCGACATCGACGCAAATTTCCTATGGCAGGTCTCGTCCCCACAACAGCAATCCCGAGAAAGCAATGAATATAAGTTCATAAAAATACTTGCCTGAGAAATGAAAAAGGTTCAAATTCTGTACTAGATAAGTTGGAGGGGACGGAACGTGAGCTATCTGCAAATCGCTAGCTGGAACATCGAACATCTGGGTGGATCGCCGCGCGCCGACCGCAAGCAAAGTGCTTTTGCGCTAGCGGATCACATCGAAATGTCCGGGATTGACGTAATCGCACTACAAGAGATTTACCTGACGCCTGAGGGTGAGGAGGTCCGATTGGCGCCAAACCAACCCGTGATTGGCAGCCGCTCACAAACGAGCCGCAGGAATTCAGACCTGGACATTGTTTGCTACTTGCTTGAGGAGCATCTCGATGATCCTTGGGCCTATTACATCGTGCCGAACCGTCAGGACGGAGACACATCACAGCTTTGCGCTGTGATGTGGAATACAAAACGCCTCACGTTGGACACTGTGAGAGCGTTGGAAGTATCCCATGCCGACGACGGTGATAAGCTCTGGGATCGTAGACCACATTTATTGAGTTTCACGTCCGATATCTTGGTCTGGAGACGTTCAGCTGATGGGGAATGGAAGCAGCTTGAGCAACAGCGAAGGCTCGGCCTTGTTCCCTTGCATATGAAGTCAAACTACGGTGGCGTTACTCAAAACAGGCGTGTCCGCGGTAAGGAAGCAGTAACTCTCTGTGCTGCCATTAACAACATCAGACAGGAAATTGATCCAACGCTTGTGTTGATAGGTGACACCAACATTTTGGACAACGCTGAGCCTGCAATAGAGACATTCGTTAGCGGCGGATTTATTGATCTAAATAACAACGACAGCGCTACCTACTGGAGTCTCCAGTATAAGGAGGCGCCCTTCGATCGTGCCTTCGTTGCGGCAAACCGGCCGGAATTCCGCTACACGCGACAGTATGTCATGAGATCGTCCGATTTGACGTCGCACGATCGATTCCTGTCAGATCACTACATGATAAAAGTCAGCGTCAAGGACTACGTTGATGATGCCGATCCGCGTTAGCTAGAGCAGAGAATAGGCTTCAACCCAACGTCGCCAGAGGCTCCGTGCGGATCTCGACCCACTGGCAGCGCCGGCTTTCGTGATAGAAGGACTGGAAGGGCGGCGGGAACGACGGGTCGGCGAAGGCGCCCACGGGAATCGCGATCACGCCGGGCTGCGTGTCGATCCGGTAGTGAACGGTGGTGCCGCAATCCGGACAGAAGCTATAGGTGACGCGGCCGCCCTGCTCGCCAATGCGCGTGAACTCCGCCGATCGTCCGTGGACGGATACGCCATCCTGCGCAAACCGGACATTGTAGCTGAAGGCGCTACCGGTGCGCCGCTTGCAGTCCAGGCAATGGCACACGGAGATGCGTACCGGCTCGCCCGAGCAGACGGCTGAGAGCTGGCCGCAAGAACATTCGGCGCGGCGCGTGACCATGGCTGGCTCCTCCCCTCGAAAGACCTCACTGCGTGTCGGCGCTGGCCCTGAGCTCGGTCCTCTTCGCGTCGGAGACGACGGCTAGGTCGAGAACCTTCTGCAGTTCGGCGGCATGGTGGAACGACGGCTCCGCCTGGACGCCGCTGCGCACCGCATCGGCAAAGCGCTGGTAGTTGGTCGGCACCGAGCCGGGATCGAGCACCTGCCATTTGGCAGTCTCGATGTTTTCGCCGATGCACGCCTTCAGCTCGGAACCCTCCAGATTGTGCACGACTTCGATGCCACCCTTGTCGCCATAGATGCGCAAGCCCAACTCGTTGTGATGGCCGGTCGCCCAGCGGGTGGCGTGGACGACACCGAAGGCGCCATTCGAAAAATCCAGCGCCATGGTGAAGCTGTCATTGGCGTCGAGATCGTACTCGCCGATCCGGTTGCCGGGCGCCTTGTCGAAGGCTTTCAGTCGGCAGAACACCGAGTCGATGTTGAGCGCCGCGCCATAGCTGGCGAAGTCGAGGATGTGGATGCCGACATCGCCCAGCACGCCATTGGAGCCGTGGCCGCGCGACAGGCGCCACAGCCATTTCGGATCGGTGCGCCAGTCGCCCCAGAATTTGGAAACCAGCCAGCTCTGCAGATAGGACGCCTCGACATGCCTGACCTGGCCGATCTCGCCGGCCAGCACCATGGCGCGCGCCTTCTGCAGCGCGGCGACGCTGCGATAGGTCAGGTTGACCATGTTGATGATGCCGGCGCGCTCGGCGGCGTCGGCCATCTCCTTGGCTTTCTCGAAGTTTTCGGCCAGCGGCTTTTCGCACAGCACCGGCTTGCCCGCGGCAATCAGCGCCATGGTGGTCGGATGGTGGATGCGATCCGGCGTCACGTTGGCCGCCGCGTCGAACTCACCCCATTTGAGCGCATCCTCAAGCGAGGTGAAGCGGTTGGGAATGTTGAAACCGTCGGCAAATTCATCGACGCGCTTCTTGTCGACGTCGACGGCGGCAACGATCTCGACGCCCTGTATCTTGCCGAACTGCCTGGCATGTTCCTGCGCCATCCAGCCAGTGCCAAGTATCAAAAGTCGCATGTTTTTACCCTCTGGCGGGATGAGCTCTGTCTTGTTGTTCGACCTTTTCCAAAACCGAAGCTTCGGGATCATCTAGCGATAACCGGCTTCGCCTTCGGCATGAAGTTTTCCGCCGCGCTCGACGATCGGCTCGAGCGCTTTTTCCACCGGCACGTTCGGGGCGTCGAGGATGGCTGGATTCGAGCCCTGCGGGTTGTGCGCCCAGCTCACGGCGTTGCGCAGCACCTTCTGCACGGTGGCGTCGTGATAGGTCGGATAGGTCTCGTGGCCGGGCCTGAAATAGAAGATGTTGCCGGCGCCGCGGCGATAGGTCAGCCCGGACCGGAACACCTCGCCACCCTGGAACCACGAGATGAAAACCGTCTCCAGCGGCTCCGGCACGGCGAATTGCTCGCCATACATCTCCTCGTTTTCGAGCTCGAAATATTCGCCGACCCCGGCAGCGATCGGGTGGCTCGGGCTGGTCACCCAGAGCCGCTCGCGCTCGCCGGCCTCGCGCCATTTCAGCGAACACGGCGTGCCCATCAGCTTCTTGAAGATTTTTGAGAAATGGCCGGAATGGAGGACGATCAGCCCCATGCCTTCCCAGACCCGGCGCGCCACGCGCTCGACGACCTCATCGGCGACGGCGCCATGGTCCTTGTGGCCCCACCACAACAGCACATCGGTCTCCGCCAGACGGCTTTCCGGCAAGCCGTGTTCGGGTTGTTCCAGCGTTGCCCAGGACGCGGAAATGCCGGGGTCGGCCTTCAGCGCGTTGGCGATCGTCGCGTGCATACCCTCGGGATAGATGCCGGCGACCACCTCGTTGGTCCGCTCGTGGATGTTCTCGCCCCAGACGACAGCGCGTATTGTCATAACATCCTCTTGATTGTTTGAAGCTGGAGCCGCCCCGATCCCGGTCACTCATAATTCCAACCAGCCCGCATTGAAAGCGCTTTCAAGCGCGTTGGGAAAAGATCCTGCCTAAACAAGAAGATAGAGGCTCATCCTGTCGGAATGAATCAGGCGCCCCGTCCTTCGGAGGCCACGCGCGTCCGCGACTTCGGCGGACGCCGCACCTCGACGAGCCGCCGTTGGCAATTCCTGTTTCTCGTGCACAATGGCGGCCATGCGCGAGGCTGTTCTTGGAATGGCGATTTTTGTCTGCCTGGCCGCGGCATCACTGGCCAGCCTGGCGATCTATGACAGATTGCCGTCCCACCATCGCCAGGACGATACCAACACCGTCGTGCGGCTTGTCGCCAATCTGTTCGTGGTGATGACCTCGCTGGTGCTCGGCCTGATGATCAATTCGGCCAAGAACACTTTCGAATCCATCGACCACAACATCCACGCCTATGCGACGGAGCTGATCCTTTTCGACAGGAGCCTCAGGCAATACGGCCCCGAGACAGACGGCGCACGCCAGCCGCTGATTGCCTATGTGCAACGGGTCGTCGACGCCACCTCGCCCAGCCAGCAAACGCCTGTTGTCGCCAACAGGCTGTCCGAACTCCTGCTCAATGAAATCGGCAACAGGCTGACGGCGCTGACGCCGCCGGACGCCGAACACACCGCCCTGCTGCAGGACGCCCGCCAGCATTTCCGGAAAGTGATCGAACTGCGCTGGGTTCTGATCGAGCAGTCGGAGGGCACGATCCCCGGGCCGCTGATCCTGATGCTGGTTACGTGGCTGGTGCTGATCTTCGCCAGCTTCGGCTACCGGGCGCCGCGCAACGCCGTCATTGTCGGCACTTTCGTGCTGTCGGCGGCGCTGATTGCCGGGGCTCTCTACCTGATCATGGATATGGACGTGCCTTTTACGGGGCCGATCCAGATCTCGCCGGCGCCGTTGGAGCGGGCGCTGGCAGAGTTGAAGCAACCGTAAGGACCGGCCGACAAGGTGGCTCTAAAGCGCGTCATGCATGTCGTTGCCCCAAAACCGGGGCCACTTTTTGGCGACATGCATTAGGCCCCTCGCCCCTCCTGGGCGACGCGAGTCAGCGTTTTCGACATGCGCGGCACCACGACGAGGCGCTTGATCTTGCCCTTCTTGTAGGCGGCTAGGAAGCGCGCATAGTCCTTGAAGGCCACGCAGCCATGGGATTCCGCACGGCCGCCGCGCAGCAGGTAGGAGTGGGCGAGCAGGCCGTCGCGGCCATATTTGTTGTTGCCGCTGGTTGGGGTGAGACGGATCGCCTCGACGCCGTGGAAGCGCGATTCGCGCAGCTTCAAGTCATAGGTGCCGGGCGGTGTCGGGCCGACATTCTTGCGGTTGGCGTAGCGCGGCTGGTCGACCATCGAGCCAATTCCCGAATGCGCTTCGAGCCGCGAGCCGTCCGGCATATAGACGGTCTTGGCCGAGATGTCGTAGACAGCGACGCCGCCGCCCATGCTGGGCTTGGTGAACAGGTTGCCGAAGGCCCCACCTGAACCACGCTCAGGCATATCGGGCTTGGCATAGGCCAGCATCTCCGCATCTGGAGCCTTCGACCGCTTGGCAGGTTTGGCCGGCTTGGCCGGCTTGCCCTGGCTGGCTTGTATGCCCTGACCGACTTGCACGCCTGGCAAGGGCGCATGCGACGAGCTCCGCGGCGACAGTGTGCGCGATTGCTCGACCGGCGGAGCCTCGGCCGTCTGGGCCTTGCTCGCCTTGGTCTTAGCGGCCTGGGCCTTGGGTGCCTTGGACGCCTGGACTTTGGGCGACTGGGCCTTGGGCGCCTGGGCTTTGGGCGCCTCGGGCGGCTGGTCGATTTCCGCCTGCGGACGCCGGCCCGGCAACGGGATGCTGTCGGCCATGTCGTCTTGCGGCGGCAGAGACGCCACCTGGACCTCACCTTCGGCGGTCACTTCCGGTGATGATGGGAGCGGCAAGGCGTTGGCCAGCGCCAATGCCAGGCGGGAAGAGCGTTCGATTTCCGCGACTTCCGGGCCGAAGCGCGCCGATGCCGGACCCTGCTGGTCCGGCATGAGCACCGGCTCGGCGAAGCGAGCATCCGACGGCAGACTGGCAAGCATCAAAGGTGCGCCAGCGGGATGGGAAGAGGCGCGGGCAAAGGCGGCGGCCAGTTTTTGCGGTGACAGTTTCGCTTTCGCCACCACGCTATCGAAACGCGCGTCGTGGGCAGTGACAAGGGCAACCGCATTGGGGGCAACGGCATTTGGCGCAACGGCATTTGGCGCAACACTGGCCACCGCCGGATTGAGGCGCGCCATCTTGCCCTCATTCACGAAGCTCGCGGCTGAGTTCACGCAGCCGGCATCGCATCGATGAAGCAGCGACGCCTGACGCTGCCGGCTGGCGACCAGTTGCGGCGCCCACGAATTGGCAAGCGTGCGGCGGGGATCGGCGAGCGCTATGCTGCGCGGCGCCATCAGGCTTGGCGGAAGGCCGTTGGAAGCAGCGGTCAGCGAGGTTCCCACTGAATAGAGACCGGCCAAGGTGGCCACCGACCACAGGGCGATCGTCATGCCAACAGCAGGAAAAGCGACCCAGCGCAGGCGGGGTCTCATCGAAGTCAATCCAGATTGAGGATTATCACCCCGGGGTTTCGCACTCTCAAACGCCATACAAACACTCTCAATCGGCTTGCCGGCTTGCGGTCCTCGCATCCGTTACGAATACAGTTCGCTGGTGCCCCCTGCACGCTTTGCGTCTGTTGCCGATTGAATCAAAAGATGGACAAAGTTGGTTAACCAATCCCTCTACCGGCCGCCGATTGGGCGACGGTCATGTCGAAAAAGCTCCCTCCAAGGTCGTGAACCGCACAAAATTGCTGTCCATTTCCGACTTTGCTGCCCGGTTTTGCTGGCCGAGTCAAGCGGCCGAGGCAGGTGCCAAGGCACGTTCCGCTGATTTCATTAGCAAAATTGCATATGTATGCCAGCCCGAGCCAGGCCTTACGTCCCCTTCCAGCGCAACAGCCGCATGGCGTTGGCCGTCACCAGCACCGTTGCCCCGGTATCGGCCAGAATGGCGGGCCACAGGCCGGTAATGCCGACGATGGTCGTCACCAGGAACACCGCCTTCAGCCCCAGCGCCATGGTGATGTTCTGCTTGATGTTAGCCATGGTCGCCTGAGACAGGTTTATCATCGCAGCAACGTCTCCGACGCGGCCATGCAGCACCGCCGCATCTGCCGTCTCCAGGGCGACATCGGTGCCGCCGCCCATGGCGATGCCGATGTCGGCGGCGGCGAGCGCCGGCGCGTCGTTGATGCCGTCGCCGACCTTGGCGACCGTCAGCCCCTGCCCTTTCAACTCGCCGACAATGCGCTGCTTGTCCTCAGGCAGCAGCTCCGCGCGCACCTCGATGCCGAGCTGCTTGCCGATGGCCGCCGCCGTGCGCTGGTTGTCGCCGGTCAGCATGACAGTCCTGATGCCGGCATCGGTCAGCGCCTTGAGCCCGGCCTGCGCATCCGGCCGAGGCTCGTCGCGCATGGCGATGAAACCGGCCAGCACATCGCTGATCAGCAACACCGATACCGACTTGCCTTCATCGTTGAGTTCGGCGATGCGGGCTGCCTGATCGGCCGGTAGCGCAGCCTTTTCGCCGGCAGCGATCGGCGAGCCCAGGAACACGTTCTTGCCGCCGACGCGGCCGACGACACCTTTGCCGCCGAGCGCCTTGGCTTCCGCCGCCGGCGGCACCGGCACACGGTCAGCCTTGGCCTTTCGCAGAATGGCCAGCGCCAGCGGATGGCTCGACCCGGTTTCGAGCGCGGCGGCCAGCGACAGAACCTCCTTTTCGCTGATCCCGATCGCCACGACGTCCGTCACCACGGGCTTGCCTTCGGTCAGCGTTCCGGTCTTGTCGAGGGCCACGGCGGTGACCTTGCCGAGGCCTTCCAGCACCGCGCCCCCTTTCATCAGCAGACCGCGCCTGGCGCCGGCCGAAAGCGAAGCCGCGATGGCCGCCGGCACCGAGATGACCAAAGCGCAGGGACAGCCGATGAGCAGCAGCGCCAGGCCCTTGTAGATCCATTCGTTCCAGTCGCCACCGAAGGCCAGCGGCGGAACGATGGCCACCAGAGCCCCAACGGCGACGACGGCGGGCGTATACCAGCGCGAGAAACGGTCGATGAAGCGTTCCGTCGGCGCCTTGCTCTCCTGCGCCTCCTCGACCAGCTTGACGA
Organism: Mesorhizobium sp. AR10; assembly: GCF_024746795.1. Lineage (NCBI taxonomy): Bacteria > Pseudomonadati > Pseudomonadota > Alphaproteobacteria > Hyphomicrobiales > Phyllobacteriaceae > Mesorhizobium > Mesorhizobium sp. AR10. The sequence continues at coordinate 5,157,097 of NZ_CP080524.1, forward strand.
TGCGGGCGATGGTGTTGTCGGACGCCGCCGCCGTCACGGTGATGCGCAACACGCCGTCGCCATTGATGGTGCCGGCGAACAATTCGGCGTCGACGCCCTTGCGCACCGGCACGCTTTCGCCCGACACCGGCGATTCATCGATGGCGCTTTCGCCCTCGATGATCCTGCCATCGGCTGGAATGCGATCGCCCGGCCGCACCAGAATGACGGCGCCTACCCCAAGGGATTCAGCCGGAACCTCGCGCGTGGCGCCATTCTCCTCCAGCAAGGCCGTCTTGGGCACCAGCGTGGTCAGCGCCTGGATGCTGGAGCGCGCCTTGCCGGCGGCCACTCCTTCCAGCAATTCGCCGACCAGGAACAGGAAGACCACGGTGGCGGCTTCCTCACCGGCGCCGATGATGACGGCGCCGACCGCCGCGATGGTCATCAGCATTTCGATGGTGAAGGGGATGCCGGCGAGCGCAGCCATCACCGCCCGCCGTGCAATCGGCACCAGGCCGATCAGGATGGCGGCAATGAAAACCCATACGCCGGTGGCTGGCCAGATGGTGTGCAAGGCAAATGCTGCGGCCAGCGCAACACCGCTGGCGATGGTCAGGCGGCCCTTGGCGCTGTTCCACCAGGGACCCGAGGCCGGCGCATGATCGTGGCCGTGCAGGCCCGCCATGTCGTCGTCATGGTCATCCTCGACTGCGCCGGCGTGGTCATGGCCAGAATGGTCGTGGCCAGCGTGGTCATGACCGTCGTTGGCGCCGTGCCCGGCCGGCTTGGCATTTGGTCCGGCCTCGCCCTTGAGCTGAGCCACGGAATAGCCGAGGCCGATTACCTTTTTTTCGATCGCGGCGAGGTCACTTTCCGCCCTGTGCCTGACGGTCATGGTACCAGCCGTGACCGAGACGTTCACATCCTCGACGCCATGCATCCGCCGCACGGCGCTATCGATTTTCGTCGCGCAGCCGGCACAATCCATGCCTTCGACGCGGTAACGGGTTTGCGCGGCAGTTGCGGCCATCGTCTTGCTCCTTGAACCATTTTGGCGCCACGCTACATTCTCTAGCGACTAGAGGAGCAAGCAAAAAATGATGAGCGGCGTCCCGATTGGCGAAGCGGCCCGACAGAGCGGGGTGAAAGTGCCGACCATCCGCTACTATGAGCAGATCGGTTTGCTGCCTGCGCCGAACCGCAGCGACGGCAATCGCCGGCACTACGAGGCGAGCGATTTGCGCCGGCTGGCGTTTATTCGCCATTCACGCGAGTTGGGGTTCGACATCGAAGCCATCCGCACCCTGCTGACGTTGCAGGACAATCCCAGCCAGCCCTGCGCAACTGCCGACACGATTGCACAGGCGCGGCTGGCCGACGTGGTTCAACGGATACGCAGCCTCACGGCATTGAAGGCCGAGCTGGAACTCATGGTCGAAGGCTGCCGGCACGGAAAGGTCGGCGAATGCCGCGTCATCGAGGTGCTGGCGGACCACAGCCAGTGCGAACACGCCCGGCACTGACATCAGAACCAGCTCTAACTTTGCGGCCACGGGCCAGATGGAAGTTCCAGCATGATTGCCGTAGCGGACGCTGCGATGTATTATTGACGTGCCGGCCGTCGATGCTTGCATTTCGAGTGCCGGCAGGGAGGAACAGCCATGTTGCGTTCAATTTCACTTGCGCTTTTCTTGTCGGTCATCCCAGCAGCCGCTTTTGCGAATTCATGCCCGACCACCATGGCCGCGATCGATGCGGCGTTGCCGTCCGCGACCCTTGCGGAGGCCGACATGACCAAGGTCAAAGAACTACGTGCCCAAGGCGAGAAATTGCATGCCGCCGGCGATCATGCGGGATCGGAGGCCGCACTCAACGAAGCCAAGAAGATGCTTGGCATATAGGCCGACGAACGCGGCTTTCGTGGCCGCGTGCGGAGGCTTGTCCGTCTGTCTCGACTTCCACGCGGCACGGCGTCAAGACGTCGTGGTCATGTGGACAGATTCTGGTTTGCTCCCTGCGGTTGTTGTCGCAGCGGTTTTGGCTTGCCTGTGCCGTTCAAGCAATGCAGCGACCGCTCATCAGGAGAACCCTGAGCCGTGGTCAGGCACCGCAAGACCGGCAACAGATTCACAGCCACTTCGAAACGATCATCATCAAAACGAGATAGCGGCCGACTTTCGCGACCGTGACAATGGCCACAAAACTCCAGAACGGCTCTCTCAGCACTCCGGCAGCCAGCGTCAGCGGATCACCGATCACCGGCATCCAGCTGGCCAGCAATGACCATCGTCCAAAGCGTCGATACCAGTCGGCCGCCTCACCGAGCCGGGCGGGCGTGACAGGAAACCAGCGGTAAGACTGAAATCGCAGAAGCCCGCGGCCAAGGCCCCAATTGACAACCGACCCGAGGACGTTGCCGACAGAGGCTGCGGCCAGGAGCGCCCATGGCTGGTAGGTGCCGCGCAGCAGCAAGGCCGCGAAGACACCTTCGGACTGGGCCGGTAGAATGGTTGCGGCAACCAGTGCGCTCAGGAACAGGCCGCCATAGGCGAGAAGATCACCCGACGCTCAAGTCGCCTTTGACGGCACAGCGGCGGCAAGAGATCCGAGCTTGCCCGCCTTGAGCAGCGTCGGCTTTTCGTAGGTTCTTTTCACAGAGTCTCTCCTCGAATATGCCGCCATGTTTGGCCTGCCGAGCCCATATGTCAATGGGTCGACGCCTCGCACCAAAACCCCTTACGCCGGCTCGCGCTTCAGCGCCTGCGCCATGCAGTGGATGCCGCCGCCGGTCTTGGAGATCTCGCTCATGTCGACCGCCGCCACCTCGAAGCCACGCGCCTTGAGCTGGCCGATCAGCGTCTGGCTGGAGGTCGGCGCGATCACCCTGTCCTTGCCGAGCGACATGAAGTTGCAGCCGAGCGCCATCGTGTCCTGGAACGGCACGTCGATGATCTCGTGGCCCTTGCCTTTCAGCCAGTCGACGATGCCCGGCTCCGTGCAGGCGAGGCAGACGGCGGTCAGTTTTTCGGCGATCGGCACCACCATCAGGTCGATATGGACATAGTACTCGTCGATGAAGGCGATGCGGGTCTCCCAGCCTTCCCTATCGAACCAGGCCTGCACCTGGCGGGCGCCCTCTTCTTGCGTGCGGGCGCCGCCGCAACCGATCAGCACGACGCCGTCCTCGATGACGTTGAAGTCGCCGCCTTCAAAAGTACCGGCGGTGACCATGTCGTAGATCGGAATGCCGAGTTTTTCGTAAGTGCGGATCGCGGCATAGTTCTCGCCGCGCCGCCACCAGTTGGCCATGGCGGTGATGACGGCGCCATACGGCGTCATGACGCTGGAATCGCGGGAGTAGACCTGCATCGGCAGCTCCGGCGTCGGCTCGTGCCAGTGGATGTTGACGCCGAAATGCTCGTAGGCGGCGACCAGGTCCTTATGCTGCGCCTGCGCGATCTGGACGTTGCAGGGCGCCTCGCGCAGATGCTTGCGCGACAGCGAGCTGGTCGAGAGGTGGCGCAGGAAGTTGGGCGAGCCGAGCAGCACGTCGGTCAGCACGTCGGTCTCGTTGGCAAAGCCCCAGGCGGTCAGCGGCTTGGTGCCGCCGGCCGGGTTGCGGCGCTGCAGTGAAAATGGCTCGGCGACGATGCGGTCATGAACGGTCATGGGATTCTCCTCGTGAAGGGCAGTTTGTGGGTCATGGGTTGCTCGGTATCCACCAGTCGCGTCCGCGCGGGGTGGTGACATATTCCGGCCAGCGAAATCCAATCGGCGGTTCGTAGTCGCAGAGCGGCGCAAGCCAGTTCGTGCCGCCGATACCGCCGCCGGTACGGCTGACGAATTCATCCATCGCGGCGTCGCGGACGGGCTTGTCTTGCAACAGGCGAAGGGCTGCCAGCGCAATCGTCTTCGCCGCACAGATGACCATCGGGTCGATGGTGGCGGGGATGCCGCCCAGCGCATTCATCACCCAGGACGGATAGGGGTAGCCAGTCTCCGAGCGCAGCGCCGGGCGGGCGACATAGAAGCGGGCCGTCGGCGCATGCCACGACATGTCCGTGTAGTCGTCGGAGGTCGAATTGAGCTGCGAAGGCGGCAGGTCGCGGCGCAGGATCGCTTCCGCCGCCTGCGGCTCGATCAACCGCTCGAGCTCGTCGATGAACGGCTCGTCGCTCGCCATACGGCCGGCATTGACCTGGATCTCGCGCGCGACCTCCTTGGCGTCCTCGTCCCAGCGCGGCGGACCGACCGTCTTCAGCGCCTCATAGGCAATGCCTGCCATGGCGTGGTTGGCGAGCCCCGGCCGTGACTTCGACACCCAGTGCCGCTCATGGCGGCAACCGCTCATCGTGGCGGCGGCTTCCGCATTGCGGTCGAGCACGGCGGTGACCTGCTCGGCCATGGCAAGCGTCGGCACGCGGATCATATACTGGATCTCGGCCAGCCCCGCCGGCAGATTGTCGGCGGTCGCCTGCCCGGCCGTCAGGATCGCCTCGCTGATCGACCAGCCGCCCTGATGCGGCAGCATGGAATCGCGCAGCACTTTCGAGGCCATGTACATCATCATCAGCGCGTCGTTGGCGCCGGGCGCGCGCACGGCCGAATGCGCCTGCGGAATGGGTGCTGCGCCGCCCGCCGTCCGCGTCCAGCGCTCCGGCTGGTCGCAGATGAAGCGATAGATCATCGCGTAGGCGGCACCGCAATGCGTGTCCCAGCGCGCCGTGTTGCAGAGCGGCAGCATGTAGAACGGGTGGAACGAGATCATTCCGGCGAGGCCATCGTAGTAGCCCTTGGCAGCATGGATCGGCTTCGAGCCCCGCACCTTCTCCGCCGGCTCGCCGGTGAAGCGCAGCGTGCCCTCAACGCCGTGCTGTTGCATCGCCTCCTTGGTGGCGAGCAGCCCGCCGAGGCTGGCGATGCCAAGGCCGGAATGCGGATCGGTGTGGCCGCCGGCGTGGACGCCGAGGCCGGTGCGCGGACGCTCCACCGTCGCCGCATCCTGGCAGTTACCCGGCACGGCGTCATATTCGGCATACATGCCGATGGTCGGGCCGGGGCCGTTGGTCCAGTGGGCGCAGAAGGCGGTCGGCATGCCGCCGGAGCCTTCCTCGACCGAAAAGCCTTCGAGCTTCAGCCGCTCGACATACCAGGCGGCGGACTGGTATTCGCGCCAGGCAGTCTCGCCGAAGTCGAAGATGGTGCGTGTCCACACCGACAGCAGCGGCTGGATGCCGTCGATGCAGGCAAGCGCGCTCGCTTGCGCCGAGGTCGTCACCGGGTTCTCCATCCGTAAAAGAAAGCAGTGAAGCGGCTCGCCAAAAAGTGATATGTTTTCCCGGCTCGTGCAAATTCGGTTCACCTCTTGAGAATTCCCTCGACACAAGCGCTGCGCGCCCTCGACAGTTTTGCCCGCCACGGTAGCGTCTGGCGCGCCGCCGACGAACTGCATCTGACCCGCAGCGCCGTCAGCCACCAGCTTCGCCTGCTCGAGCGCGACCTCGGCTTCGACCTGCTAGAGCGCATCGGCAAGGGCGTGGCGTTGACGCCGCGCGGCCAGCGCTACGCCAGCGACGTGCGCAAGGCGCTGACGGTGCTGGGCGATGCGGTGACGCGCCATGCCGGCACCGGTGTCGGTGGCTCATTCAGCGTCTCCTGCACGCCGGGCTTCGCCTCGCTGTTCCTGTGCACCCATATCGGCGAGTTCCGGCAGATGTATCCGGACGTCGCGCTGCGCATCCTCACGCCGCGACGCCTCGACGATGTCAGCAACGCCGACGCCGACGCCTTCATCGCCTTTGGCGTCGGCAACTGGCCGAACCGCTCGGTTGAACTGCTGTGCGAGATTTCCTTCACGCCGCTGTGCAGCCCGACGCTGCTCAACAAAATCGGCGGCTTTTCCAAGCCGGCCGACGTGCTGCGGGCCAACCTGCTGCATCTCGGCGACACCGAGGACTGGGCGCGCTGGCTGGCGCTGTCCAAGGTGGAGAACCCCGACACCGAGGGCGGTATCTTCTTCTCCGACATGAACCTGGTGTTTTCGGCGGCGATCGCCGGCCAGGGCATCGCCATGGGCGACGAATTGACCAGCCGCCGGGCGCTGAGCGAAGGCCGCCTGGTGCGCCCGTTCGACATCGCGATCAAATCGCCGCGGTCGTATTTCTTGGTCTCCGAGCACGCCAAGACGAGCCATCCGGTGCTGGAGGCGTTTGGCAGGTGGTTGCGGTCGAAGCTTTCGGAGAACCCGGTCAGGCCGTATTGAGGAGCGCTAATCTCCCCCCTTGCGGGGGAGATGGCCGGCAGGCCAGAGGGGGGTCGCTTCGGCTGGCGCGACCTATCCTTCGAAGAAGGAGGAGGCGCCGCTCCACGCGAGACGACCCCCTCTGTCGCCTGCGGCGACATCTCCCCCTCGAGGGGGGAGATTGGCCCGCTCCACCACCATAGATGAATCAAATTTGCCGATCCGGCGAAAACTATTCGGTTGCGGTGAGCCTACGCCCTGCCCTACGATTTCAAAACCGAGTGAGGACAGAGGCAGGATGCAGCAACCCGGCCGGGCCGCAGAGATCAAGGCAATCGGGATCGGCAAGAGCTTCGGCTCGTTCCGTGCGCTGGACAATCTGACGCTCGATATCGGCCGCGGCGAGTTCCTGACCCTGCTCGGGCCGTCCGGTTCGGGCAAAACCACCTTCCTGATGATCCTTGCCGGCTTCGTGCAGCCGAGCGATGGCCGCCTCTACAGCGACGGCGTCGACATCACCGACCGGCCGGCCGAGCAGCGCGCCGCCGGCATGGTGTTCCAGGGTTATGCGCTGTTCCCGCATATGAGCGTCGAGGCCAACATCGCCTTCCCGCTCAAGGTGCGCAAGAAATCGGCGGGCGAGATCAAGCGTCGCGTCGGCGAGATGATCGAACGCGTCGGGCTGAACGGCCATGAGAAGAAAGTGCCGGCGCAGCTTTCCGGCGGCCAGCAGCAGCGCGTGGCGCTGGCCCGTGCTCTGGTGTTCGAGCCGGGCGTGCTGTTGCTCGATGAGCCGTTCTCGGCGCTGGACAAGGGCCTGCGCGGCCAGATGCAGGCCGAGATGAAGCGGCTGCACCAGGAAACCGGCACCACTTTCGTCTTCGTCACCCATGACCAGAGCGAGGCGCTGGCGCTGTCGTCGCGCGTCGCCATCTTCAACCACGGCAAATTGCTGCAGGTCGGTGCGCCGGACGAGGTCTATGACCGGCCGGCCAATCGGTTCGTTGCCGAGTTCCTGGGCGAGATCAACATGCTGCCGCTGAAGGGCGTGCGTAACGCCGACAATGGCGCCATCGGGCTGTGCGAAGACCGTGCCGTCAGCCTGCGCGGCAGCGCCGACGCCGTCGGCAGCAATGCCATCCTGGCGATCCGGCCGGAATATATGTCGATCGCGCGCGAAGCGGCGGTGGGCGAGAACGGCATCGCTGCAACGGCAATCGCCTCGACCTATCTCGGCGCCGCCACGCGGCTCGACCTGACGACGCGTCAAGGCGCCAGGGTGACGGTTTCGGTGCCCAACGAAGTCGCCGCCGCCGCACTCAGCAAGGGCAATTCCGTCTGGCTGACCTGGCCGGCTGAAAAGGGTTTCCTCCTCCCGGACGGAGGACAATGACGATCTGAGTGACGAAACTTCGAGCAATGATTCCGGGATTCTCACCAACCACCGGAACGACAAATGAAAAAGGGGAACTGACATGACAAATGAAACCAAGAAACACTCCATCGAGACGCTGTCCGCCAGGGCAGTGCGCGGCGAGATCTCGCGCCGGCAGTTCACGCAGCTGGCGGCACTGGTGCTGGCTGGCACGCCGATGCTGCTGCGCTCGACCGGCGCGTTTGCACAGGCCAAGGAACTGGTGCTGGTCAACTGGGGTGGCGACGCCATCACCGCTTATGATGCGGCCTACGGCCAGGCCTTCACCAAGGACACCGGCATCACCGTCAAGATGGACGGCTCGGGTCCGACCGAAGGCGCGATCGCCGCGCAGTTCAAGAGCGGCGCCCCGACCTGGGACCTGGTCGACGTCGATCCGTTTTCGGCGATCACGCTCGGCGCCCAGGGCGCGCTGGAGCCGATCGACTATGCCATCGTCGACAAGAAGAAGATGCGCGAGGGCTTTGGCTGGGAATATGCCGCCTCGACCTATTTCTTCTCCTATGTCATCGCCTATGATTCCGAGAAATATGGCAAGGACGCGCCGACCGGCATGGCCGATTTCTTCGACGTGAAGAAATTCCCAGGCAAGCGCTCGCTCTACAAATGGGGCGTGTCGAGCTGGGAAGCGGCCCTGCTCGCCGACGGCATCGCGCCGGCCTCGCTCTACCCGCTCGACCTCAAGCGCGCGCATGACAAGATTGCCGCCTTCAAGGAAAATGTCGTCGCTTATTGGGGCGGCGGCGCCGAAAGCCAGAGCGTGCTGCTCAATGGCGAGGCCTCGATGGCGATCGTCTGGTCGACACGCGCCTCGCTGATCGAGCAGGATTCCGGCGGCAAGATCAAGTTCATCTGGGACCAGGGCCTGATCTCGCCCGGCGCGCTCGCTGTGCTCAAGGGCAATCCGGGCGGCAAGGACGCGGCGATGAAGTTCATCGCCAGCGCCCAGGACCCGGAAAAGCAGCTGGTCATGTTCGACAAGCTCGGCCAGGGCCCGGCCAATCCGGCCGCCGACGCGCTGATCCCCGCCGACAAGAAGCGCATCAACCCGGTCGATCCCGAGAACATGAAGAAGCAGATCGCGCTCGACATGGACTGGTACGCCAAGAACTACGGGCCGGCGCTCGACGAATACACGAAGATCATCTCCGCCTGACAAGGCGGGGATATCAGGGGCGAAATGAGAGCATATCTCTCCGACAGAATGGGCGCGGCGCTATTGATGGCGCCGCTGCTCCTGTTTCTTGCCTTGGCCTACGCCTGGCCGTTCCTCGGCGTCGTCAAATGGAGCTTCACGCTGCCGACGCCTGGGTTCGGCCAGTATGAGGCGCTCGCCACCGACGACCTGGTGCACTCGGTGTTCATCCGCACGCTGCGCATCGCGGCAATCGTCACTCTGGTTTCGGTCACCTGTGCCTATGCCATTACCGTGGTCTGGGTGCGCGGCACGCCGGTGCAGCGCGTGGTCGCCGAGTTCTGCATCCTGGTGCCGTTCTGGATCTCGGTGCTGACGCGCGCCTTCGGCTGGGTGGCGCTGCTTTCCAACCGTGGCCTGATCAACACCTGGCTGCAGGCGACCGGCTTCATCTCCGAACCGCTGACGCTGGTGCGCAACGAATTCGGCGTCATCGTCGGCATGACGCATTTCCTCATTCCCTTCGCGGTGTTTCCGCTGGCTTCGGCCATGCGCAGCCTCGACGACCGCGTGCTTCTGGCGGCGCGCGGACTCGGCTCCAGCCGCATGCGCACCTTCTGGTCGGTGTTCGTGCCGATGACGCGCTCCGGCATCATCGGCTCGGCGCTCATCGTCTTCGTGTTTTCGCTGGGCTTCTTCGTCACCCCGGCCATCCTCGGCGGCGGCCGCAGCGTCATGGTCGCCGAGCTGATCTACCTCCGCATCTTCCAGAGCCCGGACTGGGGCCTGGGTGCGGCGATCAGCGTCGTGCTGGTGCTGTTCGTCGGCGCGCTGATGGCGCTGCTGTTCCGCTATGTCAGACCGAAGCAATTGATCTGATGCCGACCTATCGCCCCGGTCCCGCCTCGCTGATCATCGCCGCCCTCGTCGCGCTGTTTTTGCTGATGCCGCTGCTCGCCGTCATCCCGGTGTCGCTGACGCCGAGCCGGATGCTGGCGATGCCATCCGGCGAGTTGTCGCTGCGCCACTACCGGGCGCTGATCGAGGATCCGCGCTGGATCGACGCGATCCTGCTCAGCGTCAGGATCGGTGTCGTCAGCAGCGTCTTTTCCACCGTGCTGGCGCTGTGCTTCAGCCTTGGCGTGTGGATGTTCCAGCCGCGCTTCACCGCGGCACTGGTCGGTTTCGTGCTGTTGCCGATGGTGGTGCCGCCGGTGGTCTCGGCGATCACGCTCTACTTCCTGTTGACCTCGATTTCGGGCGCCAGCTCGTTCTTCGGCTACGACACATGGCTCGGCGTCGCCATGGCGCATGCGGTGATGACGGTGCCCTTCGCCACGGTGCTGATTCTGGTCTCGCTCAGCCAACTCGACCGGCGCATCGACCTCGCCGCGCGCGGCTTAGGGGCAACGGTGTGGGAGCGCGCCACCCGCATCATCATGCCCAACATCAAGTTCGGCATCGTCACTGCCGCCCTGCTCTCCTTCGTGCTGTCCTGGGAAGAGATCGGCGTCACCCTGTTCATCACCTCGGTCAACGCCATCACCCTGCCCAGGCTGATGTGGATGGGCCTGCGCGACAACATCGACCCGGCCATCGCGGCCCTCTCGGTGATCCTGATCATCATCACCGTGCTGGTGCTGGCGATCCGCAGCGTTGTGTCCAGGCAACGCGCCGGGCACTAAGACGAAGCCATCCGGCCGTAGCGCGTTCGATTCATACGGAGACCCGCGACCCCAACCGTTGTGTGAAGGGTGTCATGGAAGGGTTGCGCCCGGCACTTTATCCAGCGCCATGGAAAACCTGCCGCTGGTGACGCTCGCGTTCATATCGGTGCTCGGGATGGCGGTTCCAGGACCGGATGTCGTGCTCGCCATCACCAACGGGTCCCGCTACGGGATCAGGCACGCCTTCTTTGGCGTGGCCGGTGTGGTGCTCTCCGACATCATCCTGATCTGCATGGTGGCGCTCGGCTTCGGAGTGCTTCTGGCGGCTTCGGAATTCTACCTTTCAGCTGTCAGGTTAGTGGGTGCCTTCTATCTGTTTTTCATCGCTATTGGTGCGCTCCGCACGTCCACCGCGTCACGACATGCAATAGATCGAGGCTTTCCCGACAACGCTCATTCGACAACGGCACTCATGGCTCGCTGCTTCGTGGTGGCGGTCACAAACCCGGCAGCATGGCTGTTTTTTCCCGCCGTCCTGCCGCCCTTTGTCGACACTGACGAGCCGATCGCAATGCAATACGCGGTTCTGGCGATCATCATCGCAGCGGCCGATGTCTTCGTGCTGATGCTTTACGCCATGCTCGGATCGCGGGCAGCAAAGCTGCTGGCCGGCCCGAACGCAGTGTGGATCGACCGGCTGTACGGCCTGGCCCTGCTTGTTCTCTCAATCGTTCTGCTCCTGCAATCGCTCGGGCATCTCTGAGGCACATGGCGGTCAGGCCCGTCCCGAACCGAAGGTCAATGCAGCAAAATCGATTCCGATATTCGCTGGCGCGGATCTCCGGTTCGGGATCCATGCGCTGCCCGCCTCAAGCGGCGCGCTGGCTTTGTTTCGGCCGCAGGTTCTGGTTCATGCGGAACAGGTTCTGCGGGTCATAGCGCTGCTTGATTTCCAGAAGCCGGCGATAGTTGCCGCCATAGGCCGCCTCGACACGGTCGACTTCGTCTTCGGGCATGAAGTTCACGTAAGCCGTGCCGGCGGCATAGGGCCTTGTCGCCTCGTAGACACCACGAGCCCAGTCGATGCACGCCTTGTCCATTTCCGGTTCGCGCCAGCGGGCGTGGACATTCATGACGAAATGCGAGCTGCGCTGCGGAAACGCCGTTGCGTCCGCTTTGACGCGGCCCGCCGCGCCGCCGATATGGGCGAAGAATACCTCGCATTCGGGGCCCGGAAGCCCGGGTATCGCCGCCGTGGTGACCTCGATCGCGCCGTCGGAAAGCTCGGTGAAGTCATGGCTCTTCCAATAGTTGCGGGCGCCGGGCGCAAGCAGCGGATCGAACGCCTGCTGCCAGCCGGTGAACGGGTTGGGCCCGACGACGTCAGCAATCGGCTTGCCGATGGCGCGAAGCTTCTGCGTCGCCTTTTCGCCCGCCTGGATGTCGCCGCAATAGCACATGGCCAGCACCAGCACCTCCTTGCCATGCCACTTTTCCGGCAGGAACGGCAGTGGCGGCGCCTGCCGCATCACCACCCAGCAGGTCAGTTCGTCGGGCGCGGTTTCGACCACCTTGCGATACTCCCGCAGGACCTTCTCGGCATCGGCGAAGGGATGGACGACAAGCCCCGAAAGGACCTGCGGACCGAGCTGGTGAAGCTGGAATTCGAACGCCGTGACAATGCCGAAATTGCCGCCGCCGCCGCGCAGCGCCCAGAACAGATCCGGATTTTCGGTCGAACTGGCGCGCAGCAATTTGCCGTCGGCGGTGACCACATCGGCTGAAACGAGATTGTCGATGGTCAGGCCGAATTTGCGGGTGATCCAGCCGAAGCCGCCGCCCAGCGTCAGGCCTGCTATGCCGGTGGTCGAGTTGATGCCGGTCGGCACCGCGAGGCCGAAAGCCTGCGTTTCCTTGTCGACATCGACAAGTGTCGCACCAGGCCCGACCCATGCCCGCCGCGCCGCAACATCGACCCGCACCGACTTCATCGCCGACAGATCGATCATCAGGCCGCCATCGCAGACGGCGCTGCCGGCAATGTTGTGACCGCCGCCGCGCGCGGATACGAGAAGCCTGTTTTCCCTGGCAAAATTCACAGCGGTGATGACGTCGGAAGCGCCGACGCAACACACAATCAGCCCTGGTCGCCGGTCGACCGTGGCATTCCAGACGGTACGGGCTTGGTCGTAGGCGGCGTCGCCCTGCTGAAGCATTGTGCCGCGCAATTGCGCCGAAAGCGCCTCCAGGGCTGCGGCGTCGACCGTGGTCTTGCCGCGTTCAAGCGTGGTGAGGCTCATGCTGTTCATGGTGTTTCCTCCAAATTTTCTTTGTGAGCCGTTCTCCCCCGTCAACGCTTCGAACTCTGCGCTCATATTAGACATCACGCAAGTTTGGCTTCGGCCGTGCTGCGGTGGTTCCGGTCTCGCAACTGCAGAGCGCAAAAAGGCCCGTCGCCCATGAGTTGGAGGACGCATGTTGTGCCCGGAATGGATCTTGGAAATGCTGGCGATCCCGACAGGATTCGAACCTGTGACCATCGGCTTAGAAGGCCGGTGCTCTATCCAGCTGAGCTACGGGACCGCTGGCCGGCCGCGTGTGCCGGCTGATTTTCTGGCGCCAGGGCGGCTGCCGGCGATGCCGGTCAATGCGTCCAGGGCGTCCTGCGGTCATAGCGGAAATTCTCCGCATAGGAAATCTGGCGGCGCTTGGTTTCCTTCGGCTCCTCGACGCGGAAGGCGAGCCCTTCCTTCTCGGCATAGGCCACGGCTTCTTCCCTGGTGTCGAAGGTCAGCCTGATCTGGCTTCTCATGTCGCCCGACGTGGTGTAGCCCATCAGCGGGTCGATCTTCTTGCGCATCTCGGGATCGAATTCCAGCACCCAGTGGCCGGTCTTGGCCTTGCCGGACTGCATCGCGGTTTTGGCTGGGCTGAAAATGCGCGCGGACATGAACACCTCATTGCTGCGTCAAGGCGGCGGCGCCACCTTGACCAGTCATTACTGTGCAATGGCGCCGGCGGCAAGGCCGATGGGCTTTCAACAGTGGCGCCGTGGCGTTACTTCGCAAGCGTCCAGCTGCCGGATACACTATCGCGTCAAACGCGGCTATGACCGTCGGCGACAGGTACAGGCTGCGACAGGTACAAGCATGAACGTGAGAGAATTGCCCGATCAAACCGGCCAGGAAGCGATTTTTCCCGGCGCGATCGTGATCGGCGCCGGCGCGGCCGGGCTGACCGCCGCCCAGGCGCTGATCAAGGCCGGCGTACCGGCCATAATCCTGGAAAAGGAAAGCCGGCTGGCCGAGCCCTGGTATCGGCGGCACGAACAGTTGCACCTTAACTCGCACCGCGATCTATCGGAGCTGCCTGGTGTTTCCTTTCCCGCCGGTACGCCCGCGTTCCCGCACAAAATCACCGTCATCCGCCATCTGAACGAGTTCAGCGAGACGCACCGGCTGCCGGTCGAGTTCGGCGTCACGGTCGAGGAGATCGCATTCGACGGCGGCCATTGGGTGGTGCGGACCGGCGCCGGGCCGCGCCTGGCGCGCCAAGTCGTGGTCGCCACCGGGCGCGACCGGCTGCCTTTCATCCCCGAATGGAAAGGCGTGAAGGCCTTTGCCGGACGGATCATCCATTCGGCGGATTTCGGCGCGGTGCAGGACTATGCGGGGAAAAGGGTGCTGGTTGTCGGCGCCGGCAATTCGGGCTTCGACACGCTCAATCACCTGGCAGACGCGAACGCCGCACAGATCTGGCTGTCGGCCCGCAATGGCCCCGTGCTGTTGCCCAAGCGCATCGGCCATATCGCCGTCCACAGGGTGTCGCCGTTGCTGGCGCGCCTGCCGCTCAGGCTCGCCGATGCGGTGATGGCGGCGACGCAGCGGCTGGTTTTCGGCGACCTCAGGAAATTCGGCCTGCCGGCGGCGCCTTCGGGCGGGGCGAGCCGCCTGACCGCCGACTATACGGCGATCGCAACCGACGACGGCGCCGTGAACGCCATCAAGGCCGGCAGAATCGTCGTGGTGCCGACGATACGGGAATTCACCCGCGACGGCGTCATCCTGGGCAACGGAAATCTGATCTTTCCCGATGTCGTCATCGCGGCGACCGGCTATCGCACCGGGCTCGAACAAATGGTCGGCAAGCTCGGGGTCCTCGATGAAAAAGGGGTTCCGCTTTTCAATGGCAGAACATCGGACCCGAAACTGCCCGGCCTGTGGTTCACCGGCATGCGGCCGAGCGTTCAGGGCTGTTTCGCCAACGCCCGGATCCAGGCCGCCGCGATCGCCCGGGAAATCACGCGGCGATAAGGCTTCCCCCGCTCGGACGATCGAACAGCTCTCGTCCTTGGCCCAATCAGCCAAGCTGAGATAGCAAGTTCCCGCCTTCAGACGCAGCAGCGTCAGCAGGGAGGCGGCGATCTGGAATTAAGCCGTTGCTATATTTAACAGCTAACGCTATTCTCGCAGTTCAAAGTGGGAATTTGCGAGGCAATCTGGAATGGTCGATGTCGGGATGTGGGTGCGTGACAGGATAAGCCGACGTTCCATCTTGACCGGAAGTCTGGCCGCCGTGGGCGGCACGGCGATCGCGGCCCGCAGCGCGCGCGCTCAGTCCGCTCCGCATGCCGGTCACGACATGGCGGCGACGGCTCCCGCCGACGCTGCGGCTCAACACATGAATGCGCATGGCGCGATGGTCACCGTCGGCGAGGTCGACAACGCCGCCAACGGTTTTGACCCGAGCCTGATATTGACCGACTGGGAGCGAGGGACAGTCTCGTCGCTGCCCGACGGACGCTCGCTCAGGACATTCGAGGTCACGGCCGAGGACAAGACGATCGAGATCGCGCCCGGCGTGTTCTTCCCGGCATGGACCTATAACGGCCGCGTTCCCGGTCCGGCGCTGCGCGCCAAGGAAGGCGAGCGCATTCGCGTCGTCTTCAAGAACAATGGCTCGCATCCGCACTCGATGCATTTCCACGGCATTCATTCCGCCCGCATGGATGGAATTCCCGGCGCCGGGCTGGTCGATCCGGGTGGCGAGTTCGTCTACGAATTCGACGCCAGGCCGTTTGGCTGCCATCTCTATCATTGCCATGCCTTGCCGCTGAAAAGGCACATCCACAAAGGCATGTACGGCGCCTTCGTCATCGACCCGGACCCGGATCGCCATCCCGACCAGGCGGATGTCGCCCGGTCGCGGCTGCTCGACACGCCCGAGAATGCCGGCTGGCAGGAGCTGGTGATGGTGATGAACGGGTTCGACACCAATTTCGACGAAGAGAACGAATTCTACGCCGCCAACACCATTGCCCACGCCTATGCCAAGACGCCGATCCGCATCGTGCGCGGCAAGCCGGTGCGCATTTATCTCATCAATGTGCTGGAATTCGATCTCATCAACTCGTTTCACCTGCACGGAAACTTCTTCGACTATTTCGATCAGGGCACGACGCTGACGCCGACCTTGAAAACGGTCGATCTGATCATCCAGTGCCAGGCCCAGCGCGGCATCCTGGAATTCACCTTCGCCGAGCACGAACCGGGGCTCTACATGTTCCACGCGCATCAAAGCGAGTTCACCGAACTCGGCTGGATGGGCATGTTCGACGTGGTGGAGGCGCTGGCATGAGCAAGGTCGTCGCAGCCGGTTCGCCGGCAAGGCCGCGCAGCCATTGGCTGTGGATCGGCCTGCCCCTGGCAGCGCTCGCCATCGCTGTGGCGTGGATCCTCGCCGTCAATCCGCTGCAGGGATTTTCAAATGGCGCGCCCGCTGTCGAGAAGCTGACGTTCGAGCGCACCGTGATCGACACGTCCGGCCTTCACCTGCTTGTGCGAGGCGGCGGCTCCGAGCCGATGACGATCGCCCAGGTCCAGGTCGACGGCGCCTACTGGCAATTCACCCAGGACCCGCCTGGCGTCATCGCGCGCGCCTCCACGGCGTGGATCAACCTGCCCTTCCCCTGGGTTCTGGGCGAAACCCACACGGTCAACCTCGTCACCAATACGGGCGTGACCTTCGAGCATATGATCGAGGTTGCCGTTCCGACGCCGACCGTCACCGCCGGGCAGCTCAAGCTGCAGGGATTGGTCGGCATCATCGTCGGCGTGCTGCCTGTCGCCATCGGCCTCATGTTCTATCCGGCGCTGCGCGGTGTCGGGCAAAGCGGCATGAACTTCCTGCTGGCGCTGACCATCGGACTGCTGGCCTTCCTGCTGATCGACACGATCGAGGAATCCTTCGACCTTGTCGGGACCGCCGCCGCCGTCTTCCAGGGGCCGGTGATGGTGGTGCTGGCGGGTCTGGCCAGCTTCCTTGTGCTGATGGCGATCGGACGGCGAAGCGGCACGCCGACAGGGCTGGCGCTGGCCACTTATATCGCGCTCGGCATCGGCCTTCACAATCTCGGCGAAGGTCTTGCCATCGGCGCCGCCTTCGCGGCCGGCTCGGCTAGCCTCGGAACCTTCCTGGTGCTCGGCTTCACCTTGCACAACGTCACCGAAGGCATCGGCATTGCCGCACCGATCCTGAAGCAGCGACCGCCGCTGTGGACGTTCGTCGGCCTGACCTTGCTCGCCGGCGGGCCTGCCGTGGTGGGCATGTGGCTCGGTAGCCTTGCCTATGCGCCGCAATGGTCGGCTCTTGCGCTGGCCATCGGCGCCGGCGCCATCCTGCAGGTCATCGTCGAAGTCGGCGCCTATCTGATGCGCAGCAACCAGAAAGGCCTCGATGCCTGGTTCACACCACCGGTCATGGGTGGCCTGGCGGCCGGCGTCGCCTTCATGTACGCGACGGCCGCCTTGGTGAAGGTCTGAGCTGACAGGGTTCCCAAAACCTCCGCCCTACGGGCCACCGGCGCCACCATGGGCGGCTCTGAAGGTCGACGTGCTGCCGCACAATTGACCGCCCATCTCGCCGCCGCGCTGCCGGGTCGGACGCTCTGCAGCCGGCAAGCCGGCCGATCCGATCCTTGAAGTCAACGCACCGGTGATCTGGGCAAAACTCCTGCCGGCACATGCAAAACATCGACAATTGGATGTCTGCGCGACAGATCGCGAAAATCCCCTGGCGCGATTGCAAGTCAAAGTTAAGTAGTTCAGGCTAACGTAACTGCGGCCCCGGTTCGGGCATGGAGGCAAAACAGGTCAACGCGCTCTTGGCAGTTTTCGACATCAGCTACGGCCGCATCCGGCAGGCCGTGCTTTCGCCGGCCAATATTCCGGCCGCGATTGCTGTTGTCGTCATCGCGATCTGCGCGGTCTTTGTCGACCACCAAAACCAACTTGTCTCCCAGCAGGCCGCGCGCGCCGATGTGCGCGACAGGGTCAATCTCGTACGGGCCAAGCTGGAGGGCAATATCAACGGCAGCCTGTATCTCGTCAGGGGGCTGGTCGCCACGATCATGACCGAGCCCTATATGGGTCAGCAGCGTTTTTCGTCACTGGCAGCGAACGTGGTCAGCAAGGATTCGCTGTTGCGCAACATTGCCGGCGCGCCGGACCTCGTCATATCGCTGATGTATCCCATGGCCGGCAACGAAAGGGCCATAGGCCTCGACTACCGCAAGGACGCGTGGCAGCGGGAAGCGGCGCTGAGGGCGCGCGATCAAGGCAAGCCGGTCCTTGCGGGACCAGTCGATCTCAGACAGGGCGGCCAGGGCTTCGTCGGCCGCTTTCCGGTCTTCGTCAAAGGTGCCGCCAACACCGACCGCTTCTGGGGCATCGTCTCGGCGGTCATCGATGTCAACCGTCTCTACAAGGCCAGCGGCCTGCTCGACCCGGATCTCGGCCTCGACATCGCGATCACCGGCAAGGACGCGAAAGGCGTCGCTGGAGCCCGCTTCTTCGGCAGCGACGACGTGGCGCGGGACAATCCGGTGACGGCGGACGTCCTGTTGCCGTCCGGTTCATGGCAGATCGCCGCCGTTCCAAAGGGTGGCTGGGCGGCGGTGTATGGCGACCCCTGGCTGTTGCGGGCAATCATGGCAGCCGCGGCCCTGGCAATGGTGGTGCCGATCCTGGTGGCCAGCCGCCTGGTGGGGGAGCGGCAGCGCAACTATTCCGAGCTGCGTCGCCTGTCGCGACGCCTGGAAATGGCGCTCGAAGCGTCGGCGATCGGAGTCTGGGAGCACGACCTCGCCAGCGGCTCGCTGGTGTGGGACGACCGGGTCAACGAGATCTATGGCAAGGAACTAGACGGCAAGCCGCGCGGCTATGAGGACTGGGCCGGAGTCATCCATCCGCTCGATCTGCCCCGGGCATTGCAGGATTTTGACGCCGCGGCCGCCACCAAGGGACCTTACTCGTCGGAGTATCGCATCGTTCGTCCGGACGGCGAGATCCGCTACCTGCGCGCCCGGGCGAGCTACTACCAGGACGGCAACGACACACCAAAGTTGATCGGCGCGGAGTGGGACGTGACCGCCGACGTGCTTCTCAACAAGGATCTGGAGCGGGCACGGCAGCTTTCGGAATCGCGGAATTCGGAGCTCGAACTCGCCAAGTCGCGCATCGAGCACAATGCGATGCACGATTCGCTGACTGGCCTGCCGAACCGGCGCTTCCTGGACGAGATACTGGAAGGGTTCGGCCGCGAACCAAGCGGCGACCAAATCGCGCTTCTGCACATCGACCTCGACCGCTTCAAGCAGATCAACGACACGCTCGGCCACGCCGCGGGCGACGCGATGCTGGTTCATGCCGCGACGGTGCTGAAGTCCAACGTCCGCGAGCAAGATTTTGTCGCCCGCATCGGTGGCGACGAGTTCGTGGTGGTCAGTCGGAATTGCGACGACCAGAACCTCGCCCAGCTTGCCGAGCGGATCATCGCCGAAATGCGCTTGCCGGTTTACTATAAGGGTCAGCAGTGCCGCTTCGGCGTCAGCGTCGGCATTGCCACCGACAACGGACGCGAGCTCGTCGGCAAGGACATACTGGTCAATGCCGACATCGCGCTGTACCGGGCCAAGAGCAATGGCCGCAACCGCTATGAATTCTTCTCCGCTGACCTGCAAAAGAAGATCGTCAGCACAAAACGGGTCGCCGACGAAATCCTGGGCGGCCTCGAGCGCCAGGAATTCGTCGCCCATTACCAGCTGCAGTTCGACGCAAGGACGCTCGATATTGCGGGCGTCGAGGCGCTGGCGCGGTGGAAGCACCCGACGCGGGGAATTCTTCCTCCGGAACACTTCCTGAGCATCGCGGAAGAGCTGAACGTCGTTTCGACGATCGACAGGACAGTCCTCGAGCAGGCGCTGACCTGCTTCGACGAGTGGTCGGCCGAAGGCCTCAAAATCCCCCGCGTGTCAGTCAATGTGTCGGCGCGACGGCTTCATGACGAGGAGCTGATCAAGGGCCTGTGCGAGCTGGACATCAAGGCAGGAACGGTCTCCTTCGAACTCGTCGAGTCGATCTTCCTCGACGACAACGACGATCTGGTGAGCTGGAACATCGAGCAGATCAAGCAGCTCGGCATCGACATCGAGATCGACGATTTCGGCACCGGCTACGCCTCCATCGTCAGCCTGCTCAAGCTGCGGCCGCGGCGCCTGAAGATCGACCGCCAGCTGATCAGTCCGATTGTCGCGTCCGAGCAGCAAAGGCAGCTTGTCGCATCGATCATCGAGATCGGCAGGTCGCTGGGCATCGAGGTCATCGCGGAAGGCGTCGAAACCATGGAGCATGTCCGCATCCTGCAGACGCTTGGCTGCGACATGCTGCAAGGCTATGCCTTCGGCCACGCCATGGATTCCGACACGCTCAAGGCGTTTGTCCGGTCACGGCGATGGCGCGCGACGGGATAGAGCCCCGTCCCGATGGGATCGGGATAGGCTCTGCCCAGTTTGCGAGATGATCAACCACGGTTTTGGCTGTCTTTGCGTGTCGCCTTTTGCAACATCCAGCCGTTTGTTGCGGTTTCGTCGTTTAGGGGTTGCGCGGCTGCGCCCGGAACCTTATACGCCGCAAGGCCTCGGAGTGTAGCGCAGCCTGGTAGCGCATCTGGTTTGGGACCAGAGGGTCGGGAGTTCGAATCTCTCCACTCCGACCATCCTCTCATTTTCCCTTCCACCGATCTTGCCGGCAGCGGGCAATGAGAGCCGCTCAGGTCAAACCCATCGTTGTGGAGGTTTTCGCGCTGGGCGCCACTTCTGAAAGGCAAGCTCGCCGGGCGAGAACCCCAACCGCCTCACTCCCGACGAGCCTACAACCTGATTTGGAACGCAATCAGGACCGGGGTTAGCCGGCAGAACTGGTGTTGCAAGACAGATGCCAGAAGATCTTTCCCAAAATGGGACAGTGTAGCATCCGCATTGCCTCTGTATTTGGCATTTGCGGTACGACAAGCAGCTCCGCCAGCGGACGGATCTTTCCTCTTGTCACAGCACGCTTTCTATGTCGGTCTTCGAAAAATCGTCGCCGACATAGAGCAGGCGGCAGGCATGTGCCTTCGCCACCTCATAGGCAAAACAGTCGCCGAAATTGAGCGCGGCCGGGTGGATGCCCTTGCCCCATTGCGCATACGCCTCGGCAATGCGCCGGGCCGAGGCCGGCGTCACAGCCACCACCTCGAAACCGAGCCCGTCGATCAGGCTCGACAGCTCGGCGGCAATCTCGCGCCGCGCCGCAACGATCAGCGCCTCGGCGACGGTGCCGGAGGAAATCAGGAGGTCGTTCTCGGTTTCGAGCGCGGCGATGCAAGCGCCGGCCTGGGGTTCGTCAAGTATGATCGCTATCAGCGCTGAGGTATCGACCGCGATCATCCGGGCAAACCATCGTCGCCATAGAGGAAATCCTGGCTGCGCGCTGCGGATGGTCCAGCCTTCGCCTTGGCAGCACCCGCTGCCCGCGCCGCCTCCAGCAGCGCACGGCGGCCTTTTCTGTCCGGCATCGCCTTGACCGGAACCAGCCGCACGGCGGCATGGCCGTGGCGGGTCAGGATCACTTCGTCGCCGGCCTCGGCACGACGCACCAGTTCGGTCAGTTGGCCTTTGGCATCGGTGACGGATACCTGCATTGGTCGCTCCTCAAATGGACCAGAGCATGGTCCACATTTAGGCAATAAATAGACCATTCAATGGTCCATTACAACCAAGACTCTCAAGGCAAGACCGCCTAAATCTCGAATTCGCCCTGCCCCTCGTCCATGGCGCTGACGGTCTCGGCGGCGAGCGCCCTTGTGATCGGCGTCTTGCGTTCCAGCGCGGTGCGGTCGAGCCGTTCGACAACCCGCATGGCGGTCGCCAGCGAGCGCTCGATGCGGCGCACCAGATACTGCACGACATGCGGCTCGACCTCGACCTGACGGTCGGCGAACAGTTTGGTGATGACGCCGGCCAGCAGCAGGTCGTCGGGCTCGTGGATCTCGACCGTCGCCGCCGCCTTCAGCCGCGACGCCAGGTCGGGCAGGCCGACGCCCCAGGCGGCGGGAAAGCGCCGCGCCGTCAACAGCAATGTCGAGCCAGCCCCGAGCACCGCATTGATCAGGTGGAACAATCCCGCTTCGTCGACCGGGGCGGCATCGACATCGTCGATCAGGGCCGGGTGTGCACCGAGATTTGCCATGCAATCGCCGATGCGCCTGGCGTCGACCCTCACGGCATCGGCGCGGGTGCGCCAGATCGAGGCGAGATGGGTTTTGCCCGAGCCGGCCGGGCCGGCCAGCACGACCACCGGCGAGGGCCAGTCCGGCCAGCGGTCGACCAGCGCCACCGCTTGGGCATTGGTGCCGGAGACGACGAGATCGTCGCGCGAATAGCCGGTGCCGTGGCCGAGATCGAGCGGCAGCTGACGTGGCGGATCGGGCTGGTCTGCCATCAGACTCAGGCCTGCGGCCCCCGGCGGCGGCGCGCCGGCAGCGGCGGAACCGGCTCCTCGGAGTGGCCCTTGTAGAGTGGCGATTCGAGATAGCGCGCGATGGCAAAGCGCACCAGCACGGCAACCGCGGCCGAGGCCGGCACTGCGATCAACAGGCCGACGAAGCCGAACAGCACGCCGAAGGCAAACAGCGCAAACATCAGCCACACCGGATGCAGGCCGACGCTCTTTCCCACCAGCCTGGGCTGCAAAATGTTGCCCTCGATGAACTGGCCGACGAAGAACACGCCGGCCACCGCCGCCACCATGGTCCAGTCGGGCCAGAACTGGACGAAGGCGACGCCGACGGCCAGCACCAGCCCGGTCAGCGAACCGACATAGGGGATGAACGAGATCAGCCCGGCGAAGAGGCCGATGAGGATCGCGAAATTCAAGCCGGTCAGCGTCAGGCCGGTGGCATACATGGCGCCCAGCACCAGGCAGAGCGTGCCCTGGCCGCGCACGAAGCCGGCGGTTGCCGTGTTGATGTCCTTGGCGATGCCCCTGACGGTATGGACATAGTCGCGCGGCACCCAGCTATCGACGATCGCCACCATGCGGTCCCAGTCGAGCAGCATGTAGAAAGCGACGACCGGCGTGACCACGAACAGGCTGACCACCGACACAAGTGCCACACCGGAGCTCCAGATCGAGGTGAACACCGTGGTCAACAGGCCGAAGCCGGAGGTCAGCAGCGAGTTCAGCCCGTCGCGCAGGCCATTGGCGTCGACGCCGAATTTCTGTTCCAGCCATTTCGGATCGTAGCTGGTGATCAGGCTCTGCAGCCGGGTCAGATATTCCGGCAGCTTGCCGGCGAAATCGGCCATCTGCGTGGCCAGCACCGGAATGAGGATGACGAAGGCCAGCACCAGGACGACGATGAAGGCAATCAAGATGACCACCGTTGCCATCAGCCGCGACAGGCCGAGCCGCTCCAGCCGGTCGGCGACCGGATCGAGGAAATAGGCCAGCACCATGCCGGCGACGAAAGGCAACAGGATGCTGGAGAAGACATAGAGGAATAGCGCCAGCAGGACGGTGGTGATCAGCCAGAAGCGGATCTGGCGGCGAAACACGCCGGACGCGGCGGCCTCAGCTGCCGCTGCCGCTTCATCGTCAGGTGCCCGGAGTGGAGCCTTCGCCATAGCCGCTCATATGCCTCAGCCAAGCCACGAGATAGGCTGCGGCCGAAGCCACGGTCAAGACCCCGGACAGCAATATGAGCGCCGGCCGCAGCGGATCGAGGTGAATGGCAAAGGCGAGTTCGCCCAGCACCACCGCCGCCAGCACGATCTGGATGGCGGTGTTGGCCTTCGACACGAACAGCGGCTTCATCTCGACCGGATGGGCCATAACAGTGGACAAAACGACGGCGCAGACGATCAACGCATCGCGCGACACCATGGTGACGACCAGCCACAGCGGCAATTGCCCGATAAAGCCCATGACCACGAACACCGAGACCAGCAGCAATTTGTCGGCCATCGGATCGAGATAGGCGCCGAGCTGAGAATGCTGGTTGAAATGGCGGGCAATGAAGCCGTCGACGCCATCGGAAATGCCGGCAACGAGGAAGCCGGCAAAAGCCCAGTCCCAGCGCGCCTGCAGCATCGCCAGCACCACGGCCGGCATCAGCACGAAACGCATGATCGTGATCATGTTGGGGATGGTCAAACGTGTGTCCTGTCGCTTTTGTTTTGTCGATACATGATGGAGACTGGGGGTGCGTACAAGGACCAACGGCGAAAGGCCGGCTGTCCACGCTTTTATCGGGGGCAAAAGCCCGCCACTCGGCCGTCATCCTTGCGAGGCGCGGCCGTTCATGCGAAGAGCCCGCAAGCGAGTGAAAACAGCGACAGGCAAGCGCAACAGATGAGCAAAGCGCCAGACATGAGCAAGCGCAAGAATGGGCTCACTTATGCCGAAGCGGGCGTCGACATCGATGCCGGTAATCTCATGGTCGAGAAGATCAAGCCGCTGGTGCGCGCGACGCGCCGGCCGGGCGCCGATGGCGAGATCGGCGGTTTTGGCGGCCTGTTCGACCTCAAGGCCGCCGGCTTCACCGACCCGGTGCTGGTCGCCGCCAATGACGGCGTCGGCACCAAGCTGAAGATCGCCATCGATGCCGGCAAGCACGACACGATCGGCATCGACCTGGTCGCCATGTGCGTCAACGACATCGTCGTGCAAGGTGCCGAGCCGCTGTTCTTCCTCGATTATTTCGCCACCGGCAAGCTCGACCCCGACCAGGGGGCTTCGATCGTCGGCGGCATAGCCGAAGGCTGCCGGCAGGCCGGCTGCGCGCTGATCGGCGGCGAAACGGCGGAAATGCCCGGCATGTATCACGGCAACGACTACGACCTTGCCGGCTTTGCCGTCGGCGCGGCCGAACGCGGCCAGCTGTTACCAACCGACGACATCGTCGAGGGCGACGTGCTGCTTGGCCTCGCCTCCTCAGGCCTGCATTCGAACGGCTTTTCGCTGGTCCGCCGCGTCGTCGCCGTCAGCGGCCTCGCCTGGAGCGATCCGGCGCCTTTCAACGACGAGGCGACATTGGCCGAGGCGCTGCTCGAGCCGACGCGCATCTATGTCAAGTCGATCCTGAAGGCGATCCGCAACACGCACGGCATCAAGGCGCTGGCTCACATTACCGGCGGCGGCTTTCCCGAAAACATTCCGCGCGTGCTGCCCAAGGATTTTTCCGCCGAGCTCGACCTCAACGCCATCGATGTGCCACCTGTCTTTTCCTGGCTGGCGAAAACCGGCGGCGTGGCGCCAGAAGAGATGATGCGCACCTTCAACTGCGGCGTCGGAATGATCCTCGTCGTCACCTCCGGCCAGGCGGCGCAGGTCGCGGCCGTGCTGCAGGAGGCCGGCGAGACGGTGACGCCGATCGGCCGCATCGTGCCGCGCCGCGACGCCGGCGTCATCTATCGGGGCTCGATCGGCCTATGAACAAGAAACGCACCGTGGTGCTGATCTCGGGACGCGGCTCCAACATGACGGCGCTGATCGCCGCCGCCGGTGACCCGGCCTATCCCTCGGAGATCGTCGGCGTCATTTCCGACCGGGCCAACGCCGCCGGCCTCGGCATCGCGGCGGCGCGCGGCATCGCCACCAAGGTCATCCAGCGCTCCGACTATGCCAGCAAGGAAGCCCATGACGGGGCGATCGATGCGGCCCTGGTTTCGTTCGGCGCCGAGATTGTGGCGCTGGCCGGCTACATGCGCATCCTCGGCGCCCGCTTCGTCGAGAAATGGCTGGGCCGGATGGTCAACATCCACCCTGCCCTCTTACCGGCCTTCAAGGGCCTCGACACCCATGCCCGCGCCTTGCGTGCGGGCATCCGCATCCATGGCTGCACGGTGCATTTCGTCACGCTGGACATGGATGACGGCCCGATCATCGCCCAGGCGGCGGTGCCGGTGATGGTCGGCGACAATGAGGATACGCTGGCCGCGCGGGTGCTGAAGGCCGAGCACCGGCTCTATCCGCTGGCGCTGGGGCTGGTTGCCGAAGGCAAGGCGCGCATGGAAGGCGGGCGCACCGTGCTTGCCCACTTCGCCGACGATGCCGACAACGGCACCTCGGTGGTCATGGCGCCCGACCCGCTGCGCGAAGAGACCGACTTCGAACATCTGGCGCGCATCACGCCGTGAAAGCCTGGTCGCCTTCTTGAACATGGTAGCAAATATTGCTACCATGTCGGCAAGGAGACAAGTTGATGGCGACGGTCGAAAAAGTCAGCGTGGCGCTTTCCCCGGAACTTCTGGGCATGGTCAAGGGCGCCGTGGCCAGCGGGCAATACGGGTCGGCAAGCGAAGTGATCCGCGAAGCCTTGCGCGAATGGCGGCTGCGCCAGCCCTTGCGCGAGGCCGAAGCCGAGCGACTGCGGAAAGCGTGGACGGAAGGTCTGGAGAGCGGTCCGTTTGCGCCTTTCGACATCGAGGACATCAAGCAGAAAGCCCGCAGCCGGTTCAGCGACGTCGCCAAAAAACAGCGAAATGGCTGACATCCGCATCGTCCGCAGCCCAGCGGCCGAAAACGATCTGATCGACATCTGGTTTGGTATTGCCGGGGACAGTCCGCCTGCCGCGGACCGCTTTCTGGACGCGATTGCCGAGCGCATCCTGCAACTGGCGACCTTCCCCGAATCCGGCCCGCGAAGACCAGACATCGGCGCCGAAGTGCGGGCGTTGACGATCGGCAATTATCTCGTGCTCTATCGCCTGGCCGAGCAGCGCGTCGAGATCGTCCGCGTCGTACATGGCGCACGCGATGTCTCGGCGCTGTTTTGAAGGGCTGCTGAAAACGATGAAACAGTTGCTGCTGCTGCGTCACGCCAAGTCGAGCTGGGACGATCCCGATCTCGGCGATTTCGACCGGCCGCTTTCGGGGCGCGGGTTGAAGGCAGCGCCTTTGATCGGACGCGAACTGGCCCGGCGCGGCTGGCTGCCCGATCTGGCGCTGGTGTCGCCGGCGCTGCGCACCCGCGACACATGGCGGCTGGTGGCGGCGCAATGGCCGGCGAGCGTGCCGACGGAGTTTGCCGAGGCACTCTACCAAGCCAGTGCGGCCGATATTCTCGGCCAGGTGCAGCATGCAGGCGCATCGGCCGACACCTTGCTCGTGCTCGGCCACAATCCCGGACTGGAAGCGTTCGCGCCCCGGCTTGCCGGCGACGGATCGGATACGAAAGCGCTGAAAAGGCTTGGAGAAAAATTCCCGACTGGCGCCCTTGCCCGCTTTGTTGTCGATGGCGAATGGGCAAACCTTGGCTTCGGCAGGGCTCGGCTGACGCATTGCCTCAGGCCGAAGGATCTGGGCTAGGTCGCGATCACTGGTCTGCGCGAAAGACCATGTCTAGGGCGGAACCCTGCTGAAATGATTCAAGTTGCGGGGATCGCTTTCGGCTGGACAAAAAAAGAGCGGCGGGACAAGCCCGCCGCCTTGAGGTCTTTCGGAAACGAAAACAATCAGTGATTGCCGAACAGGTTGCGGTCGGCGCCCTGGATCAGCGGCTTCTGGACGGACGCGTCCGACGTCTTGGTCGAAGCCGTCATGGTGGTGTCGACCGCGGCACTCGGCTGGTTGGCATTGTTGTTGCCATAGTGGTCGCTGCCAGCGGCAAAAGCGGTACCCGTGGCGACGAGGATGGCGGCAGCGGTAAGAGCGATCTTTTTCATGTCAAATACTCCTGGTTTCGAGTTGTGGGGTGATCAGGCTCGATTACCGGCCATCGGCCCTTGTCTCCCCTTTCGCCTCCACTCGGCACCTCGTTACAGGGCTCACCGCTTCGTGATAGGCAGTTGATTCAGCCTTTGGCCATAAGCCAAGCTCGACAAAATAGCCGACCCCACAAAAGCAAAGCGGCGGGACAAGCCCGCCGCTTTGAGGTCTTGATGAACCTGATCGTTCAGCGGTTGCCGAACAGGTCGCGGTCGCTGCCCTGGGTAACCGGCTTCTGGACAGGCGCGTCCGACTTCTTGATCGAAGCGGTGTACGAGTTGTCGACGTTGGCAACCGGCTGGTTGGCGTTTTTTGAGCCATAGTGGTCGCTGCCGGCAAATGCGGTGCCCGTGGCGACGAGGATAGCGGCGGCGGTAAGAGCGATCTTGGTCATGTCAAATACTCCTGATTTCAAGGATTGATGTTTCGAGGGGTTGGGTGGTCCGCGCTTAGCGGCCCCAGATGCCCTGGCCAGACTGAGCCGGCACCTTGGCATTGGCGTCACCCTGTGCCTTTTCAGACTTCAGGATCGAGCCGGTGTGCGAGGTGTCGATGCCGGAAGACGACTGGCTGACAACCGGCTGGTTGGCATCGTTGTCGCCATAGTGGTCGCTGCCGTGGGCAAAAGCGGTGCCGGTGGCGATGAGGACAGCGGCGGCTGTGAGTGCGATCTTGGTCATTTTAACTACTCCTGATTTGGAATTTGCGTGACGGGACGGGTTCGGGGAACGCGATTAGCGGTTGCCGAACAGGTTCCGGTCGCTGCCCTGCGTGACGGGCTTCTGGACGGTCTCGTTCGACTTCTTGATCGAAGCGGTGAACGAGCTGTCGACAGTCGCGGTCGGCTGGTTGGTGTTTGCTGAGCCATAGTTGTCGCTGCCGGCAAAAGCGGTGCCCGTGGCGACGAGGATGGCGGCGGCGGTAAGAGCGATCTTGGTCATTGTAAGTACTCCAGTAGTTCCTTGTTCTGTCCGTCAAGTGGCGTGCCTTGGGAGGAATTCGCGTCGCTCGGACCACCCCGAAATGGGTTGGCAGTTCTGCGGTTTCCAATCACGAAGATGTTCCACCAGCACCGTGAATCCGGGACTTGAAATCCGACATAAGGCGCGGGCGGTAGGAATTTTTCTTGTGATATCAGTCAGTTATTGGAATGCACCTGTCTCGGCATCCCTGCTGTTCCCGAACCGGCGTTCACCCCATCCTGCACGGTCTGTCAACAGAAACGAACCGTTCGGTTCGATTTATTTGACCAAGGGCGGATCATTCACTTTTTCGACGCGTGAGACGTCTATTGTGCCTGCGGCGCAGAGGACGGTTCCGGTCGACCTAGGACAGCAGTTGGCGAATGGTGGTTGCGACCTTTTCCGGCGCATAAGGCTTCGGCAGGAAAATGCCGCCTTCAGGGAGCGCGTCGCGCACAGGCTGCTGCTTGCCCGATGTGACGATGATCTTGACTGGTGGCCAGCGGTCCCGAACGGCGGCAGAGAGCTTCAGGCCGTCCATCGAGCCAGGCATGTCAATGTCGGTAAACAGGAGCGAGATGTCCGGCTGGGTCTCAAGCAGATGGATGGCCTGGTCGGCATTGCTGGCTTCAAAGACGGTGAAGCCTGCCTCACGCAGGTCGTCGGCGATGGCGTACAAAAGGAAGGCCTCGTCTTCGACGACCAACACAGTTGCGCGAGTCTGGGTCCTGGACACGGTCATTATCTAGTCAGCACTGCGACGTTGGCAACTGCGGTTGTGGAGCGGTCAGCACACATTCGACGCCGTCCGGATGGTAGTCCAGCCGCACCGACCCTCCGAAGTCGGTGCCAAACACACGCTCGATCAGGAAGCGTCCGAAACCCTTGCGGGTCGGTGGCGTGACGGTCGGCCCGCCTGTCTCACGCCAACGCCAGACCAACTGTCTTTCGCCCGCGACAACCGGCTGCAGCGCCCATTCGACGGTCACCTTGCCCTCGGGTGTCGAGAGCGCACCGTATTTCAGCGCATTTGTACCCAGCTCGTTGACGGCAAGAGCCAGAGTTAGCGCCATCTTTGGATTGATCGGCATGGCCGGACCGGAAATCGATATCTGCTCGATCGGGAATGCGGTCATGGTGTTGTCGATCACCTCGCGAATCGAGGCGCTGGTCCAGCGGGTCTTGTTCAGGATGTCATGCGCGTTGGCCAATGCCCGCAGCCGTTCGTTGAAAGCGGCACTTGCCGTTTGGATGTCGGTGTTGCGCAAGGTCTGCGACGCTATCGCAGCCACCATGGCGAGAATGTTCTTGATCCGGTGTTCAAGTTCGTGGGTCAGGAGTTCCTGCCGCGCCTGCGCCTGCCGGCGATCGGTAATGTCCTGCATGACGCCGAACATCTTGACCGGCTTGCCGGTTTCGTCGCGCACGAAGTCTATATGACGGGAAAGCCAGCGCAGCTCTCCGGTGTCGACTCGGCGTATCCGGTATTCGACGTTCGGTACCGCCGAGCCTTGCTTGCGAGTGTCCTCGTTGGAGCGGATGTCCTTGTCCTCGGGGACGACGATGCTTTCCAGCACGCTGATGTGGACGCTGTCGCGCGGGCTGAGGCCCCATAGGTCCCAAAAACCTTCGGAGCCGTACACATTGCCGGTTTCAATATCGAGCTCGAGCGCCGCGATGCCGGCCGCATTCTGCGACAGCTGCAATCGCCGCTCGCTTTCGCGGAGGGCCTGCGCCGCCTGCTTCTGGTCGTCGATATCGGTGTTGGTGCCGATCCACTGCAGGATCGTGCCGTTGGCGTCGCGGATCGGAACCGCGCGGGCGATGTACCAGCGATAGGCACCATCCAGCCTCCGCAGCCGGAATTCCGTCTCGTAGAAGACGCCGGTCGACAGGGCATCGCTCCACTTTCGGGCGGCATTGGCAATGTCATCGGGGTGCACCAGCCGCGCCCACCCCTGCCCGTCGAGCTCGCCTGGCGCGGCGCCGGAATAATCGTAGACACGCGGGTTGAACCAATCGAGCATTCCATCGGGCGACGCTGTCCAAACATGGTTCGGCATCGCCTCGGCGAAGGTACGGAACTGCGCTTCGCTCTGGCGCAGCGCCTGCTCGGCGATCAGACGATCGGTGACGTCGACGCCCTGGACGAAGATACCGATGGTGTCCCCTGTTGGGCTGCGCACTGGCTGGTAGACGAGGTCGATGAAGCGATCTTCCCTGGGTTCATCCGGGGAGCGCTGCAATTCGGCTTTCAAGGCATAGCCGACAAAGGCTTCGCCACTGTTGAAGACCTGATCAAGGAGTTCGTAGAAGCCCTGGCCGGCAATGTCTGGCAAGGCCTCGCGCACCGGCTTGCCGATCACATCGCGGTGGCCGACAAGTTGCCTGTAAGCAGCGTTGGTGAGTTCGAAGATGTGGGCTGGTCCCGACATCATCGCCATGAAGCCCGGCGCCTGCTCGAACATCTGGCGCTGGCGGTCGCGTTCGCTCTTCTGCCAGCGCTCGGCGGCCACCTTTGCCGTTGTCTCGACCACGATGGCGATGACGCCGGCGGGTTTTCCGCGTTCGTCGAGGACCGGAGAGTAGTCGAGGTCCATCCAGACCTGTTCCGGCGTTCCCGAGCGGTTCAGCGTCAGCTGGTCGCGGTAGGCAAGCGTGCCGCCAGCGAGGCAAACCTTCATGACATGGTCGTTGAAGTCGGCCACCTCCGGCCAACCTTCCCTCACCTTCGAGCCAAGCAACTGCGGATGGCGTCCACCGGCAAAGACGGCATAGGCGTCGTTGTAGATCATGACGCCATCGGCACCCCATAGCGTGACGATGGGCACCTGCGACCGCAGGATCAGCGAAATCGACGTCTTCAAGCTTTGCGGCCAGGTTGCGATCGGTCCGAGCGATGTGGATGCCCAATCGAACCCGGCTACAAGACAGCCGAGTTCGCCACCACCGGCAAGAAACGCAAGATCATGATTGTCGGGAGGAGCGGCGTCGGATGCTAGCATGCTGGCTCAAATGGAGTGCATGGAAGGTGACCGGCACACTTACCGAACCATGATCGATGAATCGGCTCTTCCTTAGCGGGTGCTAAATTTGTTGAAATTTTTATCTTCGCACCATGATCCATCATGACCTTGGCACAAGGATGCCTGCGTGGGCGCACAGCGCAGCGAAGGCTTCCTGCGCCTCCGCAGCTGTGGCTTTGCCTTCCAGAGCCGCTTCGACCCGTCCTCTGGCCGCTTGGTAAAAGCGGCCACGGCGGACGTAAGGCCAATCGATAAGCGTTTCGCAGGCGCCTTGCAGCGTCGTCACCTCGCGAATCGTGTTTACCGACTGGATTCGCAACGGCGTCGAAAGCGGAACATCAACCATCGCAGCGCTCCTTTACATATTGCTCGCGTCGCGACTTGGCGCCTTGGGTCGATGCGCGGCCAGCTGCCTTATCTTGACCGGCGGTGCAGGAGGTCGATGGTTGACCCGCAATGCCGGTGCCATGTGCCCGTCGCCACAACAAGGCTGCCGAAAGCTCGGCGAGAAGGCTCTTGACACTCTTCATGCTTTTCTCCCCCGTTAACCCGCCGCGATAACTCACAAGCGGTTTATCGGTTCCACGACAGGGGCGGGATCATTTCGGCGGTTGAAAAATGGCGGCACGTCGGTGCCACGCGCTCCAGCCATCAACCCTGGTGGAACAGGCGGCTCTTGTGCGCGTTGTTCCAACACGTTCCTATCCCAGCAAGCGAGTGCAAATCATGAGAGAGTCAATCGGCACCGCCACCGTCATCGTCTCGATAGCCGTGGCCATCGCGCTGCTCTTCATGGCACCCAAGGGGTTTCAGCTTTCGGCGCCGGATCCAATCGTCAACTCCGACGCTTCAGAGGTCAGCCTGCCGTGATCAGGTATTGAGATACCGCCGTCACTCGACCACGTCACAAAGCGCGTCGCGCGTCCGAAGAATTCCCAGGCAGTGACTTGATGGGTCGTGACGCAGCATGATAGGCGCTGCTATTTCCAGGTGACTACTGCTTCTTGCCATTGGTGAATTCCTGCTCGACCGCGTCCAGGAGATCGCGTGCGGACTTCCGGGCGGCCTTGCTCTCACCACGCAACCGATCTGCTTGCGGTATTCGCCGGAAGGCGTCCTCGAGCTTCTTTTCCATCTCCATCGCCTTGGGAGCGACGTGGGCCGCAGCGACCCTGGCCAGCTTCCGAGCCTGCTGATCAGTCTCCATGTCGCTATTCAATGCGTCACGAACATCCGACAGTTTCCTGGCCATGGCAGCTTCCCAATTTACTATATCCGCATTTCTGAACGGACATCGCCGGTTATTGTTCCTGCGCGAGCCTGGACGCCCCGTCAGAGGTCTTCTTCAGCAATCGTGCCGGGCGATACATTCTTCGAGGTCGCCGACCTCTTCCTCTATCTCCTCCGGCGCTATTCCCTCAGCTCCGCATCCGCCATGCACCGGGTTGCTATCTCGGCGACAACATCGACGCCACTTGGCAAAACGATGGGGTGATCGACGCGCTTTTATCCACGGACCCAGGAAGTGGCGGACGGATTGATATGTGCCTCGACTTCCGGGGCCAGAACAGCGTCTGTGGAGTGGTTGATTTTGATCCATTCGAACCGCCTCGGGTCGCAACTTTTGGTTGGAACGATTGTTCGCTTGGGTTGTTCTCCTCAACGGTTTGGGGAGGGCGGCTTTGTCTGGGATCAGAAATCTCGAAGACACTTTGAAGGTCACTATTGCCGGACTGAGGAGACTGCGAAAAACTGTGTCGGACGCAGGTCAGATCCACGCCATGCAAGACATCGACACGCTTTTGCATCTCGCCCAGATCGAAGCCGAACGACAGCTGACAGCTCTCGAAAGCTGATCAATCTCCACCAAACCCCAGCACGTCGCGCATGCCGTAAGCGCCGGGTGGGCGTCCTGCCAGCCAAAGCGCGGCGGCGATGGCGCCGTGAGCGAACATGACGCGGTCGCTGGCCGAATGCGACAGGGTGACGATCTCGCCCTCGGCCAGGAAGCTGACGCTGTGCTCGCCGACGATGCCGCCGCCGCGCATCACCGCAAAACCGATCTCGCCTTGCGCGCGCGGGCCGGTGATGCCGTCGCGAGACCGCCTGGCGATGGCGTCCAACTCGCCACCGCGCCCCTTGGCGGTGGCCTCGCCCAGCATCAGCGCCGTGCCGGAAGGCGCATCGAGTTTGTGGCGGTGGTGGGCCTCCGAGATTTCGACATCCCAGTCGGGATCGAGCGCCCGCGCCGCTTGTTCGACCAGCCTCAGCAACATGTTGAGCCCGAGCGAGAAATTGCCGGAGCGCACGACGGCGATCTTTTTCGACGCGGCAGTGATGGCGGCAAGCTCGGTGGCGTCGAAGCCGGTCGAGCCGATGACAAGCGCCGGCCCGCCACGGGCGGCGCACAACTCGGCCAGTGCCGCCGAGGCAGCGGGCGTGGTGAAGTCGATGACCACATCGGCCGATACGAGCGCCTCTTCGCGGCTGACCAGCCCCGCGCCGCTGGCGCCGGGCCTATGGAAGCGAGCGGCGAGCGCCAGCCGCGTGTCGGCCTCGACGGCTTCCGCCATCTGCCGGCCCATGCGGCCGAGCGCGCCTGATATGGCGATCCTGAGGAGCGGCTGGGGCAAGGCTGGCGAACCCCTCAAAGCGCGCGCAGCCAGACCTTGTTGTCGTGGAGTGCCGCACCGCCATAGGGCGCCGGGGCATCGGAACCGGTCAGCACGTTGATGCCCTCGCCGCGCTCATGGGCGCTGTTGGGCCAGATACCTTCGGCGATCACGACGCCGCGCTTGATGCCGTTGAAGAATTTTGCGTGCAGCACCACTTCGCCGCGCGTGTTGCCGACCTCGACGCGGCCGCCATCAGCCAGCCCGAGTGCCGCCGCATCGTCGGGATGCAAAAGCAGTTCCGGCCGACCCTCCTTGGCTTTCGAGACCGGTGTTTCGGAAAAGGTCGAGTTGAGGAAATTGCGCGCCGGCGAGGTCGTCAGGCGGAACGGGTGTGCTGCGTCCGCCACCTCGATCAGGTCGACGTGATCAGGGAATTCCGGCAGGCTGGCCACCGGCCCGAACAGGCCCATGCTTTTCGGCGGCCGATTGGGTGCCGCCTGCCCGGTCCAGTCGGCGCGGAAATGGAACTTCTTGTCGGCATGGCCGAAGCCGTCGATGAAATGCGCAGCCTCAAAGTCCGGCTGCAGGTCGACCCATTTTTGCTCCTCGAGGCTGGCGAAGCTGCCCAGCCCGCGCTTGCCGAGGATGATGTCGATATGCTGCTGCTCGGTCAGGCCGAAGCCCGGCCGGTCGGCAACGCCAAGCCTTTTGCCGAGCTCCTCGATGACGAAATGGTTGGTGCGCGGTCCTTCCGGCGGGTCGATCAGCTTGGGGCCGAGCGTGATGTGCTGGTTGCCGCCGCCCTTGTAAACGTCGTCATGCTCCAGAAACATCGTCGCCGGCAGCACGACATCGGCCAGCTTGGCCGTATCGGTCATGAACTGTTCGTGCACGCAGGTGAAAAGATCGTCGCGCAGGAAGCCTTGCTTCACCAGCCGCTGCTCGGGCGCGACATTGACCGGATTGGTGTTCTGGATCAGCAGTGCCGTCACCGGCGGCCCGCCATAGAGCGCATCTTCCGCGCCGGTCAGCACCGGGCCGATGCGCGAATGGTCGAGATGGCGGACGTTGGGATCGCGCATGTCAGCCCATTCAAGCACATCCTGGTTGAGCTTGAAGATGCCGGAATTGGAATGGAAGGCGCCGCCGCCCTCATACTGCCAGCAGCCGGTGACTGCGGCGATGGACGCCGCCGCATGCATGTTGACCGAGCCGTTGCGCTGGCGCGAGAAGCCGTAGCCGAGACGGAAATAGGTTTTCCTGGTCGTGCCGACGAGGCGGGCGAAGGCCACGATCTCGGCGACCGAAAGCCCGGTGATGTCAGCGGCCCACTCCGGCGTTTTTGTCCTGAGATGCGCTTCCAGCCCTTTCGGGTCGTCGGTGAACTTTTCGAGATAGGCGCGGTCGGCCATGCCGTCGCGAAACAAGACATGCATGACCGCGCAAGCCAGCGCGCCATCGGTGCCGGGCTTCAGCACCAGGCCGAGATCGGCCTGCTTCATCGTCGCATTCTCGTAGACATCGATGACAACGATCTTCGCGCCGCGTTCCTTGCGCGCCTTGATGGCGTGGGTCATGACATTGACCTGGGTGACCACGGCATTGGTGCCCCAGATCACCACGCAGTCGGATTTGGCCATCTCGCGCGGGTCGGGACCGCGCAAGGCCCCTGCACCCATCATCCAGCCGGTCCAGGCCAGATTGGTGCAGATCGAGCCGAAGAAGCCGGAGTACTTTTTTGCATGCCGCAGTCGCTGGATGCCGTCGCGCTGTACCAGCCCCATCGTGCCGGCATAGTAATAGGGCCACACCGTCTCGGAGCCGTGCTTCTCTTCGGCCGCGATGAACTTCTCGGCGACGAGGTCGAGCGCCGCCTCCCAACTCGCTTCCTTCCAGGCGCCCTCGCCCTTGGCGCCGGCACGGATCAGCGGCTTCAGCAACCGGTCGGGGTGATGGACGCGGTCGGCATAGCGGGCGACCTTGGCGCAGATGACGCCTGACGTGTAGCTGTTGGCCTTGGCGCCATGAACGCGGCCGATGCGCTTGCTGTCGAGCAGTTCGACCTCGAGTGCGCAGGTCGACGGGCAATCATGCGGACAGGCCGAATGGCCGATGCGGAGCTTGGCGTGCTGGTTCATGGGGGCGACGTTAGCCGGTTCCGAATGTGGCGTGTAGGGCCAGATGAGACCTTCCCTTCTCCCCTTGTGGGCCTGTTGCGTTACTAGGGTGGGAGGGCAAGAGGAGAAGTAAGGGCCAATTCGGAGTGCCCTTCGGCGCGGGCCTGTCGCCGGATGGGTTAGGGTTTGGCGTGTTGGGCGGATTTCGGGCGCAGTGCGGCCCTGGATCAGGTCGCCAGCGTCACCCAGCGGCGCATGTTGAAGGCCATGACGGCGATGAGAACCTGCCCAGCCGCCTTGGCCAAGCCGCGATAGCGGATGGCGCGAAGCCGCATGCGGTTCTTCCATGTGGCAAAGGTGGTCTCGACAGCGAAACGCTGCCGCGCGATCAGCCGGTTGAAGCGCTGCAGGCGCGCCGGCAATTGCGGATGATGCTTGTTGGCCCGCCGCATCAGCCGCGGCTTGATCCCACGCTCCTTCAGCGACAACTCGCGCGCCTTGGTATGATAGGCCGCATCCGCCAACACCGCGCCTTCGTCGCCACAGATGAGATGGTCTGCTTCCACCGTGTCGTTGACGTTGGCCGCCGTCGTCCTCACCCGGCGGATCAGGCCGGACCCCTGGTCGACGCCGACATGCGCCTTGTAGCCATAGGAGGAGCCAGGCTTGCCCTGCCGGCGCGTGAAGCCGGCATCGGGATCGCCAGCCTCGCCGGCCTCTTGCGCCGCTCCACTGGGCGGCCGTGCCGCTGCCGTCTCGATAACGGTGGCGTCGAGCATCGTGCCGCGCCGCAGGATCAGCCCCGCCTTGTCCAGCTGATGGTCCAGTTCGCCGAACAGCTTCTCCAGAAGCCCGGCCTCGACGAGAAGATTGCGAAAGCGGTTGAGCGTGGTGTGGTCGGGCACCGTCTCCTCGAGCGTCAGGCCGACGAAGCGCCGAAACGACAGCCGATCGGCGAGCGCCTCCTCCAACTCGCTGTCCGACAGCCCGTACAAGGACTGCAGAAGCAGTGCCTTGAACATCACCAGCGAACTGTAGGCAGGACGGCCCGGGCCGCCGGGCGAGCGCAGCCGCGCCAGGATCTTCTCGAAGCGATACCACTTCACAAGCGACGACAGCCGGTCCAGCCGCCCGCTCCGACCAAGACCCTGCGGAAGCAGAGCCTCCACAAAACTGAACTGCCCGCTCGGCTTCGTCGTCATCGAACGATCCTCCTGTCAAAAACAGGGAATCACAACCAGCCAATTTTGCAACAGGCCCCTTGTGGGAGAAGGTGGATCGGCGCGCAGCGCCGAGACGGATGAGGGGTGCTGGACGGAATGAAGCGCCGGTGTCCTCTGGAGCACCCCTCATCCGTCGCCTTCGGCGACACCTTCTCCCACAAGGGGAGAAGGGAAGAACCCGCCCCTACTCCGCCGTGCCTTCCTCATACTCGGCCGACATCGACAGCCATTTTTCCTCATGGCCGGCCAGTGTCTGGGCCAACTGCGAGCGTTCCTTGGCCAGCCGCGTCGCGGTCGACGGATCCCTTTCGTAGACCGCCGGGTTGGAGAGCTCGTCCTCGATGCCGTCGATGCGCTTGCGGATGCGGTCCATCAGCGCCTCGGTGGCGCGGATTTCCTTGGCCAGTGGCTCGAAGGCGGCGCGGCGCGCTGCCGCATCGCGGCGGCGGTCGGCCTTTGACGCCTTTTCCGCCTCGCGCTTGCCGCGGCGGTCGCCCGACACGCCGGTGACCAACGTCTTGTAGTCCTCGAGGTCGCCGTCAAACGGGTTGACTGCGCCGTCCTTGACCAGCCACAGCCGGTCGGCCGTCGCTTCCAGCAGATGGCGGTCGTGCGAGATCAGGATGACGGCGCCAGGAAACTCGTTCAGCGCATGGATCAGCGATTCACGGCTGTCGATGTCGAGATGGTTGGTCGGCTCGTCGAGGATGAACAGGTTCGGCCCCTCGAAGGCCGACAGGCCCATCAGCAGCCGCGCCTTCTCGCCGCCGGACAGGTCCTTGGCGGCGGTGTTCATCTTTTCGGTGGTCAGGCCTAACTGAGCAACGCGGCCGCGCACCTTCGATTCCGGCGCTTCCGGCATGAGCCGGCGGACATGCTCATAGGCGTTTTCGTCCGGCCTCAGATCGTCAAGCTGGTGCTGCGCGAAGATCGCCACCTTCAGCCCGGGCGCCACCGTCATGGTGCCGGTCTCCTGCTTGAGACGGCCGGACAGAAGCTTGGCGAAGGTCGACTTGCCGTTGCCATTGGCGCCGAGCAGCGCGATGCGGTCGTCGGCATCGATGCGCAGCGTCATCTTCTTCAGGATCGGCTGGCCCTCGGTATAGCCGACATTGACGTTGTTCAGCGCCACGATCGGCGAGGCCACCGTCTTCACCGGCTCCGGGAAGGAGAACGGCCGCACCGTGTCGTTGACGATGGCGGCGATCGGCTTCATCTTCTCCAGCGCCTTGATGCGCGACTGCGCTTGCCTGGCCTTGGAAGCCTTGGCGCGGAAGCGCTCGACGAAGGACTCCATGTGCTTGCGCGCGGCTTCCTGCTTGACGCGGCCCTTCTCCTGCAATTCGCGCTGCTCGGTGTATTGGCGCTCGAACTGGTCGTAGCCGCCGCGCCAGAAGGTCAGTTTCTTCTGGTCGAGATGGACGATGGAGTTAACGGCACGGTTGAGCAGGTCGCGATCATGCGAGATCAGCAGCACCGTGTGCGGATATTTCGACACGTAATTTTCCAGCCACAGCGTGCCTTCGAGGTCGAGATAGTTGGTCGGCTCGTCGAGCAGCAGCAGGTCGGGTTCGGCAAACAGCACTGCGGCGAGTGCCACGCGCATGCGCCAGCCGCCGGAGAAGGACGAGGCTGGGCGGCGCTGGGCGTCGTCATCGAAGCCGAGACCGGCAAGGATGGTGGCCGCGCGTGACTCGGCTGAGTGCGCGTCGATGTCCGCCAGCCGCATGTGGATGTCGGCGATGCGGTGCGGATCGGTCGCCGTCTTTTCCTCTTCGAGCAGAGCGGAGCGTTCGAGGTCGGCCTTCAACACGATCTCGATCAGCGGCTCTTCGGTGCCGGGCGCTTCCTGCGCCACCTGGCCGATGCGGGTGTTCCTGGGCAGACCGATCGAGCCGGTCTCGGAGGCGAGGTCGCCGGTGATCGCCCTGAACAGCGTCGTCTTGCCGGTACCGTTGCGGCCGACAAGCCCGGCCTTGGTGCCGGCCGGCAAGGTCAGCGAGGCATGGTCGAGAAGCAGGCGTCCGGCCATGCGGAGCGAAAGGTCTGAAATAACAAGCATGGCCGCGCTTTTGCACGGGACGTCAGCGCTTCGCAAGACCTTGCGGGCCGGTTGACCGCATAAGGCATGAAAACGGTCAGAAGCAGTGGGGCCGGATTGGGGGCCTTGTCTGCGAACCTTGTGTCAGCTCTCAGCGACCCGCCGAAGCAGACCGCACCAGGCCTACTCCTGAAACGCGCCAGCGCCCATCGCCGCGCGATCCTGGACGATGTTGCATTCAATTGAATCAAATGGATAGTTGATCATGCGCTTTGTCCGGCTCGTGCCAAGAGTCGACG
The DNA here is from genome assembly GCF_024746795.1 of Mesorhizobium sp. AR10. NCBI lineage: Bacteria > Pseudomonadati > Pseudomonadota > Alphaproteobacteria > Hyphomicrobiales > Phyllobacteriaceae > Mesorhizobium > Mesorhizobium sp. AR10. The sequence continues at coordinate 5,196,927 of NZ_CP080524.1, forward strand.
ACCGTCGACGGGCTAGAACGTTCGATTTTTTCTTGCAGACATTCCACTTCCGATTGAGCCGATGCTGACAGTTACAACAATTACTATCGTCTTGCTGAAGGCGGAGGCTTGGGGTTAAGTCTATCGCCATGCTGTCCGCGCCCGGGTGGTCAATATTGAACAGACGGGCGCCCGGCGTGTGTCCTACACCTTGTAGGGCTGGCGGAATGCAATCGTCCCCCCCATGATTGGATTGCGACAGCAGAACCCCCGGCCGGGGATTTCTGCACGACAGTGGCAACAGCTTGGCTTGGATCGGGAGGCGCGCTACGAGTTGCAGCCGGACCCGAACGAACCAGCGCGCATTGGAGGTTCGCGGATGACCACGCTTCCGTTGGCGCTCAAGATCGCAGATGCCGTTTCCGACGCCGGGCGGCATCAACGCAGACTGGACATAGCAGCCGTTGCCATCCTGCTGCTCGACGCTCATCCCGAGGCCGGACACAGTCTGGCGGAGATTGCCGACACGTTGCGAGAGGAAATTGCATCCCAGGGAGCCTTGGCCCGGGGAACTTTGGCCCAGGGAACTTTGGCAATGTCACGGTAGTGTTGCGCCTGGCGTTCTGCTTCCCGCTCACCCTCAAGTCATCGACGTCAAACCGTTTGGCATGCCTTGCCTGGCGAAAAGCCCCGGCCGGGAACTCATCAAGACGCCAGGAGATCGGGAGGGAGGGTGACCCGAATGACGCCGACTGGAGCTGGAATAGCCCTCGCAGCGAGCCGCGTCTGGTCAATACTGACCGGACCGCAGGACCTGGATTTGCTTCATCGAAGCTGATGCCTTGCCGGGATCATGATATTATCAGTCAGGAAATCAGTCTTGTCAGTCGATGGGGGCATTGATGGAAGGCAAATCAGATCAGCCGTTCGATCCGAAGATTTTTCTGGCGAAAGCCGATCTTGGGCGCACGATTACACACTATGGACCCAACCAGAAGATATTCTCGCAAGGCGATGTCGCGGATTCGGTCTTCTACATCAACGAGGGCCAGGTCAAAGTCAGTGTCCTGTCCGAACAGGGAAAGGAAGCCGTCGTCGCCATAATGGGGACCGACGATTTCTTCGGTGAAGGCTGCCTGGCGGGACAGACCCGACGCATGGCCACGGCAAATACGATGACGGATTGCGAAATCATGCGGCTCGACAAGAAGGCGATCATGCGCGTCCTTCACGACGAGCCGGCCTTTTCGGAAATGTTCATCGCCCACCTTCTGGCACGAACCATCCGCGTCGAAGAGGATCTGGTCGATCAGCTTTTCAATTCGAGCGAAAAGCGCCTGGCACGGGCACTTCTCATGCTGGCAAATTTCGGCAAGGAAGGCAGGCCTGAACCCATTCTCGGCAAGGTCAGCCAGGAGACGCTCGCCGAAATGATCGGCACAACGCGGCCGAGGGTAAGCTATTTCATGAACAAGTTCCGCGATCTTGGATTCATCGAGTACAATGGAAAGCTTGTGGTGCACAGCTCGTTGCTGAGCGTTGTTCTGCATGATCAGCCGCAGATAAGGCGATGAAACCGGAGGGGCGGAGAAGCCTCAAGTTCAGTGGGCGCCATGCTTCGATGGCGGCGTCCGCACTTTCAAATCCCGCAGCCTAATGGAAAGGCAGCGCACCTGAACTCGATGCGCTGCCTGCCAGTGCTGTCTGTCGGCGCGAAGAGGCGGGTATTCCTTCAGGTATACCCCCGTCGCTCCGCGATCAGGCCTTTGCCTTGCGCTTCGTCGCCTTGGCTGCAGCGAGCGGCACAGCCGGCTTGCGGCCAAGCCCCGAGGATTTTGCCAGCGCCGAGCGGGTCGCGGAGTAGCTTGGCGCCACCATCGGATAGTCCGGCGGCAGGCTCCATTTGGCTCGATACTCGTCCGGAGTGAGGCCATGGTCCGAGCTAAGGTGGCGCTTCAGCGACTTGAACTTCTTTCCATCCTCCAGGCAGACGATGTGGTCGGGAAACACCGACCGTTTCGGGTTAACCGCCGGAATGAGACTGGGGCTTTCCACCGCATCCATGCTGCCCAGCTTGCGAACCGATGCGCTGACGCTGGCAATCAGATCCGGCAGGCCGGATGCCGGAAGCGGATTGTTGCCAACATAGGCCGAGACGATGTCGGCGGTCAGTTCCATAGCTGTCTTGTTGTCGATACTGGACAATTCTTTTTCTCCTGTCGGCGGTTATTCGCCGCTTTTTTTTGGATTTTTCTCGATGTATCGATTTGGTTGCATCCCCAACGGATCGCTAAACCTTAAGTAAACCATCAAGAATCGTTGCCAGCGGATATTTCCATGGAAGATTGCAGCGGCGCAAATTAGAAAATCTAATACTTGGAAACGGTAGACTTCGAGCCAGCAGACTTGGCAGGGCTGGAGTCGGCCAGTATCTCCAGAATACGCTTCCAGCGAGCACAACGCCCGAAATCTTTCTGCTCGATCGCCTTTTCCGCTCTCATCGCGGCATAAAGTGGAGCCTCGGCGCCGAACTCCCTGATCAGCCAGTGCGCTTCCTGCCTGGCGAGACGTTCATCGTTGTCAAGCATGGTTTTCAGCCTCCGAACGCTCGACGCCGACCGCAATGCAGCTGCCGATGACGAGGATGGCGCCGGCAATCGCCGTCATGGTCAGCCTTTCGCCGGACAGGGTCAGCAGAAGTGTCGAGGCGATCGGCGTGAGATAGGCGACGACCGCAACCTTGCCGCCGCCTTCGAGCTTCAGGGCACGCGACCAGAAATAATAGCCGAGCCCCATCGGGCCGGCCCCGAGATAAAGCCCGAGAAGGAGGTCGGCATCGGCGCGCCAGACGATGCCGTCGTGCAGGCACCACAGCAATGTCAGAATCACACCGATCAGGGCCGATGGCAGAAGCAGGCGGTCCGGCGCAACGGCAAGGCGGGCCACGGCGATCGAATAGAAGGCCATGCACAGCGCCGAGCCGAATGCGGCGAGGTAACCGACGAGATTGCCCTGGAGAAAGGACTGGTCGCGGCCACCCGAAATCACCAGCGCCACGCCGACGAAGCCCAGGGCCGCGGTCACCCCCAGCAGCATCGGGCGCTGCGGTTTTTCGAGCGCAATCACCGCCGCCGCGACCATCAACGGCCAGGTGTAGGCGACGAGGTTGGCTTCGATCACCGGCATCGAGGCGAAAGCGATGTATTGCAGCACCATCGTGCCGACCAAGCCGATGAAGCCGACCGCGACCGGCACCAGCATGGTCCTGGCCGCAGCCACGGCACTTTCCGGCGGGGCATTTTCCCGCCGGACGTTTTCCCTGCTCATCAACCGGATGGCGACGAAGACCAGCGCCGCGCCGACAAATTGCAGGAACTGCACCTGCGATACCTCGTGGCTTGCCAGCAGGGATTTGCCGACCAGTGCGTTGGTCGACCAAAGGGCAACCGCGCCGGCGGCGAAGACCAGCGCGGATTGGGCTACCATGAATCCCTTGCCCCACCCGAAACCGGCGTGTCGGTCGCTGCCGGCACGGGACGTTCCTCCTCGTGGCGGCGATAGGCCGGCAGCTGGTTGGTCCAGACGTCCTCGGCCAGTTCGTTGACCCACTCGCGATCGAGATCGTTGTCGGCGGCGAGATAGAACATGCGGTTGTCGTCGACATAGGGTTTGGCCACCGAGCGCTGGTTGAGCACAAGCGTGACGCGCGAGCCGAGCTGGATGGGTGCTGTGCGGTGCAGGACGCCGAGAAACTGGCCAAGCGTGGCATAGTTCATCTTGTGGTCGATGCGCATGACGCGGTTGCGCGGGATTTCACGGCCGGATTCGAGGATCGCACGGCCGGTTTCGGAATCGTCGCAGTAGATTTCGAGATGGCCGCCGACCAGCGGGTCGCTGATCGACAGCGGGATGAGTTCTGTGACCGGAACGCCGTCGCAATGCCAGTCGACGGCGCCATCCCTGGGATTCATGAAGGTCACGGTCGAGCCGACGATCGACAGCGGATAAGGCTCCAGCCTTGTGCCCATCATGTCGGACAGCCGCTCCAGCCTGAGCTTGTCGTTGATCAGTTCCTTGATCTCCGGGATGAAGCGGTCGGCGCCGGTGATGAAGGTCAGATCGAGGTGCTTGTGCACAGCGTGGCTGTCCTTGAGCTTCAATGCGGCATCCTCTATTGCCGCGAGCAGCGCCGGGTCGTAGCCGTGAAGGTATTGCGCGACGCCGAAACTCGAGATTTTCCAGGACGTCTCATGACCGATGATGGCTTCACGGCTCATCGCATAGCGCAGGTCAGGGATGCTGTGTGCGTTCATTTTACTTCTCCAGGATGGGGGCGAGACTTAAATGACAGTTGAATAAATCAACCCCCCCTGTAAAATTAGGAATGCTGGTGCTACCGTAAGCCAAGCTTAAGGTCGAAACCCGTGCGTCTGCTCAGTCAGGTCAACCTCAACTCATTGAAGATCGTGGAGAGTGCTGCGCGGCACAAGAACTTTACGCGCGCCGGGGAAGAGCAATTCATAACTGCTTCTGCGGTCAGCCAGCGCGTCAAAAGTCTTGAGGACCAGTTGCGCTTCAAGATTTTCCTGCGCGGCGGCAATGCCGTTTCGTTGACGCCGGAGGGCGAAACCTATGTCTCGCGCGTTCGCGAAGCGCTGGAGCGCATCGTCGCGGCGAGCATGGAAGCGACCGGACAGTCGCAGGAACATGTGCTCAAAATATCGGTGCTGCCGACATTCGCAGCGCGCTGGCTGTTTCCGCGCCTGCCTATGTTCCAGGAGCAGTATCCCGAGATCGAGATGCGCGTTGCGACTTCCTATGCGACGCATGAATTCGCGACGTCCGAGTTCGATGTCGAAATTCGCTATGGCGACGGCAGCTTTCCCGAGCTGCAGGCCGACCTCTTGTTCAGCGAAGATTTGACGCCGGTATGCAGCCGCAAACTCTTCCGTCAGGTTCTGGGCGACAGACCGCTGTCGAAAACGACGCCGGACGACCTCAGGCACTTCACGCTGCTGCATTCCGACACCTGCACGCAGAATTGGCAATCCTGGCTCGGCTTCGCCGGTGCCAGTTTCGTGCTCAGCGAGGCCAAAAGCATCTACTTCGATTCGTGCATGATGTCCTACGAGGCGGCCAATGCCGGGATGGGTTTTGCGGTGGCCAACCGCGCCTACGTGGCCAGCGACATCCGTGCCGAAAGCCTGGTGGCTCCGTTCGCGGTGCACCACCCGAACACCGCCGGGTGGTATTTCGTCTGCCCGGACAAGACCCTTGCCGCGCGCAAGGTGGCGGTGTTCAAGCATTGGGTGATGGCCGAGGCGGCGCTGACGCAAAGCCAGCTGGATATCGAGATCGGCGCTGAAAGGCGGGGAGTCTCAAACCGAAAGCCGTCAGGCAATGGACACCTTCGTGCCATCCATGCAGCCCACCTTGGTCGGGAAGACCGCTGAACCCAGCCCTCTTCGGCAAGAACTGCCTGAGATCACTCCTCGACGAACGCCCGCTGAAACGAGTCCAGAACCGGCCGCACCAGATATTCGGCAAAGGTGCGGTCGCCGGTGCTGATGAACGCTTCGACGGGCATGCCCGGATAGAGCTGGCCGACGGCGACGTTGGCGGGAAGGTTCTCGGCGATATGCAATCGCGCCCGATAGTAGGGCTCGTGGGTGCTCTCATCCATCAACCTGTCGGCCGACACGTTGGTCACCGTCGCCGCGACCTCCGGCGTCAGCCGCGTATTCAGCGCGGATAGCCGCAGCCGGGCGCTCTGGCCGACATGGACGGAATCGATATCACGCGGGCTCAGCCGCGCCTCGACGATCACCTGCGAACTGGTCGGCAGGATTTCCATCAGCTTTTCGCCGGGCGAAATGACGCTGCCGGGCGAATTGTAGACGGCGGAGACGACGATGCCGTCGCTGGGCGATTTCACGATCGTGCGGCGCAGAATGGCCTCGGCGGCAAAGGATTGCTCTTCGACGTCGGCCAGGGAGGTGCGCGTTTCCGAAAGCTGGCTGACCGCCTGTTCGACCCGCTGCGTCTTGCCCCGCTCGATCTGCTCTTTCGCCTCGACGATCTGGCTTCGCGTCGAGGCGAGGTCGGACGTAATCGAACCGACCTGCCCGATCAGGTCAGCCTGATTGCGCTGGATCAGGGTGTATTCGAAATGGTTGGTCAGCCCCTTGTCGACCAGCGTCTTCTTGCGCTTGAGTTCATCTTCGACGATCACGAGCTGGTTTTCGATCGCCTGCTTTTGCGCACCGAGGCCGACGAGAGACTCGTTGAGCGTGGCAACACGCTGTTGGAGAATGCCCTGTTCCGAGCGGAACCGGGCCAGACGGGCATCGAATTCCTTCTTCTGTTCTTCGATCAGTTTAGCGAGTTCGGCGTCGGCCGCACTGGCCTCGGTGCGTTGGTCGAAGCGAACCATATCCATACCGTCCCTTTCGGCGGCAAGCCGCTCGGCAGCTGCCGACAGGGATACAAACTGCTTCTTCAGCCGGTTGACCTGCGTCCTCGCCGCCGTGCTGTCGAGAACGATCAATTCCTGTCCGGCCAGCACGCGATCGCCTTCGGCAATGCGGATATCCCTAATGATGCCGCCCTCGAGATGCTGGATGAGAATGTTGCGGCCGGCGGCCGCGATGGTGCCGTGAGCGACAGCTGCCCCCGAAAGCGGCGCGGTCGCCGCCCAATAGCCGAAACATCCGACCAGCAGCGCGATTGCGCCGTAGCCGCCGAGCGCGATCCATCGCGTATCCGAGCGAACAGACTTTTCCCAGGTGCCGATAGCGGTCATGGTCAGGTCCGCTCGGCTTTGAGCGACCGGGTCCAGCGGCCGGTGCCCTGACTGCCGGTGCTGAATGCGCCCAGTTGAATCTGGGGCGCCGGGTCAGCGGCTTTCGGCCTGTCCCTGGCCTCACCGTTCTGGCCGAGAATATCGGCGCTGGGGCCAAACGCCTCGATGGCACCGTTGCGAAGCCGCAGGACGCGATTGCAGGCTGCGGCGATCGACATGCGATGGGTGATGATCACCACTGTCGTGCCATCGCCATGCGCCTGCTCCAGCGCATGTTCGAGTGCCGTCTCACCGTCCCGGTCGAGATTGGCGTTGGGTTCGTCCAGAACGAGTATCCTGGGGTTTCCGTAAAACGCCCGCGCCAGCCCGATCCGCTGGCGTTCGCCGCCGGACAGGGCAGCGTTCGCGGAGCCGATCTGCGTCTGGTAGCCGTCGCGCTGCGACAGGATGAGCTCGTGCACCTGGGCATGCCGTGCCGCCGCGACAATGGCCTCGTCGGTAGCTGCCGGATCGAAACGGGAGATGTTTTCCGCAATCGTTCCGGGCAGCAGTTGCACGTCCTGTGCGAGATAGCCGACGCTGCGGCCAAGCTGATCCTGGTCCCAGGTCCTGAGATCGGCGCCATCGACCTGCACTAAGCCGCTGCTGGGCTGGATGGCACCGACCAGCAGCCGCGCCAGCGTCGACTTACCGGCCCGGCTCGGGCCGACTATGGCAATTTCCTCGCCGGCGCCAATTTCGAAATTCAGGCGCTTGATGATCGGCTCGGTTCCCGGCGGCGAGCCCGGCGGCACAAAGATCAGGTCGCGCGCCGCGAGCTTTCCCGTCGGCGTTGGGAGCTGAAGCTTCTGCGCTTCGTGGCCGCCTTCCGGCAACGACCTTTGCAAGCGCTGCCAGGCCCGTCGCGCATCGACGGTCTGGCGCCAGCCGCCGATCAACTGGTCGAGCGGCTGCAGCGCCCGGCCCGAAATGATCGAGGTGGCAAAGATCATGCCGGCCGTCATCTCGCTGGCCAGAACCAGCGACGCGCCAACACCCAGGATGGCAAGCTGCAACAGCATGCGGGTTGACCGGGAAATGCCGCTGAACACCGCATTGACGGCGGCCGAGCGGTCCTGGACGTTGAGCGCGCTGCCAAAGGACCTGCCCCAGACCTCGGTGGCGTTGCGGCTCATGCCCATCGCCTTCAACGTGTCGGCGTTGCGGGCAAAAGCCTGCGCGGCAAGATTGGCCCGCACCGACTGCTCCGAGGCCGCGGCCGCGTTCTTGCCGTTGATCAGCTGGTTGAGCAGCACCAGAATGATCATGATCACCGCTCCGCCAAGCGTCAGCCAGAACAGAGCCGGGTGAATGAAGCCAAGCAGCACGACGAAGAACGGCGCGAAAGGCAGGTCGAACAAGGTCATCAGGCCACGCGACCCGACAAAGGCCCGCACCGTGGCAAGATCGCGCAGCGGCTGGATATCGCCCGTATCGGCGCGCGGACCCGATAGCGAGGCCCTGAAGGCTCGCGATGCCAGCTGCTTGTCGATCGAAGCCGCCACGCGCTGCGAATAGATCGAGCGGACGATCTCGAACAGACCGAGGAATGCCAACGCAAGAATGCCGATGACAGACAGGTAGATGAGCGTGTCGACACTGGCGGCAGGCAGGACCCGGTCATAGACCTGCAGCAGGTACAGCGGCATTACCAGCAGCAGGACATTGATGATCATCGAGAACAAGCCGATGTCGAAAATGCTCTTCGAAAACAGAGCGGCCATGCCGGTTCTCGTCATTCAGGGCCGTCCCTTTCTTTTGGCTCGATCCCGCAACATTCCCACCATAGGCCCGAAATGAACAGACAATATCGCCATATATTAGACCTGCCTTAAGTAACTCCGGCATACTTCGGACAATAAGCATTCTTTCACGCAATGCGTGATGGTAACTTTGCTTGATGCGGTAAAATATCTTACTGACCGTTCGATAAATTTTAGTTCAATTCCCTGACGTTGTTCAGGCTGCATTCGTCAGGCTTGGAAACTGGAAACTCATACTCTCTTCACGCGATCGATTTGTGAACAGCCGACGACCGCCCGCAATCGTGGCATGACGCAGGGGAAAGACTCAGCTATGTCTGTTGTGCGGCGGACCTGATATCCGCCTGGCCGGCGCTATCAGGCAACCTCCCAAGCGGCGCCGGCCTTCTTCCCTCGCCCGGTTTCGTTTCCCCGCCTGAGATCGTCACTGCGCCGGTGGCGTGCCGGGCTGGTCGCTGCCAGTCGTCGGTACAGGCTCAGCCTGCGGGTTTTGGTCGACTGGAGCTTTGGTCGGTGGAATGTTGTTGTCGCAAGCCGCGACAGCCAACCCCGCCGCCACTACCAGCAAGATCGGGAGCTTTTTCATCGCAACCTCCTCTCGTTGGAGAAACGAGACGCTGTCGATTTGGTTGCGCGGCCTCGCTTAGGCGGGAACCAAACGCCGCCTTGCCGGTTGGTCCCATCAATGGAGAATTGCGACCATGATCCGTCTGCTTTTAGCCGGTGCATTCGTCTACGTAGCCTATCGAGTCACCAAAAAGGTGATCGACGAGGTGCCGGACACGGTCGACCCGCTGTTGGTGCCGTCGCAGGGCGATCGCGAGGCGCTGAGACGGCAATCGGCGGCGATGGGCGTTGAGCCGCAGCGTTAATCCGAGTGCAGCACCGCCTTCGTCCTGCCCTTCGCTGCCGCTATCAGCCCTTTCGGGCGTCAAGTCCTTTGAAACGTCCACTGGACGTTTCAATCCGCCCGAAGGCGGACCGAACTTTCACCGTTCGTCGTTCGAAAAGCCAAGCAATTGGCTTTTCGTCCGCTAACGCGGACCACTCCTCACCCGTTGCGAACAAAGCAGAAACGATGCTTGATGGGCAATGAACCTTGCCGTCAGTGATTCGAGCCTGCAGCCGGCCTACCTCGCCAAGCTGAACGACCAGCAGCGCCTGGCCGTCGAGCATGGCGACGGCGCGGTCGCCGGGCCGCTGCTGGTGATCGCCGGTGCGGGCTCCGGCAAGACCAACACGCTGGCGCACCGCGTCGCGCATCTGATCGTCAGAGGCGCCGACCCGCGCCGCATCCTTTTGATGACGTTCTCCCGCCGCGCCGCCTCTGAAATGGCCAAGCGGGTGCAGCGCATCGCCGGCGAGGTGTTGGGCCGCGATGCCTCTGTCATCACCGACGCGCTGACCTGGGCCGGCACCTTCCATGGCATCGGGGCCCGGCTGCTGCGCGACTATGCGCTGGAGATCGGCCTCGATCCGGCCTTCACCATCCACGACCGCGAGGATTCCGCCGACCTGATGAACCTCGCCCGACACGAGCTGGGGTTTTCGAAGACGGAAAGCCGCTTCCCGACCAAGGGCACCTGCCTTGCGATCTATTCGCGCGCGGTCAACGCGCAGGCGCCGCTCGGCGAGGTGTTGGGTTCGGTGTTTCCCTGGTGCGCCGGCTGGGCCGAACAGCTCAAGCAATTGTTCGCCGCCTATGTTGAAGCCAAGCAGGCGCAGAACGTGCTCGATTACGACGACCTGCTGCTCTACTGGGCGCAGATGGCCGCCGAACCGGAAATTGCCGCGCATCTGGGTCAGCGCTTCGACCATGTGCTGGTCGACGAATACCAGGATACCAACCGGCTGCAGGCCTCGATCCTTTTGGCGCTGAAGCCGGACGGGGCCGGGCTGACGGTGGTCGGCGACGACGCGCAGTCGATCTATTCGTTTCGCGCCGCCGAGGTCCGCAACATCCTCGATTTCCCCAAGCAGTTCGCCAAGGCCGCCGATGTGGTCATGCTGGAGCGCAACTACCGCTCGACCGAGACCATCCTGGCCGCCGCCAACGCGGTCATCTCCGAGGCCTCGGAGCGCTTCACCAAGAACCTGTGGTCGGAACGCAAATCCTCGCAAAAGCCGAAGCTGGTCAGCGTCCGCGATGAGGCCGAGCAGGCGAACTATGTCTGCCAGGCTATCCTTTCCGAACGCGAGGCCGGCACGGCGCTGACAGCGCAAGCCGTGCTGTTCCGCACCTCGCACCACAGCGGGCCGCTGGAGATCGAGCTGACGCGCCGCAATATCCCGTTCGTCAAATTCGGCGGGCTGAAGTTCCTCGATGCCGCCCATGTCAAGGATGTGCTTTCCGTACTGCGCTTTGCCGAGAACCCGCGCGATCGCGTCGCCGGCTTCCGGGTGCTGCAGCTTCTGCCCGGCATCGGTCCTTCGGCGGCGTCGCAGATCGTCGAGACCATGGCGACGTCGCTCGACGAGGCGATGGGATTGGCTCGCTTCCGCCCGCCGCAGCGCGCGGCGGAAGACTGGCCGGCATTCGTCGCGCTGTTTTCCGGCCTGCGCGCAGGCGCGAAATGGCCGGCCGACCTCGAACAGGTGCGTCTCTGGTACGAGCCGCATCTCGAACGCATCCACGAGGACGCGACGACGCGCCGGGCGGACCTGTTGCAGCTCGAACAGATCGGCTCGGGCTATGCCTCGCGCGAGCGCTTCCTGACCGAACTGACGCTCGATCCGCCGGATGCGACCAGCGACCAGGCCGGGCCGCCGCATCGCGACGAGGACTATCTGATCCTGTCGACCATCCATTCGGCCAAGGGCCAGGAGTGGAAGAACGTCTTCGTGCTCAACACTGTCGATGGCTGCATCCCGGCCGATCTCGGCGTCGGCACCAAGGAGGACATCGATGAGGAGCGCCGGCTGCTCTACGTGGCGATGACGCGGGCCAAGGACGGCCTGCATCTGGTGACGCCGCAGCGCTTTTTCACGCACGGCCAGGCGGCGCGCGGCGACCGCCACGTCTATGCCTCGCGCACCCGCTTCATCCCGGCCTCGATCCTCGGCGCCTTCGAGCAGACGTCATGGGCAAGTGTCCATGCGCAGGACGATCCGCGCCGCCAGCCACAGGTGCGCGTCGACCTCGGCGCCCGCATGCGCGGCATGTGGAAATAGAAACAGTCGCCTGCCCCTGGTGCGGATGCGCCGGCGCGAATCGGTGCGGGCAAAAACAAATTTCCGCGTCATGGAACCTCCCGCCGCAATCCGCGTTTCCCGGCGTCCGACCCCTGATCGGAGAGCGGCGTCCGCCGCCATCTCCGCCCATCCAGAGAGGCCAGAATGCACGACAGGATGTTCTTCACCCCGGTTGCGGTGACCGTGGGCGCCGGCCACAAGCGCATGCTCGCTTCGCTGTTCGACATGCACCAGTTCCTGACCGAATTCCCGCCGTCGCGCCGGCGCCTGAGCTATGGCGCCGCCGTCAGGGCTTGCGAGGCCGCACGCGACGGCGACATCTCGACCGACGCCGCGCGCGACGCCCTCATCACTTTTGCTGTCACGGCAGGCATTCTGTGGCCCGCGGCCGCGCCTGTCATCTCGGTCAAGCCTGTGGCTCGCGGCTTTGGCGGCTACGCCGCCTGACGGCTGCCCTAACTCAGGAATTGAAATAGCCCGCGCTCCGGCGTGGGCTGTTAGGTTTGATCAAACCACCCTGTCGCGCTCGACCAGGATGTCGGCCTCGATTGCCGCGTTGATGAACGCCGCACGGGCGTAACGGGCCTCCCTCAACCCTTCCAGCGCAGCGAGGCAGGCCTTGCGGGCGGCAATGTGATAGCGGCCCGTCTTGGCGGGCCAGCGATTGAGCAGGATGTCGGCCGCCTGGGCGACGCGCTCGACGGTAAAGACGATGTTCCCCGACCTGCCGAGCGCGACACGAACCGGCTCGTCGAAATGCTGATCCCGCATGGGAATCATCTCACCAGAAGCTGAACCCGAACGCGACTCAATTCGCAACGATATGATAGGTTCCCAACATGTCTGATGGCCAAAAGAACCCAAAGCTGATCGTCGTCGTCGCTTTCGACCGCGGCGAGGACGGCGAACTGTTCCCCGCCTTCGGGCCGGCCGACCAGCAGAGCGAGGATCGCGCCATCCGCACCGCCAGGGCGCTGGCCGCAAAACATGTCGGCGTGATCGCCTGGAGCCGGGACGCCGACCCCGCGCTCGGCGACTATGGCCCGCCGACCGTGCTGTTCGTCAGCGGCGACGTGCCCGACATGGAGTAGCCCTGGCAGGTGTTCAATGGAACGTTGCCGGGTCGACGGCCGGCAGACCGCGCAATCCTGTCGTTTCAAAGCTGACCTGGTCGCGCCCGTTCGACTTGGCCTTGTAGAGGTGCTTGTCCGCCAACAGGAACATGTCGGCATAGGTGGTGGGTCCGCTGAACGCGACGCCGCCAATGCTCACCGAGAGCGGACAAGGTCGCCCATCCGGGGAAAACTCCGCCTCGCGAATTCGCCGCCTGATCCCCTCGGCAACCAGCCAGGACTGCGCCGGGTCGGCTCCGGGAAGGAAGATTGCAAATTCCTCGCCGCCAATGCGCCCGACGATGTCGGCACCACGAAGCTGACTTTGGATCGTCTTGGCGATCAGCTTGAGCGCCTGGTCGCCGCAGTCATGGCCGAGGCGATCGTTGATGGTCTTGAAATGGTCGGCGTCGACGATCAGCAAGGCGCCGGCATTGACGACCGTGTGGCTGCGCGCCCGGTCGAGATAGGCTTCGACAAGCATTGAAAAGGCGCCGCGGTTGAACACCGACGTCAGGCTATCGGTCGCCGCGACAATGGTCAGTTCCCTCTGGGCGATGGCCAGCTGGCGCATCTTGAACATCAGGAAAAAGAAGAACGAGCCGCCCAGCACGAGCGGCAAAAGCAGATCGGTGAGCTTCGCCCACCGCAGCGCCTCAGGCGACAGATGGGGAAAATTATAGGAATCAACGAAGAACGCGGCGCCGATGCAGATCGCCGTGCCGACGATGGTGACCGCTATGACCCTGCCCCAGCTCGTGGGGGACAAATCGATCCGCATGCCATTGCTCCCACTAGACCTGCCATTTTGACGCGGTAACGCAAACGAAGTCCTAAGACTTTGCTTTCAACTCGAATGTGGTTAACCGCCCGTCAAAGAGGCGCATGTTCATCGAGCAGACGCAGGCGCGATCAAGCGTATATGCGCCCTTCTTCGGTACGCTGGAACAGCATCAGGTCGAGCGGCACCGATGGCCGGCCCAGAATCGTCAGGATCGCGTGCGCCTGGCCGCGGTGATGGGTCTGGTGGTTGAAGACATGATCCAGCGCCGGCGCCAACCGCTGCGAGACGGTGCGCATGTCGGAGATGGTCATGTAGGTGAAGCGGCCCGACAGCGCCTTGTCACTGAGGCCGCCGACCCAGTCGATGATTCTTCTGTCTTCGGACTCGCGCGCCATCCGCAAAACGGGCAAGGCGCGGTGCATGATCGCGTCGAGGCTGGCCGGCGCATCGCCTTCGCCGGTGAAGCGCTTCATCCAGATGCGATCGGCGGTAAGCAGATGATTGAGCGTGCCCATCATCGAACCGAAGAAGGCGCCGACATTGCGGTTGAATTCTTCGTCGTTGAGGTCTGCGGCGGCATCGTAGATGCGGCCATTGGCCCATTGATTATAGGCCGCAAACATCATGAAATGCTGTTTCATCATTTTCACCCGCCTCACATCGAATCCCGGCTTACCTAGAGCAAAGGATGCAGTGATGGAAACAGAATGCTCCATCAGAGGATCCTTTTGCTCCAACCGCAGGAACGTTCTCGCCAATGACCATTGTGCTCTATGAGCTCGTCGGACGCGACGCCACCCGCCCCTTCAGCCCGCATTGCTGGAAGGCGGCGATGGCAATCGCCCACAAAGGGCTCGACATCTCCAGCGTGCCGACGCGCTTTCTCGAAGTCCCTCATGTCGAAGGCGGTATCTCGAAACTCGTTCCGGTGATCCGCGACGGCGACAGCGTGGTCGCCGATTCCTTCGCCATCGCGCTCTATCTCGAAGAGGCCTACCCCGAGCGGCCGACACTGTTTTGCGGCGACGGCGGCAAGGCCGCGGCACGCTTCATCGAGCGCTGGTCGCAACTGACCATCCATCCCTATGTGACGTCAGCCGCGATCATGGACCTCCACGCCATGCAGGACGAGGCGAACGCCGCCTATTTCCGTCAGAATCGCGAGCAGCGTTTCGGCAAAAAACTGGAGGATGTTTTCGCCACTCGCGACGCCGGGCTTGCCGGATTTCGCGCCTCGCTGGAGCCGCTGCGCTCGATGCTTGGCTACCAGCCGTTCATCGGCGGCCAATCGCCGCTGTTTGCCGACTACATCGTCTTCGGCGCACTGCAATGGGCGCGCATCGCCTCGCCCTACCGGTTGCTCGACGACAACGACACCGTAGCGCAATGGTTCGAACGCTGCCTCGACCTCTATGGCGGGCTCGGCCGCAAGGTCGCGGCGGCAGCATAGTGACGCTGGTCCGAGACGATAGAGCCATGACGTCAGGCCCGGAATTTGCCGACGGTTTTCGCGCCGAGCTCGTCAACCTCTTCCTGTGGCGCCGGGATGTGCGGCGGTTCAAACCGACGCCGCTGCCCGAAGGCGCGCTGGAGCGGCTGCTCGACCTCGCCAGCATTGCCCCTTCCGTCGGGCTCAGCCAACCCTGGCGCTTTGTCGTGGTCGAGAGCGCTGAGTGCCGTGAGGCCGTCAAAGCCTGCTTTGAACGCTGCAATGCGCAGGCGCTGACATCGCTCTGCGGCGAGCGCGCCGCGCTCTATGCCCGCCTGAAGCTCGCCGGCCTGAACGAGGCGCCCTGTCAGTTCGCGGTTTTCGCCGACCGCACAACCGAGCAAGGGCACGGACTTGGCCGCCTGACCATGCCTGCCACCATCGAATATTCGGCCGTCATGGCGGTCCACACCCTGTGGCTGGCGGCGCGCGCCGAAGGCATAGGCATGGGCTGGGTCTCGATCCTGGACCCGGCAGAGATGGCGACGATCCTCGACGCACCGCCTGAGTGGACGCTGATCGGTTACTTCTGCGTCGGCTACCCCTCGGAGGAACACGCCGTGCCAACACTGGAACGGGAAGGCTGGGAGTTCCGGCGGCCTTCGATGGTCATCACGCGTTGACCAGGACAGGATCAGCCTCCTCCCCTTGGCAATGGGCCGGGCGGCTTGTATAGAGCCCGCCACCCTCAATTCCATTCTCAGACAAGGACGACCCCATGGCGCTCGAACGCACCTTTTCCATGATCAAGCCGGATGCGACCCGGCGCAACCTCACCGGCGCCATCACCCAGATGCTGGAAGAGGCCGGCCTGCGCGTCATCGCCTCGCGCCGGGTGTGGATGAGCCGCCGCGAAGCCGAAGGTTTTTATGCCGTGCACAAGGAGCGCCCGTTCTTCGGCGAGTTGGTGGAGTTCATGTCCTCGGCGCCGACCATCGTTCAGGTGCTGGAAGGCGAGAACGCGATTGCCAGGAACCGCGAAGTGATGGGCGCCACCAACCCGGCCAACGCCGCCGAAGGCACCATCCGCAAGGTGCATGCGCTGTCGATCGGCGAGAATTCCGTGCACGGCTCCGATGCGCCGGAAACCGCCGCGCAGGAGATCAAGTACTGGTTCTCGGACACCGAGATCGTCGGCTGATCCGACACTGCCACGACTGAACCGAAAAGGCCGGCTTTCGCCGGCCTTTTTCATTGGCCGAACGGTCTAGGTCTCGCGCACGAACTGCAGCATGTCGGCATGCAGCCGGTCCATATGCGTGAACATCATGCCGTGCGGCGCGCCCTCGTAGACCAGGAAGCGGCAGTCGGGGATGAGGCTCGCCGACGGTATTCCAGTGAGCTCGATCGGCGCCGAGCGGTCGCGGTCGCCGTGGATCAGCAAAACGGGAAGCGCGATCTGCCTGAGCTCGGCGCGAAAATCCTGCTCGACCATGTCACGGCTGCAAGCCAGCGCCACCGGAACGGAAACCTGCACCAGTGTGCTTCCCCAGACCATCATGCCGGGCGACGTTTCTGGAATGAAGAAAGGCGCGATGTTGTCCGCCACCCATTTCGGATAGTCGTTCTTCCACAGAGCCCACAAAGCCTCGAAGCCTTCCCTCGGCGCACCGCCCGGATTGTCGTTTGACTTCAAAAGCTTCGGCGTCATCGGCGCCAGCATGATGAGCCGCGCCACGCGGCCGCTGCCGTGCCGGGTGAGATAGCGGACCGCCTCGCCGCCCGCCATGGAATGACCGACCAGAGTGATGCCGGAGAGGTCGAGTTCCCTAATCAGCGTGGCGATATCGTCGGCGAAGCTGTCGTGGTCATAGCCGGCGGCAGGATGGTCGGAGCGGCCATGACCGCGGCGGTCGAAGCAGATGCAACGGAACCCCTGTTCGGCGAAGGCGATCATCTGGTAGTCCCACATCTGGCTGCCGAAGCCGAGGCTGCTCAGGAACAGGATCGGCTGACCCTGCCCCCATTCCCGCCAAAAGAGTCTTGTGCCGTCCGTTGCGGTGATGAAAGGCATTTTTGTCTCCTCGATAAGATCGGTGTTTTCCGCGATCACGGTCTGGCCGGGACGAACTGGTAGTCGACGAGGATGCGCCCCTCTGCGTCGACGGTCAGAATTTCGAGACCGGTCGCCAGCACGGTCTCGCTATCGGCCGGCAGCATTTCCCAGTAGAACGGTGACGACGTCACGCAGCAGCCGGGCATTCGAGACAGCGCGGAACCGGTTGCCGTCATCCCTGACGTTTTTTCATGCGACCCGCGAATGCGCGCTTCGAGCGCCTCGTAGCCGCGCGCGGCGCGCTCCCCGACATAGTGCTGGCCATCAGGCACCCACAGCGCGGCAATGGCGTCGCGGCGACGGTGCTCGTCAGTCTCGTGCCACACGGCGACATAGCGGTCGGCCAAGGTCTGGGCATCGATATTCCTGGTCTCGCTCATGGTTCTCACTCCGTTGAACATCTGGCGTGAAGGCGTTGAGGCACCTCACGTGATGGAGAATTCGGCTGGAGGGAGACAAAAATCCATGACCTCGGAGGTCAAAAAGCGACGGCTCGATCACGGTGAATTTGACCACAGAGGTCATTGAACCGATGCGGCAGCGCGCGTTAGGCTCCGCCGATGACAGTGCATCAAATCCCTTTCGGCGTGCTGCTTCGACGCTGGCGCGAACGGCGCCGGATGACGCAGACCGATCTCGCGCTGGCGGCAGAGAGTTCGACCAGGCATTTGTCATATCTCGAGACCGGTCGCTCGCAGCCAAGCCGCGAGATGATTGCCCGCCTGGCCGAGTGCCTTGCCGTGCCGCTTCGAGACCAGAACACGCTGCTGCTCGCCGCGGGCTTTGCCCCTGCCTTCCCCGAGCGCTCACTGGCGGAGCTGGAGGCGGCCGTGAAGGCCATCGACAGCGTGTTGCAGGCACACAAGCCCTATCCGGCCTTCGCGGTCGACCGTCATTGGAACGTGGTGCTGTCAAATTCGGCGTTGCCGCAGCTCTATGAGGGCTGCTCGGCCGAACTCATGCGCACTCCCGTCAATGCCGTACGTCTCATCTTGCATCCGGCCGGCATGGGTCCCCGCATCCTGAACTTCGGAGAGTGGCGCGCCCACACGGTGCAGGTGCTGCGTCAGCAGATCGAGGCGCGTGCCGACGCGAACATCCAGGGCCCGCTGGCCGAGGTGATGACCTATCCGGCACCAGCCAATTCCGAAGCATTGGAGGGCCTGGAGGCGTCGCAGCGGCTGGCCACACCGCTGCGCATCGCAACGCGTCTCGGCACAGTGTCCTTCCTCAACACCACCACGTTTTCGGCACGCCCGACGACGTGACGCTGGCGGAGCTCGCCCTGGAAATGCTGTTTCCGGCCGACGACCAGACCATCGAGATCGTCAAGACCATGGTGCGGGAGCAGGCCGCGCTGGCGTGACCTGGACGACGTCGAACCGTCGGTTCGAACCGGGAACTAGGCCGTGAACCCATAAATGGGCGCGCCGAAAAGCCTTAGCCGGCCCCACCAGGCGATGAATCTTGCTTCGCGCGGCGAACCGATTTAACTTCACCGCCGTCGCGAAAAACGACTGCCTGATCTCAGCGTGACACGCTCGGCAGGTTAGTCGAATACACGTCAACTATGCGCTTCGCATGGTTCGGCCAGCGTCTCCGAAAGCAACTGCCCGACGACACATCGGGCTAATGGTAGCCGTCAGCAACAGACGCTGACTGCGACAATAGGAGCGCGAACATGCGAAATCCGATTGCAATCATCGGCGCAGGACTTGGTGGCCTCACACTTGCCCGCGTTCTACATTTTCATAGCGTCGCAGCTACGGTCTATGAAGCTGAAGTCTCGGCTGACGCGAGAGCGCAGGGAGGGCTGCTCGATATTCACGAGTATAATGGTCAGATCGCCCTCAAGGCCGCAGGTCTGTTTAGTTCATTTCTTCGACTGGTCCGCCCAGGCGAAGATGCAAAACGCATTGTCGATAAAGACGGCAACGTTTTATTCGACAGACCTGGCAGCCACACCGGCGAGCGCCCCGAAGTGGACCGGGGCGATCTTCGGAAGATGCTTATCAATTCGATCCCGGCCCGAATGATCCATTGGGATCATAAGGTTACGTCTGTGGCAGCGATCGGGGGCGGACGACACGAAGTTACCTTCGCGAACGGCTCCACGGTTACTTGCGACGTTGTCGTAGGCGCCGATGGCGCGTGGTCGAAGGTCCGTCCGCTTCTTTCAGATTCAAACCCCGCCTACACGGGCACCTGTTTCGTCGAGACATTCCTTTTCGATGGTGACACGCGCCACAAGGCAAGCGCGGATGCGATCGGCAGCGGCACGCTCATGGCAGTTGCTCCGGGCAAAGGCATCCTAGCGCATCGCAATGCAGACGGAACTCTGCACATCTACGTGGCCTTGAATAAGCCAGAAGACTGGGTCGCTTCCTTCGATTTCAGCGACGCAAAAGCTGGCTTGGCTCGTATCGCTGAGCAATTCAAAGGATGGGCTCCGCAGCTAACTGCCCTCATAACGGGAAGCGAAATCGAACCAGTGCTTCGACCGATCTATGCGCTCCCGGTCGGACATCGATGGAACCGGGTGCCAGGCTTAACTTTACTCGGCGATGCAGCGCATCTGATGTCTCCTTTTGCAGGCGAAGGTGCCAACCTTGCCATGTATGATGGCGCGGAGCTTGCCCAAGCGCTCCTTGCCAATCCCGATGACATCGAAGCCGCACTCGCCGCGTATGAAAACGGCCTCTTCCCCCGAAGCAGCGAGGTTGCCCGAGAGACCGCGCAGAACCTCAAGCGGTTTTTCGACGATACCGCGCCCCAGAGCGTGGTCGACCTGTTCAGCAAGCATCTTGCATGACGGGAAGGCACTGTCTGCAGATGGCAGCGCAACCTGATCGAGCGCTTCTTCACTCAGCTGAAACAGTTCCGCCGCGTCGCAAACCGCTATGACAAGCTGGCGGCCAACGTCCTCGCCATGGTTCAACTCGCCTCAATGCGGCTGTGGCTGCGTGCTTTTGAGTCTACGACCTAACTCGCGGCGTTGAAGCGCAGGATATCGCGACCGTCCTTGTCCGATATCACCAGCTTGCCGGCGTCGACATGGTAGGAAGCGGCCTTGGCCAGCGCTTCGAACAGCGCCTTTTCCTCGGCCATGATTTCGGGCGCGCAGGCCTTGAAGGTCGAGCCTATGTCGCTGATGGCGATCGTCGAACCGTCGACCTTGGCGGTGGCGAAGTAGACGTTGCAAGGGCCGCTGCCACCGGCCTTGCCGGCCTCGCTGATCCGGAACGTCGCCTGCGGCTCGGCAATCACGCCGATGCCGTCGATATATTCGATCAGCCAGCTCTGGCCGAACACCGCGGCCGCGTCATTCTGCGCCACCATCTTCAGCATGATGGTCTGCGGCGCATCGCTCAGCGGGTCGACCTGATGGCGGGTGTCGGAGATGAACATCAGCTTGTTGTCGACGGTGATGCGCGCCTGCAGCGCATACGTCATATCAGGCCGGATCACCTGGGGATCGAAGCTGATCTCGAACTTGATCGGCACCTGGCCGGCCGGCGCCACCTTGCGCTCGCCGATGACAGCCGCCGGCGCATCGGCCAGCGACACATCGGCAAGCTGCACGGACAGCACGGCGTTGGGCGGCAGCGCGATGCGCTCGCGGTACATCACCTCGCCCTTCAGGGTTCTCTCGGCGGCTACGGACAGTTCCGGAACGGCGAGTATGCCGACAACCAGCGGCACGAACCCGAAGATGAAGAATTCGGCGATCCTGTCCAGCATGACCATCTCCCTTTGCCGAACCCGATTTGGCCAAGGGATTGCGGTCAATGCATGGCTGCGGCGAGATTTTATTCGGACGGCGGCGCCTTCCAGCGCAAGGCGGCTTTGTCGTCGGCTTCCTTGGCATCAACCCAGCCGCCCTCGGAGCCGTCGGCACGGTGTTCCTTCTTCCAGAAGGGCGCGCGCGATTTCAGATAGTCCATCAGAAAATTCGCAGCCTCGAACGCCGCCTGCCGGTGGGCGGAAGCCGCCACCACGAGTACGATGTTTTCGCCGGGGGCGATCTTGCCGTGGCGATGGATGGCGGTGAGGCCCTGCAGCGGCCAGCGCTGAACCGCCTCGGCGGCGATGCGGGTGATCTCGGCCTCGGCCATGCCGGGATAGTGTTCGAGTTCCAGCGCCGACAAGGCGCCCTGCTCGTCGCGGCAAAGGCCGGAGAAGGTCACGATAGCGCCGATGTCGGCGCGGCCGGCGGTCAGCCTGGCGATCTCGGCGGCGACGTCGAAATCCTGCGCCTGGATGCGCACCATCGGCACCACGCCGGACACGGTTTCAGCCCCCGGTCATCGGCGGGAACAGCGCGATCTCGTGCGCGCCGGCGATCTTCTCGCGGTGCTCGACATGTTCCTGGTTGATGGCGACGCGGATCACATCGGGATACTCCAGCGCGTGCTCGTATTCCTCCCCGCGCGATTTCAGCCAGCGCAACAGGTCGGCGACGGTTTCGATGCCGTCAGGCAGGTCGACATCCTCTTCCGGCTTGCCGATCCGCTCGCGCACCCAGGCGAAATAGATGAGCTTCGTCATCTCACTCGTCCATGATGTGCTTGAGGCCAGCGCGGAAATAATCATAGCCGGTGTAGAGCGTGACCAGCGCCGCGATCCACAGCAGCACCAGCCCGGTCTGGGTGGTCAGCGGGAAGATCTTGTCGCCGGCAGGGCCGGCGAGCAGGAAGGCGATGGCGACCATCTGGATGGCGGTCTTCCATTTGGCCAGCTGCGTCACCGGCACCGAGACCTTCAGCGCCGCCAGATATTCGCGCAGGCCCGAGACCAGGATTTCGCGGCACAGGATGATGATCGCCGCCCACAGTGACCAGCCAGCGATGCCGGCATGGCGATCGGTGTCGGCTGCCAGCAGCAGCAGGCAAGTGGCGACCAGCAGTTTGTCGGCGATCGGGTCGAGCATCTTGCCGATGTTGGAGGTCTGCTGCCAGGCACGCGCCAGATAGCCGTCGAGATAATCGGTGATCGACGCCAGCAGGAAGATGATCAGCGCCAACCAGCGGGCGAAATCGCTCGATTTCAGGTGCCCTTCGAGAAAAAAACACAACACGACCAGCGGCACCGCGATGATGCGGGCGTAGGTGAGCATGTTGGGCAGGTTGAACGCGCGCTTGGCCATGTGCGGGGAACTCTTTCTTCCTGCGTACTCAAATCAGAAGCGAATGTGGGGGGTCAACAGGCGAGTGTCGATGGACCAACCGAAAATAGCCGACAATCCTTGTTTTCATGCATGTCGCTATCCCAAAACCGCTTCACACTTTGGGCGACATGCATCAGCTCTCATGAAAATGATTGTAGACCAGCTTTGCCACCTGCTCGGAAATACCGTCGACCACCATCAGATCCTCCATTGCCGCGCGGCTGACCGCCTTGGCGGTGCCGAAATGCATCAGCAGGGCGCGCTTGCGGCCGGGGCCGATGCCGCTGATCTCGTCGAGCGGGCTCTTGATCATCTCCTTCTTGCGGCGGGCGCGGTGCGAACCGATGGCGAAACGGTGGACCTCGTCACGCAGCCGCTGGACGAAATAAAGCACGGGATCACGTACGGGCAGCGAAAACGAGTCCCTGCCCCTGACGAAGAAGCGTTCGCGGCCGGCGTCGCGGTCCTGGCCCTTGGCGATGCCGATCGCCACGACACGGTCCTCGATGCCGAGATCGGCGAGGATCTTGCGCACCGCCGACATCTGGCCCTGGCCGCCGTCGATGAGGATGACGTCGGGCCAGGCCGGGAAGCCGCCCGAAATGTCGTCCTCGATATCGTCGCCCGGCTCGCTTGGAGCCGTATCGCCCGCCGGGACATCGCCATGTTCCTTCAACAGCCTGGAGAAGCGCCGCTCCATCACCTCGCGCATCATGCCGAAGTCGTCGCCCGGGGTGATCTCGGTCGAGCGGATGTTGAATTTCCGGTACTGATTCTTCACGAACCCTTCCGGCCCGGCGACAACCATGGCGCCGACGGCATTGGTGCCCATGATGTGCGAGTTGTCGTAGACCTCGATGCGCACCGGCGGTTTTGCCAGGCCGAAGGTCTCGGCAAAGCCGGTGAGCAGCCTGCCTTGCGTCGAGGTTTCGGCCAGCCGCCGGCCGAGCGCCTCACGGGCATTCTGCAGTGCGTTGTCGGTCAAATCCTTCTTCTCGCCGCGTTGCGGCACCGAGATCGCCACCTTGCGGCCGGCGCGGGTCGAAAGCGCCTCGGCCAGCAATTCCTGGTCCTCGACGCCATGCGACAGCAGGATGGTGCGCGGCGTTGGCTTGTCGTCATAGAACTGCGCCAGGAACGAGCCCAGCACTTCCGAAGCCTCCAGCGCCGGATCGGCCTTGGGGAAATAGGCGCGGTTGCCCCAGTTCTGGCCGGTGCGGAAGAAGAACACCTGGATACAGACCTGGCCGCCTTCCTGATGGATGGCGAAGACATCGGCCTCGTCGACGGTGGCCGGGTTGATGCCCTGGTGGCTCTGCACATGCGACAATGCCGCCAGCCGGTCGCGATAGATGGCGGCGCGCTCGAAATCGAGGTTCTCCGAGGCCTGCTGCATGGCGGCGGAAATTTCGGTCTTCACCTTCTGGCTGCGGCCCGACAGAAAATCCTTCGCCTCGCCGACCAGTTCGGCATAGTCGCCATGCGAGATCTCGCCGGTGCACGGGCCGGCGCAGCGCTTGATCTGGAACAGCAGGCAAGGCCGCGTGCGATTCTCGTAGAAGGAGTTGGTGCAGCTCCTGAGCAGGAAGGCGCGCTGCAGTGAATTGATGGTGCGGCCGACGGCGCCGGCCGAGGCGAAGGGACCGAAATAGTCGCCCTTGCGCGAGCGCGCGCCGCGATGCTTGTAGATGCCGGGCGAGACATGGTCGCCGGTGAGCAGGATATAGGGGAACGACTTGTCGTCCCGCATCAGAACATTGAAGCGCGGCCGCAAGCGCTTGATAAGATTGGCCTCAAGCAGCAGCGCCTCGATCTCGGTGCGGGTGACGACGAACTCCATCGTCGAGGTCTCGCGCACCATGCGGCCGATGCGGTTGGTGTGGAAACGCCCTTGCGCGTAGTTGGTCACCCGCTTCTTCAGGCTGCGCGCCTTGCCGACATAGAGCACGTCGCCGGCGGCGTTCATCATGCGGTAGACGCCGGGCGCGTTGGGCAGCCGCTTGACCAGTGTCTGGATGACCTCGGCGCCGACCATGCCGTCGGCATCGCCGGCATGCGGCGTCCAGTCGATGGCGGTGAAGGCGACGTCCGGACCCGCCGGCGCGACGGTCTCGTCTGCGGCCTCGTCCTCGAGGTCGATTTCAGGGGGCAGGTCGTCGGCGCCGCCGCGCGATTTGTGTTTCTGCTCTACGGGACTCATTCCGTCATGCCTGTCACATCGGGCGTCTGCCATGCAAGATGCTGGCCGCCATCGAGCGCGATCATCTGGCCGGTGATCGAGTGCGCCGCCCAGAGATAGCGGATGGTGGCACCGAATTCCGACAATTGCGGGCCGCGCTTCAGGATCAGCCCGTCGACCTGCGCGGCGAAATCATGATCGTCCTGGCGGGCGTTCTTCAGGGTCGGGCCGGGACCAATGGCGTTGACACGGATGCGCGGCCCCAGTCCCTGCGCCATCATCTCGGTTGCCCTCCATAGTGCCGATTTCGACAGCGCGTAGGAGAAATAGCGCGGCGTCGGCCGCCAGACACGCTGGTCGATGATGTTGACGATCAGCCCCTCCTGCCCTTCCGGCAGTGCGCGGGCGAAGTTCTGCGCCAGTAGCGCCGGCGCCTTCACATGGACGGCGAAATGGCGGTCCCAGGCCTGCCAGTCGAAATCCAGAATGCTGTCGTCGACGAACAGCGAGGCGTTGTTGACCAGCAGCCTGATGGGGCCGAGCGTTGCCTCGGCGCGACCGACCAGGTCGCCGACGGCGTCCATGTCGGTGAGGTCGGCGGCAATTGCCGCAGCGCGGCCGCCTGCGTCCCTGATCCGGGCGGCCAGCACCTCCGCCTCGGCCAGCGATTTGTTGGCGTGGATGGCGACGGCAAAACCATGCGCGGCAAGATCTTCGACGATCGCCTTGCCGATCCGCCTTGCTCCGCCCGTCACCAGTGCGGTCCCGGCCGCTTCATTCATCTGTCAATCCTCAATCGGCAGCCGCGATTGCGGCCCGCCGGCAAATATGGCTCGCCAGGGGTTAAATGCCGTTTCCACCTGGGGCAGCATTGTGGCGAAGCTGCCCGATCGGCAACCCGAGCCTGCCAAGACTCAGGTTGAACCGACCCGCAATATAGGGCGCTGGACCCCTTGCACCAAGCCGTGTGCAGCGCAGCATGAGCAGCTTGCTGACATCTCGCTGTTGCGAAGATGCAACGTCAAGGTTCAGCCTCATTCGTGCCGGGGAATGACCCAAGTTCAGGTTCGCTTCAGCCGCATTTTGACACGACATTTGGAACCGTTGAACGCCAGATCCGTTTCACCCCCCGGACGGGTCGATGGCGCTCATGACAAACAAGCCTGTGTCCTGTGGCTTAAGGAGTAAAGAACAATGCAAGCCAATCTTAAATTTGCGCGACCACTTGCGGTAGCGCTCGGGCTCTTCGCCCTCAGTGGAACTGCCTATGCCGCGGACGTCGTCTCGGAAGAGCCGCCGGCGCCCACGCCGATCGCGGAGCTTCCCGTCGCCTCCTGGGCCGGCCCCTATGCCGGTCTCAACGTTGGCTATGGCTTTAGCGGCCATACCAAGGAAAGGGATTTCGACGTGGACGTCGGCACCAAGGGTTTCGTCGGCAGTGTCTTCGGCGGCTACCAGTGGCAGCAGGAGAACTTCGTCTACGGCGCTGAAGCCGAACTCGGCTACAACGGCGTCAAAGGCGATGAAGCCGGTGTGAATTCCAAGGCCGGCTTCGATGGTTCGCTGCGTGCCCGCCTCGGCTACGCCGTGACCCCGGAAATCCTGCTCTATGGTACCGGTGGTCTCGCCGGCAGGAGCCTGAAGGTAGAAGATACAGTGCTTGGCACCAGCGATAGCGCCACCATGCTTGGCTGGACCGCCGGTGTCGGCACCGACATCAAGATCACTGACAATGTGTTCGGCCGTGTCGAGTACCGCTACACCGACTACGGCGACAAGGACTTCGGCGGTGGCATCGGCAACGTCAAGGCCACCGACAACCGCGTCACCTTCGGCGTCGGTATGAAGTTCTAAAATATCTAAAAGCCATGACACGAAAAAGCCGGGCCTCGCGCCCGGCTTTTTTTGTTTGCCCGGCGACAACTCCCCTGTTGCCTCGTCGCGGCGCGCCGCCGGCGGAAAAGTCCCCCAGATGCGTTTTAAAATTTGCCGTTGCGCGGCGTCAGGGCTTGTGGCTATAGTTAGTACGTGGCTCGCACGAACAAACAGGACCACCTGTGACGACCCTGCAGACAGCGCCCCAAGCTGGGCCGATGCGCGGTCGGGATATGAGCCGGAACACTCCGTCAACAGGGGATATGCACAGTGAACCGCTTTCAAAAACTCTCGACCGCGGCGCTCGTCGCGGCATCTTTCGCGCCGGCGGCGCTGGCCGCCGACGACAAGCTGACAATCGGCATCATCACCTTCTCGACTTCCGACGTCGACACCAACCAGATGGTCGACACCATGACGAAGGAGGCTCAGTCCAAGGGCTGGTCGGTGGAGACGCTCAATGCCAACGGTGATCCGTCGCAGGCGATCACCAGCATCAAGCAGCTGGCGACCAAGAAGGTGAACGCCATCATCGTCACGGTGTTCGACTCGACCGGCCTCGCCGCCGGGCTGCAGGCCGCGGCGGACGCAAAGATCCCGGTGCTTTCGGCCGGCGGCGGCATGGCCGACGGCATCGCGCTTTCGGCAAGCACCGGTGCGGCGCCGCCGCTGATCGACCTGATGCTGAAGGACGTCGGCACCACCGGCACCTTGCTCGACCTCACCTATCACCCCGGCATTCCGTGCCGCGAGCGAGCCGACGCCTTCGATGCGGCGGTCGCGGCAAATCCGGGGCTCAAGGCGACATCGCACGAGATCAGCATCCCGGGTGCGGCCGAATCCTCGCAGGCCGCGACCAGCGCCTGGCTCGCCGCCAATGCCGACGCCAAGGGGCCATTCGCGATCTTCAACTGCTATGACGACAACGCCATGGGCGCGATCGCGGCGCTGAAGCAGAACGGCCGCAGCGATGTGAAGGTCTATTCCTTCAACGCCACCGCGCCGGCCGTCCAGGCGGTCAAGGACGGAACGATGACCGCCACGCTCGGCGTCGACCTGACTTCGGCCGGCAAGATGCTGGTCGACCAGATCCCCGACATCCTGGCGGCCGGCGACCAGTGGAAGCCGAAATCCTTCGTGCCTGGCTACACGCTCGTCACCAAGGACAATGTCGACCAGTTCATGAAGGACAATCCGCAGTAAACGCTGCAGATTGAGGTCCGGCAGGGCTTGCCCTGCCGGACCCGAGTTCCATCATGAACAGAGCTGTCATGCCCGCTGACCATTCCCTGCCCGAAACCTCCGCCCCGGCGGAGGGCGCCTTGCCGGTCACGCAGGCCGGGTATCTCCCTCCCGGCACGCGCGACCGGCGGGCGCTTCTGATGCGCCTGCTCGGCACCTACGGCACCATCATCGTGCTGGCGTCGATGCTGGTGATCTTCTCGGTTCTGCAGCCGGGGACTTTCGCGACAATCGGCAATTTCCGCAATATCATCAACGATATGGCGATCGGCACCATTGTTGCGGCCGGGCTCACCGTGCCGCTGGTGGCCGGCGATTTCGACCTCAGCATCGGCTATGTCGCAAGCTTCTGCGGGCTGCTCGTGGTCGGGCTCTTGAGCTATAGCGGGCTGTCGATCCCGCTCGCCATCGTCCTCGTCGTCGGCCTCGGCACGCTCATCGGCATCGTCAACGGCATCGTCGTCTCCAAGATCGGCGTGAATGCCTTCATCGCCACGCTCGGTACCGGCACCATCGTCGTCGGCCTGAACTACGCCTATTCGGGCGGGATTCCGCTGCAGCTCACGCAGTCGCGCGAGTTCACCAACATCGCCATCGGCCGGATCGCCGGGGTGCCGCATCTCGTCATCATCATGGCCGTCGTGCTCACGGTCCTGTGGGTGATCCTCAATCGTACGGTGCAGGGCCAGCACATCAAGGCGATCGGCGTCAGCCCGGAATCGGCGCGCCGCGCCGGTGTCGCCGTCGACCGCAGCCGAATCGTCGCCTTCGCCATCGCCAGCACCTGTGCTGCCATCGGCGGCGTGCTGATGGCCTCGAATCTCGGCTCCGGCCAGGTGACGGCGGGCGACAGCTTCATGCTGACCTCGTTCTCGGCCGCCTTCCTCGGCTCGGCGGCGCTGCGAGAGGGCCAGTTCCACATCCTCGGCACTTTGATCGGCGTGCTGACGGTCGCCGTCGGCAATAACGGGCTGGCGATGATCGGCGCGCCGATCTTCACCCAGTTCCTGTTCACCGGCAGCCTGCTCGTCGTCGCCGTCGCGCTCGGCGGCATCGGCCGCCGCTACGGGAGGGGTTAGGCCATGGCGCAAGCAACGCTGCTCAGCCTGCGCCATATATGCCGCAGCTTCGGCGGCATCCAGGCGCTCGACGATGTTTCGCTTGAGATCGTCAAGGGCGACATCATCGGCCTGGTCGGCGACAATGGCGCCGGCAAGTCGACGCTGATCAAGATCCTGGCCGGCGCGCATGATCCGACGTCCGGCGAGGTCATCCTCGAAGGGCGATCGCAGAAATTGTCGCCACCGGCCGAGGCGCAACGCCTCGGCATCGAGACCGTCTATCAGGACCTGTCGCTGATCGGCACCTTCACCGCGGCCGAGAACTTCTTCCTCGGCCGCGAGCTGGCGCTTGGCCGCGGCCCGGCGCTGCTGCGCTGGATCCGCCGCAAGTCGATGGGCGACACCGCCACGCGCGGCCTCGAGCAACTCAACATCGACATTCCCGGCGTGCGCTCGAAGCCGGTCGACCGCATGTCCGGCGGCCAGCGCCAACTGGTGGCGATCGCGCGCGGCGCCTTCTGGGGCCACAAGCTGCTGCTGCTCGACGAACCGACAGCGGCGCTGGGCGTGCGCGAATCGCGCGAGGTGCTCGACCTCATCAAACGGCTCGGCGCCCAAGGGCTGACGATCGTCATGGTCACCCACAATCTCGACCACCTCTGGCAGGTGTGCAACCGCGTGGTGGTGATGCGCCGGGGCCGCAAGGTCGCCGATCTCGAGAGTTCCGGCACCAACATGGAGGACGTCGTCGCCTACATCACCGGCGCCCGCGAGCCGATGACGCCCCGCCGCCCCACCATCGCCGAGACTGGCGCATGAGCGGCGCGACCGACGGCATGACGCTGCGCCGGCTGCTGGCCGATGCGCCCAATCGCTGGGGCCACTGGGGCGTCGACGACGAGATCGGCGCGCTCAACTATCTGACATCAGACGAGGTCAAACGCGGTATGGCGGCGGTGCGGCACGGCCGCACCTTCACGCTCGGCGTGCCGATCGCCACCCACGAGGGCGACGCCGTGTTTCCCGGCCGCTGGCCGGCGAAACATTTCATGGTCGCTGACAAGGCCGGCTTCGAGAACGGTCACTGGCACGCTCTTCCCGGCGGCCTCGAATTCGCCGACGACTACGTCACCGGCTTCGCTCAGGCCGGCACGCATTGCGATGCGCTCGGCCATATGTGGTTCGACGACACGCTGTGGAACGGTTTTCCGGCAAGCAGCACCAATGGCGGCATGACCAAGGCCGGCATCATGCCGATCGCCGAGCGCGGCATCGTCGGCCGCGGCGTGCTGCTCGACATCGCCCGCTTCCGCGGCAAGCCGGCGCTGGAGCGCGCCGAGACGTTCACGCATCACGACCTGATGGACTGTGCGCGGGCGCAAGGCGTCGACATCGCGCCGCGCAGCATCCTGCTCATCCGCACCGGCTGGGTCGGCGCGCTGGCGGCGGGACGCGAGAGGATCGGTGAAAACTATTGGGAGCCCGGGCTGACCTTCAGCCTCGACCTCGTGCGCTGGTTCGACGAGATGCAGATCCCCAGCCTGGTCACCGACACACTGGCCAACGAAACCACCTACGAGCCCGAGACCGGCCTGATGCTGGTGCTGCATGCGGCGCTGATGCGCAATCTCGGCGTCGTCTTCACCGAGATGGCGTCGCTCGACGCGCTGGCCGCCGACTGCGCCGCGGACCGCCGCTACGAAGGTTTTTACTGCGCCAGCCCGGCCAAGGTCAGCAAGGGCACCGGCGGCTCGGCAAATCCAGTGTTCATCAAATAGACGGAATGGCTTTCATGACTTCTACAACCGACCTGACGCAGC
This sequence comes from Mesorhizobium sp. AR10, assembly GCF_024746795.1. NCBI lineage: Bacteria > Pseudomonadati > Pseudomonadota > Alphaproteobacteria > Hyphomicrobiales > Phyllobacteriaceae > Mesorhizobium > Mesorhizobium sp. AR10. The sequence continues at coordinate 5,227,487 of NZ_CP080524.1, forward strand.
TCTGTTTCCTGCCGGCCACTGAACTGGCGGCTCGTATCCGGCGCCGCGACCTGTCGCCGGTCGAAGTGACCGAGGCCTATCTGCGCCGCATCGAGGCGCGCAACCCGCTCGTCAATGCCTATACGCTGGTTCTCGGCGACCAGGCGATGGATGCCGCGCGCGCCGCCGAAAAGGCTGTCATGGCCGGCGGTCCGCTCGGGCCGCTGCACGGGGTGCCGGTCGGCATCAAGGATCTCGACGATGTCGCCGGCGTGCCGACGTCGATGGCGTCGCTGGCGGTCAAGAACCGGGTGCCGAAGACCAGTGCTGCGGCGGTCGAGCGCCTGCTCGATGCCGGCGCCATCGTGCTCGGCAAGACCAATACGCCGGAGTTCGGCCACAAGGGCATCACCGACAATCTGCGCTTCGGGCCGACCAGCACGCCCTTCGCAATCGGCTACAATTCCGGCGGCTCGTCGGGCGGCAGTGCCGCGGCGGTCGCCGACGGCATGGCGGCGCTGGCGCAAGGCACCGACGGCGGCGGCTCGGTGCGCATCCCGGCCTCGTTCAGCGGCACCGTCGGTTTCAAGCCCTCCTTCGGCCGTGTCCCTTCGGTGACGCGACCCGACGGGTTCCTGTGGGGGCATCCGCTGGTCCACATTGGACCGCTGGCGCGCACCGTTGCCGACGCCGCACTGATGACCAGCATCATGGCCGGCCCGCACAGCCGCGATCCGCTCAGCCTGCCCGACGACGGTGTCGACTATATCGGCGGCGCCAGCGGGCCGACACGCAAGCTGCGCGTCGCCTACAGCCCGCGTCTCGGCAATTTCCCGGTCCACCCTCAAGTCGCCGCCGTCGTCGCCAATGCGGTCGACACGATGCGGCGCAACGGCATCGAGGTCGACGAGGTCGAGCTCGATTTCAAGGCCGATCACAAGGAGCTGGCGGCGCTGTGGGTGCGCACGATCTCGATCCACTACGCGGCGATCGCCGTCTACTGGAAACAGGAAGGCATCGACCTGATGGGCGAACACGCCGCGGTGCTGACCCCGCAATTCCTGGCCATGCTGGAGGGCGCCTACAAGGTGTCCGCCGTCGACCACGCACTCGACGATCTCCTGCGCACCGGCGTCTATGACGGGCTCGAGGATGTGTTCGAAACCCATGACCTGATCGTCTCGCCGACGCTGGCCATCCCCCCGGTGAAGAACGCCACCGACGGCAACACGATCGGGCCGACATCGATCAATGGCGAAGCGGTCGATCCGCTGATCGGCTGGTGCATGACCTATCCGATCAACTACACCGGCCATCCCGCGGCCTCGGTGCCGGCCGGCCTGACGGTGCAGGGCCTGCCGGTCGGCCTGCAGATCATCGGGCGGCGGCACACCGACGAAAGCGTGCTGGCCATGGCGGCACAGTTCGAGCGCATGCAGCCCTGGTTCCAGGCCTATCCGGGCCTTGCCGGATAGGTCTCGAAAGCGCGGCGCGTCTAGAGTTCCGGTGCGACGATTTCGACGAGCCAGTCGATGAAGACGCGCACGCGCGGCGAAAGCTGGCGGCTCCTGGGATAGAGCACGGAGATCGGCAATGGGGTCGGCGGGTGCTCGGGCAGCACTTCCACCAGCCTGCCCGCCGCGAGGTCTTTGGAATAGCGATAGCGGGGCGCCTGCATCAGGCCGAAGCCCAAACGTGCTAGCTCGGCATAGCTTTCGGAGTTGGTGACGGTGATGCGGACCGGTAGCGTCATGGTCCGAACCTCTCCCGCCACGGTGAATTCGAGTGGCAGCACCTGTCCGGTGCGCGAAGAGGCGAAGCCGATCATCTCGTGTCCCTTGAGATCGTCAAGGGAGCGCGGCATGCCGTGGCGCTCGATATAGGCGGGGCTGGCGAACGTCGCCTCCTGGGCCAGGCCCAGCCGGCGCACGATCATATCGCTGTCGGCGATCTCGCCGGCGCGGATGACGCAGTCGTAGCCCTCACGCACGATATCGACGAAGCGGTCGCCTTCGCCGAGGTAAAGCGTGAGGGCCGGGTGACGCCCGAGGAAGGCCGGCAATTCGGGAAGGATGAAGGTACGCGCCATCGGCCCGTGCACGTCGATGCGCAGCAGCCCGCGAACCTCGCTGCCGGTCAGCGCCGCTTCGGCGTCCTCGATCTCGGCGAGGATCGCCTTGCAGCGTCGGTAGTAGATCTCGCCCTCCAGCGTCGGGGTGACGTGGCGGGTGGTCCGCTGCAAAAGGCGAACGCCGAGCCGCTGCTCGAACTGCTTGATCGCCGTGGTGGCGCTTGATCGCGGCACGCCAAGGTCGGATGCCGCGGCACTGAAGCTCTGCCGCTCCACGACGCGAACCAGCAGGCGCATGCTGTCAAATCGGTCCATTGTTCTTATTTTCGGAACGCATATGTTAAAACAAGATGGATTGTTTCAATCTATAGACGGATTACATCGGTGTCCATGATCAACCTTGAAAGGATTTTGGACATGAACACGCGCAAAATCGCCCTCGTTACCGGCGGCAGCCGGGGCCTGGGCCGCAACACCGCTGAGAATCTTGCCCGCAAGGGCGTTGATGTGGTGATCACCTACCATTCCCAGGCCGACGCCGCCGAAGCGGTCGTCGCAGCGATCGGAGCCGAAGGCGGCAAGGCGGTGGCCTTGCAGCTCGATACAGGTGCGACGGCGAGCTTCGACGGCTTTGCCGAGAAGCTGAAAGGCGTGCTCCGCGATATCTGGGGCCGCGACAGCTTCGACTTCCTCGTCAACAATGCCGGCACCGGATTTCACAAGGATATTGCCGAGACCAGCGAGGCGGATTTCGACGCGCTGGTGGCGGTGCATCTGAAAGGCGTCTTCTTCCTGACGCAGAAACTATTGCCGCTGATTGCCGATGGCGGCCGCATCATCAACCTGTCGAGCGGCCTGGCACGCTTCTCGATGGCCGGCACAGCCGCCTATGCCATGATGAAAGGGGGCATCGAAGTGTTCACGCGCAGCCTTGCCAAGGAGCTTGCGCCCCGCCGAATCACCGCCAACACTGTCGCGCCAGGTGCGATCGCCACCGATTTCAACGGCGGACGCGTGCGCGACAATCCAGATGCGCAGCGCATGGTGGCACAGATCACCGCGCTCGGGCGCCCTGGCGTCGCCGACGACATCGGCCCGATGATCGCCTCGCTGCTTTCGGAGGACAACCGCTGGGTCAATGCGCAGCGGATCGAGGTCTCCGGCGGCATGTTAATCTGACCGGCAAGCCTGGTCAGATTGGAAGCTGCAACAACTCCGAGATGACCAGGCCGGCCGCGCCCAGAAGGGCGGCGCCATCGCCGGCGTCGCCGGCGATGAATTCGATAACGCCGCCGGGGCGCGAGGGAACCATGGCGCGGACGTGATCGGCGATCGCGGTAAGCATGCGATCGCCGCCGAGCACGACATCACCATGCAAGATGAAGATGTTGGGCGCCACCGTCTGCTGCAGATTGGCGATGCCGACGGCGACGTTGCGGGCGTAGCGGTCGAGCAGCTGAGCCGCCCCCGGCAAGCGGCGCGCCGCCATATCGACGAGACGGGCCGAATCGATCAGGTCGGGTTCGGGCAGAGCCGCGATGGCGGCCTCGCGCCGCAGCCAGCTCAACGTGGCGATGGTATCCCAGCAGCCGCGCCTGCCGCAACGGCAGAGCTCGCCGTCGAGTTGGACGAAGGTGTGGCCGAGCTCGCCGCCAGCGCCTGCCGTGCCACGGTAGAGGTGGCCATCGAAATAAAGCGCCCCACCCAGCACCTCGCCGGTGTAGACGACCGCGAACTGCCTGACGCCGCGCCCGGCGCCGAACCAGCGGTCGCCGACCAGCAAGGCGCGCGGATGGTGGTCGAGCTTGACCGGCAGGCCGAAGCGTCGGCCGAGCTCGTCGGCGAGCGGATAGCGGTCGAGCGCCGGCGCGAGATTGACGGTGACGATCGAGCCGCGATCGGTATCGACCATGCCGCCGACGGCAACGCCGATGCCGAAGGGCGTGCGCCGCGCCCTGGCCAGTGTATCGCCGACGCACTCGGCGATCGTCTCGATGATCGGCTGAACCGGCCCCCTGCCGTCGGGCAGCGCCATCTTGCGCTCCGATTCGATCTTGCCGTCGAGCGTCGCCACGCAGGCATGCACGGCGTCCGGCATCAAAAGCACGCCGCAGATCGGCCGGGCATTGGGCGAGAACCACAATGGCCGCGCGGGCTTGCCGCCGCCGGGATTGGCGGGAGTAGGATCGCTCTCGATCAGCACCTGGTCGTCGATCAGCGGCTGCACGATGCCGGAAATGGTGGTGCGGTTGACGCCGGCAAGGCGCGCCAGATCGGCACGACTGGTGGGCCCGAGATCGAACAGGGCCTGCAGCACGCGGCCGCGATTGGTCGAGCCGACCATCGAAGAGGACAGCAGCGCCTTGCGCGGGCGCCCTGCCCGCTCCGCGCCGGCGCCATCGCCGCCGGGCGGCGTGAACATCGAGTTGCGTGCGCCATTCGGGCTGTCGTCGTCGGTCATGTTCATCGCTGGGTTTTCACGCCGCCATTCCTGAAAACCTTTCTAGCCCAGGAGCTTGCCGGTTTCGAGAACTTTGTGCGAGACGGCAACAAACTCGCAGAAAACAGTGAGCCGGGCCCTCCCCGCGGCCGAGCTTCGCTGCCATCCTGGCGCCAGACTTCAAAGTGTCTCGGCAGGTGGGTGAACTGACGGCTTTTGCTGGAAACCATCATGGGCCGGAATCGACGGCAGCCGGTCGAGCCACTTCGCCCGCGAGCGCATGACGACCTGTGCGTCCGGCCTGTAGTCGTCCGGATCGGTCATCGTGGCAGCGTGAACATGAATCTCTGTGGGCCATCTGTCGGAGCGGAAATAGAGCCTTGAGCCGCAGGACGGGCAGAATCCGCGAAACGTCCTGGGGCTGCTCTCGTAATGCACGATGTCGCCGGTCCAGATCAGGTGCTCCGGTCTCATCCCCACGAATGCCGTGAAGGGGGAGGACGTGGCGCGCTGACAATCGGTGCAGTGACAAACCAGATTGCGCGTGATGTCTCCGGAGTATGTCCAGGTGACGGCCCCGCACATGCAATGCCCCGCCAGAAATCCCATTGCTCCCTCCTGCGTGCGCCGATGCATTGCAACATAAGTTGCGCGATCAGCTCAGGCGCGTCGCTTTGCGACCTTGTTGGGTCTCAAGTTGGGGGTGAGGTGCGAGCTGCCGATCTCCCCCTTGCGGGGGAGATTGGACGTCACTTCGGCTTTCGCCAATCTCCGACGTCGAAGACCAAGTCGTCGCTTAGCCCGGAACGGCGGGCTTCAGCTCAGGAAATTTCTCGTCGAAGCGCGCCGCCCAGCGCGTCAGCCGGCCGCGACCCTTTTCCCATTTTCCGGCAAAACGCAGCGAGAGATAGCCAAGGCAGGCGCGCAGCGCTATCTGGCCGACGGTGATCTTCTTTGGCAGTTTCGGCGGATTGGCGTTGAGCAGATCAAGTGCCGCGGTAATCTTCGCCCACTGCTTGTCCAGCCATGGCTGGTAGACCATGTCTTCCGGCCGCACGCGCCGCTCATAGACCATCGACAGCGCGCAATCGCAGATGCCGTCGGCCAGCGCCTCCAGCACTTCCGCCTCGAGCCGCTTGTCGGCATTGCGCGGAAACAGCACGTTCTTCGACACCCGGTTGAGATGCTGGGTGATCGCGCGGCTGTCGTGGATCGAGCGGCCGTCGTCGAGCACCAGCACCGGGATCTTGCCGAGTGGATTGGCGCCAACGAGTTCGGCCGGCTTTTCCTCCGTCTTGATCGGCACGAGATCGATGGCGACGCCGACATAGGCTGCGGCCATGCGCACCTTGGAGCTGTAGGGAGAGGACGACGCGTAGAGCAGCTTGGGCATGATCGGGTTCCTGTTTGCTGGTGGGGGCAGTGTTGACCGATCAGGCGCAGTCGAGCAACGGCCAGAAGCAGAAAACCCAGACGCCAGCGGGTGGCGGGTTTGGCAAGGCGGCGCTATTGCTCCTCCAAGGAGCGCTCCATGATGATGGTGCGTTCATCACCATGGTAACTGTCTCGGACCGCCTTGAACCCGAGCTTGGCGTAAAATGGCTCTGCCGTGACGGAGGACGGCACGGCCAGGACGGTTACACCGTCCGCGTGCGCCGCCTCTTCGACCTCCGCCATGAGTCGTTGCCCGATGCCACGGCGCTGCAGTTCAGGATCCACAAATACGGATCGAACGGTGCTTCCATCCAGGCTGGCTGTTCCAACGATCCTGTCACGCACAACCGCGACAGAAACCCTTCGCCTCCTCATGAGCGCCAGGACAGCGGACGGGCTGAAGCTCTTCTCCACACGAGCGATGATGTCCTGCGAATAGTCTTTCGCATTGGTCTCTCGCAGAGCTGCCAGGATCACGCGGCTCACGGCTTCCGCATCGTCCTCGTTGGCTCTGCGAATCGTGAGCTCCAAAGTCACTTTGCTACCCAAGCGGCTGGTTCGAATTCCTTGCAGAGCCGACAGTGGACGGCACGCAGTCTGGCGGTCAACAACAAAGACCATGCCTTGTGCCAAGACTTGATCTGCGGTCGGCGGCACAAAAAAAGCCCCACCGGACTTCGCCTGACGGCGAAGTCCTGGGAGCTGCGAAAAGATATCCTCCGTCCGCCTCTATTCTCGCCTTCCGAGCACCGAACCGATCAGAGCGGTGGCGTCTGTTCCGACATCCGCCCTTGACCGTCTCGGCACTGTCCCCTGGCGATCGAAGAAACGCGACTACTTCTTGGCGGGCTTCTTCGCTGCTGCCTTCGGCTTGGCAGCGGGAGCTGCTTTCTTCACTGGTGCCGAAGACTTCGCTGCTGCCGCCTTCTTTGCTGGTGCTGCCTTCGCAGCCGGCTTCTTGGCAGGCGCTGCTTTCTTCGCTGCAGGTTTTGCCGCAGCCTTTGCAGCCGGCTTCTTGGCCGGTGCTGCCTTGGCCTTGGCCGGTGCTGCTTTCTTCACTGCAGGTTTTGCTGCAGCCTTTGCAGCCGGCTTCTTGGCCGGCGCTGCTTTTGCCTTGGCCGCGGCGGCCTTCGGCTTGGCAGCAGGTGCTGCTTTCTTCACTGCAGCCGCAGCCTTCGCCGCCACTGCTTTTACTGGTGCTTTCTTTGCCGGTGCCTTGGACGCCGGCGCTTTGGATAACTGCTTAGCCATGCGATGCCCCTTTAGTTGTGCCGATGGCCGTTAATGACCCGGCGCGTCAATGCATATCTGACTCGCGCGTGTCTAGCCAGCGAAGCATTACAGTGATTTTAGCAGATTAAATTTCGGTTACGACCGCAAAGCGATCGTGCTGAATCTTTGATCGCGCAACGAAGTCTGCGGCGAAAATTCTTCGCACTCTATCTTGGTTGATCTTGTCGACACGCTCAGGTTTTTTCGAGCGGCGTCGACCGCAGACATCGGCAGCCGCTCGCAAAGATCATGAAGAGTTGCCGGATCGCACGCTTCGTCTTGTCCAGCGTGACGAACAAGCGCGAAGACGAAAGCAACAGGACAGGCGCGTCGTTGCATCATCTTGCGGCATACGAATAAAGTGAGCTTTAAGCTCATATACCCAAGAGATCACCTCGCTCGCGAAAAAACGTTTCAGGCGCCGAGCGGCTCGCGTACCGTTTGCAGCCGGCGCTCCGGCTCGGCCCGGTGGAGATGGACGGCGAAGGTGTCCCATGGCGGCGAGATGGAAAGCCCAGCCAGGATGCGGCCGATCTCGCCGCGATGATAGCCGCCGTGAAGAACGACATGGGTCAGCATTTCCTGGCGCGACATCAAGCCCTTGTCTTCATTGGTGAAAATGAACGGCACGGGTTCGGACAAAGCCGCAGCGAGACGGCTTCCAGATAGTCCAGATACCAGCAATCCATCGCCGCGACATCGGTGCGCAGCACGTCGAGAGCCGGCGTTTCCTCGGTGTTGTCGGCGCTGTAGCCGTGGCGCGCGCCGGTGAGATGCGCCGCGAATATTTTTGACACCACGTGGCTGTGATTGAGAAGCCGTATCGCGGTGTGGCGCTCCTTGGCGTGCGCCTGCGGATCCAGGTTCGCGAGCTTCTCCAGCAACTCGTCATTGGCCCAGCTCTGATAGGCGAAGAGACTGCGAAGCAAAACCAAGGCACTCATGATCGGTATCCCCTTCCGGAAAATGTGAGTATGTTGTCTATATTCTTGCGGGGTTGGAGCAGACATGTCTACTCGCATTGCAAAGCCGCGCTCGCGCATGCGTAAGGAGCCGCGCCAGGCGCGTTCCAGAGCGACCGTCGAGGCGATCATCGAGGCGGGTGCTCACGTTCTGAGCGATCTCGGATGGGCCGGCTTCACCACCAACAAGGTGGCCGAGGCAGCCGGCGCCAGCATCGGCTCGCTCTACCAGTATTTCCCCGACAAGCTTTCATTGGTCGAGGCAATCCGGCGCCGTCACTTCGACCAAGTGCTATCGGTCATTGCCGAATCGGCGGAAGGGGACAAGCCGCTCAAAAGATTCGCGCAGCAGCTGGTGCGCGGCATGATCGCGGCGCACAGCATCCATCCGACGTTGCACCAGGTGCTGCTCGACGAGGCGCCGGGCGATCGCGGCTCGAGGGCCGCGCATGCGTCGTTCCAGTCGCGCTATCTCAGTCACTATGCAGCGGCCGTCGCCGTCTATCGCAAACCGAGAAAGAGCGCCGACATCGAAACCGTCGCGCGCGTGCTGTCCTCCGCAGTCGAGGGCGTGATTCACAATGCAGCGCGACGGGACATGCTGGACTCACCCGAGTTGCAGCAGCAGCTGGTCGAGCTGATCTGCGCCTACCTTGCCGAACGGCACAGAAGCACGCAACGGTGAGACGGCGTCACGGCTGGTAGCCGAGGCAGATGGCTCCGAGTGCGACGACGACGCAGGCGCCGACACGCCTGGGCGTCAGCATCTCGCCGAGAAACAGCCGCTCGATGAAGGCAGCGAAGACGACACTGGTTTCGCGGATCGCGGTGATCGGCCCGGCCGGGCCGAGCGCGAAGGCCGCGACCACGACGCCATAGGCCAAAAGTGCGAACAGGCCGCCGCCGAGCGCCTTCCATGTTTCCGGCGCGCGCAGGTCCACAGTGAGCCGGCCACGGCAGGCGACAAAGGTCGCCGGCAGCAAGGCGCCGTAGATCAGCAGAACCCATGCGGTGTAGGCGCCGGCGTTACCCGCCGCGCGAACGCCGATCGCATCGACCGTCGCATAGGCGGCAATGATCGCTCCCGTTGCCAGCGCATAGAGTATCGATGTGGCTGCTGCCCTCCCCCTGCCGAGCGAAAGACCCATGATGCCGCCGGCGACCAGCGCGACGCCAAGGGTCTGCGGCATGGTGAGCTGCTGGTTGGCGAGGAAAAAACCCGCCGAGCGTAACCAGCAGCGGCACGCTGCCGCGAACGATCGGATAGACCTGCCCCAGCTCACCATATTTGTAGGCAGCCACCAGGAACACGCTGTAGCCGACCTGCAGGCAGGCCGAGAGCACGACATAGGGCCAGGCCGGGGCCGCTGGAAGGGCGAGAAAGATCGCCAAGGGAATGGCAGCCGCCGTGCTGGAAAAGCTCATGACGGTGACGGTCCACAGCCTGTCGGAGCCGGTCCGCAGGAAGGCGTTCCAGGTTGCGTGCAAAATCGCGGCAAACAGCGCGAGCCCGATGACCAACGGGCTCATTGCGGCCTGCGCGACGCAGCGATGATGCCCAAGGCCGCCTTGCGGGCATCGCGGATGGCGGTGTCCGCCTGCCCCATCTGGGCCATCAGGGTCGCGCCTTCGATCAGCATCAACAGTGCCGCCGCGGCGCTCTCTGCCCGCCCACGCGGTATCGCACCCTCGAGAATGGATTGCATACGTCGCCTGAGGCCGTTCTTCTGCCTGGCGACAGCCTTGAACACCGGATGCTCCGGATCGCCGAACTCGGCCAGCGCATGCGCGAACAGGCAGCCATGGAAATCCGCGCTGCGAAACCAGCGCTCGTGCCAGTCGAAGATTTTTCCGATCTTCTGCTGCGGCGTGGCCTTCTCTTCTGCGAGGCGGTCGAGCTGACGGTCAAAACGCCTGGCGCGATAGTCCAGCACCTCGACGATCAGTTCATCCTTGCTGGGAAAGTGCCGATACATCGTCATCTTGGCCACATCCGCCTCGGCGATGATGCGGTCGATGCCGGTGGCATGGAAGCCGGCGCGCTTGAACAGAGTGTAGGCCGTTTCGACGACGTGCTGACGTTTGTCGGATGTGGGCGATGGCGTCATGCAATCACCAAAGTGATGAGACAGGTCTGTCTCTTTTTAAGTCATGATAGTGCCTTCTGTCAACCGATCCAGCTTGATGCTGCCTTCGCGACTGGGCTGCTGCCGGCAAAATGCAAGACCGAAGCGCTGCGGCCGATCTGGCCGCAGGTGCGGAAGACTGCGTCTAGCGCAGGACGCGGCAGCGGCCGTTGTAGACCATCCAGCGGTCGAAGCCCGAAACGCAGAATTCGACATTGTCGCCCATCGAGGCGAAGCCCTGGCCTTCCTCGATCAGATACCAGATGGTGCGGGCGTTGCCGTCGGAGAGGCTGACCGTGGCGCCGCAATAGCGGCGGCCGATCGGCCAGGTTTCGTTGGCCGGCAAATAGCGGTGCTGATGGATGCGCTGGAAATCGGTGATCGAGACATCGGGCAGATGCGGCACATGATGCACCTGGTAGGAGAAGCGGCTGGTGATCTTGTTCAGAACCCAGGCTTGGCCGCAGACGCTACCATCATCGTCGGCATAAACGCCAAGGTCGGCGGCGTGCACCGCCTGGGTGACGCCCAGCGACGTGCCGAGCGGAGTGCAAAGGGCGATCAGTGCGGCAAGGGCGGATTTGGCGAAGCGAGTCATGGCAGCCTCTTATGGTCGATTGCGCACACTGTGCGGATTCGCTCGCGCGCGGTCAAGCGGTTGCGCTGACGATGGTTCTTACTTTGTAATTGCCTTCGGCCAAAGCCGGACCTCCTACATGGAACCATAAGGGTTCTGGCACGTTTACATCCGGACCTGAAGCGCAAGCCTTGGGTCGTTAAAGAGCCCGCCTTCCCGACCCCTCAGGAGCGCGGGCTTTTTCGCGCCTGCCGGCGCACCTTTGACTTGGGCTCGACGTGGGACCACCGCGTCGACCGCTCTACTCCCCAGCCAGCCATTCCAGCGACCAGTGCGCCGGTTTTTCCAAGGCAAGCAGCCTGTGCAAGGTTGGCAACAGCGTGCGCAGTTCGCCTTCCAGCGTGAACGGCGGGTTGACCACCAGCATGCCGCTGCCGTCGAGGCTGGGCTCTCGCGAAGCCGGCCTGATCTCGAACTCTATGTCGAGCAACCTCGGGATGCCTGATTGCTTCAGCGCCTTCCTGAAGGCGATGATCGCCTTGCGGTCCTTGATCGGATACCACAGCGCATAGATGCCGCCCGGCCACCGCTTGTGCGCTCTTTGCAGCCCGTCGACCATGCGCTCGAACTCGCCCTCCTCCTCGAACGGCGGATCGATGAGCACCAGGCCGCGCTTTTCCTTGGGCGGCAGATGCGCGCCGAGCGCCAGCCAGCCGTTGAGTTCGATCACCCGGGTCTGGAAATCGCTGGCGAACAGCGTCTTCAGTTTCGCGACATCCTTGGGGTGCAGTTCGATCGCCGACAGCCGGTCCTGCTTGCGCATGAGATGCCTGGCGATCAGCGGCGAGCCCGGATATTTCTGGACGCCGCCCTCGGGATTGAGCGAACGCACCGCGTCCAAATAGGGTGCCAGCAGCGCCGCCGCAGGCTTTCCGAGCGCGGCATCGACCAGGCGGCCGATGCCACCTTGCCATTCGCCGGTCTTCTCCGCCTCCGTCGACGACAAATCGTAGCGGCCGATGCCGGCATGGGTGTCGATGACGCGAAACGCCTTGTCCTTCTGCTTCAGATATTCAAGCAGCCGGCTCAGCACGACATGCTTGACGACATCGGCAAAATTTCCGGCGTGATAGGCGTGGCGATAATTCAATTGGAGCCCCTGCCCCAGCGTGGCGGTGGCGGCTGCGAATTCGGGTTCTCCGGCCGGCCGCCGCCACCACCAAAGCGCAACGCCAGCACCAGGCCGATTAGGCCGGCGGCCATCAGCGAAAAGCCGACCGGCCGCGCTCGGCTGTCGACCTCGCCGGCACCCGAGCGCAGCACGAGGTCCACCGCCCGCATTTCGATGCCGTCGGCGTCACCCGGACCGACCGTGAAGATGTAGGCGCCGGGGCCGACCGTCGCGATCACGCCGGCCTCGTCGCGAAAGATCTTGTCGGGCAATTGCGGGCTGGCCTGACGCGGATTGTCGGAATGGTTGAAGGCAAGCGTCGAGGCGAGCACCGTCCTGCCACCCGTAGCGGCGGTCAGCGTCAGAACGGTGCGCTGCTGCGAGACGACGATGCGCTCGGCCCGGGCGGTCAAGTCGACCAGCACCCGCACCGGCGCGTCGCGCGCGGCCAGCGGCACCGTCACCGGCTTGAAGCGGCCCTGCTCGTAGACCCGCCAAGAGCCGATCTCATGGCCGGAGAAATTGCTCATCGCCCAAGGATAGACGACACCGATGCCGGTGCCGGCAAGCAGGATCAGGAGAAACAGAAAGCGCATGCACGTGATTACCTTATGTTGACGCCGTCGCGGATGCGTTCCATCTCGTCCAGCAGCATGTCGAGGCCGAGATCGAATGTCTTGTCGAATTCGGCGGTGCCGAAATAACGTCCTGCTGCCAAGACCTTGGGAAAATCCTGCGCCAGTTGCTCGTCGCTAACGGTGGTGACCGCCGACGGACCCTTGGCATAGCCGGCGGTCTCGTCGAGGATCGCGCCACTCAGATAATAGCCTGTGGTGCGGAACAGGCGCGCGCTCATCTCGGGGCCGAAGCCGCCGGCTTCGAACAGGCCGATGACGCTGTTCAGCCAAGCAAGGCAGGTCGGCGAGTTCATCCGGTAGGTGACGAGGAATGGCGCGAAGGCGGGGTGCTCGCGGCCGATGCGGCGAAAATCCTGCATGACGATGCGTGCGCGCTGGCGCCATGGCAGATCGGCGTCGGGTATTTTGAGCGAACCGACCAGCCGGTCGACCAGCGCCTCGTGCAGATGCGCCACCGAGGGAAAGTGGTGGTAGATGCTCATCGCCTCGCAGCCGAGTGCTGATGCCAGCTTGCGCGTCGAGAAGCCAGCGAGGCCCTCGCTCTCGATCACCTCGAAAGCTGCATCCTCGATCATCTCGCGGGACAGCCGGCCGCGCGTTTTGCTTTTTTTGATGGATGAGTCCATGAGCCGCTTGACAACTTACACTGTAAGGTTCATTTTCCGCATTACCTTACATCGTAAGGCTAACAAAGACCAGAGGAGAATGTCATGTCTGCTTACCGCATTCTTTCATCCGTGCCGTCTTCCATCCGCCGTGCGACCCTGCTCGCCGCTGCCGCCTGCGCGCTGGCGCTGCCGGCGCCTGCCCATGCCGACGAGTATGACGCAACCATCAAGGACATCCAGTCGACCATGGGTGGCGTGCCTAGCTTCGTGAAGCAGTTTCCGAAAGCCGGTCTGCCCGGTGCCTGGGCCGAGGTCAAGGCCATCCAACTCAGCGACAAGACGGCGCTCCCGCCGAAGGTCAAGGCGCTGATCTCGCTGGCGGTGGCCGCACAGATCCCGTGCACCTATTGTATCTGGTCGGACACACAGGACGCCAAGCGCGCCGGCGCCAGCGACGAGGAGATCCAGGAGGCGGTGGCAATGGCGGCGCTGACCCGCCACTGGAGCACCATCTTCAACGGCATGCAGGTCGATTTCGACACATTCAAGAAGGAGATGGGCGGGGAGTAACCCTTTGGAGACAGGGCGGCGATGGTCCGGAGAAGCGGGCCATCGCCTACCCTGACCAAGGGCGCTCGTCAGACGATCTCGGCACCAAACGTCGCGGCAGCCTCATCCGCAGCACCAGCCTTGTGCGATTTGTTCTGGCTCCGGCTGATCACGGCTATGCCGGCAAACGCCGCAACTCCAAACAATCCGACCAGGACATTGAGCCACAGCGCCGGAAAGACGCCGACGCCGGCCATCATGAAGGTAAGACCGAACGGTGCGAAGGCGGAACAGAACTGACGCGCCGCCGTGATCCAGCCGACATAGGCACCGTAACGCGCGTGGCCGAACAATTCGAGCGGCAGCGTGCCGCTGACGATGCTCATCAGACCCGAGCCGAGACCAAACAGCAGGGCGAACAGGATGGCGCCGGAGACCGAAGGTGCTGTGACAAGCAGCACCGCAAGACCGCCAGCCAATGCGGTGGTCGCGCCGAACGCTAGCCATGTCTGAGACAGGCCATGGCCGAACAGCATGTTGACTAGGCGGCTTGCCACCTGCGAGGGGCCAAACAGGCTTGCAACGAGGACACCTACCGCGCCAAGCCCGACCGCTGTCAGCAGCGGGACCATCTGGACAAGGATGGCGGACAGCATGAATCCCTCGATCGCAAAGCCTGCCAGCATGAGAACGAAGATCGGTGACCAGCCATGGCGCGGCCGAGACACCGAGACGCCGACAGTGGCAGGGACGATCCTGTCCTCCTTGCCGATGCTGCGGGAAAACCGTGCGAGCCACCAGTGGATCGGCAAGCAGATGCCGAGATTGAGCGCGGCGAAGATGGCAAGAACCTCGCGCCAGCCGAGATGGTCGTGCAGCACCGTCGTCAGTGGCCAGAACAGTGTCGAGGCAAATCCGGCGATCAAGGTGAGATGGGTGATGCTGCGACCGCGCCCCCCCAGTTGCACGATGGCGACGAACGCCGTGCTGTAGAGCACGAAGCACGAGGCCAGTTCCATCGCCAGGACCCCGACGGCGAAGCCGATGCGTCCGGGCGCCAGCGCGCACAGCAGCAGCGCGGCCGTCGCTGCCAGGGATCCCGGCACCATAAGGCGCGCGGCGCCAAATCTGTCCGCCAGGCTCCCGGCGATCGGCGCCAGAACGGCACTTGCCAGCAGCGATGCCGAAAGCACGGCGAACACCCATTTCTGCGACCAGGCCAATTCCGTGGCCACCGCGGGCGCAAGGATGCCGTAGCTGTAATAGAGCGTGCCGTAGCCGACGATCTGGGTGATGCCAAGCGCCCAGATGGCAGAGGCGGGAACCTTGCGGTCACTCACTCGGCAGCTTCCATCTGGCTCGATTTCGCCACGCCGCAGCCGCAACCGCTCTTGCCGACCGCTTTTGCCTCGACGTCGGCGACACAGCAGCCATCTGCTTGCGCCGGCGCCGGGCCACCACAACAGCCTTGGGAAGCCGGTGCGATGGCACGCACCGGCACCGTGCAGACCCCGGTTTCAGGCAGCACCAGTTGCACCGCATCGGCGGACACGATGTCGCCTGCGATTGCCGCCGCCACCGAACGGACCTGCTCATAGCCGGTCAGCAGCAGAAACGTCGGCGCCCTGCCATAGCTCTTGATGCCGACCGTGTAGAAACCAGGCTCGGGATGGCTGAGCTCGCGGTGACCATGCGGCGGCACGTCGCCACAGGAATGCTCGTTGGGATCGATCAGCGGCCCCAGCGCCTTGACGCTTTCAAGCCACGGATCGAGGTCGAGCCGTAGCTCCCTGGTCAGCGACAGGTCGGGCCGCTGCCCGGTTGCGGCGATAATGCGGTCGACGGGACCGACCTGCCTCAAGCCTTCTTTCGTCTCGCCTTCGACGATCAGGCGGCCATCAGCCATGCGGATGGCGACAGCGGCAAAGCCGGTGACCAGCGTGGCGCGGCCGCTTTCGGCGAGGTCGCGCACGTCGGCGCCGAGCTCGCCACGCGCCGGCAGTTGGTCGGCATCGCCGCCGCCATAGATGCGCACGAGATCGGTGCCGCGCGTTACCCAGGTGAAGGCGGTACCGGGCTCGACATCCGCCAGCCTGGCGAGGTCGAGCAAGGCATTGGCGGCCGAGTGGCCAGAACCGGCAACCAACGTCGTGCGGCCCGCATAGACGGCGCGATCACGGTCGAGGATGTCGGGGATGCCATAGGCGATACGATCGGTAAACTCGGATTCGCCTTCGGCGGCGATACCGCCTGCGCCGAGCGGATTTGGCATCTGCCAGGTGCCCGAGGCATCGACGACGGCGCGGGCGCTGTCGCGTCTTTTGCCATTGGCGGTCTCGACCACCAGCATGAAGGGCCGCGTCTCACGCCCCTTGCTCCGCACCTTGTCGGCACCCCAGCGCGAGATGCCGACGACGCGGGCACCGGTTTCAATCGACGGCGCGAGCTGCGGGAGGGCCGCAAGCGGCTCGAGATAGCGCGCGACAAGCTCATCGGCAGTCGGAAACACTTCGGCCTCCGGCATGCGCCAGCCATGGGCCTCGAGCAACTCTCTCGCCGTCTGGTCGACACAATAGCGCCAGGGCGTGAACACCCTGACATGACCCCAATCCCTGAGGTTGAACGCAACGCCGCTGCCTGCCTCATACAGCTTCACTGGCAGCCCCCGAGCCAGCAAATGGACGGCTGCCGCCAGACCAACTGGACCGGCGCCAATGACCGCAACAGGGAGATCGTCTTGCATGGCCGTAGATTCCATCCTTCCGGTATTATCAAAATAACAGGCAAAAAATTATGCCGCCGCTTCTCCGGTGGCGGGATTGCAGGCGGCGTCGGCACAGCATTCGTCGGCAAGGAAGCCGATCAGATCCTGCATGATGGGGTAGTTGGCACGGCAGATCAGCGTCGTCGCCTGCCGCTCCTGGCTGACCAGCCCGGTCAGGATGAGCCGATGCAGATGATGCGACAGCGTGGAGGCGGCAATGCCGAGACTTTCCTGCAGAGTGCCGACCGGCCTGCCTGCCTCGCCTGCCCTGACCAGGATGCGATAGAGGTTAAGCCGCGTCGGGTTGCCGAGCGCTTCGAGCTGTTTGGCTGCTTGTTCGAGTTTCATGGAAATAGAATACGCCGCCGATCGGCGCCGTCAAGTCCTATTTCGATAAATATCGAAATAAGACTCCGACTCAGACGACCCGATTGCCCTCGACATCGATGACGACCTCGCCGTCTTCCTTGGTGAAGGGGCCGATATCGGGATTTGGAAGGATGTCGAGAACCGCTTCCGAGGGCCGCGCCAGAACGACGCCGAGTGGCGTCACCACGATCGGCCGATTGATCAGGATCGGATGCGCCAGCATGAAATCGAGGATCTCGTCGTCACTCCATTTGGGATCGCCAAGGTTGAGCTCGGCGTAAGGCGTGCCCTTCTCGCGCAGCAAGTCGCGCGGCGTCATTGCCATTGCCGCGATCAGTTCGATGAGCTTTTCGCGCGACGGCGGGTTCTTCAAATACTCGATCACCTCCGGCTCTTCGCCGGACTGGCGGATGATGGCCAGCGTGTTGCGCGAGGTGCCGCAAGCCGGGTTGTGATAGATGGTGATGGTCATTGCGCAGCTTTCATTTCTGGCACGGGTTTGGGTTCGGAAAGCAGCCAGCCGGCCAGCGCCATGGCCAGCAGTGCTCCGATGAGTTCGGCGACGATGAAGGCCGGAACATCGAGCGGCCGGATCCCGGCGAAGGTGTTGGAGAAGGCGCGCGCGATGGCGACCGCAGGATTGGCAAACGAGGTCGAGGCGGTGAACCAGTAAGCTGATGTGATGTAGAGCCCGACCAGCCAGGGGATGGCGTCACTGCGAAAACGCAGGCCGGCCAGGATGGTGAACACCAGACCGAAGGCGGCCACCAGCTCGGCGATCCATTGCCCGTTTCCGGTTCGCACGGTTTGGGATATCTGCAGAATCGGCAGGTCGAACATGGCGTGCGCCAGGAAAGTGCCTGCGATGCCACCGGCGATTTGAGCGGCGACATAGGCAAGTGCTGTCCTTGTCTCGATTTCCCGCCGCAGAGCAAACACCAGCGTCACCGCCGGATTGAAGTGCGCGCCGGAGATCGGGCCGAGGATGGTGATCAGCACCACCAGGATCGCCCCTGTCGGAATTGTATTGCCGAGCAGGGCCAGCGCCACATCGTCGGTCAGCCGGTCGGCCATGATGCCCGATCCGACAACCGTAGCGACCAGGATCGCGGTGCCAAGCGCTTCGGCGACGAGGCGGCGGGACAAGTCAACAATCATGCTGCTAGCCGGCCTTGGGAAGATTGCGGCCGATTTCGTCCAGCCGCTTCTGCAAGGCGAGGTTGTCGAGCGTGTTCATCGGCAGGCTGGTGAAGATCGAGATCCGGTTGTTGAGCATGCGGTAGGCATCGGCGAACGCCAGGTGCTTCTCCGCGTCGGTGCCCTCGACGGCAGCTGGGTCGGGCACGCCCCAATGCGCCGTCATCGGCTGGCCTGGCCAGATCGGGCAGGCTTCGTTGGCCGCGTTGTCGCAGACCGTGAAAACGAAATTCATCTCCGGCGCGCCGGACACAGCAAACTCTTGCCAGTCCTTCGACCGGGCGAAGGACGTGTCGTGATTGAGGGTCTTCAGCAGTTGGAGCGCGAAAGGATGAACCTCTCCTTTCGGGTGCGATCCGGCCGAAAAAGCCTTGAACCTGCCGGCGCCGACACGGTTCAGGATCGCCTCGGCGAGGATCGACCGTGCCGAGTTACCAGTGCAGAGAAACAAGACATTGTAGATCTGATCGCTCATGGCTTCCTCCTATCTTATTGTTTGACCATGATCTTTTCCGAAAACCGGGTTCCACTTTTGCTTCGCTGACCTGCGGTTCGGGATGATGGTCTAGCATTTGCAGGTCACCGCCTGGATGACCGGCTGGCAAAGCTCGGGCGCGCCGTTGCAGCAATCCTCCATGAGGTAGGCTAGCAAATCGCGAAAACCGGTCATGTCGGCGACATAGCGGATGATGCGCCCCTCACGCTCGGCACGGACCAACCCGGCACGGTCGAGGATTTTCAGATGCGCCGACATGGTGTTCTGGACGATGTCGAGCCGCGCGGCGATCTCGCCAGCCGGCAACCCACCTGGCCCGGTGCGCACCAGCAGCCGGAAAACCTCCAGCCTGGTGTCCTGGCCAAGCGCTGCAAGCGCGAGAAGGGCTGTCGTCTTGTCCATGTATCCATAAATCTGGAATTAAGGATGTTTAGCGCCATAACATGACAGTTGGATGACGGGCAAACTGAAGTTGGGCGTCCCTGCCCTAAGCCTTGCGCTCCCAGCGGCGGTCCGATGTCTGCTGCCAGTAGGTCACCGCGTGGCCGGCATCCTTCATCGTCTTCCAGTGCGTGCGCGCCGCTTCGACCTGGGCCGCATCATGGCCGTCGAACAGGAACACGGCGCGTTCATAGCCGCCGAGCTCCGGCGGCATCGCGCCATCGACGAGGAAACGGATCTTTGCCTCGTTGGGATTCTCCTGGCCGGTGGTCAGCAGGATCGGCTGCTCGGCCAGATGGGCTTCGCGATCGGTCGCATGGGCCAGGAACGAATCGTCCCTGAATGTCCACAGATGCTGGTCGAGCGCGTCGCGCCGCTCCTCGGTGCCGGTCTGCACCACGGCGCGCCAGCCGCGATCGACGCTGCGCTCGAGCAGACCGGGCAGCGCATCCTCCAGCGTCGATTCGGTCAGGTGGTAGAACAGGACATCGGCCATGGCTGTGCCTCGGGATCAATTCCAGGAAAAGTGTGTAACGGTTTTCCGTCAGGAATTGCGTAAAAACAAAGATTTAAGGCTTCATCCCTCGTAGTTGTCGCGCACCAGCCGGTCGAGCAGCCGGACGCCGAAGCCGGAACCCCATGACTGGTTGATCTCGCTCGGCGGCGAACCCATCGCGGTGCCGGCAATGTCGAGATGCGCCCACGGCGTCTCCTTGACGAAGCGCTGCAGGAACTGCGCGGCGATGATGGCGCCGCCATAGCGGCCGCCGATGTTCTTCATGTCGGCATTCTTGGAATCGATCAGCTTGTCGTATTCGGCGCCGAGCGGCAGGCGCCACAGCCGTTCCTGCGTCGCCTGCCCGGCTGCCGTCAACCGGTCCGACAATTCGTCATTGTTGGAAAACAGGCCGGCATAATGCTGGCCGAGCGCGACCATGACGGCGCCGGTCAGCGTCGCAAGGTTGACCATGAATTTTGGCTGGAAGCGGTCGTTGCAGTACCACAGCGCATCGGCCAGAACGAGGCGGCCCTCGGCGTCGGTGTTGAGCACCTCGATGGTCTGGCCCGACATCGAGGTGACGATGTCGCCAGGGCGCTGCGCATTGCCGTCGACAGCGTTTTCCACCAGCCCGATGACGCCAACGACATTGGCCTTGGCCTTGCGCGCGGCAAGCGCGTGGATCAGCCCGGTGACGGCGGCGGCACCGCCCATGTCGCCCTTCATGTCCTCCATGCCGGAAGCCGGCTTCATCGAATTGCCGCCAGTATCGAAGGTGACGCCCTTGCCGACGAAGGCGACCGGGCTGTCCTTGGCCTTGCCACCGTTCCACTGCATGACGGCCATGCGGGCGCCGCGCGGCGAGCCTTGCGCGACACCGAGCAGCGAGCCCATGCCGAGCTTCTTCATTTCCTTCTCGGTGAGGATCTCGACCTTGACGCCGAGCGCCTCCAACTCCTTGGCGCGCGCGGCGAATTCCACCGGTCCCAGTGCGTTGGCCGGTTCGTTGACCAGGTCGCGCGCCAGCAGCACGCCGTCGATGATCGCCACCTCATCGGCAAAGGCTTTCTTCGCCGCCGCCGGATCGGCGGTGTGGATGGTCACCTTGACCGGCTTCTTCGGCTCGGCCGCCTTGCCATTCTGGCCGTCGTCCCTGTCCTTCTTCGTCTTGTACTTGTCGAAGGCGTAGCTGCGCAAAAGGATGCCCGCGGCGACGCTCGCCGCTTGCTTGCCGCCAATGGCAGCGCCCGGCACATCGAGCACGACCGCCACTTCGGTCGCCTTGCGCAGCGACGCGGCAATGGTGCCGCCAAGCTTCAGCCAGGCATAGTCATCGAGGCCGGAGACCTTGCCGGCGCCGATCGCCAGCAGCCGGTCGAGCGGTGTCCCTTCCGGCGCCAGCACTTCGACCAGGCTGGCGAACTTGCCGGTGAAGTCGGCTACCGGGAACGCCCGGTCGAGCGTCTTGGCCGGATCGCAGGCCTTTGCCGGTTCGCCGAGACCGCCATCGTCGGCCGCCAGAACGAAGACGCTGCCCTTTTTGGGTGCGGCGAATTTGGCGAAGGCGATGGAGGGTCTCGAATTCATCAGGTCCTGCTTTCGGGGAATGGCCAAGCTTTGCGGGGAAGTGTGCGCGACATTTGGTCGTTTTCCTGCATTTGGCAAGACTTTGCCGAAATCGCATCCCATATGCCACACGGAATCGATGGCGATTCGTCGCGGCCCGGCCCCGCTTTTTGCCGCAACCTGTTGTTAACCATCCATGTTCTCCCTTTCTTATTCATTGCCGCCGACACTCCGGCCCGCGGGACGGGCGATGTGGGACGGGAACCGGATCGACCGCCGGATGAAAGCGCTTGGTAGAACCGCCCGATGGAGCCAGTTGTGCGGGCCTCGCCGGACGGATAGTTTGTGCGCAGGCATGATGCCGTTCGGCAAAATCGAGAAAAGCCTTAAATGAAGGTCGTTGAACGCTACATCATGCGTCGCGCTTTGGCGGTGTTCCTGGCTGCGCTGATCTGGACGCTGGCTATCGTGTGGACGACGCAGGTGCTCGCCCGCATCGATCTCGTCACCGACAGCGGCCAGTCGGCGCTGACCTTCTTCGAGGTCGCGGCGCTGATCATCCCGTCGATCGTCCCGATCGTGGTGCCGTTCGCGCTGGTGGTGGCGGTGGCCCAGACGCTCAGCGTCATGAATAGCGATTCGGAACTGGCGGTGATCAATGCCGCCGGCGCTTCGCGCTGGGCAGTGGTCAGGCCGATCCTGCTGCTGGCGCTGGGGGCGGCCGTCTTTTCCTTCGCCGTCGACAATGGCATCGACCCCTATGCGCGGCAGAAGAACCGCCAGTTGGTGGCGTCGTCGCGCGCCGATCTGTTGTCGCTGATCATCCAGGAAGGGACTTTCCGCAAGATCGACGAAGGCCTGTTCCTGCAGGTCGGCGAACGGCTTCCCGACAACCGGCTCGGCGGCATCTTCGTCGCCGATTCGCGCGAGGAAGGCGCAAACCTCATCTATTACGCCAAGACCGGCAGCGTCGTCGAACGTGGCGACGAGAAGGTGCTGATGATGAAAGACGGCGTCATCCACCGCAAGTCGCTGACCGGCGACCTCTCGGTCATCCGCTTCACCTCCTACGCCTTCGACCTCTCCGCTTTCATGTCGGCCTCGTCGGGCGTCCTGCTTTTGCCGAAGGACCGAACGACCCAGTACCTGCTCAATCCGGACGCCAATGACAAGATGTTCCAGCGCAAGCCCGGCAGCTACAAGGCCGAGCTCGATCAGCGCTTTTCCGAATGGTCCTATTCGCTGGTGTTCGCGCTGATCGCGCTGGCGGTGGCCGGCGACGCCCGCTCGCACCGCGAGGCGCGCATCCACCCGCTGATCACCGCCATCGTCATTGCGCTGTTCGTACGCTGGCTTGGTTTCTTCGCCGCGGGGAAGGCCGACAAGATCCCGCAATATGCCTATATGGTCTACGGCGTGCCGATCGTGGCCTCTGTGGTCGCCACCTGGTTCATCGTCTCCAACCGGACCATGGAGCTGCCGGTCGCCTGGGCCGACTGGATGACCAACTTTGCCGGCCGCGTCAGCGATGGCTGGACAGCTCTCAAGCTGCGCTTGGCCAGGCGCGGCGCTTCCGGACAGGGAATCGGCTGATGGGCTGGACACGCTGATGGGCTGGACTCTGGGCCGCTACTTCTTCTTTCGCTATGTGTCGATCACGGCGTGGTTCTTCGTTGGCCTGCTGGCGCTGGTGTTCCTGATCGATTTCACCGAGCTTTCCGGCCGCATCACCGGCCTGCCAGGTTTCACCTACGGCACCGCATTCGCCATTTCGGCGCTGAGGATGCCGATGATCATGCTGCAGACGGTGCCGTTCGTCGGCCTGTTCTCGGCGATGGCGACGCTGGTGTCGCTCAACCGCAAGTACGAGCTGGTCATCGCGCGCTCGGCCGGCGTTTCGGCGTGGCAGTTCCTGTTGCCGTGCTGCATCGGGGCGCTGCTGTTCGGAGCGCTGTCGGTCGGCGTGCTCAATCCGGTCGCCGCGCACGCATTCTCCTGGTCCGAACAGATCGAAACCCAGCTGCGTTCCGGCAACTCGAACACCGTTGGCGCCGACACCACGCCATGGATCCGGCAGAAAACCAGTTCCGGCGATACCATCATCGGCGCCCGCGCCATCCTCAACCAGGGCCTGGAGATGTCCGACGCGGTCTTCTTCGTCATCTCTCCGCAAGGCGACATCGTCGAACGCAAGGACGCGGCGAGGGCTTTTCTGCGCGACGGCTATTGGGAGCTGCAGGACGTCAAGGTCTTCAAGGACGGCAACATCCGCTCGCTGGCCTCCGACCGGGTGGAGACCAATCTCAAGCCGGAGTTCGTGCAGGAGCGCCTGGCGCGTCCGGAAACCATCCCCTTCTACGACCTTCCAGGCAAGATCGAGGTTGCCCGTTCCTTCGGCCTCAAGGCAAATGCCTTCGCCATGCAGTTTGATTCGCTGGTGGCGTTGCCGTTCCTGCTCGTCGCCATGACGCTGATTGCGGCAACAGTATCAATGCGATTTGCGAGAATGGGGCAGTCCGCGACGATGATTCTGGGTGGCGTCCTGGCCGGCTTTCTGCTTTATGTCGTTTCGGTGCTGGTCAAGGCATTCGGCGTGGCGGGATTCGTGCCCACCGCCGTGGCTGCATGGGTTCCGGTTGTCGTGGCTATGTTCTTCGGGGTGACATTCCTGCTATACAAGGAAGACGGCTAGTGAGGGGGGCGGTTTTGCGCAGCCATAGGCAGGCCGGTTTGGCGCGCCTCTATGGGGCGAGCGCCTTGGCATGCCTGCTCGCCTGCGCTGTCCCGACGGCCCCTGCGCTGGCGCAGGACATCACCGACATGGCGACGAATGTTCCGTCCGGCACCCAGATGCTGCTGGCCGCGGACACGCTGGTCTACAACAACGACAACCAGACGGTCACCGCAGTCGGCGGCGTCCAGATCGACTATGGCGGCAATCGCCTCGTCGCCCAGCGGGTCGAGTACGACCGCAACACCAAGCGCCTCGTCGCCAGCGGCAACGTCGAAGTCGTCAACAGCGACGGCACCAAGATCTATTCGCAGCATATCGACATCACCGACGATTTCGCCGATGGCTTCGTCAACGCGCTGCGCGTCGAAACCCCCGAAAAGGCCTATTTCGCCGCCGAAAGTGCGGAACGCATGGGCGGCGTGCTGACGACATTCCATAACGGCGTCTACACGGCCTGCGAACCGTGCGAGGACAAGCCGGACAAGGCGCCGACATGGCGCGTCAAGGCGCGCAAGATCATCTGGAACGGCGAGAAGAAGACGGTCCGCTTCGAGAACGCGAATTTCGAGTTCTTCGGCTTTCCGCTTGCCTATCTGCCGGCCTTCGAGATCGCCGACCCCACGGTCAAGCGCAAGAGCGGCTTCCTGATCCCCAGCATCTCCTACAACACCGATCTCGGCTTCGGCGTCAAAGTCCCCTATTATTTCGCCTTGTCGCCGACCTACGACCTTACCGTCGCCGGCAGCGGCTATACCAAGCAGGGTTTCCTCGGCGAGGCCGAGTGGCGCCAGCGCTTCAACAACGGCCAGTACAATTTGAAGATCGCAGGGATCCGGCAAGAGGCCCCCGACGCCTTCGTCGATGAGAGCGGGTACAACGTCAATTCCGGTGCTGCGGGCGATCCGAACAAGTTCCGCGGCATGATGGGCACCAAGGGCCAGTTCGCCATCAATCCGCGTTGGGACTTCGGCTGGGACATCCTGCTGCAGACCGACAAGAACTTCTCGCGCACCTACACCATCGACGGCTTCAACGACGCCGTGCATCAGTCCACGATCTACCTGACCGGCCTCGACGGCCGCAATTATTTCGACGTGCGCGCCATGCGTTTCACGGTGCAAGAAAATACGCTCTCCAGCGATTCAACGGCGCGCGCCTCCCAGCAGCCCTGGGTGCTTCCCTCGCTCGACTACGCCTATATTCCCGACATGGCGGTGGCCGGCGGGCAGTTGTCGTTCAACGTCAACGCACGGGTCATCAGCCGCGACAGGATCGACACGGGCCTGGCGGATTCGGCCGACGCCACGTCCATCAACAATGTGCGCGGCATCGAGGGCCAATCCAGCCGCCTCACCGCAGAAGCCGAATGGAAGCGCACCTTCACCACCAGTGGCGGACTGCAGCTGACGCCGCTGCTGGCGCTGCGCGGCGACGCCGGCTATGTCAATGCAAACTCGGCCTCGCTCGCCGCCATCGAACAGATGGCAACGAATCTCGGCGTCGACGAAGACATGCACACCTCGCTGGCGCGCTACATGGCGACCGCCGGGCTCGAAATGCGCTGGCCTGTGCTGTTCTCGATGCCCGGCTCCAGCCACATCATCGAGCCAACGGCGCAGGTGTTCGTGCGTCCGAACGAGCAGTATGTCGGCGGCCTCGCCGTTCCCAATGAGGACGCGCAGAGCTTCGTCTTCGACGCCACGTCGCTGTTCGAGCGCGACAAGTTCTCCGGCTACGACCGCATGGAAGGCGGTAGCCGCGCCAATGTCGGGTTCCGCTATTCCGGCGCCTACGACAATGGCTGGAGCACCAACGCGCTGTTTGGCCAATCCTATCAGCTTGGCGGCCAGAACTCCTTCGCCGCACCGGACCTGGTCAATGTCGGTGCCTATTCGGGCCTGGAAACCTCGACCTCCGACTATGTCGGCCTCGTCGGCTTCAACAGCCCCAGCGGCTTCTCCGGCTCGCTCAGCGGCCGTTTCGACGAGCAGAGCTTCGAGATCCGCCGCGCCGAAGTGAAGGCTGCCTATTCCGGCCTGCCGGTGTCGCTCAGCGCCAAATATGCCTTCATCCAGGCGCAGCCGCTCTATGGCTTCGACACCGACCGCCACGAGGTCACGCTCGGCGCCTCGACGCACCTTGCCGAAAACTGGCGTGTCTTCGGCACCGGCACCTATGATTTGCAGCAAAGCGTCCTGGTCAAGGACGGGGTTGGCTTTGCCTACAATGATTCATGCTTCACCTATTTGATGACGTTCTCGGAATCCCGCGACCTGACCACCAAGGAAGTGTCGCAGAATATCGGCTTCAACCTGTCGTTCCGCACGCTCGGCGATTTCGGCTCGTCACAAAGCGCCATCGACACCATCCAGTAGCAGACGGCCGGTTGACGACATCGTTTTGCCGCATAAAGCGGGCACGGAGTTCGGGAACCTGAAGCCGGCATGGAACTGGGCCGGAACCGCGATACAATTGGGATGCTTTCGATGAGGAAATACCTCTTTTCGGCAGGGTTGGCGCTGCTGGTGGCGGCGACTTCGGTCTCGATCACAATCGTGACGGCGCCGGCATTCGCCAGCGAGATCAAGTACGTCGTCAACAACGTACCGATCACCTCCGGCGACATCGCGCATCGCGCCGCCTTCCTGCGCCTGCAGCGCAAGAAGGGCGACGCCGCGCAGGAAATGGTCGACCAGACGCTGCGCGTGGCCGAGGCCAAGCGCCTCGGCATCCGCATCAGCGACGCCCAGGTCAACGTCGCTTATCAGCGCTTTGCCACGAACAACAAGATGCAGCTCAAGCAGCTCGACGGCGTCATGGCGAAGTCCGGCGTCGGCAAGGAGCATTTCAAGGAATTCATCCGCGCCCAGATGGCCTGGAACCAGGCGCTGACCGCGCGTTCCCGCTCGGGCGATGGCGGCGGGGCGGTCAGTGAACAGGACCTCGTCAACAAGATGCTCGAAAAAGGTGGCGCAAAGCCGAGCGCCACTGAATATATGCTGCAGCAGGTCATCTTTGTGGTGCCGGCGGCAGAGCGCAGCGCAACGCTTGGCAAGCGCAAGCGCGAAGCCGACGCCATGCGCGTCCGTTTCAACGGCTGCAACACCACGCGCGAATTCGCCAAGGGCTTGGTCGACGTTACCGTTCGCGAACTTGGCCGAGTCCTGGCGCCGCAATTGCCGCCGGAATGGGCCGAGCAGATCAAGGCCACCAAGGTCGGCGGCGCCACCCCCACGCGCGAGACCGACCGCGGTGTCGAGTTCATCGGCATCTGTTCGTCGCGCGAGGTCTCCGACGACAAGGTCGCCCAGATGGTGTTCCAGAGCGAAGGCGGCGGCGACAAGAATGCCGACGAGCTCTCCGCCAAGTATGTCGAGGAGTTGCGGAAGAAAGCCCGCATCGTCCAACGCTGAAACCTAGCCGTGCGTGAGGCAGAGCTTCCGCTGGCGTTGAGCGTTGGCGACCCATCCGGCGTCGGGCCGGAGATCAGTATTGCCGCGTGGCAGGCCCGCGACAGCGCCGCAGTCCCACCGTTTTATCTTCTCGCCGATCCGGCGCTGATTGCCGCGCGGGCGCATCGGCTCGGCGCCAATGTGGCAATCGTGGAGACGACGCCCGCTGAGGCGACGCGGGTCTTTCACCGCGCCCTGCCCGTCGTGCCGCTGGCCGCCCGCTTCACGGACAGTCCCGGCCGGCCGGACGCGGTCAACGCCGCCGGCACCATCGAGGCCATCGACCGCGCCGTGGCCGACTGCCTTGGCGGCCGTGCCGCAGCCATCGTCACGTGCCCGATCGCCAAGAAACCGCTCTACGATGCCGGTTTCGGCTTTCCCGGCCACACCGAATATCTGGCGCATCTGGCGTCGCTCCACACCGGCATCGAGGTGATGCCGGTGATGCTGCTGGCGGGTCCCGAATTGCGCACGGTTCCGGTCACCATCCACATTGCGCTAGCCGCAGTGCCGAAGGCGCTGACCACAGAGTTGATCGTCGCGACCGGCCGCATCACCGCCACCGATCTTGCAAGTCGCTTCGGCATAGCAAGGCCGAGGCTGGCCATTGCCGGCCTCAATCCGCATGCCGGCGAAGGCGGCGCGATGGGCGCTGAGGACGAGCGCATCATCCGCCCGGCAATCGACATGTTGCGGGCGCAAGGCATCGACGCCTTCGGGCCGCTACCGGCCGACACGCTGTTCCACGCGCGGGCGCGGGCCGGCTACGACGTGGCGATCTGCATGTATCACGACCAGGCGCTGATCCCGGCCAAAGCGCTGGCCTTCGACGAGGCGGTCAACGTCACGCTTGGCCTGCCCTTCATCCGCACCTCGCCCGACCACGGCACTGCCTTCGACATTGCCGGCAAGGGCATAGCGCGCGCCGACAGCCTGATCGCGGCGCTGAGGCTCGCCCGACGGCTTGCCGACACTGGGACGAAGGCTGTGGCCGCATGAGCCCCAACCTTATGAGCCCAACCTTATGAGCATTGACGGGCTGCCGCCGCTGCGCGAGGTGATCGAGCGCCATGGGCTGCAGGCGAAGAAGGCGCTCGGCCAGAATTTCCTGCTCGACCTCAACCTGACCGGCAAGATCGCGCGTACCGCCGGCGACCTGACCAACTGCACGGTGATCGAGGTCGGCCCCGGCCCCGGCGGGCTGACCAGGGCGCTGCTGCTTGCCGACGCCCGACGCGTCGTCGCCATCGAGCGCGACGAGCGCTGCCTGGCGGCGCTGGCAGAGGTATCGGACCACTATCCGGGCCGGCTCGAGATCATCGCCGGCGATGCGCTGAAGACTGATTTCGCTGCCCTTGCCGAAGCGGCGTCAGGCGTTGATATGCCTGGAAGCAGGGGCCCGGTGAAGATCGTCGCCAACCTGCCCTACAATATCGGCACCGAGCTGCTGATCCGCTGGCTGACTGTCGCCGAGTGGCCGCCCTTCTATGCCTCGATGACGCTGATGTTCCAACGCGAGGTGGCCGAGCGCATCGTCGCCCCCCCGGGCAGCGACCCCTATGGCCGGCTCGGCGTGCTGGCCGGCTGGCGGACGGAGGCGAGGATCGCCTTCGACGTGCCGCCGCAAGCGTTCACGCCGCC
Organism: Mesorhizobium sp. AR10; assembly: GCF_024746795.1. Lineage (NCBI taxonomy): Bacteria > Pseudomonadati > Pseudomonadota > Alphaproteobacteria > Hyphomicrobiales > Phyllobacteriaceae > Mesorhizobium > Mesorhizobium sp. AR10. The sequence goes on from NZ_CP080524.1 coordinate 5,256,473, forward strand.
GCCCAAAGTCACCTCCTCGGTGGTGCATCTGGTGCCGCGCGACAGGCCGCTGCCCACCGAGGTGAAGAAACTCGGCCGCGTCACCGAGGCCGCCTTCGGCCAGCGCCGCAAGATGCTGCGGCAGAGCGTGAAAAGCCTCGGCGGCGAGGCCCTGCTGACCCGCGCCGGCATCGATCCGACGCGGCGGGCGGAGACCTTGAGCGTCGAGGAATTCGTGCGGCTGACCAACGCGGTTTGATGCCTGCCAGCTGTGTGTCAGGCAAGCCCGACACCCCCTGACCTGACGCTGCGGACGAGGCTGAGCATGGTCCCCACTGCTTCCTCTTCCGACAGCCCCTGGGTCTCGACAAGCGACTGCCACGTCGTGAAGTCCACCGCGTGACCGATCGCGGCGACAAGGAGACGGTCGGTTTTGACATCCATTCCGGGCCAAGCCTCCGCCAGGATTGCAACACCCCTGCCCAGGACTTCCCGTCGGCGGACGAGTGCCGCGGCTACAACGGGCACCTCGGCGTCACGATAGAGATTGGCGAGGAGCCGCCGCTTGCGGCTGTAGTAGCCGTAGAGCTGGAACAGCGCCGTCTGCAGCCGGGTCTCCGGTTCGGCGACTGAGCGCCAGGTCTCCGGGTTGGGAGGCGGGTCCTCGGCGAAGGAGTAGGCTGTGCAGGCCGAGAAGATCGCATCCTGGTCGGGAAAGTGCCTGTAGACCGTCAGCCGCTGCACGCCCGCCTTCTCGGCGATAGCGCTGACAGTCGTTCGCGCTGGACCGATCGAACTGTGCAGGTCGAAAGCCGCGCGAGCGAGGACGAGATGGGTCTCGGCCTGCTTCGCGGCGCGGCGCTGCAATCGATAGGGGCGCTTTTTCTCTTTCAATGAACTCATGTGATCACCGATATTGACAGGAGTCTGCACATCACCTATAAATGGATGAACGGCCATGTACACTCATTTCTGGGAGGATGAAATGGTACACGCATTGTCCAGTTCGAACGTTGGAACCACCAAGCTTGGCCAGGTGAAAACTGTCCCCACCATCCTCCCGCCTTCGACGCCAGCCCCGTATTCGGCTCCGGTGGTCATTCCACCCGGGGCCGGTGCTCGCTTCAACCTGGGCGGTTTCGGCATCAACTGGAAGATCGACGGCGTCCATACGGACCGGCGCTTCTCCGTCATCCAGCATCCGTTGGCGCCGCGCGCGCTGGCGGCGCCGTTGCACCGGCACCATCGCGAGGATGAGTATTCCTTCCTGCTGACCGGCACACTCGGTGCGTTGCTCGGCGACGATGTCGTCATCGCCGAACCGGGCACATGGGTGTTCAAACCGCGCGGTCAGTGGCACACATATTGGAACGCGGGCGATGTGCCATGCGAAATCATCGAGGTGTATTCGCCGGCAGGTTTCGAGGATTATTTCCGCGAATTGGCTCCGATCTGGCCGGACAGGACGAAATCCGCCGAGCTGCTGCGGAAATACCAACTGGACCTGGACTTCGACAGCGTCCCTGGCCTCTGCACACGTTTTGGCCTGACCTCCGCCCGTCCTAACTAGACGTATCGACGCCAAAGGCGGCTTGTCGCGGCCTGCAATCCCTGGTCGGATAGTTCAACCCGTCTTCTCGTCGAGCAGCCCTGAGACGAAATCGAACAAGCCGGGCCGGCGGTCGCGCCTCAGCCGCTCGGCGGTGACGATGCCGCGCACCTCGGCGAAGGCGCGGTCGAGATCGTCGTTGATGATGACGAAGTCGTATTCCTTCCAGTGCTCGATCTCGTTGCGGGCGTTTTTCAGCCGTGTCTCGATCACAGATTCCTGGTCCTCGGCGCGGCGCTTCAGCCGTGCCTTCAGTTCCTTCATCGATGGCGGCAGGATGAAGATCGAGACGATGTCGGCGCGCATCTTCTCCTTGAGCTGCTGCGCGCCCTGCCAGTCGATGTCGAACAGCATGTCGCGGCCTTGCGCCAGCGCCAGTTCGGCCGGCTCGCGCGGTGTCGCGTAGCAATTGCCGTGCACCTCGGCCCATTCGAGCAGTTCGTCGGAATCGCGCAGCCGCTCGAACTCGCGCATGGTGCGGAAGTGATAGTGGACACCCTCGATCTCGCTGCCGCGGCGCGGCCGCGTGGTGACGGAGACCGATAGTTCCAGGCTGGAATCGCTTTCCAGCAGGTTGCGCGCAATCGTCGATTTGCCGGCGCCGGACGGCGACGAAAGCACGAGCATCAGGCCCCGACGGCGAATGCGGGAACCTACATCCTTGGCGGCCATCGGGGTTTACTCCAGATTCTGGACCTGTTCGCGAAACTGGTCGACCACTGCCTTGAGCTCCAGCCCGATGGCGGTCACTGCCGCAGCGTTCGACTTCGAGCACAGCGTATTCGATTCGCGGTTAAATTCCTGTGCCAGAAAATCGAGCTTGCGGCCGACGGCGCCGCCATTTGCCAGCAGCGCCCGGCCCGACACCACATGCGTCTTCAGCCGGTCGATCTCCTCGCGGATGTCTGCCTTGGTGGCAAGGAACGCCGCTTCCATGTGCAGGCGGCCAGCGTCGAGATTGGCTGACACATCCATCAACAGCGCGACCTGCTCGGCGATCCGCGAGCGGATCGCCGCCGGCTCGCGCGACGGATCAGCCTCTGCTTGCAGCGTCAGCACCTCGATGGCGTCGATGTGGCCGGACAAGAGCGAACGCAGTGCCGCGCCCTCGCCCTGGCGCGACTGCTCCAGCCCGCCCAGCGCCACTTCCAGTGCCGACAGTATCGCCGTGTCGAGCGTGGCCCGCGCCTCTTCGGTTTCACTGCTTTCGGGGATGTCGAGCACGCCGCGCAACGCAAGCAGCCCGTCGGCTGTCGCAGGTGCGACCCCGAACTGCTCCTGCAGCCGCTTGGCAAGCCCCGCCAGATCTTTCAGGAAGGCTTCGTTGACCACCGGCTGCGCTTGCGTGCCGGCGGCGCGGCCGATGGTCAGCGTCGCCTGGAAGTTGCCACGTGCAAAGCGCTTCTGCACCGTCTGCCTGACGGCCGGCTCCAGCCGCTCAAAACCTTGCGGCAGCCGCAGCCTGACCTCGACGCTCTTGCCGTTGACCGACTTGACCTCCCAGGCGATCGACGTGCCGTCATGTTCGGCCACAGCGCGCGCGAAACCGGTCATGCTCTGCAAATTCATAGTTCCCGCACGTCCCCCTGGCGGCATGATCCCGAATGCGGCTGCAGACCGGATCATGCACGGCTTCAATATGCCGGAGCGCCCATGCGCGCTCAATACGGCGCTGGGCGCTCTTTCAAAGTGTTAGAGCGTCCCTGGCGCGTTCAAACGGACGCACAAGGGACAATTTCAAAATCGTCAGGCGCTACTGCGCGGCCCCTGCATCGCCACCGGCGTCGCCATCGCCAGCATCGGCGGGAGCATCGGTCTGGCCTTCCACCTTGGCGGCTCCGGCTTTGGCGGCATCCTCGGCCTGCTTCTTCTGCAGCACCCGGTAGCGGGCGACGTTCTCGTTGTGCTCGTCGAGCGTCGCCGCAAAAACGTGACCGCCGGTGCCGTCGGCGACGAAATAGAGGTCATCAGTCTTCGACGGATTGGCGACGGCTTCCAGTGCTGCGCGGCCGGGATTGGCGATCGGCGTCGGCGGCAGGCCGTTGATCACATAGGTGTTGTAGGGCGTCGGCTTCTCGATGTCCGACTGATAGATCGGGCGGTCTGCGGGTTTGCCCTTGCCGCCGAACAGGCCATAGATGATGGTCGGATCGGACTGCAGCCGCATGCCCTTGGCCAGCCGGTTGAGGAAGACGGCGGCTACGCGCGAGCGCTCATCACCCTTGCCAGTCTCCTTCTCGACGATCGATGCCAGCGTGACGAAGTCGTCGACATTGGCCAAAGGCAGGTCGGGGGCGCGCCGCTGCCAGACGTCGTCGACCAGCTTCTTCTGGTCGGCCAGAAGCTTGTCGATCATCTGCTGGCGCGTAGCACCCCGGGTAAAGCGCAGCGTATCGGTGGCGAGGCTGCCCTCCAGCGGCATGGCCGCCGGCATGTCGCCGGTCAACGCGGCCTGATCGGCAATGCGCTCCATCGCCTGCTCGACCGTCAGACCCTCGGGAATGGTCAGCGAATACATCACCGACTTGCCGCTCTTCAGCATTTCCATGATGTCGCGCATCGAGGCCTGCGGCTTGATCTCATATTCGCCCGCCTTCAGCGCCGAATCGTTGCCGAAGGCGCGCACGCCAAGGCGGAAGACGCGGGCGTCGCTGATCAGTCCGCGCCGCTCGAGTTGTTCGGCGATGTCCTGGACGCCGGTGTTCGGCTTGACCAGGAAGGTGTCGCCATTGGCCGACGGACCGGGTTCGTAGAATTCCTGCCTGCCGAAATAGAGCGCAACGCCGGCCGCCAGAACCATCAGCACCACCGAAGAGATGACGAAGTTCATGAACACGACGATCTGGCTGCGCGAGGCGCGCGAGCGCCTGGGCGGCGGCGTGCCGGCTTCAGGCCGCAATGCCTCGCTGGCCGTCTTCGGCACGATCGGACCAGGCGCAGCCTGTCGCTGCCCGAATTCTCCGTTGCCCGCCGGATTTGTGTTCATAGCGCCCTACCATCTCTTGCGACGAATCCCCTTGGGCAGAGTAGGGGCGAATATGGCAAAATTGACGACAGGCTGTTTGCGAACCGGTCAGCCATTGTAGCGCTGGAAGATGAGTGAGGCGTTGGTGCCGCCGAAGCCGAAGGAATTGGACAGTGCGACGTCGACCTGGCGGGAGCGCGGCGTGTTCGGCACCAGGTCGATCGCGGTTTCGCGCTCCGGGTTGTCCAGATTGATGGTGGCGGGCGCGATGTTGTCGCGGATGGCGAGGATCGAAAAGATCGCCTCGGCGGCACCGGCCGCACCCAGGAGATGGCCGATCGACGACTTGGTCGACGACATCGAAATCTTGGACGCGGCATTGCCGACCAGCCGCTCGACGGCGCCGAGCTCGATCGTGTCGGCCATGGTCGAGGTGCCGTGGGCGTTGATGTAGTCAATATCGGATGGCGTCAGCTTTGCCCGGTTCAGCGCCGCCGTCATGCAGCGGAAGGCGCCGTCGCCGTCTTCGGCGGGCGCGGTGATGTGATAGGCGTCGCCGGTCAGGCCATAGCCGGTGACCTCGGCATAGATCTTGGCGCCGCGCGCCTTGGCGTGTTCGAGCTCTTCCAGCACGACGACGCCGGCACCCTCGCCCATGACGAAGCCGTCGCGGTCGCGGTCATAGGGACGCGATGCCTTCTCCGGCGTGTCGTTGCGCTCGGTGGACAGCGCCCGGCAAGCGGCAAAGCCGGCGAGCGAAAGCCGCGTCACCGGCGATTCGGCGCCGCCGGCCAGCATCACGTCGGCATCGCCGAAGATGATCAGCCGGGCGGCGTCGCCAATGGCGTGCGCGCCGGTCGAGCAAGCGGTGACGACGGCGTGGTTGGGCCCTTTCAGCCCGTGCCGGATCGACACTTGCCCGGATACGAGGTTGATGATGTTTCCAGGGATGAAGAACGGGCTGATGCGGCGCGGGCCACGCTCTTTCAGGATGATGGCGTTCTCGGCGATGCCTTCAAGGCCGCCGATGCCGGAGCCAATCATGACGCCCGTCGCGCAGCGCTCCTGCTCGGTCTGGGGCTCCCAGCCGGAATCCTTGAGCGCTTCGTCGGCGGCCGCAATCCCGTAAAGGATGAAGTCGCCGATCTTGCGCAGTTCCTTCGGCTCGAGCACAGCTTCGGGATTGAGCGTGCCGTTGGAGCCGTCACCGCGAGGAATGACGTGGGCGATCTTGCAGGCAAGATCCTCCACTTCGAACTCGGTGACGCGCTTGGCCGCACTGCGGCCGGTCAGAAGGGCCTTCCAGCTGTGCTCGAAGCCCATACCGAACGGCGAAACCAGGCCAAGGCCCGTGACGACGACACGCCTCATCGCAGGTCCTCCCCGGTATTGCCTGCGAAAAGCCTCAGGCCGAAGCCTTGTCGATGTACTTCACGGCATCGCCGACGGTCAGGATGGTCTCGGCCGCATCGTCGGGAATCTCGACGCCGAATTCTTCTTCGAACGCCATGACGAGTTCGACCGTGTCGAGGCTGTCCGCGCCCAGATCATCGATGAAGCTTGCCTGCTCCGTCACCTTGTCGGCTTCCACGCCAAGATGTTCGATGACGATCTTCTTGACGCGCTCTGCGGTGTCACTCATTTGGGGCATCCTCGTCTTTTGTTTGTTTGTCTTCGTTAGCGGGCAGAATGCCGCTAATCAAGCTGAAAGATGGTCCTGCCGGAAACGCAATGGCGACAGACCGGTTTTTGCCCGAACCGCCGGGTTGCGGGCCGCATTACACGAAAACTGGCGCGCGTCCAAGGCGAAATGGGGTGTTTCCCGCAACTGTTAGATCATCGCCATGCCGCCATTGACGTGAATGGTCTGGCCGGTGACGTAGGCGGCTTCGTTGGAAGCGAGATAGGCGACGGCCGACGCCACTTCGGCGCTGGTGCCCATGCGCCGGCTCGGGATCGCCGCCATGATCGCCTCTTTCTGCTTGTCGTTGAGCTTGTCGGTCATTGCCGATTCGATGAAGCCCGGGGCGACGCAGTTGACGGTGATGTTGCGGGTGGCGATCTCCTGCGCCAGCGACTTGGAAAAACCGATCATGCCGGCCTTGGAAGCGCAGTAGTTGGTCTGGCCGGGATTGCCGGTGACGCCGACCACGGACGTGATGTTGATGATGCGGCCGTGCCGGCGCCGCATCATCGGATGCGTGAGTTCGCGGGTCAGCCGGAAGACGGCGGTCAGATTGACCTCGAGCACCGAATCCCAGTCGGCATCCGCCATGCGCACGAACAGCCCGTCCTTGGTGATGCCGGCATTGTTGACCAGGATGTCGACACCTTCGAGATCGGCCTCCGCCTTCTGACCGAGCGCCTTGACCTCGTCGCGATTGGAAAGGTTGGCCGGGAACAGCTTGACCCGGTCGCCGAGCTCATTGGCCAGCGTCTCCAGTTTCTCGACGCGCGTGCCGTGCAGGCCGACGATGGCGCCTTGCGCATGCAGCACCCGGGCGATCGCCTCGCCGATGCCCCCCGATGCGCCGGTGACGAGCGCCTTGCGGCCGGTCAGTTCGAACATGTCATATCCTCTTTTTTCCCGAAAACTCAGCCAGCGAGCCTCTATCTGTATACGTCGCCGCGGTGGCCTATCGTTACCACCAGAATGACGAGCCGGTCATCCTGGACATCGCAAATGATCCGATAGTCGCCGACGCGATATCGCCAGAAGGTCGCTAGCGGGCCCTTCAGCGGCTTGCCGAGTTCGCGCGGATTATCGAGGACGGCAATACGGTTCTCGATGAAGTCGCGAATACGATGACGTGTCTGCGGATCCAACTTTTCGACGAATTTGCGCGCCGAGCGGGCATATTCAAGCGTCCAGGCCACGCCAGAAATCCTCGGCTTTCACGACCTCCTCCTCGCCGCTCCTGATCCGCTCCAGGACTTCGGCCGCGAGGTAATAGTCCTCCACGTCCTCGAGCCCACGTTCGATGAGCTCGCGCAGATAGTAAGCCTTGCTGCGGCCGGTCTTGTTCGCCAGAAAATCCAGACGCTCTTCGATTTCGGGAGCAAGTCGGATCGAGGTGGGCATACTGCTCTCCTTGTGAATACATGTATTCATGTATCGCGATGAGGCCGGCAATTCAAGCCCGGGGAGCCTCTATGCGGACGAGCGGGTCACCCCAACGCTGCCAGAGCCGCCTCGACATCGGCCGGCGTGCCGACGGCGCCGGTGGCGATGTCGCGGTTGATGCGCCGCGCCAGTCCCGACAGCACTTTGCCGGCGCCCACTTCATAAAGCGTCGTAGCACCGTTCGCGCCGAACCACTCCACCGTTTCGCGCCAGCGCACGCGGCCGGTCACCTGTTCGACCAGCCGGCTGGCTATCGCGTCGGGATCGCTGGACGGGGTCACCGACACGTTGGAGACGACGGGAACGACCGGCGCGTTCTTCGTCACGCCGGCCAGCGCCTCGCGCATGACATTGGCGGCGGGCGCCATCAGTGCCGAGTGGAAGGGTGCCGAGACCTGCAGCATCAGCGCCCGCTTGGCGCCCTTTTCCGTGCACAGCTTCGCCGCCAGTTCGACCGCGGCCTTCGCGCCGGAGATGACCAACTGGCCGCCGCCATTGTCGTTGGCTATCTGGCAAACCTTGGCCGAGCCCTTGGCGGCTTCCGCGCAAGCGGCTTCGACATCCGCCTGCTCCAGCCCTATGATCGCCGCCATCGCGCCCTCGCCGGCCGGCACCGCCGCCTGCATGGCGTTGCCGCGGATGCGCAACAGCCGGGCGGCATCGGCGACGGACACGAAACCGGCGGCGGCAAGTGCCGAATATTCGCCGAGCGAATGGCCGGCGACATAGGCGACCTTGTCCTTCAGCGAAAAGCCACGCGCTTCCAGCGCCCGGATCGCCGCTAGCGATACCGCCATCAGCGCCGGCTGGGCATTGGCGGTCAGCGTCAGCGTCTCTTCCGGCCCTTCCCAGATCAGCTTCGACAGGTTTTCGCCAAGTGCCTCATCGACTTCCTCGAAGATCCGGCGCGATTCCGCAAAGGCGTCGGCAAGGTCCTTGCCCATGCCGACAGCCTGGCTGCCCTGTCCCGGAAAGGTGAATGCGACGGCCATGTGCGGCTCCCAAACGGCTGGTTTTCCTTGCCTGTGACGCAAGGCGGGCAGCCAAGTCAAGTCCACTGTGGCCCGGCCTGACGTCGGCGTTGCTGGCCGAGTGTCTGATCCAAAAGGCTTTTTGGCGATCACTCATGATGAAAATCGCTCACGATTCGTTTGCTGGCTCTTCTTATTTTCGCCACAGGCGCTAGCTTTGCGTGACAGTTCGATGACAATTCAGTGACGCGTGCGTTACGGGCCGGGGATTTTAAGGTGGCAATGACTAGGAAAGGCGCAGGCAATGCCGCGCCACAGTTTCTGGAAGGCGATCCGGCCACCGGCTATCTGCCGGGGCGGAAATGGCCCGTAATCCGCTATGGCCTCCTCAGCCTGCTCGCTGCCGCCATCCTCGTGTTTGCGATCGAATTGATCGTGCGCGGCGACTTTGCCGGCACCGTCGGCTTCTTCCTGCAGCCCTTCAAGCCGGGCTGGACCACCATCCTCATCTTTGCGCTGGTCCTCATCGGCCTCGACGCCGTGCTCGGCCGCAGCTACCAGAGCCTGATGATCGTCGCGCCGCTGACGCTGGCGCTGGCCGTCGTCGGCCACCAGAAGTCGCTCTATCTTGGCGATCCGCTCTATCCGACAGATTTCCTCTATTCGCGCCAGATCATGGCGCTGATGCCGCTGCTGGTGCGTGACCGCCCGGGAACCGCCATCATCATGGCAGTCGGCATTGTCGGCGGCCTGGCGCTGCTGGTCTATGGCTGGCGGCTGTGGCGCCGCCGGGTGCCAGCGCTCAGCCACAAGGGCCGCCTCGCCCGGCTGACGCTGACCGTGCCGCTGCTCGCCTTCGTCGTCTCGATCATGGACTACGCCACCTTTTCGTGGACCCGCGACCGGCTGCAGATCATCCCGATCATGTGGGACCAGAAGGAAAACTACGCCTCCAATGGCTTTGCTCTGGCCTTCGCGCTCAACGTGCCGATGGCCCATGTCTCGGCGCCGCCTGGCTATTCCGACAAGGCGATCGCGGCGATCGACCGACCCGCGGTGACGGCCTCGATGCCCGACGAGAAGCCCGACATCATCATCGTCATGAGCGAATCGTTCTGGGATGCGACCAAGCTGCCCGGCGTCACCATCACGCCCGATCCGATCCCAAATGTGCGGGCGCTGCGCTCCGGCTATATGTTCTCACCCGAATTCGGCGGCATGACCGCCAACATCGAATTCGAGGCGCTGACCGGCTTTTCCAATGCCTTCCTGCCGGCGGGCAGCATTCCCTACCAGCAATATGTGCGCTCAGCGACCCCTTCGATGGCGACGTTCCTGAAAAGCCAGGGCTACAGGGCGCGCGCCATCCACCCCGGCACCAACTGGTTCTGGAACCGGGGCGCGGTCTACGCCGACTTCGGCTTCAACGACTTCAAGTCCGAGGAAACGTTGCCGCCGTTGCAAAAGCGCGGACCGCTAGCATCGGACGCGGCGATGACCGACGAGATCATCCGCGAGGCGGACGCCAGCGCCGATCCGGTGTTCTTCTTCGCCGTCAGCCTGCAGAACCACGGCCCCTACGAGCCGTATCGCTATTACAATCCGACCCATAAGGTCGAGGCGCCGATCAGCCCGTGGGCGCGTGAATCGCTGTTGAGCTACGCGGAAGGCTCTGCCGACGCCGACCGCGGCCTTGAGCGACTGATCGAATGGGCGAAGAAACGCGAGCGGCCGACGGTCATCGCCTTTTTCGGCGACCATCTGCCGCCGCTCGGACCCGTCTATGTCGAGACCGGTTTCATGAAGGACAATGTCGCGCCGCGCAAGGAACCGTCGCCTGAGGCCGCCCTCGAGCATCACCAGACACCGCTGATCCTGTGGTCGAACCGCACCGGTCCGGCCGAGGATATGGGCGCGGTCAGCCCGGCCTTCCTGCCTTACCATATCCTGACCATGGCCGGCATCAGCCACCCCTACTACACCGGCTTCCTCGGCGCCTTGCGCGAGCGCTACCGCGTCGTCGACCGCAACCTGCTTCTGACGCCGACGGGCGCTGCCACGCCCGACTGGGCGCGACAGAAAAAGATAGATCCGGCGATCAACGATTTCCGCCTGCTGCAATACGACATGATGTTCGGCAAGCGGCGCGCGGCGCCCGACTTCTTCCCCGAAACGTTGGACAAGCCCGTCACCCACACAAGCTGAGCCGGCGTTTTTCGGCCCTGCGACGCCAAGGACGCTGCCTGGAACGCCGCTTGCGCTTGCCTTCCAGCCGGATTGCTGTATAGACGCCCGCAATCTGCCGGTCCTTGCTGGGGGCTGAACGGAGGGCCGTGGGTTTGCAACACCTTCGTGTGAAGCCAGAAGCGCTTCCGCCTCCCGTGTCTCCGCTCTCGACCGTCTCGTAATGCTCCTTTCTTCCCCGCCCCTCAAGGGATCAGCGGGTCAGAGAAGTTGCAGAGGCTTTTGCCGCCGGGAACCGGGAGAGAAACGAAGAAAGGCACTGATACATAATGGCTCTTTACGAACATGTGTTTCTTGCCCGGCAGGACCTCTCGCAGCAGCAGGTCGATGCGCTTGTCGAACAGTACAAGGGTGTCATCTCCGCGAATGGCGGGTCCGTCGGCCGGGTCGAGAACTGGGGATTGAAGTCCCTCACCTACCGGGTCAACAAGAACCGAAAGGCTTACTACACGCTTATGGACCTCAACTGCCCGCCGGCCGCGCTCAACGAGATGGAGCGCCAGATGGGCCTGTCCGAAGACGTGCTGCGTTTCCTGACCGTCAAGGTCGAGGCGCATGAGGAAGGCCCGTCGGCCATGATGCAGAAGCGCGAAGAGCGCTCGGAACGCGGCGGCTTCGGCGACCGTGACCGTGGCGATCGTGGTCCGCGCTCGTTCGGCGACCGTGACCGCGGCGACCGTGGCGATCGTCCGCCGCGCTCATTCGGCGACGCCGGTGCCGATCGTGGTCCGCGCCGTCCGCGCGAAGGCTTTGAAGGGGGTGCAGAATAATGGTCGACATCAATCAGATCCCGACCCGGCGCCCGTTCCATCGCCGCCGCAAGACCTGCCCGTTCTCCGGCGCCAATGCGCCCAAGATCGACTACAAGGACGTCCGCCTGCTGCAGCGCTACATTTCCGAGCGCGGCAAGATCGTGCCGTCGCGCATCACCGCCGTCAGCCAGAAGAAGCAGCGCGAACTCGCCAAGGCGATCAAGCGCGCCCGCTTCCTCGGCCTGCTGCCCTACGTGGTTCGCTAAGACTTTCGAGCGGGCGGTTCGCCGCCCGCTTTTTTCATCGGCCGCGACGGGCGCGACCGGATCGAACATCAAATCCCGGGTTGGGGCTGATACGCCCCTAACTGCCGCGACAGGCAGGACAGCGACACAGGCGGCAACGCCACTCAGCTTCCTGACCTGTTCCAGACAATTCGGCGCCGATCCCATGGATTGGCACCCAAACTGAAGGAACAAAACCATGGAAGTCATTCTTCTCGAACGCGTTTCCCGCCTCGGCCAGATGGGCGATACCGTCAAGGTCAAGGACGGGTTCGCCCGTAATTTCCTGCTGCCGCAGGGCAAGGCGCTGCGCGCCAACGAAGCCAACAAGAAGAAGTTCGAAGGCCAGCGCGCCCAGCTCGAAGCCCGCAACCTCGAGCGCAAGTCGGAAGCCTCCCAGGTTGCCGAAAAGCTCGACGGCAAGAGCTTCATCGCCGTGCGTTCGGCTGGTGAAACTGGCCAGCTCTACGGTTCGGTGTCGACCCGCGACATCGCCGACCTGCTGACTGCGGAAGGTTTTTCGGTCAACCGCAACCAGATCCTGCTCAACCAGCCGATCAAGACCATCGGCCTCACCAATGTGGCGATCGCGCTGCATCCGGAAGTCGAGGTCACCATCACGCTCAACATCGCCCGCACGGCCGACGAAGCCGAGCGTCAGTCGAAGGGCGAGACGCTGACGACCGCCGAAGCCATCTATGGCGACGACATCAACGACAATGCGCGGCCGGAAAACTTCTTCGACCCGAACACCGAGTTCGAGGGCGGCGAAGACAACGCCTGATCATACGGCGCAGGGGTTGGAGCTACGCTCTAATCACAACGCTCTAATCACTTTGTCGTTATCCAGCCTTTGTGGACCAATGCCCGGGCCTCTCGCCCGGGCATTTTTGTGCCAAACGGAACTTTTCGAACCCCATATATTGTTGCAGAATAAGACAGCCTGTCTGACCGAAAGGGGACAATTGGTCATGAATATTCTGCTCAAACGCGTTCTCGATCGCCTGGTGCGCACCGGCAATCTCAGGGTTACCGGCCCGAAGGGTGCGACAGTGGTTTTCGGCGACGGCAGCGGTGAGCCGGTGCACATGCACATCAAGACCGCGCATGCCGAGCGCGCCATCACCTTCGACCCGATGCTGGCCGTGCCGGAAGCCTATATGGACGGCGAACTCGATATTCTCGAGGGCGGCGTGCTGGGTGTCATGCGCATCGCCTTCCAGAACATGGGCAGTGGCGGCATCGACGCCACCTGGTCGAAGGCGATCGAGGGCCTGCGCCACGCCTTCCGGCGCCTGCAGCAGATCAACACCGCTGCGCGGGCGCGCCGCAACGTGCAGCGCCACTACGATCTGTCGGGAGACCTCTACCGGCTCTTCCTCGACGACGACATGCAGTATTCCTGCGCCTATTTCGAGCAGCCGGACATGACGCTCGACGAGGCTCAGGCGGCCAAGAAACGCCATATCGCCGCCAAGCTCAGGCTGAAGGCCGGCCAGACGGTGCTCGACATCGGCTCCGGTTGGGGCGGGCTCGGCATCTATCTCGCCAAGGCGTTCGACGTCGACGTGCAGGGCGTGACGCTATCCACCGAGCAGCATGGCGTCGCCACCGACCGCGCCCATGCGCTAGGCCTGGAAAACCGGGTGCACTTCGATCTGAAGGACTACCGCGAACTCAACGAGCGTTTCGACCGGATCGTTTCGGTCGGCATGTTCGAGCATGTCGGCGTCAATCACTACCGCACCTTCTTCGACAAGTCGGCGACGCTGCTGAAGCCCGACGGCGTCATGCTCTTGCACACGATCGGCCGCTCCGGCGTGCCGTGGGCGACCAGCGCTTTCGTCCGCAAATACATCTTCCCGGGCGGCTACATCCCCTCGCTTTCCGAGGTGATGCCGGCGATCGAGAAGTCGGGCCTCATCGTCACCGATATCGAGATCCTGCGGCTGCACTATGCCGATACGCTGAAGCACTGGGGCCAGCGCTTTGCCGCCAACCGCGAAAAGGCCAAGGCGATCTATGACGAGCGCTTCTGCCGCATGTGGGAATTCTATCTGGCCGCCTCGGAAGCCGCCTTCCGCTGGCAGGACCTGGTGATCTTCCAGATCCAGATCGCCAAGAAGAACGACACGCTGCCGATGGCGCGCGACTACATGGCCAAATGCGAGAAGGCGCTGGACATGCGCGACCTGGGGCATCGGCAGGAGCAGCCCGTCGCCAAGCCGACGCGTCGCCGCAAGGTTGCCGATCCGGAATAGAAGGCCTGGCGGGCCAATCGGCCATTGTTCTTGCCATTGTCTGCCCAAACATGAAAAAGGTCTCGTTCTCGCGAGACCTTTTTGATGAGCTATCTCCTCTACATCGCTGCTGCGCTTGCCGAAATCGCCGGCTGCTTTTCGTTCTGGGCGTGGTGGCGGCTGGAGAAATCGCCGCTGTGGCTGGCGCCCGGCCTCGTCTCGCTGGCCGTGTTCGGCTTCCTGCTGGCGCTGGTCGACACGTCAGCCGCCGGCCGTGCCTACGCCGCTTATGGCGGCATCTACATCGCAGCCTCGCTAGGCTGGCTGTGGCTGGTGGAAGGTGTGCGTCCCGACCGCTGGGACCTTGCCGGGGCCGCACTCTGCATCGTCGGCGCCTCGGTCATCCTGCTCGCACCACGCGGAGCCTGAGCCGTGGAACTGCCTGTTCCACTGCGACAAGGCGTCGAGCGCATCCTCGAAAAAGTGCCGCTGCCGGTGCTCAAGCAGGCAGCAAAAACGCTGTCGGACCGCTACCGCGCCGAATTGCGCGACGGCCGCCTGCACATGGCCGAAGACATGGCGGTGAGAGCCTATCTGGCGACGCGGCTGCCGGCGACCTATGCCGCCGTCCGCGCCAGCCTCGACGCGCTGAGCGAGGCCCGGCCGGACTATGCGCCAAAGACCTTGCTCGATGTCGGGGCCGGCCCTGGTACGGTGCTTTGGGCCACGGTCGATCTCTGGCCCGACCTCGAACAGGCGGTGCTGCTGGAAGCCAGTGCCTCCGTGCGCCGGGTCGGCGAGATGCTCGCCGCGGACGCGATGACCGCCAACATCAGCTGGCTGGCCGGCGACGTCACCATCGACCTTGCCGATCTGAAGCCCGCCGATCTGGTCACCTGCGCCTATGTGCTGGACGAGATCGCACCTGCATCGCTGCCGAGGCTCATCGACCGGCTCTGGCAGTTGACCACTGACACGCTGTTGATCGTCGAGCCGGGCACGCCGGCCGGATGGCAGCGCATCCTTGCCGTGCGCCGGCAACTGATCGCGGCCGGCGCCCATGTTCTTGCTCCGTGCCCGCATGACGCGCCCTGCCCTATCAGCCCGCCCGACTGGTGCCATTTCGCCCGTCGTGTCGCCCGCTCGCGCCTGCACCGGCTGGCCAAGGACGCCGACGTGCCGTGGGAGGACGAGAAGTTTATTTTTGTTGCCGCCTCCCGACAGCCAGCATCTTCCCAAGAAGCGCGGGTGATCGCGCCGCCGAAATCGGGTTCTGGCAAGGTCTTGCTGAAACTCTGCGAACCGGACGGCAGTGCCGGCGAAAAACTGTTCACCAAACGCGATGGCGAGAGGTTCAAGGTCGCACGGCGGCTGGACTGGGGCGATGCGTTTGGCGATTGACCGTCGGTTCATTTGGCCGGGGTGACAATCTCATAGGTGCAAGCGAAGGACGCCGCGGCAATCCTGTAGGTGTCGCTCGGATCCGAAGGCACCTGAACGATGGCGTCGCCGGTTCTGGCAACCATCGCTTCGCCCCAGGGCGCGGTGAAGGTGAAGTCACCGATCTCCTTGGAGACGATGAAATAGCCCATGTCGCCGCCGAGCGGCTTGAAGGCGCGGTAGCCCTGCGCATCCGGCTTGGACTGCGGCTCGCCGTAGCGGGTCGGAAATTTCTCCGCCTTGACCAATATCTCCTCGTTGCCGGTTTCGGGACAGCGGTTGCGCACAACCCAGTCTCCGGCCGCGGCCGGCTTCGAGATGGTCTCGATGCCTTCGCCTTTGATCCTGGTGACGATCACTTCGCCGGGCAGCGCCGGACGGGCGTCGACTTCCCTGGTCTTGCGGGCAATTCCGGTTCTCAGCCCCTGCTTTGCCGCCGCAAACAGCTCCACCTGATCTTTGACCGGGAGGCTCTGCGCCCACGCCGTCGTGCAGAACATCGCGATGCCCGTCAGCAACACTCCCGAAAAGGCCATACGTCCAACCGTCACGACACTTCTCCCTGCTCACCCATGCCGGCCGAGGCATTCCAGCACGAACTGTTCGCGCCGCCAATCATCCGATCGGCGGGCAAGTCGGGCTCGCGGCCAATTTTCCTGTTTTGTTCTTGTTTCGAAGACGCTAGGCTCGCCATCTCGATTCGAGTCAATCAGGATTCTTTCCACCGAAAAGCCCTGGCTGTGAATTGTGGGCATCAAGGCTGATTGGGCAGGTACTGGTGCAGATAAGTCATCACCGACTTGTCCCGTTCTGATATCGAGAAGCGGGATCGAAATCGGGGACATCATGGCAGAAGCAGCGCGAAAATTCGGCGTGGCGGAAACACCGCTCTATCGCGAGGCACCGAACAACATCGAGGCCGAGCAGGCGCTGCTCGGCGCCATCCTCGTCAACAACGATGCCTTCTACCGCGTCTCCGACTTTTTGAAGTCCGGCCATTTCTACGAGCCGCTGCACCGAAGGATCTTCGAGGTCTCGGCCGAACTCATCCGCATGGGCAAGGTGGCGACGCCGATCACGCTGAAGACCTTCCTGCCGGCCGACGAAAAGGTCGGCGACATGACGGTGGCGCAATATGTCGTGCAGTTGGCCGTTCAAGCCGTCACCGTCGTCAACGCCACCGATTATGGCCGCGCCATCTATGACCTGGCGACGCGGCGCGCGCTGATTACCGTCGGCGAGGACATGGTCAACATCGCCTATGACGCGCCGGTCGACATGTCGCCGTCCGAGCAGATCGAGGATGCCGAGCGGCGCCTGTTCGAATTGGCCGAGACCGGCCGCTACGATGGCGGCTTCGAGAGCTTCACCGATGCCGTGAAAACCGCCGTCGACATGGCCAATGCCGCCTATATGCGCGACGGGCACCTGTCGGGCGTTGCCACCGGCCTGCGCGATCTCGACCGCCGCATGGGCGGGTTGCAGTCGTCCGATTTGATCATCATCGCCGGCCGCCCCGGCATGGGCAAGACGTCGCTTGCCACCAACATGGCCTTCAACATTGCCGAGGCCTATGTGCCGGCGCAGCAGGCCGACGGGTCGTTCAAGGCGGCCAATGGCGGCGTTGTCGGCTTCTTCTCGCTGGAAATGTCGTCGGAACAGCTCGCCACCCGCATCATTTCCGAGCAGACCGAAATCCCGTCGTCGAAAATCCGCCGCGGCGAGATCAGCGAGATGGATTTCGAAAAGCTGGTCGCCTGTTCGCAGACCATGCAGAAACTGCCTTTGTTCATCGACCAGACCGGCGGCATCTCGATCGCTCAGCTGGCGGCACGCGCGCGGCGGCTGAAGCGCCAGCGCGGCCTCGACGTCATCGTCATCGACTATATCCAGCTCATGCAGGGCTCGAGCGCCAAGGCCTCGCAGAACCGCGTGCAGGAAATCACCGAGATCACCACCGGGCTGAAGGCGCTGGCCAAGGAACTGGCGGTGCCGATCATCGCGCTGTCGCAGCTGTCGCGTCAGGTCGAAAGCCGCGACGACAAGCGCCCGCAGCTTTCGGATCTGCGCGAATCGGGCTCGATCGAGCAGGACGCCGACGTGGTGATGTTCGTCTACCGCGAGGAATATTATCTGAAGAACCGCGAGCCGAAGCCCGGCACCGACGAATACATCAAGTGGGAAAACGAGATGAACGAGATGCGCGGCAAGGCCGAGGTCATCGTCGCCAAGCAGCGCCACGGCCCAACGGGCTCGGTCAGCCTCGCCTTCCAGGGCGAGTTCACCCGCTTCTCCGACCTGGCCGAGGAACATCATTTGCCGGATCGGTTTGAGTAGCTTTTGACCTACCCTCGCGCTCCGTCACACCCCCCTCTGGCCTACCGGCCATCTCCCCCGCAAGGGGGGAGATCGGCAGCTTTGCGGGCGTCGCCCCTCCTGCAACGTCGGCGGTTGGCGAAAACGGCAGCGATATCCAATCTCCCCCCTTGCGGGGGAGATGTCCGGCAGGACAGAGGGGGGTGGGCAGGATCGCCAAGCCTCCGCCGCTTCCAACCAGCATCAATCTGATGGCCAAATCGCGCGTCCAGTTCATCTGCCAGAATTGCGGATCGGTGCATCAGCGCTGGGCCGGCAAATGCGATGCTTGCGGCGAGTGGAACACGCTGGTCGAGGAAGGCACATCGGGCGGCATCGGCTCCGGCCCGGCCAACACCCGCAACGCACGCAAGGGCCGCGCGGTGGTACTGACCACGCTGTCCGGCGACATAGAGGATGCGCCGCGCATCGTCTCCGGCATCGGCGAGCTCGACCGCGCCACCGGCGGCGGTTTCGTCCGCGGCTCGGCTCTTCTGGTCGGCGGCGATCCCGGCATCGGCAAGTCGACGCTGCTCACCCAGGCGGCGGCGGCACTGGCGGCCAAAGGCCACCGCATCGTCTACGTCTCGGGCGAAGAGGCGGTCGCCCAGATCAGGCTGCGCGCGCAGCGGCTCGGCGTCGCCGACACGCCCGTGGAGCTTGCTGCCGAGACCAATGTCGAGGACATCCTCGCAACGATAGCCGACGGCAAGCGGCCGGACCTGGTGATCCTCGATTCGATCCAGACCTTGTGGACCGACATGGCCGATTCGGCGCCCGGCACCGTCACCCAGGTGCGCGCCTCCGCCCAGGCGATGATCCGCTATGCGAAATCCACAGGCGCGGCCATCGTGCTGGTCGGCCATGTCACCAAGGAAGGCCAGATCGCCGGCCCGCGCGTCGTCGAGCACATGGTCGACGCGGTGCTCTACTTCGAGGGCGAAGGCGGTCACCACTACCGCATCCTGCGCACGGTCAAGAACCGCTTCGGGCCGACCGACGAGATTGGTGTCTTCGAAATGTCGGACAAGGGCCTGCGCGAGGTTGCCAATCCGTCCGAGCTTTTCCTCGGCGAACGCCATGCGAAATCGCCGGGTGCGGCGGTTTTCGCCGGCATGGAAGGCACGCGGCCGGTGCTGGTCGAGATCCAGGCACTGGTGGCGGCGTCGTCGCTGGGCACGCCGCGCCGCGCCGTCGTCGGCTGGGACGGGGCGCGGCTGTCGATGATCCTCGCCGTTCTCGAAGCCCATTGCGGGGTGCGTTTCGGCACCCATGACGTCTATCTCAATGTCGCCGGCGGCTACCGCATTTCGGAACCCGCCGCCGACCTGGCGGTGGCGGCAGCACTGGTTTCCTCGCTCACCGGACTTGCCCTTCCCGCTGATTGCGTCTATTTCGGCGAAATCAGCCTTTCGGGGGCCGTGCGGCCAGTTGCGCATGCGCAACAGCGCCTCAAGGAAGCCGAAAAGCTGGGTTTCGGAAGCGCGGTTCTGCCCTTGGGCAGCGAGGACGTTGTTGGTGGTATCGGGGCCGGGGGGATCGGAGCCCGCGCTTTCCAACCCACCGAGCTGGCCGATCTCGTGGCGCGAATAGCGGGCTCACGGCGCAGCCGCGCCGACGAAGAAGAGTGACGCGGCTCGCCCGAGTCGTGAAAAAGAGATCGGAGTGGGGCGAAAGACATGCCGATTACACTGCTTGACGGAATTCTCGTCGGCTTCACCCTGGTCTCGGCGATGCTCGCAATGGTTCGCGGCTTTTCACGCGAGGTCCTGTCCGTCGTCTCCTGGGCGGCGGCGGCAGCAGCAGCCTTCTTCTTCTACAAGCCGGTGCTGCCTTACATCCAGCCCTATATCGACAATGAAAAAGCCGCCATGGCGGCAGCCGCCGGCGTCGTCTTCATCGTCGCGCTGATCGTCGTTTCGGTCATCACCATGAAGCTCGCCGACTGGATCATCGATTCCAGGATCGGCGCGCTCGACCGCACGCTCGGCTTCCTCTATGGCGCGGCGCGCGGCATCCTGGTCGTTGCTGTCGCGCTGCTGTTCTTCAACTGGCTGGCCGGCGCCAAGGCCCCCGCCTGGGTCGCCAACGCCAAGTCGCGGCCGCTGCTGGAGGAGATCGGCGCCAAGCTTGAAAGCCTGCTGCCCGAGGATCCGGAAAACGCCATCCTGAAGAAGCTCAACCCGAATCAGCCGGCCGCGCCCGAGACGCCGCCAGCAGCCGATGCACCGGCAGCGGATGCGCCGGCAACCGGCGACGATGCCGATGCGCCGGCGCCTGACGACAGCGAAACCGATGCGCCGCCGGCCGAGAGCGCTCCGGCCCCGGCCAATCCGGCACCGGCTGCGCCGGCAAACTGATATGGACAAGATGGCGCTCGCCAAACGGGCGCCATCAAGAGCAAAGGATGCTTTGCTCCGGACTGACGATCATGTGAACGGCGTACGGCATGCGTTGCTTTCGACGCACTATCACCTTATATGGCGATTTTAGCGGAGCTTGAGCCCCCAATGGCAGACTCGAAGGCAGACGCAGACGACGTGCTTTCCGCCGAAGCCGACGACCACTTTCATGACGAATGCGGCGTGTTCGGCATTTTCGGCCGGCAGGACGCCGCGGCCATCGTCACGCTCGGCCTGCATGCGCTGCAGCACCGCGGCCAGGAAGCGGCCGGCATCGTCTCCTATGACGGCAGCCAATTTCACGTCGAACGCCATGTCGGCCTGATCGGCGACACCTTCACCAAGCAGCGTGTCATCGACAGCCTGCAAGGCAACCGCGCCATCGGCCACACCCGCTATGCCACCACCGGCGGCGCCGGTCTGCGCAACATACAGCCCTTCTTCGCCGAGCTCGCCGATGGCGGCTTCGCCGTCGCCCATAACGGCAACCTGACCAACGCCATGACCGTGCAGCGCGCGTTGCAGAAGCAGGGCGCGATCTTCTCGTCGACCTCCGACACCGAAACACTTCTGCATCTGGTCGCCACCAGCAAGGAACGCGATTTGAATTCGCGCTTCATCGATGCGGTGCGCCAGGTCGAAGGCGCCTTCTCGCTGGTGGCGATGACGTCGAAGAAGATGATCGGCTGCCGTGATCCGCTGGGCATCCGCCCCTTGGTGCTGGGCGATCTCGACGGCGCCTGGATCCTGGCGTCCGAAACCTGCGCGCTCGACATCATTGGCGCACGGTTCGTGCGCGACCTGAAGCCCGGCGAGATGGTCGTCGTCACAGCCAAGGGCATCGAGAGCCTGTTCCCGTTCGAGCCGCAGAAAACCCGCTTCTGCATCTTCGAATATGTCTATTTCGCCCGGCCGGATTCCTCGGTCGAAGGCCGCAACGTCTACGAGGTGCGCAAGCGCATCGGCGCTGAGCTGGCGCAAGAAAGCCCGGTCGAGGCCGACATCGTCGTGCCGGTGCCGGATTCGGGCACGCCGGCAGCGATCGGCTTCTCACAGGCCGCGGGCATTCCCTTCGAACTCGGCATCATCCGCAACCACTATGTCGGCCGCACCTTCATCCAGCCGGGCGATTCGATCCGCCATATGGGCGTCAAGCTCAAGCACAACGCCAACCGCCGCATGATCGAGGGCAAGCGCGTCGTGCTGGTCGACGACAGCATCGTGCGCGGCACCACCAGCCAGAAGATCGTGCAGATGGTGCGCGATGCCGGCGCGAAGGAAGTGCACATGCGCATCGCCTCGCCGCCGACGCGCGCCTCCTGCTTCTATGGCGTCGACACGCCGGAGAAGTCCAAGCTTTTGGCATCGCGCATGTCGATCGAGGAAATGGCCGAGTTCATCCGTGTCGACTCGCTCGGGTTCCTGTCGATCGACGGGCTCTACCGCGCCGTCGGCGAGGCCGGCCGCGACAACGAGCAGCCGCAATTCTGCGACGCCTGCTTCACCGGCCAATACCCGACCCGCCTGCTTGACTTCGAAGGCCACGACAATGTGCGCACGCTGTCGCTGCTGGCGACAAGCGGGGCGTAGGATTTCCAGCTCCGGAGGGAGGTGAGACATGAGCACTCGAAGGGGCTTGTGGCAGAACCTCAGTGATTCATTCTCGTTTTCGAAATCCTTGCTCAAAGATCAGATAGACGCCCAGGCCGATATTAATACGCCTCTCGGCAACGGGTTTCTTTTTTGCCAAGTCAGACAGTCAAGCGAGACCCTCAACAGATACGTCGTCGTCAAAGCCATTGGCGGTGATTCGACGGTTTTTGTTCCTCTTGATGAGAATTCCGCCAAGCAGTTGATTTCCTTCCTTCAGCTGTCGTTTTTAGACCAGCAACCCAAGAAATAGCTTATGACCCCTGCCCTCGACCTTTCCGGCCGCATCGCGGTCGTCACCGGCGCCTCGCGCGGCATCGGCTACTTCATCGCCAGAGAGCTTGCCGCCGCCGGCGCTCATGTCATTGCCGTTGCCCGCACGGTCGGCGGGCTGGAAGAACTCGACGACCAGATCAAGGCCGAACGCGCCAAGACCGGCAAGGGCGAAGCGACGCTGGTTCCGCTTGACCTCGCCGACATGGCCGGCATCGACCGGCTGGGCGGCGCCATCCACGAGCGCTGGGGCAAGCTCGACATCCTTGTCGCCAATGCCGGCGTGCTCGGTGTCATCTCGCCAATCGGTCATGTCGAGGCGAAAACCTTCGAGAAGGTGATGACCATCAACGTCACCTCGACCTGGCGGCTGATCCGCTCGGTCGACCCGCTACTGAGGCTTTCCGATGCCGGCCGCGCCATTCTGCTTTCCTCCAACGCCGCGCATTCGGCGCGCGCGTTCTGGGCCCCCTATGCGGCGTCGAAGGCGGCGGTCGAGGCCATGATGCGCTCCTGGGCGCATGAGGCGGAGAACTTGCCGCTCCGGGTCAACGCCGCCGATCCCGGCGCCACCCGCACCGCCATGCGGGCGCAAGCGGTGCCCGGCGAGGATCCGGAAACGCTGCCGCACCCCTCGGAAATCGCCAAGCGCATTGTTCCGCTGGCCAGCCCGACGCTGAAGGAAACCGGGCTGATCTTCCAGGCCAAGCACAACCGCTTCGTTGCCTACCGGCAGCCGGAATAGCCACCCAGACATTTTTGCCGGAAGAATTGCGCCACCGCCGACGTTGTTCGAATGTACCATTCGAAAATCACTCAACAACGGAGGACCGTCATGCGCAGATTGCTTCTCGTCACCGCCACCGCCCTCTTGGCTGCCGCCGGTGCTGCCTCCTCGCAGGATGCAGCGATGAGTTTCTTCGTCACCAGCGTCGGCCCCGGCAAGGGCGCCGATCTCGGTGGCCTCAAGGGCGCCGACGCCCATTGCGGGTCGCTGGCTGAAGCCGCCGGCGTCACCGGCAAGACTTGGGCTGCCTATCTGTCGACCAGCGACGCGGACGCACGCGACCGTATCGGCAAGGGGCCGTGGGTCAATGCCAAGGGCGTAAAGATCGCCGACGATGTCGCCTCGCTGCACAGCGACGCCAACGCCATCACCAAGGAGACGGCGCTGAACGAGAAGGGCGAGGTGGTCAACGGCCGTGGCGACAAGCCCAACCGGCACGACGTGCTGACCGGCTCCAAGCCCGACGGCACGAAGGTTGCCGACCAGACCTGCGGCGACTGGACGATGAGCGGGGCCGAGGGCGTGGCGATGGTGGGCCATCATGATCGCGTCGGCCTCGACGATTCGGCGCCCGCCAAATCCTGGAATTCCTCGCATGCCTCGCGCGGCGGCTGCAGCCAGGAGGCGTTGAGAGGCACTGGCGGCGACGGCCTGTTCTACTGCTTTGCCGCGAACTGACCGGCGCCGGAGTTAGGCCTGACATCACGCGGCTGTGATGCCGTGGCGCGGCAGCGCCCCCCGGCTGCGCTTTCGCCGTCCGCCCGGAGTTGATAGGGTCGCCCGACTCCCACAACAAGCAGAGCGAGGAAATCCATGGCTGCTCCGAGCGTAGCGTTGGTCTGGTATCTGGTGATCGCCGGGCCGCAAGGCGGCATGGTGGTGCTGCCAAGCACCTTCGACACCCGCGAACAGTGCACGTCGGCCGTCACCGAATACCAGAAGCAGCCCACGCCGGCCGGCTGGTCGGTGCAGTGCGTGCCTAGCGCCTCGCCATTCGCAGACGAAGGCGACGCCGAAGAACCAGCGGCGCAGTAATTTTTATCTCCCCCCTTGAGGGGGGGATGTCGCCGAAGGCGACAGAGGGGGTCGCCGCGCGTAGAGCGCCAACTTCCAGCTGCCGCAGGCCCCAACTTCCAGCTGCCGCAGGCCATTGAGCCCAGTCGAACCGACCCCCTCTGGCCTGCCGGCCATCTCCCCCTCAAGGGGGAGATTGTCAGCGCTGCGCTGACACCGTCAATTCCGGCTTGCTGTTGATGGTCTGGAACACCACGCAATAGCGCTCGGTCAGCTTGATCAGCGCATCGATGCGCTCTTGCGGCTCGTCGGTATCGAGGCTGAAATTCAGCCGGATGGCACGGAAGCCGACCGGCGCATCCTTGGCTACGCCAAGCGTGCCTCGAAAGTCGAGATCGCCTTCGGCCTCGACCGTCACAGCTCCCAACTTGAACTCCAGCGCTGTCGCCACCGCCTTCAGCGTCACGCCGGCGCAAGCCACCAGCGCCTCCAGCAGCATGTCGCCCGAGCACTGTTCGAGCCCGGAGCCACCGGTCGCCGGATGCAGCCCGGCCACCGCCAGCGCCCTGCCCGTCTCGACCTTGCAGGCGATCGACTGGTCGTCGATCGAACCTTTGGCCCGAAGCGTGATCAGAGCGCGCGCAGCATCGACGCGATAGGCGTCCTTCAGCGGCGCCTGCATGGCCTTCAGTGCTGTGGCGTCCATGCCCAATCCTTCTCGTGGTCTTTCGTGCCTTGATAGCACTGTCTGCCGCTGCATGTGAGCGAATCCAAGGTGGCTGTTGGCCCTTGGATACGGCAAAGGGACAGCGCCCCCCCTCTGACCTGCCGTCATTCTCTTTGACTTCGATCGCCCCGACCATACCTATCGGGAGGCGTTCCCGTGGAGGCATCATGCTGCTCAAGCTGAAACTGATCTCGCTTACCCTGCTGATGCTTGCCACTTTTGCGCAGCCTGGCCTCGCTGAAACGGCGGAGCGCCCGGCGCCTGCAGGCGGCGTGCTGTCGCTGCTGCCGCCGCCGCAGACCACCAGCCATTCGATCACCGTCGCCGGGCGCAAGCTGGACTATCAGGCAAAGGCCGGCACGCTGTCGCTGCTTTCCGGCAAGGGCGAGGTCACGGCGGAGATCTTCTATGTCGCCTACACGCTGCAGCCGCTGGGCGACGCCGCGAAGGGGCCGCAGCGCCCCATCACCTTCGTGTTCAACGGCGGTCCGGGCGCAGCGTCCGCCTACCTGCATCTCGGCGCGGTCGGCCCGCGCGTAATCGCCACCGCGGCCAACGGGGAGTTCCTGCCTTCGCCGCAAAAACTCATCGACAATCCGGACAGTTGGCTCGACATGACCGACCTCGTCTTCATCGATCCGGTCGGCACCGGTTACAGTCGCGAGGCAGAGGGCGAGAATACGAGCAGCTTCTGGGGCGTCAACCAGGATGCCAGTTCGATGGGCGCTTTCATCCGGCTCTTTATTGCACAGAACGGCCGCACCGGATCGCCGCTCTTCCTCGCCGGTGAGAGCTATGGCGGGTTTCGGGCGGCACTGCTGGCCAGGACGCTGCAAGAGGATGTCGGCATCAGTCCGAACGGCATCGTGCTGATCTCGCCAGCGCTGGAGTTCATGCTTGTCCAGCCGGACGAATTCGAGCCGCTGCATTGGGCGCTCGAACTCCCCTCCATGGCGGCGGTGCGTCTGCGCGCCGAAGGCGTCAGCGGCGATGCGCTGCGGGAGAAGCTCGCCGAGGTCGAACATTATGCGCTGGGCGACTACCTCACGGCGCTCGTCAGCGGGCTGGAGCAGGGCGGGCGGCTGGCGAGCCGGCGCGTGGCGGAGATTACCGGACTGCCGCTCGAACTCGTCCAGCGGAATTTCGCCCGCATCCCGACCGGCCTGTTCGCAAGGGAGTTTGCCCGCGCCAGCGGCAAGGTGCTCAGCCCCTATGACGGCACGATCGCGACGGCCGACATCGCGCCCGAGAGCGCTCGCATCGCCGGCCCGGATCCGGTGCTCGACCGCAGCGTGCCGGTGCTGACCTCGGCTTTCGTCGGTTATGCCCGCGACGAACTGAATTTCCACACCGATGTCAGCTATCGGCTGCTCAACGGGGAGATCAGCCACAATTGGGACTACGGCACCTCGCGGCAAGGCTATGCCGGCGTGATGGACGATTTGCAGCGAGCACGTTCGCTGAACCCTGCGCTCGGCGTCGTGATCGTCAACGGCTACACCGACCTCGTCACGCCCTATCTGGCCTCGCGCTACCTTGTGAACCAAGTCCCGTCGCTCGCCAATGCCAGACCCATCCGTCTCGATGTAATCGAGGGTGGCCACATGATGTATTTCAGATCCGACGGCCGTCGCGCTCTGAAGGAGGCCGCTTCGGAACTCTACCAGGCGACGCAGTGAGCATCGCGACGCGCGGCTCGCCAAGGAATCCCTGCCCCAACGCAAGCCGGCCGCTGGCGTAGCGCCGCGCAAGGTTTCGCCCGTGTAGCCTGATCACGCGGTGCCTGGTGTTTCGGGCCGCAACATGTCTCTCGCATCTTCAGGCCGACGCCGCATGGCCGATATCGCCATTCTCGAAACCCGCGAAAGGGTGCTTGCCGGCATCCTGTTCACCGGTGCGGCCTATTTCCTGTTCTCGACGCAGGATGCCTCGATCAAGCTTCTGGTCGTCGGCATGAGCGTCTGGCAGATCATGTTCTTCCGCAGCATCACTATCCTGGTCGCTTGCACGGCGATCGGCGGACGCCGCTTGCTTGCTGACACGGCTCGTTCGCCGATCGTGCGGCCGATGTTCGTGCGCAGCGCCTTCACGCTGGCGGCGTGGCTCTGCTACTACAACGCCGCGCGCAGCCTGCAGCTTGCCGAACTCACCACCGTCTATTACGCCGCGCCGATCATCGTCACCGTGCTTTCGGTGATCATGCTCGGCGAAAAAGTGCCGATGCTGCGCTGGCTGGCGGTGCTCATCGGTTTTGCCGGCGTCTTCGTCGCTTGCGACCCGACCCATCTCGGCCTCTCTGTGCCGGTGCTGCTGGTGCTGGCCGCCGCTCTTTTGTGGGGCATCGCCGTCGTGCTGTTGCGCAAGACCGCGATGCAGGAACGCACGATGATCCAGCTCATCCTCAACAACTTCTACTTCCTGGTGTTTTCGGCGGTGCCGGCGCTGTTTTTGTGGCAGGCGCCCAACCAAGAGCAGTTGCTGCTTTTGCTCAGCGTCGGCGCGCTCGGCGGCGTCGCGCAGTATATGCTGTTCGAAGGCATGAAGCGGGCGCCGGTGTCGATCGTGGCGCCCTTCGAATACACCTCGCTGGTGTGGGCTTTTGCGCTCGGCTTCCTGATCTGGGGCGACGTGCCGCGCCGCGAAGTGTTCCTTGGTGCGGCGCTGATCGTTGCTGCCGGCCTGCTGATCATCGGCAGCGAGCATTTCCGCAAGCGGCTGTAGGATGCGACTGCTGACGGGATGGTGTCAGGACAGGGCAGCGTAGTCTGGTGACATGACAGAAACCGCAGATATGCCAGGCACCACAGACCTCGCCGCCGAGCGCACCCTTGGCATCATCCTGGTGTCGTCGTCGGCGGCTGTCTTCGGCCTCACCGGCGTCTTGACCAAGTCGATCCATGCCGACCCGCTGACCATCACCTGCTGGCGCGGCTTTGTCGGCGCGATCCTGATCAGCCTCTATGTGCTGTGGCGCCGCCGCCGCTCCGGCGGACGCGAAAGCATGCGGCTCGGCTGGCGCGGCTGGCTGCTCGCGGTGGAAGGGGCGCTGGCCAGCATCGCCTTCATCTCGGCGTTCAAATTCACCTTCGTCGCCAATGTCGCGATCATCTATGCCACCGCGCCCTTCGTCACTGCGCTGCTCGCCTTCTTGCTGGTCGGCGAACGGTTCCGCATGCAGACGCTTGCCGCCGCCGCGGTGTCGCTGTGCGGCGTGGCAATCATGGTGTGGTCCGGCTTCGGCACCGGCCATCTGTTCGGCGACGGGCTGGCGCTGCTGATGACGATCGGCAGCGCGCTCTACATGATCATGGTGCGCGCTTTCCGCGACACGCCGGTGGTTTGGGCGGGTGCTGTGTCGGCGTTCCTGCTGTTCGTATTCGGCTGGTTGGTCACCGACCCGCTGGCGGTCTCAGCCCGGGATGCCGTGCTTCTGGCCACCTTCGGCGCATCCTTCGCGCTGGCCTCTATCCTGTGGACGGAGGGCGCGCGGCTCATCCCTGCCGCCGAATCCGGCCTGCTCGGCTCCGCCGAAGTGCCGTTCGCCATCCTGTTCGCCTTCCTGTTCCTGGGCGAGATTGCGCCAGCCGCCAGCATGATCGGCGGTGCCATCGTGCTGTGCGCGGTGTTCGCCCATGCCGGACGCGACTGGCTGGTGGCCAGGCGGGGCGCGGCGCTCTGATCCCAGGAAAATCTGTCCGTGAAAAAAATTTTCGAAGTCACGGAACCATTATCGGACTCAGGCATTCATGCTGTGACGGGCCACCCCCAAGTCCCCCAAACCCCTCGGCCCGTCCTACTTTGAAGCCGACCGCAAGGTCGGCTTTTTCTTTGTGGGTTCAGGCAGGCGCTACGGACAAAGCAAGATTGCCGCTGAACAGCGCGGCAAGATCCTGCGCCGGCCGGTCCGCGCCATCGCGCAGCCGGATGGCAAATTCGGCAACCGGAACCGGCGGCAGGCCAAAATCGCGCGGCGCTTCAACAATGCCGGAATGTGCGAAGCGCGCCGTCCGCAACGTCAGCGCAATACCGGCATTCACCGCCGTGCGCAGCCCGGCCAGACTGGCGCTGCCGGCGGCGATACGGTAGCGGCGGCCGGAAGCATCGAGTGCTGCGATCGCCGCGTCGCGAAAGCCGCAATGCGGATCGAGCAACGCCAGCGGAACCTCGTCCTGGCGCGAAACCAACCCCTTTTGCGAACAGAGCCACACCATCGGCTCCCTGAGCACACCGACCTCGTCCGGCGTGGCGGCTTGGCGCATCGCAATCACAAGATCGAGCGAGCCGGCCTGTAGCGCCGCTGCCAGTTCGGCGGAGCGGCCGACGCGCAGTTCGATCCTGACGCGCGGATGGCTGACGGCAAAGGCCCGCAGCAGATCCGGCAGGCCGCTGTCGGCGAAGTCCTGCGTCGTGCCGATGGCGACGCGACCGTCGGCACGCGCGCCCTTCAGCGCCAGCCACGCCTCGCTGTGCACCGAAAGGATGCGTCTGGCGTGGCCGATCAGATCCTCGCCAACCGGCGTCAGGCCGCGCCCGCGTCCCTGCGGCAACAGAAGCGGCTCGCCGACGATCTCCTCCAACCGTTGCATCTGTGCCGTCACCGCTGACGGAGAACGGCCGACAGTCGACGCCGCTTGCGCCAGCGAGCCGCCGTCGACGAAGGCGAGGAAGGTTTTGAGAAGGTCTGGATCGAGCATTTGCATAGTTCGATATTATCGAAGTGTAAGTTAAAAACAATTCGATTTTTTTGATTGATAGACTGTGAGATTATCTCCCCAACGGCGAACAGAACGCCGCAAACTCAGGAGACAAGAAAATGCCGATCATCAATGTCAGCGTCACCGGCAAGCCCGATGCCACATTGTCCGCCTCCATCGCCAGGGAAGTGACCGAACTGACCGCGACGCATCTGCGCAAGGATCCGACCATCACCGCGGTCGCCATCAGCTATTTCGACCCGCAGCACTGGTTTGCCGGCGGCAAGTCGCTGGCCGAGCACGGCACCAACACGTTCTGGCTCGACATCAAGGTGGTCGACGGCACCAACACCAAGCTCGAACTGGAAGCCTATCTCCAGGCGATCTTCTCCGCTTTCGGCCGGCTGCTGGGCAAGGTGCATGAGGAAAGCTACGCCTTCGTGCATGAAGTGCCGGCCGCCGCCTACGGCTATGGCGGCAAGACGCAGGAGTTTCGTTTCATCAGCGGGAGATTGAAGGCGGCTTGAGAGACAGTGCCGCCCCTCATCCGCCCTTCGGGCACCTTCTCCCGTGAACGGGGAGAAGGAGAAAGCTCCACATTGACCTTGCCCGCACTTCCGCTAGGCTCTGCCCCGAAGCGGCCGCCAAAGAGCCGCGGCGTGGAGGACGTTGGGAGAGAGCGGCATGGTCCTGACACTGGCGCTGCTTGCGGGTCTCGTCGTGGCCTGGCTGCTGATCGGCGTGGTGGAAAAATTCCGCCTCGGCCTGCGCTTTACCCAGGCGCTGCTCTACGTGCCGTTCAAGCTCGCCTACCGGATCACCGACGACCGCATGAAGATCGCGCGTGCTGCACCGGCGCCGGTCATCTACGTCATCTCGCACCAGTCGCGCATCGAGCCGGCGCTGATGCTGTCGCTGCTGCCGGAAGATACGCTGCACATACTCGACGATGTCTCGGCGCGGTCGCCCTGGCTGGAACCCTGGCGCGAGCTTGGCCGCACCATCGCCTTCAACGCCGAACATGTCTTCGTCAGCCGCCGGCTGGTAAGGGTGCTGAAGGGCAAGGGCCGGCTGGCCGTCTACCTGCCTGATGCCGTCGAGCCTGACCTCAAGACATTTCGCCTGTTTCGCGCCGTCACCCGCATCGCCATGCAGGCCGATGCCAGCATCGTGCCGATCTTCGTCGGCGGTGCGCGGAGTTTGCCGGTATCGCTGACGCCGGCGGACAAGGCGCCGCGCCACCGGTTTCCGCAACTGTCGATCAGCGTGCTGGAGCCGATGACCATCGCCGAACTGGCGGCGCGAAACCCAGACCAGGCCTCGAACGCCAATGCGCTGTTCGACCGTGTCGCCGAGGCTCGGCTTTTCAGCACTGACCTTGATCGCGGCCTGTTCCTGGCCATGCGCGACGCCGCCGACCGGGTCGGCGCCTCGCATCCGATCATCGAGGACGTCATCTCAGGCGCGCTGAGCTACCGCAAGATGTTCATCGGCGCGCGGGTGCTGGGCCGCCGCTTCGAGGCGGTGACGGCGCCGGGCGAAGCGGTCGGGCTGCTTTTGCCCAACGCCAACGGCGTGGTGCTGTCGTTTGTCGGCCTGCTGTCGGCCGGCCGGGTGGCGGCGATGATCAACTACACCGCCGGTCCGGCCAGCGTCACCGCCGCCGTGCGCACGGCGGTGATACGCACCGTTGTGTCGTCCCGCGCCTTCATCGAGAAGGCCGACCTCGTCGACATCGTCGCGGCGGTCGAGAAGGGCGGCGCCAGGCTGCTGTGGCTGGAGGATGTGCGGGAAAGCGTCACCGCGCTGGATAAGCTCGCGGCGGCCTTGCGGTGGCGCTGGCCGCTGCAGCCGCAAAACGGCGCCAAACCAGCGGTGATCCTGTTCACCTCGGGCTCGGAAGGCACGCCCAAGGCGGTGGTGCTGTCGCACAAGAACCTTCTCGCCAACGCCATGCAGGCCGAAGCGCGCATCACCATCGCGCCCTCCGATATCCTGCTCAACGTGCTGCCGGTGTTCCACTCGTTCGGGCTGACGGGCGGCACCATCCTGCCACTGGTGACTGGTGTAAGACTGTTCCTCTACCCCTCGCCGCTGCACTACAAGATCATCCCTGAGATCGCCCGCAAGGTGCGGCCGACCATCATGTTCGGCACCGACACGTTCCTCGCCAACTATGCGCGCACCGCCAAGGACGGCGATTTCTCCAGCCTGCGCTTCGTCGTCGCCGGCGCCGAAGCGGTGAAGCCCGAGACGCGCCGCGTCTATCGCGAGCGCTTCGAGGCCGAGATCATCGAAGGGTTCGGGCTGACCGAGGCCGCACCCGTGGTCGCCGTCAACACCGCCATCCATGGCCGCGACGGCACGGTGGGGCGGCTTTTGCCGGCGATGCGCATGAAGCTCGAACCGGTCGAGGGCATCAGCGACGCCGGCCGGTTGTGGCTCGACGGGCCGAACCTGATGATGGGCTACATGACATCAGACCGGCCGGGCGAATTGCAGCCGCTCGACGGCTGGCACGATACCGGCGACATCGTCTCGGTCGACCGCGAAGGCTTCATCACCATTCGCGGCCGCGCCAAGCGCTTCGCCAAGATCGCCGGCGAAATGGTGTCGCTGGGCGCAGTCGAGATGCTGGTGCAGTCGCTGTGGCCGGAAGAGCGCCACGCGGCGGTGGCAGTGCCGGACAAGCGGCGCGGCGAGCGCATCGTGCTGGTCACCACCGCCGACGACGCCAATCCCGATGAATTGCGCAAGTTCGGCAAGCAGGCAGGTGCGGCCGAACTGATGGTGCCCAACGACATCGTCAAGGTTGAGGAAATCCCGGTGCTTGGCTCGGGCAAGACCGACTACGTCTCGACCCGCAGGCTGGCGATCGACCGGCTGGGGCTGAGCGCTGCGGCGTAAGAGTTTTGCAGACCTCGTCTAGACGACCACCGCCGACAGCAACAGGATAAGGCCGAGCCCCATCATCAGCAAGCCCGGCCAGTTCTGCGACAGGCCGAAGAAACCGAGCCCGCGCCGCCGCGGCTCAAGTGTCGGGCGATCCGGCGTCGCGGGAGAGGGCCTGGGGTCGCTGAGCCGCCCGCGCCCGAGGACTGCGCCCGCTATGTAAACAACGCCAGCGACAGTGAGCAACGCACCGATGAGGATGACAGCCATTTCTCCTCGCTCTTCTTCAGGTCCTGCCCCTGATGAAAGCTTGCGCGATCTTCGGTGAAGCGTTTCCGTGAGAGATGCCTGCCAGCATCGCGCGACGGCTGCTCCTGGTCGCCCGTTGAGACACAACGGTCAAGATGCCCGGCAGGTTCCGACAGGGCCGCGTGTCATGCACCAGGCGTGGAAAGCCGCGTCAGGTAAGCGTCAGCCGATATCCGAGGGCGGCACTTTCTCGCCTTCGCGCTTGGCGCGGTTCGTGTAGGCGCGCACGCTGAACGGCAGGAAGAGCAGGTAGCCGGCGACCGACGCGGTCAGCGTGTACCAGGGATAGGTCATCAGCAGCAGGACGTAGAGCACGACGGCAAGGATGATCGGCAGCACCTTGTCGCCCGGCACTTTCAGGCTCTTGCCGGAATAGACCGGCAGACGGCTGACCAGCAGGAAGGCGACCAGAATGGTGAAGCCGGTGGCGACGAAGGCGGCGGGACGGCTGGGCTCAATGCCGACCCGCAGGAACGACAGATAAAGCGGCAGCATGACCAGCACGGCACCCGCCGGCGCCGGCACGCCGACGAAATATTCGCTCTGCCAGATCGGACGGTCGTTGTCCTCGTCCAGCACGTTGAAGCGGGCAAGCCTCAGCCCGCAGGCTATGGCAAACAGAAGGACCGCGATCCAGCCCGGCGAGCCGGCGCGGTCGAGCAAGAAGGCGTACAGCACCAAAGCGGGCGCGACGCCGAAATTGACGATGTCGGCCAGCGAATCCATCTGCGCGCCAAATTTGGAAGTCGCCTTCAGCATCCGCGCCAGGCGCCCGTCAATACCATCGAGGAAGGCGGCCAGCAGCACCATCACCACCGCCGGCTCGAAGCGGCCTTCGAAGCCGAAGCGGATGCCGGACAGCCCAGCACAGATGGCGAGCACGGTGACGAGGTTGGGCAGCACCATGCGCATCGGGATTTCGCGGATGCGCGGGCCGCCGCTGCCATGCGCCTCGAATTTCTTGAATGGCGCGCCCATCGCTTAAGAAACCCTGACCAGCGGCGTTCCGGCTACGCCGCCAAATTCGGCGAGCACAGTTTCGCCGCCGACGGCCGTCTGGCCGACGGCAACGCGCGGCGTCGCAGCCAGAGGCAGGAACACGTCGACGCGCGAGCCGAAGCGGATCAGCCCGAAACGCTCGCCGATGGCGATGTTGCCGCCGGTCTCGGCCCAGCAGACGATGCGCCGCGCCACCAGGCCGGCGATCTGCACGGCGACGACCGTGCCGTTGGGGCTATCGATGATCAGCCCGTTGCGCTCGTTCTCGGTGCTGGCCTTGTCGAGTTCGGCGTTGAGGAATTTGCCCGGGCGATGCTCAATCCTGGAGATGCGGCCACGCACTGGGGCGCGGTTCACGTGGCAGGAAAAGACATTCATGAACACCGAGATGCGGGTCATTTCGGTGTTTCCGAGGCCAAGTTCGCGCGGCGGCACGGCCGGGCCGACCGCAGAGATGATGCCGTCGGCAGGGCTTACCACCAGCCGGTCGTCGACCGGCGTGACGCGCTCGGGATCGCGGAAGAAATAGACGCACCAGGCGGTCAGGATGAGGCCGACCCAGAACAGGATCGAGGAGAAATAGCCGAGGAAAAGTGTGCCCGCACCAAAGGCGGCGATGAACGGATAGCCCTCGCGATGGATCGGAACGAACACATTCTTGATCGTGTCGACGAGGCTCATGAGATGGGGGCAATCCCTGTTTCAGGTCCGGCCTCAATAGCGGAAACACCCCCTCGCCGCAACGCAACAATCGGCTAGGCCGGCCTTAGGTGGGACCCGCCCCGATATCGGACCGGACCGATCCAACCATCCGGAAAATCCATTGCTGCTGTCGGAGTGAGGCACCCTCGCCCGTCCTTGGATGACACGGCGCTTTGCACCGACCTACCAATGGGAGGCGAAGCGCTCCGCCGAAACCAAACCGAGGAGTTCGCAATGCCGTCGCAGAAATCAGCAACCAAACCAGCGCGTATCGTCATGAATGGCCTCGCCTTCGGTGAATCCCCGCGCTGGCATGGCGGGCGGTTGTGGGTCTGCAATTGGGGCACAGGCGAGATCGTCGCTGTGGATGCCGAAGGCAACAGTGAAATCGTGCTGACCGTGCCGGCCGTCCTGCCCTATTCCATCGACTGGCTGCCGGATGGACGCCTGCTTGTCGTCTCCGGCCGTGAAGGGCTGCTGCTGCGGCAGGAAGCCGACGGAACGCTGGTCACCCATGCCGATCTCAGGCATTTGTCAAAGAGCCCGTGGAACGAGATCGTCGTCGACGGGCGCGGCAATATCTACGTCAATGGCGGCGGGCCGGCGCCGGCTGCCGGCCAGCATTTCGGCCCCGGCACCATCGTGCTGATCACACCTGAAGGGACGATCCGGCAGGTGGCCGAAAACATCGCCTTTGCCAACGGCATGGCGGTGACGCCTGACAACAGGACGCTGATTGTCGCCGAATCGCACGCCAACCGGCTGACCGCCTTCGATATCGCCGCCGATGGCAGCCTTGCCAACCGGCGGGTCTGGGCCGATCTCGGCAACGGCTTTCCCGACGGCATCTGCATCGATGCCGAGGGCGCCGTCTGGTATGCTGACGTGCCCAACCGGCATTGCGTGCGGGTGCACGAAGGCGGAGGGATGCTGCAAAGCGTCGACGCCGATCGCGGCTGCTTTGCCTGCATGCTGGGCGGGCCGGACAGCAAGACGCTGTTCATCACCGCCGCCGAATGGCGCGGCTTCGAACACATGATCAGCGACGCTCGCACCGGCCAGGTGCTCAGCGTCGAGGCGCCGGCACAAGGGGCGGGATGGCCTTCTTACAGCTCGGGCAACCGCTGATAATTGGCGATGTCGGCCCTTACGCCGAGCCGGGCGATCGTCTCCTGCGGATTGAAGGCAACGCGCTCATGCGCTGCCTTGACGATCGGTACGACGTTGTCGACAGCCGCCTGGCTCTCCCATTCGACGATGGTGACGAGGTTGAATTCGCCCGGACCCGAGAATTGTTCGAGCAGGAAATCCTGGACGAAGCCTTGCTGCCGGCGCAGCAGTTCATGCGTCGTCCTGACCTTGGTGAGGATCTCTTCGCGAGCGGCAGCCGGGACGACAAACTTGTCGACCCGGAACACGCTGCCATGCTTTTGATTTGTTTCGCTCATTTCGATCTGTCTCCGTTCTCGAACGATGGCCTTCGCAAGGGCTCAGAGACGGTTTGCGAGCTCAACCTAAGTTGAGGTCAAGGGGATTTTTTCGTATGGATGACGCGACGGATGACGCTGCCAATCTCCCCCCTCGTGGGGGAGATTGGCAGTTCGTACGCTAGCTCACCTCCGAAGTCCGCCGGCGCACGACGACGCCCAGCTCGTCGCTTTCGCGCGCAATGCGCAGCCGCTCCTCGGCTTCGGTGGCCTCGCGCTGGCGGTCCCACATCGAGGCATAGAGCCCGCGCTCGCGCATCAGGGCGGCATGGGTGCCGCGCTCGGCGATCTGGCCGTCCTGCAGCACGATGATCTCGTCGGCCGTGATCACCGTCGACAGCCGGTGAGCGATGACGATGGTGGTGCGGCCCTGGCTGACGAGGTCGAGTGCCGCCTGGATCTCCTGCTCGGTGTGGCTGTCCAACGCCGAGGTCGCCTCGTCGAGCATCAGGATCGGCGGCGCCTTGAGGATGGTGCGGGCGATCGCCACGCGCTGCTTTTCGCCGCCGGACAGTTTCAGCCCGCGCTCGCCGACCATCGAGCGATAGCCGTCGGGCAACCGTTCGATGAACGGGCCGATCTGGGCGAGTTCGGCGGCCTTGCGCACATCCTCCTCGCTGGCGCCGATGCGGCCGTAGCTGATGTTGTAGGCGATGGTGTCGTTGAACAGCACGGTGTCCTGCGGCACCATGCCGATCGCCCCGCGCAGGCTCTCCTGGGTCACGTCTCTGATATCCTGGCCGTCGATCAGCACGGCCCCGCTCTGTATATCATAGAAGCGGAACAGAAGCCGCGAAATCGTCGACTTGCCGGCGCCGGATGGGCCTACAATGGCAACCGTCTTTCCTGCAGGCACCTCGAAGCTGATGCCTTTCAGGATCTTGCGGTTGGGATCGTAGGAGAAATGCACGTCGCGGAACTCGACCTTGCCGGCGCCGACGGCCAAAGGCTTCGCGTCCGGTCTGTCGACGATCTCCTGGGGGACGTCGAGCAGGTCGAACATGTGCTCGATGTCGGTCAGCCCCTGACGGATTTCGCGATAGATGAAGCCGATGAAGTTGAGCGGCACTGAAAGCTGGATCAGCATGGCGTTGATGAAGACGAAATCGCCTACCGTCTGCGTGCCTGCCTGCACTTCCAGCGCCGACATGCACATGACGATGACCGTGCCGAGGCCGAAGATGATGCCCTGGCCGAAGTTCAGCCAACCGAGCGAGGTCCAGATCCTGGTCGCGGCAATCTCGTAACGCGCCATCGAGCGGTCGAAGCGCTCGGCCTCCATGCCTTCATTGTTGAAATACTTGACCGTCTCGTAGTTGAGCAGCGAGTCGATCGCCTTGGTATTGGCGTCGGTATCGCTGTCGTTCATGTCGCGGCGGATCGAGATGCGCCAGTCGCTCGCCCTGACGGTGAACCAGACATAGAGCAGCACCGTGACGGCGACGACCGCCACGTATTTCCAGCCATAGGTGACGGCAAAGATGCCGGCGGTCAGCGCGAATTCGAGGATGGTCGGCGCCGTGTTGAGCATGATGAAGCGCACGATCGTCTCGATGCCCTTGGTGCCGCGCTCGATGATGCGCGACAGGCCGCCGGTGCGCCGCTCGAGATGGAAGCGCAGCGACAGTTCATGCATGTGGACGAAGGTACGGAAGGCGAGCTGGCGCACCGCATGTTGCCCGACCCGGGCAAACAGCGCATCGCGCAGCTGGTTGAAACCGAGCTGCACCAGCCGCACGACGTTGTAGGCGATGACCAGCATGACCGGCGCCAGCAGGAAGGCCGGCAGCGGCGGCGCCGATCTGGCGTCGCCGGCCAGCGCGTCGGTCGCCCATTTGAAGAAATACGGACCGGCCACCAGCGTCAGCTTGGCGACGACCAGCAACAGCGTCGCCCAGGTGACCCGCGCCCTGAGGTCGGCGCGGTCGGCCGGCCACATATACGGCCACAGATTGCGCAAGGTCCTGAGGGTCGAGGAATCGGCGGAGACGGTTTTTTCGGCCATTTTCTGGTGCCTTCTTCTTATGTCTTATTGGCCATGATCTTTTCGGAAAACCGGTTTCCACTTTTCGCTATACGCGGATCTTCGGTTCGGGATCATGGCCTAGCGGCCGGAGCAGCAGGAATTGACGAGCGCCGTGACCGATGCGGAGACATCGGCAAGCGCCGCGCGGTCGACCTCATAGCGAGAGCGCTGGCGGTCGGGCGCAAAGCGCACCAGCCCGGCCTCGACCAGGATCTTCAGGTGCTGGGAAACGGTGGACTGCGCCAGGTCGAGATGGTCGACGACCTCGCGGCAGCAGCAGGAACTGCTGGCCGAGAGATGTTTGAGGATCTCGATGCGCGCCGGATGCGAAAGGGCAGCCATGCGGGCGGCAACGGCGCGGCTGTCGGGGACGTAATTGCCTGGCGCGCATTTGTCGGCCGCGCGGCGTCCATCAGCTTCGAGGGGGGATTCGGTCATCGTCCATCGGCGATAAACGATGACCGTATCCAGGGCAAGCTGCCCTTATGGGCAGATCGGCTGCTAGGTTATGAAACGCGGGTGTCGAACCAATCCAGCACCAGCTGTGGGTTCTTGCCGAAGTAGTTGTATCCTTCGAAACGCTGGTCCGTCCCTTCGATCCAGAAGAGTTTCTTGTCCCGAGAGGAGATGGTGTCGTAGATTTCCTGCACATTGGAGAGTTTGGTCAGGAAATCATTGCGGACCTGCGCGACGAGTGTCGGAACCGTTACCGCCTTGGCATACTCCATTGGCCAGACGTCAGCGAGGTGAAAGCCGGTCTGTTTGTGAAAGGCCACGTCGAACAGTTTGACACCATTTGCGATTTTCTGGTTCTCCATCGCCGTCTGGACGAACACCGCCGGCGACACCGGCTGCAAGGCTATCATCGCCTTGATGTGGGCGAATTCTTCGGGGTGCTTTTTCATGCCAACGATGGTGGCATTGGCCCCCAGGCAACGGCTGTAAAGGGCCGTCTTCATGTCCTTGGTATCGGGCCGGGATTTCGCGTAGCGCAACGATCCGATCACGTCACGATATTCCAGCACACCATGGCCATTGATGCCGCCGCTGCCTGTTCCGCTACGGCCGTGGTTGCGCATGTCGTAGGTGATGATGTTGTAGCCGGCATCATGTAGAAGCTTGTATTCCGGCAGGAAATTGACTTCGAAGCCGCCGAAATTGGTCCAGGGCTCCAGATGGCCCGGATAGCCATAGCGGTTGCAGGGCATGGGGTGATTGAAGATGAGCAATTTGTCGGAGTCGGCAGGAATGAACCAGCCCTCGATCGTCACGCCATCCAGCGCCGGGAAGAAAATCTCCTCGTAGTCCAGGCCGTATTCGTTCGGCCACCGCAGGATCGGCGTGCGGGTCGAATGCGCCATCAGGTCGGCTATGCCATTGATGAAGTCTTGGGATTTTGCGTCGGTCATAGTTGCACCCGTTGTCGTTTGGTTGTCCGCAGCCGTTGCAACTGCAGATGAGGCGGCGATGATGGGGAGAGCGGCGAGCGCCGCGCCGGCTTTCAGAAGCTGGCGGCGGCCATTCGAAGGCGCGCCTTCCTGCTGAACGGTAGTGTCGCGCTGGTTGCCCATGTGGGTCTCCTTGATGGTTGAAACGTCGATATCGGCGGCAATTTGAGGAGTAGGGTGCGATGATCGTTGCACCCCGCCCTAGTCGGTGGTCATTGCTTCGGGGCGACAAAGCCTTCGGTGATGATGACCGAGCCTTCGGTCGAGGCGACGCGGAACTTCCGCGCGGCCGTATATTCCGGCGAGTTGTAGAAGCGCTGGGCGTCGGCCAGGCTCGGGAACTCGGCGATGGCCATGACCTTTTTTGGCTGGCCTTCCACAGCGGTCGCATTCAGATTGAAGACGATGATCTTGCCACCGAATTTCGGAGCCAGCGGACCCGCCTCCTCCATGTATTTTTTGAACCCGGCCCGATCGTTGATCGTGTAGTTGGCGATCATGTAGCCGGGCGCCTGCGTGTCCTGAGCATAGCCGGTTGCGGCAAGAGCGATGGTGAGGGCCGCGGCTGCGGCCGCGCCGATAACGAGTTTCTTCACTGTACCAGTTCCTTTGGTTTTGAGGGTTTCCGTGATCAGAAAGAACCATCTGTCGACCTGGACAGGTTCTCGTAGGCGCGCAGTTCCTCTAGGTGCCCTTCGAGGGCCGGCTTGAACGCCGCAAGGGCGTCGCTGCCAGCCAGAAACTGCCGTGGCGGATTTTCCATCCCAGCGAGCTTCACGAAGACGTCGCCGAGTTTGGCGGGATCACCTTGCTGCTTGCCGTCATAGCTCGACCACATGTCTTCGGCGCTGCCTTCAGCGGCGTAGTCCTCGATGGTGTTGGCGCTATATTTGGCGTTCTGCGCATCTAGCAGGTCCGTGCGGAAGAAGCCCGGCGCGACCACCACGACCTTGATGCCGAACTGTTCGACCTCCTCGGCCATCGAAAGGGAAAGGCCTTCGACCGCGAACTTGGCG
Source organism: Mesorhizobium sp. AR10 (assembly GCF_024746795.1). NCBI lineage: Bacteria > Pseudomonadati > Pseudomonadota > Alphaproteobacteria > Hyphomicrobiales > Phyllobacteriaceae > Mesorhizobium > Mesorhizobium sp. AR10. The sequence continues at coordinate 5,296,862 of NZ_CP080524.1, forward strand.
GCGCTGTAGGCCCCGCAGTGTTTGAAGCCCATTATCCCGGCCAGTGAACTGATGTTGATGATCCGGCCTGACCGTTGTTTGCGCATGACGGGGAGGACCGCACGCATGACATGGATCACCCCGTACAGATTGGTCGAGATCAGCCCCTCGATTTGAGCGGTGCTCAATTCCTCGAAGTTACCGAGCAGGCTGTAGCCCGCATTGTTGACCAGAACGTCGATGCGACCGAACGACTTCATCGCCTCGTCGACCGCAGCCTTCGCCTGTGCCTCGTTGGCGACGTCCAACTGAACGAACGCAAGCTTGTCGCCTGCGACATCGCTCAGGGCATTACGGACCTTGTCGAGATTGCGGCCGGTCGCGACTACCCGATCGCCTGCCTTCAGGGCCGCCCTGGCAGTGGCGGCGCCGATGCCGCTGCCGGCACCCGTGATGAACCAGACCTTGCTCATATCTAACTCCCGTTGTCGATGAACAGGGAGGTAGACCTTAACGTCCTATCTGATTAGCCCGTATAATCCGCATGCAGTTAGAAAGGGGATTTATAAATGAGCCGTGACAAGATTCCCGGCCTCCATCAGCCCTTGTAGCGAAGCGCTTCGAGCAGGACGGCGAAGGCTGGCGTATGTTGTCGCCTGCTTGGATAATAGAGGTGATAGCCGGAGAATGGCGGGCACCAATCTTCCAACACACGGATCAAACGTCCGTCTGCAACATGCTGGGCAACCTGCGTTTCGAATGTGTAGACCAGTCCCAGTCCGCCCAGCGCGGCATTTACCAGCATCTCGTTGTCGTTGATGACGAGCGGCCCGTTGACCCGGACCTCAAGCTCAACACCATCGCGCTCGAACTCCCAGGCATAGAGCCCGCCCCCGGCGCTCTGTCGGTAGCTTACGCAATTGTGGTTGCTCAAATCACGCGGCGTTTGTGGGACCTCCCGGTCGGCAAAGTAGGATGGCGAGCCTACCACCGCCATGCGGATATCCGCGCTCACCCGAACCGCTACCATGTCCTTCTGGACCTGCTCCCCCACGCGGATGCCGGCGTCAAACCGGCCGGCGACGATGTCGATAAGCCCTTCATCGACATTGATCTCGACAGCGATGTCCGGATACTCCGGCAGGAGCTTCAACAAGGCAGGCCAGAGCACCGTTCTTGCGGCATGGCGGAAGGTCGTGATGCGGATCGTGCCCGCAGGCTTGTCGCGAAGTGCGGTAAGCTGAGCGATTTCACTATCGATATGGTCGAATGCCGGACGCAGGCTATGAAGCAGCCTTTCTCCCGCGTCAGTCAGCGACAGGCTGCGCGTCGTTCGCGAGATCAATCTGACCTTCAGCCGCTCCTCAAGCATGCGGACGGCATAGCTTAGGGCAGACTGGGAAAGGCCAAGCTTTGCGGCTGCGCGTGTAAAGCTTCCTTCTTCGGCGACCGCCATAAACATGGCCAGCTCACTGAAGTCGCCTTTTCTCATTTATGAACCTCGTTTCTAACTACATGCGGATTATAGCGCCTAATCAGCATGCTCGTCCTCCGCTATTTGTTCCCCGGGCCACATGCTGTGGCATCGGCAAGAGGACGACGAGAGACAATGAGCACGATGATCGATGTCAAACGTCTTCCCCTAATTGTCGCCACAGGCTGCATTCTTGCGCTGTCCGGGCTGAGTGTCAGGGCAGAGAGTAACCGCGTCACATTTCCCGAGAACTTCGACAAGTATGTGCTCTACGCGACTTACGACCGTGGCTCTTCCAAGGAGGAAGCGTTCGCGACTCCGGAAACGCTAGAGATCGCGAAGTCCGGCAAGCCACTTCCACCCGGTACGCAGATAGTCCTGGGCATCTGGACCAACTACGAACTGAGCAGCTACTTCGTCATGCACAAAGGCGAGGGCTGGGGCCTCGACTTTGACGAGGAGCGGCGGACCGGCGACTGGCAGTTCCAGCAATTCGATACGGCCATGCAGGTGATGGCAAGTTCGAACCCTTCGCGATGCCAATCGTGCCACTCATCGCAGAGAAGCAACGACTTCATGTTCACAATCGACCGAATGCGGGCCTACCTGCCGTGAGACCCCTGTTCCTGTTGCGTCTGGTGCTGGATTTTGTGGCAGCCGGCCTGCTGATGGCCGCCCTCGCCTACTACTGGCTAGACAACGCGACGCATGAGATCATCGGCACGGCCATGTTCCTGTTGTTGATTGCCCACAACATCTTCAACCGTCGCTGGTACGGTGCCATAACAAAAGGCCGGCGCGAGGCGCGTGGGATTGCCACCAAGATGGTCAACCTCGCGCTGCTGGCCACCATGATTGCGTTGCTGGTGACCAGCGTAATCATCTCGCAGACGGTCTTCAGCTTCCTGCCTTTGACCAGCAGCTTCACCGCACGCCAAATCCATACGCTTGCTGCTTATCTGGCGCTGGTCACAGCCGCCATCCATCTCGGGCTGCATTGGTCGATGATCATGGGCGTGGTGCACAGCAGGCTTGGCGTAACCGCCGAGAGCAAAATCCGCACTTTTGTTCTGCGTGGGTTGGCTACTCTGATCGCCGCATACGGCGTTCACAGCCTGTTTGCGGTAAATGTCGGATCAAAACTGTTCATGCAGATGACGATCGAATTCTGGGATTTCCAGACATCGACGGCAGCCTTTTTCGTGCACCACGTGGCGATCATCGGGCTCTGCATGTTCGTTGCGCACTATGGCTTGCGATTGCTTCAGAAGCCGAGGCAGCGTTCGGATCACGTTGGGAGCGCTGATCGCTAAGGCCGTATCGTCCAGCCAGGACAAGCTGCGTCCTCGCTCTTCGTCGGCACGCGACCTGATCTCGCGGGATCAAGACACCCCGTTCTGGAGAGCAGGCGTCCCGCCTCGTGATGGAGGCGGGCGCCGTCGCTTCAATCGACATAGAACTAGTTCGTCTTGGCCGGAGGCGTCGTCATCTGGTCGCCCATCGCCTTGAGGTCGGCGGCTTCGCCTTCCTTCGACTTTTCCGGGACTTTGAATACCTGCCCCGGCCAGATGCGGTCGGGATCGCTGATCTGATCCTGGTTGGCGAGGTAGATGGTCGAGTAGCGGACGCCGTGGCCGTAGACCCGCCGCGAAATCCGCCACAGCGTGTCATGGCGGCGGATGATGACGGCGCCGTCGGCATGTTCGAGCTTGGGCGCCACCGTCTCAGGCACATCGGCCGGCGGCGTCGCTGCCGCCACCTCGGCCGGAGCCTCGGCAGCAGGAGCCGGCGCGTCGGCGGCGGGTGCCGCAGGGGCTGTCGCATCAGCGGCCGCAGGCGGCGTGGCCGGCTCGGTTCCGGCGGGCGCTTCGGCCGCGGTCGCCGGTGCAGCCGGCTTGACTTCGGCGGGCTTGGGCGCGGCCGGCGCCACGGCGGCGACCGACTCGCCCGGCTCACGCTCGAACGGCACGGCGGCGCGGGCCACCACCTTCACCCCGTCGGCGTCGAGGCCATCGACATGGATGGTGTAGGTGCCGACCGGAATGTCGCGCGTCGCCTCGACCAGGAAATGGCCGTCGGGCGAGGTCAGCGCGTCGCCGAGCAGGATATCATTGGCATAGGCGCGCACCTTGCGGCCGGGATCGGCGAGGCCGGCGACGAAGATCTTGTTGCCGTCGATCTCGACCGCCTCGACGACGATCTTGGGTTCCGCCACAACAGCTGCGGGCGGCGTTGCCGGTGCTGCGGTCGCTGGTGGGGGCGTGGTTTCCCCCACGGCCGGCGCCGGTGCCGCAGGCTCAGCTGCCGTAGCGGGCTCAGCTGCCGTAGCTGGTGGTGTGGTGGCAGGCGCCTCGGTGGCCGGAGCAGCCGCCTGGTCGCCGGCTGCCGGCGCGGCAGGCTTCGTCTCGGGCGCCGGGACGGTAAGCAGCTCGGCCGGCTTGCCGGGTTCCTCGACCATGGCCAGCACCTGGCCGGCCGCATCCTTGGGGACGGAAACGACAGCGGTCTGCACCGAGGGGGTGACGACATCGCCGGTCGTCGAGCGCAACGCGATCGTATAATCGCCAGGCTTCAGCGGATCGTCGAGAACAATGACAAAGGCGCCATCGGGGCCGGCGATTGCCGAGCCGAGAACCACCGAGCCGTTGAGAATCTCGACCTTGGCGTTGGGCGCCGCATTGCCGGCGACGACAATGGAGCCGTTGCCTTCGACGCGCACAATATCGAAGCTCGGCGCGATCGGGCCGGTCGTAGCCGGCGCTGCGGGTGCTGCCGGAGCCGCCGCATCAGCACCGGGCGCTGCCGGCGCCGTGGCATCCGTACCAGGAGCAGGTGCTGCCGGTGCCGTCGCATCGGCGGGCGCTGCCGGCAGCCGGCCTTCGGTTCCCGGATCGGCCGGCTTGGCTGCCGGCGGCGTCAACGCCGCGATTTCAGCCGGCGGCGTTTGATTGAGATACGGGTCGAGTGCGCCCGATACATAGGCGGTTCCCGCGGCCGCTACGGTCCCACCCGCCGCGAACAGAAACGCCTTCAGAGGATTAATTGCCATATGTCCCTGCTGCCCCTTAGCCACCTAACGCCGGTCTAGCCTGTTTTGCTGAGTCCGACAAGAAAAAGCCCGGGCTTGTTACCCTCTGGGGCTTGACCACGCTTTCAGACCCAATCACCAATCATCGTATGAACACGATTCGATCCGTCTGCGTCTATTGCGGCTCGTCTCCAGGCCGCGATGAAACCTATGCCAAGGCCGGACACCTGCTTGGCCGTTCGCTTGCCAGGTCCGGCCTGCGGCTGATCTATGGCGGCGGCACCAAAGGTATTATGGGGGCCGTCGCTGAAGGCGCATTGCGGGCCGGCGGCAAAGTAACGGGCATCATTCCGCGCTTCCTCATCAACAGGGAAGCAACCGAAACCGCGCTTGACCGGCTCGACGAGCTCGTGATCACCGACAACATGCACGAGCGCAAACACAAGATGTTCGAGAAATCCGACGCCTTTGTGGCGCTGCCGGGCGGCATCGGCACGGTCGAGGAGATCGTCGAGATCATGACCTGGGGCCAGCTCGGCCATCACCGCAAGCCGATCGTGTTCGCCAACATCAAGGGATTCTGGGATCCGATGCTGGCGCTGCTCGACCATATGTCGAGCGAGGGCTTCATCCACACCGCGCAGCGGGTCAAGCCGCTGGTGGTCGAGGACCCCGAAGCGATCGTCGCCGCCATCATGGTTGCAGGGTCGTCGGTCGATGCGCCGACCGAGGGCGTACAGTCGGTGATCGACAAGATGTAAGGGGAGTACGGGAATAGGGCAGTAAGGCAGTATGTGAATTGGCTGGAGAGCTTCCCCTACTGCCCTACTGCCCTACTGCCCTACTGCCCTACTGCCCTACTGCCCTACGCAGATCAGCGATCACCGCACGCCGGTCGTTGCGCCGCCAGGCGAGATGGATCGAGACGGTACGTTCGAGCCACGGCAATTCGCGAAACACGATCTGAGGCGGTGCGGCACTGCGTAAGCTGGCCTGCACCGTCGCCAGGCCGAGCCCGGCGCCGACCAGACCAAGCGAGGTCAACGGATCGGCCGTTTCATAGGCAATGTCGGGCAGGAAGCCGGCCTTGGCGCAAGCGGCCAGGAACTGGCCGCGGTTGGTGTCGTCGGGCTGGCGCACCACGGTGATCCAGATGCGGCCATCGAGATGGTGCGGCTGGATGTCGGCGATATCAGCAAGCGGATCGCCTTCCGGCATCGCCAGCACCAGCGGCTCGCGCCTGACGAGCATGCCGGCGATGTCAGGGTCGTCGGCAGCGGGCGGTCCATATAGGAATCCCAGATCAAGCACGCGCTGGCGTAGCCCCTCAACTTGCGCTGCCGAACGCTGGCTTCTCAACTGCAGATGAAAATCCGGCCGGTCGCGGCGGAACTGCCGCAGCATCCGGCTGACAAGTCCGGCATGGACCGCGCCCTCGACATAGCCGATGGCAAGCCGGCCGACGGCGCCGCTCGCAAGGTTGCGGCCGAGTTCCTCCAGCTGCCGTGCATTGACCAGCAGCGCGCGCGCCTCGACCAGGAAGGCGCGGCCTTCGGCATTAAGGTGAACCCGCTGCTTGGCTCTTTCGAACAGGGTGACGCCGAGTTGCTCCTCTAGCTGCATGATCTGGCGGCTGAGCGGCGACTGCGAGATGTGCAGCGCTTCGGCGGCACGGCCGACATTGCCGGCTTCGGCGACGGCGACGAAATAGCGGATCTGGCGCAGGTCGAGCATGTTTCCTCCATGCACTAAGTCCCACAAGGTCTCAACTTTAGCCTAGTCAGTCTTAGACAGTCTGGCCAGTCGAAGCGATAGTTTCGCCATTCCAACCACAGGAGACCGCCATGCAGTTCTTTGCCCTTCTCACCCGCAACACCGAAAAGTTCACCGATGCCGATTTCGCGCCGCTGCTGCCCGGCGAGGCCGAGCAGCGCCGCACGCTCTATGCCGAGGGCGCGGTGCGCCAGGTCTGGAACCGCGGCGACATTCCAGGCAGCGGCATGATGTTCGAGGCCGGCAGCGACGCGGACGTGCGCCAGCATCTCGGCACCTTGCCGCTGGTCAAGGCCGGCATGATGGACATCGCCGCCGTGGTGCCGCTCGCCCCCTATCCCGGCTTCGGACCGAAGCGCTGAACCAACGTTTCGGCGCTTGGCCTGGCGGCGAATGGCGCCGCCGGCCGTCTGCCGGTGATCGACAGACTGTGATCGGCTGTCAAGAAACCGTCACACGAAACCGGGTTCGCCCGTGCTAGGGAATTCGCAATCGGCCGCGCGCCGCCATATTCGAGAACCTGGCAAAAGCGACCATGAACATCGCTCTCAACCCGGAAGGCACCGACCTGTCGCCTTACCTGCCCGACGAGCACGGGCTGTTCTTCATCTATCATTTCACCGCCGACGGCGCGCGGACGAAAGATGCGGCGCAAGCGCAGTGGACATGGCGCAGCTACCAGCTTTCCGACATGCGGGCCCGCCACGAGATCGCCACCGAGCCGACGCTGCCGCAGCCGGTGCGCGAAGCCTTCCTGTCCGCCGGCCATGGCTGCCACATCGACCTCGAGGATGACTGGCTCTATGGCGACCTGCCGGACCTGCGCCACGACTATTCTGCGGAAGCGCGCGGGCTCGGCCATTTCCGGTTCGCCCTCAACGATACGATGCTGATCGGCGCCCGCAAGCAGCCGCTGCAATCGGTCGACAATATCCGCAAGGCGATCGAGAACGGGGCGCGCAAGTTCCGCTCGCCGGCCGAATTGATCGAAGCGGTCATGGGCCAGTCGCTCGACGGCATGGCGGCGGAGCTCGGCGGCCTCGGCGACACGCTCGACGGCATCGAGGATCGCATCGTCTGCGACGCATGGCACAATGAGCGGCAGGCGCTGGTCGATGCGCGCCGGCATCTGGTGGTCATCCATCGGCAGATGGCGACGCTGACCAGCCTGTTCCGCCATCTCGACCATTCGCACCGCAACGACCTGCCGGACACAATCAACGACATGGCGGCACGGCTTTCGCACCGCGCGCACACGCTGCATCATGACGGCGAGCAATTGCAGGCGCGCGCCCGGCTGTTGCAGGACGAGTTGATGGCCAAGCTGACGACGCAGTCGAACCAGTTGCTCTACATGCTGTCGGTGATGACGGCGGTGCTGTTGCCTATGACAATCATATCAGGCCTGTTCGGCATGAATGTCGGCGGCCTGCCGCTGGTCGACACGCCGATGGGTTTTTGGGTGGTATCGCTGATATCACTGGTTGTCGCGGGGATCGTCTTTCTGTTTGTCAGGCGGCTCGGCCGGGGGATGTAAGGCGCTGCCTTTCACGCTGTCGCGCGAAGATCCTCAACTATGGTACCGGCGGCGGTGACTTCCGCCTCGTGGTCGGGTTCGCGCCATGTCTCGGCAAGGCCTGCGTCATACCATTCGCGCATCGCCGGCAGATCGAGCAAGCGCGCCGGATAGGCGGCGGCCGCGCCGTCGAAGGACAACCCGTAGGACTGCGCCCGAAACGCCACCGGGGCGAAGAAGGCGTCGACAGCGGTGAAATGATCGCCGGCCAGGAACGGCCCACCAAACCGGGCAAGGCCGTCATTCCACAAGTCGCCGAGGCGGAAGAGGTCGTGCTTCAGCGCCTCCGACATCGCAAACGGCTCGACGCGCAGGCCGCAATTCATCGGGCATGCATTGCGCAAGGCGGTGAAGCTCGAATGCATTTCGGCGGCGGCCGAGCGCGCCCAGGCCCGCGCTCTGGCTTCGACGGGCCACACACCGTGGTGGCGCTCGGCGAGATATTCGGTGATTGCAAGCGAATCCCACACCGCCCAGCCATCTTCGGTCAGGCACGGCACCCGGCCGCTGGGCGAGAACGGCCGGTAGAGGCTCCAACTCGATCCGGTCGGGAACGGCGTCAGCTGCTCCTCGAACGGGATGTCCAGCGTGCGCATCAGCACCCACGGTCGCAGCGACCATGAGGAATAGTTCTTGTTGGCGATATGCAGCACGTACATCGGGAATCCCTTACCTTGCAGCCGGCGCCGCCGGCCGGATTTCGCGGCCGCGGAACATCGACCACGAATACATCGCCAGGGCTGCCCAGATCAGACCGAAGGCGATGGCCTGGGTGGTGCCGAAAGGCTCATTGAAAATCAGCACGGCGATCAGGAACACGATGGTCGGCGCGATATATTGCATGATGCCGATGGTGGAGAGGCGCAAGAGCCTCGCGCCGAACGCAAACAGCAACAGCGGCACCGAGGTGACCGGGCCGCAACCGATGAGCAGCGCGGTGTCGGTAGCATTGCTGGAGACAAAATGGTCCTGTCCGTCGGCGATCAGGAAAATGATGTAGCCGAGCGCCGGCACGGAAAGCAGCAGCACTTCGAGCAGGAAGCCCTGGCTCGGGCCGATCGGCAGCGTCTTGCGGAAGAAGCCATAGGCCGCAAAGGAAAACGCCAGCGCCAGCGACACCCAGGGCAGTTTGCCGCCCTCGATGGTCAGCACCATGACCGCAACAGCCGCCAGCACCACCGCTGCGATCTGCAGCCTGTCGAGCCTTTCGCCAAGCAACAGCGCGCCGACGACGACATTGACCAGCGGGTTGATGTAGTAGCCGAGCGCGGTTTCGACGGTGCGGTCAACGGCGATCGCCCAGACATAGATGCCCCAGTTGACCGAGATCAGCGCCGCCGTCAGCGCCGCCATTGCAATCGTGCGGGGCGAGCGAATTGCGGCCTTGAAATCGGCGGTGCGTCCGGCCCAGATCAGAACGGCAGCGGCGATCGGCACCGACCAGACGATGCGGTGGGCGATGACCTCGGCCAGCGGCAGATGCGCGACCGCCTTCATGTAGAACGGCAGCATCCCCCACAAGAGATAGGCGCCAAGCGCCAGCAGGAAGCCGCGACGGGCCTTGGCGTCTGCTTCGATCTGAATTGCTTGTGTGGCCATGGCCCAACGCTATGCGCCAGCAGCCAGCCCAAGACCATCGCAAATTTCTGATGGATCAATGGACTTTTGGTGATGGTTCAAGTGCCGCCCAATTTTAGCGTTGAGCGGGCTTCTCCTTGAGTTTGAAAAACACCCTGTCCGGTGCACCTTGATCGTGCCTGAAGCCCGTCAGTTCCACCGCAAGATCGACAGGAATGTCAAAAACAAAATCGAACGCGGCAGGTTTGGAATCTTCTCCATCCTGTTTTGAAAAACACTGCTGCTTCAGCGCTTCGAAAGACGCGGGAAGATCGCCCAGGGCATGCAGATCCCTGATGTCCTTGTCGCCGCTGTGCCAGACTTTCCAGATATTTTTTCCGTCCCGCCATAGTTCTGCGCGCGCAAACATCAGATGCTCTTCTATGTGCGCGATAGTGACTTCCCGCCCTTCGGAAATCGCCGCCAGATATTGGTAAGGTGGGTTCGGAAAGCTGCAGGGCTGGAGAATGACGATCGCCCAGTTCTTTTCGCTGGCATAGGCGTTTATCGGCCCGTCGAAACCTTCGGATGAATTACCGATCTCGCGCCCGAACAAGGCCGCAGCTTCCTTTATGCTGTAGTCGCGAAAGCCCATCCAACTGAGCGAGAAGCCCATTGCCTCACTCCGCCGCGACCAATCCGGCCATGTCGCGGTTCTTCATCAGCTTGTAGACGATCGAATCCATCAGCGCCTGGAACGAGGCGTCGATGATGTTTTCGGAGACGCCGACCGTCCACCAGCGGGCGCCGGTCGCGTCATGCGATTCGATCAGCACGCGGGTGATCGCCTCGGTGCCGCCATTGAGGATACGCACCTTGAAGTCGGCGAGTTCGAGGTCGGCGATCTCGCTCTGGAATTTGCCGAGATCCTTGCGCAGCGCGATGTCGAGCGCATTGACCGGGCCGTGCCCCTCGGCCACCGACATCTTCTCCTCGCCGTCGACCACCACCTTGACGATCGCCTCGGAGACCGTCTTCAGCTGGCCGTTGGCGTCGAAGCGGCGCTCGACCATGCAGCGGAAGGAGGTGACGTTGAAGAATTCCGGCACGCCGTGCAGCATCCTGCGCGCCAGCAGCTCGAAGCTGGCGTCGGCGCCTTCATAGGCATAGCCCTCGGCCTCGCGTTCCTTGACCACTGATATCAGCGCGTCGAGCCGGTGGTCGTCCTTGGGCATGTCGATGCCGCGCCGCTTCAACTCGGCGAGGAAATTGGCCTTGCCACCCTGGTCCGAGACCATGACGCGGCGACGGTTGCCGACGGCATGCGGCTCGACATGCTCATAGGTTGCCGGCTCCTTGGCCAGAGCAGAGGCGTGGATGCCGGCCTTGGTAGCGAAGGCGGACGCGCCAACATAGGGCGCTTGCGCTTCCGGGGCGCGGTTCAGCAATTCGTCGAAGGCGCGCGACAGCCTCGATATGCCGGTCAGCGCCTCCGCCGAAATGCCGGTTTCGAAACGGTCGGCAAAGGCCGGCTTCAGTGCCAGCGTCGGCACGATCGAGATCAGATTGGCATTGCCGCAGCGCTCGCCAATGCCGTTCAGCGTGCCCTGGACCTGGCGCACGCCAGCCTCGACCGCGGCCAGCGAATTCGCCACCGCCTGGCCGGTGTCGTCATGGGCATGGATGCCGAGATGGTCACCGGGGATGCCGGACGAAAGAACCTTGCCGACGACGGCGCGCACCTCCGACGGCTGCGTTCCGCCATTGGTGTCGCACAGCACCACCCAGCGCGCGCCGGCGTCGTAGGCTGTTTTCGCACAAGCCAGCGCATAGTCGGGATTGGCTTTGAAGCCGTCGAAGAAGTGCTCGCAGTCGACCAGCGCCTCTTTGCCCGCCGCAATCGCCGCCTCGACCGAGGCCTTGATCGCCTCGAGGTTTTCCTCGTTGGTGCAGCCGAGCGCGACGCGCACGTGATAGTCCCAGCTCTTGGCGACAAAGCAGATGGCGTCCGACTTCGACTGGACGAGTGCTGCAAGACCGGGATCGTTGGAGGCCGACACCCCTGCCCGCTTGGTCATGCCGAAGGCGACGAATTTGGCGCTGGCTGTCCGGTGCTCGGCAAAGAAGGCGGTGTCGGTCGGGTTGGCGCCGGGATAGCCGCCTTCGACATAGTCGATGCCGAACTCGTCGAGCAGCTTGGCGATGGCGATCTTGTCCTCGACGGAAAAGTCGATGCCCGGCGTCTGCTGGCCATCGCGCAGTGTGGTGTCGAAGAGATAGAGGCGTTGTTTTTTCATTGTCCCGTGGGCGCTTGAACACCCCCCTCTGGCCAACTGCGGATCCCTCCCTCAAGGGGGGAGATCGGCAGTTGGTATGTCCTGCCCTCTTCTGCGGCGTGGAAAATTTGCGAAAGCTGACATGAAAGCCAATCTCCCCCCCTGAGGGGGAGATGTCCGGCAGGACAGAGGGGGGTGGGGCTTGGCATCGTCATTTCCCCGCAAACCGGTCCGTCGCCCGGATCAGCCGATCGAGGATGCCCGGCTGCGAATAGGCGTGGCCGGCGCCTTCGACCAGATGGAAATCCGCCTTCGGCCACGCCTTGTGCAGCGCCCAGGCGTAGCGCGCCGGGCACGGCATGTCGTAGCGGCCATGGACGATGGTGCCGGGGATGTCGCTCAGCTTGTACGCATCGCGCAAGAGTTGCCCCTCCTCCAGCCAGCCGGCATGGACGAAATAATGGTTCTCGATGCGCGCAAAGGCGATGGCGTAGTCGTCTTCTCCAAACGGGGTGCTGGTTTCCGGATCGGGCAGCAGCGTGATCGTCTCGCCTTCCCACAGGCTCCAGGCGCGGGCGGCCTCGATCTGCGCCTTGCGGTCGCTGCCGACCAGCCGCTTGCGGTAGGCGGCCATCATGTCGCCGCGCTCGGTTTCCGGGATCGGCGCCAGGAAGCGCTCCCATTTGTCGGGGAACATTTCGGACACGCCGAACTGGTAATACCATTCGAGTTCTGCCCGGGTCAGCGTGTAGATGCCGCGCACCACCAGTTCGCTGACGCGGTCAGGGTGTGTTTCGGCATAGGCGAGCGCCAGCGTCGAACCCCAGGAGCCGCCGAACACCAGCCATTTGTCGAAGCCGCACATTTCGCGCAGGCGCTCGATGTCGGCGACAAGGTGCCAGGTGGTGTTGGCGTCGAGCGAAGCATTGGGCGTTGATTTTCCGCAGCCGCGCTGGTCGAAAAGGACGAGATCGTAGAGCTTCGGATCGAACAGCCGCCGATGCTTTGGCGAGATGGTGCCACCCGGCCCTCCATGCAGGAACACCGCCGGCTTGGCGCCCCTGGTACCGGAGCGCTCCCAGTAGACCTGGTGTCCGTCGCCGACATCGATCATGCCGGACTCGAACGCCTCGATCTCGGGATAAAGCGTGCGCAGTTCACTGCTCATAATTGCAAACCGTGTGCTGGCCAGTCTGAGGTTTCGTGGTCGGGATGCTGGAAGGAGATGATCGATTCCTGCCGGGCGTAGTAATCGGGGTCCTGATGAACGGGCTTATCGAAGATCGTCTCCACCCAGGGCAGCCGCGCGGCGTAGTTGACCTGGATCTGTGGCGCGAGATCCGAGCGATCGTCGAAGGCGCCGATGGCGATCTCGAGCCCGCCGGGCTGGCGGTAGGTCATCGGCGTGCCGCAGCGGGCGCAGAATCCGCGATCGATGTTGACCGACGACTGGAAATAGCTCGGCTCCTCTCGCACCCATTCAACGCCGTCCTTCGGCACCGTCACCAATGCGCCGAAGAACGAGCCGAACTGTTTCTGGCACATGCGGCAATGGCAGATGGAGGGGCGGCCGAGCGCCCCGCGAATGCGGAAGCGCACGGCGCCGCATTGGCAGCCGCCGGTTCGAACAGTTTCGGTCATGATTTTTCCTCCGGCGGCCATTGTTCGGTGTCGTGGTCGGGGTGCTGATAGGAGACGAGGTCGGCAAGATAGGGCGCCGACGACAGGTCGGCCGAGGTGTCCTCGCTGGGCAATTGCGGGATGGTGTCGACATAGGGCAGCTTTGCCTCGGTGCCCCACTGGATCAGCGGGGCGATCTCCTGCGGCTCATCGAAAGCGCCGATCGCGAGGCCGACGCCGTCCGGCGCGGTGAAGGTCAGCGGCGTGCCGCAATCGGCGCAAAAGCCGCGTTTGACATGGTTGGACGAGCGGAAATATTTCGGCTGGCCGCGCGTCCAGTCGAGTTTTGCGCCGCGCACCGAGACCAGCGGCGCATAGAAGGCGCCGAACGCCTTCTGGCACATGCGGCAATGGCAGATGGAGGCATCGCCCAGCGCGCCCTCGACGCGGAAGCGCACCGCGCCGCACTGGCAGCCGCCTGTATAGACCGGCCGGTTGTCGAGGCTCATCGCGCGTCACTCCGGAGCATGGCAGACGGCTTCGACATTGTTGCCGTCGGGATCGAAGACGTAGGCGCCATAATAGTCTGGGTGATAGTGCGGGCGCAGGCCCGGCCCGCCATTGTCCCTGCCGCCGGCAGCGAGGGCCGCGGCATGGAAGGCATCAACCTCGGCGCGGCTGCGCGCCGTGAAGGCGACGTGCTGATGGTCCTTCGGCTTGTCCTTGCCGGCATGCAGCCAGAACACCGGCCGGTCGCGGCCATAGCCGCCGACCTTGTCGCCGCCGGTGTATTCCTGCGGCACCATGTAGAGCAGCGACGCGCCAAGCGGCGCCATCGCCTTGTCGTAAAAGGCCTTCGAGGCGTCGAAATCGGAAACGGTGATGCCGAGATGGTCGATCATGAAACTGCCTCCCTTGCTGGTTCGCTTGCCGGCATATCGGCGCCGGCCAGACCGGCCACAATCACGATATGCTGGCAGACATTGTCGATATCGCGGATGACGTCGTCGTTCCAGAAGCGCAGGATGGTCCAGCCATTCGCTTTCAAGTAGGCGCTTCGTGCCTCGTCATGACGCAAATGCTCGGCATCTGCATGCTGGCTGCCGTCCACCTCGACGATGAGGCGATGGGCAGAACAGGCGAAGTCGATAATATAAGGTCCGATCGGTACCTGCCGGCGAAAGCTCATCCCCATCAGCCGATGAGCGCGCAATTCGTTCCAAAGCTTCAGCTCGGCATCGGTCATGACGCGACGCATGGATTTTGCATTCTTGCGCTGGCGCAGCGGAACGAGGTCGTGACCCATCATGCACCCCTGCCTTCGTGATTGGCGAAGTCAGGGATGACGGCCGATCTCCCCCCTTGCGGGGGAGATGTCCGGCAGGACAGAGGGGGGTGCTGTCCCTCCGGCCTGTCAACCAATTGCAGCCACGTCCCTCGGTTGGTTTTCGGTTGGATTAAGCGGGAGGTTAGCGATCCTTCCCACCCCCCTCTGTCCTGCCGGACATCTCCCCCGCAAGGGGGGAGATTGGCTGTCATCAGCGCTTTCGCCAACCTGACTTCCAGCCCCACCCTCACCGCTTCACCTCCCACGTCGTCACGCGCTCGCCGGTGACAGGATCCTTGCCGTCCTTCAACTGCACGCCTTGCGCCAGAAGCTCGTCGCGAATGCGGTCGGCTTCGGCCCAGTTCTTGGCGGCGATCAGGGCAAGGCGATTGGCGATCGCCTTGGCGACACCGCCCTCATCGACATCGGCCGATGCAACATCGAAGCCGAGAAACAGAAGCGCTGCCTTCAGAGATGCGGCGGCGGCGTTGCCGTCGGCAGCCTCGCCGGCCAACTGAGTCAGCAGTTGGAAGGCGGCATAGGTGGCGAGATCGTCCGACAGGGCTTCGACGACTCCCGCCGGCAGAGGCTGTGCCGCCGCCGGTGCCAGATCGGCTGCCCGCTTCCATTTGCGCAGCGTGTTTTGCGCCTCTTCCAGCTTGCGCACGGAAAAATCGATCGGCTCGCGATAATGCGTCATCAGCATCGCCAGCCGCAGCACCTCGCCCGGCCATTTGCGGCCGCCAAAAGTCTCCGTCTCCAGCAACTCGTTGATCGAATAGAAATTGCCCAGGCTCTTGGACATTTTCTGTCCTTCGACCTGCAGGAAGCCGTTGTGCATCCACACCTTGGCCATCACGTCGGTGCCGTGGGCGCAACGCGACTGGGCGATCTCATTCTCGTGGTGCGGGAAGATCAGGTCGAGGCCGCCGCCATGGATGTCGAAGACCTCGCCAAGATAGGCGGCCGACATTGCCGAGCACTCGATGTGCCAGCCCGGCCGGCCCCTGCCCCATGGGCTGTCCCAGCCCGGCTCTTCCGGCGAAGACAGCTTCCACAGCACGAAATCGCCGGGGCTCTTCTTGTGCGCGTCGACGGCGACGCGGGCGCCTGCCTGCTGCTCATCGAGATTGCGCTTCGACAACTGGCCGTAGTCCGGCATCGAGACGGTGTCGAACAGCACTTCACCGGCAGCGACATAGGCATGGCCGCGTTCGATCAGGCGCTGAATCAAGGTGATCATATCGGCCTTGCCATCGGCACGCGGCTCGACGAACTCGGTGGCGCGCGGCTCGACCGTCGGCTCCAGGCACCCCAGCGTCGCCACATCCCTATGGAACTGGTCGGCGGTCTTTTCGGTGACCCGCCGGATCGCCTCGTTCAGCGACAGTTTTCCCGACGCGATCTCGTCGCCGAAATCGCGTAGCGCGCGGGCGTTTATCTTGTCGTCGACATCCGTGATGTTGCGCACATACGTGACGTGCTTTTCGCCGTAGACTTGGCGCAACAAACGGAACAGCACGTCAAAGACGATCACCGGTCGCGCATTGCCGATATGGGCAAAGTCGTAGACCGTTGGACCGCAGACATACATGCGCACATTGCGCGGATCGATCGGGAAGAAACCCTCCTTGCTCCGCGTCAGCGTGTTGTAGAGTTGCAGGCCCTTCGATGCGTCAGACATTCGTGCCTTCCCGGTCCGTTGATCAGGGAGTCCCCCTTGCACCAAGGCGCAAATCGGACTCCAGCCTGCTGGCCGGGGCGTTTGTCCACTCTAGAAGGAAGATGAGGCGAAAACGTCCGGACCAGCGCGAAGCTAGCCAATAATGCAAATGCCACAAATGGCGGAAAACGTTTTCATGGGCGGCTTTATCGCCTTGCCCAGTGTTGCCGTCAAGTCGCAACTTCCGGCAAAAGAGTCGGTGCATCACAGGTAATCGCGCGCTGAAACATTTTATTAAACATGTCGGCACAGTCATGAAACATTCGCCGGCTAGTTCACCAGACGCCACGATTCGGTCGGATTCGGCCCGCAAACGCAGACACGAAAATGTTACCAGGGAAGAAAGACATGCTCCGAACCAAGCAGGAATCCAACCGCGCCCAGCAACCGGCGCTTGCCAATCAGTACCGAGCGATCGGCCCGGCCGCGATCGTCGCCGCCCTTCTCCACACCGCGAAGAAGAAAAAGCCGGCACAGAAGATCGTATCGCCGCGCGCTGCCTGAATTGGTGTGCAGCCGGCCGGTGGCCGGTAAATGCGGGCGCCAATATGCGCCCGGCGATAGCAGCCTCTGCTAGAACAAGGTCATCTGACTGTCGTCCGCGCCGGGCTTCTGGCGCCTGACCTTCTCGGGCTCCGGCCCGACGACGCCCCTCTCCTGAATCTCCGGTCCGGTGTTGGCGACCTTGTTGACGAGGTCGGAAACCGGAATCGCCTCGAAGAAATCAGGCTGTGCCGGCCTCAGCAGATCGGCCACGTCGCGTGGCTCGAGCGTACGGCAATCCAGCCAGCGGGCGAAATCCCCGGAATGGATCACCACCGGCATGCGGTCGTGGATATGGGCGATGTCGGCATTGGCATTGACGGTCAGGATGGCGCCGGTGTCCATTTCCGAGCCGCCCGGTTCCGCATAGGTCTCGATCAGCGCGGCGAAGGCGACAAGCCCGCCATGCTTCGGGCGTATCCAGAACGGCTGCCCCTTCTTGCCGCCCGACTCCTTGGCTTGCCGCCACTCATAGAAGCCGGATGCCGGCACCAGAGCGCGTCGATGACGCATGGCGGCTTTGAATGAAGCCTTTTCCGCTGCCCCTTCCGAGCGCGCATTGAACAGCAGTGGAAACTCCCTGGTGTCCTTGACCCAGGCGGGTATCAGCCCCCAGCGCACCAGCATCGGCTGCCGGTCGGGCAGGTTCGAGCCCGGTACCCGCGGGGCGCCGGCGAGCGCCATCAGCACCGGCTGCGTCGGCGCGATGTTGTAGCGGGCCGGAAAATCCTCCAGCTCCGCCAAACCGAGAAAGGCGGCGGTCTGGTCCGGCGTGGCGGTCAAGGCAAAGCGTCCGCACATGATCGATTGGTCCTGCCGTTTGAACTGCTCCGGTGCAAAAGTGGCGATGGAACCGGCGTTGCGCAACCGCTAAAGCTGTCTGAAGCCAGCCGGTCCACAACGGTTGCAGGCGAACGATCGGAATCCATGGACGAGATGCGAAAGAAACTGCCGGCGGTCTCGGTCGCCATCGTCCGCGGCGACACGGTGCTGCTGGTCAAGCGGGCGCGGCAGCCCTCGCAAGGGTTTTATGCTTTTCCGGGCGGTAAGGTCGAGGCAGGCGAGACGCTGGAACAGGCGGCACAGCGCGAATTGCTGGAGGAAACCGGGTTGCGGGCAACCGCTTACCGGCCGCTTCGCGAAATTCACATCGACGGCAGCGGCGATGACCACCCGGTCGACTATCTCCTGACGGTATTCGGCGCCACCTATGCCGGTGGCGAGGCGGTGGCCAGCGATGACGCCGAGACCGCTGCCTTCTACACGCTCAGCGAAATGGCGGCGCTGCCACTCGCTGATTCGGTGTTTGCGGTGGCCGAAGAATTGCTGAGCAATGCCGGGGCATGACCCCGAGAATCGCCTTGCAGGCGACAAATTGTTTGGCCACATAGACTTATGACCCGCGCCTCGCTGTTCCTCGCTGCTTGTCTCGCCGCCAGCACGGCCCTCGGGGCACGGCCGGCGCTTAGCGCAGAGGCGCCGTTCGAACCCGGACTGATGCGGTTGGCGGAGGTGCTTGGCTCGCTGCATTTCCTGCGCAATCTGTGCGGCGAGAAGGGCGACCAGTGGCGCGCCGAGGTGGAAAAGCTGATCGAATCGGAAAACCCCGACCCCGAGCGGCGTGCCCGTTTCATCGCCAGCTTCAACCGCGGCTACCGGTCCTTCGGCACCTACACGCACTGCACTGCGTCAGCGACGGAAGCCATCAGCCGCTACATGAAGGAAGGCGAAACGCTGTCGCGCGACATCGCCTCGCGCTACGGCAACTGACAGGCGATCAGAGCGATCGCGTCCTCTAACACGTTGAATCTACACATCATGCTTTCCGAATCGTGGGCAGCGAAGCACAAATCGATTCCGATTTTCCGGCCGCTCAACGCCTCGGCACCGTTCACCACCAACAGGCTTTGAGGCTCCCCCACCTTGTGTCCGATGTCGTCTTGGTGCAATCCTTGTGTTGCACTTCTGCAACGGTATTAACGAAACCTTGCCGCGTGGATGTGGAATTAACTCAAACTGAAGGTTTTCACCCCGTAGGCCGGCCTAATCGGCTAAGTTTGAATCGGATCGAACGCAGGTTTGCTGAAGACGATGGACTTTTTAGGAAACGACCTAAAAAATGTCGTATTTACAAATACTTACTTGAACCTGCGTACAAAAGGGACAGCCCAAGCCTGATCCGCATCTTTCGGATCACCGCTTGAAAAGGGTGGACATCGCAATGGAACATGGCGTCAGCGACATCGACGCGTTGGTCAGGGAAGAAAAGCGCCTGACCGCCGTAGAAAGCCACAGCGAGGCCTGGGCGGAAGGATTATCGGCTGGAATCGAGCCGGAAATCATCGCCGAGGCGGCCCTCGAAACCGCATTCGGCGAGATGCTGCGCGCCAATGGCGAAACCTCGGCACTTGCCCTGCTCGACCGCATGCGTGAAAAGGTCATTGCTGGCGCCTTCGAACCAGGACGGCTGCAACACTGAGCCAGGTTCTTTTGACGGCGGCGCGCCGTTTGGGCATCCGGCAAGGGCCCGAGGCACCTGGACGATCCTGGGCACCCGTAAGGGCCCGAGAACCATGGAGAAGCAGACGGTGAATTTTTCGATGTCAGGCAAGCCACGTGGCTTGATCCTCAGCATCTGGCTTGCCGTTTGCTGCGCCGCATTGCCGCTGGCGCTCTGCCTCACCACCAACCCGGCTCATGCGCTGAGCGAGATCAAGCGCGAGGAGCTTCCCCCGGCTGCCGCCGACGACATGTCGCCGCCCGGAAGTGCCGTGCCGATGCCCGATCCGCTCGGCACGACGCCGCCCGCGGCCAGCCAGCCGGCGCCATCCGACGAGCCCGAACAGAGCGAGCCGGAAGGGCCTGCGAACGATGGCGGCGTGACCAATCCGAGTGTCGATCCGGATGCGCCCTTGCCCGAAGTCGTCTACGACCTCACCAAATTGCCGGAACCGGTCAGGCGCATGCACGACCTGATCGTCGAGGCCTGCAAGAGCGGCGACATCGAGAAGCTGAGGCCCCTGATCGGCACGGGCGACTCGATGACCCAATTGTCATTGGGCGACATCGACGGCGACCCGATCGCTTTCCTCAAAGGCCTTTCGGGCGACACGGAAGGCCAGGAAATCCTCGCCATCATGGAAGAGGTGCTCAATGCCGGCTATGTCCATGTCGACGCCGGCACGCCGCAGGAGTTGTATGTCTGGCCGTATTTCTTCGCGCTGCCGCTCGACAAGCTCGATGCGAAACAGCGGGTCGAGTTGTTCAAGATCGTCACCGCCAGCGACTACAACGACATGAAGCAGTTCGGCGCCTACATCTTCTACCGCGTCGGCATCACGCCCGCCGGACAATGGACGTTCTTCGTCGCCGGGGATTGAGCCGGTCGCCTCCCGAGCCTAAACCGCCAGCGCCTCGGAAAACTCTACCGCCCTGCCCTGTCCCGGGGTGACGATCTCGCCGTCCCACATCACGCGCCGGCCGCGCACGATTGTGCCGACCGGCCAGCCGGTCACCTCTTTGCCGTCATAGGGCGTCCAGCCGGCTTTCGAGCCGGCCTGGGCGTTGCTGATGGTCTGGCGGCGCTTCAGGTCGACAATGGTGAAATCGGCGTCGTAGCCGGCGGCGATGCGGCCCTTCCTGGCCATGCCGAAGATGCGTTGCGGGCCATGGCTGGAGAGGTCGACGAAGCGCTGCAGCGTCAGCCGGCCGGCATTCACATGATCGAGCATGATCGGCACCAGCGTCTGCACGCCGGTCATGCCTGACGGCGAGGCCGGATAGGGCTTTGCCTTTTCGGCCAATGTGTGCGGGGCGTGGTCGGAACCCAGAACATCGACGATGCCTTGCCCAATGCCCTGCCAGATGCCATCGCGGTGGCGGGCCGAGCGCACCGGCGGGTTCATCTGGATCAGCGTGCCCAGCCGCGCATAATCATCAGCACTAAGCGTCAGGTGATGCGGCGTCGCCTCGCAGGTCGCGACATCCTTGTGCTGTTCGAGGAACAAGATCTCCTGCGCGGTCGAGATGTGCAGCACATGGATGCGGGCGCGAACGTTTCGCGCGATGCGCACCAGGCGCTCCGTGCAGCGGAGTGCTGCGATCTCGTCGCGCCACACCGGGTGCGATGACGGGTCGCCCTCGACGCGTTCGCCAAGCCGCTCGCGCAGCCGGAATTCGTCCTCGGAATGAAAGGCGGCGCGGCGGCGCGTGTTGCTCAGGATCGCTGCGACGCCGTCGTCGTCCTCGACCAGAAGGTCGCCGGTGGACGAGCCCATGAACACTTTTATGCCGGCAGCAGCGGGCAGCCGTTCGAGCTCGCCGACGTCTTTTGCGTTCTCGCGCGTGCCGCCTACCCAGAAGGCAAAGTCGCAATGCATGCGCTCGGTTGCGCGCCGCACCTTGTCGGCAAGGGCTGCCTCGCTGGTGGTCAGCGGGTTGGTGTTTGGCATTTCGAACACGGCGGTGACGCCGCCCAGCACCGCTGCCCGTGAGCCCGTCTCCAGATCTTCCTTGTGCTCCAGCCCCGGCTCGCGGAAATGCACCTGGCTGTCGACGACACCGGGAAGGATGTGCAGGCCGCGACAGTCGATCGTCTCGCCGGCCGAGGCCTGGCCGAGATCGCCGATGGCAGCGATGCGTCCGCCCTTCACGCCGATGTCGCGAAAACCCTCGCCGTCATGGTTGACGACCGTGCCGCCTGTCAGGATGAGGTCGTAGGTGGTGGCCATGTGGGTCCGGTCTCTTGCGGGGGGAGTGTCAGCGGCTTACGTAAAGGCCAACCGTTTTGCAAGATCAGGCTGCTTTTCCGCCCATGCCCTTTGCCCAGTTGAAAGACCGCGCCCTCGTTTCCGTCTCAGGCCCGGATGCCGAGCATTTTTTGCAGAACATCCTGACCACCGACCTCGACGTGCTGGCTGCCGGTGAGGCAAAGCCCGGCGCGCTGCTTTCGCCTCAAGGCAAGATCCTGTTCGACTTCCTTGTCTCGCGCGCCGGCGACAATGCCTTCCATCTCGAATGCCGCGCTGAAACCGCCGACGATTTCGTGCGACGGCTGATGCTCTATAAAATGCGCGCCAAGGTCGAGATTGCCAAGGCCGATCAGGCACTTGTCACCGTCGCCTGGGGAGATGATTCACCTGCCTCACAATCTGATTCAACTGATGTTACCGATACGCGCTTCCTCGACGCGGCGGTCACGCGCTCCTACGGCGGCACCGCCGAGGGTGGCGACACCGCCGCATGGCAAGCCTTGCGCATCGCCAATGGCATTGCCGAAAGTGGCAGCGATTACCAGCTCGCCGATGCCTTTCCGCATGATGTGCTGCTCGATGAAACCGGTGGCGTCGGTTTCAAAAAAGGTTGCTATGTCGGCCAGGAGGTGGTCTCGCGCATGCAGCATCGCGGCACCGCCAGACGGCGCGTGCTGATCGCGCGGAGTGAAAGCCCCCTGCCCGCGCCGGGCACGGAACTGACGGTCGCCGGGCGGCCGGTCGGCACGCTTGGTTCGACCGCCGGCACGACAGGCCTCGCCATCGCCCGCATCGACCGGGTCAAGGCGGCGCTCGACGCCGGCCAGCCTGTCATGGCGGGTGACGTCACCGTCTCGCTTGCCATTCCGGCCTGGGCGAAGTTCACCTTTCCGCTGGAAACCGTTGGTCCGCAGGAAGCCGTCGGCGCGGAGGAGGCCTGATGGCGGCCGATCGTGCCGGGGCGCCGCCGCGCGCCTGGCAGCGCATGCTGTCCGGCCGGCGGCTCGATCTGCTCGACCCCTCGCCGCTCGACATCGAGATCTCCGACATCGCCCACGGGCTCGCCCGCGTCGCCCGCTGGAACGGCCAGACCCGCGGTGACCACGCCTTGTCGGTCGCCCAGCATTCGCTGCTGGTCGAGGCGCTGTTCGGGGAATTGGTGCCCGACGCCACGGCTGATGCGCGGCTGGCGGCGCTGCTGCATGACGCGCCGGAATATGTCATCGGCGACATGATCTCGCCGTTCAAGTCGGTGATGGGCGGCAGCTACAAGGATTGCGAGCTGAGACTGCAGCGCGCCATCCATCTGCGCTTTTCGCTGCCGCCCGAACTGGCTGCGGTGCTGCGCAAGGAGATCAAGCGCGCCGACCAGATCGCCGCCTATTTCGAGGCGACGCTGCTTGCCGGCTTTTCGACTGCAGAGGCGACCGAGTTCTTCGGCCGGCCGCGCGGCTTCAACGCCGACCGTTTCGATTTCACGCCGCGCTCGGTGACCTGGGCACAGAATGCCTTCCTCAAGCGGTTTGCGGCGATCGAGACCAAGCGCCGGACATCCGTTTCGGTGCATCCGCTTCCCTGAAAAAACGGTAAATTAACCGGCGGTGGCCACAGTACCGTGTTCAATCGGTCTGCAGGTTCGCCTCATGCCCGTCGCTCGTATCAAGGCTGGTTCGCCCGTCAGCCGACGGGGCGCCGAAGGTGTGAGGCGGATCGAGCACGAACTGCGCGACCGCAACGAACGCTTTTCGGCAGCAGTCGAAAACATGTCGCATGGCCTGTGCATGTTCGATGCCGACGAGCGGATGATCATTTGCAACGGCAACTATCTCCGCATCTTCTGCCTCGATGCCGATGTCGTACAGCCCGGCATAAAGTTCTTCGACATCCTCCAGCACAGCGTCGACATCGGCGTCGCCTTGCACAGCGCCGAGGACCTCTACGCCATTCGCAAACCCTATATCGACCAGGCGAGACCCTCGATCTACGAGGAAACGCTGTCGGACGGGCGCATCGTCAACATCTCGCACCGGCCGCTGGCGCCGGGCGGCTGGGTGTCGATCTACGAGGACATCACCGAGCAAAGGCGGGCCGAGCAGGAGCTGAAGGAACAGCACCGCCGCTTCGACGCGGCACTGGCCAACATGTCGCAAGGCCTCCTGATGTACGGCGCCGACGGCAAGCTGATCGTGCGCAACGAACGTTTTCTCGACCTTTATGGAGTCAGCCGGGCCGACTTCCCGCTCGGCATGGGCCACCGTGACCTGCTCGAGCGAATGGTAGAGTTGGGCATCTATACAGGGATCGATGTCGACAGCGAAGTCTCGAAGACCGAGGCCTGCCTGCAGGCCGGAGAGACGCGCTCAACTCACCGCCATCTTGCCGATGGCAGAACGCTGCTGATCGCGCGCCGGCCAATGAGCGGCGGCGGCTGGGTCGCAACCTTCGAAGATGTCTCCGAGCGCCGGCGCGTCGAAGAGCGCATGACCCATCTTGCCCATCACGACACGCTGACCAACCTGCCCAACCGCTCGATGTTCCGCGAACGGCTCGACCAGACCTTGAGCGAGGCCAAGGGCACACCGTTGGCGATATTCTCGCTCGACCTCGATCGATTCAAGGCCGTCAACGACACCTGGGGCCACCCGGCCGGCGACTGGCTACTGAAATGCGTGGCTGAACGGCTGCAGCGTTGCCTGCGCAACGAGACCGATGTGGTCGCCCGGTTCGGCGGCGACGAGTTCGCCATCATCCAGTTCAACCCCAAAGGTGCGGGCGACGCGGAAAAACTGGCAAAGCGCATCATCGACATCATCGCCAAGCCGTTCCGCGACAAAAGCCGCGACATGCACGTCGGCATCAGCCTCGGCATCGCGCTCTACCCCGATGACGGCAAGGATGCCGACACGCTGCTGAAGAACGCCGACATGGCCCTCTACCGGGGCAAGAGCGAAGGCCGCAACGTCTACCGCTTCTTCGAGCCGGGCATGGATGCGATGGTGCGGGAGCGCCGGGCGCTGGAGACCGACCTCGAGGCTGCACTGCCGCGCCGGGAATTCGCGCTGGATTTCCAGCCGATCATGAACATCGCCTCCGGCGATATCGTCGGCACGGAGGCCTTGATGCGGTGGCATTCGCCGTCTCGCGGCCTGGTAGCGCCCGATGGTTTCATCGCGATCGCCGAAGAAACCGGGCTGATCGTGCCGCTTGGAGAATGGGCGCTGAGAAAAGCCTGCACAGTGGCGGCGGGCTGGCCGAATGGATTGCGCATCGCGGTCAATGTCTCGGCCGTGCAGATCAAAAGCAGCAGCTTTGCCCGCAGCGTCATCTCGGCGTTGGCATTTTCCGGCGTGCAGGCCAACCGGCTCGAACTGGAAATCACCGAGACGGTGCTGATGGACGAAAGCGATACGGTGCTGAAGACGCTCAGGCAGTTGCGCGATCTCGGCATCCGCATTGCGCTGGACGATTTCGGTACCGGCTATTCGTCACTCGGTTATCTCCGGCGCTTTCCTGTCGACAAGATCAAGATCGACCGCTCGTTCATCCGCGACATCGACAACCGTGACACGGCGGCGATCGTGCGCACCATCATCGGGCTTGGCCAGGAGCTTGGCATCACCGTTACCGCCGAAGGCGTCGAGACCGATGCCCAGCTTGATAGGCTGCGCAGATATGGCTGCGTCGAGGCGCAGGGCTACCTCATCGGCGTGCCGTCGAAGGCGGCGGACATCAGCCGTCTGCTGAAGACCAGCGCGGTGCTCAGCCAATCCGGTTGAGCACAGCTATGTCAGCCAGCCCGTCTGAACATCCCCGGCGTCATGCCATGCGCCGCACGGAAAATGCGTGAGAGATGGCTCTGGTCCGAGAAGCCGGCCGCAGAGGCTGCATCGGCGAGACTTGAGCCTTGCTGTATCAGCAGATTGGCGCGGCGCAATTTCCGGTCACGGATGAATGCCGCCGGGGTCAGTCCCACCACCTTCTTGAAATCCCGGATGACCTGAAACCGTGTCACTCCCGCGGCTCGAGCGAGCCGCTGCAGGTCGAGTTCGGCGGTGAGGCTGTCCTCGATGACCTGCTCATAGATCGAGAGCCTGCTCCGCGACCCCAAGCCCTCGACCATTTCGGGTCGGCCGCCCCAATCGCCGTACCGGAGAATGAGTTTGCGCAAGGCCACGAGCATGGATGTCTCGCCACTCGTCGCGTCACCGGATGTCGAGTCCCGGTGCGCCAGGGCAAGCGCCTGGACGAGGTCGCTGTCACCTATGATCGCTTGCGAAAACAACGGCGGACGATCCTGCCCCAGTTCTGCGGCGATCCTGCTCATAAGCGGGACTGAAGGATAAAAGGTCCGGTAGGCCCAGCCTTCGTCGGCACCCGCCTCGCCGTCATGCCACACTTCGGGATCGACGATGAGAACCGTGCCGGACGGCGCGACCACAGTCTGGTGTCCGATGCGGACGCGCTCGCATCCGTCCGTGATCAGGGCAATCACGTAGGTCGGGTGCGTATGCAGGTCGTAGCGATGCCGCGTGAAGCGCGCTTTGAGCATGCCAAGATCGCGAAAGCAGGGGTGGCGCCAAAACTGCGTCGTCTCTTCTGCCTTGCGGTCCTGAACTCTCGACACGGTCAATCCTGTTCAAGACGCTGCCGATCCAACGTTCTATTTCCCGGCGACATCATCGACCCAAACCCGGTCGAATTTACGTCGACAGGCAAGGAGAGCGCAATGCTGCACAATGACCCCGTCGCTGCCCTCGCACCGGACGTGATCGCCTGGCGGCATCATATCCACGCCAATCCCGAACTCGGCTTCGACGAACATGAGACTGCCCGCTTCGTTGCCGACAGGCTACGCGCCTTCGGGCTCGATGAAATCCACGAAGGGGTCGGCGGCACCGGCGTGGTCGGCGTTCTCAGGAGCGGATCAGGCTCGCGTGCGATCGGGCTCAGGGCCGAATTGGATGCCTTGCCTGTCATGGAGAGGACTGGACTGCCATATGCTTCGGAAAAGCCCGGCGTGATGCATGCCTGTGGCCATGACGGTCACACGTCGATGTTGCTCGGCGCCGCAAAACTGCTGAGCGACACCCGTGCCTTTGACGGAACCGTCTATTTCATCTTCCAGCCGGCAGAGGAGAACGAAGGCGGCAGCATGCGGATGATCGAGGACGGGGTTTTCGAACGCTTCCCGGTGGAAGGCGTCTACGCCGTCCACAACTGGCCAGGGGTACCGCTGGGGACAATTGCGACCCGCGTCGGTCCGATGATGGCGGCCGTCGACAATTTCGAACTGACCTTTGAGGGCACGGGCGCGCATGCCGCCATGCCGCAGCTCGGAGATGACCCCATTCTTGCAGCTGGCGCCTTCATTCAGGCTGCCCAGCGCATCGTCAGCCGCTCCGTCGATCCGCAGACGGCGCTCGTCGTCAGCATCACGCAGATACATGGCGGCAATGTCGGCAACATCGTGCCGGGCACGGTCTGGCTGCAAGGAACCTGCCGCTTCTTCGAACCCGCGCTGTCGCACCATTGCGAAAAGCTCATTGGCGACATCGCGCAGGGGATCGCCTCGGCACATGCCCTCGCCAGCAAGCTGACCTACAAGAAAGGCTATCCGCCGGTGATCAACACGTCTGAGGCGACAGCCCGGGCCGTCGAGGCCGCTGCCTCCGTCGTCGGCCGCGAGCAGCTCGAGACCGAATTCAATCCAAGCCTGGGCTGCGAGGATTTCGCCTATATGGTTCGGGAAGCTGGCGGCTGCTATGCGTGGATCGGGGCCGGCGACGTCGGACCCGGCGAAGGGCTGCATGGCGATCGATACGTTTTCAACGACGCCATCGTTCCCATTGTGCTGCGCTACTACGTCACTCTCGTCGAGCAAACGCTGCCGAGGACGGTCTGAGCGCCGCCGTCAGCGCAGGGTCTCGATATATCTGCCGTGGAAGCGCACATATCCGGCTTCAACCTCCTTGAGATGGCGCTCTATCAGGGCGTGAAACTCCGGCAGTTGGTGGAAAGGCACACCGGGATAGGCATGGTGCTCGGCGTGAAAGGGCATGTTCCACGCCAGCTTGCGGACGAACCAGTTGGTCAGCGTCGTCCGGGTGTTCTCAAGCATGTTGGCGACCAGCGGGCAGCGGCCATGTTCGGCCAAGAGATAGAGGCGCAGGAACGGCTGTCCGAGCAGCGCCGGCAGGATCCAGACGTAGAGCAACACCGTTGACTTGAACCATAGCGCCAGCACGAGCACGACAGCATAGAAGGCGATCATGCCGCGGGCCTCGGCGCGCACCTTGGGGTGCCCCTTTGGCGGCACGTAGTTGCCGCTGCATTGGCCGGTGGCGTTGACGTAGAGCGTCTTGATATGCCCCCACCACAACGGAAGGCCGGAGACATGGACCAGATACTGTCGCCAGGTTTCCGGCTTTGGAAAGGCCAGTTCCGGGTCGTTCTCCGGATCCTGGGTGAAACGATGATGGGCGAAGTGGAAATAGCGGAACCAGTCCGCCGGCAGCGCGATCGCCAGGCTGGAGACTCGCGCCACCAGATCGTTCAGCCGCTGTGTCTCGAAGGCGGTGCGATGGATCGTCTCGTGCAGCAGCGTGAACAGGAACACGATCAGTATGCCTTGCGGCAGCATCAGCAGCGACCAGAACGGCACTCTCGCGGCAATCAGCCCGCCGAGGACGATGATCGCGCCCCAATGCGCACCGAGCTGAACCAATCCAAGGCGATCCGACTTGGCGGTCAGCCGGTCGCGCTGCTGCTGCGTCAGCGATGCGATGACGTCGCGATGATCCATTGATGTTTCGTTCCTGAGCTTGCCTACCAAGCAGAATCTAATCGACAAAATAGCTTTCGCAAAACGAGGATTCCTGCCAGATAGATAAGCCGAACTTACCTATTGATGGACATGACTGCACTTCCATCCTTGCGCGGATTACAGGCTTTCGAGGCAGCGGCGCGCTGCGGCAGCTTTGCCGCGGCGGCCGAGGAGCTCTCGATTTCCGCGGCGGCGGTCAGCCAGCTGATCCGCACCGTCGAGGAGCAGATGGGCCGCAAGCTGTTTCTCAGGGTGAACCGCCGCGCCGTGCTGACCGATGCGGGGCGCGAGATGCTGCCGAGGCTGACGACGGCCTTCGAGGAGATCGGCAGCGTGTCGCGCGAGCTGGGCGGTGATGCGCTGCGCCCGCGGCTGGTCGTCTCGGTGCCGCCTTCGATGGCTATGGGCTGGCTCTCGACGCGACTGGCCAGGTTTGTCGCCAGCCATGGCGCGGTCGACATCGCGCTCAGGGGCGAGGACGATCCGGTGTCGTTCGACCACGACCTGATCGACATCCGGCTGTCCTATGGGCGCTCCCACTATCGCGACGAGGTCACCGAGGAAATCCTCAGGGATGCCGTCTATCCCGTCTGCGCACCGGGCATCGCGCACGCGATCGGCGGCTTGGAAAGCGCGGGCACCCTCGCCGGCCTGCCGCTGATCCACACGGATTGGGGCCCGACCGGCGCCTCTTTTCCGTCCTGGCGAAGCTGGTTCGAGGCCGCGGGCATTGTCCCCGGCCGGGGCGGGCAGCGCGGCCTGTCGGCAAATTCGTCGCGGGCAGCCCTCGACCTCGCCATTTCCGGCCTCGGCGTAGCACTCGCGCAAGGCGTCTTCTGTGCCGAGGCGGTGGAGGACGGCAGGCTGGTCAGGCCCGTCGGGCGGGCGCTGGAGCTCAGCCAGCCCTATTGCCTGACGATCCCGCAGCGAAGCACCCGGCGCGAGGTGGTGACGGCGTTCAAGACATGGCTGACTGAGGAGTGCCTGCGGTCGGTGGGTTCGCCTTCCCTCCAGCGCAGCACCCCTGATCACCGCCTTAGCCCAGGCACTGGGGCAATCCCCACTGGCCGACAGCGATGACCTGCCGCATAGTGCGTATCTGAACCGAGGGTGAGCGATGCAGAGACTGTTCGCTGCCGTTCTGACAATTGTCGCGCTTCTCTGCGGACCCGGCGCCAGCCGCGCCGAGGATGCCGCCCCGGTCACCTTGCCGGGCGGGATATGGGCGATCGCGCCACCGCCGGGTTTTTCCGCGATAAGAGAGCCGACGGCTGCGTTCCGCCATCCGTCGGGCGCCATCATCCTCGTTCAGGACATGCGCAAAGGCCCGATCCAGCGGTCGTATTTCGATATTCCGCCGGCCCATCAATCGGAAGTTCGCGTGGAAGAGGTTACGGATGTCACGGTCAACGGCCGGCGCGGCATTCTTAGCGTGGTGTATACCCGCGCGCGCCGCACGCTCTCGATCATCGCCTTGGTCGAAGGCGAAACATCAAACGGGCTGATCACCGCGTTGCTACCGGACAATGCGGGTATCTCCCTCAAATCGTTGCGCGCATCCGTTCTGTCGGCAATCGAACGGCCGATGGCCATGGAAGATCGACTAAAGGCGCTGCCCTTTACGATGGTCGACATGGCCGGGATGCGTGTCGCCTATTACGCATCCGGCACCTCGGTGGTGCTCACCGACGGCCCTTTGGACAACAAGAATCAGGCGCCCGAGCAGACCTTTGCGCAGATCTATTCGATCGGCATCAGCCCGGGCGAGAATTTCGGCAAGAACGAGCTTGCCGGGATAACCGCGCAGTTCATGCGCATGTTTCCGGGCGCGCGCCTGCTGACCAACGCGGTCATAGACACACCGCAGGGAGATACGTTCGAGGTCGTCTACGAGCGCGAGACGACAACCGGCAAACCGGTCGCGGGCGTGACCTGGATGCGGGTTATCGGCTCGCGGGCGGTGACGATGATCTGCCAGCACCCGCGCAACGACAAAGCCGCGCTTGCAAAACTTGTGAGGATACGCGACGGCCTCGGCGCCAAGGGAGGCTGACCTTCAGAGCGCTATGGCAAACCTGGAGGTTTCCCACCCGCTCAGAGGTGCCCGCTCAATGCCTCCACCATGTCCTTGCTCGTCGCCACGGGAACGATCTCGAACTCCACCAGATCCGCCCATTCGATGACCCAGCGCTGCAGCAGCGTGACGTCATCGGCCTCGACCAGCAGGAAGCAGCGGCTCATATCCGCCGCGATCCAGCTGTGGTGCACGAGAAGCTCGTCCGGCTTCAGGCGGCCCCGGTCGCGAAAGCGACGGTAGATCTCCTTACGATCGCAGCCGGTAAAATCCTCGATCACGATGAACAGCATCTTCTTCCCCCGTCGAATTACCGCCCCGGCCGGTCGAGCCGCTCCAGGAACCACTGCGTCAGCCGCACCCAGACCTCGTCCTTTTCGCCAGAGTCCTCCCAGCCATGGTCGAGATTGGGATTGTCGTTGACCTCGATGACGAAGACGCCGTCCCTGGTCTCCTTGAGGTCGACGCCGTAGAGACCGTCGCCGATGCAGCGCGCGGCCTTCACCGCCGTCTCGACGACATGGGCCGGCGCTTCCTTCAGCGTGAAGGTCTTGATGCCGCCCTGGTCGGGCTTGCCGTTGGCCTTGTGGTTGACGATCTGCCAGTGCTTCTTGGCCATGAGATAATGCACGGCAAACAGCGGCTGGCCGCCGAGCACGCCGACGCGCCAGTCGTACTCGGTCGGAATGAACTTCTGCGCGATCAGCAGGTCGGAATCCTCCAGCCACTCGGTCGCAAGTCGCTTCAGCTCCTCGAAGGTTTCGCATTTCTTGACGCCGCGCGAGAACGAGCTATCCGGGATCTTCAGCACCAGCGGAAAACCCAGCGTCTGCGCCGCCACTTCGAGATCCGTCGTGCCGGCGATCATCACCGTCGGCGGCACCGGCACCTTGTTGTAGGTCATCAACTCGTTGAGATAGACCTTGTTGGTGCAGCGGATCATCGACAGCGGATCGTCGATGACCGGCATGCCTTCTTGCTGGGCGCGGCGCGCGAAGCGGTAGGTGTGGTTGGAGATCGAGGTGGTCTCGCGGATGAACAGCGCGTCGTAGTTGGCGAGCTTGGCCAGATCCTTCTTCGTGATCGGCTCGATTTCGACGCCCATCTTTTCGGCGATCTTGGCCCAGTAGCGTAGCGACGAAATTTCCGACGGCGGCAGTTCCTCATGCGGATCGACCAGCGTGGCGAAGGTGTAGCGCGCCGGCGTGCGGCCCTTGGTGTCGCGCCACTCGCGGTTGGTGTAGGTCTCCAGGCACTGGATGAAGTGCTTTTCTTCCTCCTCGGTCATCCTGGCCAGCGGATGGAAGCCGATCTTGCGGATCGACGCCCATTCGGCGCTGTCCTTGATGTGGACCTCCAGCGCCGGGGCACGAAACCAGTCGAACAGCAGCTTGGCGAAGCGGTCCCAGATCTTCGACGGGCCGATGCCGAAAAAGATGCAGACCTTCTGCGGGAAGGCGCCGCCGAGATCCTTGCGGCATTTGTTGAGCGCCAGTTCGAGTTCCGGCAGCGCATGCTCGTAAAGCTTGCGCTCCGACAGGTCGATCATCGTCTCGACCGTCGGGATGACCTTGTGGCCGCGCGAACCGGCGAGCAGCGAAGCATAGTAGCCGCGGCTCTGGTAGCCGTAATTGTTCGACAGGTTGATGACCTTCGGTCGCTGGCCGCGAAACAGCGAAGGATGCGCAAGGTAGTCGCGGTTGGTGATGATCTTGTGCGGCGTCGCCACCTGGTCGAGATCGTTCTGGCGGCCGGTAAGGATGACCCAGGTCATTGTTATCAGCGCTTTCCCAGAGTGATGGCGGCGCGCAATCCGTCGCGGCCGAACTGCGCCATGTTCATGAAGATACCGTAGGGCACGGGAATGTTGGCGGCATCAAGGATGGTCTCCTGTCTCTCGTCCTCGACCCAGGGATCGTGGATCAGGATGTGGTCGCCGTCGTCGCCGATGGCCAGCACCCAGTGCGGAACCTTCTTGCCGAACATCAGGAAGCCGCTGATCAGCACCAGCACCAGTTTTCCCTCCGCGATCGCCATGCGGATATCGTCGATGGCGAACGGACGGTAATTCACCGGGATGCCGTATTGTTCCGCGCGCCGGCGAAAGTCGACCTGCGCCAGTTCCATCACCCGGCGCTTGTCTTCGCTGCGCACCGATTGCAGGAACAGCGCGCCATAGAAGGACACGTAGATTTCCGCCGCAAGGCCACTTTCGTAGCCGGAGACGGCGAGGCCGAATGGCTCGCAGCCGCCCGGCCCCGACATCATGAAAACGGTCGTCGCCTCGCGCCACAGGCGGATTTCCATGACCGGGTCGGGCACGAAGCCGGAATCGAAATTGGCCATGGCCATCATCAGGCAGCACGGGCCGCAGGTGAATTCGCAGGTCTGCTGGTAGAACGGCACCTTGGTGGCGACCGGAATGTCGCCGCGCAAGGTCTTCTCGTAGCGCAGCGCCGTGGCGCCGTCCTCGTAGTATTCAGGTTCGCGGCCGATCTTGCGGTAGCCGCTCTGCTCGTAGATGCGGATGGCCCGGCTGTTGTCCTCACGCACCTCGAGCCGAAGCATCATGCGGTCGTGCTCGAAGGCGGCGTCCTCCGCCTGTTCCAGCAGCATGCGGCCAATGCCGCGGCCGCCGAAAAAGGGACTGGTGGCGATCGAATAGAGGCGGGCAACACCGCTGCCCTTGCGAAACAGCACGATCGCGTAGCCGGCGACGCGGCCATCGTCTTCGGCGACCAGCATCCTGGCGGTCTCGCGTTCGATCAACAGGCGAAAGGAGCGGCGGGAAATGCGGTCGCTGGCGAAAACGGCCTTCTCGATGGCGGCGAGGTCATCGACGTCGGACGCGCGGGCCGTGCGAATCTCGGCAGGCATGCGGGCTCAAAAAACCTCGATTGGGTTGTGGAAAAGGCCCTGGTCGGAAAACGTCGTAAATACAGCCGAAGCAGCGGTATTCATCAAGCGCTATCGCACCTCGAATAGGGCCGAATTGTGACAGTTCCGGCGGCGATTCGACTGCAGAAATGCTTTGAAACGGTATCCATGTTTTGACACGGGCGCCGGCTTGGGAAAACGGCTCAGCTTGCCAGGCCAGCCAGAAGCTGGCCGTAGGCGCTCTTGGCCACCGCGGCCAGCCGCTCGCGCGGCAGCGAGCCGACGACGGCGCAGCCATAGCCCTTGTCCAGCCAGTAGACGGCCTCGGGGCCGTCCTGCTCAGCCATGTAGGTGCCCTTGGCTTTTTCGGCCGATTCGGCGGTGACGAACAGCGATATGCGCTCGCCCTTGGCGTCCTCGTAAAGCAGCATCGCGGCCTTGCTCTGGCCGGCGGGCAGCAGCCGGCCGCCGACCAGCTGGAAGCCTTCCGCCGTCAGATCGGGCGCGACCAGTTTCAGGCCGACCCGGTTGGACAGCCAGGTCTGCAAGTGATCCTTGTCGCTGGCCGGCACTTCCACCGCATGGCGCTGCTCGGCGGCGTAGATGACATGGGCGGCGATCGCCTGTTCGGCTAGCTGGTCATCCGCCTGGTCTCCGAGGCCAATTCCGTCGATGCCGGCAATATAGCCACCAAGACCGACGACGAGAACCGCGGCCGCGGCGGCGACAAGCCACCAGCGCGAGCGTGGCACGGCCACCCTGACCGGCGCCTCACCGGCCACCACCTTGCTCAGCCGCGCCGGCACCGGCTCGTCGAGCACCCCGGCGAAGGCGGCATGCAATGCGGCGCGGTCGGCGGTGTAGCGGACGCTCCTTGCCTTCATTTCGGGATTGGCGTCGATCCAGGCATCGTAAGCCGCGCGCTCGTCGCCCGGCAGTTCGCCGTCGAGGGCCATGTGGATGTCGCGTTCGGAAAAATCGCGCCGGGTCATTTCTCGACGATCCTTATCGCGCGACGGCGGGCCGTGTCGTCCAGCAGCCCGCGCAACTCCTCACGCCCGCGTGCAATGCGCGACATCAGCGTGCCGGCCGGCACGCCGAGGATGTTGGAGGCCTCGGCGTAGGAAAACCCTTCTATGGCGACCATGACCAGTGCGGCACGGCGGTCGGGGCTGATCGCCTGCAATGCGTCGATGATCTCGCGCGAGGCGATGCTCTCCACTTGGTCGGCGGGCGCGGCCAGCGCCTCCCCCGCTTCCAGCGGCAGCATCGCGGCTTCGCCGCGCCGGGTCACCTTGCGCATCTGGTCGATGAACAAATGGTGCATGATCGTAAACAGCCACCTCCTGGGGCTTTCTCCCGTCTGCCAGTTGTCGAGCCGCATAAGTGCCCGTTCGAGACAGTCCTGAACGAGGTCGTCGGCGGAATCACGGTCGCGCAAAAGCGAGCGCGCATATCGGCGCAGTCGCGGTATTTCGCCAAGGATTGCTGCCTTCTTTTCGTCCATGACCGCTGGTTCTGAGGTCGCCTTGTTGATCCCGATTGAACGCGCGTTCTTGGCGCGGCGCAAGCGGCCAGCGCGAAGCGGTCCGCCGCCCCGGTCACCCAAGCAATGAGATAACGCTCGCAGCGGCCGGTTTATTCCCGGCTAAATTGAGATCTGATTGTTCTTTCTCGTCTTTATCCGGTTTCCTTCGCCGCCCGCGTCAGCAGCCGCTGATAGAACAGGCCGATGCCGATCAGCACCGCACCGAGGCCGATGAAGGACAGCGCCCTCAGCACGCCTTCCAGCTCCGACATGTCGAAGACGAAGACTTTCAGCACGGCGACCGAGATCAGCGCTGCCGAGGCGATGCGCAGCACTTGCGACTTCAGCCAGACGCCGGCGGTGAGCAGCGCCACGCCGATGACCAGCCACAACGCCGAATAGGTGTAGGTTTCCAGCTGGCCGAGACCACTCCACAGGCCGATGAACTCGCCCTTGAACAGCCGCCTGACCGACAGCGTGGCATAGGCGAAGACAAGTACCGCCGCCACCACGGCCAACATCTGCGCATACCATTTCGGCCGCTTGTCGCGGGCATAGAGCGCCAACCCGCCGGCAGCGATGGCCGGCAAGAGATAGGCGAGGAACAGAAGGTTGAACACCGGTATCCGGCCTGTCGATTCGTCGGTGAACAAAGGATTCAGCACCAGAAAATGGCGGATGACGATGAAGGCGACCGAGGCCACGCCGGCGACCATCGAACCATAACGCAGCACCGAGCTTGGCGAGCGCATGTCGATGGCGACCAGGATGGCGCCAGCGCCGATGGCGATCAGCGTGTAGATCGCCTGCTCGGCGAGCGTCATGGCACCCGTGTCGATGACGCCGCCATGCATGGCATGGCGCACCAGCATCGCGAGCGTGAGTAGCGCAAACAGTGCCGCCGCTGCTTCCATGGCGAGGCGCGGCCGGCCATTGGTGGTGCGGGCTAGCTGCCAGGCGGCGAAGCCGAAGGCGAGCGCCGGCACGCCGTAGCCCGGCAGCAGCCAGTTGAACACCGGCGTCGTCGACAGGAATTGGGCGCCGATCACGGTCGGATCGAAGGCGACGCGGCCGAGCACCGCGATGACGGCACCGACCGAAATCCAGCCGAGCGCCGGATAGCTGCGCCAGCGTGTGGCCAGCGCCGGCACGATGGCCGCAGCACCGAGCAGGATGGTGGTCCAGCCGGATCCGAAGGCCATGTGCAGCATCAACAGGCCGGCTATGGCCGCGCCACCGAGCGCGAAGCACACGGCGGGGCCACCCTGCAGTGGCGGCTCTTCAGCGCGCGCGATCCACTCGCCACCGGCTGCGAAGGCCGCGACCAGAAGTGCGGCGGCCGCTGCATAGACAAGATCGCGGTCGAGATTGCCGTAGGCGAGCCACAGTGCCAGCAGAATGACCAGCGGCGCTGCGATGCCCCATGCAGCCCAGCATGCCGCGCGGATCTGCGCGGCTGCGGCGAAGCGGCGTGCGGCCCAGAAGCCGGCGCCGGTGAAGACCAGGCCGAGGCCAATGCCGATGCGCAGCGTCAAGGGATTTCCGGCCGCCACCGGCATGCCGTCAAAGCCTATGTTTCCCTGGGATATGTCCGAGCCGATGGTGGCGGGCGGGATGACGCCGAGATAGATCATCACGCTCACCACACCGGCGGCATGCAGCAGCGGCAAAGCGCGCGGCCTATAAAGCGCGGTGGCGACAAGGGCGACGATGACCAACGCGCCCGGCAAGGCACCGCCGGCGGCGACAAGGGTGGAGTCGACAGACAGGCCCAGCGCCGAAAACGCGACGAAAACGCCCGGCACGATCGATGGCCAGTCGAAGCCCCTTTTTTCAGTTTCCTCTTGGCCGCCACGACTGCCCAACCAGACAAAAGCAAGCACACCCAGCGTCACGGCGTCGATGAACAGCATGACGGCAAGGTCAGCGCCGGGCGCGTTGGTCATGTAGGCGATGGTCCAGAGGCCGGTGGCGGCAAAGGCGGCTGCCATCAGCAATTTCCAGTCGCGCATGCGGGCGATCACCGCAGTGGCGGCAAGCACAATTGCCAGATAGACGAACAGCGCCCATGGATTTGGCGCCTGAGACGACACTAGCGCCGGCGTCGCCATCGAGCCGACGAGGCCGATGCCGGCCAGGGCCTGACCGTGGATGAGAGCGGCAACGATCGTTGCCACGCCGATGGCGCCGAGCGCGGTGAAGGCGAAGGCCGGGCCAATGAAGCCGTAGATGGCATAGGCGGCGTAGACCGTGCCGAACAGGATGAAGGCGCCGGCCGCTGTCAGGATCGCCGGAATATAGGCACCGGCGACGCCTTGCACCGGCACCTTGAAGCCGGTGCGGAGGATGAACTCGCCGCCGGCGACCAGCACCAGCCCAAGCACCGCCGCCATGGAGAGCCGCACACCTGGACTGAAGATGCCGGCCTCGATGGTGTAGCGGATCAGAAACAGGCCGCCCAGCGCCAGCGCCACGCCGCCGACCCACACTGCCCAGCGCGTGCCGAGTGCGGTTTCGATATCGGGTTTTTGGGCGGCTTTCGCCGCTGCTGGGGCTGGCTCGACAGGTGCGGTCGATGCCGCTGCGCCCGCAACCCAAGGCCCCGACACGACCTCGCCGGTGGCGGCCTCGGCTGCGGCTGGTGCTTGTTCAGCTGCGGCTGGTGCTTGCGCGGGATCGCTCACCGAAGGCGAAGCCATGTCGGCGGCGGCAACCGCCTGCGCCGCATCGGCCGGCTTGCTCTCGGCTGCCACCTGTTCGGCGGGTTTGGCGGCAGGTGGCATGGCACCCGAAAGGACCAGGCTGCGCAATGCGCCAAGCTCGCGCTCGATCAGGCCGATACGGCTCTGCTGGCGTGAAATGATGACGAAGATCGCGATGATGACGACAAGGCCAATCAGGCTTTCGAACATGGTGGTTCCCCCAAACCAAGCCAGTTGTCACTGACATTCAAATGCGGCGGCCAAACGGCCAGTCACTTCAACGCGCCGCGAGATTGGCGGCAGGAAGGATCGAGCATGTTTCGGTGCCGAAAGCCAGCAGCTTGCCATTGGCATCCTTGAGCGTCGCCTCCGAAACCGCCAGCGTGCGGCCCTTGTGCACGATCCTGCCTTCGCAAATCACCTCGCCGGTCCTCGGCGTAATCGGCCGCGTCAAATTCACCTTGAACTCCGCCGTCGTATAGGCCTCGCCCCTGTCGAGTTGCGTCTGTACCGCGCAGCCAAGGGCCGAATCGAGCAGCGTCGCCGCCCAGCCACCATGCACGCTGCCGAGCGGGTTGAGGTGGCGCTCGTTGGGCATGCCGCGAAACACCGCGCGGCCGTCCGAAACTTCGGTGAGGGCAAAACTGAGCTGGAACGAGATCGGCGGCGCCGGGTATTTGCCGTCGATAATGCGCTGAAGCAGTTCCAGGCCGGTGTATTTGAGGATGTCGGCATGCG
Source organism: Mesorhizobium sp. AR10 (assembly GCF_024746795.1). Classification (NCBI taxonomy): domain Bacteria; kingdom Pseudomonadati; phylum Pseudomonadota; class Alphaproteobacteria; order Hyphomicrobiales; family Phyllobacteriaceae; genus Mesorhizobium; species Mesorhizobium sp. AR10. Next base: position 5,335,231 of record NZ_CP080524.1, read on the forward strand.
GAATGGTGCCGAGGCCGAGCGGCGAAACCCGGCCGGGATAAAGCTCGACTTCGCTCATGTGATGATTTCTCGGGCCGCGGTTTCTCCGGCAATCGCCTTGCCGCGCGCGTGGTGCTTGCGCAAGGCAGCGAGGAAGCCGGCGCGGGCGTCGGGCGGCTCGATGCCGCGCGGCTCGTAGACATGGCGGGCGAAGAAGAAGCCGGTCAGCCGGAAGGCGTCTTCCACTGCCGCCGCATCGGCGCGCAGGCCGGAGCCGCGCTGCAGGAAGGCCGGCAGCGCCAGCATCTTGTCGTGCCACGGCGCGCCGGCCTCACGCGACACGGCGCGGCCGGATTTCGGCGAGACATAGGCAAGGTCCTGCCTGCTGCCGGTTGCCGCGCACTGGCTGAGATCGAGGCCGAAGCCGAGTTCGTCGAGAATCAGCAGCTCGAAGCGCGCCACCAGCTCACCGGCGGCATCGGCATCGTCGAGATGCACGATCATCACCGCAAGCGTTTCGTAGAGGCCGCCATGGGCGTCGCGTTCAGGCAGCAGCCGCAGATGCTGAGCCATGGTCTGCAGCCCATAGACGGCAACGGCGCTGTCCATCAGCCGGGCAGCATTCATCTCGATCGCCTCGGCCTGGAAGGTGCCGAGATGCTCATCAAGCCGCGCCCGCCACAACAGGTCGACCCGGTTGCCGGGCTGCAGGACCGGCTGCTGCTTGCGCGAGCGGCCACCGCGCACGAGGCCGAGATGGCGGCCATGCGCGCGCGTCATCACCTCGAGAATGGCGCTGGTTTCGCCATGCTTGCGGGTGCCGAGAATGATTCCCTCGTCGCGCCATTCCATGGGCAGAGCTTGTCACCGCTTCGGTGGCGAAATCAAGATAAGGCTGAGCCGAGCGCAGGAAATGCAACCATCGGCGGCGGCGCAATTATCGGAAATTCATCGGAAACCGCTCGGGATTTCGCACCCCGCCGCTGCCAATAAGGGCGGGTTGACCAACGCGGTCGACGCACAGCCTGCCGGAACCGTTCGGCTGGCTCGTGTTCAGATGCATGTCGACCGATCGGGCAGCCCGGCGACCTCTCATGACCATCTGCCCACCGAGAGGACCTGAGATGACTGCCTTCCTGATCCTGGTGCGAAGGCACCAACTGACCACTTTCTTTTCCCTGACACTGGGCCTGACCTGGCTGGCCTTCATCCCGTTCTGGCTGTCGAATGGCGACAGCATCCCCTGGTTTACCTTCGGCCCCATCGTGTCCGGCTTCATCGTCGCCGCCCTTTCCGGAGGCTGGGCCTCGGTCAAGGCCATCCTCGCCTCGATGGTGAAGTGGCGGGTCCATCCGCTGTGGTACCTGGTGGCGTTCGGGCTGCCGTTCGGGGCGCAGCTGGCCTCGATCCTGATCAATCCGCTGTTTGGCGCAGCAGCACCCGCCTGGGGCAATATTCCCGCTCTGACCCAGATGCTGCCGATCATCGCGCTGTACGCAGTCTTCAGCGGTCCGCTCGGCGAAGAGCCGGGATGGCGCGGCTTTGCGGTGCCGCGTCTGGTGGCCAATCACTCGGCGCTTGCCGGCAGCCTGATCCTCGGTGTGATCTGGGCCATCTGGCACTTCCCGCTCGGCCTGGTCGGCGACCTCAGCGTCTACGGCACGATCAATGTGGTGCTGGCGGCGGTGGTGTTCACCTGGCTCTACCAGAACACCGGCAGCGTGCTTCTCGCCATCATCATGCACATCACGCATCAGAACAGCGTGCGCTTCCTCGGCAAGGTGTTCGTCGACGGCGACTATGTGCAGCAGCAGTGGATCGGTGTCGCGATCTGGGCGGTCATTGCCGTCGCCATCATCGCCTACTACGGCAGCGAAAGTTTTGTCCGTAGGCCGAAAACGCAGCTTGCGGTCGCTGGGGCTGTCTAAGTCCTCCCAAAACGATGGCGGCGCCTAACCGGCGCCGCCATTTCTGTCGGCTCATCTTGCGGCGGCGTCACGTCCCGCGCGCGTGTGATCGGCAAGCACTTCCTCGATCACATGCCGGGACTTGTCGACTTCGACCGGATGGACGTCGATATGTCCGGCGAGCGTGATCAGCGCCTTCCACAGCGTCCAGCCACGACCGCGCGCCCACATTGCCTCGTCGGCAGGAAGACCGGCGCGAAACGCCTCCCGGCTTTTGCCTTCGAAGAGCGTCCAGGCAATCGCCAGATCGCATGAGGGATCGCCCACCCCCGAAGTCCCGAAGTCGATCACGGCGCTCAACCGTCCCCGCCTGACCAGCAGGTTTCCCCAACTGACATCACCGTGGAACCAGACAGGCGCGCCATGCCATGTTGCCGCAAGTGCTGCCTCCCATACTGCGGTCGCAGCGCGGGTATCGATCTTGCCATCGAGGGCTGCAATGGCTCGCCAGGTTTCACCATCATAGACGCTCAGCGGTCCGCCGCGAAAAAAGTTGTGCTGTCCTGGCGCCGGTCCGCCCGCAGGGTCGATCCGCTGCAAGGCAACCAGGAACTCGGCCAGGTCTGCTGCGAATTGCGGCAGGCTGGCGATACGCTCCCGCTTCGCCGTCTCGCCTTCGATCCAACCATAGACAGACCAATGCCAGGGATAGTCGTCGGCTGGCATCCCCATCGCCAAAGGCACAGGTATTGGCAGGGGCAACAGCGGCGCCAGCCTTGGCAACCAGCGATGCTCTTTTTCGATTTGCAGGGCATAGGATGCGGCACTCGGCAGCCGCACGGTCATGTCATCGCCGAGATGGTAGGTCCTGTTGTCCCAGCCGCCTGCTGCAACCGGCCTGACGGCAAGGTCCTTCCATTGCGGAAATTGCGTGGCGATCAATCGGCTGACAAGAGCGGCGTCGATGTTCAGCTTGCTGCCCATGGACCCTAGTGCGGAAACTCCAGGCCCATCTCGCGATAGCGCTCGGGGTCGTCGCCCCAGTTCTCGCGCACCTTGACGAACAGGAACAGGTGCACCTTCTGTTCGAGGATGCCGGCGATCTCCAGGCGCGCCGCCTGGCCGATGGCGCGGATCGTCTCGCCCTTGTGGCCAAGCACGATCTTCTTCTGGCTGTCGCGCTCGACATAAATGGTCTGGTCGATGCGCACCGAGCCGTCCGGCTTCTCTTCCCATTTCTCGGTCTCGATATGTGAGGAATAGGGCAATTCCTGATGCAGCCGCAGATAGAGCTTTTCGCGGGTGATCTCGGCCGCGAGCTGACGCATCGGCAGGTCGGAGATCTGATCCTCGGGATAATACCAGGGACCGGCCGGCAGCGTTTCGGCGAGATAGTCGAGCAGATCCTTGCAGCCCGATCCGGTCAACGCCGAGACCATGAAGGTGCGCTTGAACGGCACTCTTTCGTTCGCTGCCGCGGTCAAAGCCAGCAGCGCCTCGTGCTTGACCCGGTCGACCTTGTTGAGGATCAGCACCATCGGCTGGCGCACATCCTTCAGCCGTTCGAGGATGGCGTCGGCATCGCCCCTGATGCCGCGTTCGGCATCGATCAGCAAGAGCACGATATCGGCATCCTTGGCACCGCCCCAGGCGGTCGTCACCATCGCCGTGTCCAGCCGCCGCTTCGGCTTGAAGATGCCCGGCGTGTCGACGAAGACGATCTGCGCATTCTCATGCGTGGCGATGCCGCGCACGATGGCGCGGGTGGTCTGCACCTTGTGCGTCACGATCGACACCTTGGCGCCGACCAACTGGTTGACCAGCGTCGATTTCCCCGCATTGGGCGCGCCGATCAGCGCGACGAAGCCGGAGTGCGTGGCGACAGCTTCTGCTGCCGGAGAGGTATCTTCGGTGGCGGTCATGCCGCGCTCCCTTGGTTAGGCCAGACGCCTTCGCGCAGCAAAAATGCCGAGGCCGCCGCTTCTTCGGCAGCCCTGCGGGAACCGCCTATGCCGGTTGACGGCGCAAAACCGTCAACCCGCACGGAAACCGTGAAAACAGGCTGGTGGTCCGGTCCCTCGCGTTTTTGGATCGCATATTCAGGACGGGCATCGCTTGTCTTGGCAATCCATTCCTGCAATTCGGATTTTGGATTGGGCGGCTTGGCGACGACCATCCGTGCGCGCGGCTCCCAGTAACGCAAGACGAAACGCCGTGCAGCGTCGATGCCACCATCAACATAAATCGCCGCAATCAGAGCTTCGACGGCGTCGGCCAGATAACCACCGCCCAAGCCCCGCGACCGTGCCTTCAAGGTAGCATCGGCGCGAACCAGATTTTCCAACTCCATTTCAACGCCGATCTCGGAGCATGTGCGCGAATCGACCAGTGCATTGAAGCGCGGCGCGATCTCTCCTTCGGGAGCGTCAGGAAATTGTGCGAAAAGCATGTCGGCGACGACGAGGCCGAGCACCCGGTCGCCGAGAAATTCGAGGCGTTCGTTGTTCCTGACCGCCTTGACCGCGCTGGAATGGGTCAGCGCGGTCTCGAGCAGCCGCATGTCCTTGAAAGCATGGCCCGTCTTGGCCTGCACCTCACCGGCCAATGCTTCGCCAGTCGGGCGCTTCAAAGCCATCAATTAACGAAATGGAACAGGCGCGAGGCGCGGATCTGCGACGGCCATTTCCAGATTTCGAGCGGGCTCGCCTTGCCGGCGATCGAGAAGAAAACGATGTTGGCACGACCGACCAGGTTGTCGGCAGGCACGAAACCTACGGTGAAGCGGCTATCGCTGGAATTGTCGCGGTTGTCGCCCATCATGAAATAGTGGCCGGGCGGCACGTCGAATTCACGCGTGTTGTCGCCGAGCGAGGTCGGCGCGATATCCAGCGTATCGTAGCTGACACCGTTCGGCAGCGTTTCCCGGTACACATCGATCGGATGATCCTCCTCGGTGATGTCGGGATTGTCGATCTGGCCGGTTTTCACGCGCGGCACGCCGGCGCCGTTGATGAACAGCTGGCCGTCCTTCACCTGGATCTTGTCGCCCGGCAGGCCGACGACACGCTTGATGTAGTCGACGGACGGGTCCGGCGGGAACTTGAACACCACCACGTCGCCGCGCTTCGGCTCGGAGCCCCAGATGCGGCCCGAAAAGAGGTTCGGACCGAACGGCAGCGAATAGCGGGAGAAGCCATAGGACCATTTGGTGACGAAGAGATAGTCGCCTTCGAGCAAGGTCGGCCGCATCGACCCGGACGGGATCGAGAACGGCTGGAACAGCAGCGTACGAATGACCAGCGCAAGCAGCAGCGCCTGGACGATGACGCTGACGGTTTCGCCAAGTCCGCCGGATTTCTTCTCGGATTTTTCAGCCACGCTCATGTCGTCCTCGATTGTGCGTTGGTGGTATAGAGTCTCGGCGCGCGCTGGGCAACGTCATGCCGGTCGTCTGATGCAATCAATGTGGCGCTTCTTCGACGGGCAACGCCTCGATGATCACAAAGGCTTGAGCGAGCGGAAAATCGTCGGTGATTGTGAGGTGGATCGCCGCTTTGTGCCCCTCCGGCAGGATTTTGCCCAGCCGCACCGCGGCTCCACCGGTCAGCGCCATGGTCGGTTTGCCGCTGGCCAGGTTGACGACGCCCATGTCGCGCCAGAACACGCCTTGCGCCAGACCGGTGCCCAGCGCCTTGGCGCAGGCCTCCTTGGCGGCGAAGCGCTTGGCATAGGAGGCCCCGCGCGCCCGGCGGTTTTCGGAGCGGGCCTGCTCGACCTCGGTGTAGATGCGCTGAATGAAGCGCTGGCCATGGCGCTCCAGCGACTTTTCGATGCGTCTGATATCGATCAGGTCGCTGCCGATGCCGATGATCATTCCGCGGGAACTTCCCGTCCGCCTCGTCCTGCCTTTTCGGCCAGGCGCGTGCGCCGCTGTTCGCGGAATGTGGTCATGCCCCAGCGCGTGATGCCGTAGAACAAGAGGCCGAAGATCAAGCCAAGCGGTATCGCGCCGATCGTCATCGGTTTCAGCACCGGTCCCCACAATTGCGAAAAGGAAAGGTTATGCAGCATGGCGCCGAGATGCGCGGGCGGCCCGTGCGCCGGCAGGTGTTCATGCAGGATCAGCTTGCCGGTCTCCCAGGATGCGCCCCACAGCAGCGGAAAGGTCAGCGGATTGCCGACCGCGGTGCCGAGTGCCGCCGCCACCAGATTGCCGGCAATCACCCAGGAAACGGCGAAGGCGATGACGAAATGGAAGCCGAGCGGGAAAAACGAAGCGAACACGCCGGCCGCGACACCGGCGGCGACGGCGTGCGGGGTGGCCTTCAGCCGCAGGATGCGTTTGGAAAAATACTGCAGCGAGCGCGAGAACGAGCGGCGCGGCCACAGATAGGTGCGCACCCGCTCGAAAAAACCATCAGGCTTGCGGCGTCGAAAAAGCACTTGTTCCAGTTCCTGGTTCACCAACGCCGGCAGCTCGGCCATTCGGGCCGGTGCGCGATAGTACATCTTGCGCTTTGGGGTCGCCGGAAGGCAACCGCCACGTTGATATAGCGACAGGCTGGCCGCAGGACAACAAGGCTGCGCGCCGCCGATCGTTGCCGCCCTTGGCCAGCGCCGGCGTTTCGCCGCGAACACGGTACAATCCCGGTGGATTTGAGAAGCACGTTCAGCGCGGCAATCAGCAGCGGGCCAAGACCCTACGACTTGTATTCGCTGACCTCGACGAGGTTGCCGTCAGGATCGCGAAAATACACCGACATCATCGGGCCGCGCGCACCGATCCGCTCGACCGGGCCGACTTCGACGACAACGCCATTGGCCGCCAGGCTGGCGCAGATCTCGGCGAGCGGCCGGGCAGCGACCAGGCAGAAATCCCCGGAGCCGGGCGTCGGCGCCTTGGCTTTCGGCTCGAAGGTGCGCGTTGCCTCGTGCAGATTGATCTTCTGCGTCCCGAAAACCAGCGCCGTCGGCCGGTTCGGCTCATCAAGGCGCTTGAGGCCGAGGACGCGCTGGTAGAAGTCGCAGCTGTCATCCACAGAGCGAACCGTCAGCACGAAATGATCGATGCCGGCAATCATTTCGGTCAGATGTTGCGGCTGCCGGGCTTGATGGCCGGTATGGCGGCGAGTTCGGGCGGCAGCCTGTCGGCCGGGTAGGCTGGAACCTCGTATTCGGCGAGTGCGATCAGCGGCACGCCGACATCGGTCTTGCCGGCCGAGCGGTCGATGATGCAGGCGGCGGCCACGACCTCGGCGCCAAGCGCGCGCAGGCACTCGATGGTCTCGCGGATCGACAGGCCGGTGGTGACGATGTCCTCGACGATGACGACGCGCGACCCCCTGGCGATCTCGAAGCGGCGGAGCCTGAACTCGCCCCCTTCCCGCTCGACCCAGATCGCCGGCACACCAAGATGGCGCGAGGTCTCGTAGGCCGGGATCAGCCCGCCGATCGCCGGGCCGACGACATAGTCGATCTTGCCGGGCACGGCCGTGCGGATCTTTTCGGCCAGCGCCTTGCACAGGCGCTCGGTCTTGTCGGCATGCATGAACACCCGCGCCTTTTGCAGGAAGACCGGGCTCCGCAAGCCCGACGTCAGGATGAAATGGCCTTCGAGAACGGCGCCGGCCTCGCGGAAAATACCCAGCACTTCGTCGGTGTTCATCGTTGCCTTATCCCCCAGGCCCAGTGGTGTTAGCCGTTGACGCGCCGCGCATCGCTGACGCTCGAATTGTCCTTGAGCTGCGACAGCAGCCGGTTCAGGTGCTTCAGATCCCAGACTTCCAGATCGATCAGCATTTCGGTGAAATCGGGCGCGGTGCGCACCATCGACAATGTATGGATGTTGGCGTCGTTGGACGCAACGACCTGGGCGATGTCCGCCAGCGAGCCCGGCGCGTTGATGGCGGTGACCGAAACACGCGCCGGAAACCGCTCCTTGGTGCGCTCGTCAATGTCCCAGCGCACGTCGATCCAGCGCTCGGGCTGGTCGTCAAAGGCTTGCAGGGCCGGCGACTGGATCGGATAGATGGTGATGCCGGTTCCGGGCTGCACGATGCCGACGATGCGGTCGCCGGGCACGGCACCTTCCGGCGCGAAGCGCACCGGCAGGTCGCCACGCACGCCGCGGATCGGCACGGCGCCGTCCTTCGGCTGGTCCTTGTCCTTGCGCGCGGCGCGGCCCGGAATCTGGAACAGCATGCCGGCGGCGTTGCGGATCTTCGACCAGCCCTCCTCGCGCTGCTTGGGGGCGGCGAGCGTCACGCGCTCGTCCTTGTAGTCGGGGAACACCGCCTTCATGACGTCGGTGGAAGCAAGTTCGCCGCGCCCGACCGAGGCCAGCACATCCTCGATGTCCTTGCGCGCCAGCCGGTGCAGCACCGGCTTCAGGCTTTCCTTGGTGAAGGTCTTGCCGGCCCGTTCGAAGGCGCGCTCCAGAATGCGGGCGCCGAGGCCAGAATACTGCTTGCGGATGGCGTTCTTGGTGGCGCGGCGGATCGCCGAACGCGCCTTGCCGGTGACGACGACCGATTCCCAGGCCGCGGGCGGCACCTGCGCCTTGGAGCGGATGATCTCGACCTCATCACCGTTCTTCAGCTCGGTCATCAGCGGCATGATGCGGCCGTTGACCTTGGCGCCGACGCACGTGTCGCCGACATCGGTGTGCACGGCATAGGCGAAGTCGATCGGCGTGGCGCCGCGCGGCAGCGCGATCAGCAAGCCCTTGGGCGTGAAGCAGAACACCTGGTCCTGGAACAGTTCCAGCTTGGTGTTTTCGAGGAAATCCTCCGGATTGTCGCCTTCGGCAAGCTGCTCGATGGTGCGCCGCAGCCAGGCATAGGCGTTGGTCTCCTTCGAGATCGCCTGCGCAGTGCCATTCACCCTGCCGCCGGCATCCTTGTAGACCGAATGCGCGGCAACGCCGTATTCGGCGATCTTGTTCATCTGATGGGTGCGGATCTGCAGTTCGACGCGTTGGCGCGACGGCCCGACGATGGTGGTGTGGATCGAGCGGTAGTCGTTCTGTTTCGGCGTCGAGATGTAATCCTTGAAGCGGCCGGGCACCATCGACCACGTCGTGTGGATGGCGCCGAGTGCGCGATAGCAGTCCTCCGTGGACTCGACGACAACACGGAAGCCGAAGATGTCCGACAGCTGCTCGAAAGACAGCGCCTTGGCCTCCATCTTGCGGAACACCGACCACGGCTTCTTCTGGCGGCTCTTGACCTCGGCCTTGATTGAATATTTTTCGAACAGCGTGGACAACGCCTTCTCGATCTCGGACAGCACATCCTTGTTGCGCTCGAAGATTTCGGCGAGTCTGGCGGTGACGGCGCGGTAGGCTTCCGGATTGATGAAGCGGAAGGCGATCTCCTCCAGCTCCTCGCGCATGCCTTGCATGCCCATGCGCCCGGCCAGCGGCGCATAGATCTCCATCGTCTCCTCGGCGATGCGCAGGCGCTTGGCTTCCGGCACATGGTCGAGGGTGCGCATGTTGTGCAGCCGGTCGGCGAGCTTGACCAGCAACACGCGGACGTCTTCGGAGATCGCCAGCAAGAGCTTGCGCAGGTTTTCCGCCTGCTCGGCCTTCTTGGAGACGAGGTCGAGCTTCTTCAGCTTGGTCAGACCCTCGACCAGCTTGCCCATTTCCGGGCCGAACAACTCGTCGATCTCGGCCCGCGTTGCCGTGGTGTCCTCGATCGTATCGTGCAGCAGGGCAACGGCGATGGTCGCCTCGTCCATGTGCATTTCGGTAAGGATGGCGGCGACTTCGAGCGGATGCGAGAAGTAGGGGTCGCCGGAAGCGCGCTTCTGGTGGCCATGCTTCTGCATGGCATAGACGTAGGCCTTGTTGAGCAACGCCTCGTTGACGTCAGGCTTGTAGCGCTGGACGCGCTCGACAAGCTCATACTGACGCATCATGGGCGCGATCTCACAGGGCTGAAATGAATCATGCGCCGCACGGGTGCACGGCGCATGTCATAGATAGCCACGAAACTGCCGATACGGAAGTGCCGGAAGGTTATTCCAGCTGGCTCCGGATCAAAGCTCTCTCAGTAGTCGTCGCTCTTTTCCGGCGGCACCAGACCCTCGATGCCGGCCAGCAGGTCTTCTTCGGTCATGCGGTCGAAGGTGACGTTGTCCTCGGCGTCGTCGGCATCGGTTGCCGCAACAGCGCCGCCGGTCTGGTCGGCGATCGCCTCGCCGTCGGCGGCTTCCGGCTCGTCGACCTCGACATGCTTCTGCAGCGAGTGGATCAGGTCTTCCTTGAGGTCGTCGGGCGACAACGTCTCGTCGGCGATCTCGCGCAGCGCCACGACCGGGTTCTTGTCGTTGTCGCGCGGAACGGTGATCGGCGCGCCCTGGCTGATCTGCCGGGCGCGGTGGCCGGCCAGAAGCACCAGTTCGAAGCGGTTGTCGACCTTGTCGATGCAATCTTCAACGGTTACGCGGGCCATGAGCTGCCCCTTTCTGCGATGGATTTGATGGAAAACAGGCGCGGTCCTTAACCTGAACGCCGCCAAAATACAAGCTTCATGGCAATGCCGGTGCAATGCAGGCTGCGGGGCTGGCCAATGCCGGCTCCGGGGCCGGGTCAATGCCCCGGCTGGTAGCGCGCCGCCCACGCAGAGACGGCACCGATCACAATTGCTTGCAGTGCGCCGGCACGCCCTTGGAATGCCGTAAAACTGGCGCTATCTCGAATGATGAAAGGTCAGCCGGTTTATTACGAGCCGACCGATATCACTGACGCATTACGTTTAGACGGCCAGTTATTTCGAAAAAGGGATATTTTCCATGTTCGACCCTCGTGAAAAAATCGCCCTTTTTATCGACGGCGCCAATCTCTATGCGACCTCGCGCGCGCTCGGCTTCGACATCGACTATCGCAAGCTGCTGGCGAGCTTCCAGAAGCGCGGCTATCTGCTGCGTGCTTACTACTACACGGCGCTGGTCGAGGATCAGGAATATTCCTCGATCCGGCCGCTGATCGACTGGCTCGACTATAACGGCTTCAAGGTGGTGACCAAGCCGGCCAAGGAATTCACCGACTCGACCGGCCGCCGCAAGATCAAGGGCAATATGGACATCGAGCTGACCGTCGATGCGCTGGAACTCGCCGATGTCGTCGACCACTATGTCATCTTCTCCGGCGACGGCGATTTCCGCACCCTGGTCGAGGCACTGCAGCGGCGCGGGCGCAAGGTCTCGGTCGTCTCCACCATGGCCTCGCAGCCGCCGATGATCTCCGACGACCTGCGCCGCCAGGCCGACCATTTCATCGACCTGATGACGCTGAAGAACGAAGTCGGCCGCGATCCGTCCGAGCGGCCGGTGCGCCGGCCCGAGCCGGCCGAGGTCGAAGAGGACGACTACTGAGGCAGGGCGTTGACCGCCCCGTTGGTTGCCTCGCCCGAACCCGGCCGCGACTGCCCGCTCTGCCCGCGGCTGCACGATTTCATTGCACAGTGGCGGCAGCGCGAACCGTCCTGGTTCAACGCGCCGGTGCCGACCTTCCTGCCGCCTCAGGGCGAGGAGGCGGTGCAACTGCTGATCGTCGGGCTGGCGCCCGGCCTGCGCGGCGCCAACCGGACGGGGCGCCCCTTCACCGGCGACTTTGCCGGCGACCTGCTTTATAGCACACTGATCGCGCACGGTTTTGCGCGCGGCGAGTTCAAGGCCAGGCCGGATGACGGGCTGCAACTCGTTGGCACGGCGATCACCAATGCGGTGCGCTGCGTGCCGCCGGAGAACAAGCCGGTCGGTGCGGAGATTGCCACCTGCCGGACTTTCCTGGTGCCGACGATCGCACGGTTTCCAAATCTGCGCGCCGTGCTGGCACTGGGCTCGATTGCCCACCAGTCGACCGTGCGGGCGCTGGGTGGGCGCGTCGCGGCCTACCCGTTCAAGCATGGCGGACAGTTGCAGGCCGGCGGCATCACACTGTTTTCCAGCTATCACTGCTCGCGCTACAACACCAACACCGGCGTGCTGACGGAGGCCATGTTCGTCAATGTCTTCAACCAGATAGAAGCTTTTCTGCAGAGTTAGATTCGGGCTGGCGACCTCCGATCAAAAGCCTTCGAGGACAATCTTCCCCTTGGCCTTGCCGCTCTCGATAAGCGCATGGGCGCGCTTCAGATTGGCCGCATTGATAGGGCCGAACGCCTCGCCCAATGTCGTGCGGATGGTGCCTGCGTCGACAAGCCGGGCCAATTCGTTGAGGTGCTCGCCCTGTGCTGCCATATCCGCCGTCTCGAATATCGACCGGGTGAACATCAGCTCCCAATGCACGGAGACGCTCTTGCGCTTGAACGGATTGATATCGAGCGACTGGGGATCGTCGATCAAGCCGAAACGGCCTTGAGGTGCGATCAAGTCAGCTATCTCGGCCAGATGGCGGTCGGTGTTGGTCGTCGAGAACACAAAGGCTGGTGCGCCGATGCCGAGTGCAGCGACTTCAGCAGCGAGTGGCCTGGAATGGTCGATCACATGATGAGCGCCAAGTCCAAGCACCCAGTCCCGTGTTTCGGGCCGCGATGCGGTGGCGATAACCGTCAGATCGGTCAGTTGGCGCGCAAGCTGCACCGTGATCGAACCGACGCCGCCGGCGCCGCCAATGATCAAGATGGCGTTCGCGGCGCCCGCGACCGGCTTCTTGACATCGAGGCGATCGAACAGGGCCTCCCAGGCGGTGATCGCGGTCAATGGCAGCGCCGCAGCCTGCGCATAGCCTAGCGAGCGCGGCTTGCGGCCGACAAGGCGCTCATCGACGAGATGGAACTCGGCATTGGTGCCTTGCGGCGCGAGCGCACCGGAATAGAAGACGTCGTCTTCGGGCTTGAACAGGTTGGCGTCTGGACCCACGGCGACGACCCGACCGGCAGCGTCCCAGCCGAGCACGCGCCAGGTTCCGGCTTCGGGCCTGGCACTTCGCCGTATCTTGGTGTCGACCGGGTTGACCGAGACCGCCTTCACCTCGACCAGCAGTTGACGGCCTTTCGGCTCCGGCTTGGGCAAATCGATATCGACAAGGGAAGTCTCGTCAGTGATGGGGGCGGGGTTTTGATAGCCGACGGCGCGCATCTTCTTCTCCATGTTGTGTAGGATAGAGATGCCGTCTACGATCTCCATGCGCAAGAATGCACATATAAAGCACATAGTGTCGAAAAGGATACCGTCATGCCGCGCATTCGCCATGAGCGATTCGATTGCAGCCCCGGCTGCACCGTGGAGGGAACGCTGCGCTACATCGACGGAAAATGGAAAGGCGTCGTGCTCTACCATCTGTTCGAGGGCACGCTTCGCTTCAACGAGATACGCCGGCGCATTCCGAACTGCACGCAGCGAATGCTGACCAACCAGCTTCGCGAACTGGAGGCCGATGGGCTGATTGCCCGCAAGATCTATCCGGAAGTGCCGCCGAAGGTGGAATACAGCCTGACACAGCGCGGCAGAAGCCTGGAGCCGGTGATTACCGCCCTGAAAATCTGGGGCGATGCCAATGTGATACTCACGCCAGAGAGTTCCCAGGCCGCGGCCTGAATGCCCTGACCAGGCTCGAGGGAATCACTCAGCTTCCGGAGCGATCGATCCCGCAAACAGTGCCGCAAGCTTCTCCTGCCCGCCCTGAAGAACATTCAGATCGACATCGCCGACGATGCCGTCGACGCGGCCCCTGTTGTGGTACTGCCAGTAGATCCAGTCGTCATGGCCCGGCCACAGTGCCAGCGAACGAAGCCACAGCGGGCGAACGGCGATATGCCCGGCATAGGCATCCGCGGCGTCATCGGTCAGATAGACGATCGCTGGCTTGCCAAACGCTGCCTCGACAGGTCCGAGGAATGCCTGGAGCTCGGCATTCAGCTGCTCAGGGGATGGCCGTTGCGGGCAATTGCCGCCGAACTCGATGTCGACAACCGGCGGCAAAAGAGGCTGATCGTTCGGTACGACCGAAATGAAATTGCGCGCCTGGTCGGCACCCGGTCGGCAGAAGGTGAAGAAATGATAGGCGCCGACCGCAAGGCCTGCGGCGCGGGCCTCGCGCAGATTGGTCGCGAAGGCATCGTCGATGTGGTCGCCGCCTTCGGTCGCCTTGATGACGGCGAAGGCGACATCGTCGGCGGCAACACGCCGCCAGTCGATCGGGCCCTGATGATGGGAGACGTCGATGCCCCTGACCGGATATCTATCGCGGTCCGGAGAAAATGTGCGGAAGTAAAGGAAGCCGCCCGCCGCGACGAGGCATGCCAGGAGCAGAGTGCCCGCGCCCCAAAGAATCCAACGGTTCTTCAAAAGAGCGGCTCCCAGACTACCCACGCTCCTTCAGCAACCGGCCCTTCTCGCGCGACCAGTCGCGCTGCTTTTCGGTCTCGCGCTTGTCATGCAGTTTCTTGCCGCGGCCAACGGCGAGCAGCAGCTTGGCGCGGCCCTGGTCGTTGAAATAGATTTTCAGCGGCACCAGCGTCATGCCTTCGCGGTCGACGCTTTGCGACAGCTTGGCCATCTCGCGCTTGTTGAGCAGCAGCTTGCGGCGCCGGCGCGGCTCATGGTTGAAGCGGTTGGCCTGCAGATATTCCGGTAGGTAGGAGTTGATCAGCCAGATCTCGCCACCCTCGACCGAGGCATAGCTGTCCTGGATGTTGGCCTGGCCCTGGCGCAGCGACTTGACCTCGGTGCCGGTCAGCACAAGGCCGGTCTCGATCGTGTCGAGCACCTCATAGGAAAACCGCGCCTTGCGGTTTTCCGCAACGGTCTTGTTGTTGGGATCGGCTTTTCTGACTTGATTCATGATGTGGAGAGGTGGCGCCTCATCCCTAATTAATCAAGCCGGCGTGCTTCATGGCCGCATCGATCTTCTCGGCGGTCGATGCCTCGATCGTCACCAGCGGCGAGCGCACCACGTTCTCGACCTTGCCCAGCTTCGATAGCGCGTATTTGGCGCCGCACAGGCCAGGCTCGATGAAAATCGCCTTGTGCAGCGGCAGCAGACGGTCCTGCAACTCCAGCGCCTTGGCGCTGTCGCCGGACAGCGTGGCCTCCTGGAATTCGGCGCACAGCCGCGGCGCGACATTGGCGGTCACCGAGATGCAGCCGACACCGCCATGCGCGTTGAAGCCAAGTGCGGAGGCATCCTCGCCGGAGAGCTGGATGAAGTCCTTGCCGCAGGTGGCCCGCTGCTCGGAAACGCGTTCGACCTTGCCGGTGGCATCCTTGACGCCGACGATATTCTTGAAGTCGTGCGCCAGTTGGCCCATCGTCTCCGGGCTCATGTCGATCACCGAGCGCGGCGGGATGTTGTAGATGATGATCGGCAGCTTGGTCGCCTTGGCGACGGCGGCGAAATGCGCATAGAGACCGCGCTGCGTCGGCTTGTTGTAATAGGGCGTGACGACCAGAGCCGCGTCGGCACCCGCCTCTTCGGCATACTTGACCAGCCCGACCGCCTCTTCGGTGTTGTTGGAGCCGGCGCCGGCGACGACCGGGGCGCGGCCCTTGGCGACCTCGATGCAGACCTTGACGACCTGGCGATGCTCGTCGTGCGACAGCGTCGGCGACTCGCCGGTGGTGCCGACCGGGACCAGGCCCGTCGTGCCCTCGGCGAGCTGCCATTCGATGAACGCGCGAAAGGCTTTCTCGTCGAAACGCCCGCTCTTTTCGAACGGTGTCACGAGCGCGGTAAGCGAGCCTCTCAGCATGTCGTCCAACTCCTTGGGACTTCCCTGGTTCTTGGTATTTTGTCTTGGTGTTTTAATGTGGGCGCCTTCTAGCCGAAAGCGAAGCGGCGCACCATAGTCTCGACATTGTTGCGCGGCAAGCATTGCCATGGTGCCAGCAAGCGCAATTCGAACGACCTCGCCAACCCTGGTTTACGGGCTCTTCACGACATGAGTTTAGCCTCTGATGCTTCTGTGCCTGCTGACTTATGTGTAAGGACGGAAAGATGCCGACCCGGCGGCCTCGCCTTTTCGCGCTTCTTGGCGCCACGCTCGCGTTGATGCCGGGCATGGCGCTTGGCGGCAGCGCCGACGTGCAGGTCACGTCGGCCATCCCGATGCCGGGCGTGCGGAATAATGGCCCGCAACAGGATGCGCCTGCCTCGCCCAGCATCGCCCAGCTGAAGAGCGGTCTCGACGCGCTGGCCGCCAACGACATTCCAGGTGCGCGCACGGTGCGCGAGGCCTTGCCGGCCAAGTCGCTCGACCGCCACATCCTCGCCTGGGCAATCGCGCTCTATGGCGGCGACAAGGTGCCGAGCGGCGACATTGCGGACGCCGCAAAGATGCTGCCGAACTGGCCGGGCACGATCGCCTTGCGCAAGAACAGCGAGCGCGCGCTCTATCGCGAGAACCCCTCGCCACAGACGGTGGTGCAGGCGTTCAACGGCAGCCAGCCGCTGACAACAGAGGGCGTGGTGATCCTTGCCCGCTCCTATGTGTCGCTGGGCAACGCCAAGGCGGCGCGCTCGGTGCTGTCGCCATTCTGGCGCACCGAAAAGCTGGAGGCCAAGGACGAGACGGCTGTTATCAGGGAGTTCGGCAAGCTGATCCCGGCCGCCGATCATCGCTTCCGCATGGAGCGCATGTTCTATGCCGACCGGGTCAATTCCGCGCTGCGCGTTGCTGGTCTCGCCGGCGCCCAGCCTCTGGCCGACGCTTGGGCGGCGGCGGGCAGAGGCGACAAAAACGCGGCCAAATTGCTGAAGGCCGTGCCCGCAGCGCAGCGTTCGGCCGGCTATTTCTTCGCCCAGGCCGAATATCTGCGCAAGCAAGACAGGTTTTCCGACGCCGCCGCGATGGTGATGAAGGCGCCGAGCGACCGCGATGCGCTGGTCGATCCCGACGCCTGGTGGGTCGAACGCCGGGTGCTGTCGCGAGAACTGGTCGACCAGGGCGACATGAAGACCGCCTATAAGATCGTCGCCGCGCACGCCGCAGAAAGTGCCGCCAATGCGGCGGAGGCGGAGTTCCATGCCGGCTGGTATGCGCTACGCGGGCTCAATAACCCCGACACCGCCGCCAGGCATTTCGCGCGCATCGCCGATCTCGCCCAGGGGCCGATGTCGCTGTCGCGCGCCTATTACTGGCTTGGCCGTGCCGCCGAAGCCGGCGGTCCCGGCGATGCCAAGGATTATTTCACCCGCGCCGCGGCCTACGGCACGACCTTCTATGGCCAGCTCGCCGCGGAGCGCACTGGGCGAAAGACCCTCAACATCGCCTATCCGCATCCAAGTGCCACTGACCGCCAGAATTTTGCCACCCGCGAGGCCGTCAGCGCCATCAAGCGGCTGCAGGAGGCGGGCTATGACCGCTATGCCGATACGCTCTACCGCGACCTCGCCGGGCAGTTGACCAGCCCCGGCGAACTGGCGCTGCTCGCCGACCTAGCGGAAAAGCAGGGCAACCATTTCCTGGCATTGAAAGTCGGCAAGATCGCCGGCGCGCGCGGCATCGATGTCGGCGCGCTGTCGCATCCGCTGGGCGTCATTCCCGATTCGGCCGACATTTCCGGCTCCGGCAAGGCGCTGGCCTATGCGATCGCCCGTCAGGAAAGCGAGTTCAATATCGGCGCCGTCTCCAGCGCCGGTGCGCGCGGACTGCTGCAGCTGATGCCGGGGACCGCCCGGCAATTGGCGAAGGAGGCCGGAATGACCTTCTCGCAAGCACGGCTGACCACCGACGCCGGCTACAATGCGACGCTGGGCGCCGCCTTCCTCGGCGAGCAGCTCGGCCGCTTCAACGGCTCCTATGTGTTGACCTTTGCCGGCTACAATGCCGGCCCAAACCGCGCCGCCCAGTGGGTGGCAAAATATGGCGACCCGCGCGGCAAGGACGTGGACGCCGTCGTCGACTGGATCGAGCGGATTCCCTATACGGAAACAAGAAGTTACGTCCAGCGCGTGATGGAGAATTACGAAGTCTACAAGATGCGTATTTCCGGCAAGTACGACATTGTGGGCGATCTGGTGAACGGGCGGGGTTGAGGAGCCGGGCGACTCGAGAGGCGATTTCACCGAAGCTGCGATCTCCCCCTTGCGGGGGAGATGCCTGGCAAGGCAGAGGGGGGTGCTGTCCCTCGGACTATCTGCCAATTCGTTGGCTCATTCCCAGCGGAAGCTATTCAGGTCGGCGATCCTTCCCACCCCCCTCTGGCCTGCCGGCCATCTCCCCCGCAAGGGGGGAGATCGGCAGCTTCGCCGTCCCGCCCTCGATTTGACCGCCCCTGCCCTCGCCTGTAGCAGTCCCACATGATGCGCCAACGGAAAGGGAACCGTGTGCAGATGTCCAGCAATCCGGATTTTTCAGATTTCTTCTACGCCGCGCCGGACGGACTCCAGCTTCACGCGCGCGTCTATGGCGAAGCGAATTCCGGTCATTGGCCTGTCGTCTGCCTGCCTGGCCTGACCCGCAATTGCCGCGACTTTCACGAGCTGGCGCTGCATCTGTCGACGCAGGCGAGGCGCAAGGTTGTCGCGTTCGATTATCGCGGGCGCGGGCAGTCCGCATACGATCCCGATAGCGGCCACTACAATGTCGGCGTCGAGGCCGGCGATATCCTTGCGGGGCTGGCGGCGCTCAACATCGAGGACGCAGCCTTCATCGGCACGTCACGCGGCGGGTTGATCATTCACGTGCTCGGCGCGATGCGGCCGGCTGTCCTGAAAGCAATAGTTCTCAACGACATCGGCCCGGAGATCGAGGCTGAAGGCCTGGCCCATATTCGCGCCTATCTCGAGCGTGCGCCGAAGCCGAAAACCCGTGCCGAGGCGGTCAGCGCCCAGCGCGGCGCGCATGGGGGCGATTTTCCGGCCCTGATCGAGGCAGACTGGGAGCGGATGGTGTCGGCGCTTTACCGCGCGACGGATGCCGGGCTCGTGCCGGATTTCGACCCGAATCTGGTCGATACGCTGGCGGGCCTCGACCTCACCCAGCCACTGCCGGCGCTATGGCCGCAGTTCGAGGCGCTGGCGACGATACCAATGCTCGCCATACGCGGCGCCAATTCGAAGCTGCTTTCCAAAGAAACGCTCGAGCAGATGCGAAAGCGTCACCCCGGCATGGAGACGATCACGGTCGAGGGCCAGGGCCATGCGCCTTTCCTCGAAACCGGCAGCCTGCCCGGCAGCATTGCCGCTTTCCTTGATCGCGCCGAGCGATAGATGAACTCAAAATAAACCCCAAGACCAATGCGGTCCTGGGGGAGTCACAACAGTATAAGAAAGCTCGCCGGAACTACTTGGCTTTTGAGCTTTTCCGGGGCGCTTTCGGCGGCACCTTTGCCGCGGCTGTTTCAGTCCGCTGTTTCCGCCCTGCCGTCGGGGATGAAGGCGCGGTCAAGGGCGACGAAAATACGGAGCTTCCTGCACTGCCAGCCGGTTGGTCGCACCTGGGTGTTTACAGGACAACCACGCAGCCGTCGAGGTCATTGGTGGCCAGATGCGCGTAACGCATGGTCATCGAAAGCGTCTGGTGGCCAAGCCACATCTGCACGCGCCTGATGTCGATGCCGCCCTGAACGAGACGCGAGGCGCAGGTGTGGCGCAATATATGCGGCACCACCTGATCGTCGGCGCCGAGGCCAACCTCGGCTTTCGCATCGTTCCAGATGGCGCGGAACTGCGCCTGGCTGAGTTTGGTGAACGGACCCTTGGGCCTGCGGCCCTCGGTGGCCGGCAGCTTGATCACCTCTTTTACCCGTTCGGTCATCGGGATGGTGCGGCTACGGCCGGATTTGGTGATCCAGAAACTGACGCGATGCTCCTGGATGTCGTTCCAGATCAGCCCCAGTGCCTCGCCGAGGCGACAGCCAGAGTCGACCAGGAAGACTGAAAGCCTGTAGGCATCCTCGCAGCGGCTCTTGATGGCGGCGAACAGCTTGGCCTCTTCGTCCCTCTCGAGGAAACGAATCCGTCCCGCCCGCTCCTTCTGGCGGCGGAATTCGGGCAAGCTGTGGATATCCCCCATCTTGTGAGCCTTGCGCAGCAGTTTGCTGAGAGCAGCCATCTTGCGGTTGATGGTTGCGTTGCTGTTGCCGCGCTGGCGCAAGGTTCCGATAAGGTTGTCCAGGGTGCTCTGGTCAAATGCGCTGAAACGCTCCCCGAGGAGAATCTCATCAATTTCGCCGATGAAAGAGCTGACATTGTATTTATGCCGCCCATCATCCCAGAGTATATCCCGATATGCCGAAAATAGCTCCCCAACCCGGTGCGACTTTACTTCTCTTATCTTGTTAAAGCTGTATTTAAGCTTTACGCTTGGAGAAGAGAACATCGCAAACGGATCAGAGGGCAACCCCTCTTGAATCGCTTCGTTTGTCATTTATTTGCCACACCCCCGAGTGGATAGGCGACACCTACCCGCTTGGAAGCGTCCTTTCAAGAGTTCAAGTCAGACAAATCGATTTCATCCGCCAGGCGGCGGATCCCACGAAATCGTTCCGCAGACTTTTGTTCAGCTACCGATCCCCCTTCTCCTTCTCACTGCCCTGGCCCAGCCACGAAAACAAAACAGCCCGGGCGTTGAAGCGCCCGGGCTGGATTTCACCTGTATGGAACCAGCCCTTAGAACGAGCGCTGGAAGCGGAGGATGCCGCCGATGCCGTCGTCGCCGCCACCGTAGTTGAAGTAATCAACTTCGGCCGTGACCGTGAAGCCGGGAACGACGTCGTAGGCGATGTTGGCTGCGAGGCCGAACGTCTCGCCTTCGTCATACGATGCCTGGACGTTGAACGAGGTCTTCTCGTTGATGGTGTAAGTGCCACCACCCCAGATCGCCCAGTTGCCATCCCACAGCTTGTAGAAGTTGTTGGCAGCATTGCTGTCCGTGCCGTAGCCGCCGATGATGAACAGCGACAGGTTCTGCACCGGGGTGATGTCCAGGCGAACCTTGCCGGCCACTTCTTCGTAGTTGCTGTCATAGGCGATGACGCCAGTGATGGCGCCCCAGCCCTGCGTGTACTTCACGCCGCCGACGACATGCGGAACGTAGCTGTCGATCGTGTCGGCGCCAGCGCCTTCTTCGAGCGAGAGGACGGCCGAGAAGCCGTTGCCGGCATCGAAGTAGTACTGGATGACGTTGGTGTCGAACGAGCCGTAGGGAACGATCGTATCGTCGATGACGTTGCCGGCGTAGCCGATGAACGTATCGAAGGCCGATTCGTCCTTACCGACACGGAGGCCACCGAGCTGGATCCAGGCGAAGTTCAGCGAAACGCCCTTGCCGCTGGCCTGCCAGCCAGTGCCGCCAACCAACGGGCCAGCACCATCCGGGTCAGCATAGTCGCCGCTGCTATTGCCGAAGTTGAAGCGGGTCTCGGTGTAGGTCTTCAAGGTGCCGAGTTCGGTTTCCTGGCCGGTCCAGGTCTTCAGCGTGAAGCGGGCATTCTTCCAATAGGTGTCGTTGGTGTCGGCATCCAGGTGATCCGGCACGTTCTGCACGCCTTCGCGGTCGCCCACGCCGATGTCGTAGCGGACATAGCCGCCGATGCGCAGGCAGGTTTCGGTGCCGGGGATGTAGAAGTAGCCAGCGCCGTAGACGTCGCAGATCTTGACGTATTCAGCGGGTTCCGGCTCGGCGACGACGACGGCGTCGGCGGCGCGCGCACCGGAAACTGCGATCAGGGCCGCAGCGGAGCCGAGAAGAAGGCTCTTAATGTTCATTTTCTGACCTCCAGTCAGAATCGAACAGAATCGTGGCCTTTCCAGCGGTTTCGCGGCTATGTGAGAGCCCTGGGTCGGTCGGTTTTCAAGCCATCTATTTGTTATTGCGAGGAGAAATCTGAACCGCAGTGATGCGAAAAAGCAAAACTGGCGGAGAGGATGGGATTCGAACCCACGAGAAGCTTTTGACCTCTACTCCCTTAGCAGGGGAGCGCCTTCGACCACTCGGCCACCTCTCCGTTGCGCCGCTGGATAAAGAAAAGCGCCGGCACAATCAACAAGCCGGCGCCACTATTGTCGAAAAATCCGGCTTCTGTCGAAGCGCCGCCTTCGTCATGCGGCGATTCTGCGGCAATTCCCTGGCTGGCGACTCGGAGCATGGCCGCAATTCGGGCGGCTCATCGCCGGATTCGGCTGGATTGCAAGGGTTGCAAGGGGCCTGATCGTTAACAAGAGCTTTCCGACTGAGGCCAAATCGTGTCATTTGTGCAACAACGCATGGGGATAGCGCCCAGACAGTCCTTTCACCGGTACGATCATGGTTGAACGCCGCCGCCTCATGGGTAATGTCGAATTCGAAGGAGCGGCGCGGTGCGCATCTTTTTCGGTTAGTGGGGATGGGGCAGGGAACGCTGTCCTTCAGCAAAGAATACCCAGACCCGTTTTTTAACTTTTGACTGGAGGTCAGAAAATGAACATTAAGAGCCTTCTTCTCGGCTCCGCTGCGGCCCTGATCGCAGTTTCCGGTGCGCGCGCCGCCGACGCCGTCGTCGTCGCCGAGCCGGAACCCGCTGAATACGTCAAGATCTGCGACGTGTACGGCGCTGGCTACTTCTACATCCCCGGCACCGAAACCTGCCTGCGCATCGGCGGCTATGTCCGCTACGACATCGGCGCCGGCGACGTCGGCTCGTTCGATGGCGCGTCGTCCGTCGACCACGAGGACGGCGACGAGCAGGACACCTGGTACAAGAACGCCCGCTTCACGCTGAAGACCTGGACCGGCCAGGAAACTGAACTCGGCACTTTGAAGACCTACACCGAGACCCGCTTCAACTTCGGTAACAACAACACGTACGGCATACCGGACGATCCGGCGACGGTAGCAGATGAGACTTTCTCTAACCCTGCCGGCGGCAAGGGCGTCAGCCTGAACTTCGCCTGGATCCAGCTCGGTGGTCTCCGCGTCGGTAAGGACGAATCGGCCTTCAACACGTTCATCGGCTACGCCGGCAACGTCATCCAGGATACGCTTGTTCCCTACGGCGGCTTCGACACCAACGTCATCCAGTACTACTTCGATGCCGGCAACGGCTTCTCCGCCGTGCTCTCGCTCGAAGAAGGCGCGGGCGTCATCGGCACCATCGACAGCTACATCCCGCATGTCGTCGGCGGCCTGAAGTACACCCAGGGCTGGGGTGCTATCACCGGCGTCATTGCTTACGACAGCAACTACGAAGAAGTAGCCGGTAAGGTCCGCTTGGACATCACGCCAATGCAGAACCTGTCGCTGTTCATCATGGGCGGCTACGGCACGGACGACAACCTGTCGGATCCGACTTGGGCAATCCCGGCCGGTGGCCGCGGCTTCTACAAGCAGTGGAGCGGCAATTGGGCACTCTGGGGTGGTGGCACGTACACCATCAACGAGAAGACCTCGTTCAACGCCCAGGTGTCGTATGACGAAGGCGAGAACCTCGGCATCGCGGCAAACATTGCCTACGACGTCGTTCCGGGCTTCACGGTCACGGCTGAAGTTGACTACCTCCATGCCGGTGAATTCGGCGAGGTCGGCTTCGACAACTGGACCAATGCTGACGACGAAGACAGCATCGGCGGCATGCTCCGCTTCCAGCGCTCGTTCTAACAGCGCCTGCTCTGAACAACATAAAACCCGGCGGGCAACCGCCGGGTTTTTTCATTTCGGGCCATTGCTGCCAAGCTCTCTAGGGAACCGTGGCTTTCATTTTCTAACCTACCAGCAACTTGCACCATCCTACCGGGCAAGCTAGCAAGAAGGCCCTTTTGGAACGAGCCTTTTGCCATGCGTCAGCGCCCTCCCCTCACGCCGCTCATCGCAGCGCTTCCTTCGACGGTGCCGTTTGTCGGCCCCGAGGCGCAGGAGCGTGACCGCGGCCGCGCCTTTCGCGCCCGCATCGGCGCCAATGAGAGCAGTTTTGGGCCCTCGCCGCGCGTCATCGCCCGCACGGCCGGCGTCGCCCGCGACATGTGGATGTATTGCGATCCCGACAATTTCGACCTCAAGGTTGCCGTTGCCGGCCATCTCGGCGTGGGCGCCGAAAACGTGGTTGTCGGCGAAGGCATTGATGGCCTGCTCAGTCTGGTGGCGCGCATGTATGTGGCGCCGGGCGATGCGGTGATCACCTCGCTCGGCGCCTATCCGACCTTCAATTTCCACATTGCCGGCGTCGGTGGCCAGCTGGTCGCCGTTCCCTATGAGAACGACCGGGAAAACCTGGATGGCCTGCTGGCGGCGATCGTCAGGGACAAGGCGCCACTGGTGTATCTGTCCAATCCGGACAATCCGATGGGCAGTTGGTGGGAAGCGGCCGAGCTCGTCGCCTTCATCGAAGCGCTGCCTGATACCACCATGCTGGTGCTCGACGAGGCCTATGGCGAGCTAGGCCCGGCCTCGGCGCTGCCGCCGATCGATATTTCCAGGCCGAACGTCATCCGCATGCGCACCTTCTCGAAGGCCTACGGGCTGGCCGGCATACGCTGCGGCTATGCGGTGGCCGAGGCCCAGGTGATCCGCGATTTCGAGAAGATCCGCAACCACTATGGCGTCAGCCGCATGGCGCAGATCGCCGGCGTCGAGGCGCTTGCCGATCAGGACTATCTCAGGAGTGTGGTGGCGCGGGTCGAGGCCGGGCGCCGGCGCATCGCCGGGATCGCCGAGGGCAACGGACTGAAGCCGCTGCCATCGGCGACCAATTTCATCACCATCGATTGCGGCCGTGACGGCGCCTTTGCGTTGAAGGTGCTGCAGGCGCTGCTGTCGCGCGACGTGTTCATCCGCAAGCCGATGGTGCCGGTGCTCGACCGCTGCATCCGAATCAGCGTCGGCCTCGATCACGAGCTCGACATCTTCGCCGAGGAACTGCCCGGCGCGCTCGCCGCGGCGCATGGAAACTGAACTCGGCAGCCGAATTTCAACCCAAGGTATGCGGGACGATCCGGTACTTGGCAAGGTCCGGCAATTTACATGCGCATTTACTAATTTAGTTTCCTTCGCGCCGCATCATCAACACATTTGCTGCCTAGCCCACGAAATAGGGCGACTGCAGGCAGGGGGTTCAACACCAATCACGGATGGGAAGACCTATGCCGCAGCACAGTGCCAACGAGCAATATCTGCTCGAACTCATCAACGCCGAGCGCGCCAAGACAGGTGCCCAGCCTCTTGCCTTTGACAACGACCTCAGCGAAGCCGCCGAGGGCCACGATCGATGGATGCTCGCGACCGACATCTTCTCGCACACCGGATCTGGAGGTTCGTCGCCGACGACGCGCATGAAGAACGCTGGCTACACGCTGACCGGGTCCTGGGCGACCGGTGAGAACATCGCCTGGGCAACGACCCGCGCGCCGACCGGCACTGCCGACGAGGTCAAGCTGCTCCATACCAATCTGATGAATTCGTCAGGACACCGGGCCAACATCCTCAACCCCAATTTCCGGGAAGTCGGACTTGGCTTCGAGGTCGGCGACTACAAGGGCCGCAGCAGTGCCTTCGTCACCGAAGATTTCGGCAAGAGCGGCACCGACCTCTTCCTGACCGGAGTCACCTTCGACGACAAGGACGGCGATCGTTTCTACGATCCGGGCGAAGGGCTCGGCGCCATCACGGTGACGGCCAAAAACGCCGCCGGCCAGACTTTCAAGACGACGACATCGGCCGCAGGCGGCTACGATCTGGTGCTGAAGCCCGGCACCTACACGGTGACCTACTCCGGCGCGAACATCGCCACTTCGACGCAGACAGCGACCATCGGCACCAAGAACGTCAAACGCGACCTGATCGACCCGACGATGAAGTCGGGCACGCTTGCAGCGACGGCCTCTGCCGACGATGCGGGTTCCGGCACGACCCACACGCAGCCTGCGGCACCGGCTGCGCCGGCCACCGTAGCGGATGCGGGAAGCAACAATGCCGGCAACAGCACCCACACCTGGCTCGCCGACTTCTTCAAGAACCATTCGAGCTCGAACCACGGCACCCTCAGCGCCGGCGAATCTGCCGGCGGCGCGGCCAACACGTCCCCTGCAGCTACGCTTGGTGGCGAGCATTTGCAGTTCCGCCAGGCCGTCACTGCCCATACCAACGCAGAGGATGTCTCCGATCTGTTCGATGGCGGCGGCCACTTCCATCAAGCCGTGGACCGTGCGGTTGCAGCCTTTCAGGCACATCTGCCGGCAGACGACCATATCGTTGCGGATGCGGGCGACGCGGCGCAGGCCGCGGTGGCCAAGATCCTGGCTCAGATGGCCGCCCATTCTGGTCATCAGACGGCAGACCTCGTCGCCTGACCGCGACTTGCCTAAACAAACTGGCGGGCCGTGTTTCAAGCGCGGCCCGCTACGATTGGTGGAGGATTTCAAGTTCCTGCCATCCTGACGGCATTGGCGTTCGAATTCCGGATTTCCGTGCCATGTGCCGATAGGCGGCTACCTGTTGAGGGGGAAAATTCTGTTTCATCCGAGTTCGCCTGATCAGAAACGCACGAATCGCTCCGAGCTGCGAGAGGCCCTCGTCTCCTTTCGCGGTGCATACATTGCCACGGCCGGCTTCAGTGGCCTGATCAACGTCCTGATGCTGTCCGGCTCGCTGTTCATGCTGCAGGTCTATGACCGCGTGCTGCCCAGCCGCAGCGTGCCGACGCTTGTCGCACTGATCATCCTGGT
This sequence comes from Mesorhizobium sp. AR10, assembly GCF_024746795.1. NCBI lineage: Bacteria > Pseudomonadati > Pseudomonadota > Alphaproteobacteria > Hyphomicrobiales > Phyllobacteriaceae > Mesorhizobium > Mesorhizobium sp. AR10. The sequence goes on from NZ_CP080524.1 coordinate 5,361,703, forward strand.
GACAGTGCTCTACCTCTTTCAGGGTGTTCTTGAAGCGGTGCGCGCAAGAGTGCTGACACGCATAGGCGCCGGCATAGACGAACTCATCAGCAGCCGCGTGTTCAACTGCGTCGTGCGTCTGCCGCTGCGCACGCGCGATCGCGGCGAAGGGCTGCAGGCGATGCGGGATCTCGACCAGGTCAGCGCATTCCTGTCCGGCGCCGGCCCCGCCGCGCTGTTCGATCTGCCGTGGATGCCGCTTTATGTGGTGATCTGTTTTCTCTTCCATCCCTGGATTGGTGTCGCGGCGCTCATCGGCGCGCTTTTGCTGATAGCGCTGACGGTGCTCACCGACCGGTTGGTCCGTGGGCCAACAAAGGCGATGTCGGGGTTCGGCACCCGGCGCAGCGCGATCGCGCAATCGAGCGTCCGCAACGCCGAAGTCCTGGCCGCCATGGGTATGGCCGACAGGCTGGCGAGCCGGTGGAACCGGGCAAACAGCGACTTTCGCGAGGCGCAGGAGCGCGCAAGCGACCTGACCAGCGGGTTTGGCGCGGTGTCACGCATCCTGCGCATGATGCTGCAATCGATGGTGCTGGCGCTCGGCGCCTATCTGGTCATCTACCAGCAGGCGACGCCCGGGATCATCATCGCAAGCTCGATCCTCACGTCACGTGCGCTGGCGCCCATAGAGCTTGCCATTGCGCATTGGAAGAGCTTCCTCAATGCGCAGCAGAGCTGGCGACGCCTGGGTGATCTGTTTGCGGCCCTTCCCGTTGCCCAGGCAGGAATGGAGCTGCCCGCCCCCACCGCCGAGCTGGCGGTCGAAAGCATCAGCGTCGTCGCGCCCGGCGACCGGCGCCTGGTGGTGCAGGATGTCGAATTCTCGCTGCGCGCCGGATCAGGCGTTGGCGTGATCGGTCCCAGCGGCTCGGGAAAATCCTCGCTTGCCCGGGCGCTGGTCGGTGTTTGGCCGGTGACGCGCGGCAAGATCCGGCTCGACGGCGCAGCGCTCGAGCAGTGGCCGACGCACCTGCTTGGCCGCCATATCGGATACCTGCCGCAGGATGTCGAACTGTTTGCCGGCACCGTCGGCCAGAACATCTCGCGCTTCGACGACGATGCCTCGCCGGAGACGATCATCGCGGCGGCGCGAGCGGCGGGCGTGCACGAAATGATCCTGCGCCTGCCGGAAGGCTATCGGACCGATATCGGCGAAAGCGGCGCGGCACTTTCGGCCGGCCAGCGCCAGCGGGTGGCGCTGGCGCGGGCGCTGTTTGGCGATCCGTTCCTGGTCGTGCTCGACGAACCCAATTCCAACCTCGACGCAGCCGGGGACCAGGCTCTGACCCAAGCCATCGAAGGCATCAAGGCGCGCGGTGGCATCGTCATCGTGGTGGCGCACCGGCCGAGCGCACTTGCGGCACTGGACCACCTGCTGGTGCTCGGCGGCGGCCGGCAGCAGGCATTCGGCCTGAAGAGCGAGATCGCGCGTCAAGCGCTGCAGCCTGTACCTGCGCCGCTGCAACCTGTACCTGCACCGCTGCATGCGGTCGGAACGGCAGGCTAACGATGGCGCTGGCAACGACCCATTTCACAACGAGCTGGTTGCGCACCGCCCGGGAACTCGCCTTCTCGGCAAAGGCGCAGGTGGTCGCCGCTCTGGACCGTGGTGCAAAGCCGATCGAGGGCGCCTCCCCGCAACAGCAGCGATTGCGCGCTGCCATCCGCAGGAACGTGCGGCTGGGCTCCATCGCAGCATTGGCCCTGGTCGGCGGACTCGGCCTTTGGACAGCGACAAGCAATCTTTCCGGCGCCGTGGTAGCGGCCGGCCATCTGGTCGTCGATTCCAACGTCAAATCCGTCCAGCATCCGCAAGGCGGCGTGGTCGGCGCGCTGAACGTGCAGAACGGCAGCATGGTCTCCGCAGGCGACGTGCTGGTACGGCTCGACGACACGGTGGCGCGTGCCAATCTCGCCATCGTCGCAAACAACCTCGACGAGCTTTCGGCTCGTCGGGCCCGGCTGATGGCCGAGCGCGACAATGCCGGCGCGGTGATCTATCCTGAGCAGTTGCAAGCACGAGCATCCGATGCCCAGATTGCGCAGTTGATCGAAGGTGAGAACAGGCTGTTTGTCCTAAGGCGTCAGGCACGGGACGGCCAAGTCTCACAGTTGCGCGAGCGCATCGCGCAGTTCCGGCAGGAGATCGCAGGCATCGACGCGCAGCAGAAGAGCAAGCAGCAGGAAATTTCGTTCACTGAGGTCGAGCTGGAGGGCATGAGGGACCTCTGGAAAAAGAAACTGGTGCCGATTTCGCGGCTGGCTGAACGCGAACGCTCCCAGGCCAGGCTCGACGGCGAAGACGGCCAGTTGACTGCGGCGGCCGCACAGACGCGCGGACGCATCAGCGAGACGGAACTTGCCATAATCCAGATCGACCAGGACATGCGCAGCGAGGTGGCGGGCGAGCTGCGGGAGATCGACGCCAAGGCGAGCGAGCTTCGCGAGCGCCAGATCGCCGCCCAGCAATCGCTGAAGCAGATCGACATCCGCGCGCCGCAATCCGGCCGGGTGCATCAGCTTGCGATCCACACCATCGGCGGCGTCATCTCTCCAGGCGAGGCGATCATGCAGATCGTGCCGACGGCCGACGCCCTGGTGGTCGAGGCGCGCGTCGCGCCGCAGGATATCGACCAGGTCGCCATCGGGCAGCCGGCAACGCTTCGCCTTTCGGCATTCAGCCAGCAGACCACGCCCGAGGTCGACGGCCGGGTGGATCGCATCTCACCCGACCTCATCGAAGACCAGAAGGCCGGCGTCGCCTACTATGCCGTACGCATTGAACTGTCGGCCAAAAGCCTCGAACAGGCGGGGCCGCTGGAGCTCAAGCCGGGCATGCCGACCGAGGTTTTTCTCAAGACCACCGACCGCACGGTTCTTTCCTATCTGCTCAAGCCATTGACCGATCAGGCCAGCCGCGCATTCCGCGGGGACTAAAGCGCGTCGCGTTGAAACGGATTCAGTCGACTCGCTTTAAGTTTTTGTCTTTAAGCATGTCGTTGTCCCAAAACCGCTGCGCACTTTTGGGCGACATGCACTAGGCTCCGGCTCTGGGGATGTGCACATCTGTGCGGCGGATCTCGCCGACCAGGGCATTTTGTTCGACCGGCATGTCTGGCTCCTTGCAACTATCTAAATGGATCAGGTCACCCATCCTGCAAGCCGGTTGCATTCGCTCGACGATGCGCCAGACTCGGAACCATCAACAGGCGTGGAGAGCCCGATGAATCGCAAGGCGGTGCAGGTGCGCGTGCATGGCAGAGTGCAAGGCGTCGGCTACAGGCTCTGGGCACGGGACGAGGCCATAAGCCTTGGTCTTGCGGGCTGGGTGCGCAACGAACAGGACGGCACGGTGACGGCTTTGATCGCCGGAACCGAGGCCGCGGTTTCGACAATGATCGCACGGCTTTGGCAAGGGCCAGAAAGCGCATCGGTTTCGAAGGTCGATGCCGAGGAATTCGACGCCGGGAGCCTACCCGCTGGCTTCAGGATCAACACACCTTGAATTAATTGAACGTTCGTTTTATTATTGCGTCTTCTTGATGAGGCAACCATGGCGCGCACGACCGGTTCCGATGGCGAGAAGACCGAAGCCGCAGTCCGTGAGGCGGCGGTCAGCCTGATCGCGCGCCTTGGCTACGAGGCGATGTCAATGCGCCAACTGGCTGCCGAGGTCGGTGTTCAGGCAGCAGCCCTCTACCGCTATTTTCCGACCAAGGAAGACCTGCTGTTCACCCTGATGCGCGAGCATATGGAGGGTTTGATCGAGACATGGGACGCAGCACGCCCAACCGCCGCCGATCCCACAAAGCGGCTAGCGGCCTATGTCGAGAACCACATCGCCTTCCATATCGGGCGCCGCCATTCCACCCATGTCTCGAACATGGAATTGCGCAGCCTTTCACATGAAAAACTGACGCAGATCCTGCGCATGCGCACGGCCTATGAGAAGGAACTGCGCGCCATCCTGCGTGATGGCGCGGAAGCAGGCGCCTTCGATGTCGACGACACCGGCCTGACCGCCATGGCGCTGATCCAGATGATGACCGGCGTCATCGTCTGGTTCCGGCCGGGCGAGCGGCTGTCGATCGCTGAAGTGACGGCGACATATCTTTCGATGACAATGCGCCTGGTTGGGGCGAAGATCGATATCGGGGAGGAACAGCATGTACACGCACACGCTCAGCTTCGGGCTTGACGAAGACATCGAGGCGCTTCGCGACCTGGTGCGCCGCTTCGCCCAGGAAAAGATCGCGCCGCTCGCCGCCGATATCGACCGCAACAACGAATTCCCGGCGCAGCTGTGGCGCGAGTTCGGCGCGCTCGGTCTGCTCGGCATCACCGCCGATCCTGAGTTCGGCGGCACCGGTATGGGCTATCTCGCCCATGTCATTGCGATGGAAGAGATTTCCCGCGCCTCGGCCTCGGTCGGCCTCTCCTACGGCGCCCATTCGAACCTGTGCGTCAACCAGATCAACCGCTGGGCGACGCCGGCGCAGAAGGAGAAATATCTCCCTGCTTTGTGTTCGGGCGAAAAGGTCGGCGCGCTGGCGATGTCGGAATCCGGCGCCGGCTCCGACGTCGTGTCGCTCCGGCTGCGCGCCGAAAAGCGTAACGACCGCTACGTGCTCAACGGCACGAAAATGTGGATCACCAACGGGCCGGACGCCGAAACGCTGGTGGTCTACGCCAAGACCGATCCGGAACGCCATTCGCGCGGCATCACCGCCTTCATCGTCGAAAAGGCTTTCGCCGGGTTTTCCGTGGCGCAAAAGCTCGACAAGCTCGGCATGCGCGGCTCCAACACCGGCGAGCTGGTTTTCGACAATGTCGAGGTGCCGTTCGACAATGTGCTGCATGAGGAAGGACGTGGCGTCGAAGTGCTGATGTCGGGCCTCGACTATGAGCGCACGGTGCTGGCCGGCGGCCCGATTGGCCTGATGGCGGCCTGCCTCGATGTGGCTATCCCTTACGTGCATGAGCGCAAGCAGTTCGGCCAGCCGATCGGCGAGTTCCAGCTGGTGCAAGGCAAGCTGGCCGACATGTATACGGTGATGAACGCGGCGCGGGCCTACGTCTATGCCGTCGCCGCCGCCTGCGACCGCGGCCAGACCACCCGCAAGGACGCCGCCGGCTGCGTTTTGTTTGCCGCCGAGAAGGCGACGCTGATGGCGCTCGACGCCATCCAGTTGCTGGGTGGCAATGGCTACATCAACGACTATCCGACCGGCCGGCTTTTGCGCGACGCCAAGCTCTACGAGATCGGCGCCGGCACCAGCGAAATCCGCCGCTGGCTGATCGGGCGGGAAATCATGGCGGAGGGGGTCTAGTGGGCGCGGGTTCGGACTTTTGTCGAACCTTCGTCGACCCGCTTGCGAGCGACTTCGGCAAGCGTGTCCGACACCCACTGATTGATCGATTTGCCGTCGCTGGCGGCGGCTCGACTGACAAGGTGATGGACTTCCGGCGTGGTGCGCAGAGCGAGTTTGCCCGAAAACGGTTTTTCCGGCTCCTTATTCTGTTCGGCGCAGAATTCGAGGTAGTCATCCACGCATTCATGAAAAGCCTTCAGCAATTCTTCCGCCGAATCGGCTTCATATGTGAAGATATCGCGAATGCCCATGATACGGCCGTGAAACACAACATCGTTTTCATCGAACTCGATCGTTCCCAGATATCCCTTGTAGGGCTTCATAGCTCAACACCTGAATCTATCAGGAAAGTCCTGATCTCTCGGATCACGTATGCTTTTGCATCAGGCGATGGATGCGGCCGATGCACGCGAAGCGTTATCCCGTTCAATGTGAAACGCACCCGCGATCCACGTCCTTCCGACACTCGCGCACCAAGCGCTACCAGCAATGCCTCGACATCGCGCCATTTGATCGAACCACTCACTGGATTCGAAATGGCGTCCAGTGTCTGCTTGTGTTTTCCGCGCATGATGACCTCCATGGAAAATGACCCGGCAAGGAGCGCCGAAATCCCAGTTGGCGGTCGCACGTCATGCGCGACGAAATTCAATCTTGATAGCAAAATATGATATCACATCGGATTTGTCAATGACCACCCTCGCCTCCCAGATCTCTCCCGCCTCCGAGACCTTCCGCGCCAATGCCGAGCGCATGCGGGGGCTGGTCGCCGACATTGCGGAAAAGGCGGCAACCGTCGAGCGTGGCGGCTCGGAGGAGGCGCGCGAACGCCACGTCTCGCGTGGCAAGCTGTTACCACGCGAGCGGCTCGCCCAGTTGCTCGACACCGGCTCGCCCTTCCTCGAAATCGGCCAGTTCGCAGCCTGGTCGATGTATGGCGAGGAGATCTCGTCGGCCGGGATGATCGCCGGCATCGGTCGCGTCGAAGGCACAGAGGTGATGGTCGTCGTCAATGACGCAACGGTGAAGGGCGGCACCTATTATCCGCTGACGGTGAAGAAGCATCTGCGCGCGCAGGAGATTGCGCTACAGAACAAATTGCCCTGCGTCTATCTGGTCGACAGCGGCGGCGCCAACCTGCCCAACCAGGACGAGGTGTTTCCCGATCGCGAGCATTTCGGCCGCATCTTCTTCAACCAGGCCAACATGTCGGCGGCGGGTATTCCGCAGATCGCCTGCGTCATGGGCTCGTGCACGGCGGGCGGCGCCTATGTGCCGGCGATGTCGGACGAGACGATCATGGTGCGCAACCAGGCGACCATCTTCCTTGGTGGCCCGCCGCTGGTGAAGGCAGCCACCGGTGAGGACGTCAGCGCCGAGGATCTGGGCGGCGCAGACGTGCACACGCGGCTTTCCGGCGTCGCCGACCACTATGCGCTGGACGACGAACATGCGCTGGCCATCTGCCGGCGCATCGTCAAAAACCTGAATCGGAACAAGATCGTAAGCCTGAACTTACAGAAGTCGATTCTGCCGCTTCATGATCCGCATGAACTTTACGGCATCGTGCCGACCGATCTGCGCCAGCCCTATGACGTGCGCGAGGTTATCGCGCGCGTCGTCGACGGCTCGGAATTCGACGAATTCAAACAGAACTACGGCACCACGCTGGTCACCGGCTTTGCCCATCTTCATGGCATACCGGTCGGCATCATCGCCAACAATGGCGTGCTGTTTTCTGAAAGCGCGTTGAAGGGCGCGCATTTCATCGAGCTGTGCTGCCAGCGCAAGATCCCGCTGGTCTTCCTGCAGAACATCACCGGCTTCATGGTCGGGCGAAAGTATGAGGCCGGCGGCATCGCCAAGGACGGCGCCAAGTTGGTGATGGCGGTCGCCACCGCCAAAGTGCCGAAGGTGACGATGATCATCGGCGGCTCGTTCGGCGCCGGCAATTACGGAATGTGCGGACGCGCCTATTCACCGCGCTTCCTGTGGATGTGGCCGAACGCCCGTATTTCGGTGATGGGCGGCGAGCAGGCGGCGACAGTGCTGGCCGTCGTCAAGCGCGAGGGCATCGAGCGCAAGGGCGGCGAATGGAGCGCGGAAGAAGAGGCGAAGTTCAAGAAGCCGATCCTGATGAAATACGAGCACGAAGGCCATCCGCTCTATTCCTCGGCACGACTGTGGGACGACGGCATCATCGATCCGGCCAGGACGCGTGAAGTGTTGGCACTGAGCCTCTCGGCAGCGCTCAATGCCGAAATCGAGGAGACACGGTTCGGCGTGTTCAGGATGTGAGATGAGCGAAATCGACCAGCGGATTCGCATTCATACCGGCGACATCACCAAACTCGCCGTGGATGCCATCGTCAACGCCGCCAACTCGTCGCTCCTGGGCGGCGGTGGCGTCGACGGCGCCATCCACCGGGCGGCGGGCCCAGAACTTCTGGTCGAATGCCGGACTCTGAACGGCTGCAAGGCCGGCGACGCAAAACTGACCAGCGGCTACCGGCTGCCGGCGCGCCACGTCATCCACACGGTCGGTCCGGTCTGGCAAGGTGGTGGCAAGGGCGAAGCCGAGTTGCTGGCCTCCTGCTATCGCCGCTGCCTCGAAATCGCCGCCGCCAGGGATTGCCGGACAGTGGCGTTCCCGGCGATCTCGACCGGCGTCTACCGCTATCCGAAAGATGAGGCGACGGCGATTGCCGTCAGCACCGTAAATGCCTTCATGAGCCGGAACGCGATACCGGAAACCGTTATCTTCTGCTGCTTCGACCAGCAAACATCGGAACTATACCAGCAGGCCGTTACTGCACTTGGCGGAGCCTAGACTGCATGGACAACACAATCCATCCACGTCTGCAAAAGCAATTTTCGGCGCTCAGGCTGGTGGTGCCGGAGAATGGGCGTTGTTGCCCATCCTGCATTTTGCAATGGGGATGGGGTAAAGATGAGACTGGAATATTCAGGGAAAACGACTGCGTCGCTGCTTGCAGGCTTGCTTATATTCGCGGCGCCCGGCGTCGGGATGGCGGAATCGCTGGCTGGGAAAGTCGGCGACAGCCGCTTCGTTGTCAATTTTCCACCAGGTTCGACGGGAGACTGCCCGAAGGCCTACAAGGACTATGTGGCGGCCAGCGGGCATTCGGCCTATGCAACGACGTTCTATTCGCGCGTGGTCGATCTCTACATCATTTGCGGCGCACGGCTGAACGCGCCGACCCAGAAGGCTGCGGAGGATCTGGCATTGCGATCCTGCCAGGCGGGCGTCAAAAGATGGAAGGTCAAGGTCGCCGGAGGAGGCTGCGGCATCGCCGCCTCCAAATAGGCTTCGATAGCCAACTCAACTCGAGCGCCTTGCCGGTAGAGCCCGAACCTCGCTTGCGGAGGCTGCATGTTCGCTAAAATCCTGATTGCCAATCGCGGTGAGATCGCTTGCCGGGTCATCCGCACGGCGCGCAAGATGGGTGTGCGCACCGTCGCCGTCTATTCCGACGCCGACGCCAAGTCGTTGCATGTCGCGATGGCCGACGAGGCAGTGCATATCGGCGCCTCGCCTGTCGGCGAAAGCTATCTGCGCGGCGACAAGATCATCGCCGCGGCGAAAGCGACCGGTGCTGAAGCTATCCACCCCGGCTACGGTTTTCTTTCGGAAAACCCCGACTTCGTCGACCAGGTGGTGGCGGCGGGGCTGATTTTCATTGGGCCGTCGGCCGCCTCGATCCGCGCCATGGGGTTGAAGGACGCGGCCAAGCGGCTGATGGAGAAGGCCGGCGTGCCGGTGGTGCCGGGCTATCACGGCGAGGCGCAGGAGATCGTGCTCTTGGCCTCCAAGGCGCGCGAGATCGGCTATCCCGTGCTGATCAAGGCGCGCGCCGGCGGTGGCGGCAAAGGCATGCGGCGTGTGGAGCACCCCGACGACTTTTCCGAGGCGCTGTCAGGCGCGCGGCGCGAGGCCAAGGCCGCCTTCGGCGACGACCGCGTGCTGGTCGAGAAATATGTCGACAAGCCGCGCCATATCGAGGTGCAGGTGTTCGGTGATATCTTCGGCAACGCCGTGCATCTTTTCGAGCGCGACTGCTCGGCGCAGCGCCGTCACCAGAAGGTGATCGAGGAAGCGCCTGCGCCTGGCATGACGCCGGCCTTGCGCAAGGCGATGACGGAGGCGGCGGTGAAGGCTGCCAAGGCGATCGCCTATTGCGGCGCCGGCACCATCGAGTTCATCGTCGATGCCTCGCAGGGGCTGAAGGCTGATCGCTTCTGGTTCATGGAAATGAACACTCGCCTGCAGGTCGAGCACCCGGTCACCGAAATGGTCACCGGCACCGACCTTGTCGAGTGGCAGCTCAGAGTTGCCTCAGGCGAAAAGCTGCCGAAGACACAGAGCGAGATCGCGCTCTCCGGCCATGCTTTCGAGGCGCGCATCTATGCCGAAGATGCGGCAAAGGGTTTCCTGCCGGCGACCGGCACGCTGCACCATCTGAAGTTTCCCGACATCGCACCCGAGGGCGCCACCATGCGCATCGAGACCGGCGTGCGGGCCGGCGATGCCATCTCGCCGTTCTACGACCCGATGATCGCCAAGCTGGTCGTCCACGCCAGCGATAGGCAGGCGGCGCTCGAAGCGCTTGAAACAGCGCTGTCGCAAACCGAAATCGCCGGTTCGACCGTCAACACCGCCTTTCTCGCCGCCCTTGCCGCGGACGCGGATTTTGTCGCTGGCGACGTCGACACCGGCCTGATCGGCAGGCATCGGGAAACATTGACCGCAGTTCCGCCGCCAACCGGAGAGATCGTTGCCGCAGCCGCACTTGCCGCCTCCGGCGCCAGTGAACTGCCGCCATCGGACGACCCGTGGTCGTCGCTTGCCGGCTATGCGCATTTCCACACCGTGGCGCGACGCACGCGGCTGAAATTCGGCGAGGAGGATATCGTTGCCCGGGTTTCGGTGCGGCCGGACGGTCGGTTCCAGATGGCGCTGGACACACCATATGACAGCGTCAATTCGCATGATCTTCGCACCGTCCCCCGCCTCGCCCGCTGGCCCGGCCACGTCACCGTGTTCGAAGGCGCCGTCGGCTACAACTTCGCCGTTTCGGACCCGCTGGCGCGGGCCGACGAGGCCGCTGCCAGCTCCGACAGCCTGCGCGCGCCGATGCCTGGCCTGGTCAAGCTGGTGCGCGCGGCAAAGGGCGATGTGGTGAGCAAGGGCCAGCCGCTGCTGATCCTGGAGGCGATGAAGATGGAGCACACGATTTCCGCAACCCATGACGGGGTGATCGCCGAGATCGCAGCCGAGGGCGCGCAGGTCACCGACGGGACGGTGCTGGTGCGCTTTGCCGAGGAAGCAGCGTAGGTGGCTTTTCCCTAAATAGGGGAGCAGGAATGCCGCGCCGTCGAAACTCGAGGAGATAGCGAGCGGCAAGGCACAGGTTAGAGCCCCAGCGGCCCGGTGTCCTGGATGTTGTGTACCCCTCAACGACACCGGGCCTTGCCGGCCACAGTGAAGTGAGAAGATGCCGGCACGCCAAGATACTTATGCTACTGCTAATGTAATCGGAACACAGCCATAAGGCGAGGCATTGGGCTAACCGCACTTACCCGCAACATGCGCTTTCCGGATGGCATCCAACTCTCCCCTTCATCCTGGCCGAGACTGCCCGCCTCGGCGGGTTTTTGTTGGTCATGACAACGATCTGAATACGAGCCGGATAAAGAAAAAACTTCAATGTTTTCAAATGAAAATGGCCGGGACAAGCCCGGCCATCTTTGGATGCCGCTCGGTGACGCCGGCTATCAGGGCTGGATCGGCGCGTATTTGCCGTCGTGCCACTGGTTGATGTCATAGCTGGCGTTCTTGAGGTCGCCCTTCTCGTCGAAGGTGACCGAACCGACCACGGTGCTGATCGGCTGGCCGTTCTTCAGCGCTTCGGCGACCTTGGCCGGATCGTCGCTGCCGGCGCGCTTGATGCCCTCGGCGAAGGCCTGGATCACGGCATAGGAGAACAGCGTGAAGCCCTCCGGTACGAAGCCGCCCGCCTTGATCTTGGCGATGGCTTCCTTGGCTTCGGGTTTGGCCTGCGGATCCGACGGGAAGACGAACATGGTGCCCTCGCCGGCCGGGCCGGCAACCTGCCAGAATTCCGGCGAGGCGATCGAGTCCGGCATGATCAGCTGGAACTTGACGCTCTGCTCGGCCGACTGACGCAGGATCAGGCCGGCCTCGGGATGATAGCCGCCGAAATACACGACATCGGCCTTCAGCTCCTTGAGCTTGGTGACCAGAGCCGAATAGTCCTTGTCGCCGGCATTGATGCCTTCGTAGAGAACTTCGTTGAGGCCGCCGGCATTCATCGTTGCCTTGACGGCATCGGCCACGCCTTGCCCGTAGGCGCTCTTGTCATGCAGGATGACGACGTTCTTGCCGGCATATTTCTTGGCGATCCATGGACCGATGAAGGCGCCCTGCGCATCGTCGCGCGTGTAGAGACGCATGATCGTCGGCCAGCCGGCCTTCGCCGCCGCATCGGTCAGCACAGGATTGGAAGACGCCGGGCTCATCATCAGCGTACCGGCTTCGGCGTAGACGGCGGAAGCCGGAATGCTCGACCCCGAGCAGGCATGGCCATCGACGAACTTGGGTGCCGTTGGCGACGATGCGGTTGGCAACCGAAACCGCCTGTTTGGGATCGCACTGGTCGTCCTGGACGTCGAGCTTGATCTGGCGACCTTCGACGCCGCCCGCCGCATTGATCGCGTCGACGGCGGCTTGCGCCCCTTGCTTGAACTGGTCACCGATTGTGGCCAACTGTCCCGTCATCGGTCCGACCACCGAAAAGGTGATGTCATCGGCGAAGGCGACCGGCGCGCTCATCATCAGGCCAAATATGGCCGCGTTCAAAATACTCAATTTTTTCATGGCGATGGAACTCCTCCCAGTCTCGCGCAGCCGTTCCGGCCGCGCTTCTTTCAGAGGGCGGGACAATTTCATCCTTCACCGGATATGTCTTGGCGCATCGGCAGCGCTCGATTGGGCCTGTGACGCAACCGGAAAGCCAAAAGCCGCGCCGGCCTTGTTCCGGCCGGTCGCGGCTTTTGCCTGTCGAGCTTTCCCCAGCGCCCCCGCGCCACGGAAGCCCGCTCGCTTCCCTGTCTCGCGCGGCTTGGCCAATTTTGCCTGCCGCATTCTTGGTCTTGTCCCTGGCGGGCCGGCTGTCTTGCGCAGCCTTGACCCGAAGCGTTCCTGCCTCAGTGTCCCCTTGGAGTGGGGACCCCAGAAAACTCAGTGCATCGTCATCCATTCGCGGGCTTCGCGCAGCGCCCTGGCGATCTCGACCTTCGACATGGCAGCCGACAGTTCCGAGCGCAGTTCGGCGGCGCGGACCGAGCCCTTGATCGCGGCGATGTTGAACCATTTGTGGGCGGCGACGACGTCGGTCTCGCAATCGCGGCCCGTCGCATACATCATGCCCAGTTCGAAAAGAATGTCGGCCTGGGCAGTTGCACCCATGGCGCCGAAGCCGGCTTCAAGCATTTCAAAACGTGCCATTTTAGTCCCCTGTTCTGGCTCCCGAGAGCTGCCTCCTTCTGTCCCTTGGTGTCCCTAGGGGAGCCGCTCTTTCGATGCCTCCGAGAATGCAGCGGAGGCTTGAATCCGTCGTTAAATGGCGTGCTTAATTTGAGGAAAACAAAGCTAAAACAAGAGGTAAACGCGAAAATTCGTTAAGGATACAAAGCCAGCTGTCGCGCCGTTTCGCGCAAAATTTGAAGAAAATTTGCGAGGTGCGGGTCAAGACTCCGCTAACCACGGCAGACAAAGGCAGCATGGTGATCGTTTCATTTCGGGCTGAAATCAACGGTCGGGGCCGCCATAAATCGTGAAACCTTCCGTGGCGGCACCGCTTTTGTTTTGCCAGGAGCTGGACTAGCTTACGTTTGCGTAAGGGGCAGACAGGGACGGAACACCCCGCAACCCATAGGGAGGACATACATGTTTCGAAAAGTGAGCTTGGCCCTCTCGGCCACAGTGATGATGGCCGGGGCGGCATGGGCCGACCCGATCGAAGGCAACTGGAAGACGCAGGCCGGTTCCACGGCGGAGATCGCCGGCGGCGGCTCGTTTTCCATCACGCTCAAATCCGGCAAACATGCCGGCAAGAACATCGGCTCGTTCAAGGCGGCAGGCGCCAACAAATACACCGGCACCATAACCGACCCGGACACCGACAAGACCTATTCCGGCAAGGCGACGCTTTCAGGCACCTCGCTCAAGATGAGCGGCTGCGTGCTCGGCGGTCTGATCTGCAGGAGCCAGACCTGGCACAAGCTCTGATCATTTGCATTTCAACGACATGAAGACGGGGCCTTCGGAGGCCCCGTTTTCGTTTGCGTCAGCTGTCGTGGTCGATGAGACCGGACATGCGGGCTTACGTTTACCCGGCGGACAGCAGAGGTCAAAACACCGTCAATCAGTTTGAACCGCAGATGAACGCCGGCATCAGAGCCGGTTCAGTTGCATCAGGGCATTCTTGTGCGTGTTGAAGGAGACACCACGCAATGCTCGCCCGCCGCTTCACCATCGTCTGCCTGCTGATGAGCCTGTTCGGTATGTTCTTCGCCATCCTCGTCGCCGAAGCCGGTCGCCCGGCTCGCTCCTGGGATGTAGCCAATTCCAACGCCTGCCGGTTCGGTTGTCCGAACCACCTTCGCAACTGAACCCGACAGACACCCTAGAAAAAGCAAAAGCCATGAACCGCATCGCCGCCAACGCCCTCAAGACCCTTCGGCTCCTGCCGCGGGCGGCGCTCATCCTGACGCTGCTTGCAGCGCCGGTTCTGGCCGTGCCGATGATGCGCGCCGATGCCGGCTCGACGATCGAGGCGCCGGCTATGAAGAAGAACGGCGTTGGCTTCGTGCTGCTGGTCAGCCTGCAACGCGGGTAAGAAGGCAAAAAGAGAAAAAACGTCGCTTTGGCCGGGTTCGGCCGCCATACCCCTCCCAACCGCACGTCCAAGTCTCTATATTGAGCCATGGAAAAGCGAATCTATCCCCAAGCTATCGAATCTGTCGTCATGCCGGAGCCTTTTGGCCGGCAAAGTTTCAATGATGCCAAAAAAGCCGTCGCTGCGTTGCAGGTCCTCTACGACCGCAATACCAAATTCCTGCGCGACTCGTTTGCAGCACTCGCCGCAGCAGGCGGCGACAACAGCAAGCGCTACCGCGCCTTCTATCCCGAGATCGGCGTCACCACGAACTCGTTCACCCAGATCGACTCGCGGCAGGCCTATGGCCACATGCCGACGCCGGGGCATTTCTCGACCACCATCACCCAGCCTGCCTTGTTCGAAAGCTATCTCACCGAACAGCTGCGCCTGATCATGCGCAACCACGGCGTTGCGGTCACGGTGTCGGAATCGACCACGCCGATTCCGCTGCATTTCGCCTTCCTCGAAGGCACGCATGTCGATGGTGCGGCAGCCGAGCGCATCAAGCGGCCGATCCGCGACCTGTTCGATGTGCCGGATCTCGACGGCACCGACGACCAGATCGCCAACGGCACATTCGAAGTGGCTTTCGGCGAAACACGCCCGCTGGCACCGTTCACGGCGCAACGCATCGACTATTCGCTGCACCGGTTGTCGCACTATACAGCGACCACGCCACAGCATTTCCAGAACTTCGTACTGTTCACCAACTACCAGTTCTATATCGATGAATTCGTCGCCCGCGCCCGCGACCTGATGGCGAAGGGCGGCGGCGGATATGCGGAATTCGTCGAACCGGGCAACGTCGTCACCAAGGCCGGGCAAAGCGCGCCCAGCGAAGGTGTGGCGGCGCCGCGGCTGCCGCAGATGCCTGCCTATCACCTGAAGAAGCCGAACCATGGCGGCATCACCATGGTCAATATCGGCGTCGGCCCCTCCAACGCCAAGACGATCACCGACCATATAGCGGTGCTCAGGCCGCATGCCTGGCTGATGCTCGGCCATTGCGCCGGCCTGCGCAACACCCAGGCGCTGGGCGACTATGTGCTGGCGCATGCCTATGTCAGGGAGGATCATGTCCTCGACGACGACCTTCCGGTCTGGGTGCCGATCCCGCCGCTGGCCGAGATCCAGGTAGCGTTGCAGGAAGCGGTCGCCGAGGTCACCGGCCTGTCAGGCTACGATCTCAAGCGCATCATGCGCACCGGCACCGTCGCCACCATCGACAACCGCAACTGGGAACTGCGCGACCAGCGCGGGCCGGTGCAGCGGCTGTCGCAGTCGCGCGCGATCGCACTCGACATGGAATCGGCGACGATCGCGGCCAATGGCTTCCGTTTCCGGGTACCCTACGGCACCCTGCTTTGCGTTTCCGACAAGCCGCTGCACGGCGAACTGAAGCTCCCCGGCATGGCGACCGAGTTCTACAAGCGGCAAGTGGCGCAGCATTTGACCATCGGCATCAGGGCGATGGAGAAGCTCGCCGAGATGCCGATGGAGCGGCTGCATTCGCGCAAGCTGAGAAGCTTTTCGGAGACGGCGTTCCAATAGAACCGACGGGACATTTCGCCATCTTGATTGGGCCGTATTTCTGGCGATAACGACACGAGATGGCAGGCGTTCGAAACATGATGGCTTCGGTGGCATTCCTCGCAATGCTTGCCTGCTCGGTCGGTCTGGTGGCCGGGTTTTTCGGCTTCCTGCACCCTGCTTTTGATTCCTTCGCGCATTTCCGCGTCCATCTGGCCGTGCTGATGGCGCTTTGCGCGCTGCCGCTGCTTGCCACCTCGTTTCGCCTGCAGGCGGCCGTAGCCTTGCTTTTTGCAGTGGCTGCCTTCGCCACCACGTTGAACGCACTGCCGCGGCTGTGGCCGGTCCAGGCGGCCAATGAACCCAAGCCTGGCGACCAGATGGTCTACAGCCTGCTGCAGATGAATTTGCGCTTCGACAATCCGACGCCGAAGAAGGTGCTGTCGCTGATCGGCCGGACCAATCCCGACGTGATCACCCTGGACGAAGTGTCAGCGATGTGGACGACCGAGCTTGGCTATATCAGCAGCGCATATCCATACCGGATCCTCTGTCCCTACCCCAACGGCATGTTCGGCGTCGCGCTGCTCTCGCGGCGACCCTTTGCCGCCGGCACCGAACCGCGTTGCGAGCGGCGCGGCGCGATGGCGATAGCGACCGTCGACTTCGGTGGCATTGGCGTCGATGTCGCCGCGATTCATCTCAGCTGGCCGTGGCCACGCGAGCAGTACTGGCAGATCGGTGAGCTTGCGCAATCGCTCTCCTCTCTCGGCGAGACGGCCATCATGGCGGGTGACTGCAACGCCGTGCCGTGGAGTGCGGCCGTCCGGCGCGTCGCTTCGCTCGGAAAGCTGACCATCATGCCGTCGGCCGGACCGACCTGGCTCTATATCAAGCTGCCGGATTTCCTGCGGCGCTTCGCCGGACTGCCGATCGACCAGGTGTTCAGCAAGGGCGCTATCATGATCCACTCGGTCGCGAGGATGGAGGACACCGGCTCCGACCACCTGCCGGTGTTGGTGGAGTTCTCGCTGCCGTCGCAAGAAAAGAAGCCGGTCGAAGAGGACGTAACCGCAACCGTATCCCTGACCCAGGCCAGCAGGACGCGCGGCTGAAATTTCCAAAGCGCGTCGCGTGGAGACGTATCCAGTCGCCGCGCTTCAAGTCTTTGTTTTTATGCATGTCGTTATCCCAAAAACCGCTGCGCGCCCTCGGGTCAAGCCCGAGGGCATGCTTTTGGGCGACATGCATTAGCGCTTGCGTATCAGAGCATTGACGAGGTGCTCGACATGGCCACCGTCGCGATGCTCGCGCGCGTCGAAGGCGTTCTGCTTCGCCTCGTATTCGGCATAGATGGCGCTGATCCGGCGCTTGGCCTCGCGGCGCGTCCTGCTGCACAACAAGTTGTCGGCAAACGCCAGGCCGGTGATCGATTTCCCGGTAGCCCGCATCATTTCCCTGGCGATGCGGCCATGGGTGTGTTCATGGGCACGGGTGCCGGCGAAAAACCGCTTCCAGCGCTTTTGCAGCGCCGGCGTTATGGCTGAGGCCATGTGAGGAAAGGTGTAGGTGATTTCGAGCGTTCCATCGGCCTGACGCAGGCGACAGACGCCATCCTCGCGGCTGATATTGATGTCCCAATTGGCGACATAACCAGTCTGGGCGATGGCGCGCGTCATGAAGCCTTGCTTCGGCCCCTTGCGATCCATGGCCTCGACCAGGGCTTTGCCCGTGGTTCCGGTGATGTCGTAGGTCCGCTCCCTGACCAGCACCTTGATGCCGGCGGATGCCGGCGCTGCGTGGGCGCACAGTGCGCCGGCCGCCACAAGGCATGTCAGAATTGCCAGCCGCATCATCACCTCTCCACACGCAGAGGTCAGGGAAACACAAGCGCGAGGCAGTTTCAACAGGCCCGTGCGGCTCACATGTTCTGGTACACCGGGCCTTCGCCGCCTTGTGGCGGCACCCAGTTGATGTTCTGGTTGGGGTCCTTGATGTCGCAGGTCTTGCAGTGGACGCAGTTCTGCGCGTTGATGACGAAGCGCACATCCTTCGCCGTAGGGTCGGCGGCAGCGTTGCCATCCTTGTCGACCCATTCGTAGACGCCGGCCGGACAATAGCGCGTCGAGGGCCCGGCAAAGATGTCATGTTCGGAGCGCTTCTGCAGATCCATGTCGGCAACCAGCAGGTGCACCGGTTCGTTTTCCTCGTGGTTGGTGTTGGACAGGAACACCGAGGACAGCCGGTCGAAGGTCAGCACGCCGTCCGGCTTGGGATAAGCGATCTTGCTGTGCTTGGCAGCCGGCTCCAGCGTCGCGTAGTCGGCCTTGCCGTGCTTCAGCGTGCCGAAGGGCGAGAAGCCGAACAGCGTGTTCAGCCACATGTCGAGGCCGCCGATGCCGACGCCGATGATGGTGCCGAAACGTGACCACAGCGGCTTGACGTTGCGGACCTTCTTCAAATCCTTGCCGATATCGGTCGCCCGCCATGCCGCCTCGTAGGACGCCAGTTCGTCATTGGCACGGCCGGCACCGATCGCTTGCGCGACATGCTCGGCCGCCAGCATTCCGGAGAGCACGGCGTTGTGCGAGCCCTTGATGCGCGGCACGTTGACGAAGCCGGCCGCGCAGCCCATCAGCGCACCGCCGGGGAAGGACAGTTTCGGCACCGACTGCCAGCCGCCTTCGGTGATGGCACGCGCGCCATAGCCCAACCGCTTGCCGCCCGCGAAGGTGCCGCTGATTGCCGGATGGGTCTTGAAGCGCTGGAATTCCTCGAAAGGCGACAGATAGGGGTTCTTGTAGTTGAGGTGGAGGACGAAGCCGACCGCCACCATATTGTCCTCGAGATGGTAGAGGAAGGAGCCGCCGCCGGTCTTCATGTCGAGCGGCCAGCCAAAGGAATGCTGCACCAGGCCCGGTCTGTGGTTCTCCGGCTTGACCTGCCAGAGTTCCTTGAGGCCGATGCCGTACTTGCCCGGCTCACGGCCATCGGAAAGATTGTATTTGGCGATCAGTTGCTTGGAGAGCGAACCGCGCGCGCCCTCGCCGATCAGCACATATTTGCCCATCAGCGCCATGCCCGGCGCAAAGCCCGGGCCGTGCGTGCCGTCCTTCTCGACGCCCATGTCGCCGGTGACGACGCCGGTGACGGCGCCAGCGTCATTGTAGATGAGACCGGCCGCGGCAAAGCCCGGATAAATCTCGACGCCCAGCGCCTCGGCCTTGGTCGCCAGCCAGCGGCAGACATTGCCGAGCGAGACGATGTAGTTGCCGTGATTGTTCATCAGCGGCGGCATCAGGAAATTGGGCAGGCGGAACGACCCGGCCGGGCCGAGGACCAGGAAATGGTCTGCGGTGACCGGCGTCTTGAAAGGATGGCCCTCCTCCTCGCGCCAGCCCGGCAACAGGCGGTCGATGCCGATCGGATCGACGACGGCGCCGGACAGGATGTGGGCGCCGACTTCGCCGCCCTTTTCCAGGACGACCACGGAAAGCTCGGGATTGACCTGCTTGAGACGGATCGCGGCGGCCAACCCCGCCGGGCCGGCGCCGACGATGACCACGTCGAATTCCATGCTCTCGCGTTCGATGTCGCTCATCAACCCCTCACTGGCTTGCCGCGTTTACGCATTGTGCTGGCTCCTGCGCTGCATAGCGCATCAATTCGCGACGGGAAACCGGCGCTGACGTGACAATGCCGATTTCGACAAAAAGTCGCGGATAGGATCCGTTTTGCGCCCGCCTGGACGCAATGCCCACATTTTAATTGTTCGACGGCTTGCTTATCGGCCATACTTCGCGCCATGCGCACTCCTGGGCCATCCGGCTTTTCATCGACGCGCTTTTTTTCCACGCCCGGCCGGATTTGCCGCGCGCTTCTTTTGGCCCTTCTCCTGGCGCCGGTCGACGTCCACGCCGAGCAGGTGAAGGTGTGGGCGGCCGGCGCCTATTCCTTCTCGGACGAACTTGGCGGCTTCCGCATCACCGGGGCTTCAGGCGTCGGGACAAAGGAAGATCCGCTCGTCATCACCGAAGAGCTGAATTCTTCGACGCCGGTGACGCTGACCATTCGCACGACGAAGCCGATCCAGCCATTCGGCACGGCCGGCGAATTCGCCAATGGCCTCATGTATGTGCGCATCGACATTCTCAACAACAGCGGCCAGGCCTGGGTCGAGTTCCAGTTCGAGCTGCAGGAGATCCTCGACCGGCCGAGCGTGTTCGGCGACGGCCTGTCGTTCGACCAGCGCAACAAGACACCCGACAATATCTGGTCGAGCAGCTTTGCCGATTTCGACCGCGATTTCGAACCCTATGACCGGCTGCTGTTCAAGAACGGCAAGATCGATCCGCTGAAGACGGCGAATTTCTACTTCATGATCACCGACTACACGCCGCGCTGGACATTCTATCTGGTGCAGGACCCGCGCATACCGACAGGGTGAACTTGCGAGCTGAACTTGCAAATTTCCGCTGCGCGGCCGAATGTGAAAACATGACTGCCGCTTCCCGAAACAACCAACCCGACCTGCGCGACCTGCTGGCTTTCTATGCCAGCGCGGGCGTCGATGAGGCGCTTGAAGAGGCGCCAGTGAACAGGTTTGCCGAGGCTGCCCCCAGGCCGGCGGAACGCGCGCCTGCGACAACCGCGCCGTCTCCGCCGACTGGCGAAAGCGCGGCGCCACAACGCTCGACGAGCTTCTCACGCGCCGAAACCGGCGAAAGGCCAAATGCGGCACCGGCGGCGCGCGCACCGTCCGCCACCGCGACGGTGCCCGACGAGGCTCAAGCGGCCCTGGCGCGGCAGCTGGCGGCGACGGCGGCTACCCTTGACGAGCTTCGCCAGCACATGGCGGCATTCGACGGCTGCAACCTCAAATTCACCGCCAAGAACCTGGTGTTCGCCGACGGCAATCCTGACGCCGCGGTGATGCTGGTCGGCGAAGCACCCGGCCGCGACGAGGATATCGAAGGATTGCCCTTCGTCGGCCGCTCGGGTCGGTTGCTCGACCGCATGCTGGCCGCCATCGGCCTTGACCGGACTTCGGTCTACATCGCCAATGTCATTCCCTGGCGGCCGCCGGGCAACCGCACGCCAACGCCGCACGAGACCGAGATCTGCCGGCCGTTCATCGAACGGCAGATCGAACTGGTCAATCCGAAGGTTCTGGTCAATCTGGGCGGTCCCTCGGCAAAGACCTTGCTCAACACCACCGAAGGCATTTTGCGGCTGCGGGGCAACTGGCGCGTCCACACCACGGCGTCCGGCACCGCCATTCCCGCCATGCCGACACTGCATCCGGCCTATCTGCTCCGAACCCCGGCGCACAAGAAGCTGGCGTGGCGGGATTTCCTCGAAGTGAAGGCGAAGCTGCGGGCGCTGGGCTGAGGTTCGTGGCGCGCCTGCGTTATGACCTCACAGGTAATGGAAATGCGATCGCTGCCGGCATAGTCTGCCGCCATGACATCAGCACAGACCTCCGCCGGCAGCCTCATTCGCGAATGGCGCACGCGCCGGCGCATGTCGCAGCTCGACCTCGCCATGGAAGCCGAGATCTCGCAGCGGCACCTGAGTTTCGTCGAAAGCGGCCGCGCCGCACCGTCGCGCGACATGGTGCTTCATCTGGCCGAGCAGCTGTCGATTCCGCTGCGGCAGCGCAACCAGCTGCTGCTGGCCGCGGGCTTTGCCCCGAGCTTCGGCGAGCGCTCGCTCAGCGATGCCACACTGGCGCCGGCGATGGCTGCCGTCGAGATCGTGCTTAGGGGGCATGAGCCGTTCCCGGCGCTTGCCGTCGACCGGCATTGGAACCTGGTTTCGGCCAATGCGGCGATCGGCCCGTTCCTGGCCGATGTCGCTGAGGCCTCCCTGCTGGCGCCGCCGGTCAACGTGCTTCGTCTCAGCCTGCATCCAGGCGGCATCGCGCCGCGCATCGTCAACCTGGGGGAATGGCGCGCCCATCTGCTCGACCGGCTGAAGCACCAGAACGACGCCTCCGGCGACCCCGTGTTGGTCGAACTGGAGCGCGAGCTGCGGACCTACCCGTCCGGCCTTAGAGGTAGCCGGCCGGTACCGGTCGAGCCGAACGCGATCGTGCATCCGCTGCGGCTTGCGCATGGCGATGCGGTGCTGTCGTTCATCAGCACCATCACCGTGTTCGGCACACCGCTCGACGTGACGCTGTCGGAACTGGCGATCGAATCCTTCTTCCCCGCCGACGAGCAGACGCGGACTGTGCTGGTGCGATTGGCGAAGGAGCGGGCCGATCTGTCGTGATCACCCTTGTGGCGGGGCTGCCTTGCGGGTGCGGGTGCGCTCAAGGCCAAGCTGGCGCTCGCGCCAGATGATGAAGATGCCGGCGGCGACGACGATCAGGCCGCCGACAAGCATGTTGAGCGTAGCGACATCGCCAAAGACGAGATAGCCGACGACGACGCCGAGGATCATCGAGGTGTATTCAAACGGCGCCACGACCGAGGCTTCGGCATGACGATAGGCGGCCGTCATCAGGATCTGGCCCAGCCCGCCGCAGAAGCCTGCGGCAATCAGCAGACCCGCCTGCAGTGGTGTCAGCGCCTGCCAGCCGAAGGGCAGCGACAACAGCGCGACGACGCTTGCCGTTACCGAAAACCACAACACGATGGTCGCCGTCCGCTCGCTCTGGACGAGGTTGCGCACCAAAAGCATGGCCACGGCAGAGATCGCCGCCGCGACAAGGGCGGCGATGACGCCGAGCACCTCCTGGTCGTCGAGTGCTGCGCCAGAGCTCAACAGAGTCAGTTCCGGCCATGAGATGATCAGCACGCCGATCAGGCCGACCCCGACCGCGCTCCAGCGATAGACGCGGATGGCTTCGCCGAGGAAGATCGAACTGAACACTACGACCAGCAGCGGCTGCGCATAGTTCAGCGTGATCGCCTCCGGCAGCGGCAGCCGCGTCAGCGCGAAGAAGCCGAGGCCCATGGCGCAGACGCCGACAATGCCGCGCGCAATGTGGTTGAGCGGCCGTTTGGTCGAGAACGCGGTGCCGAGTTTTCCCTGGAAGGCGAGGAAGACGATGATCGGAAAGATGGCAAAGAAGGAGCGGAAGAAGACGATCTGCCCGGCAGGCACCGTACCCGCCGCCTTGATGCAGGACGCCATGCCTACGAAAACCGCCACCGACACGATCTTGAGCATGATCCCGGTGAGCGTGTTGTGCCCGCCGGCATGAATTGTGGCGTTCACTTCGAGCCTGATCCGACCATGATCTTTTCCGAAAACCGGCTTCCACTTTTCGCTGTCGCGGACCTTCGGTTCGGGATCATGGTCTGGCCGCTGCTTGTATCGTCGCCCAGATGCGCGCCGGCGTCGCCGGCATGTCGATGTGTTTGACGCCATAGGCGCGGTAAAGCGCATCGGTCACTGCGTTGAGTGCCGACGGCGTTGCGCCGATCGTGCCGGCCTCGCCCGCCCCCTTGATGCCCAGCGCATTGGTGGTCGAGGGCACGTTGCGGGTCTCGAAATGGAAGAACGGGAAATCGTCGGCGCGCGGCATGGCGTAGTCCATGAAGCTCGCCGTCAACAATTGTCCATCCTCGCCATAGATCGTGTCCTCGGTCAGCGCTTGGCCGATGCCCTGGACAACGCCGCCATGCACCTGGCCGGCCAGCAGGATCGGGTTCACCGTGACACCGAAATCATCGACGATGGTGTAGCGGACAATCTTGGTCGTGCCGGTGTCGGGATCGATTTCGACCTCGCAGATATGGGTACCGTTCGGATAGGTGCATTCGTCCTGGACGAATTCACCGAAGCCCTTGAGATCATCCGGGTTCCTGGCGGCCTTGGCGATGCTGGCAAAATCGATCGTGCGGTCGGTGCCGACGATGCGGGCAACGCCATCGGACAGTTCGATGTCGCCGGCCGAGGCTTCCAGTTCATCGGCAGCGATGCGCTTGATCTTGTTGGCCAGATCCTCGCCCGCGCGAGAAGCTGATACGCCGCCGAGAGGGATCGAGCGCGAGCCGCCGGTGCCGCCGCCGTCCTTCAGCTCGTCCGTGTCGCCCTGGCGGACATGGATCTTGTCGATGTCGAGATTGAGCTTTTCCGAGAGGAACTGCGCATAGGCGGTCGCATGCCCCTGCCCGTTGGTCTGGGTGCCGATCTTGAGCGTCACCGTGCCGTCGCCGTTCAGTTCGACAAAGGCAGGCTCCGAACCCGGAAAGGCGCAGGCTTCGATATAGGTCGCCATGCCGATGCCGCGGATCTTTCCATCAGCTTTCGACTGTTCGAGCCGCTTGGGAAACACCTTCCATTCGGCTTGTTCGATGGCGCGGTTCATGTGCCCCTCGAATTCGCCGGTGTCGTATAGGCGACCAGTCTGGGTGCGATAGGGGAACTGCTCAGGACTGATGAAATTGCGCCGGCGGATTTCTTCCACCGGGAGGCCCATGTCGCGGGCGCAGGCGTCGACAAGCTTTTCCAGCAGGAACGCCGCTTCCGGACGGCCGGCGCCGCGATAGGCATCGACCGGGCAGGTGTTGGTGTAAAGACCGGTCACCGAGACGTCGATCGCCCTAATGTCATAGACGCCGGTCGACATGGTGACGCCGATATAGGGAATGAACGGGCCGTATTGCGAGACATAGGCGCCGATGTTGGCGAGCAGATCGACCTTCATGCCGAGGAAACGGCCGTCCTTGTCGATCGCCATTTCGGCAGTCACGACATTGTCGCGGCCTTGCGCATCGGTGAGGAAATGCTCGGTACGATCGCCCGCCCATTTGACCGGACGGCCAAGGCGCCTGGCGGCCTCAAGCACCAGCGGATGCTCGCGATAGACGAAGCTCTTCGGTCCAAAGCCACCGCCGACATCCGGCGTGATGACGCGCAGCTGGTCTTTCCTGATCTTGAACAAGCTGGTCAGGATGTACTGGATCGAATGCACACCCTGCGAGCCCGTGGTCAGCACGAAGCGGTTCTCGTCGGCCTTCCATTCGCCGATCGCCGAGCGCGGCTCCATGTAGTTGCAGACCAGCCGGTTGTTGACGAATTCGATGCGGCTGACATGAGCCGCCTTGGCGAATGCCGTGGCGGTTTTGGCCTTGTCGCCGATGTGGTAGGCGAAGGCGCGGTTGGAGCCGAGTTCCGGCCAGACCAGCGGCGTGCCTTCGGCCAGCGCCGTGGCCGTACCGGACGCGGCATCCTCGCCATCGTAATCGACATCGATCAGTTCGGCCGCGTCCTGCGCCTGCGCGCGGCTGTCGGCGACGACGAAGGCGACAGCGTCGCCGACATAGTTGACCCGGTCGCGGCAGAGGATCGGAATGTCGCGGGTCGGCGCCTTGGTGCCGTCCGGCTGCCGCTGCATGACGTCGGATTTGAGATTGCCAAGATGAGCGAGATCCGCACCGGTCAGCACCAGATGAACACCGGGCGCAGCCTTGGCCGCGTCGGTCGAACCGATGGTGAAGCTTGCCTTGGCCACCGGTGAGCGCAAGACATAGCCGTGCAGCACACCTGCCGGCTGAATGTCATCGGTATAGCGGCCCTCGCCCTTGAGGAAGGCCCGGTCTTCACGACGCAGCACAGAAGCGCCCATGCCGAATTTCGGTGTGACTACGGTCATGCATGCCTCGTGATGATGGGAAAACGAACGCCTGAAATAGGCATTGCCGCAGTTTTGTCGAGGGACCGTTTCGTGTAAAGAGCGCGGACTTGAAATTTTTTGGACCAGCGGAGCCGTCTGCCGCGCCGGAAACGACAGGAAAACCTAGGGAATGCGCACCGATACCGGCCAGGTCTTCAAGCTCGAAGACTATCGCTCCACTGATTATCTCATTCCGGAAACCAGCCTGACCTTCCGCCTTTCGCCAGGAGCAACGCGCGTTACCGCCGTGCTGACGGTCGAGCGCCGCGACAGCGTTGCGACATCAGCGCCGCTGGTGCTTGACGGCGATGGGCTGACGCTCTGCCGCATCGCCATCGACGGCCAAGAACTCGCGCCGGCGGATTTTTTCGCCACGCCCGACCAGCTGACCATCACCACACCGCCGGCGGCATCCCGCTTCCAGCTGCTCATCGAAACCGAGCTGGCGCCGGCGCAAAACGAAGCCCTGATGGGCCTCTATCGCTCCAGCAACGTCTATTGCACGCAATGCGAGGCCGAAGGCTTTCGCCGCATCACCTATTTTCTCGACCGCCCCGATATCCTGTCCGTCTACACGGTCCGCATCGAAGCGCCGCGTCACGAGGCGCCACTGCTCCTGTCCAACGGCAACCCGGAGGATAGCGGCGCGCTTGCCGACGATTGGCATTATGCGGTCTGGCACGACCCCTTCCCCAAGCCGTCCTATCTGTTCGCGCTGGTGGCGGGCGCGCTTGGCAAGGTCGCCGACAGTTTCGTCACCCAGTCCGGCCGCGATGTCGAGCTCGGCATCTATGTCGAGCCCGGCAAGGAACGGCTCGCCGGCTACGCCATGGATGCCCTGAAGCGGTCGATGAAATGGGACGAGGAGGCATTCGGCCGCGAGTACGACCTCGACGTGTTCAACATCGTCGCCGTGTCCGATTTCAACATGGGCGCCATGGAGAACAAGGGCCTCAACATCTTCAACGACAAATATGTGCTGGCCGACCAGGAAACCGCGACGGACGCCGATTTCGCCAATATCGAGGCGATAATCGCGCATGAGTATTTCCACAATTGGACAGGCAACAGAATCACTTGTCGTGACTGGTTCCAGCTTTGCCTGAAGGAAGGGCTGACGGTCTTTCGCGATCACGAATTCTCCGCCGACCAGCGCTCGCGGGCGGTGAAGCGCATCGCCGAAGTGCGCACGCTGCGCGCGCACCAGTTTCCCGAGGACCAGGGGCCGCTGGCCCATCCGGTGCGGCCGCGCCGCTACCGCGAGATCAACAATTTCTACACGGCGACGGTCTACGAAAAGGGCTCGGAAGTGGTGCGCATGATCCGCACCATTCTCGGCGCCGAAACGTTCCGCGCCGGCATGGACCTCTATTTCGAGCGCCATGACGGCGAGGCGGCGACGATCGAGGACTTCGTCAAGGTGTTCGAGGATGTTTCCGGCCGCGACCTGTCGCAGTTTTCGCTCTGGTACCATCAGGCGGGTACGCCCAACCTGACCGTCAGTTCGACGCACAATGCGACAACGCAGGAATTCACCCTTGAGATCGAGCAGTCGGTGCCGCCAACGCCGTCCGAAAGCCGCAAGCGGCTGATGCATATTCCCCTGGCCTTTGGCCTGGTCGGCGCCGATGGCAAGCCGGTCGCCTATAACGGCGTCGAGGGCGCCAGCGTCGAGGACGGCGTCATCCATATCCGCAAGCGCCGGCACATGGTGCGCTTTTCGGGCGTCACCGAACGCCCGGCGGTGTCGCTCAACCGCGGTTTCTCGGCGCCAATAACGCTTTCGGTCGAGCAGAAGGCCGACGACCAGTTCTTCCTGGCCGGCCACGACAGCGACGCCTTCTCGCGCTGGCAGGCGTTCAACACGCTGTTGACGGATGCGCTGATTGCCGCCTTCCGCCAGACCCTTGGCGGCAAGCCGCCGGTTTTCACCGCGCGGCTGACCGAGCTTGCCGGCAAGATCGCCGGTGACGAGACGCTCGAGCCGGCCTACCGGGCGCTGGCGCTGGCACTTCCCGGCGAGTCCGATATTGCCCGCGACATCGGCAAGATCATCGACCCCGATGCCATTTTCTCGGGCCGCGAGGCACTGTCGATCGCGATCGCCAAGGCCAACCGGGAGACATTCTCCAGCCTCTACGATCGCCTTGCCACCGATGGCCCGTTCAGTCCGGACGCGGCGAGCGCCGGGAAGCGGGCGCTGCGCAACATCCTGCTGGATTATCTCAGCGTGCTCCCCGGAGGTGCTGCGCTTGCCGCCGGGCATTTCCAGGCCGCAACCAACATGACCGATCGCGCCGCGGCGCTCACCGTGCTTGCGCACCGCCATCGCGGTTCGCCCGAAGCGATCAAGGCGCTGGCCGGCTTCGAGGCGAAATATGGGTCCGATCCGCTGGTCATGGACAAGTGGTTCCAGATCCAGGCCAGCGTGCCCGGTCCGCAAACCGTCGATGCGGTGCGCGCGCTGACCAATCACCCGGCTTTCTCGATGGCCAATCCGAACCGGGTGCGCTCGCTCATCGGCACGTTCTCCAGCGCCAACCAGACCGGCTTCCACCGCGCCGATGGCGAAGGCTACCGGTTCTTTTCGCAGACCGTGCTGGAAGTCGAAAAACGCAACCCGCAGGTGGCGGCAAGGCTGGCAACGGCGCTGCGATCATGGCGCTCGCTTGAGCCCGTCCGCCAGGCCAAGGCCAGGGAAGCCCTGCTTTCGATCGCCAATGCCGAAAACCTGTCGGCCGATTTGCGCGACATTGTGGAGCGGACGTTAGCGTAAGTGCGCAATGTCCCCCTTGTTGCAGCAGCTTCGGCGTTATTTTAGTCGATTTTTAATCTTTTTTGCCCGCGCCTCTGGACAAGGCGAATCCCCTTTGATTCTTTACAGACGATTCGGAAGTGC
Organism: Mesorhizobium sp. AR10; assembly: GCF_024746795.1. Taxonomy (NCBI): domain Bacteria; kingdom Pseudomonadati; phylum Pseudomonadota; class Alphaproteobacteria; order Hyphomicrobiales; family Phyllobacteriaceae; genus Mesorhizobium; species Mesorhizobium sp. AR10. The sequence goes on from NZ_CP080524.1 coordinate 5,390,161, forward strand.
GGTGTTGCCGGATCGTCAAGCGTACGGAAATTCGGGGAGTGCCATTTATGGCCAAGGCGGACGCGTGGGGCGCGCCCGGAGGGACGGCTTTTGAGCGGCGCGAAGCGCGAGGCGATGGTCTCGCCGGCAACACGCGGCTCATCGCCGAACCCGCCTACCGGCGGCTGCTGGCTGCCGAGCCGCTGCTGCGCCGATCGATACCGGCTCTCATCATCATCTTTCTGATCGTCATTGCGGCGCTGCGGGTCCTATCGCTGATGAACGAGCGCGACGAGGTCGAGCGCGACGCCAAGGCGATCCTGTCGCTGGCTGCGGGCCAGATGGCCAGCGCGATCGCCGCCGATCCCAATGCCGCATCCGGCGCCGCCATGGACCTTCTGGAGAACACCGGCCGCCAGGGCGCCATGGGCCGAAGCCATGTGCTTGTCATCACCGACGGCGCCTTCAAGATCATTGCGGTGTCGCCGCTGTCGACAGGCTGGCAGGGCCGATCGCTCGACGGCCTCGTCCAGGGCGGCCAGCCGCTGTTCATGTTCGGCGACCGCGCCGGGGTCATGGATGTCAGCATCGGCGGGCAGGACTGGTTTGCCACTGTCAGCCTGACAAAGGACAGGAAGAACGCCGCGGCAGTGCTGGTGCCGCAGGAAGCGATCTTCGATAGCTGGCGCAAGACCGTCTCGCTCAACGTCACCCTGTTCGTGCTGACGGCCGGCGTGCTGATCATCATCCTCTACGCCTATTTCGGCCAGGCATCGCGCGCCCAGACGGCCGACCGCATCTATCTCGAGGCGCATCAGCGTATCGACATGGCGCTGGTTCGCGGCCGCTGCGGCCTGTGGGACTGGGACATGGTGCGCGGCAAGATGTACTGGTCGCGCTCGATGTACGACATGCTGGGCTACGAGCCCTGCGACACCATGCTGTCGTTCGGCGAGGTCGATGAGATCATCCATCCAGAGGACGGCGACCTGTTCGAACTCGCCAACCGGATCGTCGAACGCGAGATCGATCACATCGACCAGGTGTTCCGCATGCGGCATGCCGACGGACAATGGGTGTGGATGCGCGCGAGGGCACAGGTCATCGACCCGGAAGCACCGGAGATCCAGCTGATCGGCATCGCCGTCGACGTCACCGAGCAACGGCACCTGGCGCTGCGCTCGGAGGCGGCGGACCTGCGGCTGCGGACAGCCATCGAGAACATCAACGAATCCTTCGTGCTCTGGGATTCCGCCCAGCGCCTGATCATGTGCAATTCCAAATACCAGCAGGACAACGGCCTGTCGGACCGCGATGTGATGCCTGGCGCCTCGCGCGCCATACTGGAAGAGCGCATGCTGGCCTTCGCCTCGGAGCGGCGGCTTGCCAACACCAATGGGCCGCAAGGCGGCGCCACCTTCGAGCGGCAGCTGGCCGATGGCCGATGGCTGCAGGTGAATGAATTGCGCACCCGCGACGGCGGCACCGTCTCGGTCGGCTCCGACATCACCCAGATCAAATTGCACCAGGAGAAGCTGGTCGACAGCGAGCGCCGGCTGATGGCGACGATCCACGATCTCAGCCTTGCCCGCCGGTCGGAGGAAGAACGATCGCGCGAGCTCGTCGACCTCAACCGCAAATACATGAAGGAAACCGAGCGCGCCGAGGCGGCCAACCGGGCCAAATCCGAGTTCCTGGCCAACATGTCGCATGAGCTGCGCACGCCGCTGAATGCCATCATCGGCTTCTCGGAGCTGATGGAACAAGGCCTGTTCGGACCGCTGGGTTCATCCCGCTACGAGGAATATGCCACCGACATCAACGGCTCCGGCAAATATCTGTTGGGCGTCATCAACGACATCCTCGACATGTCGAAGATCGAGGCCGGCCAGTTCTCGATGGATCGCGAGGAAATCGATCTCTGCCCGCTGATCCGCGAAACGGTTCGCGTCGTCTCGCTGCAGGCGGCGGAAAAATCGATCACGGTGGAAACCCGGATCGCCGATGCGATGACGCTGTTTGCCGATCGCAGGGCGATCAAGCAGATCGTCATCAACCTTCTGTCGAATGCGGTGAAGTTCACCGGCCAGGGCGGCCACATATCGGTACGCGCCCGCAACACGTCCGGCGCGCTGGTGTTGACGATCGAGGACAATGGCTGCGGCATCCCGAAGGAGGCGCTGAGCAAGCTCGGCCGGCCGTTCGAACAGGTGCAGAACCAGTTTTCCAAGAGCCATGCCGGGTCCGGCCTTGGTCTCGCCATCTCGCGCTCGCTGGCCGAGCTGCAGGGCGGCGCCCTGAAGATCCGCTCGACCGAAGGCGTCGGCACGATCGTGTCGGTGCGCATCCCGGTCAAGAAGGCGACCCTGTCGATCAAAGTCGCCGCCTGATCCGTAAACATGTCTCCGGCGGCTCGCGCCGCCGGAGCCGGTATGACGGATTTACTGCATGCTGTCTTCGCCGTCGCCACCACCCCATTTCTGATGATGACCACCGCGGCCGCCCTTCGGCAGTTCGCTCTTTTCGATCTTGCCGTCATTGTTCTTGTCGAGCATGGCGAACACCTTCTTCTCACGACTGGTGATGTCGTCGGTCGTCAGCGTGCCGTCGCCCTTCGAGTCGTAGCGGGCGATGATGCGCTTGGCCATCTTCTCGAAGCGTGCCTTCTCCAGCGCGTCGGCGAGTTGTGCCACGGTCAGCTTGCCGCCATTGTCGGCGACCATCTTCTTCAGCCGCGCGTTCATGGCGTCGGAGAACTGGTCGAAGGTGATGGTGCCGTTTGAATCCTTCATCGCCTTGTTGAGGCGCATCATCATGCCTTCACGCATTTTTGCGCTGGCATTGTTTTCGGCATAGGCCGTTGTACCGACGGCGCCGGCCAGCGCGACAAAGGCGAGTGCGAGTTTGGTTGATCTTCTCATGGTCTTCTCCTGTTGCATCGTCACCCCCGATGCTGGAAACAACCGTTCAGCCTGTCGCCATCACGGTCGTTTCGCACGAAGCAAAAGGTCAAATTCCTTTCTGACCTTTCGCGACGTCTCTTTGAGGTGTGCTTCCAGCACACCGAAATCCGGCAGGTCGGTGACTGCCAGAAGCAGATCCGAAAGCCCCGGCGGAACGTCGTTCCGCTCAAACACGCCGGTGAGGCAGAGCCGCATCATCTGGGTCAGCGCCAGATAGAGCGCATAGGCATCGCCAAGGTCCTGCCTGACCTGGGCATCCGTGAAATCCGGTGCCAGGCGCGAAAGGATCTCCGCTGTTCCGGTGGCCCGGCGCCCGGCTTCGACCTGACCTGATATCACCGCGACTTGCGCGATGAATTCGAGATCGATGAGACCGCCCGGGATCAGCTTGATATCCCAGAGATCGCGCGGCGGCTTCTCCTTCTCGATCATCGCGCGCATCTCGGACGCCTCGGCCATCACTTTTGCGGCGTCGCGCGGCAGGGCCAGCACCGCCGCTACCTCGGCCTCGACCTCGGCGCAAAGTGCTGCATCGCCGCCGATGGCGCGCGCCCGCGCCAGCGCCATGTGCTCCCATGTCCAGGCCTCCTGGCGTTGGTACTTCTTGAAAGCATCGACATGGGTCGCCACCGGGCCCTTGTTGCCGGACGGCCGCAAGCGCAGATCGAGCTCGTAGAGAACGCCTTCGGCCGTCGGCGCGGAAACGGCTGATATCAAACGCTGCGTCATGCGAGTGTAATAGTGCGATGGGGCAAGCGGCTTGTCGCCGTCGGATTCCTCGGCATCGGCATCGTGATCATAGAGCAGGATGAGGTCGACGTCGGAGCCGGCCGTCAATTCGCGGCTGCCGAGCTTGCCCATGCCGAGCAGCGAAACCGTGCCGCCGGCGATGCGGCCGTGGCGCAGCGCAAACTCCGCCGTCACCGCCTGCAGTGCGGCATCTATGGTGAGATCGGCGAGGTCGGAAAAGGCACGGCCAGCCCGCGCCGAATCGATGGAGCCGGCGAGCAGCCTGACGCCGATCAGGAATTTCTGCTCGGAGGCAAAGATGCGCAAGCGGTCGAGCACGTCCTCATAGGCCCTGTCGCCTTCGAGGAAGGCGGAAAGCCGCGCGGACAGATAGGCGCGGTTGGGCAGTTCGCTCAGCAGTGCCGGATCGAGCAAGCCGTCGAAGACATGCGGCCGGCGCGTAATGATCGCCGCCAGCCGGGGTGCCGCGCCCATGATCGTCGCCAGCAACTTCAGCAGTGCTGGATTGGACTGCAGCAGCGAAAACAGCTGGATGCCGGCGGGCAGACCGGCAAGGAACTCGTCGAAGCGCATCACCGCCTCGTCGGCCCGGCGCGTCTGGCCGAAGGATTGCAGAAGCGCCGGCGTCAGCTCGGTCAGCCGTTCGCGCGCCTCGGCCGACTGGGTGACGCGGTAGCGGCCGAAGTGCCAGCCGCGGATGACGCGGCAGATATCGCTCGGCCGCTGGAAGCCGAGACCCTGCAAAGTCTGCAGCGTGTCGGGATCATCGACATCGCCGGTGAAGACCAGATTGCCGATCCCGGCCGAAAGTTCGGGCGCGGTTTCGAACAGCGCTGCATAGTGGCGCTCGACCTGATGGAGAGCGGCACGGAACATTTCGGCAAAGGCCGCGGCATCGGCAAAACCGAGCATGCGGGCAATGCGCTCCAGCCCTTCGTCATTGTCCGGCAGGATATGCGTCTGCTCGTCGGCAACCATCTGGATGGCGTGCTCGACGCGGCGCAGGAACCAGTATTGCCTTGTGAGCCCGTCGCGCGCATCGGCGGTGATCCAGCCGCGCGTCGCAAGCTGGCCGAGCATCGGCACGGTCTCGCGGCCGCGCAGTTCGGGAAAGCGGCCGCCGGCGATGAGCTGCTGGGTCTGGACGAAGAACTCGATCTCGCGAATGCCGCCACGGCCGAGCTTGACGTTGTGGCCCTTCACCGCGATCTCGCCATGCCCCTTGTGGGCGTGGATCTGGCGCTTGATCGAATGAACGTCGGCGATTGCCGCGTAGTCCATGTATTTGCGCCAGATGTAGGGCTGCAACTCCTTGAGGAAGGCATCCCCTGCGGCCAGATCGCCGGCCACCGGCCGCGCCTTGATCATGGCGGCGCGCTCCCAGTTCTGGCCGCGCGCCTCATAGTAGCGCAGTGCCGCCTCGACCGGGATCGCCAGCGGCGTCGAGCCGGGATCGGGGCGAAGCCGCAGGTCGGTGCGGAAGACATAGCCGTGTTCGGTGCGGTCCTGGAGGATGCGGACCAGCCGGCGGGTCAGGCGCGCAAAGAGCTCAGTCGCGTCGAGCGGATCGACGATTGCAGGCGCTTCCGGATCGAAGAAGACGACCAGGTCGATGTCGGAGGAAAAGTTCAGCTCATGCGCGCCAAGTTTGCCCATGCCGAGCAGGATCCAGCCCGACTGGCGCGCAGGCTGTTCGGGATCCGGCAGTTTGAGCTTGCCTTGCCCATGCGCGTCGCGCAGCAGGAAATCGACGGCGGCGCGGGTGCAGGAATCGGCGAGATCGCTCAGCCGCCGCACGGTCGTAGCGGTCTCGGCCTCGCCGGCGAGATCGGCCAAGGCGATCAGAACATGCGCCTCCGCTTTCCATTGCCGCAGTTCCATCATCAGGCTCGATTCCGAGACGGCCTCAGTGCGCGACGCCTTGTCGATTGCGGCACCGATCGCAATCAGCCGGGCCTCGACCGTCTGTTCGAAGAGCGCATCGAGGATTTGAGGGCGGCGGCGTACCGTATCGCGCAGGAACGGCGACAGATCGAACACAGCGGCGAGGAATTCCTGGACAACGCCCTTGCCGGCGAGGAATTTCGCCAGTCGTGACAGGTCCTCTTCCTGCGCTGTGGAAGCGATCTCCGACAATTCCCGCCGGGCGCGGCTTTCATCCAGCGCAACGAGCTTTGCCGCCGGCTTCAACAGCCAGCCGGTCTCGACGCGTTTCGCAGCCGCCTTCACCGCCATCAATGCTCCTCCCTTTCGGGAAAGCCCATGACCACGGACAAGCCGGGATTGCCGGGCAGAAGATCAAGCCGCCCATTGTGGAACTTCATGATCGCCTTGGCGAGGCTCAAGCCCAGGCCGGAACCCGGCTGCGAACGGCTTTTTTCCAGGCGCACGAAACGCTCCGTCGCCCTGGCGCGGTCGGCATCGTCTGGAATGCCCTGGCCATTGTCGGAGACGGAAAGCCGGATCTCTCCACCGACGCGCTCAAGCATCACGCGAACCGTAGGCTTGGAAGTGGAATCGGTCGAATATTTGATCGCATTGTCGACGATGTTCGACAGCGCCTGGCCGATCAGTTCGCGATTGCCGCCGACCGCGAAGGTATCCTGCACCGACGTTTCCAGCGTCACACCCGCCTCCTCCGCCACCGGCTCATAGAGTTCGACGACATCGCGCACCGCTGCGGCAAGATCCACCCTGCTGGTGCTTTCGGAGGAATAGCCTGCCTCCAGCCGCGAGATCATCAGGATGGCGTTGAAGGTCTTTATCAGTTGGTCGGACTCGACGATGGTCCCTTCCAGAGCCTGCCGGTAGTCTGATGTCTTGTGCTTGCCGGAAAGCGTCGCCTCGGCGCGATTGCGCAATCTGGTCAGCGGTGTCTTCAGATCGTGGGCGATGTTGTCGGAGACCTGCTTCAGCCCCTCGTTGAGCGTCGCGATCTTGGCCAGCATCGAATTGAGATTTTCGGACAGCCGGTCGAACTCGTCGCCGGCGCCGGTGACCGGAAGCCGGCCGGAAAGGTCGCCGCCCATGATGCGACGGCTCGCCTCCGACACGCTGTCAATGCGCTTCAGCGCTGCGCGCCCGACAAAGAACCAGATCAACAGCCCGCCAAGCCCCATCATGCCCAGCGCCAGCATCAAGGCGCGGCGGATGACGGCGCGGAACCGCTCCGGCTCGCCGAGGTCGCGGCCGACGAGCATGATCATCTGGTTCGGCAGGCGCAGCACCAGCGCGATGGCGTTGTGGCCCTTCTCGCCCCCCGCCTGCACGTCGTTCTCGCCGGGCTGCGTCTCGTTCTGGTCAGCCACCGGGTTGCGCTGCCGCTCCAATTCGCCCTCGCCAAAGCGCCGGTAGGAGAAGGGCTCGATGGTCCAGCCGTCGGTCTCCAGCACCCCCGGCTCCAGGCTCTGCACATTGCCGGTCAGGATCTGGCCATTGGCATCGGCGATCAGATAGAGATTGGCGCCGGGTTGGCGCGAGCGTTGCTCGACGACGCGCACCAGCACCGGCAGGCCGCCGCGCTGATAGGCGCGGGCAAGGCCGAGCACTTCGTCGTTGATGGTCTCCTGGGTCTGCGCGGTCAGCATGCGCGCCGACAGCGAGGTCATGTAGAAGACGAGCAGCACGGCGCAAATGGCGAAAAGCAGAAAATAGAGCGCCGAAAGTCTCGCTGCCGTCGTCTTCATGATGGCCGGCACGGACAACGACATAAGGCGTTACCCGCTCTTGAGCATATAGCCGGCGCCGCGAACCGTATGCAGGATCGGCTTGTCGAAGCCCTTTTCGATCTTGCCGCGCAGCCGCGAGATGTGAACGTCGATGACATTGGTCTGCGGATCGAAATGGTAGTCCCAGACATTTTCGAGCAGCATGGTGCGCGTCACCACCTGGCCGGCATGGCGCATCAGATATTCGAGCAAGCGGAACTCACGCGGCTGCAGCGTGATCTCGGATGCCGCGCGACGAACCGAATGCGAGAGCCTGTCAAGTTCGAGATCGCCGACCCGATACATAGTCTCGGCTTCCTTGGCGCTGGCGCGGCGGTTCAGCACCTCGACGCGAGCCAGCAATTCGGAAAAGGCATAGGGTTTGGTCAGATAGTCGTCGCCGCCGGCGCGCAGGCCGGTGACCCGGTCGTCGACCTCGCCAAGTGCCGACAGGATCAGCACCGGCGTGGTGTTGCCCCTCGAGCGCAAGCCGGCGATGACCGACAGGCCGTCACGGCGTGGCATCATGCGGTCGATGACCATCACGTCATAGTCGCCGGCATCGGCAAGCGCGAAGCCGGTTTCGCCGTCGCCGGCGACATGGGCGGTGTGCCCGGCCTCGGCCAGGGCTTTCTGCAGATAGTCGGCCGCCTCGCGATCGTCTTCAATGACGAGAATCTTCATAGGGCCGTTATACGCGATTTCGCTGGAAGATTGAGGGGCCGGCATCTGGATTGTGGCCTTCGTTGAATCGCGTGTCGTTGGACGACATGCCTCTTTGTTTGGGCATGTCGTTATCCCAAAACCGCTTCGCACTTTGGGCGGCATGCTCTGGAATTAAGCGGCAGCGGGCGATGGGAAGCCCGCTGCCGCCGGAGCGGAACACGATGACTGACTAACGCGTTCGGGCCCCGTGCTTTCCCATGCGGCGGCTCGGGGGTGTTTGAAACCGCCGCACCGGAAAAGTCGAAACGATCATCAGCCCTTGGCGACGGGCAGCGCGACGAAGCGGTTCGAGTCGTCGCGGGTGATCTGCATCAACACCGCCTTGCGGCCGGACTTCACCGCATCGGTCATGGCCTTGGTGACGTCCTCGGTGCCGTTCACCTCGGTCGAATTGACGGAGGTGATGATGTCGCCGGGCTGGATGCCGCGATCGGCGGCATCGCTGTCGGGGTCGACATCGGTCACCACCAGACCCTTGCCGTTGTCGGACTTGGTGACGGTGAGACCGAGATCGGCCAGCGTGTCGGGCTTTGCCGGCGCGGCCGGCTGGTCGGCGGAGGCCTGCTTGTCGGTGGACGGCAGTTTGCCGAGATCGATCTTGATCGCCTGGCTCTTGCCGTCACGCCACACGGTGACGTCGACCGACTTGCCGGGCGCATAGGCGCCGATCAGGCGGGCGAGTTCCTTCGGCGACGCAACGTCCTTGCCGTCGACCTGGGTGATCACGTCACCGGCGGTGATGCCGGCCTTCTTGCCAGGGCCGTCATCCTGAGCGCTGGAGACGAGCGCGCCCTTTTCGGACTTCAGACCGAGCGATTCGGCAATGTCGGAGGTGACCGGCTGGATCTCGACGCCGAGCCAGCCGCGCTGCACGCTGCCACTCTTCATCAGATCCTGCACGACCGTCTTGGCGGTCGAAGCGGGAATGTCGAAGGCAATGCCGACGCTGCCGCCGGAGGGCGAGAAGATCGCGGTGTTGATGCCGACGACCTGGCCGTTGAGGTTGAAGGTCGGGCCACCGGAATTGCCGCGGTTGACCGAGGCGTCGATCTGGAGGAAGTCGTCATAGGGGCCGGCGCCGATATCGCGGCCACGGGCCGAGACGATGCCGGCGGTGACGGTGCCGCCGAGGCCGAACGGATTGCCGACGGCCACGACCCAGTCGCCGACGCGAACCTTGGAATCATCGGCGAAGTCGACATAGGTGAACTTGCCGTCGCCATCGACCTTGAGCACGGCGAGATCGGTGCGCGGGTCGGTGCCGATCAGCTTGGCGTCGAGTTCCTTGCCATCATGCATCACCACGGTGAAGGACGAGCCTTCCTCGACGACGTGGTTGTTGGTGACGAGGTAGCCGTCATCCGAGATGAAGAAGCCGGAGCCCTGCGCCACCGGACGCGGCTGGCCGTTGTTGTGGTCGCGGCGTCCGAAACGCCTGTTGCCGTCCTGGTCCTGGCCATTCTGGTCGCCAAAGCCGCGGAATTCCTTGAAGAAGCGGCGCAACTGCGGATTGTCGGGAAGACTGTTCATGCCGTCCTGACCGTCGGACTGGTCGGAGCCGTCATCGGCCGCCGGCTCGATCTTGGCCTTGACCTTGACACTGACGACAGCGGGCGAAACGCGCTCGACGATATCGGCGAAGCCCGGGACCTGCGGCGCCTCGACACGAACGGCATCGGCCAAAACGGGGGCTGTTCCGGTGGTGACGGCACCAAAGCCGATCGCGCCGGCAATGGCCAGCGACGCGGCTGCAGCCATCAGACGTTTGCGGGTGCGGGAATATGAATTGGGGGCTATATTCATGGGTCTCGTATCCTCTTTCAAGGGATGCTGTTTGATGCGCATCCTCCGGCGACGAGAAATAGAGAGGCGCACATTACGGCGCCATTTCCGGTGCATGAAACTTTTGTAATGTTGGCGGCCGTCCGCTGCCTTCACTCGCGACGCAAAATTGTGTCCAGCGCCGCCTGTTCTTCGGTGCTCAACGCCTTGGTTGCCAGCGAACGGCGGGAGCGCGCGGTCAGCACGATGAAGATCCCGCCGACCAGCAGCAGGACGACAGGCGTGCCCCACAGCAAGGCATTGCGTGGGTTGAAGCGCGGCTTCAACAGCACGAACTCGCCGTAGCGGGAAACGATATAGTCCATCACCTGCTGATCGGTATCGCCGGCGACGAGGCGCTGGCGCACCAGGATGCGCAGGTCGCGGGCAAGGTCGGCGTCGGATTCGTCGATCGACTGGTTCTGGCAGACCATGCAGCGCAGGCCTTCCGACAGGGCACGCGCCCTCGCCTCGAGCGCCGGGTCGGCGAGGACCTCGTCCGGCTTCACAGCCTGGGCGGCGCCGGCAAACATCAGCGCCAGCAGCAGGACCAGCGAGGCCAGCGAAAACCTTGCGGTCATGGCAAACTCGCAGACGACACGAGCTTGCGGCGGCGCGAGGGCGCGCCGACACGCAGGCGGCGGTCGAGCAGCGACATCGCCGCTCCTGCCATCATCACCAGGCCACCACCCCAGATCAGCGTCACCAGTGGCTTCCACCACAGGCGCACGACGACGGAGCCGTCGGTGCCCTCGTCGCCAAGCGACAGGTAAAGCTGGCTGAACCAGATCGTCTTGATGCCGGACTCGGTCGTCGTCATCTGGCGCACCGGATAGAAGCGCTTTTCCGAGGTGATTTCGGCCGAAGTGCTGCCGTCGGCGCCGAGCAGGGCAAAGCGGCCGCGATCCTCGCTGTAGTTAGGGCCTTGGGCCGGATAGAGCCCCTCGAAGCGCAGCGTGTGGCCGGACAGTTCGACGGTCTCTCCAGCATGCATCGACAGGATCTTCTCGGTGCCGAAGCAAAGCGTGCCAACGATGCCGAGCGTCGTCAGCCCAAGCCCCAGATGGGCGAGCGTGGTGCCGAACACCGAGCGCGGCAGGCCGGCGAAGCGCCTGAGCATGATGCCTGGCGCGACAGCGCCAAAGCCGGATTTGACGGCAAGGTCGGTGAGCGCGCCGCAGATCAGCCAGAAGGCGAGGCCGACGCCAAGGGCGGCGAACGCCGATGCGCCGTCGATGAACAGCGCCGTCACCAGCACGGCCAAGAGCGCTGCGGCAAAGGCCGCCATCAGGCGCTGCGCGACAGCAAAAATGTCGCCGCGCTTCCAGGCCAGCAGCGGCCCGAAGGGCACCACGAGCAGAAGCGGCACCATCAGCGGGCCGAATGTCAGGTTGAAGAAGGGCGCGCCGACCGAAATCTTGTCGGCCGACAAGGCCTCGACGGCCAGTGGATAGAGCGTGCCGATCAGCACGGTGGCAGTAGCCGTGGTCAGGAACAGATTGTTGAGGACCAGTGCCCCTTCGCGCGAGATCGGATGAAACAGGCCGCCGGCCGTCAATCTGGAGGCGCGAAAGGCGAACAGCGCCAGCGATCCGCCGATGAACAGGATCAGGATGCAGAGGATGAAAACGCCGCGCGTTGGATCGGTGGCGAAGGCATGAACGGAAGTCAGCACGCCGGAACGCACCAGAAAGGTGCCGAGCAGCGACAGCGAAAAGGTCAGGATCGCCAGGAGCAGCGTCCAGATCTTCAGCGCCGAGCGCTTTTCCATGACGATCGCCGAATGCAGCAGCGCCGTACCCGCCAGCCACGGCATGAAGGAGGCGTTCTCGACCGGATCCCAGAACCAGAAGCCGCCCCAGCCGAGCTCGTAATAGGCCCAGTAGGAGCCCATGGCGATGCCGCCGGTGAGGAACATCCAGGCGACCAGCGTCCACGGCCGCACCCAGCGCGCCCACGACGCATCGATGCGACCTTCGATGAGGGCGGCGACCGAGAAGGAAAAGCAGATCGAGAAGCCGACATAGCCGAGATAGAGCAGCGGGGGGTGTATGGCGAGGCCGAGATCCTGCAGGATCGGGTTGAGATCGCGGCCCTCGATGGGCGCCGGATTGAGTCTGGCGAACGGATTGGACGTGGTCAGGATGAACAGGAGGAAGGTGGCGCCGATTGCGCCCTGCACGGCCAGCACATTGGCCCGCAGCGTTGCCGGAAGATTGGAGCCGAAGACGGCGACCAGCGCTCCAAAGAAGCTCAGGATCAGCACCCAGAGCAGCATCGAGCCTTCGTGATTGCCCCAGGTGCCGGTGATCTTGTAGATCAACGGCTGCAGCGAATGCGAGTTTTCCCAGACACTGGCCACCGAAAAATCGGAGCTGGCATAGGCGCTCGCCAATGCGGCGAAGGACAATGCGGTCAACGCAAAGCCGGTCACCGTGGCCGGGCCGCCGACGGCCATCATCCTGGGGTTGTTGGTGCGGGCGCCAAACAGCGGCACCAGCGTCTGCACCAGTGACAGTGCAAACGCCAGAACCAGGGCGAAATGTCCGGTTTCAACCATTGTGGCGACGCCCGACCGGAACCTGCTTGGTCACTTCTTGCTCTCCTGCCACACGCCCTTGGCCTTGAGGCCGTCGGCCACTTCCTTGGGCATGTAGTTTTCATCGTGCTTGGCCAGCACGCTGTCGGCGACAAAGACGCCGTTCGGGCCAAAGGCGCCTTCCGTGATGACACCCTGATCTTCGCGGAAAAGATCGGGGAGAATGCCGGTGTAGCTGACCTTGACCGATTTGTGCCTGTCGGTGACCGAGAAGGCGACGGTTGCACCCTGGCTGCGCTCGATCGTGCCCTTTTCGACGAGGCCGCCCAGCCTGATACGCTGGCCGGGCTGCAGGCTGGCGGTGGTCAGATCGGCGGGCATGTAGAAATAGGAGGCCTTCTGGCCGAGCGCATAGAAGGTCAGCCCGGTGGCGGCGCCGAGAAAGGCCAGCCCACCCGCGATCACCGACAGTCGTTTTTGCTTGCGCGTCATATCAGGTTCTACTCCGTCGCCGTCAGGCCAAGCGAGGCGGCAAAGGCGGTGAACTTCTTCGCTTCCTCACTACCCGCCCCAAAGACGGCAATGCCGCGATTGAGTGCGGCGCGCGCCTGGTCGGCCTTGCCCAGCACGACATAGGAACGAACGAGCTGCATCCATCCTTCCGCATCGCGCGGATTTTGCTTCAGTTTTTCGTCGAGACCGGCAACCATGGTGTTGATCATCGCTTCCCTGTCCTGCGGCGACATCGACGAAGCGGCATCGACATCCCCGGCATCAGGGCCTTTCGCAGGCGCCCCCGAAGCGACGCTCCGGTTTGCGGCCTCAGTCAGCGCCTGCTCGACGGCGCGGCGCCATGGCGAGTCCTGCGGCAAGGCGCCAAGCATTTTTTGCCAATCCGCTGTCGCCTCTTCGATGCGGCCTTCCTGCGCCAGCGCCACCGCCAGATAGAAGGCCGCTTTCGGATTTGCCGGATCGAGCTTCAACGCCGCCTCGAAAGCATCTTGCGCATCGGCCGAAACGATACCGCCGGCCGCATTGGCGATTGCCTCGCCGAGACCGGCCTGGCGGGCGGCACTGTCGCCAGCGAGGCGAATGGCGTTGCGATAGGCCGTCACCGCGTCGGAATAGCGCTGCAGGCGCAGGTAGACCGGCGCCAGAACATCCCAGCCCCGGCCATCCGTGGGGTTGGCGGCAAGGTGGGCCTCGGCGCGCGCCACCAGTTCGTCCACCGAGTTGTCGGCGGGGTTCTTGGCCAGCCGCTCGCTGAGCGGCTGCGAAGGCAGGTCGGGCGAGCCAAGCTGGCCATACAGGCCCCAGCTGACCAAGGGAATCACCAGCACCGCGGCCGTCGCCACCAGCCGTGTCGCCATCGATGGGCGCGCGGCATTGTCTGCCGCGCCGGCATTGTCCAGGCGAAGGATGCGGCGGGCGATTTCGGCGCGCGCCTCTTCGGCTTCCGCCGGCTGGATCAGGCCGCGCGCCGCGTCGCGGTCAAGCTCGGCCAGTTGGTCTCGATAGACTTCCAAATCGTGATCGCTGCTGGTCGAAGCCCGCTTCACGCCGCCGGCCAGCGGCAGCAACACCGCCAGGCTTGCACCCAGCGTGAGGATTGCGGCTATGACCCAGAACAGCATCTTTTATCCAATAGAGCGAGAGCCCTGCCCTGCCAACACAGGCGTCCTGCGACGCTTTGACGGCAGATGCGCAGCATGTCCTTGATCGATATCAACCGGAAGCGGATCTCAAGCGGATCCGCTTCATGCATGTCGTTGCCCCAAAACCGCTGCGCACTTTTGGGCGACATTGATTTTGTTTTTATGCATGTCGTTGTTCCCAAAACCGCAGCGCACTTTTGGGCGACATGCATTGATCAGGTCAGCGGGGTCCAGCTGCCATCGGCGTTGCGGCAAGCGGTTCCGCGGGCGGTGGCGCCGGCGGTGCCGGTAAACACCGTATGAGTATACTGCCGGCAGTCCTGCGAACCGACGCGATAAGGCTGGGCGGCGACGACTTCGCCGTAACGGGCCGACCGGTCGCTCTTCCACGTCACCTTCTGGCCGCTCGCCGTATATTCGAGCGCCTTGTATTCCGCCTCCAGCGCGCTGCGCTTTTCGGCGTCGCTCAGGCCGGCACCTATCGATCCGCCAACCAGGCCGCCACCCATGGCCGAAATGATCGTCGCCGCAACCTTGGCGCCGGACGGAGGGGGCGTGGCCGGCGGCTGGGTGACCGTGACGTCCGGGCCACCGCCCTTGCCCAACGTCCCGCAGCCGGAAACGGCGAGCAGTACGGAAACGAGCGCGAGGCGAATCTTCATGCCAACAACCGGTTTTCTTGAGGATGAGCTGGGGACCGCGTCATCGGGGAGCTGGCGTGGCCATAGTATTGATATTTGTCGGAAATTTGGCCGCGGGCGACCGCCTGGAAAAGTATCACTGAAGGCTCCGTAGTCGAACCACCGCCTTCAACCCGCCGATGGCGGACCGTTCCAGCGCCAGAACGCCTCCATACTCGTTGACGAGGTCGGCGACAATGGCAAGTCCGAGTCCGGTCCCTGGCTTTGTCTCGTCGAGGCGCCGGCCGCGCTTCAACGCCTCGCGCGCCTTGTCTTCGGGAATGCCTGGGCCGTCATCGTCGATGCTGATCTCGAACATGTTGGCCGTGCCGTCCTTGCCGACGACAGGCGTGACGGCGATGGAGACCTTGCTCTTTGCCCATTTCATCGCATTGTCGAGCAGATTGCCAAGCAATTCCTCCAGATCCTCGCGTTCACCGGCGAAAATGATGTCGGCGGTCGGCAGCGAAAGCGAGAGATCGGTCTGCGGGTTGAGCTTCTGCAGAACGCGCACCATGCGCTGGACCAGGGGGGCTACCGCGGTGCGGTAGACGACGCTGTCGCGCTGCGCCGCCACACGGGCGCGCTGCAGATAATGGTCGACCTGCTTCTGCATGGAAGCGGCCTGCTCGGCGATGAGCTGGCCCTTGGCGCCGCCGAGCGCGCGTCCCTCGTTGAGCATCACCGCGAGCGGTGTTTTCAGCGAATGCGCGAGGTTGCCGACCTGCGTGCGTGACCGCTCGACGATACGCTTGTTGTTCTCGATCAGCGCATTGGTCTCGTTGGCCAGTGGTTCGATCTCGGCCGGAAAACGGCCGTCGAGCCTTTGCGCCGTTCCTTCACGCACCATGGCGAGCGCGTTCCTGACCCGCCGCAACGGCTGCAGGCCGAACAGGATGGCGATCGCGTTGATGGCGATCATGCCGACGCCGAACAGGCTGAGATAGGTCAGCAGGCGACGCTGGAAGGTGGCGATCTCCTGTTCGAGTTCGCTCTGGTTGCCCATGACGCGGAAGCGCGCGGCGCGGTTTTTGGCGTCGAGAACGAATTCGCTCTCGAACACTTCCAGGTCCTCGCCGTTGATGCCTTCGGTGGCATAGCTGCGCTGGAAGCTGGCATTGAACGGGACCTCGGCGACGCTCGGCGACGGGATCGTCGTCGTCATCGAGGATGAGTGGAGGTCGCCATGCACGCCCTCGGAGGCGGGTTCAACCGACCAGTACCAGCCTGAATTCGGCTCCGAGAAGCGGAGATCGCCAAGGTCGGGGGCGCCGGTAAGCTGACCGCCGTCGGAAACACCGACGGAGCCGATCAGATTGAACAGATGCGCCGAAAGCAGGCTGTCAAAACCACGCTCGCTCGCCTGGCGATAGAGCGTGGTGATGAGGGTGAAGATGACGATGAGGGTGAGGATCGCCCAGACCGTGGAAAAAGCGATGACGCGGAACGCCAGCGAACGCGGCCAGACGCGCAGCGAAAGCCTTTTTGGAACAGCCAGTTTTGTAGGGAGCGGTTCCGCCTTACGCCTCCGGCTCACGCATGCGGTAGCCCATGCCGCGAACGGTTTCGATCATGTCGATGCCCATCTTCTTGCGCAGCCGTCCGACAAAGACCTCGATGGTGTTGGAATCGCGGTCGAAATCCTGGTCGTAAAGGTGCTCGACCAGCTCCGTCCGCGACACGACCTCCCCCATATGGTGCATCAGATAGGCAAGCAGGCGAAATTCGTGCGACGTCAGCTTGAGCGGCACGCCGTTGACATCGGCCTTGGACGCCTTGGTGTCGAGGCGCAACGGTCCGCAGGTCAGTTCCGACGAGGCATGGCCGGCCGCACGCCGGATCAGTGCGCGAAGCCTGGCCAGTACTTCTTCGATGTGGAAGGGCTTGGTGACATAGTCGTCGGCGCCGGCGTCGATGCCGGACACCTTGTCGCTCCAGCGGTCGCGCGCCGTCAGGATGAGAACCGGCATCTTGCGGCCGCCGCGCCGCCAGCGCTCGACTACGCTGATACCGTCCATCTGCGGCAGGCCGATATCGAGCACGACGGCGTCATAGGGCTCGGTGTCGCCGAGGAAATGCCCTTCCTCGCCGTCGAAAGCCCGATCGACGACATAGCCGGCATCGACCAGCGCGTCCGATATCTGCCGGTTGAGGTCCTTGTCATCTTCGACGACGAGTACGCGCATGCGGGATCAATACCTGTTGAAGCGTGTGCCTGTGGACGGGTCCGGTCTCAGATATAGGCCGATTCCGGCGGCCTGGGAAACGGAGGCCTCTAAGATGGAAGATTGGGTCAGTTCAGCGGGACGACGATTTCAGAGCGGCGCGGGCGCTGCCCGTCCTTGCCCGGGACAAGCACGACGATGACGCAGACCGGCTGGCCGCCGCGCGTCGACTGCGAGGCCTTGGCCAGCGTGCCACCATTCTGCTCGGCAACCTGCTGGCCGATCGCGTAGCAGTCGGCCGCGGCCAGGATGATCGGCTGAGCCTGCTCGGGCATGACGACCTGCATTGCCGTCGCCTGCGACGCAAACAGCCCGACTGCGCAGAGCGCCAGGGTCGCGGTTCGGAAATGGGAACGAAGCGTTTTCATGGTCAGCTTTGTAACGCATCGGTGCTGAACGTGAAATGAACAGTGAACGCTCGAAAATACATGCCCGCCACACCCCTGCAACGCGAGACAATCAACCCTTGATTTCACCGCCCAACCCGATGAAGTCAGCGAAGTTCAGTCTAGACTCCGTTTCACTGATATTGAAAGCGCCTCAGGCATTTTCCTGCGTGATGGCGCGAAAGCGCAGCAGCCCGTGATGGACCGCCAGATCCTCATTGTAACGGGCCTCGGAGAATTCCAGCGACAGCCGTGTTTGGCCATGCGCGCCGATGACCAGCGCCGCGTCGGCGAGGCGTGCCTTGATGCTGTCCATGATGGCACGCGTCTCGGCTTCGCCATGGGCTTTTGACCAAACATGCAGCGTCACAAGCTGATCGGCGTCGTTGTCGGCGCCGGTGTCCCAGTTAAAAGCGCTGGTCTGGCCGCAGGTCACATAGGGAAAGGCGACGTTGTCGGCTGCCCGCTCGAGCAGGCCGGCGCCGCCCAGCAGCGCCGACAGCGACGCATCGCTTTTCAATCTCTGGAACAAGGCCTGCTGCAAATCGCCGGGCGCCGTCATTTGTCGTTCCCCTTGCCCCTCGCGGCTGAACAGGCTTTGCGCCCGTCAACGCTTCCTGCTTGCAGCCTAACCGCGCCGAGCTTCTCGCGCCAGATCACCCGGACCCCATATACGGTTCCTTGCGGCAGCGGGCCCTTCACCGCCTGGTTTTTCATTTGGCATGCAAGGCGTTTGAGAAACGGTGCTATGAAGTCTGGTTCTCTCCGGACATTCGAGGTCATTTTCGTGCGTGAGCCATCGCAGCTGCCTGTCTTTGGAAGGCTTGGGGTCAAGCCGCCCGTCGTGATTGCGGCGCCGACCATGTCGAAGAGCCTGGAGAAGATGGTGCCCCGCTTGCGGGCGGTTCTGTCTTCGCATGGCGGCCTGGTGTTGAAGCTGTCCGTGGTGGTTTGGACAATCCTTGTCCTGGCGGCAGTGTTCTTCATCACTCAGGCCTGACAGCATCGACATTTGCCGGTCGACCGCGACAATCAAAGGACGCCAGGATGGCAAACCGCTACGCATTGCGCATGGAGCAGCCTGACAGCTGGACCATCTTCGACATCTTCACCGGCCAGCCTGTCGAGCTCAAAGACCAGGTCATGGTCGGTATGAACCTGCGCGATGCGGATGCGATGGTCGACCGGCTGAACAGTCGAGACGTCAAGCGGCGGGCGAAAGCGGACCGCAAGACCTGATCGCAATCCACTGGCTTCAGGCCTGCATCTTGCCGCCGGTGCGCATCAGCTGAATGTCTATAGACAGGGGATTGCCGTGAGACCGAGCCTGAAAAAGAAGATCCTGGAAGTCTGCGACCGCAAGATCTCCCAGAAAGGCGCCGGCGTCGGCCTGTCGTTCTATGCATTCTTCGCAAACAGGAACGACGATCCTGAGCTTCTCATGGAAGCCGCCGAGTGGTGGATCAGAACCCACCGGCTCGACCATTTTGAAAGGGCCGTGAAGATACGGGCGATGGTCGAGGAGATGGACGCCGGCTGATCTAGCGAAAATCCGCCTCGGTCAGCACATACATGCTCCTGCGGGTGCGGGCATAGGCATTCCTGGCAATGTCATGGATGGAGCTGGACGCCGTGTCGAAGGCCGCCAGATAGGTGGCTTCGGAGGTGGCCGTCCCCGATGGTGCCTTCGAGATGGCATCGGTGGTGACAGAGAAGGAAATCTGGAACATGCCGTCGTGGCCGACAAAGCGGATGCGCTTGCTCGCCTCGTCATAGCTGCGGCTTCGATTGGGGAATGTAAGGCTCATGACTTTTCTCCCTTTGGCGCGGCGCCGGCTTTTTTGACTGCCGTCCGCTTCTTCTTCGGCGTCGGGTTCAAGGCTTCCGCCACGCGGTCAGCCTCTTCCTTGGCCAGCCGCAATTCGCGCAGCCTGGCCGTCTTGATGATCCTGGCCTTCGCCTCGGACATATATTCGGCTGTCGCCTTGTTGCGCTCGGCCGTTTTCTTCTGCTTGTCGACGAAGCGTGCTTCAGCTTTTTCCATGATGCTTTGAGCGACTTCAGCCATAGATGAAATCTCCTTCTTGAACCGGGAATATGAAAATGCGTTTCATCGTTAAAATAGGGACTCGGAAGCGAAATTTCAATTTTCGGATTATTTCGGGATGATCGGACACCCCGAATTGAATCGGTCGAATAATACTATCCAATATTTCCATCGGCCCGGGAATAATTTTTAGCACTCCTATCTATCGAGTGCCAACGGGCCTATATGAGGGGCGTGGCCGCCTATGCCGGCCCCAGAAAGAAGTTTCCCATGAAATTCCGGCCACTCCACGACCGCGTCGTCATCAGGCGCGCGGAAAGCGACACCAAATCCAAGGGCGGCATCATCATTCCCGACAATGCCAAGGAAAAGCCGCAGGAAGGCGAAGTGATCGCCGTTGGGCCTGGCGCGCGCGACGAAAGCGGCGCGCTGATTGCGCTCGACGTCAAGGCCGGCGACTTCATTCTGTTCGGCAAATGGTCGGGCACCGAGGTCAAGCTCGATGGCGAGGACCTTCTGATCATGAAGGAAGCCGACATCATGGGCATCATCGACAAGACCGTCGAGAAGACCGTCGCGACCAAGAAGGCCGCCTGACGACGCCGTCGACGCCCTCCAAACGAACTGGATGAAAAATCATGTCTGCCAAGGAAATCAAATTCTCCACCGATGCCCGTGACCGCATGCTTCGCGGTGTCGAGATCCTCAACAATGCCGTTAAGGTGACGCTCGGCCCCAAGGGCCGCAACGTCATCATCGACAAGGCTTACGGCGCACCGCGCATCACCAAGGACGGGGTGACGGTGGCCAAGGAAATCGAACTTGCCGACAAGTTCGAGAACATGGGCGCGCAGATGGTGCGCGAAGTGGCCTCGAAAACCAACGACCTCGCCGGTGACGGCACCACCACCGCCACGGTGCTGGCCGCCTCGATCCTGCGCGAAGGCGCGAAATTCGTTGCCGCCGGCATGAATCCGATGGACCTCAAGCGCGGTATCGACCTTGCCGTGACCGCCGTGGTCAAGGAGATCCAGGCGCGGGCCAAGAAGGTCAAATCCTCCGGCGAAATCGCGCAGGTCGGCACGATTGCCGCCAATGGCGACGCCACCGTCGGCGCCATGATCGCCAAGGCGATGGACAAGGTCGGCAATGACGGCGTCATCACCGTCGAGGAAGCCAAGACCGCCGACACCGAACTCGACGTCGTCGAGGGCATGCAGTTCGATCGCGGCTATCTATCGCCCTATTTCGTCACCAATGCCGAGAAGATGCGCGTCGAGTTGGAGGACCCTTACGTCCTCATCCATGAAAAGAAGCTCGGCAATCTGCAGGCGCTGCTGCCGATCCTCGAAGCGGTCGTGCAAAGCGGCAAGCCGCTGCTGATCATCTCCGAGGACGTCGAAGGCGAAGCGCTGGCCACGCTGGTCGTCAACAAGCTGCGCGGCGGCCTCAAGGTCGCGGCGGTCAAGGCGCCGGGCTTCGGCGATCGCCGTAAGGCGATGCTGGAAGACATCGCGGTGCTCACCGCCGGCCAGATGATCTCCGAGGATCTCGGCATCAAGCTCGAAAACATCACCATCGACATGCTCGGCCGCGCCAAGCGCGTGCTGATCGAAAAGGATACGACCACGATCATCGACGGCGGCGGCGAGAAGGCCACCATCCAGGCGCGTATCTCCCAGATCAAGGGGCAGATCGAGGAAACCACCTCCGACTACGACAAGGAAAAGCTGCAGGAGCGGCTGGCGAAACTCGCTGGCGGCGTTGCCGTCATTCGCGTCGGCGGCGCCACCGAGTCGGAAGTCAAGGAAAAGAAGGACCGCGTCGACGATGCGCTGAACGCCACGCGTGCGGCGGTGGAAGAAGGCATCGTTCCCGGCGGCGGTGTAGCACTGCTGCGCGCCAGGTCGGCACTCAAGGGGCTGACCGGCGCCAACGCCGATGTCAATGCCGGCATTTCGATCGTGTTGCGGGCGCTCGAAGCGCCGATCCGCCAGATCGCCGAGAATTCCGGCGTCGAAGGGTCGATCGTCGTCGGCAAGCTCTCCGACAGCAAGGATCACAATCAGGGTTTTGACGCCCAGAACGAGATCTATGTCGACATGATCAAGGCCGGCATCGTCGATCCGGCAAAGGTGGTGCGCACAGCACTGCAGGATGCCGGCTCGATCGCGGCGCTGCTGATCACCGCTGAAGCCATGATCACCGACATCCCGGCCAAGGATGCGGCACCTTCAGCCGGTGGCGGCATGGGCGGCTACTGACCATTGCCTGAAAATGCCCGTTCGGCCAAGGCCGGGCGGGCCCATCGAGAACAATGGCCGCCGGGCGGCACTTCCCCGGCGCGCCAAGGATTTCCGCCAGTCACGAAGACTTCCATCAGTCAGCAACGACAAGGAGATCGACATGATTACCTTCGCACCGAAGCCAAATGGCGTTCCGGCAACCAAGCCGACCGAGGAAAGCCGCTTCGACCGCATCCGCAGGATCGCCGCCGACAAGCACAAGCAGACTGATGCCGGCACAATACGCCGCGACCCGCAAAAGGCCGGCGACAAGCGCCCGATGTGAGGCGCGCGCCGCATTCCCTCACGAGACCGGCGCGCCCGCCGTGCTAAGATCCCGGTGACCGGCGGCGCGCGCGCTTGTCGCCTTCGTCGCCGGGCGCAAGCCGGGCTGATAGCCTCCAGGGTGGCGGATGATGAAACTGCTGATCTTTGGTGCCTCGGGTGCGACGGGTCAGGCTCTTGTCTCGGCAGCGCTGGCGAACGGCCATGCGGTGACAGCCTTCGTTCGCACCCCGGGCAAACTTGCCCTCAGCCATGAAAACCTGACGGTGATTGTCGGAGACGTCGCCGATCAACAGGCGGTGGAGCGCGCCGTTGCCGGGCATGAGGCGGTGTTCAGCTGTCTCGGCGTTGGCGTGCCGCTGAAGCACGACCCGGCTGTGGTTGCCGGCATCGGTTTCATCATCGCGGCGATGCAAAAGTGCGGCCCGGCCCGGCTCATCTATCTCTCGTTCCTTGGCGTCCGCGACAGCCGGCGGCAATTGGGGCCGCTGCTCGGCGGCGTCATCGTACCGCTTGTGCTGCACCGTGAAGTGGCCGATCACGAGGCGAAGGAAAACCTTATCGTCCAATCTGGCCTCGACTGGACCATCGTGCGACCGCCCAAACTGACCAATGGAGCGGCAGCCGGTCAGTTCCGCCACGGCAATGGCATCCGGGCGGTATCCCTGCTGCCGACACTGGCACGTGCCGATGTGGCGGCGTTCATGCTCGGGCAGATCAACGACACCACCTATTCGCGCATGGCGGTTGCCATCCTGCGCTGAACTCAAGAGACCGGCGCTGCCCCGCCCTGTTCGGTGCGCCGCGCGATGAATTCGTCGAGAATACCTGATGTGGCAACAGCGGACGCCGGTGGCTGGAAGTCGGCCAGCGTCCGCTTCCAGACGCCGGTGGCGCGCTCGGTCGCCGTCTTCGAACCACTTTGCGTCCAGTTGCCGAAATTCGACCAGTCGGCCACCAGCGGCTCGTAGAAAGCGGTGCGGTAGCGCGCCATCGTGTGTCCGGCCGAGAAGAAATGGCCGCCGGGCTGCACTTCGGCGATGGCATCGAAACCGATCGCATCCTCGTCGCCGGGCGTCGCGGCGCAGAGCTCCGCCACCGTCTGCAGCGCCTCGATATCGGTGATCAGCTTCTCGAAGGAGACGCTCAAGCCGCCTTCAAGCCAGCCCGCGGCATGGATGCAGACCGTAGCACCCGCAAGCACCGAGCCCCACAGCGCGAACTGCGTTTCATGCGCGGCCTGCGCGTCTGAGACATTGGCGGCGCTGCCGCCGCCCGACCGCCACGGCAGGCCGGTGAAGCGCGCCAACTGGCCGGCGCCGAGCGTCGCCTTGACGTGCTCCGGCGTGCCGAAGGCCGGCGCCCCTGACTTCATGTCGACATTGGAGGAGAAGGAGCCATAGACGACCGGCGCGCCCGGTCGCACGATCTGGGAGAGCGCCAGCCCGGCCAGTGCTTCAGCGTGCTGCAGCGTCAGCGCGCCGGCGACGGTGATCGGCGCCATGGCGCCCGCCAGGCAGAAGGGCGTGATGATCAGCACCTGCCCCGCTCTGGCAAAGTCGATGATGCCTTGCGCCATCGGAATGTCGAGCTGGCGCGGCGAATTGGTGTTGATGACGGTGTAGCAATAAGCGCCCGAACGGAATTCATCCTCCGACAACCCGCGCGCCAGCCGCAGCATCTCGAAAC
This sequence comes from Mesorhizobium sp. AR10, assembly GCF_024746795.1. NCBI lineage: Bacteria > Pseudomonadati > Pseudomonadota > Alphaproteobacteria > Hyphomicrobiales > Phyllobacteriaceae > Mesorhizobium > Mesorhizobium sp. AR10. Next base: position 5,413,898 of record NZ_CP080524.1, read on the forward strand.
TGTCCTCGACCTGCGGCGTGCCGCGCGCGAAGACGAACGGGAACTTGTCGGACAGCGTCAGCTGGGCGCGGTTAACGGCATAGTGACGAAAGCGGTTGTCGATGTCCTGCGGCTCGATGCAGGGACCAAGCATATGCAGCACGTCGAAATGCTGCACCAGCCGGAGGAGATCCTCGAAAGCGGCAAGCGTGCCCGGCCGCCGGCCGCGCTCGAGATCGGTGACGTTGGGCGCACCGGACCCCGCCAGGAACGTCATCGAGCCGAGTTCGAGCATCAGGTCGCGGGCGCGGTCGCCGGCATGCGCCCGGATCGATTTTGGCGCCGAAGCCAGTGCGGCCGCGACGATGTCGCGGCCGATGCGCACCATCTGGCTATCCTCGTCGACCAATGCGCCGGCTTGGGCAAGAACGGCGCGCGCCTCGGGCAGCAGCACCTTGACACCGAGTTCCTCGAGCACGCGCAACGCGGTGTCGTGGATCGCGGCGACCTGATCGTCCGAAAAGATCGGCTGCGGCAGGAAGGGATTCTTGAGCGAACGGTAATCCGGCCGGCGGCTCGACTCGCTGCCAGCTTCGCCGGTTCGCCCGCGGCGGCGCTCGCGCCTCATGTCGCGTGCGGCATCATCAACCATGGCCAATACTCCTCATTGCCGCATCGCCTTGCCCTCGGGATCGTAGGGAGAGGCCGGGATGATACGCGCCGGCCGCTCTATGCCGACAATGTGCACCGACAGCGCCGTCCCCTCGCCAGCGACATCGCGGTCGACAAGCGCCAGCGCCAGGCTCTTGCCGACCGAATAGCCATAGCCGCCCGAGGTGACGAAGCCAACGCGGCGACCATTGTGCCAGACCGGTTCGAAACCGCTGGCGTCGGCGTCGACGGCATCGACTTCCAGCGTCACCAGGCATTGTCGTGCGGTGGCATTTCGCGCCTTCAGCGCGGCTTCGCGGCCGATGAAATCGCCCTTGTCGAAGGCGATGAAGCGATTGAGCCCGGTTTGATCAGGTGTATAGGCTTGCGTAAATTCGCGCGACCAGATGCCAAAACTCTTCTCCAGCCTGAGTGCATTGAGTGCGTAGAAGCCGATCTCGGCAAGACCGAGATCCTCGCCGGCGGCAAGCAGCGTTTCGCGCAGGCTGGCATGCATCGTGGCTGGGCAATTGATCTCGAAGCCGACCTCGCCAGCGATCGACAGCCGCGCCACACGCGAGCGCACCATGCCGATGTCGAATTCGCCGCACGCCATGAACGGCAAGGCGCTTGCGGAGACATCCCGATGCGTCGTGCGCGCCACGATCGTGCGCGCGTTCGGCCCGGTGACGAGAAACCCGGCCATAGTGTCGGAGAGGTCGGTGACGGTCACGCCGTTCGCCGCATGCGCCTCGAACCAGCGCATATGAAATTCCCTGAGATAGTAGGAACCCATGATCCAATAACTGCCGTCGCCCCAGTTGAAGACGGTGAGATCACCCTTCAGCCGGCCATCATGGGCCAGCATCGGCGCCAGCTTCGCCTGCCCCGGCTTCGGCAATCTTGAGGCAAGCAGCCGGTCGAGCCAGGCTTCAGCACCCGGCCCGGATATCGCGTAGCGCGAAAAGGCCGTGGTATCGACGAGACCAGCGGCGCGCCGCACCTGCAGCGCCTCGTCGCCGACGATGTCGAAGGCGTTGGAGCGCTTCAGTGTGGTGTTTTCGCGAAAACCCATCGGCGCGAAATAGGCCGGGATTTCCAGTCCCCAGGAAGACGTCCATTCGCAGCCCGCCGCCGTCATGCCGTCATAGGCGCCGGGGCGTTTCAGCGGCCGGCCGGCGGGCAGGCGCTCGTTGGGAAAGGTCATGACGAAGCGGCGTGCATAGAACTGGCGCGTCGTCTGTTTGAGATATTCGCGGTTGGCCGCAAACGCGCCGTAGCGGGCGATGTCCATGCCGAAAATGTCGGCTTGCGGTTCGCCATGGATCATCCACTCGGCCAGCGATTTGCCAACGCCGCCGCCCTGGCTGAAGCCGGCCATGACGCCGCAGGCGACCCAGTAGTTCCTGAGGCCGCGCACCGGTCCGACGATCGGGTTGCCGTCCGGCGTGAAAGTGAAGGCGCCGTTGACCCATTTGCGAATGCCGGCCGTGGCGAGACAAGGAAAGCGCTGATAGGCCTTGGAGAGTTCCGGGCTGATGCGGTCGATGTCTTCCGGGATCAACTCGATGCCGTAGTCCCACGGCGCGCCGTCCATGTTCCAGTGTTTCGGGTTCTGCTCGTAGACGCCGAGCAGGACGCCCTTGCGCTCCTGCCGAAGATAGGCAAAGCCGTCGAGATCGACGGCGAGGCCAAGCTCCTTGTCGAGCGCCGCAACCTCCGGAATGTCCTCGGTGATGAAATAGTGGTGTTCCATCGGCGTCACCGGCAGGTCGACACCGGCCATGCGGCCGACCTGCTTGGCCCACAGACCACCGGCATTGACGACATGTTCGGCAATGATCGTGCCTTGCTCGGTGAAGACGTCCCAGCCGCCGTCGACGCGCTGCTTGAGATCGAGAACGCGATTGCGCAGGATGATGTCGGCGCCGCGTTTTTTCGCGGCCCCGGCATAGGCATGCGTGGTGCCGTAGGGATCGAGATGGCCTTCGTTGGAATCGTAGAGACCGCCCAGCACGTCGCTGACATCGACAATCGGGCAGATCGCCTTGATCTCTTCGGGGGTCACCAGCCGGGCGGTTTCGATGCCGACCGACTGGAACACCGCCCAGGCCGATTTCAGCCACTCCCAGCGGGCAGGGTCGCTGGCCATGTTGACGCCGCCGGTCATGTGCAGGCCGGCATTCTGGCCGGACTCGGCCTCGATCTCGCGATAGAGCTTGATGGTGTAGTCCTGCAGCGCCGCTACGTTGGGATCGGCGTTGAGCGCATGGAAACCGGCCGCCGCATGCCAGGTCGAACCGGCCGTCAGCTCGGCGCGTTCGATCAGCGCGACATCGCTCCAGCCGAACCGCGCCAGATGGTAGAGCACCGAGGCTCCGACCACGCCACCCCCGATGACGACTGCACGATAGTGCGACTTCACGGCTTCCTCCGGACTTGTTCGAACGCTTGCCTCAATCCTGGCACCATATACGCACTGTACATATGTGTCTAGAGTGTAGACACATATGTACAGCAGCCTTGCGCGGTGCTGCCGCTCATGCCTATTGTGCGGCCATGATCATGATTTCTCCGCAGGACGAGCCGGCGCCAGGCAACATCAAGGTGACGCGCTGGGACTGGATCAATCTTGCCCTGGAAACGCTGGTATCGGACGGCATCGAAAGCGTGCGCGTGCTGCCGCTTGGCCAGAAGCTCGGCGTCTCGCGCTCGAGTTTCTACTGGTATTTCCAGAGCCGCCAGGACCTGCTCGACCAGTTGCTCGCCCATTGGCGCGACACCAACACCAAGGCGATCGTCGAACGCGCACAACGGCCGGCGCAAAGCATCATCATGGGCGTCATGAATGTGTTCGAATGCTGGGCTGACGAGCGCCTGTTTGATCCCAGGCTCGATTTCGCCATCCGCGAATGGGCCCGGCGCTCCGAAGATGTGCGGCGCGCCATCGACCAGGCCGACAATGACCGCCTGGGCGCCATCCGCGACATGTATCGCCGGCACGGCTACGACGAGGAAGACGCCTTCATCCGTGCCCGCGTGCTCTACTACATGCAGATCGGCTACTATGTGCTCAACCTGAGGGAACCGGTCGAGGCGCGGGTCAGCCACCTCGCCGCCTATCTGCGCAGCTTCACCGGCCAGGAGCCCAGCGAGGCTGATGTCGCGCATTTCATGCGCTTCATCGCGGCGCGCTGAGATCTAGCGACGATACCAGCATCGAAGCCATCTCGACCCGGTCGACAAACCGTATTGTGTGGCTTCGCCGCCCTTGTGAGCGGTGCTAAAATGGATGAATAGTCTTGCCTGGTGCGCCGCCCTGAAATTGCCCGCATACGGCTCTCAGGTAACGGCGCAGGGCGGAATTCTGGAATGACCAGTCCTTTGGAACCACGCAAGAGAAGAGGTCCGATCGCCGCAACATTGCTGGCGGTGGATGCGTGGCTCGATTCCTCGCTCTACGAGATCGGCTTCAAGGCCAGCCAATTCTGGGAGACGGCTACCATCTTTTTCCGGCGCTTCCGCGTCACCGGCTGGCGCCGCGGCATCGTCGAAGTGTTGAGCGAAAGCTTCACGCTCGGTGCCGGCGGCATCGTCATCTTGCTGGCGCTTGCCTTGCCGGCCTTCCAGATAACCACCGGCGACTGGCGCACGCAGGGCGACTTCGCCGTCACCTTCCTCGACCGCTACGGCAACGAGATTGGCCAGCGCGGCATCATCCAGCGCGATTCAGTGCCGGTCGACGAAATGCCCGACCACGTCATCAAGGCGGTGCTGGCCACCGAGGACCGGCGGTTCTTCGAACACCACGGCATCGATGTGCTTGGTCTTTCGCGCGCGATCTTCGAGAATGTGCGGGCCAACTCCGTCGTGCAGGGCGGATCGAGCATCACCCAGCAGCTGGCCAAGAACCTGTTCCTGACCAATGAGCGGACGCTGGAGCGCAAGATCAAGGAAGCCTTCCTGTCGCTGTGGCTCGAGGCCAATCTGTCGAAGAAGGAGATCCTCCAGCTCTATCTCGACCGCGCCTATATGGGCGGCGGCACTTTCGGCATCGAGGCGGCGGCCGATTTCTATTTCGGCAAGAGCGTCAAGGACCTGAACCTCGCCGAGGCGGCGATGCTGGCCGGCCTGTTCAAGGCTCCGACCAAATACGCGCCGCACATCAACCTGCCCGCCGCACGCGCCCGGGCCAATGTGGTGCTGTCGAACCTGGTCGATTCCGGCTTCATGACCGAAGGCCAGGTGCTGCCGGCGCGGCTGCACCCGGCCGAAATCGTCGACCGCGGCGAGCAGAAGAGCCCAGACTATTACCTCGACTGGGCCTTCGACGAGGTCAAGAAGGTCGCCGCCAAATCGGGCCAGCACTCGCTGGTCGCCCACACCACCTTCGACGCCAACATCCAGAAGGCAGCCGAGGAATCGATGGAGTTTCATCTCCGCCAGTTCGGCAAGGAATACAACGTCACCGAAGGTGCGGTGGTCGTCATCGAGACCAATGGCGCGGTCAGGGCGATCGTCGGCGGCCGCGACTACGGCGCCAGCCAGTTCAACCGCGCCACCAAGGCGCTTCGCCAGACCGGCTCCTCGTTCAAACCCTATGTCTATGCAACGGCAATGGAGCATGGCTTTACACCGGACTCCGTCGTTTCCGGCGGGCCGATCTCCTGGGGCGGCTGGTCGCCCAAAAACTACAGTGGCGGATCGGCCGGCAACGTCACGCTGCTGACGGCGATCGCCAAATCGGTCAACACCGTGCCGGTGCGGCTGGCCAAGGATTATCTCGGTATCAAGCCGATCAAGGCGATGGCCGAAGCGATGGGCGTCGAGTCACCGCTGGAATCACACAAGACGATGGTGCTTGGCACGTCGGGCATGACGGTGATGGACCAGGCGACGGGTTACAGCGTGTTCGCGCAGAACGGCTTTGTCGGCTCCCGGCACGGCATCACCCAGCTCGTCACCCGCACCGGCGATGTGGTCTACGACTTCGCCAAGGATGCACCGCCGCCGCACCGCGTGCTGTCGGAACAGGCGCTCAAATACATGAACACGATGCTGGCGGCGGTGCCGGTGATCGGCACGGCCCGGCGCGCAGCACTTCCCAACATCGTCGTCGCCGGCAAGACCGGTACCACGCAATCCTACCGCGATGCCTGGTTCGTCGGCTTCACCGGCAACTACACCGCCGCCGTCTGGCTCGGCAATGACGACTTCACCCCGACCCGGAACATGACCGGCGGCTCGCTGCCGGCGATGGTGTGGCAGCGGCTGATGGTCTACGCGCACCAGAACATCGACCTCAAGCCGATCCCCGGCCTCGATCACCCCTTCATCGATGCAGAGATCGCGGCCAAGGCCGAGGAAGCGGAGAAGAAAAATGCCGAGCAGGCAGCGGCCGACGCCGCCGCCGAGCGCCCGCGGGCGCTGTCCAGCCGGACCACGCAGACGCTGCGGGACATGACCAAGCTGTTTCAGACGGCACCCGTGCTTGAGCCGCCCGCGGCACCGGAGACCCTGTCGGCGCTCTGAACCGCCAATTCCGCGGGTCACCGCTTGCCACGAGCCCCTGCGCCGCGATATCCCCGGGCGGCAATCCTGCTTGTCCCCGGCTCTTCATGCTCAAGAACGCCTTCCTGACGCTGCTTTCGCTTGCCATCGCCATCGGCGTCGGTGGCGGCAGCGTCTGGTATGCGCTGAAGGCGCAGGATGGGGTCGGCGCGATCAGGATCGGCGAATGGACCGCCTTCCCCGACATCGGCACCCAGGCGGCGGACCCCTATTCGAAGGCACGCGTGGCGCGCGAGGGCGTGCTGGCGCTCGGACAGGCCGAGGGGCTGTCCTTCATCGCCGAGCGCGATGACGGCGGCGAGCAGCTCAAGCGGCAATGCGCCTACACGATCGAGGGCGGATTTCCCACCGCCCGGTTCTGGACCCTCTACGCCGCCGACCAGTCGCTCGGCGTGGTCGAGACCGGCAAACCGAGGCTGGCAGCACTGCAATCCTACCAGGTGGTGCGCCAGCCCGACAATTCGGTGATCATTTCCGTCGGCAACCGCCCCACGCCCGGCAACTGGCTGCTGACCGAGGGCTCCGGCCGGATGTATTTCGTGCTCACCTTCTACGACACGCCGATTGCCAGCAGCACGGGTCTCTCCGACGTGACGCTGCCGCGGATCGTGAAGGTCGGCTGCGATGCGTAGCCCGCATTTCTCGCACTCGATGTGGCCTGCGCCGGTTCAAGAAGCCGGCAGGGTAGGAGCCGCGCGAAGAGCGATGCGGCTCCATCGGGCGAGCGCGGCGACGCCGCCGGCCGGCTTGTTCAACCGGCCCTTCAGGGTTGCCTTTCGGCGGGCATCTACGGCGTCGGGCGGCTCAACCGTATGTCGCTATACGCTTTTCGCCGCCCGACGCCGTATCTGCCGCGCCGAAAGAGCAACGCAGGCCGCATGGAGTGCGAGAAATGCGGGCTAAGCTGCTGCACGCCATCCTGCTGGGATTGATCGGCGCCGGCATCGTGCACATCGTCGTGCTGCTGCTGGTGCCGGAGTTTTCCGAGCGCGACGCCTGGTCGCGGCTGGCGACGGCCTCGGACCTCTACAAGATGACCAGGCTCGACGCCGAGGCCGGCGGCGCGCCGGTGGTCAAGTCAGTCGATCCGTTGTTCTACGCGGCGGCCTGCCGGTTCGATCTGTCCGAAGGGATTGTGCGGGTCACGGCGCCGGGAAACGTGCCGTTCTGGTCGGTATCGGTCTATGACCGCAACGGTCACAACATCTACTCGTTCAACGACCACAGCGCGACCGGAAAGGTGCTGGATACCGTCGTGCTGACGCCGGCGCAGATGATCGAGGTGCGCAAGGAGCTTCCGCAGGCACTACAAGGCGCGATCTTCGTCGAAGCGCCCATCGACGAGGGCATCTTCGTCATCCGCTCCTTCGTGCCCGACGAAAGCTGGAAGCCGATCGTGTCACGGTTTCTGGAGCAGAGCTCCTGCGACCTGCAAGATTTCTAAGCGCACCGCGTCGAAACGGATTCAGCTGACGCGCTTTAAGCCTTTGTTTTTATGCATGTCGTTGTCCCAAAACCGCTGCGCACTTTTGGGCGACATGCATTGAACTTTGATCCCGAAGCCAGCTCAGTGATGCGGAACAGGCATCGTCCCCGGCGAGCCCGGCTTGTCCGGAGCGACGCCGCCCGGCCGCGCCTCGCCCGACAGCAACTGCTGTTCGTAGCGGACGCCGGGGAAAATGATCACCGCCGCCGGCGTGCCGGTGTTTTGATTTGCTCTGTTGGTTGCCGCCGTTCGCGGCACGAAAGACAGGACCATGCCCATGGTTCGCGTATTCCTCTCGGTTGCCCCGGAGCACAACGCAACGCCTCCAAATGTGATTAAGGCAGGCAGAGGGTTAACGGAGCGCTAACGGATCGTCGCTAACTTGATCTTTGTTCTGGGCGAACGCGAAACCGACACAGTCCCGGTCGAGCGTGGTCCAGATTGTGTCGAGTGTCGGGCGTATCCTCCGTGTCAGCTTCGGATTTCAGGCAAATCGCTATACGGGCTGAATCGGGAAAGGCCGAAAGGCTGTTCCGCGCCGTGGTGTCGGCGTTCTGTTCGCTCACCCGTCCGTCGCGCCGCGAGATCGCCCAACTCGAGGATCTGACGCTACCGCTTTTCGACAATGTCTCGGTCGAATCGCGCCGCTACGTCGCCGCCGCCCTTTCCGAATGCGAATATGCGCCGGCCGCTCTGGTGCGGCGGCTTTGCGAGGAACCGGTCGACATCGGCGCCCCCTTGCTGATCCGCTCACGCGCGCTCAGCGACATCGACCTTATCGCACTGATCGGACGTCACGGCCTGCCCCATGCGCGCGCCATTGCCCGCCGCAAGGATCTGAACCCGACCATCGCCCAGCTGATCAAGGTGCTTGAGAAGCCGACGCTGGTGCGGGTGCGGCAGCCGGAGCCGATCGTGAAGCCAGCGCCCGAAACCACCGAAGTGGCGTCTGTCGGACCCGAGCGGCAGGAAGCGCCCGGCGCTGCCGCCGAAAATGCCCGGCAGCGGCTGCGATCGATGATGCGCGCCGACTCAGCCAGCGAAGGTGCCGCCGTCAATCCGTTCGTCGGCCAGGCTACCTACGTCAAACTGCGCGAGACGGCGCTGACCGGCAATGCGGCCTTCTTCCAGACCGCGATCGCCGACGCGCTTGAAATCGACTTTACGACAGCGCGGTCGCTGACCGAACATTCGAGCTACGCGTCGCTGCTTGCCGCCTTGCGGGCGCTCGACCTGAGCGAAGACAAGGCGTTCCTGATCACCGTCGCCGTCTATCCCACCGAGTTTCCGCACCCACAGGCCATTCGCATCTTCCTCGACCGCTACCGCCTACTGCATCGCGACGCTGCGTTGGACAAGGTTCGCGCCTGGAAAGCCGAGACGCTGTCGAGGGCCGTTCGCGGCAGCGTGCGCGCCGCGGCAAATGCCGATGCGCGTAAGGCGATCGACAGCGATGATGCAATCGCCGTCGCCACCCTTAAGGTTCACCGCGTCTAAAGAGAATCGTGGGCGCGTTTTAGATCTTTGCTTTATGCGTGTCGTTGTCCCAAAACCGCTGCGCTCTTTTGGGCGACATGCATCAAGGCGTCTTGACGGAAAGAAGCTCCTCGACGGGAACTGCGCCGGCCTCGATCTCGACCACCCAGATGTCGGGATCGAATTTTTTCTCCCTTTCCAGCCTGGCATCGAGCACTGCGGCATCGTGGCCGGCCCCGAGCAAACTGAAAAACCGATCGTCGGGCTTGGCCGAATCGTAGCTCGTCTGCGGCGCCGGCCCGAACAGAGCAATTTCGCCCAGCCTGCCCCGCGCCAGCACAAACACAGCGCCAGCCTCGGTCGCGCCGCGCTTGACCACGGCAGCGAAGCCGCCGGCGCCGAAAACCCGGCGCAGGAGGGCCGACACCCACAGATCGGTGGTTACGCGCATGGCAGGGTTCCGGACGACATCTGATCTGTACTATCGGGATTCTTGCCCATCCGCGAGCGACGGATGACTCTTGAGAGGCCCGATTCCTAACAAATCTTGTTAGGAATTGCGGAAAATGCTATAGTGAATTCATGAAAAGCCAACCCATGCGCACCCTCACCGTATCACTTACTCCAAAGCAGGCCGCCCGTCTGCAAGACGCCGTGGAAGGGGGAGGTTATGCGTCCAACAGCGAGATTGTCAGAGAAGCGCTGCGCCTGTGGGAGCAACGCGAGGAACTCCGCGCCCTTGAATTGGCACACCTCAAACGGGCCTACGAAGAAGGCATGGCAAGTGGCGAAGGCCAGGACGTAGACCGCACCGTCTTCCTGCGAACTCTGAAGGCGGATCGCGCAGCCCGTGGCTAAATACCGGCTTACCCCACGAGCCCTTCAGGATTTGCGGGATATTTGGCACCACATTGCCGCAGACAGTGAAAAGGCGGCCGATAAACTGATAGGGCGAATTTTCGACAAATTGGAACTCGCCTCGGAACACCCCAAGATGGGCGCGGCCCGGCCGGAATTGAGCACTACCGCCCGTATCCTGGTGGAGGGGCGCTATATCGTGATTTACGAGCCGATGCCCTACGGTGTCCTAGCCGTGGCGATTGTCCACGGAATGCGTGACCCGGAGCAGTGGCTCAGCTAGGTCGCCTTGGCCTAGGAGCCTCGCGGCTGACGCTTGCCCACCGTCAGTTGGTCAGACCGATCTCGCGCATCTTGACGTAGACGACTTCGTCGGGTTCGCCGGTCTGCGGCAACCCGAACAGCGACTGGAATTCCTTGATCGCCGCCTTGGTGCGGGCGCCAACGACACCATCGAGTTGCATATCGTCGTTGCCGAAGGCCTTCAGCCCGGCCTGGATCTTGACGATGCGGGCGTCGGGTTCCGGCGTTGCGGTATTTGCCGGTGCCGACACAGGTGTCGGAGTCGGAACAGCGGCCATTTCAATCGGCCGCGGCATGGGACGCGGCACCACCGCCGAGGTGGTCGGCGTGGCGCCCAGCTGATCCAGCAGAACGCTGTCGATCTCGCCGGATGCGTTCAGCCCGACCTTCTGCTGATAGGCCTGGATGGCCTTGCGCGTGTTGGGCCCGGAGATGCCGTCGACGGTGCCGGAATAGAAATCGAGGTCCTTCAATATGCCCTGCACCTGTTCGACAACAGGGTCGCTCTTGACCGGGGCCGAGCCCGGCCGGACGATGTTGATGGTGGTTTCGGGCTCGTCGGTGCCCGACTGGGAAAAGCCCTCAATGCTCCTGGTGGCAAAAAACGCGCCGGCATGCGGAAAGGGCTGATACCACAGGGCGTTGGCCGAGACGTAGAACAGCGTCACAAGGAATGCGGTTGAACCGCCAACCAGGACCGGATTGCGCGAGATCAGGCTGCCGACAGCCATCGCTCCGTCCTCGAAGCTACTGCCGCGGCGCTTGACCGCCTTAAGCTGTTTTGCGGAGCGAGCCATTCCTGTCCCCTTCCCCCTTCGTCCTGGCCGCGGGCATCGGCAGCACGCCGATCTTGTCGGTCGAGCGTTCCCTCGGCCCGTTCACCGGAAAGCTGATCGCAACCGTGGTGCCCTCGCCCGGCATGCTCTCGATCGACATCGTGCCCTCGTGCAGCGCCACCAGGCCCTTGACCAGCGACAGGCCAAGGCCGGTTCCCTCGAAGCGGCGCGTGTAGTCGTTCTGGATCTGCATGAACGGCTTGCCGAGATTGGCAAAGTCTTCTTCCGCAATGCCGATGCCGGTATCCCTCACCCAGAAATGCAGCCGCGAGCCGATCCGCTTGGCGCCGACGACGACTGCCCCGCCATCGGGCGTAAACTTGATCGCATTGGAGACAAGGTTGATGAGGATCTGCTGCACGGCACGGCGATCGGCGTTTATTTCGCCGGCGTCCGGTGCAATCTGTGCCTGCAGATCGATGTTCTTTGCCTCAGCCTGCAACTGCATCATGGACTGGCACATTTCGACCGCATCGAGGAACCGGAACGGTTCCGGCTGGGTCGCATAGGCGCCCGCTTCGATCCTGGACACGTCGAGTATCGAGGTGACGACGGCAAGCAAATGCTGGCCGGCATCCCTGACCAGGCCGACATATTCCTTCTGGCGCGGATCCTTGAAGCCGCCAAACATCTCATGCAGCAGCATGTCGGAAAAACCGATGATGGCGTTGAGCGGCGTGCGAAGCTCGTGGCTGACGACTGCCAGGAACCGTCCCTTCGCCACCTCGGCGGACGCAGCCGCCTCGCTGGCAGCAGCAAGATCGTCGCGCAGTCCGGCAATTTCATCGTTCTCGCGCAGCACCAGCGTGAAGATGTCCTTCTCCATCTCGCCCCGCACCAGTTCGAGACAAAACGGCCGATAGTTGTCGGCCGTCGGACCGCCGCCGTTTTGCGGCAGCCGGACGCGAAGATCGAGCCGGCGCGCCGGCGCGCCATCGCGCATATCGGCGAGCGCGCTGAGATAGGAAACGCGATCGGACAGATGGATACGATCGAACAGGCCGGTGCCGGAAAGCAATTCCGGCGGCAGCTTGAGGATCGTGCGCGCCTTTGCCGACGCATCGAGGACCTCGCCATGCCTGGCGAGGCGCAGGACGACAGCGTCGATGATGTCTTCGAGACGGCCGTTTTTGGCCAGTGCAGGCTGGGCCTGCGCGGCATTGCCGAAGGCGGCAAGCCGGGGAACCAGCGTCAGCGCCCAGGCCAGCGGCAGCAGCCAGTGCCACGCGGCGATTTCGGCCGAACCGAGGGGAAAGACAGAGCCGGCAAAGGGCTGCAGCAGCACCGCGACCAGAGCAGATACGCCTCCCCACAGTGCCGCACGGCGCGATGCGCCGATCCACCAGGCTTCGAACGGCAGTGCCACGGCAAGCAGGGTGACCGGCGAGGCCAGGCCGCCTGCCGCCGCGATGACGCCGGCAAGTGCCAGACCACCCACCGCAAGCGCAACCTGGCCGGCGAGCGCCATCTTGCCGGAGGCCGCCACCAGCAAGGCGGCGAACCAGCAAAGGCCGAAAGCGGCAAAGATCGTTGCGACAGTGACGGCCGCGCCCAGGCCCGAGGTGACCAGCGTGACTGCGGCGCCTGCAGTGAAGAACGGAGCGGCCAGCATGACGCCGATGAACCGGCGGTGGCGCAAGCGGTCATCCTGGCCGGTGATGGCAGGATGAACCATACGGTCGCAACCGGCAGCAAGCGCGCCAGGCAATCCAACGTATCTGGCCGTAATCGAACTCAACTCAACGCACTCGCACCCGGTCGTGAACTGCCCTGCTTTGCAGGTCGCTTTTTTGTTGATTTGAAACTCGCATCCAGCGTTTAAGGAATGGATAAGGCTGAGCCGACCAACGCCCGGCGTGCGGCAAATATTGCGGCGCTGGCACGTGAATTCCCAGGCAAATGCCGCCATAGTAAACAGAGCGTTATCCCTTGGCGGCGCCCTTGCGCTTGAAACAGCCGGCATCCAAGCCGCTTGATTTTTGGAAAAACCAATAAAAAACAGATAGATAGGTAGTTACTGCCTGCTTAAGAAAATCAACGGCATTTGAGGTAATTCGGATGCAAAACGCGCCGTTTCGAATTTACCTAAAATTTGAGGAAAATCTTCGCTGTCCCTGCAAGCCGTCCTTTGCGCGTCTGTGCCAGTATCGTGCCCATAAAAGAGGTCATGCCGCATGGATGCATGATCCGGTCACGGACGAGAGGGCAGAGACATGGTCTTTCTGATAAGAATGGCTTTCTGGTTTTCGCTGGTGCTTCTGGCATTGCCGCTGAGTGTCGGCCCCGACGAGGCCGGGCACCAGAGCGTCGGGCCGATCCAGGCCCTGTTTGCGGCACGCGAAGCGGTCGGCGACATTGCCGGCATCTGTGAACGCAAGCCCGATGTCTGCGAGACCGGCAAGTCGGCAATGCATACGATCAGCGCCAGGGCCAAGGAGACCGCCAAGATTGCGGCCGCCATGCTGGATGACGACACTGCCAAACCGGACATGTCGGTTGCCACCGGCAGCGTGCCCGAGGAAATTGTCTTGCCGGCGACAGTCAACGTCCCGGTGAAAAACTAAGAGATTAGCCAAATTGTTGGCGACACCGCAGGCTCGTCAGACCTCTCGACGCCTGCGGTGATTTCTTCTTTTTCCGTGACGCGGCAGCGCTGGATGACTATATCCGGCGTGATGACGACGACGATCCAGACGATCCGCGACGACTTTTCGCTCCTCGACGAGTGGGAAGACCGCTATCGCTATGTGATCGAGTTGGGCGAGGCACTGCCGCCGTTTCCCGACGGGGAACGCAATCCCGCCAACAAGGTGCCGGGATGCGTCAGCCAGGTCTGGCTGACCACCGACCGTGGACCGGGCGCCGACCCGGTGATCACCTTCACCGGCGATTCGGACGCCCATATCGTGCGCGGGCTGGTCGCCATCATGCTGGCGCTGTATTCGCAACGGCCCGCCAGCGAGATCCTGAAAACCGACGCGGAAGACACGTTGAAGGGGCTCGGCCTCGACGAACACCTTTCGCCGCAGCGCGCCAATGGCTTGCGTTCGATGGTCAAGCGCATCAAGCGCGACGCCGAAGCGGCCCTGAAGCAGACAGCCTGACCAGATTCTGACCGGCGTGCGATTGCCTGTCGGCATCGGCTCGACGCTTGGCCCGCAAAAGCAAAACGGCGCCCGCAGGCGCCGTTGATAGTCAAATCCAGAGAGAACAGAACGGTATCAGCGCCCCTTGCGCTTGCGGCCGAGACCCATCTTCTTGGCGAGCTGGGAACGGGCAGCAGCATAGTTGGGCGCAACCATCGGATAGCTTGCGTCCAGATTCCACTTCTCACGGTATTCGTCGGGCGTCAGACCGTAGTGGGTCATCAAATGACGCTTGAGCGACTTGAACTTCTTGCCGTCCTCAAGACAGACGATGTAGTCGTCATGGACAGAGCGCTTCGGGTTTACCGCAGGCTTCTGCTTGTCGGCAGGAGGTGGTTCGGCGGCTCCACCCACGCGGCCGAGAGCGGCATGGACATCGGCAATAAGGTTCGGCAGTTCGCCGACCGGCACCGGATTGTTGCTGACATAGGCAGCAACCACGTCGGCGGTCAGTTCGATCAGCGCATCACTGTTTGTGGAAGGTGTTTCGGCGATATCCATGGTGTTCTGGGTCCCAACGAGGTTGTTTCTGTCTGCGCCCTTTTTCTGAAGGCAGGGCATCGCGCGAATTTCAGGCAGGAAAGACCCTCACGATTCGCGTCGGGGCATCTTAATGAGCCCACCAACCAAGTAAGTCAATTCGCTTGTTGCGTTATATTCAGCGATATTAGTCAAATATTCCGCGTTCAGCTTCAATCTTTCGTGCACTGTGTAACTTTGCGATATTTTCTGGCCAGACCAGCAGCGGCTGACGCTGCGTCAAGGCCGCAATTACATCGCAACATCAGGTAAATGGATTTCGATGCTTCGGCTATGCTTGGCCGCGCCATGCTACCAGTTATCGGATTCTAATAAAATCACAGGTTGCGAGGTTTTGCTGGTGCGCGCGGACGAGCAAGCCCGGAGCCACAGGGCCGGCCCCATCAATGAGGCGTGATGTATTTTCCATAGACCCAGCCGGTGACGAAGTTGCCGTTTTGCGCCGGATCGTGCCAGACTTCGCACCAGCGGTAGCGGATTTTCTGTTCCTGCTTCCAGTGCGGCTGACCGGCGATATCGAGCAGGTTTATCCCGCCGGTGCATTTGCCGGTCATCTGCAAGACAGTCCCGTTGGGATAGGCGGCCTGCTTCTGCGACGTACCCGACGGGTATTTGCGTATGTTGAGCGTATCGCCAAATGGCACGTTGGTCACTTGCCAAGCTGCGAACACGGTTGCATGAGATTGGCCCGTGAAGGCCAAAACTGTAGAAGCGACGGCAAAGGCCGCAGCGGTGCGAAAATAGAATTTCATCATTCCCTCCTCCGGCTCCTCTCCTGAAGCCCGTCGCGACATTAGGTCCGGCCCCTTGAACGCGCGCTGATCGGCGTGTTCATTCGCCATTCAAGATTTTTCCTCAGCGAGACGCAATGACCAGGACACCTGTATTCCCAACCGTCAGCCCGCCGGCCCCCGAAAAGCGGCCAGTCTTCGACACGCATCATGGAACGACGCGGACGGACGACTATGCCTGGCTGAGAGCCGACAATTGGCAGGAGATGTTCAGGGATCCTTCCCTGCTCGACGGCCGGATTCGCGCCCAGCTCGAAGCCGAGAACGCATATCAGGCGACGCTGATGGCAGACACCGTCCAGTTGCAGAAGCAGCTTTTCACGGAAATGAAAGGGCGCATCAAGGAAGACGATTCTACCGTGCCGATGAAGGATGGCCCCTATGCCTACGGTTCATCCTTCAAGCTTGGCGGCGAACAGCCGCGCTATTTCCGCATGCCGCGCGATGGCGGCGACCAGCAGATCCTGCTTGACGGCGACGCCGAGGCCGAGGGCAAGGCCTATTTCCGCCTAGGCGGCGTCGACCATTCGACCGATCACGGCAAGCTGCTATGGGCGTTCGACGACAAGGGCTCCGAATTCTACACGCTTCGGGTGCGCGACCTCGTCAGCGGCAACGAGCTGGCCGACATACTCCCGGACACGGGTGGCGGCGGCGTCTGGGATGCCGGCGATGGCGGATTCTTCTACACCCGCCTCGATGCCAACCATCGTCCTTCCAAAGTCCTGTTCCATGCGCTTGGCAATGGTCCTGAAAGCGACCGGCTGATCTATGAGGAAACCGATCCCGGCTTCTTCATGGATGTCGGCGGCACGCGCTCGAACGAGTGGATCATGATCGGCATCAACGATCATGAGACCTCGGAATATCGGCTGATGCGCGCCAGCGAGCCTTTCGCAGAACCGAAGCTGGTAGCGCCACGCGAGACCGGGCTGCAATACGACCTCGAAGAGGGTGGCGACATCTTCTTCATCCTCACCAACGCCGACGGCGCCAAGGACTTCAAGATCATGACCGCGCCGGCCAGCGATCCGGTGCGCGCCAACTGGCAGGAACTGGTGTCGCATGAGCCGGGCCGGCTGATCCTCTCGGTGATCGGCTTCAGGGATCACATGGTCAGGCTTGAACGCAAGGAAGGCCTGCCGCGCATCGTCGTGCACGACCGCAAGAGCGGCGGGGAGCACTTCATCTCTCTCGACGAGGAAGCCTTTTCGCTCGGCCTGTCGGGATCCTATGAGTATGACACCGAGATCATGCGCTTTTCCTATTCGTCGATGACGACGCCGGCACAGGTCTTCGACTACAATATGCGCACCCGCGAGCGCGTTCTGCTCAAGACCCAGGAAGTCCCGTCCGGTCACGATCCGGACCATTATGTCACGCGGCGGCTGATGGCGCCTGCCGCCGACGGCGAACTGGTGCCGATCTCGCTGATCCATCACCGCGAAACGCCGCTCGACGGGTCGGCGCCTTGCCTGCTCTACGGCTATGGCTCCTACGGCATCACGGTGCCGGCCGCCTTCAACACCAACTGCCTGTCGCTGGTCGATCGCGGCTTTGTCTACGCGATCGCCCATGTCCGCGGCGGCAAGGACAAGGGCTATGGCTGGTATGACGACGGCAAACGGGCGCACAAGATGAACACGTTCACGGATTTCATCACGGTCGCGCACCACCTCGTCGCCGAACGCTACACTGCCCATGACCGCATCGTCGCCCAAGGCGGCTCGGCCGGCGGTATGCTGATGGGAGCGGTCGCCAACATGGCTCCGGAATGCTTCGGCGGCATTGTCGCCGAGGTTCCCTTCGTCGACGTTCTGACCACAATGCTCGACGCAACCTTGCCGCTGACGCCGCCGGAATGGCCGGAATGGGGCAATCCGATCGCCTCGGAGGAAGATTACCGGACCATCGCCGCCTATTCGCCCTATGACAATATCGCCGCGCTCGACTATCCGCCGATCCTGGCACAGGCCGGCCTCACCGATCCGCGCGTCACCTACTGGGAGCCGGCCAAATGGGTGGCACGGCTGCGCGAGCGCAAGAGCGGTGACAATCCGGTGCTGTTCAAGATCAACATGGACTCAGGGCACGCCGGCGCATCGGGCCGGTTTTCCAGGCTCGAGGAAATCGCCTTCACCTATGCCTTCGCCCTCAAGGTGACAGGCAAGGCCGATCTTGTCGAACACGAACTTTTGAGCTGATTTTCCGCTCGCAATTGTAACGACCGCGCGTTACCCAAGGCGCGGTTTTTTTCACAGTCATGCCACCCAGTCTTGCAAGGGTTTTCGCCATGTTGCTCGTCGACGTCTATCTCGACAAATCGGCCATCCAGGGCATCGGTGTGTTCGCCAAGAACTACATCCCCCGTGGCACGCTGGTCTGGAAGCTCGATCCCAATTACGACCGGCGCATCGAGGTCGAGACCTACGAGCAGGAAACCGGGCCGGTCAAAGAATATCTCGACCGCTATTCCTACCCCGACCGGCGCGACCCGAACTACATCGTCTTCGAAGCTGACGACGCGCGCTTCATGAACCATGCCGATGAACCGAATTGCGACGTCTCCTCGCCCGAGGAAACATACGCGTTACGCGACATCGCGCCCGGCGAGGAAATGACCTGCGACTACAATCATTTCTTCGAAACCGGCTTCGACTTCCTCGGCGACCGCCACCTGTCGTCTGAGGGTTAGCTGGCGGGCTTTTTGCGCGCCGGATAGCCGTTCGGATGCGGCGGTATTGCCTTCAGATAGGCTGATATCGCCGCGCGGTCTTCGGGCGCCAGCGCGGCCATGTTCTTCTGCACTTCGACCATCGCGCCACCGACGGAATCGAAATCGGGCGTGAAACCGGTTTCGAGATAGTTGGCGATATCGGCCTGCGACCACTCGCCGATCCCGCCCTCGCCCGAGGTGATGTTCGGCACGATGCCGCTGCCTTCGGCGGCTACGGCACCGGCCAGCCATTGGCCCTTCTTGGTGCCACCGGCAATATCACGCGGCGTGTGGCATTCGCCGCAGTGGCCAGGCCCTTCGACAAGATAACGACCGACCATGACCGGGTCCGGCGTGCCGTCGGGGAAAGCAATCACCGGCTCATTGCTCAAATAGAGCCGTTTCCACAGCCCGAGACCGCGACGGATGTTGAAGGGAAAACTCAACGAGTTGTCTGGTGCCTTGCCGGCGACCGCCGGAAGTGTCTTGAGGAAGGCGTAGAGATCGGCAATGTCTGCCGGCTTCATGCGCGCGTAAGATGCATAGGGAAAGGCCGGGTAGAAATGTTCGCCGGTCGGTGACACGCCCTTCAGCATGGCGTTGGCCAGGTCTTCCACCGTCCACAAGCCGATGCCGTCCTTGGCATCCTGAGAAATGTTGGGCGGCACGAAGGTCCCGAACGGCGTCTTGAGTTGGAGACCGCCGACCAATTGCAGGCGGGCGTCGCCTTGCGAGCCCGGCTTCGAATGACAGGATGTGCAACCACCGGCGTTGAAAATGCGCTTGCCCCTGGCGGCATCGCCGGGGCCGAGCTGCGCCAGGGTTTCAGCGTCGAGCCTGACCGGCGCCGACAGCAGCCAACCGGCAACCGCGCCGACGCCACCCAGAACAAGGGCGGCGCCGACGAGTTTTTTCAGCAAGGGCATCGCCCGCGATCAGCCCTTTTTGATCCTGTAGGACTGATGGCAGGTGCCGCAATCGCCGCCGATGGTGTCGAATTGCGCCTTCAAGGCATCGGCATCCGCAGGGGCCGCAGCGACAGCAGCCTTTACATCGGCGAGATACTTGTCGTTGGCCGCCTTGAAGCCGGCCATGTCTTCCCAGATTTTCGGAGCCGCCGTGGTGTCGCCGGTGTCGCTGCCGGTCGGGAAAAGTGCGTCGACATCGAGTTTTTCGGCATTCGCCTGCAGCGCCTGCAGTGCCGTCAGCACGGAAGCTGCGTCGAAAGCCTCCTCACCCTTGACCACTTTCGACAATCCGCCGGCAATCTTTCCACGTTCCTTCATCAGGGCCTGCCGATCGAGGATCGGATCGGCAAACGCCGCCGAACCGGCGAGAGCGAGCATAGAGATGGCGATGACAAGCTTTCTCATTTCATTGGCTCCATGGTGAAAGATTTCGGGACAGAACGATAACGACAAGAGCGCTGTGAATATTCCCCCTATGCGTGTGATTTTGTGGGCCGCTGTTTTTGGACCCGGCCGCTTCGATGCTGGAAAAAGGAAAGCCCCGGTTGTGCCGGGGCTTTCCTTGTCAATCGATCAAGCCTTTTCGTAAAGTTCGAGGACATGGTCCCAGTTGATGAGACTGTCGACGAAGGCCTCGAGATATTTCGGCCGGGCATTGCGATAGTCGATGTAGTAGGAGTGTTCCCAGACATCGACGCCCAGGATGGGTGTGGCGCCATGGACGAGCGGGTTCTCGCCATTCGGCGTCTTCGAGATCGCCAGCTTGCCGTCCTTGACCGAGACCCAGGCCCAGCCCGAGCCGAACTGGGTGGTTCCGGCGGCGATGAAATCCGCCTTGAACTTGTCGTAACCGCCCAGGTCGCTGTCGACGGCCTTCTGCAGGGCGCCCGGCAATTTGGTGCCGCCACCGCCCTTCTTCATCCACTTCCAGAAATGGATGTGGTTGTAGTGCTGGGCGGCATTGTTGAAGAGCCCGGCATTCTTGCCGAAGGACTGTTTTACAACCTCCTCGACCGACAAATCGCCAAGGCCTGCCTCGGCGGCCAGCTTGTTCCCGTTGTCGACATAGGCCTTGTGGTGCTTGTCGTGGTGAAACTCCAGCGTCTCTTTCGACATGTAAGGCTGCAGGGCCTCGTAATCGTAGGGCAAGGCGGGCAATTCAAAAGCCATCGGTCGTACTCCTCGTGGAAAAAATCCGGTGTCGATACCGGATAAAGATAGGGCTGGATTGATCTGGAACAACTCCGGAATGAAGCGCCGGTTCCCTTTCTAAGCAGGTTCCGGAAAAGTGTCACACGGTTTTGCGAAAGTCCGCTTTCCGGGTCAACCGGCGGACGTCGAATGCGCCCAATCCCAATAGAGCTCGCGCGCCTTCTTTGCCACCGGTCCGGGCTGGAGATTGCGATCCTCGATGCGGGTGATCGGCACGACTTTCGAATGGTTTCCGGTCGAGAAGATTTCGTCTGCCTCAAGAAAATCGCGCACCGACAGCGTCTTTTCGGTGGTTTTGAATCCGTACTCGCCAAGCAGCGTCATCGTCCGCGAACGGGTGATGCCGGAGAGGAACGTGCCGTTCGGCGCCGGCGTCAGGACGTGGCTGTCCTTGACCAGGAAAATGTTCGAGGTTCCGGTCTCGGCGACATTGCCGAGCATGTCGAGCACGAGCGCGTTGTCGAAGCCCCGCATCTTGGCCTCGAGGATGGCCCGGCCGTTGTTGGGATAAAGGCAGCCGGCCTTGGCATTGGTCGGCATGGTTTCGATGGTCGGCCGCCGGAACGGCGACACCGTGACCGAAAAGCCGGTGGGCGAGATCATCGGCGATTCGTAGAGGCAGAGGCAGAAACGGGTCGAGGCCGGGTCGGCCGGCACGCCCATATAGCCGCCATGCTCGGCCCAGTACATCGGCCTGATGTAGACCGCCGTCTTGCCGTCGAATTTCTTCAACCCGTCCCAGGTCAGCCCGACGATCTTGTCGGGGCTCATCGACGGTTTGAGGCCAAGCGCGATCGCCGAGGAATTCACCCGCGCGGCATGGAGCTTGAGGTCCGGGGCCACACCCTCGAACCAGCGAGCGCCGTCGAACACACTGGTGCCGAGCCACATGGCATGGCTGCGCGGCCCGAGAATGGCAACGTTGCCTTCGTACCAGTCGCCGTCGACGAAGGTCCATGTCGCCGATTGCGCCGCCGCCGCCAGTGTCATTGCTTGGTTCCGTTCAATCTCGTCCAATCCGGCCATTGGAAGATGCTTTGACCGGCGCCGTCAACGGGCATGGGTGAGATTTATTGAGGCCAGCGACATCCATCTGCAATCAGCGCTTGCACCTTGTCCGGCCTCGCCCCAAAACAGTCGCATGCACTACGGGGCTTACGTTTTCGATGCCTACGGCACGCTGTTCGACGTGCACGCCGCCGTGCGTCGTCACGCCGACCAGATCGGGCCGGACGGCCAACTCCTGTCGGAGATCTGGCGCGCCAAGCAGCTGGAGTATTCCTGGGTGAGGACGCTGATGGGCGCCTATGCCGATTTCTGGCAGCTGACCGAACAGGCACTCGACTTCGCCTTGCGCAAGGTTCCCTCCGCCGACAAGGGGCTCAAGGCCAACCTGCTCGAGGCCTATTGGCGGCTGGACTGCTATCCGGAAGTGCCGGCCGTGCTCAAGGCGCTCAAGGCATCGGGGGCGAAATTGGCGATCCTGTCCAACGGCTCGCCCGAAATGCTGGAAGCAGCAGTCAAGTCCGCAGCACTCGACCAGGTTCTGGACGACATCTATTCCGTCGACAGCGTCAAACGCTTCAAGACCGACCCCTCGGTCTACGACTTGGTCACCACGGGCTGGCGCCTTTATCCAGGCGCGGTGTCGTTCCAGTCGTCCAACCGCTGGGATATCGCCGGCGCCGCCAAATTCGGCTTCCGGACAGTCTGGATCAACCGCTCCAACCAGCCTGAGGAGTATCGGGATTTTCCACCGGCCCTGATCCTGCCGTCGCTCGAAGGCCTGCTGACCGGTGGCTGAATGACTGTTGCCCCAGAGCAACAGCGACCGAGCCGCCACAGCTTTGCCTTTGTTTGTCCACCCTCAGGCCAGATTCGGAACCGCCTATCGCGCCGGGCATTGATAGGGTTGGCGCCGTACCGGTCAGCCGCCCTACCAGTCAGCGTATTCACGCTTCGTTTCGATTTGAGACTTAATAAAGGCAACCATGTTCACAACCGAAGCCGATTCCTGCCGCCTGAGCCGTCGCGGCTTTCTGAACGCCGCAGCACTGGGCGCCGCCTCGATTGCGGTTTCCGCCTGCGCCACGACAGGGCAGCCGGTCGAGCAGCCGCCACCAGCCTATGCCGAGTCACCGCTTCCAGACTACGCGACAATGTACGCCCCGATCAGCGATGAAGGGTTCGAGCTCCCGGGCATACCGTTCGAGAAAATCGATGAGCAGTTCCTGCGCCAGATCGTTCCCGATCCGACGGGCCAAAAGCCCGGCACCATCGTCGTCGACACGGCCGGCCATCATCTTTATTTCGTGCGTCCGGGCGGGCAAGCCATCCGCTATGGTGTTGGCCTCGGCCGCGCCGGTTTCGAATGGGCCGGGGATGCCGTCGTCCAGTGGAAGCAGAAATGGCCGAAATGGACGCCGCCGGATGAAATGGTCGCCCGGCAGCCGGAATTGCAAGAATACAGCGCCGACAATGGCGGCATGCCCGGCGGGCTCAAGAATCCGCTTGGCGCACGCGCCCTCTACCTGTTCCAGGGCGAACAGGACACGCTCTACCGCCTGCATGGCTCGCCGGAATGGAACTCGATCGGCAAGTCGGTGTCTTCGGGCTGCGTTCGCCTGATAAACCAGGACATCATCGATCTCTACGACCGCGTGCCCTCGAAGACGCCGGTGATCGTTACCGCCGGTGTCGGCCAACCGATGGTGGCGACGGCGAACCGCAGGGCCATTCCGATCGATGCCGGCGTGCCGGACGGATCAATCCTGCTCGGCCCGGTAAACGAGATCACCAACTCGATCTTCTGATCCGCCCAGGCATTGGAGCGGCGGCCTCTTGCCGCTCCCCTGGTCCCAATGGTCAGCGCCCTCTCGCCAGGCTCCCCAGAATACCCCGCACGATCGCCCGTCCGACAGACGATCCGATCGAACGCACCACCGATTTGATCGCAGCCTCGGCCACCGTCTGGCGATTGGACGGCCGCGGCACCGGTGCCCGCCTGCCGCCGCTGGGCTGCGGCGCGGGATCGTCATTGCCGAAGCCGGGAATGGTCCAGCGCGAGCGGCCGCTGTCTACCTGCTGCGCCTGTTCTTCGGCGTCCCCAGCGTCCTTGGCCTTCTTCTGAAGCATCTCGAAAGCCGATTCACGATCGATGGTCTGGTCGTACTGTCCCGTGACCGGGCTTTCACCGATGATTTTGCGGCGCTCGTCCGATGTGATCGGGCCAAGCCGCGATGATGGCGGGCGAATCAGCGTCCGCTGCACCATGGACGGAACACCCTTGGCTTCCAGCGTCGAAACAAGCGCCTCGCCGGTGCCGAGCTGCGTGATCGCGGTGGCGCAGTTGAAGTCGGGATTGGGGCGGAACGTATCGGCGGCCGTCTTGACTGCCTTCTGTTCGCGCGGCGTGTAGGCGCGAAGCGCGTGCTGGACCCGGTTGCCGAGCTGAGCCAGCACCGTTTCCGGGACATCCAGTGGATTCTGGGTGATGAAATAGACGCCGACGCCCTTCGAGCGGATGAGGCGGACCACCTGTTCGACCCGGTCGACCAGCACCTTCGGCGCATCCTCGAACAGGAGATGCGCCTCGTCGAAGAAGAAGACCAGCTTCGGCTTGTCGGGATCGCCCACTTCGGGCAGTTCCTCGAACAGTTCCGACATCAGCCAGAGCAGGAAAGTCGCATACAGCCGCGGATTCATCATCAGCTTGTCGGCGGCGAGCACGCTGATGGCGCCGCGTCCGTCGCGGGTGGTGCGCATGATGTCGGCGATGCGCAACGCCGGCTCGCCGAAGAAATGCGCCGCCCCCTGCTGCTCCAGGACCAGCAGCGTGCGCTGGATCGCACCGACCGAAGGCTTCGTCACATTGCCGTAGCGGGAGCCGATCTCGTCGGCACGCGCAGCGATGTTGGCAAGCAGCGCCTGCAGGTCCTTCAAATCCAGCAGCAACAGGCCTTCCTCGTCAGCGATGCGGAAGGCGATGTTCATGATGCCTTCCTGCGCCTCGGAGAGGTTCATCAGCCGCGACAGGAGCAGCGGCCCCATTTCCGAGACGGTGGCGCGGATCGGATGGCCCTGCTCGCCGAACAGATCCCAGAAGATGACCGGGAATTCCTGAAAATCATAAGGATCGAGCTTGATCTGTTCGGCCCGCTTGACCAGGAAGTCCTGGGCCGTGCCCATCATGGCGATGCCGGAGAGGTCGCCCTTGATGTCGGCGCAGAAGACCGGCACGCCGGCATTGGAAAAGCCTTCCGCCAGAATCTGCAAGCTCACGGTCTTGCCGGTGCCGGTGGCTCCGGTGATCAGGCCATGGCGATTGCCATATCGCAGCAAGAGCTCCTCGGCGCGCTGGTAGCTGTCGTCCGGCTTGCGGCTGGCGCCGATGAAAATACTGGTGTCGTCAGCCATATGTCCGGTCTCCGCAAACTGATGCGTTGAAGGCTCTGATCCGTTGAATGCAAGGGCCCCTCGCCGCAGGTATAGTGTCGCCACTCGGCAGCGACAATGACCATCGTCGAAAATGGCCCTTTTTGGAACTTGCGGATTTTGCGCATGTTTGGCAATCGGTTAGTGGTACGTTCGGGCAAGTCAGAAAGCATGTTGCATTGTGATATCCGATCGGGAACCGTAGACTGACGGTCCAGGCTGATGCGGCCGACAAGACGAGGAGAGCGGATGGGCGCCGGTGCCTTGACCAGGGATGCCGAACTTCCGAACGCCGATCGGCAGCGATGGCTGGCGCTGGCGGAAAAGGCGCTCGCCGGCGGATCTTTCGAGGAAAAGCTCGTATCCCATACCGACGACGGCATTCGGATCGAACCATTGTACGATCGTTCGGTCACGGCAGAGCCGCTGGTGCGGGCAAACCCCAGATCGCCATGGATCGTCAGCCAGCGCATGGACGATCCGGATGTCGACCGTGCCAAGGCCCAGGCCATGGATGACGTTGCACAGGGCGCCACCGGATTGTCGCTCGTCTTCGAAGGTGCGCCGAACGCGTTCGGTTATGGTTTGCCGCGGACGGCGAAGGCGCTGGAGACGGTCCTGGACGGCGTGCCGCTCAACCGTATCCAGGTCCGCATAGACGCCCATCCCTGGAGCCGTGCCGTCGCCGACTGGCTGGTGGCGTTCCTGGGCAAACGCCGGTCCGACCCGGCAAAGCTCAACCTCTCCTTCGGCATCGATCCGGCGGCGATCTTTGCCGGAACCGGCCGGCTGCGCATGTCGATCGAGGCCCTGCAAGCGTCGATGCCGCAATCGTTGGCGCATTTCTTTTCCATGGGCGTGCCTGGTGTGCTTCTGGAGGCAGACGGGCGGGTGTTCCACAACGCCGGCGGCACCGAGGCGCAGGAACTTGGCACCATGCTGGCTTCGGCGGTCTCATATCTCAGGATGTTCGAGCAGGCGCGCCAGCCGCTTGTCTATGCTGCACCCCATATCGGCTTTGCGCTGAGCGTCGACCAGGATCAGTTGCTGTCGATGGCAAAGGTCAGGGCGCTGCGCAGGCTGTGGGCACGAATCCAGGAAACTTGCTCGATCCCTGCCTCGACAGCCAGTATCCATGCTGAAACGTCGTTCCGCATGATGACGGCGGCGGACCCGGAGACGAACATCCTGCGCACCGCGATCGCCGCTTTTGCCGCGGCCGCCGGCGGGGCGGATTCGATCTCCATCCTGCCGCACACGATTGTCCATGGCTTGCCTGCCGGCTTTGCCCGCCGCGTCGCCCGCAACGCGCAACTGATCATGGCCAATGAAAGCCATGTCGACCATGTCGCCGACCCTGCCTATGGCTCAGGCGCCGTCGAGGCGCTGACCGCCGAACTCTGCGAAGCGGCCTGGGAAGAGTTCCAGCGGATCGAGGCGGAAGGCGGCGTGCTGTCGAGCTTGCAGCAAGGGCATATCCAGAAACGGGTCAAGGCCGCTGCCGCTCGCCGTAACGCCGCCTATCAGGCCGGCGAACGGGTGATCATCGGCACGACGCTTTACCCGGTGAAAACCGAACGCCCGGTCGAGACACTGGCAGCCGAGCGGCGGCCGGCCTTCACCGAAGGCGTGGCGGTGTGCGAACCGCTGTTTCCGATCCGCATCGATCAATCGATCGGAGCCGCACCTTGATCCCGGATTTCAGCCAGATCGGCTGGTCGGCGCCACGCCGAATGCCGGTCGAGGTCAAGGGCCAGCGGCTGACGCCGGAAGGCCTCCCCGTCAAGCATCTCTACAATCAGAGCGACCTCAAGGGGTTGCCGCATCTGGACACCTATCCGGGCATGCCGCCCTTCCTGCGCGGCCCCTACCCGACCATGTATGTCCAGCAGCCCTGGACCATCCGGCAATATGCCGGCTTCTCGACCGCGGAAGAATCCAACGCTTTCTACCGGCGCAATCTTGAAGCCGGCCAGAAGGGGCTGTCGGTCGCCTTCGATCTCGCCACGCATCGCGGCTATGACAGCGACCATCCGCGTGTTGCCGGCGATGTCGGCATGGCGGGCGTCGCCATCGATTCCATCCTCGACATGCGCCAGCTGTTCGACGGCATTCCGCTCGACGACATGACGGTGTCGATGACCATGAACGGCGCGGTGCTGCCGATCATGGCGCTCTACATCGTGGCGGCGGAGGAACAGGGCGTTGCACAGAAGGATCTCACCGGAACCATTCAGAACGACATTCTGAAAGAGTTCATGGTGCGCAACACCTACATCTATCCGCCCAAGCCTTCGATGCGGATCGTCTCCGACATCTTTTCCTACACGTCGAAGCACATGCCGAAGTTCAATTCGATTTCGATCTCCGGCTACCACATGCAGGAGGCAGGGGCGACGGCCGACCTCGAACTCGCCTACACCATCGCTGACGGCATCGAATATGCCCGCGCCGGCGTCGCGGCGGGGCTCGATATCGACCGTTTCGCGCCGCGCCTTTCCTTCTTCTGGGCGATCGGCATGAACTTCTTCATGGAGGTCGCCAAGCTCAGGGCAGCGCGCCTGCTGTGGGCCAGCCTGATGCAGAAGAATTTTGCGCCAAAGGACGAGCGCTCGCTGTCGCTGCGCACCCATTGCCAGACTTCGGGCTGGTCGCTGACCGCGCAGGATCCCTATAACAACATCATCCGTACCATGATCGAAGCGATGGCCGCGACTCAAGGCCATACGCAGTCGCTCCACACCAACTCCTTCGACGAGGCGATGGCGCTGCCGACCGACCATTCGGCCCGTGTCGCCCGCAACACGCAGCTCATCCTGCAAAAGGAATCCGGCACCACGCGCATCGTCGATCCGTGGGGCGGCTCGGCCTATCTCGAACGGCTGACGCATGATCTGGCGGCACGCGCGCTTGCCCATATCGAAGAGGTCGAAAGCCTTGGCGGCATGGCCGCCGCGATCGAGAAAGGCATACCGAAGCTGCGCATCGAAGAGGCCGCAGCCCGCACGCAGGCGCGCATCGATTCCGGCGAGCAGATGCTGGTCGGCGTCAATGCCCATCGACCTGAGACCGACATCGAAGTCGACGTGCTGAAGATCGACAATGCCGAAGTCAGGGCGCGGCAATTGTCGAAGCTGCAGCGGCTGAAAGGCACGCGCGATGTCGCCGCGGTCGAAAGCGCCTTGAATGCACTGACCCGCGCCGCCGAAGGCGGCGAGAACCTGCTGGAGTTCGCCATCCGCGCCGCGCGCGCCAATGCCACGGTCGGCGAGATTTCGCTGGCGCTGGAAAAGGTGTTCGGCCGCCATGTCGCCTCTGTGCAGACCATCTCCGGCGTCTACCGCAACGCGCTTGGCGACAATCCAGTGGTCGACCGGCTGCAGGAAAAGGTCGAAGCGTTCGAGAAGAAAACCGGCGGCAAGCCGCGCATCCTCGTCGCCAAGATGGGACAGGACGGCCATGACCGTGGCCAGAAGGTGATCGCCACCGCCTTTGCCGATCTCGGCTTCGACGTCACCGTGGGGGCGATGTTCCAGACGCCAGAGGAGATCGCAAGGCTCGCGGTCCAGCATGACGTGCATATCGTCGGCGCCTCGTCGCTCGCTGCCGGACACCTGACGCTCATTCCCGAATTGCGCGATGCGCTGAAGAAACTTGGCCGCGACGACATGCTGATCGTCGCCGGCGGCGTCATCCCGCCGCAGGATTATGATGCGGTGCTGCAGGCGGGTGCGGCTGAAATCTTTCCGCCTGGCACGGTCATCCCGGAAGCGGCGGAACGATTGATGGATCGGCTGCTGGCGGCTTGACAATTAGACGCCTGCCGTTATAATCACTGTTGCAACAGTGGTATAGGCCGAAGGAGTATCTCAATGAACATTACCGTACGCAAAATCGGCAATTCCGAAGGTGTGATTTTGCCTCGGGAAATGCTTGACCGGCTAAATGTTCGCGCAGGAGATACGCTTGTTGCCGCCGAGAACGCAGGCGAGCTTCGGCTTCGTCGGCTTGCAAGCGATCCTGAGGTATTTGAAAACAAAATGAAGATAGCTCGCGAACGAATGAAAAAATATGAGGTTGCCTATCGCGCCCTCGCGAAATGAGCGAGCATCATTCGCGAGAATTCGTGGAGGCGCTTCACACCGAGCAGTTGCGTCTTCACGGTGGGGCGCCGGGTATTCGTGATGAAGGAATGCTGGAATCGGCGCTCGCTCGGCCTCAGCAGAAAGAGGCTTACGGCGAGCCCGATCTTTGTGAGCTTGCAGCCGCTTATCTCTTCGGCATTGCCAAGAACCATCCGTTCGTCGACGGCAACAAGCGCACAGCTTTTGCCGCGGCCGATCTGTTTCTCTACTTCAACGGGCTGAGTCTCGAAGCCGAGCAGGAGGATATCATCCAGTTGGTTATGATGGTCGCTGCCGGGGAAATCGATGAAGCGGGCGCCGCGGCGTTCTTCCGCGACCATGTCGTCAAGCTCGAAGACTAGCTGTCCGAGAGCTTGACGATCTCCCATTCCCTGCCGTTGACCGCGGCAATTTCGCCAACCTTCTTGCCGAACAGGGCCACGGCCATCGGCGAGACGTGGGAAATGCTGCCCTTGGCAGGATCGGCCTCATCCTCGCCGACGATCTTCCAGTGGACCTTCCTGTCGTCATCGCCTTCCAGCGTGACGCCCATGCCGAAGCGAACCAGGTCGCTTCCCGGCTCCGGCACGGAAAGCTCCGCACTCTCACGCCGTGCGGTCCAGTAGCGCAGGTCACGCGAGATGAGCGCGATGCGCTCGCGATCGGCCCTCTTCTCTGCCTTGGCCAGTTCGTCGCGCAGTTCAGCCAGTTCGGACTCGATCTGCGCCAGGCCGTGTTCGGTCACCAGATTGCGGTGGGGACTGACCGGCCGCTCGCCAATGCCGGCGATGGCGTTTTCGCTGTCTTCCTCGCGGGTGAAAGCTCTGCTCATCCTTCGAATTTAGGCGCGTCGCGCCGAGTGTACAAGCCATTGCCGGTAAGCCCGACCGGTCTGGCATGATTCCTGCGAAATGGCACCTGAACGCCAGGATTCTGTGCCGATGTTGAACAGACGTAAGCTGCTGACGCAGACCGCCGGCTTTGCCGTGATGGGCCTTTCGCTGGGCAAGGCGGCCGCTGCCGGCCTGCCCGGCATCGAGAAGGCCTCGATGCGCGGCTCGATCAACGCAACCGATCTCGGCGTGCAGCCCGGCGCGCTTGACGACCAGAGCAAGGCCTTCGCCAAGCTGTTGCGCGAGGCCAGCGACCGCGACATGCCGGTGTTCCTGCCGCCGGGCACCTATGTCGTCTCCAACCTTTCCCTGCCCAGCCGGGTGCGTCTTTCCGGCACGCCTGGCGCCTCGCGCATCGTCTATGGCGGCGACGGCCACCTGCTCATGGCGGAACAGGCCGAGCATATCGAATTCACCGGACTGGTGTTCGATGGCAGCAACCGCTGGATGGCCGACTACACGCAAGGCCTGCTCGATCTGCGCCGGGTCGCCCACCTCGTCGTCGACAATTGCCAGATCACCGGCAGCGGCAAGAACGGGCTAGCACTCGAGCGCGCCTCGGGCCGCATCGAGCGGTCGGAGATTTCAGGTGCTGCCGACGCCGGGATCTATTCGGTCGAGGCTGGCGGCCTGGCGATATCAGGCAACCGCGTGTCCGACTGCGCCAATGGCGGCATCCTCGTGCACCGCTGGCAAGCGGCGGAAGACGGCACCATCGTAAGCGGCAACCGCGTCGAGCGCATCCAGGCACGCAGCGGCGGAACCGGCCAGAACGGCAACGGCATCAACGCGTTCCGCGCCGGCAATGTCTCCATCTCCGGCAACAATGTTTCGGACTGCGCGTTTTCGGCGATCCGCGCCAACAGTTCCAGCAATCTGCAGATCACGGGCAACACCTGTTCGCGATCGGGCGAAACGGCGCTCTATTCCGAATTCGCCTTCGAGGGCGCGATCATCAGCAACAACATCGTCGACGGCGCCGCCAACGGCATCTCGATGGTCAATTTCAACGAAGGCGGCCGCATGGGGGTGTGCCAGGGCAATATCGTGCGCAACCTGTCGACCAGCGGCCCCTACCCCGCCGATGCGCCCGGCTTCGGCGTCGGCATAAGCGTCGAGGCCGACACCACCGTTTCCGGCAATGTCGTCGAGAATGCGCCGCTCTACGGCATGCAGATCGGCTGGGGCGCGTATATGCGCAATGTGGTCGCGACGGGAAACATCATCCGCAAGGCCGGAACCGGCATCGCGGTCAGCGTGGTCGAGGGCGCCGGAACGGCCGTCATCTCCGACAATGTCATCGAAGGAGCGCAAAACGGCGCCATCATCGGTCAGCGGTGGGCTGAACCGGTGACCGGCGACCTCGCCTCACTGGGCAATGCCGGCTACGCGCATCTCACCGTCGAGCGCAACCACGTCAGTTGAAAGCGGCTGTCGGCCGGAGCGCGCCGACCTTGGCGCCGATCCGGCTTTCGATGGCCGGATTTGCCTGTTCGACCAGTTTCGCCGCCAGCGCCTTGTCCTCATGCAAAAGCTTGGCGATGACGGCCGCGACCATCACCTCGGCGGCGCGGCCGGCGCCATCATCGCATTTCAGCGCAATGCCAAGGCCAAGTTCGGGGAGTGCCGCGCAATAGACGCCTTCTGCCCCGGTCTTGACGAAGATGCGACCGGGTGCGGCCTCCATCAGCGCCACATCGGCCTTGCCGGTGCCAGCGACCAGAAACGGCTCGGCCATGCAGGCCGCGAACAATCGTTTTGCAGCCTTGGCGCGCTCCGGCTCAAAACCAGTCCCGGTCGCCATGCGGGCAAAGCCGAGGGCGAAACTGCGCAGAGGCACGGCATAGGTCGGGATCGAACAGCCATCGGTTGCCCGATCATCGGCACGATGGGCGGCATCGGTCACGGCCTGCATGGCGTCGCGCACCATCTCCTGCAAGGCATGGCCCGCCCCTACGTAGCCGCGATGCGCAATGCCGGCATGAACGCAGGTGCAGAGAAAGCCCGAGTGCTTGCCGGAGCAGTTGTTGTGCAGCGGGTTCGGCGAACTGCCGGCTCGGGCAAGTGCAATCGTCGCGTCATGGCTCGACGGCCAGTGCGCGCCGCATTCCAGCGCCGTCTCATCGAGGCCGGCCTTCGCCAGCATCGCCCGCGCCAATTCGACATGGGCCGGCTCGCCGGAGTGCGAGGCGCAGGCCAGCGACAATTCCCGGTCGCCGAAACCATAGGCGTCGGCAGCACCACTTTCGACCAGCGGCAGCGCCTGGATCGCCTTGACCGCCGAGCGTGGGAACACCGGGCGCGCCGTGTCGCCGATTTCCCAGACGGGCTTGCCGTCGGCATCGAAGACGGAGACCGCGCCGCGATGGGCGCTCTCGACCACCGCGCCGCGCAAAACTTCGACCAGAACCGGATTTGTCATGGATCCCCCGTAAAATACGGGCCGCTTCTATCTGATCCGATCCAGGATTGAAACGTAGTTGGCGACCGCGGCACCGCCCATGTTGAAGATGCCGCCGAGCTTGGCGCCCGGCACCTGGATGCCGCCGGCCTCGCCGACAAGCTGCATGGCGGTCAGCACATGCATCGACACGCCCGTGGCGCCGATCGGGTGACCCTTGGCCTTCAGCCCGCCGGAGGGATTGACCGGCAGCCGGCCGTCCTTCGCCGTCGTGCCATCCAGCGCCAGTTTTGCGCCCTCGCCTGGTTTGGCCAGACCCATCGCCTCATACTCGATCAGCTCGGCGATGGTGAAGCAGTCATGCGTCTCAACGAAGGACAAATCGTCGAGCGTCACTCCGGCCTGTTTCAGCGCCTGGTTCCACGCCTGCTCGCAACCTTCGAAGGTAAGGATGTCGCGCTTCGACATCGGCAGGAAATCCTGCACATGCTGGTTGGCGCGGAAGGCGACGGCACGACGCATCTTCAGCGCTGTTGCCGTGTCGGCAAGGATAAGGGCGGCGGCGCCGTCCGAAACCAGCGAGCAATCGGTGCGCTTCAAGGGACCGGCGACGAAGGGGTTCTTCTCGCTTTCCTGCCGGCAGAACTCGTAGCCGAAATCCTTGCGCATCTGGGCATAGGGATTGTCGACGCCGTTCTTGTGGTTCTTTGCGGCGATCATCGCCAATGCATCCGACTGGTCGCCATAGCGCTGGAAATAGGCTTGCGCGATCTTGCCGAAGACGCCGGCGAAGCCTGCCGGCGTCTCGCCATCCTCGGGCAGATAGGAGGCCCTGAGCAGGTTCTTGCCGATCTCGGGACCGGGCGTCGTCGTCATCTGCTCGGCGCCGACCACCAGCACGATGCGGGCGGCATTGGCATCGATGGCGCGGATGCCTTGCCTCACCGCGGCCGAGCCGGTGGCACAGGCATTCTCGACCCGCGTCGCCGGCTTGAAGCGCAGCCGGTCGTCGGCCTGCAGCACCAGGCTTGCTGTGAAATCCTGCGCCGAAAAGCCAGCGTTGAAGTGGCCGAGCACGATCTCGTCGACCTCGTCCGGGCCGATGCCGGCATGATCGAGCGCGTCCGTTGCCACCTTGACGATCAGGCTCTCCAGCGTCTCGCCTTCGAGCTTGCCGAAGCGCGAATGCGCCCAGCCGACGATGCATGCTGTCATCTCAACCTCCATCCTCGGCGCCACCCTAGCACGTCCTGAGGCGCCGGCGCGCGAATATTGTTCAATCATGAACCGTTTTTTGGATCGCGTGAAGAGCCAGAAACAACTGTCGTTGGGCCACCTGATGTTCGCATCAAAATGGTGCTGGATTTTTGTTGATTGATCCGTCAATAAAAAATAACCATTGTGGCAAGAGCCGGGAATAACAATGCCGAAAATCGGAATGGAGCCATTGCGCCGCCGGGCGCTCATCGACGCGACGATCTCGGCGATCGGCGAGCGTGGCTCGCTCGATGTGACCATGTCGGAAATCGCCGGGCGCGCCGGCGTGTCGTCGGCGCTTGCCCATCACTACTTCGGCGCCAAGGACGAATTGCTGCTGGCGACGATGCGCTACATCCTGGCCGAGCTGACGGCCGACACACGCCGCGCGCTTGGCTCGGCGACGACCCCGCGCCAGCGCGTCTCGGCCGTGGTCGCCGTCAATTTCTCCGATGTCCAGTTCCATCCGCAGACGATAGCCGCCTGGCTCGCCTTCTATGTCGAGGCGCAGAAATCGTCGGCACTGCGCCGGCTGCTCAAGGTCTATGCCCGACGCCTGCACTCCAATCTGCTGAGCGGGCTGACCGACATCCTGCCTCGCAGCGAGGCCGACCGCGTCGCCGAAGCCACAGCAGCCCTGATCGACGGGCTTTACATCAGGCGGGCGCTGAAGGACGGCGTGCCCGATGCTGCGACCGCGATCGCACTGATCGAGGACTATCTCGAAACGAAACTCAGCGGGCGGAGCGCGCAGTGACGTCCAAGAAGCCCAATTTCCTGATCGTCATGGTCGATCAGCTCAACGGCACGCTGTTCCCGGACGGGCCGGCGGACTTCCTGCATGCGCCACATCTGAAGGCGCTGGCCGCGCGCGCGGCACGCTTCAAGAACAACTACACGGCGTCGCCGCTGTGTGCGCCGGGCCGCGCCTCGTTCATGAGCGGCCAACTGCCGTCGCGCACCGAGGTGTATGACAATGCCGCCGAATTCGCCTCGTCGATCCCGACCTATGCGCATCATCTGCGCGCCGCCGGCTACCACACCTGCCTGTCGGGCAAGATGCATTTCGTCGGACCTGACCAGTTGCATGGTTTTGAGGAACGGCTGACCACCGACATCTATCCGGCCGATTTCGGCTGGACGCCGGACTATCGCAAGCCCGGCGAGCGGATCGACTGGTGGTATCACAATCTGGGCTCGGTGAGCGGTGCCGGCGTCGCCGAGATCACCAACCAGATGGAATATGACGACGAGGTCGCCTTCCACGCGACGCAGAAGCTTTACGACTATGCGCGATCATCCGAAGACGCAGCGCGCCGGCCCTGGTGCCTGACAGTCTCCTTTTCGCATCCCCACGATCCCTATGTGGCGCGCCGGCAATACTGGGATCTCTACGAACACTGCCAGGCGCTCGATCCCGAATCTCCTGGCATCACCTACGAAGACCAGGATCCACATTCGCGCCGTCTCTATGAAGCCAGCGACTATTCCGCCTTCGACATCACACCCGAGCAGATCCGCCGTTCGCGGCGCGGATATTTCGCCAACATCTCCTATCTCGACGACAAGGTCGGCGAATTGCTGTCGGTGCTCGACCGCACGCGGATGCTCGATGACACGATCATCCTGTTCTGCTCCGACCATGGCGACATGCTCGGCGAGCGCGGCCTGTGGTTCAAGATGTGCTTCTTCGAAGGCTCGGCCCGCGTGCCGCTGATGATCGCCGGCAAGGGCGTTGCGTCGGGCCTGATCGACGCGCCAGTCTCCAACCTCGACGTGACGCCGACGCTCTGCGACCTCGCCGGCATCGACATGAGCGCGATTGCGCCGTGGACCGACGGCCAGTCGCTGCTGCCGCTCGTCGGCGGAGAAAAGCGCACGGCACCGGTGCTGATGGAATATGCGGCCGAAGGCTCCAATGCGCCTTTGGTGGCAATCCGCGACGGCCGCTACAAATTCGTCCATTGCGAGATCGATCCGCCACAACTGTTCGATCTTGAAGCGGACCCGCAGGAGCGCATCAACCTTGCAACGGATCCGGCACATGCCACGCTGGTCAAAAGCTTCATGGACAAGGTCAGGGTGCGCTGGGACATGGCCGCCTTCGACGCCGCCGTGCGTTCCAGCCAGGCGCGCCGCTGGGTGGTTTATCCGGCGCTGCGCAACGGCACCCATTACCCCTGGGAGTTCCAGCCGCTGCAAAAAGCCTCGGAACGCTACATGCGCAACCACATGGATCTCAACGTGCTCGAAGAGCAAAAACGCTTTCCGCGAGGTGAATGATGGCAAACGTTCTTGTTCCCTCCCTCGACCACCTCAGGCAGGCCTATGCAGTCACCTCCCGGGCGACGCAGGTCACGCCGCTTTTGGAATCGGCCGCACTTGCCCGCGAAACGGGTGCCGCCCGCGTCTTCATCAAGCCGGAGTCGCTGCAGTGGGCCGGATCGTTCAAGGTGCGCGGCGCCTATTGGCGGCTGAAGCGGCTGTCGCCTGACGAAGCCAGGAAGGGCGTCGTTGCCTACTCCTCGGGCAATTTCGCGCAAGGGCTGGCTGCTGCCGGCCAGTCGCTCGGCATTCCTGTCACCATCGTCATGCCGATCGATGCGCCGGCCGCCAAGCGCGACGCCACTGCTGGCTATGGCGCGCGCGTCGTGTTGACCGATCATGGCGAGCGAGCGCGTGAGGAAGTGGCCGCAGCCAAGGCGCGCGAGATCGCAGAGACCGAAGGCCTGACGTTGCTGCATCCCTTCGACGATCCGGAGATCGTTGCCGGTCAGGCCGGCGCCGGGCTGGAAGCACTTGAGCAACTGGACGCCAAGGACGCCAGCGCCGATCTGCTGTTTTGCTCGGTCGGCGGCGGCGGGCTGATCGGCGGCGTTTCGCTGGCGTTCCACTATCTGTCGCCGCGCACGCAAATCATCGGCGTGGAGCCGGAAGGGTTCAACGGCATGGGCTCGTCGCTGGCGCATGGCGCCATCGAGACCATGCCGATCGCGCCGAAATCGATCTGCGACGGACTGATGTCGCGGCGACCGGGCGACGCGCCGTTTGCGGCTGTGAAGGCTGCCGGTGTTCGCGGCATCACGGTCGACGACGCTTCCGTGCGCCGTGCGATGCGGATCGCCTTCGAGCGGATGAAGCTGGTGCTCGAACCATCGGGCGCTGCGTCGCTGGCAGCACTGCTCGGCGGCAAGGTGGATGTGAAGGACAAAACCGTCCTTGTGGTGGCAACCGGCGGCAATGTTTCGCTCGCCGATTTCATCGCGCATATGAACGATGGGCGCATATGAACCATGCTTGAAGCAGATTTCGTCATCATCGGCTCCGGCTCGGCCGGCTCGGCCATGGCCTACCGACTGTCGGAAGACGGCAAGCATTCGGTGATCGTCATCGAATTTGGCGGCACCGATATCGGGCCGCTGATCCAGATGCCGTCGGCCCTGTCGATCCCGCTCAACACCAGCCTCTACGACTGGGGCTTTGCCAGCGAGCCGGAGCCGCATCTCGGCGGCCGCGTGCTGGCGACGCCACGCGGCAAGGTCATCGGCGGTTCGTCCTCGATCAACGGCATGGTCTATGTGCGCGGCCATGCCCGCGACTTCGACCACTGGGCCGAAGAGGGTGCGACTGGCTGGGGCTTTGCCGACGTGCTTCCCTATTTCAAGCGCATGGAAGACTCGGACGGCGGCGAGGACGGCTGGCGGGGCAAAAGCGGCCCGCTGCATGTGCAGCGCGGCCCCCGCAAAAATCCACTCTACGGCGCCTTCGTCGAAGCAGGCCGCCAGGCCGGTTTCGAGCTGACCGACGACTATAATGGATCGAAGCAGGAAGGCTTCGGGCCGATGGAGCAGACAATCCGCGGCGGCCGCCGCTGGTCGGCGGCGAGCGCCTATCTCAAACCGGCGCTGAAGCGAGAAAATGTGAGTCTGGTCAAGGGTTTCGCCCGGCGGGTGATCATCGAGAATCAACGCGCCATCGGCGTCGAGATCGAAGCTCACAAACAGATTCAGGTCGTTAAGGCACGACGTGAAGTGATCGTTGCCGCATCGTCGATCAACTCGCCCAAGATCCTGATGCTGTCCGGCATCGGCCCTGCCGAGCATCTGAGGGAAAACGGCATCCAGGTGGTGGCCGATCGGTCAGGTGTCGGCCGCAACCTGCAGGACCATATGGAGCTTTATATCCAGCAGGAATCGACAAAGCCGATCACGCTGAACTCGGTGCTGAATCCGTTCTCCAAGGCATTGATCGGCGCGCAATGGCTGTTCTTCAAAACCGGCCTCGGCGCTACCAACCATTTCGAGGCGGCTGCCTTCGTGCGCTCGCGCGCCGGCGTCGACTATCCCGACATCCAGTACCACTTCATCCCGGCGGCGGTGCGCTATGACGGCAAGGCGGCGGCGAAGTCGCACGGCTTCCAGGCGCATGTCGGACCGATGCGATCGAAGTCGCGCGGCTCGGTAACGCTGCGCTCGCCCGACCCCAAATCCAAGCCGGTGATCCGCTTCAACTACATGTCGCATCCAGACGACTGGACGGAGTTCCGCCATTGCATCCGGCTGACCCGCGAGATCTTCGGTCAGTCAGCGTTCGATGCCTACCGCGGCAAGGAAATCTCGCCGGGCCCCCACGTCCAGTCGGATGACGATCTCGATGTCTTCATCCGGGATCACGCCGAGAGCGCCTACCATCCCTGCGGCACCTGCAAGATGGGTCGGGCCGACGATGCGATGAGCGTCGTCGATCCGGAATGCCGCGTCATCGGCGTCGAAGGATTGCGGGTCGCCGACTCGTCGATATTCCCGCGCGTCACCAACGGCAATCTCAACGCACCGTCGATCATGACCGGCGAGAAGGCCGCCGACCACATCCTCGGCCGCACGCCGCTGGCGCCGTCCAACCAGGAACCATGGATCAATCCGCGCTGGCAGGCGTCGGACAGATAGAGCATTGTTCGGGCGGACTGAACCGCCCGCGTCGCTTTCGCGAAAGACGATTTGGAGAACTCCCATGCGCGCCCAGCCCACGGCATCGCACTATGTCAACGGACGCTACATCGACGACGAGCAGGGTGCGCCGCTGCCGGTCATCTATCCGGCCACCGGCGAGACCATCGCCATGCTGCGTTCGGCAACACCGAACGTGGTGGAACTCGCGATCGAAGCAGCGCGTGCAGCACAGCCAGCATGGGCGCGGCTCAAGCCGGTCGAGCGTGGACGCATCCTGCGCCGCGCCGCCGACATTTTGCGCGCGCGCAATGCCGATCTGGCGCGCATCGAGACGCTCGATACCGGCAAGGCGATCCAGGAAACGCTGGTCGCGGATGCGCCCTCCGCAGCCGATTGCCTTGAGTATTTCGGCGGCGCGGTCGCTGCCTATAATGGCGAGTCCGTCGATCTCGGCGGGCCTTTCGCCTACACCAGGCGCGAGGCGCTGGGCGTCTGCGTCGGCATCGGCGCTTGGAACTATCCGATCCAGATCGCCGGCTGGAAATCGGCACCGGCGCTGGCCATGGGCAATGCCATGGTGTTCAAGCCTTCGGAGAATACGCCGCTGTCGGCGCTGGCGCTGGCCGAAATCTACACGGAGGCCGGCTTGCCCGACGGGCTGTTCAACGTCGTGCAAGGCTATGGCGACGTTGGTGCCGGCCTTGTCGGGCACGATGTCGTCGCCAAGGTCTCGGTGACCGGTTCGGTGCCGACCGGCCGCAAGGTGCTGTCGCTCGCCGGCTCCAAGATGAAGCACGCGACCATGGAACTCGGCGGCAAGTCGCCGCTGATCGTCTTCGACGATGCCGATCTCGAAAACGCCATCGGCGGCGCCATGCTCGGCAATTTCTATTCGAGCGGCCAGATCTGCTCCAACGGCACGCGGGTCTTCGTACAGAAGGGCATCCACGACCGCTTCGTCGACCGGCTGGTCGAGCGGACGAAGAAGATTCGCATCGGTGATCCGCTCGATCCCGAAACACAGATGGGACCACTGGTCTCGAAGGCGCAGCACGAGAAGGTCGTCGGCTATATCGAGATCGGCAAGCAGGACGGTGCTGTGCTTGCCTGCGGCGGCAACGTGCCTTCGCTGCAGGGCTTCCAGGGCGGCTTCTTCGTCGAGCCGACAGTCTTCACCGGCGTCACCGACTCCATGCGCATCGCGCGTGAGGAGATTTTCGGGCCAGTCATGAGCGTACTGAAGTTCGATGACGAGAACGAGGTGATCGACCGCGCCAATGACACCGAGTTCGGCCTCGCCGCCGGCGTGTTCACACGCGACCTGCCACGCGCCCACCGCGTCATCGCCGAGCTGCAGGCCGGCACCTGCTGGATCAATGCCTACAATTTGACGCCGGTCGAAATCCCCTTCGGCGGCTTCAAGCAGTCGGGCATCGGGCGCGAGAATTCGCTGGCAGCACTGGCGCTCTATTCGCAGCTGAAATCGATCTATGTCGAGACCGGCGACGTCGCCAGTCCCTACTGAGGCCGCAGATTACTGAGGCTTGTCATTGGTGCTGTCCAGATACTGGGTCAGCGCACAGACCAGATGATAAAAAATGCTGGCCGGCACGTCTGACGCCAACGAGCGGCCGCGTTCGTCGATGCGGTCGATCCACAGGCCGAGCGGCGCAGGATCGATGTGCCAACGGAACAGCCGGCCGACACGCGCCTCAATCTCCGGCTTGAGGTCAGGCCCACCAGAACCATCCAGCGCGATCGCCGCTTTGATCGCTTCAGCCTGCGGCCAACTGCGTGACACAAGGTCGAGCGGCAGGCCTTGCCGGGAGACGGCACCATAGGCGAGGCCAGTGGCGCGGTTGAGGCCGTTGGCGATCGCCGAGGCATAGAGTTTTCGGGCAAAGCCGCTCAATTCGGTCTGGCCGCTGCGCCCGGCGAAATCGACCAGCAAAGAGGCCCATTCGAAGTGATGGCCGGGTTCTGTCCAAGACCCTTTCTCGCTGCTCGCCGGCTTCCATTCGGCATCGAAATATTCGCCGAGTGTCCAGCTTTCCGAGTCGAAGAAATGACTGCGGAACAGGTCGATGATGCGCGCCGCGCGGCGCAGATAAGCGCGGTCTCCGGTCGCCTGATACCAGGCCAGGAAGGCCTCGAGCAGATGCATATGCGGATTGGAGCGCCGCTCGCCCTCGCCGCCCGACGTCTCCAGGAAACCGGTCATGCGACTATCCTCGAGATGTGCGTCGAGAAACACAAAGGTTTCCTCGCCAAGCCTCAATGCATCCGGGTTACCGCACATATGGGCATGCGCCAGCGCCAGCAGCACGCAGGAATGATCGTAGGCATCCTCGGCGGCGTCAGCGACCGTGCCGTCGACATTCAGCGTGCGCACCCAGCCGCCACTGTCGGTGCGGCCATTCCTGGACATGAACTCGATGCCGTGGCCGATCAGGCGGTCGGCTGGGCCGTCCCAGCCGCGCGCCTTGGCGACTGCGAAGGCATAGACCTGCCGCGCCATGGTGCGCATGCGCTTGGGCTTGATCAGCGGCGTGGCGTCAAAACCCAGCGCCTCATGAAAGCCGCCGTGACGCTCGTCGACCCCGATCGTCGACCAGAGTGGCACGGTCTCCTGAAACAGCCAGTGATGCACGCGCCGCCGCCAGGCGCCGCTTTCGATGACGCGGTCGTGCGCCGGCGTGAACCTTGTTTCCAGCCGGCCGCTTTTTTCGAGCTGTTCGACGATCTTCTTGACGTGCTGGCTGTGGCTGACCGGGGCGACGAAGGTGGCATCGACGGTCGAGACGATGGCGACATCCTTGAGGCCGATGGCCGACAGCAAGCGGCCATCGCTGCGGAAGTAGGAATTCTCGCAGTCGATGGCGACGACGTCGCCGACGATGACGTTGCCCTGGCCGTCGGAAGGACCGACATCGAGCAGCGACTGCCAGGAGCCGAGATCGTTCCAGCGAAAGCCGGCCGGCACCATGGCGATGTCTTTTGCCCGCTCCATGATGGCATAGTCGATCGAGGTCGACGGAATGGCGGCGTAGAGCTCCAGCGGCATATAGAGGCCGGACAGATCTGATGTCGCGGCCTTGTAGGCAGCTTCGGTGGCTTGCCAGATGTCGGGCTGGAAAGTCGCGAAGGCATCGCGCATGGCGCTAGCGCGAAACAGGAAGATGCCGGTGTTCCAGTAGAAGCTTCCGGCCTTGAGATAGCTCTGCGCGGTGGCGAGGTCGGGTTTTTCGACAAAACGCGAGACGTCGCAGATGCCGTCCTTTTCGCGGGATATCTCGATATAGCCGTAACCGGTTTCGGGCTGCGTCGGCTTGATGCCGAACACCACCAGCCGGCCCGCAAGTGCTGCCGCGCAGCCTGCCTCGACGCTTTGCCAGAATTGCCGCGCGGTTGATATCTCGTGGTCTGACGGCACCACCAGCACCAGGCTGTCGCCGAATTCGGACAGCGTGCGCAGCGTCGCCAAGGCGACCGCGGCGGCGGTGTTGCGACCGGTCGGCTCGAACAGCGGGCCGCCGCCGGAAAGGTCGAGCCCGGCGAGGTCGGCATGGACGCGATCGGCGTGCCGCTCCGACGCGATCAGGAAGATCGGCGTTTCGCCGTCAGGTCTGTCCGTCAATCGGCGCAGAGTCTTGGCCAGCATCGAGCCGTCCCCCGACAGGTCGTGGAACTGCTTGGGATTGTCTTCGCGCGACAGCGGCCAGAGCCGCGAGCCGATGCCGCCGCTCATGACAAAACTGACGATCCGCTCGGTCATTCGGCTCTCGCGATTAGAAGGTCTGGTTGTAGGCGCCGACTTCGGGGCTGCGACGCAGCACAGCATCGACGCCTTCGAACATCTGCCGCCGGCGTTCGGACGATACCGGGCTCTCGACCACGACGACAAGCTCCGGTTTGTTCGACGAGGCCCGCACCAGGCCCCAGGTGCCGTCTTCGGCAACGACGCGCACGCCATTGACGGTGATCAGCTCCGCGATCTTCTGGCCGGCAAAGACGGCACCGTCCTGCCGCATGGCCTGAAAGTCGGAAACCACCCGCTCGACCACGCCGTATTTCACATCGTCCGGGCAGTGTGGCGACATGGTCGGCGTGCCGAAGGTCAGCGGCAGATCGCGGTAGAGATCGGCCATCGAGTTGCCCGGACTGCGATCCAGCATCTGGCAAATTGCAATCGCCGTCACGATGCCATCGTCGTAGCCGCGCCCGACCGGCGGATTGAAGAAGAAGTGACCGGATTTCTCGAAACCGGCGATGGCGCCGAGTTCGGCGACGCGGCGCTTGATGTAGGAGTGGCCGGTCTTCCAATAGTCGGTGACGGCGCCATTTGCCTGCAACACCGAGTCCGTCTTGAACAGCCCGGTCGACTTGACGTCGACGACAAAGGTCGAACCCGGATGGAGGCGGGAAATATCGCGCGCCAGCATGACGCCGACCTTGTCGGCGAAGATTTCGTTGCCTTCATTGTCGACGACGCCGCACCGGTCGCCGTCGCCGTCAAAGCCGAGGCCGACATCAGCCCCGGTTTCCAGCACCTTGTCGCGGATGGCGTGCAGCATCTGCATGTCTTCTGGATTGGGATTGTAGCGCGGGAAGCTATGATCGAGCTCGACATCGAGCGGTATCACCTCGCAGCCGATGCGTTCCAGCGCTTGCGGCGCAAAAGCGCCGGCGGTGCCGTTGCCGCAAGCGGCGACCACCTTCAGCTTTCTCGTGATGCGCTTGTCCCGGGTCAGATCGTCCAAATAGGTTTCGCGGAACCCGGAAACGAAATCATAGGAGCCGCCGCCGACAAGGTCGAAGTCGCCGGCAAGCACGATCTTTTTCAGCGCGCCCATCTCTTCCGGCCCGAAAGTCAGCGGACGCGCCGCGCCCATCTTGACGCCGGTCCAGCCATTCTCGTTGTGCGAGGCGGTGACCATGGCGACCGACGGCGTATCCAGCGCGAACTGGGCAAAATAGGCCATTGGCGACAGCGCGAGGCCGACATCCCTGACCCGCGCACCGGCGGCCATCAGGCCGGAAACCAGCGCCAGCTTGATGCCGAGCGAATAGGAACGGAAATCATGGCCGGTGACGATATCGGGGCCGGCGCCAAGGCGGCGGATCAGCGTGCCCAACCCCATACCGAGCGCCTGGACGCCAATCAGATTGAGCTCCGGCGGCTCGGCCGAGGCCGGATGGCCGAACCACCAGCGCGCGTCATACTCGCGAAACCCGGATGCCTTGATCAGCGCTGAGGTTTCGAATTCGAAGGTGTTGGGACGGGCTTCGCCAACGATCCTGAGGGTCAAGACAGCAAAACTCCAAGCGGCTGGAACACGGATATCGAGGCAGTTGTCGGCGTTTGCTTAGCATACAAGCCTTTAAGCCGTGTTTATCCGGCGCGAAACCGCAAAGCAGACGAAATGCGACAGAAGCGCTGCCATTGGCGCTTGCAGGAACGAAGTGCGGCGGCTATAAGCCCGCGGTCTGGTCACGGAGTGTAGCGCAGCCTGG
Source organism: Mesorhizobium sp. AR10 (assembly GCF_024746795.1). Taxonomy (NCBI): domain Bacteria; kingdom Pseudomonadati; phylum Pseudomonadota; class Alphaproteobacteria; order Hyphomicrobiales; family Phyllobacteriaceae; genus Mesorhizobium; species Mesorhizobium sp. AR10. The sequence goes on from NZ_CP080524.1 coordinate 5,458,003, forward strand.
TAGCGCACCTCGTTCGGGACGAGGGGGTCGCAGGTTCAAATCCTGCCACTCCGACCAGAAAAAACAAATACTTAGGTATTTGTTTCTCCCGATACCTCCTCAAGAAATATCTCGTTTCATACGGGCGGATCGAGGCCAGCCGCGCGGCATCTGCCGCTGTCGCATTTCCGGCTTCTGTAAGGTCTCCGATAACGCTCGAGAGCGCATGCTATTTTTGACGAAACGGTAGCTTGCTCTACCTCGATAATATGATCAGCTGCCGAAATAGCGGTGCTGGAGTGAGGTTGCGCACATGAAGTTGATTTCGACGGCACGCTTGCCGCCCCCTCTGGTGCTCGCCCTGCTTGTTGTCGGCGGCTGCTCATCGATAGGCAGAGCGGTCGATCCAGCGAAATACGACACCATGACATGCGTCGAGCTCAACAATGCCGTGGGAGACGTCGCCCGCGGCATCTCACAAACCGCCATCAGCCGCGGCAAGGTCGCGAACACCAGCGTTCCAAGCTGGCTTTGGGGCGGTACTCGCGTCAAGACGGCCGTCGCCGATCGCGAGACGGCGAGGATCGATCGGTTTAAGCAACAGCAAGAGGCCCTGGTCGCCGCGAGACGCCGCAAGTGCGCGGCATTGCCGGGGTGAACTGACACGGCCAGAGCGGTTGGCTGGCGCTTTCCGTCTCAAGCGCTCAGGCGGAACCTCGTGACATCGATCGCGGCAGCCATCAGCGTCTGCGTGTAGATGTCCTGCGGATCGCTGAAGATCGCCTCGGTCGGCCCCTCCTCGACGATCTTGCCCTGCTTCATGACGATGATGTAGTCGGCCATGGCGCGCACGACCGCGAGGTCGTGGCTGATGAAGAGGTAGGACAGTTCGTGGTCGGCCTGCAGCTTGCGCAGCAGCTCGACGATCTGCTTCTGCACCGAGCGGTCGAGCGCCGAGGTCGGCTCGTCCAGCACCACCACCTTGGGCTTCAGGATCATGGCGCGGGCAATGGCGATACGCTGCCGCTGACCGCCGGAGAATTCATGCGGATAGCGGTTGCGCGAATTGGGATCGAGGCCGACTTCCAGCAGCGCCTCGACCGCGCGCAGATCGCGCTGCTTGCCCGACAAGCTTGGCTCATGCACTAGAAGCCCTTCGGTGATGACCTGGCCGATGGTCATGCGGGGCGACAGCGAGCCGAACGGATCCTGGAAGACCAGCTGCAGTTCACGCCGCAGCGGCCGCATTGCCTGGCGGTCGGCCTCGGAAATATCGCGGTCGCCGAAACGGATGACGCCGTCGCTCGGCAGGAGCCGCAGCAAGGCGCGGCCGAGCGTCGATTTTCCCGAGCCGGATTCGCCGACGATGCCGATGGTCTGGTTGCGTTTCAGCCGGATCGAAATGCGATCGACCGCGCGCAGCAGCAGCGGCTCGCCGGCGAGGAAGCCACCGCCGATCTTGAAGGTCACCTCGACATTCCTGCCTTCGAGCAGGACAGGCGCGTTGGCTGGCGGCGGCGCCTTGGTGCCAGTCGGCTCGGCGGCAATCAGCATCTTGGTGTAGGCATGCTGCGGGTTGGCGAAGACCGCTTCCGCCTCGCCCTCCTCGACGACCTCCCCATAGCGCATGACGTAGACGCGGTCGGCAAAACGCCTGACGATGCCGAGATCGTGGGTGATGAAGACGATCGCCATGCCGAGCTTGCGCTGCAGTTCGGCGAGCAGCATCAGGATCTGCGCCTGGATGGTCACGTCGAGCGCCGTCGTCGGCTCGTCGGCGATCAGTATATCGGGGTCGTTGGCCAGCGCCATGGCGATCATGACGCGCTGGCGCTGGCCGCCCGACATTTCGTGCGGATAGGATTTCATCCGCCGTTCGGGATCTGGAATATGGACCAGCCGCAGAAGCTTGAGCGCCTCTTCGCGCGCCTCGGCCGCGCCAAGTCCTCTATGCCGGCGGATCGGTTCGATCAGCTGGTTGCCGATCGAATAGAGCGGGTCGAGCGAGGTCATCGGCTCCTGGAAGATCATGCTGATCTTGCGGCCACGGACCTGGTTGAGCTCGGATTTGCTCAGCGCCAAGAGGTTGCGGCCGCGGTAGTCGACACTGCCTGATGCCTCGCCGTTCGATGCCAGCAGGCTCATCGCCGCCATCATGGTCTGGCTCTTGCCGGACCCGGATTCGCCGACCACGGCGACGGTTTCGCCCGCATTGACGTGGATGTTGATGCCTTTGACCGCTTCGACCGCGCCATCGAGCGTGCGGAAGCGGACGCGGAGGTCCTTGACGCTGAGGATCGTTTCGGGCGTTTTCATCTCAACGATCCCATCTTTATCGATCTCTTGGGTCGAGCGCGTCGCGCAGGCCGTCGCCGACGAAGTTCAGCGCAAACAGCGTCGAAACGAGGAAGAAGGCAGGAAACAAAAGCAGCCAGTTGGCGGTGCCGATATTCTTGGCGCCGACCGAGATCAGCACGCCCCAACTGGTCATCGGCTCCTGGACGCCGAGCCCGAGGAAGGACAGGAAGCTCTCCAGGATGATGACCTGCGGCACCAGCAACGTCATGTAGATGACCACCGGCCCGAGCAGGTTGGGGATGACGTGGCGCAGCAGAATGCCGCGCTGGCCGACGCCCATCGCTTCCGCCGCCTGGACATATTCCTGGCGCCGGATCGACAGCGCCTGTCCGCGCACGATGCGCGCCATGTCGAGCCACAGCACCGCGCCGACCGCCAGGAACATCAGCACGAAATTCCTGCCGAAGAACACCACGAGCATGATGACGAAGAAGATGAACGGCAGCGAATAGAGCACATCGACGATGCGCATCATCACCTCGTCGACCTTGCCGCCGGCAAAGCCGGCCGAAGCACCGTAAAGCACGCCGATCACAACGGCGACCACGCCGGCGAGCAGGCCGATGGCCAGCGAGATGCGCCCGGCCATCAGCGTTCGCGACAGGAGATCGCGGCCGGTGTTGTCGGTGCCGAACAGGAAATATTGCTGCTTGATCGAGGCACTCATCACCACTTCGAGACCATCAGCCGATTTGCTCTCGATCTTGGTGTCGTCAAAGGCATCGGAACGGTCGATATAGCGGATATTTCGGTCGTCGATCGCCTTGGCCGAGGTGACGGTGACGAAGATGCGATTGCCTTCCTGGCGCCAGTCCTTGATGTCGACACGCATGCGCTTGATCGCTTCATCGAGCGCGGTCTCGATCATGTCGGCCTTCGGATAGGACGAGAAGCTCGGCGGCGTGCGCACATAGTCGGCATAGATGGTGGTGTATTGATGCGGCACGAACCAGGGGCCGAAGACGCTGATGATCGCAATGAACGCAAGGTAGTAGAGGCTGAACATGGCGGCGCGATTGGCCTTGAGGCGCGCCCATGCATCGCCCCACAGGGAGCGGCCGACGACGGCCGGAGCGGTGGCTGCGATATCAGTCATAGCGCACCCTCGGATCGACGACGGCATACATGACGTCGACGATCAGGTTGAAGACGATGGTGAAGATCGCGATCACCACCACCGTCCCCATCACCAGCGTGTAGTCGCGGTTGAGTGCGGCATCGACGAAGTAGCGGCCGACGCCTGGGATGGAGAAGATGGTCTCGACGATGATCGAGCCGGTGAGAAGGGCGGCCGCCGCCGGGCCGGTGAAGGAGACGATCGGCAGGATGGCGCCGCGCAACGCATGTTTTACCACCACCGACCAGTCGGACAGACCGAGCGCGCGGGCGGTACGGATATGGTGGGAGCGCAACGATTCGATCATCGAGCCGCGCATCAGTCGGGCGACGATGGCGATCTGCGGCAGAGCGAGCGTCAGCACCGGGCCGACCTTGTTGATGAAGGCACCATCGCCCCAGCCGCCGATCGGCAGCAGTTTCCAGGTCAATCCGAACAACAGCTGGATCACCGGGGCGATGACGAAGGTCGGGATGGTGCTGCCGGCGGTCGCCAGAGCGATCACGGAATAGTCGCCAAGCTTGTTCTGGTTGAGCGCGGCAACGGTGCCGAGAACGCAGCCGAGCATCAGCGCCAGAACGAGCGCCGAAGCGCCGAGTTGGATTGAGATCGGCAGGCCCTCCCTGAACAATTCGCCTACCGTGAAGTCAGGCATATTGTAGCTGGGACCGAAATTGCCGCGCAGAAGATTGCCGAGATAATGGATGTATTGCAGCCAGAGCGGGTCGCCGAGGCCGAACTGCGCATCGAGATTGGCCTTGATCTCCGGGCTCAGGCCACGCTCCTGATTGAACGGGCCGCCGGGCGCGACGCGTATCAGAAAGAACGCCATGGTCACGATGACGAATAGCGTTGGGATGGCGGTCAAAAGCCGCCGGAATACGTAACGCAGCATCGGTGCCCCGCTTGGCCTGGAGCGACGCGTCCACCTGGACGAGCAAGCTCCAGTGCTTCAAATCTTCGCATCGTGCCTTGTGAAAATCGATCCCGACTTTCGGACCGATGCGATGGCAAACCAGAACCGCCGCGCCCTGAAGGGAACGGCGGTTCGGCCAGGGAACTCAGTCCTTGCTGATGAAGCGGGACGGATGCACGTCCATCACATTGTCGACGAAGCCATGCAGCTTCGGAGAAACGATATCGTGGTAGCTGTAATACAGAAGCGGGATATTGCCGGCGTCGTCGACGAGGATGCGCTCGGCTTCGGCTAAATCCTTCATGCGCTCTTCGGGCTTGCCGCCGGCGGCCGCCGCCTTGTCCATGGCCGCCTCGTATTTCGGGCTGTTATAGAGCGAATAGTTGTTGCCGCTGGCCTTGCGGGTGATGCCGAGGAAGGTTTCCGGATCCTTGTAGTCGGCGATCCAGGCGGCGCGCGCCACGTCATAGTCGCCCTTCTGTTCGAGGAAGGAATAGTGGGTCTTGGTGTCGGTGTTGACCATGGTGACTTCAATACCGAGCGGCTTCAACTGTTCCTGAATGGCGACCGCGGTGTTCTTGTGGTTCTCCGAGGTGTTGTAGCGGATCTCCATTTTCAGCGGCTTGTCGGGCGTATAGCCGAGCTTCTCGAGAATCTTCTTGGCTGCGTCCTCGCGGTCGATTTGCGACATGTCGGCGTATTTGGCCATTGCCGGCGTGTAACCTTCAATGCCTGGAGGCACCATCGAATAGCCCGGGAGCATCGAGTTCTGCCAGACTTTCTCGGCCAGGAAGTCGCGGTCGATTGCCATGGAGATTGCGTTGCGCAGCTCGACATTGTCCCACGGCGCCTTGTCCGTCTTGATGGCGTAGTAGTAGGTGCCGAGATACGGCCCGACGTGAATCTGATCGCCAAACTTGGTCTTCAGGTCGGCGAGCTGTTCGGTCGGGAGGTCGTCATAGCTGTCGAGTTCGCCGGCCTCGAAGCGCTTCATCGCCGACGAGCGGTCCTCGGTCGGAATGAAGTTGACGGTGTCTATCTTGACGGTCGCCGCGTCCCAGAATTTCGGATTCTTGACCATCTTGAGGTGGTCGTTGGGAACCCACTCGGCAAGCGTGTAGGCGCCGTTGGAGACGAGGTTGCCCGGTTTGATCCAATCGGCGCCGAGCTTGTCGATTGAGGCCTTGTTGACCGGATAGGCCGCCTGATGGGTCAGCATCTCGAGGAAATAGGGGGTTGGCGCCTTCAGCGTCACCTCCAGGGTCGTCGCGTCGATCGCCTTGACGCCCATATCCTCGGGCTTGCCCTTTTTGGTGTTGACCTCCTCGGCATTCTTCACGGGGTAGAGCATCGAAGCGTATTCGGCGCCGGTGGCCGGATCTTCCAGCCGGCGGAAAGAATAGACGAAATCATCCGCCGTGACCGGGCTGCCATCCGACCATACGCCGTCCTTGCGCAGCTTGAAGGTGTAAACTGTGCCGTCATCGGAGACTGTCCAGCTTTCGGCCGCGCCCGGGATGAGGTTCGCCTTCTCGTCCTGCATGACCAGTCCCTGGAACAGGTCTCGCAAAACATTGGCTTCATAGACCGTCGAGGTCTTGTGCGGATCGACTGATTCCGGTTCGGCGGCGCTGCCCCTGTTGTAGATGACCTCGGCGAAAGCCGGCGTATTGAAGGTGCCGGCGGCCAAAGCCATGGTTGTAGCGAACACCGTCGCCTTCAGCATGTTTTTCAGCATGAAGTTTCTCCCTGTGGCGCGGGCCTATCGGCCACGCCTTTCGAGTGTTGACGCCCCGAAACCGATTCTGGTCCCTTTGAGCGCGCCGCCGGTTCCCTTTCCGGCAGCTGGGTGGCAGGACACTAGACAGACGGAAATCTTATTTCAACCGAGTCCTGCTTGACGCTAAGTGAGTAGTCTTGCGCTAAAACAGCAAAAGCTAACATTAAAAGTGCTTTTCAACTGGTTGCATCTTCCGGTTGCTCCATCAGTTTTCTGCTGTTGCCATAAGGGCTTGGCATGCTGCGCATCCATTCCCGGGATGCCAGAAATCCGTGCTTCGCGGTACCCGCTTCAGGGCAAATGCGTTGGGGATATAGGCCAGCGAATTGCCATGCAGGCGCTGCCTTTTTATCCCACCCATGCTCGGCATGGTTGCATCGAAGACCAGATCCTGGGCACCCAATCTGCGGAGTCCGGCTCAGCCAAGCCGGCCGAGAAACCAACCCAGCGGCGGCAGCGACAGCCCGTTTTCGTGCAAGACCGTGCCGGCGCTGCCAAGATCGATCACTTCTGCGTCAGCCAGATCTGGCGGCAACGGCAAGGTGGCCGGCTCGTCGGCGAAATTGAAGATGCAGAGCAGTGTCTCGCCGCCACCCTCACGGATGAAGGCAAGAACGTCGCCCTCGGCATCGAGAAAGCGGATGGAACCACGGACCAGCGCCGGATGCGCCTTGCGCAACGCCAGCATCGCCCGGTAACCGGCGAGGACCGGCTTTATCTCACCGTTCTGGACATCGGCAGCGCGGGCGCGATGGCTTTCCGGTACCGGAAGCCACGGCTTGCCGGTGGAAAACCCGGCATTGTCGGCGCCTGCCTCCCAGACCATTGGTGTGCGGCAGCCATCCCTGCCCTTCACTCCCGGCCAGAACCGGATGCCGTAGGGATCGCGCAAATCCTCGAACCTCAACTCGGCCTCCTCCAGGCCGAGCTCCTCGCCCTGATAGAGACAGATCGATCCACGCAGGCACGACAGCAGCGCGATCGAGAACCTTGCCACCGCGTCGGGATCGCCGCCGGGCCGCGTCCAGCGGCTCACATGCCGGACGACGTCGTGGTTGGAAAACGCCCAACAGACCCAGCCATCGGCAACAGTCGTCTCGAAGGCCTCGACGCAGCCACGCACATGCGCCGCCGAGAATTGTGCACCGAGCAGGTCGAAGGTGTAGCACATATGGAGCTTGTCGCCGCCGGAGGTGTAGGCCGCGAGCGTCTGCAGCGAACGGCCTTCGTCACCAACCTCGCCGACGGCGGCGCGAGCCCCATACGCGTCGAGCAGCGCCCGGAACCGCCGGAGGAAATCAAGATTCTCCGGCTGCGTCTTGTCGAACAAATGTTCCTGGTAGAGGTATGTGTTGGTTTCGGTGTTGGTGCCGGCAACGCTCGACGCCAATGGCGGATTGCTGCGCAGCCAGCGATCGTGAACATAGTAGTTGACCGTATCCAGCCGGAAGCCGTCGACACCGCGCTCGAGCCAGAACCGCACCGTTTCCAGCAGCGCGTCCTGGACCTCCTGATTGTGGAAGTTCAGATCCGGCTGCGAGGCAAGGAAGTTGTGCATGTAGTACTGTCTGCGGGTCGCATCCCATTCCCAGGCTGGGCCGCCGAAAATCGACAGCCAGTTGTTGGGCGCGTTGCCGTCGGGTTTCGTATCGGCCCAGACATACCAGTCGGCTTTGGGGTTATCGCGGCTGGCGCGGCTTTCGACGAACCATTCATGCTTGTCCGACGAATGCGACAGGACCTGGTCAATGATGATTTTCAGGCCGAGTCGGTGCGCCTCGGCCATCAGTGCGTCGAAATCCCCTAATGTGCCGAACATCGGATCGACGGCCTGATAGTCGGACACGTCGTAGCCCATATCGGCCATCGGCGACTTGAAGAAGGGCGACAGCCAGACGGCGTCGACGCCGAGCGAGGCGACATGCGCCAGACGGGTGGTGATGCCGCGCAGATCGCCGCTACCGTCGCCCGTGGTGTCCTGAAAGGAGCGCGGGTAGATCTGGTAAATGACGCAGCCGCGCCACCACTCGGCATTGCCTTCGGCCATTACAGCGTCTCCTTGGTGCCAGCCTGCCCGGCTTTGCGTTCGATCATCAAAATGACCGCTCGACCCGGCACGGGCCGTAAGATGTCCGCGGCCTCGCTCAGTGTTTCGAGGGCCGCCATCCATTGAAATCCGTCGCGCGCTGGCAGCGTGAAGACACACGCCCGGCGATCGCCATTGATGATGACGGCTAGACGACCATTCCCCTCGCCGCCGAGCACCATGACCAGACGGTGCCGCTCCGGATCGTGCCAGCCCGCTTCATCGAGCGGCGCGCCGGTTTCGGTCAGCCAGGCAACGTCCGGTATGTCCGAGCCAACCGGCGGCTCGCCGCTCAGAAAGCGCGTATCGGAAAGCGCAGGGGCGGCACGACGCATCGTGGCGAGCGCAAACGCATGGCCTTCCAGCACTTGATCGCGTCCGGCCCAATCGAGCCAGGTGATCTCATTGTCCTGCGGATAAGCGTTGTTGTTGCCGCGCTGGGTGCGGCCGAATTCGTCGCCGGCGGTCAGCATGATGGTGCCGCGCGAGGCAAACAGCGTCGCCAGCAGCGCGCGCTGGTCGTGATGGCGAGCCTCGGCGACCGCCGCGCCGGCGTCGCCTTCGGCGCCGTTGTTCCACGACAGGTTCTCATTGTGGCCGTCGCGATTGTGCTCGCCATTGGCCTGATTGTGCTTGCGCTCGTAGGCAACGATATCGGCCAGCGTCATGCCGTCATGGGCAGCGATGAAATTGACCGAGCGGCTGGTCTGCTGGTCACCTTTGGAGAACACATCGGACGAGCCGGCCAGCCGCGTCGCCAACGCGCCGACCATGCCGCGATCGCCGCGCCAGAAGCGGCGGATGTCGTCGCGATATTTGTCGTTCCACTCGAGCAAGGGAGGGCGAAAATTGCCGAGCTGATAACCGTCCGGCCCGATGTCCCAGGGCTCGGCGATCAGCACGCGGTCAGCCAGCAACGGATCGTCATGCATGGCGCGCAGCAGCGGCGCGTCGGGGTCGAACACGCCCTCGACGCGGCCGAGAATGGGCGCGAGATCAAAGCGGAAACCATCGATGCCGGCATGGCGGACAAAATGGCGAAACGTGTCGAGGATCATTTCCCCGACCACCGGATGGTCGCAAGCAACCGTGTTGCCGGTGCCGGTGTCATTGACCAGCCTGTTGTCAGCCTCGTGCCGGTAGTAGGCGCGGTTGTCGAGCCCACGCAGCGACAGCGTCGGCCCAAGCCTGTCGCTTTCGCCGGTGTGGTTGAAGACAAGGTCGAGGATGGTGCCGATGCCGGCGGCGCGCAATGCGGCGACCGTATCGCGCAATTCCGCCAGACCGCCGGGTGCCAGCCGCGGATCGAGCGCCATGAAGGTGACGGGATTGTAGCCCCAGGCGTTGCGCAGCCCGAGCGGCGGCAGATGCCGTTCGTCGATCGACGCCGTCACCGGCATTAGTTCCACCGCTCCGACGCCTAGTTTCTTCAGGTGCTCGATGACGGCCGGATGAGCCAGGGCGGCAATCGTGCCACGCTGCTTCTCGGGAATTTCCGGATGCAGCATGGTGAAGGCCCGCACCGGCACTTCATAGATGAGACCGCCCGGCTGAAACAGCGGTGCCGAGGCCGGCAGCGGCTTCGGCAAGGCGGCGGCAATCGCCTTTGGCATCAGCGGGGCGGTGTCGGGTCCCTCGCGCCGGCGCTGCGTTAGCCGCCAGTCATAGGCGTAGGGCCTGTCGATCTCGACGGCATAAGGATCGGTCAGCAGCTTGTCGGGGTCGAACCAGAGTCCGCGCTCCGGCACATAGTCGCCATCGGCGCGAAAGCCGTATCTCGTGCCGGCAGCGAGACCGGCGACGAAAAGCGCGTGAACGCCCTCGCCTTCCGGCTCAAGTTCAAGCCGGTCGATCTCCCGGTTCCCCTGCTCGTCGAAGATCGAGACCCAGAGCCGGCGCGCGGCTTGCGACCATGCAGCAAAGCGAACGCCGCCTTGCCCGACAAGTCCACCAAATCGCGGCCAAGTATCGGCCGGCATCCCAAATTCCATCAGGTGATGACGCTCGGCTTGTCACGGCCGGTATGGCTGCGAATCCCGGCAATATCATCGGCTGCCGCAATCAGATCGGCAAGTGCGGCCTGCGTGTCGAGATCGTGCCTCGCCTTGTCCGCCTCGTAGCGCTCGACATAGACGCGCAGCGTCGCCCCTGATGTGCCGGTGCCGGAAAGACGGAAGACGACGCGCGAGCCGCCTTCGAACAGCACCCTGATGCCCTGGTTCTTGCTGACCGAGCCATCGACCGGATCGTGATAGGCGAAGTCGTCGGCGCTGGCGATCTTCATGCCGCGCACGCTGGTCCCCGGCAACGAACCAAGCTTGGCTCGCAGTTCGTCGACCAGCGCATTGGCGCGGTCGGTCTCGACTTCCTCATAGTCATGCCGCGAGTAGTAGTTGCGGCCGTAGCTCGCCCAGTGCTCGGTGACGATCTGCTTGGCGCTTTCGCCGCGCACAGCAAGGATGTTGAGCCACAACAGCACGGCCCACAGGCCGTCCTTTTCGCGGACATGGTTGGAGCCGGTGCCGGCACTTTCCTCGCCGCAGATCGTTGCCATGTCGGCGTCGAGCAGATTGCCGAAGAACTTCCAGCCGGTCGGCGTTTCATAGATGCCGATGCCGAGCTTTTCGGCGACGCGGTCGGCCGCACCGCTGGTCGGCATGGAGCGGGCGATGCCTTTCAGGCCAGCCTTGTAGCCCGGCGCCAGATGGGCATTGGCGGCGAGCATCGCCACCGAATCCGACGGGGTGACGAAAATGCCTTTTCCGATGATCAGATTGCGGTCGCCGTCGCCGTCGGAGGCAGCACCGAAGTCCGGCGCATCCGGCCCCATCATCTCGTCATAGAGGTGCTTTGCGTGGACCAGGTTGGGATCGGGGTGATGGCCGCCGAAGTCCGGCAGCGGCTTGAAGTTGCGGCAGGTGCCGTTGGGAGCACCGAGCCGTCGTTCGAGGATCTCCTTGGCATAGGGGCCGGTGACCGCATGCATGGCGTCAAAGCGCATGCGGAAGCCGTATTTGAAATTGGCGCGGATGGCGTCGAAATCGAACAGGCTTTCCATCAGCTCGGCATAGTCGGCGACCGGATCGATGATCTCGACCGTCATGCCGGCAGCCTTGACCGTGCCGATCCTGTCGATGTCGATTGGCTCGATGTCGGCGATTTTGAAGCTCGAAATCACCTTGGTCTTGGCAAACATGGCGTCGGTCAGCTTTTCCGGCGCCGGGCCGCCATTGCCGGCATTGTACTTGATGCCGAAATCCTCATGCGGGCCGCCGGGATTGTGGCTGGCCGACAGGATGATGCCGCCGAAGGTCTTGTACTTGCGGATGACATGCGAGGCCGCCGGCGTCGACAATATGCCGCCCTGCCCGACCATCACCTTGCCGAAACCGTTGGCCGCGGCCATGGCGATGGCCTTCTGGATGACCTCGCGGTTGTAGAAGCGGCCGTCGCCGCCGATCACCAGGGTCTGGCCCTCGAACCCGTCCAGCGCATCGAAGATCGACTGGATGAAGTTCTCGGCATAATGCTCCTGCTGGAACACCGGCACCTTCTTGCGCAGCCCGGAGGTGCCGGGCTTCTGGTCGGGATAGGGTTTGGTGACGACGGTTCTTATCATGCCTCAGGCAGCCCTTTTCGAAAGCAGCAAGCGATAGAGTTCAACATATTTTTCAGCACTTCGGTCCCAAGACACATCGGCCTTCATGCCTTGCCGCTGCATCGACGTCCAGACCGTCGGGTTGGCGTGCGCCTCCACCAGCCGGCGGATGGCGTGCAGGAAGGCGCCGGCATTGGCGGGCGCGAACTGGAAGCCGGTTGCCACGCCGGCCGAAACGGCAGCCTCATTGGCGTCGATGACTGTGTCTGCCAGGCCGCCGGTGCGGGCGACGACCGGCACGCAGCCATAGCGCAGGCCGTAAAGCTGCGTCAGCCCGCAAGGCTCGAAACGCGACGGGATAATGATGGCGTCGCAGCCGCCCTGCATGGTGTGGGAAAGCCCTTCATCATAGCCGACGACGACCCCGATGCGGCCGCGATGGCGGGCGGCCGCGGCAAGCAGTGCGCCTTCGAGCCCGGCGTCGCCGGAGCCGAGGATCGCCAGCCGTGCCCCGGCGGCGACAATGCCGTCGACGACCGTCGCCAATATGTCCATGCCCTTTTGCCACGTCAGCCGGCTGACGACGCAGACGATCGGACTGTCGTCGCGGTCGAGGCTGAAACGATCCTCGACGGCGGCCCGGTTTGGCGCACGCGCCTTCAGTGTCTTGGCGCTGTAGCTGGAAACCAGATGCTTGTCGGTTTCCGGGTTCCAGATGTCGGTGTCGATGCCGTTGACGATGCCAAAGAGATCGGTGGAGCGCATGTTGATGAGGCCATCAAGGCCCATGCCGAATTCCGCCGCGCGGATTTCCTGGGCATAGGTCGGGCTGACCGTGGTGATCGCCCAGGCAGCCTGCAGGCCGGCCTTGAGGAAGCCGACGCCGCCATAATATTCGACGCCGTCGAGCGCCATCGCCACCGCCGGCAGGCCAAGCTCGCCAAAGATGCCGGCGCCGAACTGGCCCTGGAAGGCGAGGTTGTGGACGGTGATCATCGAAGGGATACCGACCGCCTTGCCATAACGCATATAGGCCAGCGTCATCGCCGACTGCCAGTCATGGGCATGGACGAGATCCGGCTGGTAGCCGGAGATGGCGCCGCCGGCTATGTCGCCGCCGACCTGGCTCAAGGCCGCGAAACGCCGCCAGTTGTCCGGCCAGTCGGCGCCGGCAGCATTGCCATAGGGGCCGCCGGGACGGTCGAACAGATGCGGCGCGTCGAGCACGAACAGGTCGAGCCCGGCGATCTCAACGGCATGGACCGAGGCCTTGCCACCCTGCAGCAGCGGGTACTGGTGAACCGCCTTCTTTTTCTTGAAGGCATCCATCACTGTGGGAAAGCCGGGGATGAGCGTGCGCATGGTCACGCCCTTGGCCGCCAAGGCGATGGGTAACGCCCCGGTTACGTCGGCCAGCCCGCCAGTCTTGATCAGCGGGAAGATCTCGGGCGTGACCGACAGAACCTGCATGCGCCTACAATCCCACCCTGTCTGTTCTACAATTTCAATTTGTCGATCATGTCCTGCGTGACAAGGCAGATGCCTTTTTCCGAAACGCGGAAGCGCTTGGCGTCGAGGATGGGATCCTCACCGACCACCAGCCCCTCCGGTATCCTTACGCCATGATCGATCACCACGCGCTTCAACTTTGCGTTCCGGCCGACATGGACGTCGGGCAGCATGACGACTTCTTCCAGCGTCGAATAGGAATTGATGCGCGCGCCGGTGAAGATGAGGCTTTTCTTCAGCGAAGCCCCGGAGACAATGCAATCGCCTGAGACCAGCGACGACACGGCCGAACCACGGCGGCCATCCTCGTCATGCACGAATTTTGCCGGTGGCTTCAACTCGGCGTAGGTCCAGATCGGCCAGTCGCGGTCGTAGAGGTCGAGTTCCGGGGTGATGTCGGTCAAATCGATATTGGCTTCCCAATAGGCGTCGACGGTTCCGACATCGCGCCAATAGGCCTCGTTCTCGGCCGTCGAGCGGACACAGGATTTGGCGAAGCGATGGGCGATCGCCTTACCGTGTTCGACGATGTAGGGGATGATGTCCTTGCCGAAGTCGCGGCTTGAATCGGGCGCTGCCGCATCGCGGCGCAGTTGCTCCATCAGGAACTTGGTCTTGAACACATAGATGCCCATCGAGGCCAGGGCGAACTCCGGCTTGTCGGGAATGCCTGGCGGATCGGCCGGCTTTTCGACGAAGGCGATGATGTTGTCCTTCTGGTCGACATGCATGACGCCGAAGCCGGTTGCTTCCATGCGCGGCACTTCGAGGCAGCCGACGGTGACGTCGGCATTGGCGTCGACGTGCTGGCGAAGCATCAGCTCATAGTCCATCTTGTAGATGTGATCGCCGGCGAGGATCACCATGTATTCGGGCCCGTGGGCCTCGATGATGTCGATGTTCTGGTACACGGCATCGGCCGTGCCCTCATACCACTGCGTCTCCGACACGCGCTGGCTGGCCGGCAGGATGTCGAAGCTTTCGTTTCGCTCGGGACGCAGGAAGTTCCAGCCGCGCTGCAGATGGCGGATCAGCGAATGCGCCTTGTACTGGGTGGCGACGCCGAGGCGACGAATGCCGGAATTGAGGGCGTTGGAGAGCGCGAAATCGATGATGCGCGTCTTGCCGCCGAAATAGACCGCAGGCTTGGCACGGCGGTCGGTCAATTCCTTGAGGCGGCTGCCGCGGCCGCCGGCCAACACATAGGCCATGGCGTCGCGGGCCAGCGGCTGGGTTCGTTTTGTTTGTGCCATTTTTACCCTCCCAAGTTACTCAGTCCGGACATCGCTCATTCCGGAACAAATTCGAGCATGATCGTCGACAGCGGCGGCAAAAGCATCGTCACTGAGATGCCTCCTCCTTCCGCCTGAGCCTCGACGACACCACCGTTGCCTTTGCCAGAGCCGCCATAGTCGGCGGCGTCCGTGTTGATGATCTCGCGCCATTTGCCTTTCTGCGGCAACGGCACGCGGTAATTGTCGCGCGGTACCGGCGTGAAGTTGGAAATGACGGCGACCGGGTTGCCACCCGGCGCGGTGCGCAGCCAGGCAAACACCGAGTTGGCGCTGTCGTCGACGATCAACCAGGAAAAACCATCCGGCTCGCAGTCGCGCGCATGCAGCGCCGGGCGCGAGCGGTAGAGATAGTTGAGGTCACGCACCGTTTGCCAGACGCCGCGGTGAAGCCGGAAGTCGAGCAGGTTCCAGTCGAGCGCGCGCGCCTCGCTCCATTCGCGGCGCTGGGCGAACTCCTGTCCCATGAACAACAGCTTCTTGCCGGGATAGCCCCACATGAAGGCGTAGTAGGCGCGCAGCGTGGCAAACTTCTGCCAGTCGTCGCCGGCCATCTTGCCGAGCAGCGTGCCCTTGCCGTGCACGACCTCGTCATGGGAAAGCGGCAGCACGAAATTCTCGGAGAAGGCGTAGGTCAGGCCGAAGGTGATGTCGTTGTGGTGATGCTTGCGAAAGATCGGCTCCTTGGCAAAGTACTCCAGCGTGTCGTGCATGAAGCCCATGTTCCACTTGAAGCCGAAACCCAGCCCGCCCTCATGCACCGGCTGCGACACCTTTGGCCATGAGGTCGATTCCTCGGCAATCGTCATCACGCCCGGATGATGGCCGTAGACCTCCTTGTTCATCTTCTGCAGGAAGCTGACCGCCTCGAGGTTTTCGCGCCCGCCCTTCTCGTTGGGGATCCATTCGCCGGCCTTGCGCGAATAATCGAGGTAGAGCATCGAGGCGACCGCATCGACGCGCAAACCGTCGACATGGTATTTCTCGGCCCAGAATAGCGCATTGTTGACGAGGAACGAGATGACCTCGCGGCGGCCGAAATTGTAGATCGCCGTGTTCCAGTCGGGATGGAAGCCCTTGCGCGGGTCGGCATGTTCATAGAGCGCGGTGCCGTCGAAATTGGCCAGGCCATGCGCATCGACCGGGAAATGCGCCGGCACCCAGTCGAGGATGACGCCAACGCCGGCGCGGTGGGCGCCGTCGACGAAACGGGCAAAACCGTCGGGATCGCCGAAGCGGGCCGATGGCGCATAGAGGCCGGTCGTCTGATAGCCCCAGGACGGATCATAGGGGTGTTCGGAGATCGGCATGAATTCGATATGGGTGAAACCCGTTTCGATCACATAGGGGATCAACTGATCGGCGAGTTCATCCCAGGACAGGAAGCTGCCGTCGTCGCGAAGCTGCCAGGAGCCGGCATGGACCTCGTAGATCGACACCGCTTCGCGCCTGTGGTCGGCGGTGCGCCAGAAATTCCGGTGCGCCTCGTCGCCCCATTCATGCGCCGGCGGCACCGCCGTCACCGACGCGGTGGCCGGGCGCAGTTCGGACTTGAAGGCAAACGGGTCGGCCTTGAGCGGTAGCCTGACGCCATCGGGTCCGATGATCTCGTATTTGTAGGGTCGGCCGGCACCGATATCGGGAATGAACAGCTCCCAGATGCCGGTGTCGCGGCGGTCGCGCATCGTGTGCCGGCGACCGTCCCACTCGTTGAAGTCGCCGACCACCGACACCCGCTTTGCATTGGGCGCCCAGACGGCGAAGTTCACGCCAGACGCACCCTCATGATCGATGAGATGCGCGCCGAGCTTGTCGAACAGCCTGAGATGCGAACCTTGTGCGATGTAATAATCGTCCAGCGGACCAAGCACCGGGCCGAACGAATAGGGATCGGTCAGCCACCAGTTGCCGCCGGCATTGCGCGCATGATAGCGCAGCGGCTGGCGCTTTCTGAGCGACAGCCTGCCCTCGAAGAAGCCGCCATCGTCACGCCTGGGAAGTTCACCGGCATTCTTGCCGGTCAGCGTATAGGCCGTGACGTATTCGGCATGAGGGACGAAACAGCGGGCGACAAAGCCCTTGCCCGCCTCGTGCACACCGAGAACTGCAAAGGGATCGCCATGCGTGCCGGCGACAATCGCCGCAACATCGCTGGCTGGCGCCAGTCCGTCCGGCCCGCTTGTCGTCGCGGTCGCGCGCGGCTTCCTCATCAGGCAGTGACCCTCCCTGGGCACTAAATCTTTTGTTTTTGTGCATGCCGTTGCCCAAAACCGCTAGGCGCTTTTGGGCGACATGCACCGGACCACATTGTTCGTGGCCTCATGCAAGCATATCAGACGGGCACGTTCCAGATTTCTTTCGCATATTGGCGGATCGTACGATCGGAAGAGAACCAGCCGACGCGTGCGACATTGCGGATCGCTCTCGCGTACCAGTCGGGACTGTTGCGCCAGACGGCGTCGACGTCGCGCTGGGCGGCGGCGTAGGCATCGAAATCGGCCGCGACCATGAACCAGTCGCTCTGATAGAGACCGTTGATCAGCTCGCGGTAGCGTTCCGGATCGTCCGGCGAGAAGACGCCCGACGAAACCGCCGCCACCGCTTGCGCCAGTTCGGGCGATGCTTCGACTACTGCGCGTGGATCGTAGCCATTGTTGCGCCGCTCGGCGACCTCTTCCGTGGTCAGGCCGAAGATGAAGATGTTGTCGTCGCCGACACACTCCTTGATCTCGACATTGGCGCCGTCGAGCGTTCCGATGGTCAGCGCGCCGTTCAGCGCGAACTTCATGTTGCCGGTGCCCGACGCTTCCATGCCGGCGGTCGATATCTGCTCCGACAGATCAGCGGCCGGCATCATGATTTCGGCCAGGCTGACATTGTAGTTCGGCAGGAACACCACTTTCAGCAAGCCGCGTACGGCCGGGTCGCGGTTGATGACCTTGGCGACGTCGTTGGCGAGTTTGATGATCAGCTTGGCGTTGTGATAGCTGGGCGCCGCCTTGCCGCCGAAGAATTTTACGCGAGGCATCCAGTCGCGCTCCGGATGCGAGCGGATCTGGTCGTAGAGCGCGATCGCTTCGAGGATGTTCAGCAGCTGGCGCTTGTATTCGTGGATACGCTTGATCTGGATGTCGAACAGCGCCGAGGGATCGAGCTTGATGCCAAGCCGGTCTGCGACGAGATTGGCCAACCGCGCCTTGTTGGCCCGCTTGACGGCCGCGAACTTGTCGCGGAAGGCGGCGTCACCGGCAAAGGCGTCGAGCCCCTTGATCGCATCGATATCATCGAGGAAGCGGTCGCCGATCGCCTCGCGGGTCAGTGCGGTGAGGCCTGGATTGCACTGGATCAGCCAGCGCCGCGGCGTGATGCCGTTGGTCTTGTTGTTGATGCGGTCGGGGTAGAGCTTGTGAAGGTCGGCAAACACCGTCTGCTTCATCAATTCGGTATGGAGCGCCGAGACGCCGTTGATCGAGTGCGAGCCGACGAAGGCCAGATTGCCCATGCGCACCCGACGGTCACTGTCTTCCTGGATCAGCGAGATGCGGCTGATCTGCTCGTCCGAGAACTGGTCAGACGCGCGCGCCTCCAGCAGCACCTCGGCGTTGATGGCGTAGACGATCTGCATGTGGCGCGGCAACAGCCGCTCGAACAAAGGCACCGGCCAGCTTTCCAGCGCTTCTGGAAGCAGTGTGTGGTTGGTGTAGCCGAAGGTGCGCTTGGTGATGCTCCAGGCGAGGTCGAAATCCATGCCATGGACATCCATCAGCAGGCGCATCAGCTCGGGCACGGCGATGGCCGGGTGGGTGTCGTTGAGATGGATCGCCGCCTTGTCGGGCAGCGACTCCAGATCGCCATACTGGCTGAGATGGCGCTGGACGATGTCCTGCAGCGACGCGGTGGAGAAGAAATATTCCTGCCGCAGCCGCAATTCCTGCCCGGCCTTGTGGGAATCGGCGGGGTAAAGCACGCGCGACAGGGCATCGGCCTTGTTGCTTTCGGCGAGCGCACCGATGTGGTCGCCGGCGTTGAACTTGTCGAGCAGGATCGGATCGATCGGCATGCCGGACCAGAGCCGCAGCGTGTTGACGCGGTTGCCCCGCCAGCCGACCACCGGCGTGTCGTAGGCGACGGCCAGGACATGTTCGGTCGGCTTCCACACGTGGCGCTCTAGCCGGCCGTCCTTAGATGTGATCGATTCCACCGAGCCGCCGAAGCCGACCTCGAAGGAGCGTTCGCGCCGCTCGAACTCCCAGGAATTGCCGTGCTCGAGCCAGGTCTCGGGCAGCTCGACCTGCCAGCCGTCGTGGATTTCCTGGCGGAACATGCCGTTGGCGTAGCGAATGCCGTAGCCATGAGCGGGAATATCGACGGTCGCCATGCTTTCCATGAAGCAGGCGGCGAGCCGGCCGAGGCCGCCATTGCCAAGGGCTGCGTCCGGTTCGAGCGCAGCAATGATGTCGAGGTCGACACCGAGAGACCGCAGCGCCTCGCGCATATTGTCCATCAGGCCGAGATTGGAGAAGGCATCGCGCATCAGCCGGCCGATGAGGAATTCGAGCGACAAATAGTAAACGCGCTTTTCCTGCTGGGCGTAGGCCTCTTGCGTCGCCTGCATCCAATGATCGACGATGCGGTCGCGCACGACCTTGATCGATGCGGTGAGCCAGTCATGCTGCGTCGCAACGCTGGTGCCCTTGCCGACCCTGTATTTGAGGGCCTTCAACACTTCTTCGGCGAGCGTCTTGGGATCGGGGTTTTCGAGAATGGGGGCTTCGGATGTCATCGCGCGCGTCATGCTGCCTCTCGTGCGGTTGCCATGATCATACCGGCTTTCACCATTCCTCCCAGCCATGCTAGGCGATATCACTATAAGTTCAATCGATTTAGATTGCGACGGAGCTGGCCTGCCCTGCGGCAATTTAACCCTTCAAGCCGCCAGCGCCGCCTCTGGCGGAAGCTTCGCTCCCGTCATGAAGGCGACGGCGTCGGACATCGTATATTGCTTGGGATCGATGACGCAGAGGCGACGGCCCAGCCGATGGATATGGATGCGATCCGCCACCTCGAAGACATGCGGCATGTTGTGGGAGATCAGCACGATCGGCAGGCCGCGCTTCTTGACGTCGAGGATCAGTTCGAGCACGCGGCGGCTCTCCTTGACGCCGAGGGCCGCCGTCGGCTCGTCCATGATGACGACCTTCGAACCGAAGGCAGCAGCGCGCGCCACCGCTACGCCCTGACGCTGGCCACCCGACAGCGTCTCGACGGCCTGGCTGATGTTCTGGATCGTCATCAGGCCGAGCTCGGTGAGCTTGTCGCGGGCGCGCTTTTCCATCGCCCGGCGGTCGAGCATCCGAAACCATTGGCCGAGCAAGCCAGGTTTGCGGATTTCGCGGCCGAGGAACATGTTGTCGGCGATGGAGAGCGCCGGTGACAGGGCAAGGTTCTGGTAGACGGTTTCGATGCCGGCATCGCGTGCCTCCATCGGCGACTTGAAGGACGTAACCTTGCCGTCAAGACGGATTTCGCCTTCATCAGCGGTGATGGCGCCGGAGATCGCCTTGATCAGCGACGACTTGCCGGCACCGTTGTCGCCGATCACCGCGAGGATTTCGCCGGCGTAGAGATCGAAATCCGCATTGTCGAGCGCGGTAACGCGGCCGTAACGCTTGACCAGACCGCGGGTCGTGAGGATGGGTTCGGGTGACATTAGCCTGCAACCTTTCTGATCCACTGATCAACCGCGACGGCACCGATGATGAGAACTCCGATCAGGAAGAACGTCCATTGCGGATCGGTGCCAATAAGCCGAAGCCCGAGCTGAAAGACGCCAACGATGAGCGCGCCGAAGATCATGCCGAGGATCGAGCCGCGGCCGCCGAACAAGGAGGTGCCGCCGATCACCACGGCAGTGATGGATTCGATGTTGGCGAATGCGCCCGCCGTGGGCGACACCGAGCCGATGCGGCCGATCAGCACCCAACCAGCGAAAGCGCAGATCAGGCCCGAGATCGTATAGACCTGGACCAACATGCGCGGCACGCGCACGCCGGACAGGTCGGCCGCGTCAGGATCGTCGCCCGTCGCGTAGACGTGCCGGCCCCAGGCCGTGTAGTTGAGAATATACCAGAGCAGCAAGACGAGCAGCACCATGGTGACAACGCCGAGCGTGATGGTCGCGCCGACGAGGGAGAGGCCGTCAAACAGCCATCTGACCGGCGGTACGTAGTCGCACACGAAATTCTGCCATAGGTGCCCGTCGCATTTGAGCTTGTTGCCGAACAATTGCAGGAGCGGGGCCTGGGCCTCTACGTCCTGACCGCGGATCGTCTCGTTGCGGGAATAGAGGAAGTTGGCAGCCGAAAATATCTGCCAGGTGCCAAGCGTCACGATGAAGGGCGGCAACTTCATGTAAGCGATAAGGACGCCATTGATGAAACCGCACAGCGCGCCGCAACCAAAGCCGCAGAGAAGGGCAAACGGAACCGGCAAGCCATAGCGAAACGCGAATTGCCCCATCACCACCGACGACAGCACCATGATGGCGCCGACCGAAAGGTCGATGCCGGCGGTGAGGACGACGAGGGTCTGCGCCGCCCCGATGATGCCGGTGATGGCCACCTGCTGAAGGATAAGCGTGAGCGCGAACCAGTTGAAGAATTTGGGGCCGGCGAGGATGCCGAAAACCAGGATCGACACCACCAGCACGATCAGCGGAACAGCCGCCTGGTTCGCATGGAGCGCATGCTGGAATTTTTCAATTGGCGACTTGCTGTGGGTATCGAAGCTCGCCACGGACGCGTCACTGTCAGCGAGACCCTTCTCGAACTCTTGCGGTCGCCCGGCGCTCGCCGATGCGTCGGTCATCTCAATTCCTCCCGCGATGTTGTTTCCTCCTTCGCGCAAAAGGGCGGCCTGGAGACCGCCCTCCCGCACGAAACGATATTCGCGCTCTTAGTCAGCGCGTGTCAAATCAGCCCCAGCACTTGGCCAGGCCTTCCTTGGTGTCGATCGAGGGAACGCCTTCCACCGGATTGTCGGTGATCAGCGTGACGCCGGTGTCGAAGAAAGTCTTGCCTTCAGTCACCTTCGGCTTCTCGCCGGAGTCGGCGAACTTCTTGATGGCTTCCACGCCCATCGACGCCATCAGCAGCGGGTACTGCTGCGAGGTTCCACCGATGACGCCTTCGGCGACATTCTTCACACCCGGGCAGCCGCCGTCGACCGACATGATGAGAACATCCTTTTCCTTGCCGACCGCTTTGAGAGCTTCATAGGCACCCGCGGCCGCCGGCTCGTTGATGGTGTGGATGACGTTGATGGTGGGGTCCTTCTGCAGAAGGTTTTCCATGGCCTGACGGCCGCCTTCCGGATTGCCGTTGGTATAGTCGTGGCCGACGATGCGCGGATCGTCTTCGTCGCCGATCACGTTGACGTCCTTCACGTCGATGCCGAAGCCCTTCATGAAGCCCTGGTCGCGCAACACGTCAACAGTGACTTGCTTGGTATTGATGTCGAGGAAGCCGATACGGGCGTCCTTGGCCTTGTCGCCGAGCTTGGCGGCGGCATAGGCGCCGATCAGCCGGCCGGCTTCGAAGTTGTCGGTGGCCATGGTCTGGTCGGCGGCATCGATCGGGTCAAGCGGTGTATCGAGCGCGATCACGAGGATGCCGGCGTCACGCGCCTTCTTGATCGTGGGAACGATGGCCTTGCTGTCCGACGGAGTGATCAGAATGCCCTTGACGCCATCCGCGATGCAGGTTTCGACCGCCGCGACCTGGCCTTCATTGTCGCCGTCGTCCTTGCCGGCATAGGCCTTGAGGCTGACACCGAGTTCGGCGGCTTTGGCTGTGGCGCCTTCCTTCATCTTGACGAAGAAGGGATTGGTATCGGTTTTGGTAACCAGGCAGGCGCCGATGTCGGCGGCATATGCAGGGGCGGCCAATACAACAAGGGCAGTGGCGGTCGCGCCGAGCAACGCAGACTTCAGTACGGACGTTTTCATCAAGGTACTCCTCCCAGACAAGCCATGCAGCACCGGGCCACCCGGAGCCATCATGCAGGCGTTCGCGCACTCTTCCCAGACGAGCGCCCCTATGCTGACGAAACACCAATCGCGATCACCTGTCAATAATTAAATCACTCTTATTTATTATTGACAGCCTTGCATCGTTCGCTCATTCTGGCCCAAAAGCATTGAGGGTAACGACGGGAGGAACAGGGTGGAGACCGGCATTGCGAGGCACGGTTCGCCCGAGGCAGCCGAAAGCCATATTCACCGCGGTACCAACCAGAGCGGCATGCGGGACCACAATGAGCGGCTGGTGCTGTCGCTGGTGCGTCAGCACGGTAGCCTGGCCAAATCCGACATTGCGCGCATGACCGGACTTTCGGCCCAGACCGTCTCGGTGATCATGCGCGAGCTCGAGGAAGACAACCTGCTTGTCCGTCAGGCGCCGTTGCGCGGCAAGATCGGCCAACCATCCATTCCCATGGCGCTCAATCCCGACGGCGCCTATTTCATCGGCCTGAAGATCGGTCGCCGCAGCGCAGAACTGGTGCTGATCGATTTCCTCGGCAATGTGCGCTCGATGCTGCAGCATTCCTATCGCTATCCAGCACCGCGCGAGACGGTGGAATTCGTCACCTCCGGCATAAAGAAGATGCGCGGTGAACTCACCCCGGCGCAGGACAAGCGCATTGCCGGACTGGGCATCGCCATGCCGTTCGAGTTGTGGAACTGGGCCGATACCGCGGGCGCGCCACGCGACATCATGGACGAATGGCGCCATCGCGATATCAGGGCCGACATCCAGTCGCAATGCGAATTTCCGGTCTATCTTCAGAACGACGCCACCTCGGCCTGCGGCGCCGAGCTGGTGTTCGGCCAGGCGGGTGCAGCACGCGACTTCGTCTATTTCTATATCGGCGCCTTTGCTGGCGGCGGCATCGTGCTGAACGGCCGGCTTTTTGGCGGTCCGACCGGCAATGCCGGCGCGCTGGGCTCGATGCCGGTGCCCGGACCGGATGGCAAGCCGGCGCAGCTGATCGACGTGGCATCGATCGCCATGCTGGAGAAGGCGCTGAATGCACGCGGTGTCGAGGCTTCGCATCTATGGACCTCGCCTGGGGATTGGGGCGAGATCGGTGTCGAACTCGACAACTGGATTACCACCGCTTCGCAGGCGCTCGCCTATGCGATCGTTGCGGCATGCTCGGTGATCGATTTCGAGGCAGCAGTGATCGACGGATGGATGCCGCTTGCCGTGCGCCGCCGGCTTGTCGACGCTGTCATCGAAGCCATCGGCACGATCGACGGCGAAGGCCTGAAACTTCCAACCGTTCGCGAAGGCACTGTCGGTATTCATGCGCGGGCGCTGGGCGGCGCCAGCCTGCCGCTTTCCGAGCGCTTCCTCATCGGCTCGACGACGATTTCCAGGAGCACCTGAATGCTGATCGGAATCCCGGCGCTGCTCGGTCCGGAGCTTCTGGCGACATTGCGCGCCATGGGCCATGGCGACGAGATCGCCCTTGTCGACGGAAACTATCCGGCCGAAGAGCAGGCAAACCGGCTCATCCGGGCTGACGGTCATCATCTTCTTCCAGTGCTCGACGCCATATTGAGCGTTTTGCCGGTGGACGACGTCGTGCCGGAGGCGCTGTTTCGCGCCTCCGTCAAAGGAAACCCCTCGCTTGCCGATCCCGTCCACCACGAGATGGAGGCAATCTGCGCCAAGCGCGCGCCGGGCCGCAAAGTGGTTGCGTTGGCCGGAGCCGACTTCTATGCACGGGTCCGGTCCGCGCATGCTATCGTCGCCACCAGCGAGCCACGGCTCTACGCCAACATCATCATCCGCAAGGGCGTGATTTACCCGCCGGAGGCCAAGACACCATGATCCTTTGCTGCGGCGAAGCCCTCATCGACATGTTGCCGCGCACCACAACGGAGGGCGAGCCGGCCTTTGCCCCTTATGTCGGCGGCGCGGTGTTCAACACGGCAATCGCGCTTGGCCGGCTGGGCGCGCCAGCCGGGTTCTTTTCCGGCCTGTCGTCGGATCTGTTCGGCGGCCAGTTCAGGGATGCGCTGGGGGCCAGCAAGGTCAGTTCCACCTATGCACACACATCGCCCCGGCCGACCACGCTTGCCTTCGTGCGGCTGAACAACGGCCAGGCGACCTACACCTTCTATGACGAAAACACGGCCGGTCGCATGCTGACCATCGAGGACCTGCCGGAACTCGGCAGCGAGATCGAAGCCATGCTGTTCGGCGCCATCAGCCTGATCTCGGAGCCGGCCGGGGCAGCCTATGAGGAGTTCATGAAGCGCGAGCATGAGCACCGCGTGATGATGATCGACCCCAACATCCGGCCGAATTTCATTCCCGACAAGGCCAAGCACCTCAGGCGCATCCGCTCGATGATGGCGATGGCCGACATCGTCAAACTGTCGGACGAGGACCTCAACTGGTTCGGCGAAGCCGGCTCGCATGAGGACGTCATCCGCAACTGGCTGGATCGCGGCCCGAAGCTGATTGTCGTCACCCATGGCAGCGAAGGCGCCGTCGGCTACACCAGGGATCACGCCGTCACGGTCATGCCGGAAAAGGTCAAGGTGGTCGATACCGTCGGCGCCGGCGACACGTTCAACGCCGGCATCCTGGCCTCCTTGCACGAGCAAGGCATGCTGTCGAAGACGGCAATAGCCGGCCTGCCGAAAGACGCCATCGTCAAGGCGCTGGTGCTTGGCAACAAGGCCGCCGCAGTGACCGTGTCGCGGGCCGGCGCCAATCCGCCCTGGCGGCATGAAATCGCCTGACCGGACCACGATCGGGCAAGAGTAGGCTCCGTTGGCCGATCACTTTATGTTTCGCCCGGCTGGACGGACGCGATACACGGACTGGATCACGCCCGACGAAGCCCGGATTTCCGGCATCTGGCAAGAACTGGTCGAAAAATAGAGGTAACAGGCTGCGACACTTGAGCAATTCGCGGTTTTGTCCATGCGACTTTCTCGGCTGGCGCAACTCTGATACCAGCGGCCAATTATCTGGCTAACCCATTTTGAGGCCGACATGCAGTTTATCGATCTTGGCGCGCAGCGCGAACGAATCCGCGACCGGCTGAAAGCGGCGATCGACCGCGTCGTCGACGAGGGGCGCTATATCCTCGGACCCCAGGTGACCGAATTCGAGAACAAGCTCGCTGCCTATATCGGCACCAAGCATGTAGTTGCCTGCGCCAACGGCACCGACGCGCTGCTGCTGCCGCTGTTTGCGGCCGGCATCGGCCCGGGTGACGCGGTGTTCGTGCCGAGCTTTACCTTCGCCGCGACGGCGGAAGTGGTGGCGCTGGCCAAGGCCGAGCCGGTTTTCGTCGATGTCGATCCCAACACCTACAATATCGACATTGCCAGCCTCGAGGCGGCTATCGCCATGATCAAGAAGGAAGGCCGGCTAAGGCCGAAGGCGATCATTCCCGTCGACCTGTTCGGCCTCGCTGCCGACTACGAGGCGATCATGGCCATTGCCAACCGCGAAGGGCTGATGGTCATCGAGGACGCCGCCCAGTCGATGGGCGGCTCGGTAGACGGCAAGATGTGCGGTTCGTTCGGCGCAGTCGGCTCGACCAGCTTCTATCCGGCCAAGCCGCTCGGCTGCTATGGCGACGGCGGCGCGATGTTCACCAACGACGATGCACTGGCAGAACAGCTGCGCTCCTTTGCCTTCCACGGCAAGGGCGAGACGCAATATGACAATGTCCGCGTCGGCATCAATTCGCGGCTCGACACGTTGCAGGCGGCGATCCTGATCGAGAAGCTGGCCATCCTCGAAGACGAGATGGTCGTCCGGCAAGTCGTGGCAAAGCGCTATGCCGACGGTCTCGGCGATATCGTGACGGCGGCGCGCAATCTGGACGGCAGCCGTTCGGCCTGGGCGCAATATGCGATCGAGACGCCGAAGCGCGACGGGCTGAAGGCACATCTCGGGGAAAAAGGCATTCCTTCCGTCATCTACTACGTGAAGCCGCTGCACAGTCAGGTCGCCTATCGCGACTATCCGCGCACGCCGACCGGCCTTGCCGTTTCGGAGGAATTGCCGAAGCGCATCCTGTGCCTGCCCATGCACCCTTATCTCAGCGAAGCCGACCAGGACCGGATCATCGAGACGATCCGCAACTACATCGGCTCGAATTCAGCGCACGTCGCAGCCGCGTAGAGCCTGTCCATCCCGATGGAATCGGGATGGGAGCATGATCTTTTCCGAAAACTAGATTCCACTTTTGCTTCCGCGGACCTTCGGTTCGGGATCACGCTCTAGGAGCGGTTCACGATTTGACGGACTCGAAGGGGATTCCAGATTTGTGGGTTTGTGATTCAAGATGCTGGCTGGATTGGAGGCCAGCATCTGATGGCGCGACCTCTTTCCAATGATCTTCGCGAACGGGTCGCGGCGGCCGTATTGAGTGGCGAGAGCCGCCGATCGGCCGCGAAACGGTTCGGCATTGCGGTTTCGACGGTAGTTAAGTTATCGCAAGGCTCGGTTGCGCCGGGCAGGATGGGTGGACATCGCGAGGGGTGCTGGAGCCGCATATGTGCCCTTCATCGAGGCACGTAGGCGTGAGACACCGCATCTGACGCTACACAGCCTGAAGGATGAGTTGGCTGGTCGAGGTGTGGAAGGTCTCCCACAACGCGGTGTGGCTGTTCCTGCGCCATGAGAGCCTGAGCTTTAAAAACGCTGTTCGGCCCTTTGAGCAGACACGCGCTGATATTGCCGCAGGCGCCAGCGTTGGCGATCTTGGCAGGCAGGCCTCGATCCGCAGTGCCTGGTCTTCATCGATGAGACTTGGATGAAGACCAACATGGCTCCGCTGCGAGGTTGGGGGCCAAAGGGCAAGCGACTGCGCGGCTTAGCTCCGCACGGCCACTGGCGCGCGCTGACCTTCCTCGGCGCGCTGCGCCGGGATCGGCTCGCGGCACCTTGCGTCTTCGATGGATCAACGGCCAATGCTTCCGCGCCTATGTCGAGTAGCAGCTCATCAACGTGTTGAAGCCCGGCCATCTCGGAAGTCATAAGTCGAAGGGCCATTAGGCAGATGATCAAGGCTGCCGGCGCCATGCTTTGGCACCTGCCGCCCTACTCTCCGGACCTCGATCCGATCGAGCAGGCCTTCGCCAAGATCAAACACTGGATGCACCAAGTTCAGAAATCACCGTCGAGGACACTTGGCGCCACATCGGCCACCTCGTCGAAACGATCGAGGCCGCCGAATGCAAGAACTACTCCGCAAACGCCGGATACGCTCCCGTCAAAACGTGAAAGACTCTAGGTTTCTGACGTCCCAGGTCGAGCAGATGATGAACGGTGGTGCAGCACGCAGACGCTGGCTGTAAACGCCAAAACTCCTAGGACCCACGACAACCAGATCCGGTGATCGACCGATAGCTCAATAATAGCTATGATCAAGTAGCTGCCCGCGATGAAATGGCTCGCTCCGGTCAGACGGCCGATCATTCTTGTGATCCCCATCAGAAGCAAACCGTAGACGGCGATGCCTGCGACTCCCAATTCGTACCACAAGTCGAACACTATGTTATGAGCGCTCGCGAGATCGGGCAGTGCATAGTATTTTGGGTTTACAACGACGCCAATTGCGTTCCTTGTCGTGTTGGCGCCATGACCAAGAATTGGCGCCTCAGCGACGTGATCCGAAATCATTTTCCAGAGTTCGAGTCGTGCGGCAAATGTCCCCGGATAGAATGACATCCACCCCCTTGTGTCCAGAAAAGCAAACAAAGGTGTAGCGACAAACGGGGCGACAAACGCCAGCACCGCGTAGAAGACGACGAAGAACACCAAAGCGCGCTGGCGGAATCTCGCAGGGGTAGCGAAAAACAGTGCAACGACGACGATCGCCAGGTTGACACCGGTTGATCGGCCATACAGTAACGTCACAATCGCGAAAAAAGCCGCGAAGGCCTTTGAGAACAAGCTTGGCCGGGCAATCAATATGGTTGCGAAAAATGCTCCATAGAACGTAATCTTGTGGAGCGTGACCACATGATACACGAGCCGCGGGTCTTCCGTGGCAAACGCGAAATACAGCTCTCTCCCGATCAATATCGACAGAGCCACCAACACACCGACGGAAAATGCCTGCAGAAGCCGATCGCATTGAGCGACCGGAATGGCCAAGATGCACTGAGCCAGCACGAGGGCGGCGGCGGAGTAGCCTAGAACGTCTCTTGCCGCGCGGACTGATCGAGCCGGGTCGACGGACCAGAGGGCACTCAGAAGGACAAAGCCGAACAGAATTGCAAGGACGACGGCCAGGGTCATTGTCCCCCGGGTAAGGTAACCGCGTTTCGTCGAAAGGGACGCGACGCTGATCACCGCGGCAACAATAGCCAGGGCCGTCGGCGATGTTTCGATGGAGACAAACAGGATAGGAGAAAGGAAGTAAAGGCCAACCAACATCCTGACGAATATTTCACTGCGATTGCCAGTCAACACCGGAAGCCCATCAAACATGACGGCTCGGGCTTTTTCAAATGACAGCATTCAGCTATTGATCAAGGTATCGGCCGCGGAGGACGGCATATGGCAAGCGCTCTTCATCACATCAGTGTATGCGCGCAGCGTCGTCGGCTCCAGCCCTGCCGCTGGCGATAAAGTGTGGATTGGCGAAATCCTCGTCATCGGCCTGATTGCGCTTGCCATAGGCGAGCGGCTTGCCGTCCAGCGTGCGGGTCATGCCGCCGGCGGCGCGCAACACCGCGTCACCTGCCGCGGTGTCCCACTCCATGGTGCGGCCGAAGCGCGGATAGACATCGGCCTCGGCGGCAGCGACAAGGCAGAACTTCAGCGACGAGCCGACCGAGACGAGCTCGGCTGCGCCCACCGTGCGGATATAGGCTTCGGTCTCCGGCGTGTTGTGGGACCGGCTGGCGACGATGGTCAGCGGTGTCACACCGGTCCTGACAGAGACTGGCCGGCGACCGACGATCTGGTAGTCGTCATTGATTTCGATTGATTCCGCCCTGCCCGGCCGTCCCGAGAAGAAACGTCCCGTGCATGGGGCGAAAACAACGCCGATGTCCGGCACGCCGTGGCGGACGAGCGCGATGTTGACGGTGAAGTCGGTCCTGCGGTTGACGAATTCCTTGGTGCCGTCGAGCGGATCCACCAGGAAGAAGGCGCCGTCGAGATCAGGTGGCACGATGCCGGCCGAGGCTTCCTCTTCCGCCACGCAAGGAATGTCGGGGAATGCGGCGCGCAGTCCGGCGAGAATTATCTTCTCGCTCTCGCGGTCGGCTTCCGTCACCGGCGAACTGTCGGATTTCCGGTCGACTGCACAGCCGGCGCGATAAACGCGCATGACCTCGCGCCCCGCCAAGAGCGCCAGGCGCTCGAACACGCCGAGCATCGCTTCGTCTTCAGATGCCGCCGCCGTTATCGTATTGGTCTTCGGCAATGTCGCGCTCGATCAGCCAGAGTTCCAAGGCCTCTACCATCTCTTCGGCTGACTTGCCGAGTGTCTTGAGATGGATTTCGGGTTTTTCCGGGGCTTCATACGGTGAATCGACGCCGGTGAAATTCTTGATCTCACCATTCAGCGCCCGGGCATACAGGCCCTTCGGGTCGCGCCTGGCGCATTCTTCGAACGGCGTGTCGACAAACACCTCGACGAATTCACCGTCAGCCATCAATTCCCGCGCCATGCGCCGCTCGGCGCTGAATGGTGAAATGAAGGAGACGATGACAATCAGCCCGGCATCGGCCATCAGCCGCGCCACTTCGGCGACGCGGCGGATGTTTTCGACGCGATCGGCGTCGGTGAAGCCGAGATCGCGATTGAGGCCGTGACGGACGTTGTCGCCGTCCAGGATGTAGGTATGGCGCCCGGTGGCGAAGAGTTTCTTTTCGAAGAGGTTGGCGATGGTCGACTTGCCCGAGCCGGAAAGTCCGGTGAACCAGAAGACAGCCGGCCGCTGATGCTTCATATCGGCGCGAACGCGCTTGCCGACATCCAGCGATTGCCAGTGGATGTTTTCGGCGCGACGCAGCGAATGCAAGATCATGCCGGCGCCGACGGTGGCGTTGGTGATGCGGTCGATCAGGATGAAGGCGCCGGTCGTGCGGTTCTCGGCGAACGTATCGAAGGCGATCGGCGAGCGCGTCGAGATGTTGCAGATGCCGACTTCGTTCATTTCCAGCGACTTGGCCGCCTCATGCGCAAAGTCGTTGACGTTGACCCGATATTTCAGGTCGGTGACGGTGGCGCTGGTCTGGTCTGTCTCTGTGCGCAGGATGTAGGAGCGGCCCGGCAGCAGCGCATGTTCGTCGAACCAGACGATGTTGGCGGCGAACTGATCGGCGACCTGCGGCCGTGCCGCCGGCGACACCAGTATGTTGCCTCTGGAAACCTCGACCTCATCGTCGAGAACAAGGGTGATGGCCTGGCCGGCGACTGCTTGTTGAAGATCGCCGCCATGCGCGACGATGCGCCGGACATGAGAGGACTTGCCGGATTTGGCGACGACAACCTCGTCGCCCGGCGAAACCGAGCCGGAGGCAATCGTGCCGGCGAAACCGCGAAAATCGAGATTGGGACGGTTCACATACTGCACCGGAAACCGGAACGGCAGTTCGACCGCGGCTTCATCGACCGAAACGGTTTCCAGATGCTCGATCAGCGTCGGGCCGGAATACCATTTTGTCTTGTCCGAGCGGCTGGTGACGTTGTCGCCGTAGCGGGCAGACATCGGGATCGGCACGATCGTCTGGAAGCCGAGCTTGTGCGAGAACTGCCGATAATCTTCAATGATCCGTTCGAAGACGCCCTGATCGAAACCGACGAGGTCGATCTTGTTGACCGCCAGAACGATGTGGCGAATGCCCAGCAGCGAAGCGATGATCGAATGGCGCCTGGTCTGGCGCAGCACGCCCTGGCGGGCATCGATCAGCACGATGGCGAGATCGGCGGTCGAGGCACCGGTCGCCATGTTGCGCGTATACTGCTCGTGGCCGGGCGTGTCGGCGACGATGAACTTGCGTTTCGGCGTGGCGAAAAAGCGATAGGCGACATCGATGGTGATGCCTTGCTCGCGCTCGGCCTCGAGGCCATCGACGAGCAGCGCGAAATCGATGTCGTCGCCGGTCGTGCCGTGCTTGCGCGAATCGCGCTCGAGTGCGGCAAGCTGGTCCTCGAAAATCTGCTTGGTATCGGAAAGCAGGCGACCGATCAGCGTCGACTTGCCGTCGTCGACGGAGCCGCAGGTCAGGAAGCGCAGCAGCGACTTTCTTTCCTGAGCCGCCAGATAGTCGCGGACGCCGTCGGTGGGGGCGAGGCTCTTGGCCAGGATGTGGCGCATGCTCAGAAGTACCCCTCGCGCTTCTTCTTCTCCATCGAGCCGGCTTCGTCGCGGTCGATCAGGCGCCCTTGCCGCTCGGAGGTGCGCGCCGTGAGCATTTCGCCAACGATGGCCTCCAGCGTATCGGCATCGGATTCGATGGCGCCGGTCAGTGGATAGCAGCCAAGCGTGCGGAAGCGCACAAGCCGGTTCTCCACCGTCTCGCCGGGGCGCAATTCCATGCGGTCGTCGTCCCTTAGAATGAGCATGCCATCGCGTTCGACGACCGGCCGCTCCTTGGCGAAATAGAGCGGCACGATCGGGATATCTTCCTGGAGAATATACTGCCAGATGTCGAGTTCGGTCCAGTTCGACAACGGAAAGACCCGGATCGATTCCCCTGCGGCGATGCGGGTGTTGAATATCTTCCACATCTCCGGCCGCTGGTTCTTCGGATCCCAGGCGTGCTGGGCGTTGCGGAAGGAAAAGATGCGTTCCTTGGCACGCGATTTCTCCTCGTCGCGGCGGGCGCCGCCGAAGGCCGCGTCGAAGCCGTATTTGTCGAGCGCCTGCCGTAGCGCCACGGTCTTCATCACATGCGTGTGGGTGTTCGAGCCGTGGTCGAAGGGATTGATGTTGTCGCGCACACCATCTTCGTTGACGTGGACCAGAAGATCGAAGCCTAGCTTTTGCGCCATCTGATCGCGAAAGGCGATCATCTCACGGAATTTCCAGGTCGTGTCGACGTGGAGAAAGGGAAAAGGCGGTTTGGCGGGATAAAACGCCTTCATCGCCAGGTGCATCAGCACCGACGAATCCTTGCCGACCGAATAGAGCATGACCGGCTTGGCGAAGGCCGCCGCAACTTCGCGAAAAATATGGATGGATTCGGCCTCAAGCCGCTGCAGGTGCGTAAGCGCGATGTTCATGGCTTGTGAGCGTTCTCTCGTGCCATCCAGCCCTGGTCTCGATGCATCGGGTGCATTTTTTCGGCCGCCCGGTTCAAGCTTCATTTCTGGTCACTAATTTTCGTGCCGGCGTTCTAGCAGATCGCCATTGTCAATAACAATGCAAGACAGGCCGGCCGCGGGCTGTATCGGGAATGAATTTTCCACGCGAGGCCCAGAACACGGAAATTCCTGCTCAATGGGCTGATGCGCTTGGGAAGCGAAGCAAAATCTTGCCTGGATCGGGAAAGATCAGCCCTCAACTGGCCAGAAGCTCCGCGGTCACGCACGTACGAGCAGCATAGTCGATTTTTTGATGGCGTCCGACCTTGCCGCACTATCGAAAATCACAGCCGGCCGCTATACGGGTCGCTGAAAATAAGCGGCTGGTGATTTGTTTGCCGCTGCCAGATAGACCTGCCGCCCTTCCCGCGAATTGTGAACCAGCGCATTGATCCCGATTTCGTCCCTAAAACAACGGTTCACGCCTTCTCAGGTCAATATCTACTTCTCCATCCTTTGTTTCTTTTCCCCGCCGGTGCTGGGATCGGTGGTCAGTTTTGTTTTCAATGGCGGTGGCCTGTGGTCCGTCCTGCTGATTGCCCTGAAGAGACGTCGCTTCAATATCGACCAGCCATGGTCGCCATGACGGTGGCGATCTATGCCTATTGCGGAGCCGTCCTGCTCTCGTCGATCGTCAACAACGCGATTGCGATGGACGCCCCGCATCTTCCGGCGCTGATCACCTTCCTGTTGTTCCCGTTCTCCTACTCGACCTGGAGCATTTCGCCGAAAGCCACTCTTGCCCGCACCATCGTACTGAGCAGCATGGCGGCATGCTTTGGCGCGCTGCTATTGGCGATTGTCCAATATTATTGGTTCGGCATGAGGGCCGAAGGCGGGGCCGGCAATGCGATCGTGTTCGCGACGGTCACTTGCCTTGGCGTCATGATCTGCCTGGCCGGTGCTCTGTCAGGCATCGAAAAAACCAGGGTGCTGCGGATCAGCACCGAACCGGTCGAGCGGTTCGGTGCGACGATGATCATCGTCACCGTGATCACCTATCTCGTAGGCGGGCTGACCGGCATTCTGGTCGGCCATGACATCCTGGAATCAGCCCTGATGGTCTTCCTGGTGTCGGGGACGTATCTTGCCTCGGGACGCCATATGCCGCTGATGGAAGAACGGACACTTCCCGCGACTTCGGCTCTCGGCCAGCGGCCCGGGCCAAGCAAATGAAGGTGTTGGTCACAGGTGCGACAGGATCCATCGGACGCCATGTCGTCCGCCAGCTTGGCGAAGCCGGGCTCGAGGTCCGGATCGCCGCCCGCCACCCGGAAACGCTCAAGCCGGCAAGCGACGTTGTCCGGCTGCCGAATTTCGACGCTCCAGCCGAGGCGTTCCTGGCGATCATGCAAGACGTGACACATGTGGTTCACTGCGCCGGGCTGAACAACAATGCCGGCAATGCGAGTGAAGCCGACTACCGGGCCGCCAACGGGGAGTTGACCAGACAGCTGGCGCGAGCAGCGGCGCTGCGGGCAAGCGGGCGCTTCATTTATCTGTCGTCGATCCGGGCAGTGGTCGGTCCCGGCTTCAGCGGAACAGTTGACGAAGCGACAGCCCCTGCCCCGCAATGCGCCTATGGGCGCTCGAAACGCGAAGGTGAGATCAGAACGCTTGATGCCTATGCATCGTCAGGCCGGTCCGATGCCGCCGTGCTGCGCCTGCCGCCGATCTATGGCGACGGCATGAAGGGAAACCTGGCGTCGCTGATGCGCCTGGCCGACACGGCCTGGCCGCTGCCGGCAGCCGCTCTGGCAGGTGTGCGTTCGCTGATGTCGTCCGAAGCCGCAGCACGGACGGTCTCGCATCTGTTGACGCGTTCGAAGCCGCTTCGCCCCGTCTATGTTGCCGGCAATGAGCCCCCTACCCCGCTCGCGGCAATCATCGGGGCCTTTCGGCAAGGCTTCCAGCGGCCGGCGCGCCTGTTTGCCATGCCTGCCGCCCCGCTACGGGCGGCTGCGACCTTGCTGGGCAAAGGCAAATTCTGGGAGACTCTGACCGCGACGCAGATATGCGATCCGTCCTTGCTGATTTCGGAAGGCTGGGTGCCGGAAACCGATACGATCGAGCGGCTGGCCGACATGGCGCGGCGCAGCAAATCGGAGCCTGATCCGTTCCGATGAAATCGGGATGAATCAGGCTCCAACTTCTGTTTGACCATGATCTTTTCCGAAAACCGGCTGCCACTTTTTGCTTCGCTGACCTACGGTTCGGGATCATGGTCTGCTCAGCCTCCGTAGATCGTGCCAAGCAGAATCCGAAGGTCGAGGCCGATCGAGGCGGCCTTGAGATAGGCCGCATCGGTTTCGGCGCAGAGCTTCGGGTCCGACATGTCAATGCCCCGCATCTGAGCCAGACCGGTTATGCCTGGAAGTGCCGACAACACGCCCAACTGCTTGCGGCGTTCGATCAACTCCGTTTGGGTTGGCAGGCATGGGCGGGGCCCGACCAGGCTCATCTCGCCCTTCAAAACGTTCCAGAGCTGCGGCAATTCATCGATCTTGAATTTTCGCAACAACTTGCCGGCGGCGGTGACGGAATTTTCCGGCGCCTCATGCGAGGGCAATGACGGTGTTCCCAGATACATCGTTCTCAGCTTGTGGCAGCGAAAAAGCGCACCATTTCGCCCGACCCGGACTTGAGAAAAGAGTGCCGATCCGGGCGACGACAACCTGATCGCAAGCATGGCAAGCAAAAGGATAGGTGACGTCATCGGCAACAGCAGAGCTGCCACGACAAGGTCGAAGGCTCGCTTCGGTCCTTTCATGGTTATCCAACAATGCTCCCTGTCGACGACGATCCCGGCCGACGCCGGAGGCGAAATCACGGTCGGGTAGTACGCGGCCACCTGCCCTCAACGCAAGCACGACAGATGGCAGGCGGTCGCATCCCTGGTGAGGATGTCGTGATTGGCGGCCAGACCACTGAGATTGTGATCGGTCCAGTCAGAGGCCGCGGATCATAGCGGACAATGCTGCAGGCGGCGGTCACGATGAGATAGGCCCACCAATCGCGACCACTCAAGACAGGCTCTAGCCTGCTTGTCCGACTGTTTTCGAACGTGTTTCTTGATGCGCGTCGCCCAGAGATTTTTCTGCCTGGTGAAGTCCTGCCATGACGGCAAGGGCCGACGCCTTGTCCTGATCCCTCGCTGTCGCCTGCAGCGCGGTCAGCGCGGCCTGGACCCTGGACCATTCCACGACATCCGTCCTGAGGCCAAAAATCTTGGAGATGTCGAGCGCGACGACCTCTTCATTCTCGCCATGAAGCGTTTCATGTAGTTTCTCGCCTGGCCTTATGCCGGTAAACCGGATGGGAATATCCATATAGGGGCTCTTCCCGGCCATGCGGATCATCGTCTCGGCGACTTCAAGGATCGGTACCGGTTTGCCCATGTCGAGCATATAGATGGCATAATCGTCCTTGCCCTGGCGCGACGCGGCATCGGCTGCCGACATGATGACGAGGTCGACGGCTTCCGCCACCGTCATGAAATAACGGGTCATGCGGCGATCCGTTATGGTTAAAGGCCCTCCAGCCTCGATCTGCGCCTGGAATATGGTCGCCACGGAGCCATTGCTGCCGAAAACGTTGCCGAACCGTACGGCAATGAATTTGGTGCCGGAACGACGCCCGTTCGGCTCGGTTGCGTGCGTTTCGTGCAGCGAGCTGACAATCTGCTCGGCCGCCCGTTTTGTCATGCCGAGCACGGAGGTCGGATCGACCGCCTTGTCGCTCGAAATAAGCAGGAACTGCGGAACTCCGCATTTGGCGGCGACCTCGGCACAGACAAGCGTTCCAAAAATGTTTGTCTGGATCGCCGATTCCCAGTTTTCCTCGAGCAACGGGACGTGCTTGAGCGCGGCGGCATGAAAGATGATGTCCGGCTTGAATTCGCTGACGACGCGGGTCATCTGGCGCCGGTCAGTGACGTCGATGATGCGGCTCTTGAGACGATCATGATCCTTTTCGTCAATATACTGGTCGAGCTGGAAAATCCCGAATTCCGAGATATCGGCGACCAGAACTGCCTCGGCACCGAGTTCCAGCGACCGTTTGACCAATGTACGGCCAATGGAGCCGGCGCCGCCTGTCACCAGGACGCGCTTGCCGCTGACAAAAGCGCCGATACGCTCAATGTCGGAAGGAACCGTCGAGCGGCGCAGGATCGTTTCCATCTCGACGGCGTCAAGAACCAGCTTTCCTCCCTGCCCGAGCTCGGAAAAGCCGGAGAACTGCACAACGGCTATGCCGCTGTGGCGGGCGACACGAACCAGTTCGGAATATTCCTCGATCTCGCGTTCGGCACCGTTGCCGAAGATCAGCATGTCGAGGCTTTTGGTGCCGTTTGCGTATTCCTCCAGGACTTCGACCAGACGGGGCCGGATGGCCACCAACGGCACCCCTTGAATCCGCGTACCCAAAGGCGCTCCGCTCTCGATCGCCATGATCCCGGCGATGGCATATTCCGCGGGCTCGGCCGTGCGCGTGAAACGGATGATCACGTCCGCCTCACCCAGCCTGCCGACAAACAGCGCCCGCTTGATCAGCGTGTTGTTTGCGTCGCGGCTGAGGATTCGCCAGCTCGCTCCGTCACGCAGAAATCGGTAGTAGAGCCTCGGTGCCGATATGATGGTGAAAGAGACCAGGAAAAAGACGATGAACTGGCGCTCGTTCAGACCCATCACAGGTTGAAAAAACCGAAACGCGAGCGAGACGGCATAGAGAGTGACGGTCAAAATCGCGCAGCTCTTCAGAATATTGAAGAAGTCCGGCGTGGAGGCGAACCGCCACACGGTGTTGTAGAGGCCGCAATATCTGAACAGAAAATGGCTGAGAAGAACAATGCTCGCCCAGCATGCCAGGCCCGTAGAAGAAAGCGCGCCGAACGACAGGTTCGATCTCGTCAACACCAGGCTGAGCGCCACCGCGATCAGGACCATTGCGATGTCCTGTATCATGATAATGGCGCGCCGCATCTTCGGCCGAAGTCCGGACGCGACTTCTACATATGATGTCATTGGGTAGTACTGTTCTCCAGGCGCAAGGACGTGGACACTATCGGGGCGCGAGAGCGAATAACATCCGTCACGACCACCTGTTTAGAGTGCCAATCCTCAGCCTCGCCGCGTGTATCGCATACCGTGGACTTGCGGTCATCGCCAGATATTTTTTCGCGAGCTGTTTGGTTGAGGGATTGGATGATCAATCGGCCACTATTTTCGCGAGATTTTCGCAATGCGACGCTGAATACCGCGCAACCTGCGCGTTGGCAGGGTACCATCGGAGATGGCGATTGCGGCTGGGTTCGGAGATGCGGGTCTGTTCGTGATCAAGAATCCGCGAATTTGCCGATTCGCGCCATTTCATGAATCGATCCTGGCCGTCACCGGATTCATCTCGTTGGCGTTACGGTGCTTCGCATTCCGACTTTGAACGGTGTGGTTGGTTTCCAGCCGAGCATCTTCTCTGCAAGGGAGATGTCCAGGCTGGCGATATCGACGCCGTGCTTCTTGCTCCGACATATTCGCGCTGGAAGACATGGCCGGTCAAACGCCGCTGCCGATGTTTATGATCGCGCGTGGCGTACCTTAGGCCCGGCCGAGCGGCATCGTCAAGCAGGCCGAAGGAGACATAGCACCACCTCTTGCGTCGATTTGCGCCAATCCGGCGCATTCCAGTCGAATGTGGTGGTGAATTTCGCCGTCGACAGCCGCGAATTGCCGGGGCGCTTCGCCTTTGTCGGATAGTCGCTGGTGGCGATGTCCGTCACCCGCGCATAGGGACCACCAAACGCGCGGCTTGTGTCTAGGATATGACGGGCAAAGCCGCTCCAGTTGGTCTCACCGGTTCCCACCAGATGGTAGATCCCATAGTCATCAAAGGTCTTGTCCTCGCGGACTACCGCCGCCGAATGCAGGATCGCGTCGGCGATATCAAGCGCGGAAGTGGGATTTCCCCGCTGATCGGCCACCACCGCTATCTCATCGCGATCGGCTGCGAGCCGCAGCATGGTCTTGACGAAATTCTTGCCGAACGGGCTATAGACCCATGCCGTGCGCAGGATCAGATGGCGGGGATTGACTGCGGCCACCGCCTGTTCTCCGGCAAGCTTGGAGGCGCCGTAGACGCTGCGCGGCACGGTTGCGTCGGTCTCGGCATAGGCGCCCGCCCCCGTGCCGTCGAAGACATAATCAGTCGAAAGATGGATGACGGGAACGCCAAGGCGTGCCGCGGCCTCGGCTACCTTGCCGGCACCGACGGCATTGACCGCAAATGCGATGTCAGGCTCATCCTCGGCCTGGTCCACCGCCGTATACGCAGCTGCCGAGACGACGATATCTGGCCTCGACGCCTCAAGCGCTTCGATCACCGTGTCGGGTCGCGTCAGATCGAGTTGCGGCCGGCCGACCGCAATGATTTCGACGTCATTACGTCTTTGCCCGACCTCCAAAAGGCTTGCAACGACCTGGCCCTCGCGTCCGGTGACGGCGAGCCTCACGCAGCGCCCTTTTTGCCATCGCCCAGCCGCTCACCGGCATAGCCCTGTTCGCGGATCGGCGCCCACCACCATTTGTTGTCCAAAAACCAGTCGACCGTTCTTGCCAGGCCGCTGTCGAAATTCTCCTTCGGCGTCCAGCCGAGGTCACGGCCGATCTTGGAGGCGTCGATCGCATAGCGGCGATCGTGGCCGGGCCGGTCGGTGACGAAATTGATCAGGTCGCGGTAGCTTTTGCCGCCTTTCCGCGGCCTTCTCAGGTCGAGAAGATCGCAGATGGTCTCGACGACGCTTAGATTTGTCCGTTCCGAATTGCCGCCGACATTGTAGCTTTCACCCGGCTGTCCCTTGGTCGCGACAAGTTCCAGCGCACGCGCATGGTCCTCGACGAAAAGCCAGTCGCGCACATTGGCGCCGGCGCCGTAGACCGGCAGCGGCTTCTCGTCGAGCGCGTTCAGGATGACCAGCGGGATGAGCTTTTCGGGAAAGTGATAGGGCCCGTAATTGTTCGAGCAATTGGAGAGGACGACCGGCAGGCCATAGGTTTCGTGCCAGGCTCTTACCAGATGGTCCGAGGCTGCCTTCGAGGCGGAATAGGGCGAGGAGGGAGCATAGGGCGTCTCCTCGACAAACATGCCGCTGTCGAAGGGAAGATCGCCAAACACCTCGTCGGTCGAAACGTGATGGAAGCGAAAGCGACCCTTCCTGTCCTCCGGAAGGCTGCGCCAGTATTCCAGGGCAGAATTCAGAATGCGATAGGTTCCGACGATGTTGGTCTCGATGAACGCGCCCGGCCCATCGATCGACCGGTCGACATGGCTTTCGGCAGCGAGATTCATCACGATGTCGATATCGTCGCGGTGCAATATGTCGAGGACCGCCCGCTCGTCACAAATGTCGGCCTGCTCGAACCTGTAGTTGTGCGCGTTCTCGATCGGTCGCAACGAGGCGAGGTTTCCCGCATAGGTGAGCTTGTCGAGGTTGGTCACGCGGTAGGCCGGATTGGCGCACAAATGCCGGCACACCGCCGAGCCGATGAAGCCGGCGCCGCCAGTCACCAGAAAATTCATGCCGCTCTCCTCATGCGAACACCTTCATGCAAACACCTCCGCCGTGCCAAGCGTCGGCGCCTTGAGGTCCTTGTCCGAAAGCTGAAACCCGCCTGATATCGATGGCCATTCTATGCCGATGGCAGGATCGTCGAAACGGATCGATCGGTCATCCGCCGGCGAATAGGTGTCGGTGACCTTATACAGAACCTCAGTGTCCGGCACGAGCGTCACGAAGCCGTGCGCGAAGCCTTTCGGCACCAGAATCTGGTTGCCTTTCTCGGCCGATATTTCGAGCGCGACCCATTTTCCAAAGGTTTTCGAGCTGCGGCGAAGGTCGACCGCAACGTCGAGGATTTTTCCGCTGATGACACGCAACAGCTTGTCCTGGGCGCGTGGCGGAAGCTGGTAATGGAGCCCCCTCAAAACACCGGCGGCGGCGGAACAGGAATGATTGTCCTGCACGAAACGCAAGTCGATGCCGGCCTCGGCGAAGCGCTCGGCATTCCAGGTTTCGATGAAAAAGCCGCGCGCGTCGCCGTGCCGCTTCGGTACGATCTCCAGCACGCCGTCGAGTCCGAGTTGCCTTACCTCCAGCACCTAGTTCTCCGTCAGGTCGGTGACGCGCCTGCGCAGATAGGCGGCATATTCGTTCTTTCCGAGGCGGGTGGCGCGCTGCAGCACCTTGTCTGCCGTCAGCCAGCCCTGTTCGAAGGCGATCTCCTCCGGGCAGGCGACCTTGATGCCCTGGCGGTGCTCGATCGTGCGCACGAAAGACGAGGCTTCATGCAGGCTGTCATGGGTGCCGGTGTCGAGCCAGGCATAGCCGCGGCCGAGCTGATGGACGTGCAGGTGCCCGCGTTCGAGATAGACGTTGTTGACGGCCGTGATCTCAAGTTCACCGCGCTCCGAGGGCTGGATCGTCGAGGCGATGTCGACGACGTCATTGTCGTAGAAGTAAAGGCCGGTGACGGCCCAGTTGGATTTTGGCTTCTGCGGCTTTTCCTCGATCGTAAGGGCAGTGCCGCTGAGCTTGTCGAACGACACCACGCCATAGCGTTCCGGATCATCGACATGATAGGCGAACACCGACGCGCCGCTTTCGCGGGCTGCCGCCGTGCGGCAAAGCTGCGACAGCCCTTCGCCGAAATAGATATTGTCGCCAAGGATCATCGACACGCTGTCCTTGCCGATGAAGTCACGGCCGATGATGAAGGCTTCGGCAAGGCCGTTGGGGTGGGGCTGCTCGGCGTAGGATAGATCTAGCCCGAAATCCGAACCGTCGCCGAGCAAATCCCGAAAAACCGGCAAGTCACGCGGCGTTGAGATAATCAGAATCTCGCGGATTCCCGTGAGCATCAATACGCTCAGCGGGTAATAGAT
The DNA here is from genome assembly GCF_024746795.1 of Mesorhizobium sp. AR10. Lineage (NCBI taxonomy): Bacteria > Pseudomonadati > Pseudomonadota > Alphaproteobacteria > Hyphomicrobiales > Phyllobacteriaceae > Mesorhizobium > Mesorhizobium sp. AR10. The sequence goes on from NZ_CP080524.1 coordinate 5,499,935, forward strand.
CATTGGCTTGTCATATATCGGAAGGATTTGCTTAGAGATTGCCAATGTTAGCGGATAGAGACGCGTTCCACTGCCTCCAGCAAGGATTATTCCTTTCAACAGGCTCTCCTTGAATTGCCGAGGCCCCGCCTTGACGCCAAGTTGTTTGTGCTTAGGTTTCGCGCAATGGCTTGTCAATGTCGGTCCTGAATGAGTGTCCGGATCATCTCCGTTGGCTGGGCGAGGACGGCATAGGACAGAAACAGCACGAGTTCCTTGCGAATAATCTGCCTGTGGCGACGCCGTCGAGAGCGCCGGCGGTACGATCGTCAAGCCGATCTTTCATTCCCCGGCAGGCGTTTCCATTTCGTCGGCCCGGCCGGGAATGTGCTCGCGGTCCGGCGAGAGCAGAGAGGTGAAGGATCACGATCGATTTTGCGATTGACAGCATAGCCCAGTGCAATATTACCAGCCTGCCTTTCAACCAGCAAAGCGGAATAATGAAATTTGGATCAAGCGGCATTCGAGGTCTGGCTTCGGAATTGGCTGGAAGACCCAGCGGACTTTATACGGAGGCCTTCGCTTGGCGCTTAGTTTCCGGTGGGGTCCAGCCGCATAGCTTGGTGTTCGTCGGCCGCGATTTACGCGACAGCAGTCAGGCTATTGCCGATAACTGCATGGTGGCATTGGCCAGAAGCGGATTTCAGCCGATCGATTGCGGTGCCATTCCGACGCCTGCCCTCGCCCTTTATGCACGGAAACACGATGCAGCCGCTCTGATGGTAACCGGTTCTCATATCCCGGCTGACCGCAACGGCATCAAATTCTATAGCCCGCACGGTGAAATCGACAAGGCGGACGAGGCCGCGATGACGCGCTATGTCGCCGAAAGATCAGATGCATACTGCTCGCCGCCTCCTCCTGAAACGGTTTGGCCAATACGTCATGACGAGGCTATCGCTGCCTATCGAGCGCGCGCCAATGACGTACTCGAGCCGGGCTCCCTTTCCGGCATGAGACTGGGGGTCTATCAACACAGTTCGGTCGCAGCGGAACTGTTGGTGCAGGTTCTTGAATCGTTTGGCGCTAGTGTGGTCCCCGTCGGGAAAACCGAAAAATTCGTCCCCGTAGATACCGAAGCCGTTGATGCGCCCACGATGGCAAAATTGAAGGGTTGGGTCCGGGAATTCAATCTCGACGCCATCGTGTCGACCGATGCGGACGCCGATCGGCCACTTGTCGCAGACGAGAATGGCGATCTGTTTCGCGGCGACCTGATTGGCCTCGCTACGGCCTTGTTCGTGAAAGCAGATACAATCGTGACACCGGTGACCTCCAATTCAGGCATTTCGGAAGCTTTCGGCTTCGAAGTCCTGAGAACGAAGGTCGGGTCTCCATTTGTCATCGAAGCCATGGAAGCGTCACACGGTGCCGGCAGCATCGTTGTCGGCTTTGAGGCCAATGGTGGTGTTCTCCTGGGATCGGATTGCAAGCTGACCGGAAAGACATTGGCCGCATTGCCAACACGGGACTCACTGCTTCCGATCTTGGCTGTCCTCGGTACGATGGCATCGACAAAAACGACGCTGTCGCACCTGCGCGAGCTTTGGAACCTTCCGGTGTGCGCGAGCGAACGCCTTCAAAACTTTCCCACGGAAAGTTCGCGCAGATTGATGGATCACCTCGCAAGCCGGGGTGCGCTACAGCAATTTCTAGCCCCATTCGGGACTGTGGCCGAAGTCGACGAAACCGACGGACTTAGAGCGCGAACGCTTACAGGCGAAATCATACATCTGCGTCCGTCCGGCAATGCCCCGGAGTTGCGCTGCTACTCGGAGGCGGCGAGCTACAGCAGGGCGACAGCCATCGTGGATCTGACGCTGAAGAGGGCGCAAGCCTTCGCGCTCACAGACGAAATAGAGGTTATTTGATGAAAGTGGTTCCGGTCATCATCAGCGGTGGCGCTGGTTCGCGGCTATGGCCGGCCTCGAGGCAATCACACCCCAAACCTTTCCTGAGGGTGGCGGATGGACATTCACTCATCCAGCATACGGCGCTGCGCGCAGCTTCCATACAGGACGTCGTGGAGCTCGTTACCGTGACGTCCAGGGATCATCTTTTCCTTACGAAAGACGACTTCGACGAGCTGGATTCTGTCGTTCTGCCGCGTACTTTTCTGCTTGAGCCAGAGGGTCGGGATACGGCCGCCGCCGTGGCTGCGGCAACCATCCATGCCAAGGCAACACAGGGTCCAGATGCGATTCTGTGCATTTTTCCGGCGGATCATATGATTGGCGACCAGCCGGCATTTCTGAACGCCATGGGCCGGGCCATCGAACATGCGCAGCAGGGACGTATCGCAACCCTGGGTATCGGCCCGGATAGGCCGGACACGGCATTCGGCTACATCGAGGCCGACGGCGAAAAGGTCATCCGTTTCGTTGAAAAACCGGACATCGAGACGGCCAAGTCCTATGTGGCGTCCAAGCGTTTCTTCTGGAACGCCGGCATCTTCTGCTTCAAAGCGCAGGTCATGCTCGACGAAATGGCTTCGCATTGCCCCGCAGTGATCGAGGCCGTTCTCGATAGCTACGAGAACGGCAGCTTCAGCCGCGGCGAAGGCTTTACCAATATCGAACTCTCATCCGAGCATTTCGCCATGGCCCCGCGTATCTCGCTCGACCGTGCGGTGATGGAAAAAACGCACAATCTCGCTGTCGTCCCCTGCGAAATGGGGTGGAACGACATTGGATCGTGGAACGCAATGGCCGAACTGGTCGCCCCTGACGAGAGTGGGAACAGGATTCGCGGCGATGTTCACATGGTGGACACCGTGGGCAGCTACATAAGCTCGGATAAGCGACTGATTGGCACGGTCGGCGTCAGCGACCTGGTGATCGTCGATTCCCCGGACGCATTGCTTGTCGCATCCCGTGACCGCGTCCAGGACGTCAAGAAACTCTTCGAGGCGCTCAAGGCCTCGGGACATGAGGCGCATTTGCTTCACAACACGGTGCACCGGCCGTGGGGCACCTACACGGTTCTGGAGGAAGGCGAGCGCTTCAAGATCAAGCGCATCGAGGTGAAGCCGGGCGGGCGCTTGAGTCTGCAGATGCACTACCACCGCTCCGAGCACTGGGTCGTGGTCAGCGGCACTGCGAAAATAGTCAACGGCGACCAAGAATTATTCCTGACGACCAATCAATCCACCTATATCCCTTGCGGCCACAAACATCGCCTCGAGAATCCTGGCAGCATCGGCTTGGTGATGATCGAGGTCCAAAGCGGCGAGTATCTCGGCGAAGATGACATCGTGCGCTTCGACGATATATACGGTCGTACCTGACAGCCCGATGGACTGCGGCGTGTGAGCCCGCAGACCAAGCCTATCAAAATACAATCGAGAGTGTTGATGACGAAGAAAGCTTTGATAACCGGCATCACCGGGCAGGACGGTGCCTACCTGGCAGAGTTCCTGCTCTCCAAAGGATATGAGGTCCACGGGCTTGCCAGGCGATCGAGCACCGCCGACGTGAACACCACGCGGCTGAAGTGGCTCGGCATTGAGAAAGACGTCAGGATCGTCGATGGAAACCTGACGGATTTGTCCGGCCTGGCTCGAACGATGCGGGATGTGAGGCCGGACGAGGTCTATAACCTTGCCGCCCAATCCTTCGTCAAATCATCATGGCAACAGCCGATCCTGACGGGCAACGTCACCGGCATAGGCGTGACCAATGTCCTCGAGGCGCTTCGCCTCGAATCGCCCGAGGCGCGCTTCTATCAAGCCTCGTCGTCCGAAATGTACGGCCTTATCCAGGAACCCATGCAATCGGAGACGACGCCTTTCCATCCTCGCTCCCCCTATGCCGTAGCGAAGCTCTATGGCCATTGGATAACGATCAACTATCGCGAGAGCTTCGGCCTGCATGCCTCGAGCGGCATCTTGTTCAATCACGAATCACCACTTCGCGGCATCGAGTTCGTGACCCGCAAAGTCACGGACGCGGTCGCGCGCATCAAGAAGGGCATGTCCAAGGAACTGCGGCTCGGAAACATCGACGCCAAGCGGGACTGGGGCCACTCGAAGGACTATGTCCGCGCCATGTGGCTGATGCTGCAACAGGACCAGCCGGATGACTATGTCATCGCGACAGGCAGGACGACGACGGTGCGCGATATGTGCCGGATCGCCTTCCAACATGTCGGACTCGAGATTGATGACCACCTTGTCATCGATCCGGCGTTGTTCAGACCGGCCGAAGTCGAAATCCTGCTCGGCAATCCTGCGAAGGCAAAGCAGAAGCTGGGCTGGGAAGCGACGATCTCGCTGGAAGAGATGATCCGTGAAATGGTGGATGCCGACCTCGAACGCCATACCAACCCGTCGAGAGGCTGAGTTGAGCAGAAAGCCCCATTTGCGTTATGGTCGATAGGTTCAGGCATCGCATCCTCATAACCGGGGCAAGCGGGTTCGTCGGCTCGGCACTGTTGCAGCTGCTGGAACGGGACCACGGCGACTGCAAGGTGTTCGCGCTTGGTCATGGCAAAGAGCAACAAAACGCAATCGACCTGCGGGACCGGGAAGCGGTTGACACCGCCGTCCGCGAGATACAGCCGACTGCGCTTATCCATTTGGCAGCGGTCGCCGCACCTTCCGATGCACGCAACGCGCCACGACATGCCTGGAACGTCAATGTTACGGGAACGATGAATCTTGCCGAATCTGTGCTGCGACACGCGCCGAAGGCCCGGTTCGTTTACGTTGGGAGTTCGGAGGCCTATGGCGCTTCGTTCCTCAACGTAGCCGGCCCGGTGACGGAAAGCGCGCCGCTTCGGCCGATGAACGTCTACGGCGCCACCAAGGCGGCCGCAGACCTGATGATCGGGCAATTGGCATATGACGGTCTGCGCGCTGTCCGCTTTCGCCCGTTCAATCACACCGGCCCTGGTCAGTCCGATACCTACGTAGTCTCCAGCTTCGCACGCCAGATCGCCGAGATCGTGTCCGGCAAAAGCGAACCGATCATTCACGTAGGAAATCTTGAAGCCGAGCGCGATTTCCTGGATGTTCGCGACGTGGTACGAGCATATGCGAGTTCCGCGCTTCTCGACCTGGATGCCGAACCGGACCGCGTTTACAACCTGGCATCCGGACAACCGCGGAAGATCCGGGATATCCTGGACGCGCTGATTGCGCAGTCGGGCATAGACATCGAAATCCGCGCCGACCCGAAAAAACTTCGTCCGAACGACATCCCTGTTGCCTGGGGTGATGCGTCAAAGGCGCGCGCCAAGCTGAATTGGCAGCCTTTGGTGCCATTCGAGCAAACAATCGCCGACGTTTTCGGATATTGGCACCGGCTATGTAACGCCCGCTGACGCCATTACCGCAGGGCGCAAAGGATCGAGAGCACATGTTCCGAAGCTTATGGCAATACCGCCATTTTATCATCTCCTCTATCAGAGGCGATCTGAAGGGACGTTTCGTGCGGTCCCGTCTGGGCGGCCTTTGGTTCATTCTCCACCCGCTTGCGCAGGCGGTCATCTTCTCGATCGTGCTTTCCGAAGTTCTCAAGGCTCGGCTTCCAGACACGGACAGCCCAGCGGCCTATCCGATCTATCTTCTATCCGGCATGGCCGCGTGGAATTTGTTTAGCGAGATTCTCACCCGCAGCATGACCGTCTTCATCGAACAAGCGCCGGTGATGAAGAAGATTGCCTTTCCGCGTCTATGCCTGCCCATAATCGTCGGCGGCACGGCGCTGATCAATCATCTGCTGCTGCTCGTCGCCCTGTTCATCATCTTCATCTTCCTCGGGCACCTACCAGGCCGCACATTGATCCTGTTGCCGGTCGGGATCGTACTGATTGCGGCTATCGGTTTCGGCCTTGGCGTCATCCTCGGCGTGATGAACGTATTCATTCGCGATATCGCCCAGGTGATGACAATCGTGCTGCAACTCTGGTACTGGCTGACACCGATTGTCTACCCGGCCAGCGTTTTGCCGGAAAAGTACAGCATTGTGCTCAATCTCAACCCGATCGCGCCGTTGGTTGCGTTGTATCAGGATGCATTGTTGTTCAACCGCTGGCCAAGTCCGGAAAGCCTGATCATGCCGGCGGCTTTGGGAATCCTGAGCATGAGCTTTGCGATCGTGTTCTTTCGCCGCGCAAGCCCCGAACTCATCGACGGGTTGTGACCATGACCGTGCTTTCCGTCAGTCACCTGTCGAAACGCTATGCAAATTATGCAAGCAGCCTCAAAAGGTTTGCGGGTTGGTTCGGGGCACCGGTCGAACCCACCGAGGAGTTCTGGCCAGTCAAGAACATCTCGTTTTCGCTCTCGGCCGGAGAGGCGCTCGGCCTCATCGGGCAGAACGGCGCCGGCAAGAGCACACTTTTGAAGCTGATCACCGGCACCGTGCGGCCGACCGAAGGCACGGCGCATGTCAGCGGCCGCATCAGCGCAATTCTGGAACTCGGGCTCGGCTTCAACCCCGAGTTCACCGGAAGGCAGAACGCCTACCATGCCGGCGGGCTGATGGGCCTTTCACAGGCACGGCTGAGCGAACTCATGCCGCATATCGAGGACTTCGCCGAGATCGGAGAGTTCTTCGATCAGCCGCTTCGGACCTATTCGAGCGGCATGCAGGCGAGGCTGGCCTTCGCGCTCGCCACCGCCGAACGGCCGGAGGTGCTGATCGTCGATGAGGTGCTTTCGGTTGGCGACAGCTATTTCCAGCACAAGAGCTTCGACCGGATACGCAGCTTCAGAGCCGCCGGTACGTCAATCATACTGGTCACACATGCCCTCGGCGACGTGAGAACACTGTGCGACCGGGTGATCCTGCTGGACAAGGGGCATGCGCTGAGGGACGGGCCGCCCGATGAGGTAATCGACTATTACAACGCCCTAATCGCGACCAAGGAGAACGAGAAGCTGAAAGTAGAGCAGCGGCGAGAAAAAGATGGCTGGGCGTTCACCAGATCGGGGACATTTCAGGTCAAGGCGTCAACGCTGGAACTTCTCGACGCGAAGAGTCATGAGCCGGTGAAGATCGCGCAAGTAGGACAATCTCTGGTGTTGAAGTTGGTGGCGAAAGCAGAGACGGATGTTTCCCGCCTGGTGCTGGGCCTTATGCTGCGCGACCGCACTGGCCACGTCGTTTGGGGCACCAACACCTGGCACACGGAGCAGGCCCTTCTGAATGTCAAGGCAGGCGAGGAGATCGAATTCCAGCTGCCCTTCACCTGTACGCTGGGTCAAGGCTCATACTCGTTCTCACCGTCGCTGGCCAGTTCAGACACACACGTGGAGAACAATTACGAGTGGCAGGACAATGCGCTGGTGTTCGATGTGATAAATGCGACCCAACCGTTCTTCATCGGGACATCCGCACTTGACGCTCGGTTCGTCATTCGTGGGGTTGCCGCGTGAACGAACTCGAACGTGCCATAATGACGAGCAGTTGCATGGACTGCGCCGGAATAGCGAAAGTGCAGGATGCAGGTCGCATTCTGGATACACCCAACGGTCCGGTCCAGATCATGCACAATGGCATACGGGTAAAGGCGGGCGGATATCATGGCGACTGGATGGCGCAGATCATTCGTGCGCTGCAGGGGCATCATGAGCCGCAGGAAGAATTGGTCTTTCACCATATCCTGCGCTACGTGCGCCACAATTCGCTGGTCGTGGAGGTGGGCGCTTTCTGGTGTTACTATACGCTGTGGTACTTGCATGAAATTGCCAATGCTTCGGCGATCTGCATCGAACCAGACCCGAACAATCTTCAATTGGGGCGGGACAATGCGAGCCTGAACCAATTGGAGAATCGAATCAGCTTTCACAATGGCTGTGTCGGCGGTCAGCCGCTCGAAAGCTTGGAATTGCGTTGCGAATCAGACGGACAGATTCGATCGTTGCCTTGTTTCGATATGGCTGCGGTGTCCAAATTGGCCCACGAGCGGACTATCGAAGTCCTGCATCTAGACGTACAGGGAGCAGAGTTACCCTTCATTCGCTCGATGGCATCAGCGGCGGAGCGCAACCAGTTACGATTTGTGATCGTGTCGACTCACCACAGCAGCATATCCGGCTCGCGAACCACCCATGCTGATTGCAGGCAAGCGTTGCTGGAGTTGGGAGCAGTCATCCTGGCCGAGCATGACGTGCAGCAGTCTTACAGCGGCGATGGATTGATCGCGGCGAGTTTCTTTCCCGAAGATCGGCGCATCGAACTCCCGCCTGTGTCGCTGAACAAAGCTCATTCCTCACTGTTTCCTGAACTCTGATGATCACCTCATACGCGCAGAATTTCGAAGACGTCATACTGTGGCGCGCCCTCAAATCTGTTGAGCGCGGCTTTTATATCGACATCGGGGCCCAGGACCCGGTCGAGGATTCCGTAAGTCTCTCCTTTTACGAGCAAGGCTGGCGCGGGGTGCACGTTGAGCCTACCGCCACCTATGCCGCCAAGATACGCGATGCGCGACCGGACGAGGAGGTGATCGAGGCAGCAATCAGTACGGACATAGGTTTTTTGACTTTCCATGAATTTCCGGGAACGGGCCTCAGCACCGGGGACCCTGCCATCGCCAAGCAGCATGTCGAAGCTGGATTCAAAATGAACGAGCGACTAGTTCCGCTCGTCAGCCTCCAGAACCTCTTGGACCGTCACGCCGAGAGGGAGGTTCACTGGCTCAAGATCGATGTCGAGGGCATGGAATCTGCGGTCATTGAAAGCTGGGGGGCTTCCGCGGTGCGCCCTTGGATCGTGGTGGTGGAAAGCACCTTGCCGCTTTCGACGGAAAAGAGCCATGACGAATGGCAACCCCATCTTGAGGGGCTCGGTTATGAATTCGTCTATTTCGACGGCTTGAATCGCTTTTACGTCAGCGAAGAACATCCGGAGCTGAAAGATTCATTCGGACCGGGGCCGAACCATTTCGATCAGTTCGTTTTTTCGGCTTCCAGCAAATCTGACATGCTTGCACCGATGCGGCAGGAACTAGCTGTTAAACAAGCTTCCGTCGAGGAGCGTGATGCCGAAATTTCTCGCCTCCACCAACACATAGCCAATGCAGATGCCACGGCCACGAAGCAGTTGGCCGATAAACAAGCTGCTATTGAGGAGCGGGATACTGAAATTTCTCGCCTAGTTTCCAACGCATTGGAAACTAGCGGTACTATATCAAATTTGATACGTGACCTATCGGCAGAAAAATTGCGCACTCACGAATGGTGGCTAAAGTCCGAAACTCTGCAGAAGAAAGTTGAAGAGATTTACCAGAGCAGATCATGGAAATTGATGGGCCCTTATCGCCGAACTGGCAGGGTGTTGAAGCGAGTTATTGCAGGCGTTAGTTTGCGCAGCCTGAAATCGGAGAGAGATTCTCTTGCTATTTTTGCTATTCGATTTGTTATGCAGCGGCCCGGATTGAAGGCCTTTTTATCTGAACAGCTAAGACGCTACCCGCCTTTGTTCAATCGCTTCCGCGATTTCACTATAGCCAAGATTGTCTCGGATAATCGCTTTCGTAATACATTTTTTGGATTTCCAAATTCTTCTATATCCTATTCACGTCGATCTAGAACCGATCGTGATATCGATGCGCGGATATTGGAATCTTCTGATGCCAACAGAATTTTGCTGGATCTTGAGCAATCTTTAAAGGGAAGAAGAGAAATCTAATGCGAATTGCTCTAGACCTACAGGGAGCGCAAACCGAAAGCCGATTTCGTGGGATTGGGCGCTATACGATCTCTCTCGCAGAGGCGATTTATCGAAACCGTGGACATCATGAGGTATGCTTTATCCTAAATGGAAACATGCCGGACTCGGTTGACTCTATATTTAATTCTTTAAGCAATGTGGCACCACCTCATTCCTTTCACGTTTGGAACGGCCCTGATCGCCGACTCGGTGACAATTGGTATGATATCGGCTGGCGAAAGTCGGCTGGTGAAAGGATATTTGAAGCCTTCTCCGAGTCGCTTCACGCGGATGTCGTCCACATAAGCAGCTTATTTGAGGGATTCAGTGACCACTCCGCTTCAAGTATACGTCAACTTCCGGGGTCATCTCTTATAGCCACTACTTTGTATGACTTGATACCGTATATTTATAGAGATATGTATCTGCCCTCTGGCACCCCTTCAGAGAAATTCTATTTCGAAAAAATTGATTACCTAAAAAAGTCAGACATCTGCCTGGCGATATCTCAGTACACGGCCGACGAAGCTGTTTCTCTTCTTTCTTTGGACGACAGTAAGGTATTTAATATATCTGGCTCAACTTCTGATGAATTTAGACAAATAATCCAATTCAATAAAGGTAATGCGGCCAGAAGCTTCTCCCTGAATCGAGAACTGGTGCTGTATACCGGCGGTATTGATTTTCGTAAAAATATTGACCGTTTGCTTGGCGCGTTTGCTGCCCTTCCGCCCGATATTCGTCGTCAGCATATCTTGGGAATCGTTGGCAAGGTGGGGGAAATCCCTGCGGTACAAATAAAGGCCAAAGCTTACTCCTTGGGCCTAACTGACGAAGATTTTCGACTCTTTGGATATGTAAGCGATCCAGAGCTTGTAGAGCTTTACAATATTTGCCGGCTCTTTGTCTTTCCATCTTGGCATGAAGGCTTCGGCCTCCCCGCATTGGAGGCGATGAAATGCGGTGCCCCGACGATCGCTGCAGGAACAACAAGTATTCCGGAAGTGGTAGGTTGGGATAAGGCACTTTTCGACCCGATGGATGAACGGTCCATTACCGACAAGATGCTGGCCGCCCTCACTGATGACGAGTTTCGCGCGGAGCTGTCGCGGCGCGGATTGGACCGTGCGCGCTTGTTTTCATGGGATCAGTCCGCAGAAAAAGCGATCAGGGCATTCGAGAGCGTGTTGAGCCATTCAGACCGGGCCGTTGTGAGGGGTGGGACTGACGTCGGATATCGGGCTCTGATCGACTCCATTGCTTCAGTCGACGGCGCTACAGACGAAGACCTTTTGAGTACCGCAGAAGCTATAGAGGCCAGCTTCCGAGCTACAAAAAAGCGCGAAGCATCTCTCGATTTGTCGAAAGAGCTAAAGTGGCGCGTCGAAGGGCCGTTCGACAGCAGCTATAGTTTGGCGCTGCTCAATCGAGAAACAGCACGCGCGCTATCGGATTTAGGCCATGACGTTGCGTTGTTCTCGACAGAAGGACCTGGCGACTTTCTACCAAATCCACATTATCTAAAGCAGAACCCGGATCTCGATGCGATGTGGATTCGATCCCAAGAACTCGGCCAACACGATGCCGACGTAACCAGTCGAATCCTCTATCCGCCACGTGTCGACGACATGGCAAGTCCGACCAATATGCTCCACCACTATGCTTGGGAGGAATCCGGCTTCCCTCTAGAATGGGTCGAAGAGTTCAACAAGCATTTGCAGGCAATCACCTGTCTGTCGCCTCATGTGGAAAAAATTCTCATCGATCACGGCGTCACCGTACCTTTGTCGGTTTCCGGGTGCGGCATCGACCATTGGGATCGCATAGTCGCCGATTCGACATTTCGGCTGTCACAGACAGGCTTCAAGTTTCTACACGTTTCATCTTGCTTTCCCCGAAAAGGGGCAGATCTGTTGTTGAATGCCTACGGAAGAGCCTTTTCGTCTCGTGACGACGTTGTCCTGATCATAAAAACGTTCCCAAATCCGCACAATGAGATTGATCGCTGGCTTAGAGAGGCAATTGGCCATCGCAGTGATTTTCCGAGAGTTGAAATAATCATTGAGGATTTTGATAATTCACGTCTGAAAGCACTATATGAAGCTTGCGACGTTCTGGTTGCTCCGAGTCGTGCTGAGGGGTTCGGACTCCCAATGGCTGAGGCGATGATGTCAGGGCTCCCTGTGATTACGACAGGTTGGGGAGGACAACTTGATTTTTGCAAACCTGAGATAGCATGGTTGGTGGACTATCAATTCGAACGAACGCAAACACATTTCGGTTTGAGTGATTCCGTTTGGGCCGCCGTGGATGTCGAACATTTGGCGGATACGATGCGTGGCGTCTTCGAACTTCCGAAGCAGGAATTGAAGCGACGCGCGGCTCTCGGCCGGAAAAAGCTCCTTCGTGAATTTCGATGGACAGGGGTAGCTCAGCGGCTCGTAGAAGCTGCAAGGCGGTCCTCAATCAAGATTGACAAAGAACCCTCAGTCGGCTGGATGTCGACTTGGAAAACGACCTGCGGCATTGCAACGTACTCAGAGCACGCGCTGGCAGAGTTTTCAAAAATGCCGGTTATCTTTTGTACTGACGAAACGCCCGCCAATTTTCAAAATGAAAAGGTACTCAGCTGCTGGTCTCAAAGCGGCAATTTGAGCAACGCTTCTCAGGTAATTCGTGATAGTCCTGTAGATGTTTTGGTTGTTCAATTTAATTATAGCTTCTTTGATTTCGGCGCGCTTGAACGCTTTTTAGAAATACAAATAGGAAGGGGGATTATTGTCGTTTTGATGCTTCATTCGACGCAGGATCCTCCCACTTTGCCGGATAGGAGGCTAAGAGCCATTGCCAAGGTTCTGTCATGCTGCCACAGGATTCTAGTTCACTCCGTAGCAGATATGAATCGCCTGAAGGACATTGGCTTGGTCGACAATGTCACATTGTTTCCGCATGGGCTGATCGAGAGTCCCGTAGCGCCTCAAGAGGCGGCACGCGGCGATGCCAAGGGGCCTTATCTCCTCGCCTCATATGGATTTTTTCTGCCTCATAAAGGGCTTCATGCCCTTATCCGAGCTGTAGGCCTGCTTCGGAAGAATGGCGTCGATGTGAAGCTACGCATGGTAAATGCTGAGTACAATGTTGCCCAATCACGACTGCTCATCCACAAAGCCCGTGAATTGATCACCGATTTGGGGCTGGATCAGCATGTAGAACTTCATACCGATTTCCTGGACGATCAAGAAAGCTTCGCACTTTTGACTGAGGCGGATCTGATTGTTTTCCCGTACGAGGATACGGGCGAGTCCGCGAGCGGGGCCGTTCGTTATGGAATTGCCGCCAAGCGACCCGTGGCCGTTACTCCGCTGCCGATTTTCGATGACGTTCGTGAAGCGGTATTTGAATTGCCGGGTCAAGATCCAGACTCGATTTCTATCGGGATTCAAAACCTTCTCGCCGAGCTTTCCATGAATTCTGAATTGGCCAGACAGAAAGCCAGCGATGCGGAGCGCTGGCGCACAGCGCATCAACAAAAACGGCTGTCTGCGCGACTGGAGCGAATGCTCAAGGCGCTCCATATCAAGCACCATCACCACAGCTGGTTTGCTTCATGAACTGGACAGACCAGATCAACGCAGCCCGACACTTGTGTGGAGAGGATGAAGTTCGTTTGCTATCAAGGCCGAGATGTGCGAATTCGTCTACAAAGATCTCGGAGGATGAGTGACATTTCAGAGGCAGCGGCGGACTACCCCACGGCCTTTCGCTGCGGCTGGCCGCTGCTATTTCGCTACTTAAGAGGATCATCCATCTTGATGTGGAAAAAAATGCAATCCCCTGCACCTGCCGACTTCTTCCAGACGGGCTTTCATGAAGTAGAGGGTTGGGTTCATGAGCGGATGCGTGACGTCCTTGAGCTCATTGCTGAAATTCATGAACGACTTTCCGTTAGGGGATGCCATGTGGAGATAGGTGTTCACCACGGCCGCTTTTTCATTCCCTGCCACAACGTCATGCAGCTAGGCGAGCCATCCATAGCAATCGACATTTTCGAAGACCAGCATCAAAACATAGATCGCTCAGGGAACGGCAACCGGGAGACCTTCTCGGAAAATGTCAAGAAATATTGCCACAGACCATCCGAGGTCCACGCCATTAAAATGAATAGTCTTCAGCTCGATGGTGCTACTTTGGTCGAGATGGCCGGGAAGTTCGGCAACGCTAAATTGTTCAGCATAGACGGGTCACATACTGTTGATAACACCTTCCACGACATCAAAGCCGCGATGGCGATGATTGAATACGCGGGCGTTATTTTCGTTGATGATTATTACAGCCCACATTGGCCAGGCGTCCATGAGGCCGTGGGCCTGCATTTTGCTTTCGGTCGCCCTAAGATTGCACCGTTCTTAGTCGGATTCAACAAGATGATGCTGACCACGGTTGATGCACACCATGTCTTCTATGAAGCTGCTCGCGAGAAATTTTCGACAGACCCCTCGTTCAAAGAAGTGACGATGTATGGGCATCACGTGGTAGCAATTTGAGTCTTTCAATTACTAGTCTAGCTCGCCGCACATATCGTCATTCCAAACGAGGTGGTATTAAACTTTGCCACCCGCAGCTTTAGGTGTTGATCAGAAGAATAGGGGGGCATGTCGACATACCGGTCCAGCGGCAGGTCGCCAGGGGAAAAGTTTATGGCGGGTACGCGGTGACCCTTGGATGTAAGCGACGTAGCGAGCGCCTCAATGTCGCGGCGACGATAGATGGATAGAGCCAAGCTTTCCATAGTTGCGTCATTCGACGAGACATTAAATTCCGTGGTGTGAACTGCCAACCCGCCGGGGCGCAAACACCTCATTGAACTCTCTATGAAGGACATTCCATGCTGAAGGCTGCCCAGATGTTCTAAGCTGCAGCTTGACCAAAGGAAGTCGAAGCCCACAAGGTCGCTGGTATTGCGTTCATGTCGACAGCACGAAATGCGACACGTTGGCTAAACAAGTCGGCCGGGCAGTGCCCCGGATAGCGAAGTGCTTCGAGGGACGCAGAATGTTGATCCGTTTCTATCCACCCCGCAGCAGCCGCCTCTTCTCCGCCCAGATCCGTGGCGACAATAGAGGCCCCCGCGCCTGCGAAATTTGCTACTAGTGGCTCACGGCCCACTCCGAAACCAAGACCGCGCTTCCCCTCAAGGGACCCGAAGTGAGAAAACAGGACAGAGCGGATGTAGGCCCATTCCCATAGTTTCCTGTGCTTCACCCCTGCTGGAAGGAAGAGGGCCTGCGATGCCTCAGTGTAGGCATCCTCTTCGAATTGTGCCGCTGTGCACATCTGCCACACCGGATCTTTCAAAGTCGGGCCATCCATTGGAACTTGACGGCGGTGCTTTAACCACCAAGATTTAGGGTACCATTTCATTCCGTTCGCCCCTTTCGCACAATCGGGCAACAATCCCTTGCATAGGGACTCTTGCTTCGCAACATCTTCAGAACTCCAAGAGGCAACACATGGACTGCAACTTTGCCCGGGTGACGCTGGCGTTCGTCTGAATCCGAAGGTGGATGCTACTCGAATCTGGCCACAACAGCCCGTTGCCCTTTTTGCCCGCGAAGGTCCTTTGGTCATTCCTTGGGGCGTGGTGCCGGAGAACACCACCTCTAGTGGGCAGACAATCGCCTCTCGTCAACAACATCCCTAAAACGAAGGGAGCGTTTCCGCCTCATTATAGCTAGGAATCTGGATTATCAGTTTCGGCAGGGGCTTGCTTGCGAATTTGTGGCTGGACACTCCGTGCATCTACCATCATCAAGCTGGGGCGCAAGCGGTTTTCCCGCCGGGAAGTCTTTCCCGATTCGAAGTGCGGAATAGCCAAATGTATATTAGCGTTACTTCATAATGCTCTGTCGCCTAATCATCCGTGGAAGACCTGCCTCCGCTCCCACCATAAAAATGTCCGGAATCCTTCGCCTAGTTCATTTCCGGAGAGAAGATTGAGAATCGGGGTCGATGGCAGAAACCTGGGGTCGGCCACCGACGGAATTGGCAGATTCGTCCACAGGTCGATCAAGGCATTGTCGGCGCTCGGCGCCGAAGTGTTCCTCTATGCGCCGTCCGAGGTCAACGCCAGCTATGAGGTCCCGTCTGGCGTGGCCTTGCGAACCGCCGGCATCAAGGCACTGCCCATGCGGGCGCTGTGGGGGCAAGCGATCCTGCCTTCCCTGGCCTCGCGTGACGGAGTAGAGGTCTTCTGGGGTCCGGCCCATCGCCTGCCGCTCTTTCTGGACAATCGGATCGCGCGGGTGGTCACAATCCACGATCTCGTCTGGGTGCACGCGCCGGAAACCATGCGCGCCCGGACGTGGCTGGGCGAGCGCCTCTTGATGAGGCCCGCATTGCGAAAAGCCGATATCGTGGTGGCGGATTCGAGTGCCACGGCAATCGCGGTGACGGAAGAGTTTCCCTGGCTGCGATCACCGGTCAGGACGATCGCCCCGGGCACGACCTCCTTGCCCGCTGCCGGCGGGTTTTCAAGCCTGGAGCGTCTCGGCATCACCAAACCCTACGCGCTTTTCGTCGGCACGCTCGAGCCGAGAAAGAACTTGCGCAACCTGATAAAGGCCTACGGCCTCCTGCCCGAAAGCACCCGGTCGGGCTGCGATCTTGTCATTGTCGGCGGCAGCGGCTGGAAACAGACAGGCCTTGCCGACGATGTGCGCCTCGGCGGACTCGAGAAGAACATCACCTTTACCGGCTTCGTAGATGACGCAATGCTTGCCACGCTCTATTCCAATTGCCTTTTTCTGGCGATGCCGTCTCTCTATGAGGGCTTCGGCTTTCCGATCGTCGAGGCGCACTCATTCGGCAAGCCGGTTCTGACATCGAACACATCATCGATGCCGGAGGTCGCCGGCGAAAGCGCCGCTCTTGTTGACCCTAGGGACCCTGTTGCAATAGCACATGCATTCGACAAGCTCTGTGTCGATGCGACGTTCAGGGAGCGAATCGCCGCCGGCGCGCGGAAAAACGCGGAACGCTTCACCTGGGACAATCATGCCAAGGGTATGCTTGGTATTTTTGAACGGGCCATCGAGCAAAGACGAAAGACCTCCGCTTGAAAGTCCTGCACTTCTTCAAGACATATTGGCCGGATTCCTTCGGCGGCGTGGAGCGGACGATCCACGCCATCGCCCAGAGCACGGCCCGCCATGGCATCGAAACGGAAGTGCTGTCGCTGAGCCGAACTCCCGACGAGGCCACGCAACACTTTGACGGACATGTGGCCCGAAAAGCCAAACTGGATTTCGAGCTGGCCTCGACCGGATTCTCACGCGACGTTTTCCGGAAATTCGCCGCCCTCTCGAGGACTGCCGACCTGATCCACTATCATTTTCCATGGCCGCTCATGGACGTAGTCCATTTTCAGTCCGGCCACAGCAAGCCGACGGTCGTCACCTACCATTCCGACATCGTAAAACAGAGGTTCATCCTGCCCTTCTACCGACCGCTGATGACGCGCTTCCTCAGGGATGTCGATGCGATCGTGGCGACTTCGCCGGACTATCTGGAATCGAGCCCGGTTCTCAGGGCATTCAAGGCCAAGTCGAAAGTCATTCCCATTGGCATCGACGAAGACGCCTATCCTATACCAACCGAAGCCGACAACGACTGGTGCCGATCGATGGTCACGGAACCGTACGTGCTGTTCGTCGGCGTCCTGCGCTACTACAAGGGACTGGATATCCTGATCCAGGCTGCCGACCAGGTGCGATGCAAGATCGTCATCGCCGGATCCGGGCCGATTGAACGGCAACTCAAGCTCCAGGCCGAGACGCTGCGCCGTGACAATGTGATCTTTCTTGGCGAGGTGACCGAGCCGCGCAAGATGGTGCTGCTCCACAACTGCCTCGGGTTCGTTTTCCCTTCGAACCAACGGTCGGAGGCCTACGGGCTTTCGCTGGTGGAGGCAGCGATGTGCGGCAAGCCGCTGATTTCGTGCGAACTCGGCACCGGAACAAGTTATGTTAACGAGTCCGGCAAGACCGGGCTGGTTGTTCGGCCATCGGACCCGTCGCGTCTTGCCGAAGCCATCAACCGGCTGATCCACTCGCCGCTGGAGGCGGCGAAATGGGGGAAAGCCGCGCGTGATCGGTACGTTCGTCTTTTTACCGCCGACAGAATGGGGAAGTCTTACGCCGAGCTCTATCATCGTCTCGACAGCCACCGACGCTGAAAGGCGGCCGCACTTCTGCAAGGAATCGGTGATTCAGTTCCCGCGTGGTCGCCATCGAGCGACTCCCGCCGTGCAATATGAAGGAGGCCCAAATGGAGGAAGGCAGTCGCGCTCTGCACGGTTGCTCCTTGGACGGCAATGCGTTCCCCCGATGAGACTCGTCAGGCCTCCTGTCATTGGATTAGGATTCCTGTGTCCCAGGGCTTCCAGGCAAGCGGGGCGTCATCTTGCATGTTTCGACTTGCCGCTACCGCGTGAGGGCGTTCGCAAAGCTCTGTCTAGTCCTAGTCGCGACAGGTACTTCGAGTGAGAACTGGGCGGTGCAGCACTACCGTTTCCGTGATGTAGTCGGCAAGGAATTCTTCAGCCGCGATGCGATCATCCTTGACAAGGCCAGTTGCTGTTCGCTTTCCGTTTTCTTCGACGAACCATCCGGCCTTGCTCCGGAGCGACCCGTCGGCCTTCCTGCTTTCGTCCCGCCAGACAAGGCGGGTTCCTTTGCTTGGACGCGGCATAGTTCTCTCATGCGCTCGATCGCCGCCAAGGTCGTATATTCCTTGTTGGCGATGATTTCTGTGGTAAGGCGACCCCGGTCACGCTCCTTTCGGAGCCCTTTGACCGTCATCGTTTCATCCGGAAAACCGAGCTTGGCAACAGTGTCTAGCCGCAAGGGCGCGTCGATGTCGTAGTTGAAGGGGTTCAGGCCGAGCGTTCGGCTTGTCTCAATGAATTGGTCGAACTCGCGCGGCTCAAACCTCGATTCATATCCCACACCAGATCGAGTTGAGCGGGAGTCAAATTGAACTTTTGAAAGGCCGATGTCGCGGGTGGAAATAGGGCCGGTCGAGAAGATAAGATCATCTCATGACCCTCGAATTCGGACGGATACTTCGCCATTCCCCAATGACACGCCGGCGATGTCCGGGATGTCGCGATCAACCTCCTGTCGTCGTGCCTGTTTCTCATCCTCGGTGCGACAATCGGCTAAAAGCTTCATCAACGTCTGCCGCTGAAGAAGATGTCTCCGCAGTTCCGGTTCATTGAGTTTTGGATCCTGCGGTACCCAATAGATCGAAGGAATCGAGCTTTCGTCGGTGACGATGATGCGTGGATCAACGTCAAAGGCACGGACATGAGCCAGAGCATGTCTGTAATTCCGACCTGGCAGCTCGGTGACTACACTTGCAAGAAGGGTTCGCAGAATCGGTGAGGGTTCCCAAATCGGGTGGAATTTGATTCAAGCTTCCTGCTGGGCGGAGGCTAGCAGGAATGGCAGGTTCGCTTTCGTATGATCTTCGCAAGCGTGTGTTGTTGGCGGTGTCGGACGGCCTTTCGCACCGTCAGGCAGGGGCACGGTTTGCCGTCAGCGCATCAAGCATTAGTCGCTGGCAGACCCGTGAGCGCGAACAAGGGGATGCCCGGCCCAGGGCGATGACCAGAAGTCCCATCATGTTGATGCTCACGAGGAAGCGATCCTCGAAGCGCTCGGTCCGGAGCGCGACAGAACCATTGAGGAGGTCCGCGCCGCTTTGCGCGAGCAAGGGTTGATCTTCGGATTCGGAGCAATCCAGCGCTTCTTCAAGCGCCACGCCATCACGCGTAAAAAAGGCCGCGCACGCCACCGAGCAGAACCGCCCCCGACATTTCGAAGCGCCGCGAGGAATGGTTCGAGAGCCAGCTCGATCTGGATCCCGAAAGTCTGATCTTCATCGATGAGACCTGGGCCTCCACCAAACATGGCGCGCCGCCACGGCCGAGCGGCACGGGGCGAGCGGCTGAGGGTCGGCGTGCCGCACGGACACTGGAAGACGACCACCTTCGTCGGCGCCCTTAGCCTCACCGGCTTCGTCGCACGTCATTGACGGACCGATCAACCGCGAGGCTTTCGAAGCCTATGTCAGAAAGGTGCTCGTATTCTACCTAGCGGCCTTGGTCGCCGACTTTTTATCAACAACCATTTCTCCGCGCGCCAAGGTGGGAAAGCCGCGTAGCATATCCCACGCCGCCGGCCTTCGCGCGCGTATCGAGGATGCCCTCCGCAATAGCCAGACTGGTGGCTATCGGCATCAACGGCCAAAGGTTTTTTCAAGATAGGACATCCAGTCAGTCGCCGATGCCGTGTGGCCACCCCTCACGCGACATGCTAACGCAATCGCGGCAAATCGGGGCCGCCTCTTTGCACATGGTTAGAAACAGTATCGCCTTGATATATCGCCCTCTTTCCATACAGGTTGACCGAAGATTCGACCAAGAGGGTGGCGCAGTCGAAAATGGACCAATGAACCTTCCGATCTTCGCCATTAACCTCGATCGCGAGACCGGTCGCTGGAGTGAATTGCTCGCCAGCGCCGAAGCGGCCGGCCTGACCTTGCAGCGCATTGCCGCCATCGACGGCCGCGCCCTCACCAAAAAGGACTGGACGGAGATCGATCTTCCAACCGCGCGCAAGCGGAACGGGCGCGACATTCTGCCCGGCGAATATGCCTGTTACCGCAGCCATATCCAGGCGCTGGAAACGTTCCTGGCCGATGGCAGCGCCTATGGCCTGATTGTCGAGGACGACGTCCTCTTCGGCGAAAACACCAGACGGCGCATCGAGGCCATCATCGCCGCTGTGCCGGATTTCGACGTCATCAAGCTGGCCAATCATCGGATGAGCCTGTTCCTGCGCGCCGTCGAGACGACGGAAGGCGACGAGATCGGCCGCACGCTGCACGGCTGGCCAGGCTCGGCCGCCGCCTATCTGGTGACGCGGGACGGCGCGCAGGGGCTGTTGTCGGCGCTCGCGGTGATGAAAATGCCGTGGGACGTCGCACTCGAACGGTTCTGGGATACCGGACTGAAAATCTATTCTGTCCGCCGAAACGTGCTTGGCTTCGCCGCCAGCAGCGCGATCTCCGGTACAGCCGGCCCCTCAGGCAGCTACAAATTCGCGCAGCTTCCCTGGCCGAGCCGGCTGGGCGCCGCGGCATTCCGGGCCAAGGACCAGCTGATCCGCCTGCATCACGTCCTGCTGCGGCCGCCCCTGCTGCGGGAAACCCCGGACTACGCCAGGGACGACGCGCAGCGCAACAACTTGCTTCTGGTGCTTCCAGCTTTCGCCGTTCTCGCCTTTGTCTCCGCGGTCTGGCGCGAGGCCGACACCTACCGCTATGCGGGGGCGGCGCTCGTCGCGGTCGCAATCATCCGCTGGTTCAGGCGGGACCTGTGGACCTACAGCAAACCGCTGATCGGAGGGGTTGGCTTGCTGTGCGTGGGCTGGTCGTTCTATGTCTTGATCCGGCTGGCGATCGTCTATTTCGGCACCGGCCAGTTGGGCAGCGCAGAAGGCATCTACCTGTTTCCGTTTCTATATGCGACGACCGGCTTCTCGCTCCTGTTGTTTGTCAGGCGGCCTGCGCGGCTCGTCCTCTGGTTCATGATCCTGAGCCTCGTCTTCCTGGCGGCAGACACCGGCTATTCGGACATCCTTTATGGCATCAGGCCGGAGCCGCGGCTGTTCAACAATCCCATTCACGCGTCGGTGGCGGCTGGGTTCATCTTCCTGTGCACGCTGCAGTTCATGGCACACACGGCCCAAAGAGCGGACCTGAACAACGCAACCAGGATCAGGCACTTAGCGCTCTCGGCAGCCGTCCTCCTGTTTGCCCTCGTCAACATCATTGCGCTACGGTCAAAGGGCGTCTGGCTCGCGCTCGCCCTCGCCCTGCTCCTGTTGGCGGTCATGACCCTGGCGAGAGGCGATCGCCGCGAGTTGATGGTCGGGGCCGGCGTGTTGGCTCTCGTGGCGACCGGCGTTGCCGCCACGTACAACATCTTCTGGTCCACTGCCGGCGACACCATGATCTTCGTCAAGACCCTGGTATCGGATGCTTTGAGCCATGGCGTCGTCCCGGCCTTCGACCGCGCCATCGCGAGCGATACGGTTCCGCTTGCGGCCAGGGAGCGGCTGATGCTGTGGGCGGATGCGTTCGAGGTCTGGAAACGCCACCCGATCTTCGGAGCCGGTTCTGCCTGGCTCACCGAATGGCAGAGCAGGACCTATCATCCCGACATCTACGCCGTCTTCCACAGCGGTTATCTCGAGGTAGCCGTGCGTTATGGCGTGGTCGGGCTGGCGTTCTTTGCCTTTCTCTATATCTGGTCGTCCAGGCAGGTCCTGCTGGCCGTGCGGGCCAAGCTAGTCGCTCCGGCCGCATGGCCCTGCTACATCTCGACGCTGGTCTTCTTTGCCATCACCATCCTCAGCAATTCGAACACCCGGCTGGCGATCGGCGAGTCCTTCATGTGGTTCGCCGCGGCATTCGGCTTCTACTGTTTCTATCTTCGCCAGCAGAAGAACCTGGTCGAGCCGAAAACCTATATTTAGACGGGCCGATCTCGATCGACGTCAACCTGTTCGGTCAGGCGCTGCCGCAAAGTATCCATCCGGCCTGGCTTTCAATTACCCACATCTCTTGCGGAGCATGAGTCGCGCGTGATTCCTTGTGTGGCATCGAATCGCGGAGGACGGAGCGGCAGACGCATGGTTTGACCGCAACATCGTTGCCCGCGCGGCGACGACTGGAGCGTTCGCAAAGAGAGCCATTTCCGCCTCCATGAGCCTCAGATCGTGCTCGACAGCCGACTGTAACAGCAAGATGTATTCGTCGCAGCCAAGCGCGGCGTGCGACCGCGGCGGCGCAGCTTTCTAGCATCCTCTGCGATGATCTTCCTCGGCCGGATAAGCTTCGCGAGCATCCCGCTGGTTTTTTGGCCGCCTTGACCTGCGCCAGGAGTTCCACCCTCGCCTTCAATGGTTCACTTTTGTGGTGTGCGTGGCCACCTCATGTAGCCGTGCTATATATGCCGGATGAACAGAACAGCAGATCAGGTGCTCGCGCTGCGCTACGCCGCAAACCATGTGTGCGGTGCGAGCGGCAGCAAACATGGCCGTGGTCAGGGGTGGCACTGCCCATCAGGTGTGGAGCTACATGCGGCAGTGGCTCGACGATCACGGCGCGCCGCCCGACGGCGAGCACATCGTCCCCAAGGGCACCCACTACGACCGCCTCGGACGACCTCCCACCTTGCACGGTGGCAGCAACATCAGGATCGACTTCACTAGGCTGAGGAGCGACCCGGATTACCCATTGCGAGGTCGAGACGATACCTTTGTGCTGATCACCAGCCCTCTTCGGCACCGCGCAGACAGTGTGGCCTCCGACATTGGCAAGATCCCGTTCGACCGCACCCGCTTCGACCGTCGCCTTGACTTCAAGTCCTCCGTCGGGGAAATATTGGCAATCGCCGCGTGAACCATTCCCATTTTCAGCCGTTAGTGGCACAAGTCAGCGCCAGAGCCTATACTGCGGCTCCGAGCGACCGGACTTCGGCTGTTCGGACACTGGGACGTCGACGGATCGAGTTGATCGCCGCCTTTTATTGGAAAGTCTAAACTAGTGTCTACAGCAGAATACAAACGGCGAAGGCGTGTTTCAGCTGGAGACAATACGACTCGGTCTTGGCGAGTTTCTCGAGCGATAGTATTGCGGGGCTTGGCGCTGGTGCACGACGGCATAATGGGTGCTGTCGCGATGTTGCTTTCGCTCGTGTTGAGGCTTGATTTCGATATTGTTGTTCGAAGCTTGACGGATTTCCTTGGTGCGGCGGCTCTATTCGGGCTTGTTGTCAGCGGTGTCGGTTTCTTGCTTGGACTGAACCGTGGTATTTGGCGCTATGCGTCGCTGTCGGATCTCCTGGCGATCACCTATACAGCTAGCGCGTCCGTCGCTGGTTTCACAGTGGCCCAGTTCCTGCTGGATCGACTGGCCTCGATTCCCCGTTCTTCGATCCTTATCGCCTGGGCCTTCCTGATCGTGCTGCTAGCCGGGCCGCGTGCCGCGTATCGGCTCTATCGCAATCGACACGACATCGCTCGGGGTAGGTTGGCCGATCGCGGCGCCGGCAAGCATGTGCTCCTGATTGGAGCCACCGACAACGCCGACGCTTTCCTGAGGGCCATTAAGGAGAGGAACAGCGCCTCATTCGAGGTCCTTGCGATTATCGACGAACGGGGTAGCAGGACCGGACGTTCTATTCGCGGGGTTCCAGTCTTGGGTCCGCTGGAAAGACTGCCGCAGATCCTCAATCGATTCGAGGCCCAGGGGCGCCGGCCCGAAGCGGTCATCCTGACGCGTTCGCGCGAGGACTATCAGCGGCATGCCAGCATCGAGGCGTTGGTTGAGATTGCGGCGCAGCAGAAAGTCGAAATCCTAAAGCTCCCGAACCTTCTCGATATGCAAAGCATCGATGCTGAAATCGAGCCGCGTCCGATCAACCTGGAAGATCTCTTGCATCGGCCGCCCGTTAAACTTGATGCGCCCAAGATCGCCTCGATGATCGAGGGCAGGACCGTCATGATCACCGGCGCTGGCGGTTCGATTGGATCCGAGCTGGCACGACAGGTCGCGGCCCTGAACCCACGCGGCCTCGTTCTTGTGGACGCAAGCGAGCACCTTCTCTACTCTATCGAGGCTGAACTCACTGGCACCCCCCCGAGCTTCGAGCTGCATGCTGCCCTCTGCAACGTGCGCGAAAAGGACGCCGTCAACAGAATCGTCGCGGCCCGTAGACCCGACGTGCTGTTCCACGCAGCAGCACTCAAGCATGTGCCGATCGTTGAGGCTCAGCCGCTTGAAGGCCTTTTCACCAACGCGATCGGGACGCGCAATGTCGCTGAGGCCGCGCTTCGTGCC
This sequence comes from Mesorhizobium sp. AR10, assembly GCF_024746795.1. Lineage (NCBI taxonomy): Bacteria > Pseudomonadati > Pseudomonadota > Alphaproteobacteria > Hyphomicrobiales > Phyllobacteriaceae > Mesorhizobium > Mesorhizobium sp. AR10. The sequence goes on from NZ_CP080524.1 coordinate 5,524,603, forward strand.
AACGTCTCCACGATGATTCTGGTGTCGACCGACAAGGCTGTGAATCCCGCTAACGTCATGGGCGCGACCAAGCGGATGGCGGAGATGTTCTGCCAGGCGATGGATCTCGACTCGGCGATCAACGGCACACGTTTCGTCACCGTTCGGTTCGGGAACGTCCTGGGCTCGGCCGGATCCGTGGTGCCGCTGTTCGAGAAGCAGATCAGGGCCGGCGGCCCAGTGACAGTTACCCATCCGGACATGGAACGCTTTTTCATGACAATTTCGGAAGCCTGCCTCCTTGTCCTGCAGGCGGCGGCGCATAGCCGCGCGCGACAGGAGGAGCGCGGCCGAATTTACGTTCTCGACATGGGCTTGCCGGTGAAAATCGTGGATCTTGCTCGAAATCTCATCCGTCTCTCGGGGCGCCGCCCGGACACCGACGTTCAGATAGTCTACACCGGGCTTCGGCCTGGGGAAAAACTCTACGAGGAACTTTTCGACAACAAGGAAACCTTGAGCGGGACCGGTGCGTCGGGGATCCTGGCCGCATCTCCACGGTCGATCGAGGGAGCGCTGATCGTGCGCATCTTCGACGAAATGAAGCGCAGGATCGACGCCCAAGATTTGCCCGGCGCCCTACGGCTTCTGAAATCGACCGTCGGGGAGTTTACTCCGGGGAGCGACATTCACCTGCTGATGAGCGGGGAGGACCCGAGCAAGCACTGAACCTCGCTGGTTCCAGGACCACCAGGACCAGAAGCAAGAGCTAGGGGCTGTTAAGGAAAAGCTCGATGCGCTGTCCGACATCATCGTATTGCGGATGCCGACGGGCAGTGGCAGGAACAAATTCAGGGCCGCAATGGCGATCGAAGCCAAGAAGCACTTCAGAAACCAGGTGCAACAGAAGCATCGGCGAACGATGAGCGGGGCCGACGAACCGTTGATGATGGAACTCGGCCTGCCAGACGGCTCCAAGGTTCGAATGCCCGACCAGTTCTGGGAGAAGCTGATGGAATGGTTGGATCATCAGCGCAGAATCGATGAAGGCATCTTGCAAGAGCGCGTAGCCGAAGCTGCTCAGGAATGGATGAAAGAAAACGCTCCGAGCTTCATGGCAGCTTACTTGAGGGAAATAAGCGAATCCGACGCCACGGAGCGCATTTAGAAGGAAGCGCCCAACGGCCCCCAAGGCTCCCGCAAAGCGCCTAGCTCGCTACTAACTCGTGCTCGCACGACGGGCAGAACCACGTCCGCCGCTAGATCGCCGCAGCGTTCGTTGCCGCTCTAATTGTGAGCTTTCAATAGGTTGTCCATCCGATGCTGGACGAGGAAGCTGAGGTTGCGAGACTTCAGTGAATCGTCGGATGACCGATGAACGTCTGACATTTCACGCCCGCGGTCGAGCGAAGCGTTGCCATCAGCTTCCACATCGGGTCGAGCGTTGGGAACTGGGTCATATGGTCTGACGATCTTGATCTTGCACAAGCGACCCAACGCTGTCGACCGATCGGATTTTTCCAGCTCACGATAATCGCTTTTGGCCCTAAGCCGAAACCTGACTAAAAACTTGTCGGCAGTCACTTCAAAAAAGCACGCACAAGCCATATTGTCCTTTTAATATCAATAGGATAGATGTCCTATCCGTAAAATGCCGTACCCCGGTTTTACATTCTTTTATTCCCACACAATTTAGTGGCTATCTCTTGGAAGAAAAGACAACCAGGTATCGCAATTTGGCAAACCTCGATCCAATGATAAACAGCGGAAGACGGCGCCTCGGAAACATCGTTCATTCTGCTCATCACCCGGGAATACCATGGCCAAATTGCTTGTGACCGGCGGCGCCGGCTTTCTTGGATCGCATCTGTGCGACAGGCTTGTCGGACTTGGACACCATGTCGTCTGCGTCGACAATTTCCTGACTGGGTCGCAGGACAATGTCGGCCACCTGTCACCAAATCCATTGTTTGAAATGATGCGTCACGACGTGACGCTGCCGTTCGAAATCGAAGTCGACGGGATCTACAATCTGGCTTGCCCGGCAGCGCCGGTTCACTACCAGCGTGATCCGATCCAGACGACAAGGACCAATGTTCTGGGTGCGATCAACATGCTTGATCTGGCCGCGCGCGTGGGGGCAAGAATTCTGCAGGCTTCGACCTCGGAAGTGTATGGCGACCCCGACATCCACCCGCAGCCGGAAGACTATTGGGGGCGGGTAAATCCGGTCGGCATCCGCAGCTGCTACGACGAAGGCAAGCGGTGCGCCGAAACGCTGTTTTTCGACTATTGGCGCCAGGTCCAGCTCGAGATCAAGGTGGCGCGCATCTTCAACACCTATGGTCCGCGGATGCACCCCAATGACGGACGTGTCGTCAGCAATTTCATCGTGCAGGCGATCAGGGGCGAGCCACTGACGATCTATGGCACGGGCCGTCAAACACGAAGCTTCTGTTACGTCGACGACCTCATCGACGGTTTGCTTTCGATGATGGCGACGGCCGCGGATTTCACCGGTCCCGTCAATCTCGGCAATCCGGTCGAATCGACGATGATCGAACTTGCCGAGCTTGTGCTTGCCATTGTCGGCAGCCGTTCCAGGCTGGAGTTCCGGCCACTGCCGCAGGACGACCCCAGGCAGAGATGCCCCGACATTTCGTTGGCAAGAAAGTCGCTGCGATGGGAGCCTAAAGTTGGCCTGGAAGACGGGCTGAGGCAAACCGTTGCCTATTTCCGCCATCGCCTCGCAGCGGCATGATCATCAAAAAGAGCCATAGCCCCATCCCGATTCCATCGGAATGGAACTGGCTCTAGGCCCGCCGGCTCTTTGTTTTGAGTGGTTCAGGCCCGTTTCGGCAGCAGCGACCAGACGGCCGGCACCAGGCTTGCGGCGAGCGCAACTTTGATCAGGTCGCCGACGATGAAGGGCAGGACGCCGAACTGCCATGACTTTTCCGGGCCGATCAAAAGCGCCAGCCAGGCAAAGCCCATGGCCATCATGACGATTTCGGCAACCAGCATTGCACCGAAGAGCTTGATCGGGTGGCGATCCCAGGCACGATCGGCGGCCCAGCCGACGATCGCCGCCATGACCACGAAGCCGGCAAGATAACCGCCGGTCGAGCCGAGCATGTAAGCGATGCCGATGCCCTTTTCCGGCGTGCTCTGGAACACGGGCAAGCCCATGGCGCCCTCGGCCATGTAGAGAAGCAGGGTGGCGACGCCGAGGCGCAGGCCGAACGCGGTGGCAATCAGCAAGACGGCGAGCGTCTGCATCGAGATGTCGACCGGCCCAAGCACGACTTTCGTCTTGGCCGACAAGGTCAACAGTAGCGTGCCTGCGATGGCCAGCAAAAGCTGCGTCGCCAGGCGGGCCACGCCCTCCTGGGGCAAAGCCAGAGAAACAAGCGGACGCATCGTCGTTGCAATTGCCATGGTCTTCCCCATTCCGGATTGCCGCTGAGTGCGGCCTCGCGTTTTCCTATATTGGCTTCCGTGTTATGCGGCAATCGGTTTTGCCGTCTCACGCAACAGAGCTCAGCGACATTCGCCATGGCCCTCAAATTCGATACAAGCTTCAATCCGTCCTACGGCCAGGGCGTAGCCGTCTCGCCTGACGTTCAACGCGTCACCGCCAAAAATCCCAGCCCGTTCACCTTTCACGGCACCAACAGCTACATCATCGGACGAGAGACATTGGCGGTCATCGACCCGGGTCCGGATGACGACGCGCATCTTCAGGCACTGCTCGACGTCATCGCAAACAGGCCGGTCAGCCACATTTTCGTCAGCCACACGCACCGCGACCATTCTCCGCTGGCAGCCCGGCTGAAACAGCACACCGGCGCAATTGTGCTCGCTGAGGGTCCGCATCGCCCAGCGAGGCCCTTGCGCATCGGCGAGCTCAATCCGCTAGACGCCAGCGCCGACACCGCCTTTGTTCCGGATGTCGCGCTGGCCGACGACACCGTGATCAATGGCGACGGTTGGGCACTCAGAACGGTGCTGACGCCGGGCCACACCGCCAATCACGCGGCTTTTGCGCTGGAGGGAACCGGCATTCTGTTTCCGGCCGACCATGTGATGGCGTGGGCGACCTCCATCGTCGCGCCGCCGGACGGCGCCATGGCCGACTACATGGCCTCGCTGGATCGGCTGATTGAGCGCGGCGACCGCATGCTTTTGCCCGGTCATGGTGGACCGGTGAGCGCGCCGCGCGGCTTCATGCGCGGCTTGAAGACCCATCGCAAGATGCGCGAACGAGCCATCCTGGAGCGGATCAGAGGCGGCGACCGGACGATCAAGAACATGGTCGCGGCGATCTACAGGGATACCGACCCGCGCCTGCATGGGGCGGCCGGCCTGTCCGTGCTTGCCCATCTGGAAGATCTGGTGGCGCGCGGTCTGGTCGGCACCGATGGCGACCCAGCCATCGACGGCATTTTTGTGCTCGTGGCGTAGAAATTATTCGGCCGGCGCCGCGCCCACCTGGCCGGCGACTTCCTGGTCGAGCTCGGCAAGGAAATCGACGATGCGGGCCGCGTTGTCGCCGAGATCGTAGCGGCCGTAGCGCGAGGCCGAGCGCATATCGACGATGACCGCATCGCCATCGTCGCTCACCCGGACAGCGACATCGGCAGGCAGGCCCAGACCGAAGCTCTTGGCGAGGGCGTCGATCGTCACCTCGCTTTGCCCTTCCGTTTCGGGGTACGGCCCTGCAACTTGCCAGTCCCGCCGATCGAGCACGGTTTCGACAGCATCGACGACGGTCTCGAAAGGCAGATTATAGCTGCGCCCGGTGACAAGCGGATAGGTCTCGGTTTGCAGGCGCTGCTCGCCCGGGGTGGGAGGCGAAAGCACGTTCATATCCCTGGTCCGGTCGGACGTGTCGAGCGCCGGCGGATTGTCGAAATCCGTCGAGATGTCCCGGAGCGGCGGATAGGTCGCCGCCCGGTAGGCAGCAATGCCGTAGGGAGCCAGCACCAGAAGCGCCAGCAGGGCGCCGACGGTCAGGTCACGACCGCCGCGGTCGCCGAAATTCCACAGCCTGGAAAAGGCAAGTCCGGCGAAGAGCAACGCAAAGGCAGCGAGCAGCGCGACAATCGCCAGCACCCACAGGAAAGCCGGCGTTTCGACCAGGTCGTAGCGATGGCCGACAAGGACGGTCAGCAGCAGGACCGCCGAAAAAGCGCCGGCCCGCCGCGACCAGCCGGCCGCCCTCGACGTCTGTCGCTCGGGAATTTCCATTATTTTAAGCACCACCCAAACCCGAACGGACACTTAGCATGATCCCGAAAAGTGGGAACCGGTTTTCGGAGAAGATCATGCTCAAACACGGAGATGGAGCCCCATCCCGATTCCGTCGGGATGGAACGGGCTCTAGAGGGTTTTGGGGCCGGCTTGAAGTCGAAAAGTCGCACCATTCATCAATCCGTCGGCAGGCGATAATCCTTGAACTGCTGGCGCAAGGTGATCTTCTGGATCTTGCCGGTCGCGGTATGGGGAATTTCGCCGACGAAGGCGACATCGTCGGGCATCCACCATTTCGCTACCTTGCCGTTCATGAAAGCCAGAATATCGGTTTTGGTCGGCTCCCTCCCCGGCTTGCGAACGACGACAAGCAAGGGCCGCTCGCCCCATTTCGAATGGGGAACGCCGATGGCGGCTGCTTCTGCCACATCCGGATGACCAACCGCGAGATTCTCGAGATCGATGGTCGAGATCCATTCGCCGCCTGACTTGATGACGTCCTTGGCGCGATCGGTGATCTGCATGTAGCCGCCCGGATCGATATGGGCGACGTCGCCGGTATCGAACCAGCCGTCTGCGTCGAACTGCTCGGATCCAACGCCGCCATAATAGGCGCGGGCGATAGCCGGCCCGCGCACCTTCAGCCGACCGAAGGTCTTGCCGTCCCACGGCAGCGCTTTGTTGTCGTCGTCGGTCACCTTCATTTCAACGCCAAAGGGTGGATAGCCCTGCTTGCCCTGCAGATCGAGCCGGGCTTCGCCCTGGAGTTCGGCATATGCCGGTTTCATGGTGCATAGCGTGCCGAGCGGCGACATCTCGGTCATGCCCCAGGCATGGATGACCTCGACATCGTAATTGTCCTGGAACTTCGCCGTGATCGCGCGCGGGCAAGACGAGCCGCCGATGACCACCTTCTTCAGGTAGGGAAGTTTCTTGCCAGTTTCCTCCAGATGCTGCAGCAGCATCATCCACACCGTCGGCACGGCAGCGCTGAAGGTCACTTTCTCGGTATCGAGCAGTTCATAGATCGAGGCGCCGTCCATCTTGCAGCCAGGCATGACCAGCTTGGCGCCGATCATCGGCGCGCTCTGGCCGAGACCCCAGGCGTTGGCGTGGAACATCGGCACCACGGGGAGAATCACTTCCCGCGCGGATATGCCCATCGCGTCGGGCATCGCCGCGATCATGGCGTGGAGCACATTCGAACGATGGCTGTAGAGGACGCCCTTGGGATCGCCTGTCGTGCCCGAGGTGTAGCACATGCCGGCGGCGGTACTTTCATCGAACACCTTCCAGGCGAAGTCGCCATCGGCTTCGGCGAGCCATTCTTCATAGGCAATGACGTTGGGCAGCGCCGTTTGCGGCATGTGCGCCTTGTCGGTCAGCACGATCACCTGCTTCAACGATTTGACCGCACCGGCGATCTTTTCGAGCAGCGGCATGAAGGTCAGATCGACGAAGATCGCCTTGTCCTCTGCATTATTCATGATCCAGACGATCTGCTCGGGAAAGAGGCGCGGATTGAGCGTGTGATAGATCGCGCCGACGCCCATGATGCCGTACCAGGCCTCGAGGTGGCGCGCGGTGTTCCAGGCCAGCGTCGCGATGCGGTCGCCGAGCCCAAAGCCGTCACGCTCGAGTCGCTGGGCAACCTTCAAGGCGCGGCGATGAATTTCGGCGTAGGTCGTGCGGACGATCGGGCCTTCGATCGAGCGCGACACGATCTCGCGTTTGCCATGCTGCCGCTCTGCATTGTCGATGAGCTTGTGGCAAAGCAGCGGCCATTCCTGCATCAGTCCGAGCATCACGTTCCTCCCCTGTGCTGTTGTCATGCTTTTCGTTCCATTGTGGGACGAACCGACGGATTGTCCAGCCGTCAGCCAGTTGAAGCGGTGCATTGATCGAAATGACCGGGAAAACCGCCACAATCCGGCCATCGTCGGCGTTAAGCTTCATTAACGGGCAGGGTGCGATTGGCGAAATGAAAGAGGTTCGCATGGACGCGCAGCTGGACGACAAGGCTCTCGAAGATACGCTTGCCGAAAGTCTGGCCGATTTGGTGCCGGATGCACAAACCGTTTCCGAAGATGAATTCGTCGAGGTCGTCGGCGGCGCCCTTGAGGCTGTCGGCGGTATGCTGCTGTTCAAGATGTGCGTCCAGAACGAAGGCGAAGGCCAGCACGTCGCCGCGGCATGCGTCGGCGACGGCGGCAATCGCCAGTTCCTGCTTCTCACCTTGCCGACCGGCGGCGGCGCGCTGAAGGTCGAGACCGCATCGAGAAGCAGCAATCCGGTCGCCGGTATCGCTGCTGCCTATGCCGGCCTCATGGACGTGTTTCAGGCTGCTGCCTGACGGCTGCTCACATACAAAACCGGTTGAGGGGAGACCAAGCTGGAACTTGGCCCCTCAGCCTTGCACAACGCCCTTGCCCAGGCCGGGCAAGGAGAACCCGTCATGGACCAAATCGCAAACCCGGCGCCCGGCTTTCAACGCAATCCCGGCAAGGTTATCGCCATCGAGCCCTATCGCGGCACTGTCGTCGTGCGCGCCGGCGAAACAGTCATAGCCTCGTCAACGAGGGCAAAACTGCTGTCCGAAGCGCCCTACCCCCAGGTTCTCTACATTCCGTTCGCAGACATCGATTTCGGCCAGCTCGGCAAAACCGAACTGTCGACGCATTGCCCCTACAAGGGCGATGCGAGCTACTGGAGCGTGCTGCCGGCGGCAGAGGCGGGCAAGGATGCGATGTGGGCGTATGAGCGGCCCTTTGACGAAATGACGGAAATCCGCGATCACGGCGCCTTCTACCGCAACAAGGTGACGACCGAAGCCACACCGGACTGAGCTCAGTCTGTGGTGCCGTCATTGCCGATCCCATCGGCGTCGTCGAGCCTCACAAAGGTGAGGCCCTTGGTCTTGAGCGCGAGCAGGCCTTGCACGACGCCCTTGCCGGCCGCGTGGGTCGGCTGGTTGATGTGGGCGATGATGACGTCGCCATCCTTGGCGGCGGCGATGCGACGCGCCGTTTCCTTGGCGCCGAGCAACGAACCGCCATCGCCGTTTACCGAGAAGCCGGCAATCTTGAAGCCGAGCTTGCGTATCATGGCGATCGCCGACGGGCTGTATTCGGCGGTGGCGCCGCGAAACCATCTTGGCGCCGGCTCGCCGGTCCCCGTGAGAGCTGCCGCACCCGATTCGACTTCCGCCAGCACGGCACTGGGACTGCCGGCGCTGCGGATGCCGTAGATTTTCTGCGGTGTGTCGACGGCCGGGACATGATGGCCGCCATGGTTTTCCAGTTCGAACAGATCGGGATGCGCCCGCATGATCTCGACGGCGGCGGCGTTGCGCTTCAGCCAGATGCCGGTGACGAAAATCGTGGCGGGGATTTTGTTTTCCACGAGCGCCGAAAGGATCCTCGTGTCGGTCTGACCGCCGCAGGCATCGAGCGTGAGGGCAACACGGCCACTGCCTGCCTCCGGCTTGATGTGCAGCGTCGGCTCGACAAGCGGCGTGGCATGAGTTGAAGACACAGCCCATATCGACATGACGATGGCGCAAAGGTGCTTTTGGAACAGGCGCATGTTTGGTCTCCAGACCGGCAGGTCATTGCTGGTCACCCCGAGACCCGCAACAAGGCGGAAATCGGGATGGCGCGCACGCAAAAAGCGGCCGCCGCGACAATCTGCCTCCCGCGCCCACATCGGCGGGCGTCACGTCAGATTGCATGCTTCACGTCCATTTGTGTTCGCGACAGGATTTCACGCACCGCAGCGACGACGGGTTCGACCTCCAGGCGCCAGACGCAGCAAGCCTTGCTGGGGTCCGGCCAACGGCACAAGTCGCTCGCCACGCAGTCGCATGGCATGGCGGGTTGCAGGGCAATGCTGGGCACACCCACGGGACCCCAACTGGTTGGGCTGGTCAGGCCGAAGAGACCGACAACCGGGGTTCCCGCAGCCGCCGCCATGTGCATGGGGCCGCTCTCGTTTCCGAGAAACAGCCGCGCCTGTTTCAACAGCGCCAACAGCGTTTCCAGCGACAACGCCCCGACGAGATCGACGACCGGCGACACGGTCCTGGCGACAATCTGTTCGGCTGGCTTGCGCTCATCCGGTCCACCGACAAGCACGAAGTCCAATCCGGTCTCCCGTGAAATCTCGTCAATCGCAGCTGCAAAGCGTTCCGGCTGCCATCGCCGCCCCCGGAAGCTCGCTCCGGCATGCACCGCGATGAAGGCGTTTCGCCTCAGATGGTGTTTGCTCAGCAATGCCAGGGCTCTTGCCGTTTCCAGCGGCAGCGGTCGAATGAACGGCGCTCGCACGCGCAGATCCACGCCGAGCGCCTCGAGCGGCGAAAGGTAGCGATAGAGATAGTGTCGTTCGCCGAATCCAAACGGCTTGGCCGGGAGATTGGCTGGCTGACGCTCCAGCCAGCGCAAGGGCCTTTCGGGAGGGTCGAAGCCCACCCGGGTCTTGGCATTGACGAGGCCGGCGATGATCCGCGAGGTCTTTGAATCGGTCAGGTCGATCGTCAGATCAAAGCGAAACGAGCGCAGCTTGCGCACCATGGCATAGAGCTCGCTCCCTCGCTCTAGCGGGCTGCCACGCATGCGGGCGCGCCTGAAGGTGACGACGTCCGAGGCGATGCCATGAGCGATCACGAAATTCGCCAGGCGGGCCTCACAAAGAAAGACGATCCTGGCGCCGGGGTATTCGAGCTGCAGGTTTTTCGAGAGCGCGGAGGCGAGAACGATATCGCCGATGAATTTTGTCTGAAGGATCAGGATCGAACGGAAGGTTGTGGACGAAATCTGTAACATCTGTTTCTGGGCACCGGGCGGGTTCGGGGCCGCAAAATTGGGCAGAAACGTTGTCGGGATTGCGTGCTGTCAGGCGCACAATCGCGTGAATTTGCTTACAAAACTGTAATCTTTGACCTGGATGGCTCGGCCGTTGCCGGCGGTCGCGCTTGACTCGAACCGAAGTTCGGATCGCGCGCGAATCGAAGCGCTACAGCGTCTTTTGCGCGTCCGCCTTCGCAGCTTGCACCGCGGCTTGCGCGGCGGCCAGCCTGGCGATCGGCACGCGGTAGGGCGAGCACGACACGTAGTCGAGGCCGACCTCCTCACAAAAGCGGATCGACGCCGGGTCGCCGCCATGTTCGCCGCAAATGCCAAGCTTGATGTCCGGCCGCGTCGCGCGGCCTTTTTGCGCCGCCATGCGCACCAGTTCGCCGACGCCCTCTATGTCGAGCGACACGAACGGATCCTGTTCGATGATGCCCTTTTGCCGGTAGGTCTCCAGGAACGAAGCCGCATCGTCACGCGAGATGCCGAAGGTGGTCTGGGTCAGATCGTTGGTGCCGAAGGAGAAGAATTCGGCCGACTCGGCGATAACATGGGCGCGGATGGCCGCGCGGGGAAGCTCAATCATGGTACCCGTGAGATAGTCGATCTTGACACCGGTTTCCTCCATCACGCTTTTGGCGACGGCATCGATGCGTGCCTTGACGTAATCGAGTTCCTTCTCCAGGCCGACCAGCGGCACCATGATCTCGGGAACCACCAGAGCGCCGGCCTTCTTGCCGGCCTCGACGGCGGCCTCGAAAATGGCACGCGCCTGCATCTCGGCGATTTCGGGATAGGAAACGGCAAGCCGGCAGCCGCGATGGCCAAGCATCGGGTTGAACTCGTGCAAAGCCTCGGTGCGCTGCCTGAGCTTGTCGGGCGACACGTTCATGGCGGCCGCCACCTCGGCCACCTCTTCCTCGGTCTTGGGCAGGAATTCGTGCAGCGGCGGATCGAGCAGACGGATCGTCACCGGCAGGCCGGCCATGATCTCGAACAGTTCGAGGAAATCGGAGCGCTGCATCGGCAACAGCTTGGCAAGCGCGGTGCGGCGGTCCTTTTCGGTGTCGGCCAGGATCATCTCGCGCATGGCAACGATGCGGTCGCCGTCGAAGAACATGTGCTCGGTCCGGCAAAGTCCGATGCCTTCGGCGCCGAAGGAACGCGCCATGCGCGCATCGAGCGGCGTTTCGGCGTTGGTGCGCACCTTCATGCGGCGCACGGCATCGGCCCATTCCATGATGGCGGCGAAGTCACCGGAAAGTTCCGGCTGCAGCATCGACACGGCGCCCTTCAGCACCTGGCCGTTACTGCCATCGATGGTGATGATGTCGCCCTTGCGGAACGTCGATCCCATCGCCATCAGCGTACCGGCCTTGTAGTCGACGCGCAGCGAGCCGGCCCCCGACACGCAAGGCTTGCCCATGCCGCGCGCCACCACCGCGGCGTGGCTGGTCATGCCGCCACGCGTCGTCAGGATGCCTTCCGAAGCATGCATGCCGTGGATGTCCTCCGGACTGGTTTCTATGCGCACCAGGATCGCCTTGCGGCCTTGCGTTTTCAGCTCCTCGGCATCACCGGAAGAGAAAACAATCTCGCCGGTGGCAGCACCCGGAGAGGCCGGCAGGCCGATTCCGATGACATCGCGCGCGGCCTTCGGATCGATCGTCGGATGCAGCAACTGGTCGAGCGAGGCCGGGTCGATGCGGGCGACCGCCTCCTCCTTCGTAATCAGCTTGTCCCTCGCCATTTCGACGGCGATCTTGAGCGCCGCCTTGGCGGTGCGCTTGCCGGACCGCGTCTGCAACATCCACAATTTGCCGCGCTCGATGGTGAATTCGAGATCCTGCATGTCGCGGTAATGCTGCTCCAGCCGGTCGGAGATGGTGACGAAGGACTGGAACGCATCCGGCATCAGCTTCTGCAGCGACGGCTTGTCGGAGCCGGCGGCAATGCGCGCCGCCTCGGTGATGTTCTGCGGTGTACGGATGCCGGCTACGACATCCTCGCCCTGGGCGTTTACCAGGAACTCGCCATAGAGCATCTTTTCGCCGGTCGACGGATTGCGGGTGAAAGCGACGCCGGTGGCCGAGGTATCGCCCATATTGCCGAACACCATGGCCTGGACATTGACCGCGGTGCCCCAGCTTTCGGGAATGTCGTGCAGGCGCCGGTAGGTGATGGCGCGGTTGTTCATCCAGCTCGAAAACACGGCGCCGATCGCGCCCCAGAGCTGCTCGTGCGGATCCTGCGGAAACGGCTTGCCGAGCTCCTCCTCGACCTTGGCCTTGTAGAGCGCAATGACGCCCTGCCATTCGATGGCCGTCAGTTCGGTATCGAGTTCGTGGCCGAGCCCACCCTTCTGGTCTTCGAGGATTTCCTCGAACACCTCGTGGTCAAGGCCCATGACGACATCGGAATACATCTGGATGAAACGGCGGTAGCTGTCATAGGCAAAGCGGGCGTCGCCTGAATCGGCGGCCAGCGCCTCGACAGTCTCGTCGTTCAGGCCGAGATTGAGCACGGTGTCCATCATGCCCGGCATCGAGGCACGGGCGCCGGAGCGCACCGACACCAAAAGCAATTTCGACGGATCGCCGAAACGGCGTCCGGTCAGCCGGCCGATATGGTCGAGTGCGACCGCGACATCGGCTTCCAGGGGCGCCGGGTAGGCGCGGGCATTGGCGTAGTAGGCGTTGCAGACCTCGGTGGTGATGGTGAAACCCGGCGGCACAGGCAGGCCCAGGCTGCACATCTCGGCCAGATTGGCGCCCTTGCCACCCAGCAGGTTCCTGTCGCCGGCGCGACCTTCCGCCGCGCCATCGCCGAAGGTGTAAACCCATTTGGTCATGCGTGCTCTCCGGTTGCAGGAGATTGGAGGATTGGAGCGTTTCGCCCGTGGTCCGACCGAGCGATATGATGCTGCACTGCGAAAGGCAAGGCGTCGGCAAAGCCAGCCGGCCTCTACAATCGATTAAGCAAAAGCTGCGTCAAAAAGACTTGCGACATTGGAGGTAACGGAATAGAACATAACAAGAACACTATATGGAGTGGCGTTATGAAACTGACTGGAAAACTCGATTATCTGGAACTGCCGGCTACAGGCGGCACGCTGGACACGCTGAAAGCTTTCTACAGTGCCGCCTTTTCCTGGTCGTTCACCGACTACGGGCCGACCTATTCGGCCTTTGCCGAAGGGCTGGACGGAGGTTTTCAGGCCGATGCTGCCGAAGCTCCCGCCAAGCCGCTGCCAGTGCTCTATTCGCAGGATCTGGAAGAAACGTTGAGCGCCGTCGAAAACGCCGGCGGCACCATCGTCAAGCCGATCTATTCATTCCCCGGCGGCAGGCGCTTCCATTTTACCGATCCGGCCGGCAATGAAATGGCGGTCTGGGGCGAGTAGCACATTCCCGGTCGAGGCTGGGTTGGCTGCGAAATCGGGCGTCCGACACCACCCTTCATGGCCATTGTGCTTTTTGGCTGCTCTGCTAATAACGCGCCGCACAAGCGACTCGGCTTCTTGGGGCGTCGCCAAGTGGTAAGGCATCGGTTTTTGGTACCGACATTCCCAGGTTCGAATCCTGGCGCCCCAGCCAGTTTCATTTTTTCAACAAGATCAATGACTTGTGGGGATTTCAGTTGCCTAGCGCGAGGCATTCTTAAGACATATGTCTTTTGACGTAGCGTTTGGGCTTGATTTGCATTCTCTGATGGAACCGAAATGGCCCTTCGCGGGTTGATAGCCGACCTGAGAAGCCCAACCCTTAGGTTGTCAAAGAGCCCGCCTTCCCGTCCCCCCGGAACGCGGGCTTTTTCGCGCGCCTGCCTTGCCCGAGGTTAGGGGGGCTAACTGCCAGCTCGATCGCTATGTCATTTGATACGGCCCGTTGAAGCGCAATGACCTTCAGGGCGATCAGCCTGTTTCTGCTCCCGCCAGCCATTCCGAGCGGTACCAGTCGACAAATTTCCGCAACCCATCTTCGATCAAGACGCTCGGCTTGAAGCCGAAATCGCGCTCCAGCGCGGTCATGTCGGCAAAGGTCCGCTCTACATCGCTGCTCTGCATCGGTTCATACTGGCGAATCGCCTTTACACCGAGCAGTCCTTCCAGCGTATCGATGAAGTCGCTGAGCCGCTCCGGCCGGTTGTTGCCGACATTGTAGACCCTGCTCGGCGGGACCTCAGCCAAAGGCGGCTTGTCGAGCACCGCCGTCACGGCCCTTACCACGTCGTCGACGTAGGTGAAGTCCCGCCACATCTCGCCATTGTTGAACACCCGGATCGGCTTGCCCTCAAGCATCGCCCTGGTGAACATCCAATAGGCCATATCGGGCCGGCCCCAAGGACCGTAGACAGTGAAGAACCGCAGGCCGGTCTGCGGAATACCGAAAAGATGAGCGTAGGTATGGCTCATCAATTCATCGGTCTTCTTGGTCGCGGCGTAGAGCGAAACCGGTCGGTCGACCTGATCGGTCTCGCTGAACGGCACCTTGCGGTTGCCGCCATAGACCGAGCTCGACGAGGCATAGACCAGATGTTCGAAGGTCGGCTCGGCGCGACAGAATTCGAGCATCTCGAGATGGCCGACGACATTGGAGCGGACATAGAGCCTGGGATTGTCGAGTGAATGACGCACACCCGCCTGCGCGGCGAGATGGACGACCCTTTTGATGCCTTGGCCCGCCAAAGCCGCACTGAGCGCGCCCTCTTCGGCGATGTCGAGCTGATGAAACGAGAACGCCTTATGCGGCTGAAGACGGGCGAGCCGCCCCTGCTTGAGTGCCAGGTCGTAATAGTCGTTCATGTTGTCGACACCGACGACCGCTTCCCCCCTGTTCAGGAGGTGATGGCAGACATGGCTGCCGATGAACCCAGCGGCTCCGGTGACCAGTACAGGCAACAAGGTTCTCCACGCGCAAGGCCACGTCAGGGTTCCGCAAACGGAACTGACCATTTTCATTTGGTGCTATAGTCGAAAGCCGAAATTGAGGCCACCGGCAGGGCTGACGTTTCAGCTCGCCTCGCGCATCGCCTCGGCCGCCTGCAGGTCGACCGACACCAGCTGGCTGACGCCCTGCTCGGCCATGGTCACCCCGAACAGCCGGTTCATGCGCGCCATGGTGATCGGGTTGTGGGTGATGATGACGAAGCGCGTCTCGGTGGTGGCGGCCATCTCGTCCATCAAATTGCAGAAACGCTCGACATTGTGATCGTCGAGCGGCGCGTCGACTTCATCGAGCACGCAGATCGGCGCCGGGTTGGTCAGGAACACGGCGAAGATCAGCGACATCGCCGTCAAGGCTTGCTCGCCGCCGGAAAGCAGCGTCATCGTCTGCGGTTTCTTGCCGGGCGGGCGGGCCAGGATTTCCAGACCTGCCTCCAAGGGATCATCCGACTCGATCAGTTGCAGTTCGGCGGTACCGCCGCCGAACAGATGCGAGAACAGCCGCTGGAAATGACCATTGACGACGTCGAAGGCGGCGAGCAGCCGTTCGCGGCCTTCGCGGTTCAGGCTCTGGATCGCCTGCCTGAGCTTGCGGATCGCCTCGATGATGTCCTCGCGCTCGGAAACGATGGTCTCCAGCCGGTCGGACAGTTCCTTCTGCTCTTCCTCGGCGCGCAGATTGACGGCGCCCAGCCGTTCGCGCTCGATCTTCAGCCGGTCGAGCTGGCGTTCGATCTCGGCCATTTCGGGCATCGGGCTGTCGGCCTCCAGTCCGGTATGCCGGATGACCAGATGCGGCGGCGTGTTCAGCGTTTCCTGGATGCGCGCCTCGACCTCCAGCCGCCGCTCGTCGGCGGCGGTCAGCCGCTCTTCGGCACGAACGCGGGTTTCGCGCGCCTCGGCCAGCGACTGGATTGCGGATGTCGCCGCCTTGTCCAGCTCGGACTGCCGGTTTTCCGCTTCCTGCAAACGGTCGGCCGCTGCCTGGCGCAGGCTTTCGGCCTCGGCAAGCTGCGACAGCAAAGCGCGCCGCCTGGCGTCGATTTCGTCGGGCGCATCGACCAGCCTTTCGCGCTCGGCTTCGGCCTCGGCCTTGCGTTCACCAAGCGAGGCGATCTGCGTCGATGCGTTTTCGGCGCGCTCCAGCCAGTTGCGGCGCTCGGTGTCGATGGCGTCGAGGCGGCGCATGCGCGCCTCGGCTTCCCGCCTCAACCCTTCATGAACGGCGCGTGCATCGGCTAGCGCGGCACGGTCGCGGGCGACGTTGGCCGAGGACTGTTCGAGCTGCAATTGCAGATCGCCGAGATCGGGCGCGCTTTGCAGCAGCATCTCGGCCTCGGCGAATGCCGCCGTCGCTTCCTCATGGCTGTCGACGATGCGCGCCCGCGCCTCGTCAAGGGCGGCGCGCCGGCTGGACAATTCACCACCGGCCTTTTCCGCGTCGGCCAGCACGTTGCGGGCGGCGTCCAGCCCATGCTGCGCCTCGCGCCCGGCCTGGCGTGCGTTGCGTTCGACCTCGCTCGCCCGGGCAAGCGCCTGCTCGGCGCGGGCAAGAACCTCCTCGGCCTCGCGCAGGATGCGGGTCGCATGGACCGCCTCGGCGTCGAGCTCGGCCAGCCGGTTCTTCTGTGCCAGCCGCTGCGCGGCCGCTGTCGGCGCATCGGCGCTGGCGGTAAAGCCATCCCAGCGCCAGAGCGCGCCTTGGCGGCTGACCAGCCGTTGCCCAGGCGCGAGCAGCGCCTGCAGCCGCCGGCCCTCGCCGGCCTCGACAATGCCTATCTGCGCCAGCCGGCGGGCCAATTGTGCCGGCGCGCGCACGACGCTGGCCAGGCTCTTGATGCCTTCGGGCAGAGTGGCGTCGCCGGGCTTGATTTCGCTTTCACCCCAATGCACCGGTGCGCTGCGATCGAGCGGCACGTCGAGATCTTCGCCAAGTGCCGCACCCAGCGCCGTCTCGTAGCCGCGCTCGACGCTGATCTGTTCGAGAACGGACGGAAACAGGTCGCCGCTCGCTGCATTCAGGATCTTGGCGAGCGTACGCGCCTCGGTCTCGATCCGCGCCAGTTCGGCCTTGGCATCCTGAACCGGCGGACGGGCGGCACTTTCCGCCGCACGCGCTTCCACGACCGCCTGTTCGGCGGCAATCGCGCCAGCCTCGGCGTCTTCGAGCAGCGCCAGCGCCTGTTCGACCAAAAGCCGCTTCTCGACGGGATCGGGCAGGCCGGCGACGCGGGAGACGATGTCTGACAATTCCCGGTCGACATCGGCAAGCTGGCGGGCGAAGCGGTCGCGGCGCTCGGCTGTTTCGCGCAGCGTCCGCTCGATCTGGTTGCGGGAAGCCGCGGCCTCGGCCCGTTCGGCGGTCAGGCCGGCCAATTTCTCTTCACTCAAGGCAAGTGTCGACGCTGCCTGTTCGAAGACTGCCCGGGTGCTGGCCTCGCGCTCGGCAGCGCCGGCATTTTCGGAATTGAGCGTGGCTTCTTCCGTGCGCAGGCGTTCAAGAATATCCGCATTGTCGCGGACCATCCGCTCCTCACGGGCGATGTCGCCGTCAAGCTGCTGCAGCCGGCGGTCGAGTTCGGCCTGGCGGGCGCGGATGCGACCGGCTTCCTCCTCGATCTGCGCCTTGGCAATCGACAGGCGCTGGAAGGCGGCAGCGGCGGCGGCTTCCGCGTCGCGCAGGTCCGGCAACCGATGGGCGCCGATGCCTTGTTCCTTGGCGGCATTCATCTGCGATGCGGCGCGGTCACCCACCAGGGCCGTGGCAATCGCCAGCGCCGAACGCGCCTCGCCTTCCTGCGTCTTGGCCAGCGTCCAGCGCAGATGCAGCAGCGTTGCTTCCGCTTTGCGGATATCGGCCGACAGGTTCTTGAAGCGCGAGGCCTGGCGCGCCTGGCGTTTCAGGCTTTCGATCTGGCTTTCCAGTTCGCCGACGACGTCGTCCAGCCGTTCGAGATTCTGTTCGGCCGCCTTCAGCCGCAGTTCGGCCTCATGGCGGCGTGTGTGCAGGCCGGAGATGCCGGCCGCCTCTTCGAGAAGCGCGCGGCGCGCCTGCGGTTTTGCCTGGATCAGCTCGCCGATGCGGCCCTGACCGACCATCGACGGGGAGCGCGCGCCGGTCGACTGGTCGGCGAAAAGCAACTGCACGTCCTTGGCGCGGGCTTCCTTGCCGTTGATGCGGTAGAGCGAGCCGGCCTCGCGCTCGATGCGGCGCGAAACCTGCAATTCATCGGCATCGTTGAAGGCGGCGGGCGCGGTGCGGTCGCTGTTGTCGAGGAAAAGCGTGACTTCGGCGGTGTTACGGGCCGGACGCGTTCCCGAGCCGGAGAAGATGACGTCGTCCATGCCGGAGGCACGCATGTTCTTGTACGAGCTTTCGCCCATCACCCAGCGCAGCGCCTCGACGAGGTTGGACTTGCCGCAGCCATTGGGCCCGACAATACCCGTCAGGCCGCGTTCGATGACGAACTCGCCGGGTTCGACGAAGGACTTGAAACCAAGGAGGCGAAGGCGCGAAAACCTCATTCGCGCCGCCCCAAAAGTGGGTTCCGCAAAAGTGTTGCGCGGTTTTGCGAAGAGAACCCACGGCAAGACAAAGAGGCGCGCACGCCGAAGCGCAGCCGCTTCGGCGCTGCCGAAACGTCAGAGCAGGGGGTCGATGATGGCCGATATTTCCGCAATCGACAGCGCCCCTTTGTAGGTCTTTCCATTGATGAAGAAGGTCGGCGTCGAGTCGACCTTGAATTCGTCGGAGCCGCGCTTCTGGACCGATCTCACATCGTCCAGAAGTTTCTGGTCCGTCAAGCAGGCCTCGAAGGACTCCTGTGTAAAACCGGCGAGCTTCGAGATTTGCAGCAGCGCGTCCTTGGTATTGTTCACACCCACCCAGTTCGCCTGCTGTTTGAACAGCACGTCCACCATGGGGAAATAGTTATCCTTGGCGCAGCGCGCCAGCATGAAACCGGCCTCGGCGCTGGGATCGAAGGGAAATTCGCGCAGGATGTAGCGGGCCTTGCCGGTGTCGATGTATTTCGTCTTCAGCTCCGGGAAGGTGGTTGCGGCGAAATGCGCGCAATGCGGGCAGGTCATCGAGGCATATTCGACGATGGTGACCTTGGCGTCGTCCTTGCCCAACTGCATGTCTGGCAGTGCGCCCGGCTTGAGCAGTGCCGTCATATCAACCGCACCCGTGGATTCCGGCGCCTGCACAGCGGCCGGCGCGGCCGGGGCCGCCGGAGCGGCGGGAGCCGCAGGCTTCACATCTTCCGCCTTGGCTTCCTCGCCGGAGTCGCTGCATGCGGCGAGCAGAACCACCGCCGGAACGGCGGCCAGCGAGGACAGGATTGTTCGGCGAGACAAGCTTTTGTCGAACTGGGCACGGTTCATGCGAATCACCTGACTATGGTTGGATTTTGCAATGCAAAGGCTAGAAAAGGCGAGAGTTGGCGCGAATTAAGGCATAGCCATCCCCATTCCAATCGCCAAACTCGATGCGCATAATCACGAATGCGCGAGATTGTCACTTCCTTTCGCCAAGAATGGTGGCGCCGAGCCGCTCCAGCGAGGCCCGCAATCCGTCATCCTCGATCAGCCCGACAGTGCCTGACAGTTTTGCCTTCTCAGCCGCGGTCAGCGGCCTGAAGCTTGGTTTGGGCCGGCCTTTGTCCGCCGTCACCGGCTTCTGCACGATCCTGATCCGGCCAATGGCGTTGAAGCCGAGGAAGGCGTTGACCCGGTTGATGATCTCGCCGGTTTCGTGCTGCAGATGGAGCGCGGCCATGCCCTCGCAGGCGATGACCAGAACCGCCGGCTCGAACGGGTCATCCTCATGCATGCGGCGCGGCCACTGGATCTTTTCAGGGCGCGAGTGGCCGGCGAGCCGCGGACCGGCTATCTCTTCCCATGATTGGACGAGCCCGATCGAAATGCCGGCCCGCTTACGCAGCACCGGATCGAGAATTGCGGTTGCAAGATCGCTCACCGGAACAGGATTGCCGAAGGGCCTTTTCCCTGCCATGTGCGTTCTCCAGTCATGACCCAAGGCCAGTTTCCGATCAATGGCACTGCACGACCAGACCCGCAAGGCCGCATCACGGGAGAGCGGCAAGGCTGCACCCGGGGAGAGCGGCAAAGCCGCCTCCGGGGATAGCAAGGCTGCATCCGGGGAGAGCGGCAAAGCCGCCTCCGGGATCGCCTCCCGCCTGCTTGGCTGGTACGACGTGCACCACCGCGAGTTGCCGTGGCGCATTCCGCCGCGCGCCCTGACGGGCGGTGAGCGGCCCGATCCCTACCGCGTCTGGCTGTCCGAGGTCATGCTGCAGCAGACCACGGTCGAGGCGGTAAAGGCCTATTTCCGCGCCTTTGTCGAGAAATGGCCTGATGTAAACGCACTCGCCGAGGCACAGACCGAGGACGTCATGAAGGCCTGGGCCGGGCTCGGCTACTACTCCCGAGCGCGCAATCTCAAGGCCTGCGCCGATCTCGTGGCACTTCGAGGCGGCCGATTTCCCGAAACGGAAGCTGGTTTGCGGGAATTGCCGGGGATAGGCGTCTACACGGCGGCGGCGATTGCCGCGATCGCCTTCGACAAACCCGCCGCGGTGGTCGACGGAAATGTCGAGCGCGTCATCTCCAGATTGTTTTCGATCGCCACGCCGCTGAGCGAGGCCAAGGCCGAGATACGCACCTATGTCGAACGCATGGTCCCGCAGACAAGGCCGGGCGACTTCGCCCAGGCGATGATGGATCTGGGCGCTACGATCTGCACGCCGCGACGGCCGCGCTGCATGCTCTGCCCGCTGCGCGAGGATTGCAGCGCGACTGTATCGGGCGACCCCGAACGCTTCCCGGTCCGCTTGCCGAAGAGCGACAAACCATTGCGGCGCGGCGCAGCCTTCATTGCCGTGCGAGCCGACGGCGCCATCCTCTTGCGCAAGCGCCAGGAGAAAGGCCTGCTCGGCGGCATGACCGAGGTGCCGACGACCGGCTGGACCGCACGGATCGACGGCGCGACCACCGACGCGGCAGCCCCCTTCCCCGCCAACTGGCGGCGTGCCGGCCAGATTGCGCATGTCTTCACCCATTTCGCGCTCGAACTCGACGTCTTTCATGCGCATGTGAATGACGACACGCCGGCCGGCCATTTCTGGTCGCTGCCATCGGACATTTCGGGCGAGGCGTTGCCGACTGTCATGAAAAAGGCGATCGAGGCTGCGATACCCGGCGCAACGAAAAAGCCGTCGCAACGCACTGCAAGAGGCCCGCATGACTGAAATCCGCCACATCGTTTTCGACATCGGAAGAGTGCTGATCCACTATGACCCTGACATTCCGTTCAGCCGCCTCATTCCGGATGCCGAAGAGAGAAAGTGGTTTTTCGACAATGTCTGCACGCATGACTGGAACATCGAGCAGGACCGCGGACGGACCTGGGAGGAGGCCGAGGCTCTAGCCATCGCGGCGTATCCCGATCATGCTGAAAACATTCGCAATTTCCGCCGTCACTGGCACGAAATGGTGCCACATGCCTATGACGACACCGTCACCATCATGGTCGGCCTGATCGAGACCGGTCACGACGTGACCATGCTGACCAATTTTGCCGCCGATACGCTTGCCGAAGCCCGGCAGCGTTTCGATTTTCTCAACCGGCCGCGCGGTGTGACGGTGTCGGCCGACATCCGCCAGATCAAGCCGGACCGCGCCATCTACGACCACCACGTCGCCGCCTTCGGCCTCGAACCATCGGCCACCCTGTTCATCGATGACAGCCAGAAGAATGTCGACGGCGCCAGGGCGGCCGGCTGGCAGGCCGTGCTGTTCACCGACGCAAAAACGCTCGAGGCGGATCTCGAGCGTCTGGGGATCAAGGTCTGATCTAGAACCTATTTGACCATGATCTTTTCCGAAAACCGGTTCCCACTTTTCGGGATCATGGTCTATGCCCCTGCCCGCTCCATGCCGAGGCGGGCGATGCGGCGAAGCTCGTCGATCGGGGTCAGGCCGCCGCTGCGCTCATAGTGCCAGAAGGTCCAGCCGTTGCAGGCGTCCAGCCCCTGCACTTCGGCGCCGATCTTGTGGATCGAGCCGGCGCTGTCGCCGATCGCCACCGTGCCGTCGGCGCGCACCTTGGCCGCCCAGCGCTTCTTGGCGTCGTAAAGCGTGGCGCCAGGGGTCATCAAGCCGGTGTCGATGAGGCTGACAAACGCTACGCGCGGCTCGGCGCGCTTGCCGGTAAGCACGGTCAGATCGGCGCCCTCCAGCGGCCGCACTGCGTCGATGCGCTCGTTGGCGGCGTCGATATAGGCCTGTTCGCGCTCGATGCCGACAAAATGGCGGCCGAGGCGTTTTGCCACCGCGCCGGTGGTGCCGGACCCGAAGAAGGGATCGAGCACGATATCGCCGGGCTTGGTCGAGGCCATCATGATGCGGGCAAGCAGCGCTTCCGGCTTCTGCGTCGGGTGCAGCTTGTCGCCATTGTCGTTCTTCAAGCGCTCGCCGCCGGTGCAGATCGGAAACAGCCAGTCGGAACGCATCTGGATGTCGTCGTTCGATGCCTTCATCGCCTCGTAGTTGAAGGTGTAACCCTTACCCTTCTGGTCGCGCGAGGCCCAGATCATCGTCTCATGGGCGTTCTGGAAGCGGCGGCCGCGGAAATTCGGCATCGGATTGGTCTTGCGCCAGACGACATCGTTCAGGATCCAGAAGCCGAGATCCTGCATCTTGGCGCCGACCCTGAAAATATTGTGATAGGAGCCGATGACCCAGATGGTGCCATTGGGCTTCAGCACGCGCCGCGCCGCCAGCAACCAGGCGCGGGTGAAGGCGTCGTAGGCTTCAAAGCTCTCGAACTGGTCCCAGTCGTCGTCGACGGCATCGACCTTGGACTGGTCGGGCCGGTGCAGATCGCCGTCGAGTTGCAGATTGTAGGGCGGATCGGCGAAGATCACGTCGATGGATTTTTCGGGCAGCCGGTCGAGTGCGGCGACGCAATCGCCCTTCAGGATCGTATCCAGCCATTCGGATTGCTGGGGAGTGTGGGAAAGCTCGTCGAGAAGACGCACGGCAGACATTGTTACACCCAAGACACGCGTTGCTGTTTACTCTCCGTTATGGTTACCGATCAGCGTAAATATTCAGTGAAGGCTGGCCGAATTTGCGAAGCCCGGCCTGTTGGTGTATGCCGCGCCGCCTGAGCCTTCCCGGGTCCCCTTGGGGCCTTTGCCTCCTCCCTTGTACCGGATCACCATGCCCCAGCCCGACCTTGTCATCTTCGATTGCGACGGCGTTCTCGTCGATTCCGAAATCATCGCCGCACGCATCGAAGCCGAGCTTTTGACTTCGGCTGGATTTGAGATATCGCCCGAGGAGATCTCGGAGACCTATGCCGGGCTGACCTTCAAGGACATCATGATACGGGTCGAGGAAAAATCCCGCATCCCGTTCCAGGCCTCGCTGATCGACCGCGCCGAAGACCTGGTCGACCGCAAGTTGCGCAGCGATGTGAGCGCCATCGACGGCGTGCGCGAGGCGGTCGCCGCGGTAACCGTGCCGCGCTGCATCTGCTCGAATTCGCGCTCCCAGCGGATCGAATTCATGCTGGAGAAGGTGCAATTGCTGCCGTTTTTTGCCGGCCGGATTTTTTCAGCACTCGAAATTCCGACCAGGAAAACCAAACCGGCCCCAGATGTGTTCCTGGTTGCGGCAGAAAAGCTCAACGCCAATCCGGCCAACACTTTCGTCATCGAGGATTCCGTGCATGGCGTTGCCGGTGCCAGGGCGGCGGGCATGCGCGTGATCGGCTTTACCGGAGCGTCGCACAGCTATCCCGGCCATGCCGACGTGCTGACCGAGGCCGGCGCCGAAACGGTCATCCGCCGCTGGGCCGAGCTGAAAAGCGTGATAGCCGCCTTGTCGGAATGGTCGGCGGACGCCTGAGAGCCGCGCCCTGCTGGCGCACGACACGAATGCGAATCGCCGAACTGCTCTAGCCTCGCGGGATCAGGGTCGTATCGTCATCGGTAGGAGGAGGAGGAGCGGCTTTGACTTTCTTCTTGCCCGACTTCTTCTTCGGCTTGTCCGTCACCGCCTTCGGTGCGCCTTCGTCATAGCCGGCAAAGGCCTGGTAGTCCTGCGCGGTGGGCTCGGGGACGACGACGTTGGAGTCGGTATAGACGAACTGCGTGGCGGTCGAGGGGTCGCTAACCTGGATCTGATACGGGTGAAGCTGCGAATAAAGGACTTCCGTGCCGTGCATCACCGCGACTCGGATCGGCATGTTGATGGTGCCGGGGGCGAACATCGGCCCCGGCACGACCTTGCCGGCAACGGCGATCTTCATCGTCAACTGGCCGTTGGCACGGCTGCAGTCGCGGGTCACATCGGTGATCGAGGCCTGGTAAATGATCTTCGTCGGATCTTTGTCCGGGTCGACGATGGTCCCGTCCGGCGCCGCCTGAGCCGCCTCGGCAGCGTCGGTTTTCTTCCTGGGTTTCTGGCCGCCCTTGGCGTAGGTGCTGAAGAAGGCCGTGCCGTCGCGCAGCGTCACCTTCGGGCAGTAGGCCAGCAACTGGCTGGACAGAATCTTGGGATCCTGCGGCGGCGGTGGCGTCGTGTCCTTCTTGCCAAGGCCGAGAATGCCATTGTCGCTCGATTGGCAACCGGCGGCGGCAAGCATAAAGCCGGTGAGCGCCAGACCCGCGACAAAGCGACCGTTGGATGGGCGACGGTTGAACGAATAAAACGCCATGAAACTGCACTTCCCTCTCGCAAAGCTGGTGACGTATATCAACCGCGCGGCAAAAATGCGACTGAGCCCGCACAGAAATTAACCACCTTGTCGCGGCGCAAATGCCCGGCTGTAACGGAAGTGTGACGATGCAATATGTGAGTACCCGCGGGGAAGCGCCCGTGCTTGGATTTTCCGACGCGGTGCTGGCGGGACTGGCGCGCGATGGCGGGCTTTACGTGCCAGGCAGCTGGCCGCAGTTCTCCGCGGCCGAACTCCGCGCCATGCGCGGCCTGGCCTATCCCGATCTCGCCATCCGCGTGCTGTCGCCGTTTCTCGGCGGCGAGATCGAGATGCCGGTCTTCGAACGGCTGGTGCGCGAAGCCTACGCGACCTTCCGTCATGACGCCGTCTGTCCGCTGGTGCAGACCGGCTCGAACACCTTCGTCCTGGAGCTCTTCCACGGCCCGACACTGGCCTTCAAGGATGTGGCGATGCAGCTTCTCGCGCGGTTGCTGGACCATGTGCTGGCCGAGCGCGACCAGCGCGCCACCATCGTCGGTGCCACATCAGGCGACACCGGCGGGGCTGCCATCGATGCCTTTGCCGGGCGCAACCGCACAGATATCTTCATCCTGTTCCCGCATGGCCGCGTCTCGCCGGTACAGCAGCGGCAGATGACGACGTCGACCGCCGCAAACGTCCACGCGCTGGCGATCGAGGGCAATTTCGACGATTGCCAGGGCCTGCTGAAGGACATGTTCAACGATCACGCCTTTCGCGACCGGGTGTCGCTGTCCGGGGTCAATTCGATCAACTGGGCCCGAATCATGGCCCAGATCGTCTACTACTTCTCGTCGGCGCTGTCGCTCGGTGCCCCTGACCGGCCTATCTCCTTCGCCGTGCCGACCGGCAATTTCGGCGATATCTTCGCCGGCTACGCCGCCAAGCAGATGGGGCTGCCGATCGAGCGGCTGATCATCGCCACCAACGACAACGACATTCTGGCGCGCACGCTGGCGACCGGCGAATACCGCATGAAGGGTGTCTTCGCGACGACCTCGCCGTCGATGGACATCCAGGTCTCGTCGAATTTCGAGCGGCTGCTGTTCGAGGCCGCCGGCCGTGACGCGGCAACGGTGCGGCGCTACATGAACGGCCTCAAACAGTCCGGCGCCTTCACCATCGAAGCGGGCGAAATCGCAAAGATTCGCTCCGAATTCGACGCCGGCCGTTCGACCATGGACGAAGTCGCCGCCACGATCCGCTCGATGCTGGCCACCAGCAACTATCTGCTCGACCCGCACACGGCCGCGGCCGTGCATGTTGCTGCCGGCAAGACCAGTGGTGCAGTGCCGATGGTGGTGCTGGGCACCGCCCATCCGGCAAAGTTTCCAGCCGCTGTCGAAGCCGCCAGCGGCGTGTCGCCCGCCCTGCCTGCATGGCTTGACGGGTTGATGACAGCCGACGAAAAATACACGGTACTTCCATCCGACCTGAAAATGGTGGAAGATTACGTCGGCCGCCACACGCGGGCGGCGCGTTAGGGAGTACTAGCCATATGGGTGTTGAGGTAAGCCGTCTGTCGAACGGCCTGACAGTCGCCACCGAAACCCTTCCAAGTCTCGAATCCGTTGCCCTTGGTGCCTGGGTCAAGTCAGGCGCCCGCAATGAGCGTGACGACGAGCACGGAATGGCCCATCTGCTTGAGCACATGGCGTTCAAGGGAACGAAACGGCGAACCGCCTTCGAGATCGCCTCGGAAATCGAGGATGTCGGCGGCGAGATCAATGCCGCCACCAGCGTCGAGACCACCTCCTATTACGCAAGGGTGCTGAGCGACGACGTGCCGCTGGCGGTCGATATCCTCTCCGACATCCTGCAGGAGTCCGAATTCGACCCTCAGGAACTGGAACGCGAGCAGCATGTGATCCTGCAGGAGATCGGCGCCGCGCACGATACGCCGGACGACATCGTCTTCGACCGTTTCACCGAGACCGCCTTCCGCCACCAGACGATCGGCCGCTCCATCCTCGGCACGCCGGAAACGGTCAAATCCTTCACTTCCAAGCAGTTGCATGACTTCATCGAACGGCAATACGGCGCCGAGCGCATGGTGATCGTGGCCGCGGGCGACATCAAGCATGACAATTTCGTGCGCGAGGTCGAGAAGCATCTCGGCGGCTTCCGCAGCAAGTCCGACAGCACGATGCCGCAATATGCGCAGTATGTCGGTGGCGATTTCCGCGAGGACCGCGACCTGATGGACGCGCAGATCGTGCTGGGGTTCGAAGGCCGCGCCTATCATGTGCGCGACTTCTACGCCTCGCAGGTTCTGTCGATGATCCTTGGCGGCGGCATGTCGTCGCGGCTGTTCCAGGAGGTCCGCGAAAAACGCGGCCTGTGCTATTCGGTCTATGCCTTCCACTGGGGCTTTTCCGATACCGGCATATTCGGCGTTCACGCCGCGACCGGGCAGAGCGACATTGCCGAACTGGTGCCGGTCATCATCGACGAATTGCAGAAGGTCGGTGAAAACATCCTGCAGGAGGAACTCGACCGGGCGCGCGCGCAATACCGCGCCGGGCTGATCATGTCCGCCGAAAGCCCGGCCAGCCGCGCCTCGCAGATCGCCCGGCAATTGCTCTTGTTCGGCCGGCCGATCGCCAAGGAGGAGCTGATGGAGCGGCTGTCGGCGCTGACGATCGAGCGGCTGACCGACCTGTCGTCGCGGCTGTTTTCGACCAAGCCGACGCTCACTGCTGTCGGACCGGTGGGTACGCTTGCGCCTTACGAGTCGATACTCGACTCGCTCTCGGGCACGCAGACCACGGCCCGCAAGCTCGCCGTCTAAACCTGTCCAAGCGTTGTGTTCGCGCTCCCTTTCTTTCGCCGTGACCTGCCGGCACTGAAGGGCGACCGGGTCACGCTGCGCGTGCCGTTGACTAACGACTACCGCGAGTGGTCGGTGCTGCGCGGCGAAAGCCGCGGTTTCCTGGAGCCGTGGGAGCCGCGCTGGACGCCCGACGAGCTCGACCGCACGGCATGGCGGCTTCGCATCAGCCGCTACCGGGAAGATTATGCGCAGGGAACGGCGATAGCCTTCTTCATCTTCGAGAAGAGCAGCGGCAAGCTTGCCGGCGGCATCACACTTGGCAACATCCGCCATGGCGTCGCGCAAAGCGGGCATGTCGGCTACTGGATCGGCGAGCGCTTTGGCGGCCACGGCCTGATGACCGATGCAGTCAAGGTGGTCTGCCGCTTCGCCTTCGATACGCTGAGGTTGCACCGGATCGAAGCTGCCTGTATTCCCGACAACGCCCGGTCGATCCGCGTGCTTGAAAAAGCCGGATTCCGGCGCGAAGGACTTCTGCGATCCTATCTCAGGATCAACGGCATCTGGCAGGATCATTACCTCTACGCCCGAATCGCGGACGATCCGCCGGACGTTGGAACGAAGGGCTGATTTTTGACGAATATCCTGCGAAACGGGTCGCTGTTGGCCTTTGTTCTGGCGGCAATCGTCACGCTCTGCGCGGCGTCCTCGGCCTTCGCCGTCGAACCGATCAAGATTGCCCGCGACGACGTCGCGCTCGACCTTTCAGGCGCCGTCGAAATCTACCGGAACCAGGGTGAGAACTTCCAGGTTTCGACCGCGCCCGGGCCGGACGGCATCGTGCGACGCATCGAGGTCGAGGCCAACGACGCGCGCTCGACCGGCGACTGGGCGGTGTTCGCGCTTGCCAACACCACCGACCAGCAGCTCGACCGGCTGATCGTCGCACCGCATTTCCGGCTGGTGAATTCCGGCATCTTCTGGCCGGATCTCGGCTCGACCCGCATTGCCGCGATCACGCCCAGCGAGGGCTTCGCGCTCGACCGCCAGACCAGCCCCGACGCCGACGTGTTCCGGGTGACGCTGAACCCCGGAACGGTGATCACCTTCATTGCCGAGCTGGCCTCGCCCAAATTGCCGCAGGTCTATCTGTGGGACCCCGAATCCTACAAGGACTCGGTCAATTCCTACACGCTGTTTCGCGGCATCGTCATCGGCATTGCCGGCCTTCTGGCGCTGTTCCTGACCATCCTTTTCGTCGTCAAGGGAACGTCGATGTTTCCGGCAACGGCAGCGCTCGCCTGGGCGGTGCTCGCCTATATCTGCGTCGATTTCGGCTTTCTCAACAAGGTCATAGAAATATCGCCCGGCAACGAGCAGATGTGGCGGGCCGGAACCGAGGTGGCGCTGGCGGCGACCTTCGTGGTGTTCCTGTTTGCCTATCTCAACCTCAACCGATGGCACGGCCATTTCAGCTACGGCGCGCTGGTCTGGATCCTCGGACTGGTGCTCATCGCCGGCGTCGCCATCATCGATCCGGCGGTCGCCGCCGGCATCGCCAGGATTTCCTTCGCCGCCACCGCGCTGACCGGGCTTGGCCTGATCATCTTCCTCGGGATTCGTGGTTATGACCGCGCCATCATGCTGGTGCCCAGTTGGGTGATGGTGCTGCTATGGCTATGCGGGTCGTGGATGGCGATCACCGGCATGCTCGACAACGACATCGCCCAGCCGGCGCTGGGCGGCGGGCTGATCCTGATCATCCTGTTGATCGGCTTCACCGTGATGCAGCATGCCTTTGCCGGTGGCGCACTGCATCAGGGCCTGTTTTCCGATCTCGAGCGGCAGGCGCTGGCCGTCGCCGGCTCGGGCGATACCGTGTGGGACTGGGACGTGCTGCGCGACCGCGTCGTCACCAAGCCGGACGTCAGCATCCAGCTTGGCTTGGCGCCCAACAGCCTTGGCGGTGCTGCGCGCAATTGGCTGCCGGTGCTGCACGCCGACGACCGCGACACGTTCCGCACCACGCTCGACGTCGTGCTGGAACACCGGCGTGGCCGGGTGTCGCAGAATTTCCGCCTACGCGGCGCCGACGGCCACTACCACTGGTTTGCGTTGCGCGCCCGCCCGGTGATCGGGTCGGACGGCGAGGTCATTCGCTGCGTCGGCACCATGGTCGACGTGACGGAGCAGAAGAAGTCCGAGGAACGGCTGCTGCACGACGCCGTGCACGACAATCTGACCGGCCTGCCCAACCGCGAATTGCTGATGAACCGGCTGGAGGCGATCATCTCGATCGCCCGCACCGAAGAGAAGGTGCGCCCCACCGTCTTCGTCATCGACATCGACCGCTTCAAGCAGGTCAATGACGGGCTCGGCATTTCGGCCGGCGACACCATCCTCTTGACCATCGCGCGCCGGCTGCACCGGCTGCTCAAGCCCAAGGATTCGCTGTCGCGCTTTGCCGGCGACCAGTTCGCGCTGATGCTGTTGTCGGAGCAGGACCCGGCCCGCATCGCCGGCGTCGCCGATGCCATCAAGCATGCGATCAACAACCCGATCACCTTCGCCAAGCGCGAGATCGTGCTGACCGCCTCGATCGGGCTGATCACCTGGACTTCGGCGCAGACCTCGGCCGAGGACATGGTCAAGGACGCCGAGCTGGCCATGCACCAGGCCAAGCGTTTCGGCGGCGACCGGATCGAGCCGTTCCGGCCCGCCTTCCGCACCGTCGGCACCGACCGGTTGCAGTTCGAGTCCGACCTGCGTCGCGCCATCGAGCGGCGCGAGTTCACGCTCGCCTACCAGCCAATCGTGCGGCTGGAGGACGGCAGCATTGCCGGCTTCGAGGCGCTGTTGCGCTGGGACCATCCGCGTCGCGGCATGATCCCACCGGGGGATTTCATCCCGGTCGCCGAAAGCTGCGGGCTGATCGTGCAGCTTGGCCTGTTCGCCATGCAGCAAGCGGCGGAAGACCTCGCGGGATGGCAAAAACAGATCGGCGACACGCCGCTGTCGGTTTCGGTCAATCTGTCCAGCCGTCAACTGATCCGCCGCGATCTGGTCAGCGATGTCCGCTCGGTCATCGCGCGGGCCAATCTGAAGCCGCGCTGCTTCCGCCTCGAACTCACCGAATCGCTGGTGATGGACAATCCGGAGCAGACAACCCACGTGCTGAACAAGCTGAAGCAGCTCGGCATCGGTCTGTCGCTGGACGATTTCGGCACCGGCTATTCGTCACTGGCCTATCTGACGCGTTTCCCCTTCGACACCATCAAGATCGACAAGAGCTTCGTCGACGACACGACGCCGAAGCGCGCGGTGCTGCTCAAATCCATGGTCAACATGGCGCATGAACTGGGTCTCTCGGTGGTGGCCGAGGGTATTTCGGACGAAAGCGACGCGCTGGAGCTGCGCCAGATGGGCTGCGAGTATGTGCAGAGCTTCATGTTCGGCGCGCCGATGCCCGCCGACCATGTGCTGAAGACGCTGAAGGAACAGTACCCGCTTGCTCAGGCCTGAAGGCCCATCATTTCGTCGCGACCGACCGCTTCCAGGCAAGTGATTGGAGGGCCTTCGACATCTCGCCCGTCGCGCACCGACTATCGTTGCGAGAGTCGCAGCGCGTTCACCAATGCAGACAGCGCCGCTGGCTGAAGCTGACGACTGGGATAGTACAGGAAAAAGCCGGGAATTGGCGGCGTCCATTCCTCCAGGACGCGGATAAGCCGTCGCTCTGCGATATACTCCGCGACCTGTTCTTCATAGGCGAGACCGAGACCAACGCCAGCGAGCGCCGCCTGAATCACCAGGTGAGTGTCGTCGACTACGAGCGGACCGCTGACGCTGACCGTGACCGACTTTCGCGCACGCTCGAACTCCCACCGATGTGGACCGCCCGGAAGACGCAGGGCTATGCATCGATGATCATCGAGATCCTTCGGCTTTTGCGGAATGCCTCGTGACGAGAAATAGTCAGGCGATCCAACAACAGCCAGTCGCAACTGCGGCGTGACACGCACCGCGATCATGTCCTTCTGAAGGTACTCGCCGAGCTGAATACCGGCATCGAACTCGCCGGCAACGAGGTCGACAGGGCCTGTCTCGGTGACAACATCGAGAACGATGTCAGGGTAGGCCTCAGCGAATGCCGTGAGCCGTGGCAGCAATACCATTACGGCGGCCGAGCGTGACATCACAATCCGAAGGCGGCCCGCGGGTCGGCGCTGGAGGCTTCGCGCTCCTTCAAGGGCAGCAGCGATTTGCTCAAGCGCCGGGGACAAATCTTTCAAGAGCGCGGCCCCTGCAGCGGTTGGCGCGACGCTCTTCGTCGTTCGAGCGAGAAGCCGTAACTCGAGCCGCTGCTCAAGCCCGCGGATGGTGTGGCTCAGCGCGGACTGAGACACGCCTAGCTTCGCCGCAGCTCGTGTAAAGCTTCGTTCCCGGGCGACCATCGCGAACGTAGCGAGCTCGTTCAGTTCGTTTCTCATGATTTATGAATATTGCTCATGACGCCTTGCTACGCAACAGGCCTATCCTCATAAGCGACTCTGTCCTAGGTTTCGATCAGCAACGGTAGATTGAGGTCCCTTATGATCGTGACATTCCGCAGCGACAATGTCCTTGGCTGCACTGCGGGCGCCTGGCGCGTCTGGTCGCTCTCGGACGGCTTTGTCGAGATGCCAGCGGACCTTCTGCGGGATCCGCAGAATAAGCCGGTGCCGCCGGTCTCGCAGGCAGGGGCGCTACGCCTTTCTGTCAATTGCTTTGCCCTTGGAGGTCCAGGCGTTGACGGCATTCTGATCGACAGTGGAGGAGGAGGCTGGGCCCCTACAACAGGACGTCTTGAGCAGACGCTGGCCGAAGCCAGCATCGATCCTGCCTCGATCACGGTCTTGGCGCTCACCCATGCCCATCAGGATCATGTTTGCGGGCTCTTGACCCCCGACGACCGGGTGCTCTTTCCGAATTTGAAGACGATCGCAATTGCCGAAGAGGCCGTGAAGAGCTTTCTCGGCGAGACACACCTTGCGCGGTTCCGGTCCTTGTTGAAGCCCGTGCGGACTGGCGACCAACTGGCTGAGCGGTTGAGAGCAGTTGCCCTGCCAGGTCATGCTCCCGGTCACACCGGCTACGCGTTCGACACGGACGAGGACCGCTTCCTGTTCTTCGGCGACATCGTTCATATGCCGGCCTTGCAGTTTGGCAATCCCGCGTTGAGTTGGGGTTATGACGACGATCAACCGATCGCACGTACAACACGCCTGAATGTTTTCCACGACGCGGCCGAAGCTGGAACGTGGATCGCCGGAGCGCACCTTGGCCGGCCAGGCATCGGCCGCGTGATGCGCAAGGGCGAAGCGTACGGCTATGAGCCGGCATAGGGGATAAGCAAGCTGGACATGCGGTTTCGCCTGTCCACTCGGTTCCAGGCTGAACGCTCTCGCGCGCCGTGCGTGGCAATACCGTGCTCACGGCACATCGTTCCCGCTGCCCGCGCCTAGCCAACGGGCCCTGGCCGGCGAAGGCGAGGCTTATGCGTGGCCGGCGGCGGCGCTGAGATGGGCGAGATCGATGCCGATCGCGGCGAGAATCCGGTCGTATTTGCGCTCGATGTCGGTATCGAACAGAAGCTCGGCGCTTGCCGGGCAAGTCAGCCAGCCATTCTCGGCGATCTCGCTTTCCAACTGGCCGGCGCCCCAACCCGAATAGCCAAGCGCCATCAGCGCGTGCCGGGGTCCGCGGCCAGACGATATGGCGCGCAAAATGTCCACGGTCGCGGTCAGACAGATATCGTCGGAGACGGTCAGCGACGATTCCACCCTGTAGTCGCCCGAATGCAGGACGAAACCGCGGCTGCGGTCCACCGGGCCGCCATTGCGCACGACGAAGTCGCGGGCCTGCGCCGGCAGGCGGATCGCCTCCTGCTCGTTCATGATGCCGAGTTGCACCAGCAGATCCGGAAACAGCATCTGCTGCGTCTGGTTGATAATCAGGCCCATCGCGCCTTCGTCGCTGTGCGCGCAAATGTAGATGACGGAACGCGTGAAGCGGTCATCCTTCATGCCGGGCATGGCAATCAGGAACTGGTCGTCGAGAAAGCCGCGCTGGGCCGCCGTCTTCTTGTGCCGCAACAAGTCCATGAAGGTGAGCGTAACGCGTTTCCAAAGCGCCGAAAAGATGCGACGCATGCGATTTGGCTTTGACCGCCCTGCCGGAGGTCACGCAAATATGATACCCGCGATCCGATGAAGCCATTGCGCAGACACGAACGGACGATCAAATCACCGTCATGCAAAGCTTGAAGATCCTGCTGCTCGGCGCCGCTGTTGGATGTGTAACAGGCCTTCCCGCCGCTGCCTCCTCATCTGCCTGGTACGACAGCGAAGGCGGCAAGGTGCGGCTGGTGACCAGTGGCAAGCCCGACGAAGCCGGGCGCATCCACGGCGTCCTCGACATCGCGCTCAAGCCCGGCTGGAAAACCTACTGGCGCGACCCAGGCGACGCCGGCGTGCCGCCGCAGCTCGATATCTCGGCCAGCACCAACATTGCCGACGCCACGCTTTCGTTTCCGGCGCCGCAGCGCCACGATGACGGCTACGGCAAATGGGCTGGCTACGACTATCCGATTTCATTGCCGGTGACATTCACGCTGGCGGCGCCGAACGAGCCGGCTGTCATCGACGCCGATATTTTCCTCGGCATTTGCGAGACGATCTGCATCCCGGTGCAGACAAGGCTGCATCTGGATCCGGGCTCCGACCCCGACAATGCCGCCGACGCGGCACAGGTGAAGGCGGCGCTCGCAAGCCTGCCCTCTCCTGCGCGGCCAGATTTCGGCATCAATGTGCTGCCCGGCGATCACGAGACACTGGTCGTCGAGGCAAGCTTTCCCGGTAATCCGGAAGCCGCCGACTTCTTCGTTGCTGGCGAACGCGACTACATGTTCGGCGCTCCGGTTCGCAACGAAAAGGACGGCAAGCTGGTGTTCACGATACCGATCCTCGACCGGCCGTCGACGGCGCCGACGGATGGCGGGCTTCACTACACGCTGACAAGTGCCCAAGGCGCTGTCTCGGGCCTCTTACCTTTCCCTTGATCCAGGCCTTGTCCGCGGTTGCGGCAAGCGCCAGAGTTCGCTATCGCAAGGGCATCCTTCCAACTTTTCGAACGAGGAACTTATGACGATTGCCGTTGGCGATAGACTGCCCGATGCGACCTTCAAGGAGATGACCGCCGACGGCGCCAAGGTCATCACGAGTTCGGAAATCTTCTCGGGAAAAAAGGTGGTGCTATTTGGCGTTCCCGGCGCTTTCACGCCGACCTGCAGCAACAACCATCTGCCAGGTTATCTCGAAAACCATGACGCCATCCTGGCGCGTGGCGTCGACACCATCGCCGTCGTTTCGGTCAACGACGTCCACGTCATGGGTGCCTGGGCACGCTTCACCGGTGGCGAAGGCAAGATCCTCTACCTCGCCGACGGCACTGGCGATTTCGCCAAAGCGGTCGGTCTCGACTTCATCACCAACGATATGGGGCTGCGCTCGAGGCGCTTCTCGATGATCGTCGATGACGGCAAGGTCACCGTGCTCAATCTCGAGTCCAAGCCGGGCGTCGACGAATCCGGTGCGGCCCACATCGTGGGACAGCTTTAATCAACGGCTTCGAAGCCGGAACGGATGCCGCTACGATCTGCGAAACCGACTGTCAGGCTTGCCTGGGGTTCGCGTTTTCTTGCCTTTGGGGGACCTGATGTTCGACATAGTGTGGCGCAGCGTGGCGATCGGCATGGGCGCGACGGTGCTGATGGACCTGTGGGCCATTTTCCTGCACAAGGCGTTCGGCCAGCCGCGGCCGAACTGGGGACCGGTCGGCCGCTGGGTCTGGCATCTCCGAGACAAGGTCTTCCACGACGATATCGGCGATGCCGCGCCATACGCGCATGAAGTGGCGCTGGGCTGGGCCTTCCACTACCTCGTTGGCATCGCCTATGGCATCATTCTGGTGGCGCTGGCGGGAACGGCGTGGTTGGCCGCGCCGACGTTCCTGCCGGCCTTTATCCTGGGCATCGTCACCGTCGGCGCCGGCTGGTTCCTGCTGGCGCCCGGCATGGGTGCCGGCTGGGCCGCTTCGAAGCGCCCCAACCCGATGCAGATCCGCGCCCTCAACCTTGTGTCGCACACGGTGTTTGCATTCGGCCTTTACGGTACGGCCCTATTGATCCGCTAGCTGTCGCCGGCCCGGTCGATCGGCCGCCATGCGTGGACAACGCGACGCGCACCGATATCGTAGGCGAAGTAGTTCCCGCCGCCCGCTGGCTGATCCGCCTCGCGGCTGATCTCCCGACCGCTGAGGGAGAGCAGCAGGAGCGTTCCGACACCTCCGTGTCCCACGAAAGCAACGTCGTCGGCGCCGGCGGTGCCGAGCACAGCGTCGACCTCGCTCAGAATACGATGCTGGGCATCGATAGCCCGCTCCCACCCGCGAATGCTGGTGTGTGGATTGGCGAAGAACTGGTCTGCGACCGCTTCGAACTCCGGAGGCGGCAGGAAACCCGTTGCCGATCGGTCATTCTCGTGCATCCGTTCCCTCACCTCGACCGTAAGGCGGAGATGGCTTGCAAGGATCTCGGCGGTTTCTATCGCCTTGCGTTCACCCGACGACACGATACGCCGGATCGACCCAATCCACGGCTGATCGAGCATCGCAGACGTTCTCGCTCGCCCGATGCCGGATAGCCCCCACTCCGGCACCGGAACGTTGGCGTCGATCTGAACCTGGGGATGCGTGATGTAGTACGCGATCGGCATGAGGTCTTCCTGCCAGAGAGTGGACCCGCAGCCGCAATTCAATAACTCTGGGTCGAGCGCCGCGCCTTTGCGACCGCCGGCTGCCTTGCCTGCCCATCTGGCTTCGGCGTCGCAGGAGGCCTGACCGGGCCTTTCTTGAACGGCGCCATGCCTTCCCGCGCCAGTTCGTCGGCGCGTTCGTTCTCGGCATGGCCGGCATGGCCTTTGACCCAGTTCCAGGTCACGTGATGGCGCCTGTTGGCATCATCCAGCGCCTGCCACAGCTCACCATTCTTGACCGGCTTCTTGTCGGCGGTCTTCCAGCCGTTCTTCTTCCAGCCGTGGATCCATTTGGAAATGCCATCCATGACGTATTTGCTGTCGGTGTGAAGCTCGACCGCGCAAGGTTCCTTCAGCGCATTCAGCGCCGAAATGGCAGCCAGCAATTCCATGCGGTTGTTGGTGGTCTCGGCCTCGCCGCCCGACAGTTCCTTGGTTTTGCCGTTGAAGCGCAGGATCGCGCCCCAGCCGCCGGGACCCGGATTGCCCGAACAGGCACCATCGGTGAAGATTTCAACGTGCTTGCTCATGTCAGTCCATATTCAGTGGGAGATTTGATCGCCCGATGGAAACGCATCCGGCGGATATATTCGGTCGGATCGCGCTTCATCACCAGTCCGCCATTGGGAATGGTCAGCCAGTCGTAGAGTCGGGTCAGCATGAAACGCAGCGCCGAGCCGCGCGCCAGCATCGGCAGTGCCGCTTTCTCGTCGTCACTCAAGGGCCGCACGCTCTGATAGCCGGCAAGCAGCGCCGTGCCCTTGGTCAGGTTGAAGGAAAAATCCTTCTCGAAGCACCAGGCGTTGAGGCAGGTGGCGACATCGTAGGCATAGAGATCGTCGCAGGCGAAATAGAAGTCGATCAGCCCCGACAATTTCTCGCCGAGGAAGAAGACATTGTCCGGGAAAAGATCGGCATGGATGATGCCTTCCGGCAGGCCCTTCGGCCAGTTCCGCTCGAAGTCGGCGAAATCGGCATCGACCTCCGCCGCCAGTCCCGGCTCGACCTCGTCGGCGCGGGCATGGGCCGCGTTCCACAGCTTGCGCCAGCCATCGATGGCCAGCGCATTCGGCCGGGTCATGGAAAAGTCCTGGCCGGCAAGATGCAATCCGGCCAGTGCCTTGCCGACCTCGCCGCAATGCGCCGCGGTTGGCCGCCGCAGCGACAGGCCCTCAAGGAAGGTGATGATGACCGCCGGCCGGCCAGCCAGCGTTCCGGTGACGCCGCCATCATGCGCGGTCACCGGAAGCGGACAGGAAATTCCCTTCCTGGCGAGATGGCTCATCAGACCGAGGAAGAACGGCAGATCCGCCTTGTCGACGCGCTTTTCGTAGAGCGTCAGGATGTAGGAGCCACTGGTGGTGTGCAGCAGGAAATTCGAATTCTCGGTGCCTTCGGCAATGCCCTTGTAGGACAGGAGCTCGCCGACCGGATAGTTCTTCAGGAACGCGCCAAGCTCGCCCTCGCTGACATCGGTGTAGACCGCCATAGGTCTTACGCAGCCCCGTTGACGAAGGCCATGTCGGCCGGCGTCAGTTCGACATCGCGCAGAACCCTCATCACCGGAAAATCCTCCGTTTCCGTCGCCGTGATCGCCAGATCGATCGTTACGTCGAAGCGCTGCCTGAAAGCATCGATGATCTCGTCAACGATGATTTCCGGCGCCGACGCGCCCGCCGACAGGCCGAGCGTCGAGATGCCGGCTATCTCATTCCATGGGATCTCGGAGGCGCGCTGTACGAGAAGCGACATCGAAGCGCCGGCGCGCTCCGCCACTTCGACAAGACGGCGCGAGTTGGAGGAGTTTGGCGCACCGACGATCAGGAAGAGATCGGCGCCGGCGGCTGTCTCCTTCACCGCTTCCTGGCGGTTGGTGGTGGCATAGCAGATCGATTCTGCGGCCGCCGCGTGCAATTGCGGGAAACGATCCTGCAAAGCGCGGATGATGCCGGCAGTGTCTTCGACCGACAGCGTCGTCTGGGTGACGAAGCCGAGCGCCAGCGGGTCGGCAGGGACGAAGGTGGCGGCGTCGGCCTCGGTCTCGATCAGCGTGACGGCGCCGTCCGGCAACTGGCCCATGGTGCCGATCACTTCCGGGTGGCCGGCATGGCCGATCAACAGCACATGACGGCCGAGTCGCTGATGGCGCATCGCCTGCTTGTGGACCTTCGACACCAGCGGGCAGGTGGCGTCGAGATAGAAGAGTTCGCGCGCCTGGGCGTCAGCCGGCACCGACTTCGGCACGCCATGCGCGGAGAAGACCACCGGCGATTTGCGATGCTCGGCCGGGATCTCGGAGAGTTCCTCGATGAACACCGCGCCCAGGCTCTGCAGCCCCTCGACGACGTAGCGGTTGTGCACGATCTCATGGCGGACATAGACCGGCGCACCATATTTCTTCAGCGCCAGCACGACGATCTGGATGGCGCGGTCGACACCGGCGCAAAAACCGCGCGGCTGGCAGAGCCGGATCGTTAGCGGTGGTTTTGTGGCGGTTTGCAGCATGATTCCGGATCGGTTGATCGTATCGTGAACTCAAATTATGTGCTTGCCGTTGTCCCAAAACCGCTACGCACTTTTGGGCGACATGCATCAGGGCGAAATGAGGTGCGCACCCCTGCCCTGTCAAGGGTGGCGTTGGCGATCATTCCGCTTTCGGCGGGCGGCGCAACCTGATGATGAGGACCGCTGCCAGTGTCGCGGCAAGGCCATACCAGGTGAAAGCATATTGCAGATGGCTGTTCGGCAGGTCGATGATGGTGACGCCGCCAACCGGCATCCCGCCGGGGTTCGGCGCGGCGTTGGCGTCGATCAGGAACGGCACCAGCCCGGCGCCGGCCGGCAGGCCGGCACTCGCGGCCATTGCGTCGCGGTCCTTCCAGTAGAAGATGTTCTTCCGTAGATCGTTGTCGGGAAGCATCATCGACGGCTTGAGCAAAAGCGGGTTGCGGGCGAGCCCCGTCACCGTCATCTTGCCCGCCACCTGTCCCTGCGGGCGCTTGGCAGCGTTCTTGAGGTCGTAGGGGACGAAACCGCGATTGATCAGCACGAAGCGGCCGTCGTCCAGCTGCAGCGGCGTGACGACATCGAAACCGGACGCACCTTCCCAGGTCGAGAAAAAATGCCGCTCGCCTTGATGCAGAAAGGTGCCGGTCACCGTGACCGGCGTGTAGTCGACATCGCCGGTGGACGTGAACTCTTTTTCGACCTCGGCCAGCGGCAGCGGCACTGAGTGCGTGCGCTGGTCGATGGTCCGGAGAAGACCTTCCTTCCAGTACAGGCGCTGGACCTGCCAGGTGCCAAGCGCCAGCAGGATCAAGAACAGCACCAGGCCGAGGCCGAGCATCAATGCCGTCTTCGGCCGCGAACGGCCGGCGACCGACCCGGATGCCTCGCTCATTCCCCGCGGTCCAGCCGGCCCTCGGCCGCTTTGTTGGCGTATTGCAGCGTCAACAGCACGCCCTTGATCAACCTGAGCGCCGTCAAGCACAGCACCAAAGTCAGCGGTATCCACAACAGCAGGTGCAGCCAGAGCGGCGGGCTCAGCGTCACTTCCGTCCACAGCGCCAACCCAACGACGATGAAGCCGATGATCAGGATGACGAACACCGCCGGCCCATCACCAGCATCGGCGTAGGAATAGTCGAGCCCGCAACTGCTGCAGCGCTTGCCGACGCTGAGAAAACCCGAAAACAGCTGGCCCTCGCCGCAGCGCGGACAACGGCCGTGCAGGCCAGCCGAAATTGGCTCGATTGGTGGCCAGATCGCCTTGTCGTCGCTCATGCTTTACGGCTCGATCTCGATTGGCGTTCCATCGGACACCATAGTCCAGATTTCATCCATGTCGGAGTCCGTAACCGCAATGCAGCCGTCGGTCCAGTCGACCAATTGAAGCAGCCAGCCCCACCAGCCATAGCCGTTGGGTTGGCCGTGAATCATGATCATGCCGCCCGGATCGATGCCGGCTGCCTTCGCAGAGGCGATCTCCTCGGTATTCGGATAGGATACGTGGATCGACTTGTGGGCGATGCTGTCGGCGTTGCGCCAGTCCAGCAGATACCGCCCCTCTGGGGTGCGCTGGTCGCCTTCCCTGCGCTTGTGTCCGAGAGGATCGCCGCCCAGCGCGATGCTGTAGGTACGCAGTATCTCGCCATCGCCGATCAGTTGCAGCCGCCGCTCCGACTTGTCGACGCGCACGAGGTCGACCTGTCCCCCGGCGAGGGCCAAGGGTGTCGGGATCAGACAGGCACAAATGACGCAAGGGATTCTCAGATGCATCGGCATTTGATCGGCGATCATTATGCCGAAAAGAAGAAGGCGGCCGCGTCGCCGCGGCCGCCTTGTCGATTTGCGTAAGAAGTTTCAGTGACCTTCGATCATCGCGCCGTTCGAGGCCCAGACATAGATCGACGCGAACAGGAACAGCCAGACCACGTCGACGAAGTGCCAGTACCAGGCAGCCGCCTCGAAGCCGAAATGCTGTTTGGGCGTGAAATCGCCCTTCATGGCGCGGATCAGGCAGACAGCCAGGAAGATGGTGCCGATGATGACATGGAAACCATGGAAGCCGGTGGCCATGAAGAAGGTGGCGCCGTAGATGGAATCCTTGAAGCCGAATGGCGCGTGCATGTACTCGTAGGCCTGCACCATGGTGAACAGCAGGCCGAGGCCGACCGTCAGCACCAGGCCGTTGATCAGCCCCTTGCGGTCGCCATGCAGGAGCGAGTGGTGCGCCCAGGTGACCGTGGTGCCCGACAGCAGCAGGATGATGGTGTTGTAGAGCGGCAGGTGGAAGGGATCGAGGACTTCGAGGCCCTTCGGCGGCCAGACGCCACCGGTGAAGGTGGTGCGGGCGTATTGCTGGACCTCGCCGGGAAACAGACTGGCGTCGAAAAACGCCCAGAACCAGGCGACGAAGAACATCACCTCGGAAGCGATGAACATGATCATGCCGTAGCGCAGATGCAGCGACACGACACGGGTGTGGTGGCCTTCATGCGCTTCCTTGATGGTGTCCGACCACCAGGCAAACAT
The DNA here is from genome assembly GCF_024746795.1 of Mesorhizobium sp. AR10. Taxonomy (NCBI): domain Bacteria; kingdom Pseudomonadati; phylum Pseudomonadota; class Alphaproteobacteria; order Hyphomicrobiales; family Phyllobacteriaceae; genus Mesorhizobium; species Mesorhizobium sp. AR10. Next base: position 5,566,079 of record NZ_CP080524.1, read on the forward strand.
GGTGTAGAGGACGATGACCAGGCCGATGAAGAACAGCCACGGATTGGCGATGTTGTAGCCGAAGATCGGGAAATCGCCGGCCTTGAGATACTGCATCCAGGCGACGCCGCCGATCGCGGTCACCAACGCGCCGACGGACCCCAGGAAAGGCCACGGGCTCGGGTCGACGAGATGGTAGTCATGGTGTGGTTTTGCGTGCGCGTCTGCCATATCAACCCCCGAGGCTTGCTTCGGTAACTTTGGTTTTGTTGCGTTCAACCGGCACTGACGACGCGACCGGCTTGTTCTTCTCGACCGGGAACATCGTGTAGGACAGCGTGATTGTCTTCACGTCCTTCAGTTCCGGCGCGTTGACGATGTCGGGATCCACGTAGAACACGACCGGCATGTCGAGCGTTTCGCCGGGCTTCAGCGTCGTGTCGGTGAAGCAGAAACACTCGACCTTGTTGAAATAAGGCCCGGCCAGTTCCGGCTGCACGTTGAAGGTGGCGCGACCGGTGACGGGGCGGTCGAACTTGTTGGTCGCGGTATAATGCGCCTGAGCCGTCTCACCGACCTTGATGACGATCGAACGGGCAACCGGCTGGAACTGCCAGGGAACACCGGCGATGTTGGCGTCGAAACGGACGGTGATATCGCGGTCGAGCACACGGCCGGCATATTGCTTCTCGGCGCGCTGCGTGGTGCCGCCATAGCCGGTCGCCTGGCAGAACATCGCATAGAGCGGCACTGCGGCGTAGGCCATGCCGATCATGCCGCCGAAGAAGGCAATGCAGACGCCGGCGACGATGCGGTTGGTGTTCTTCTTTGTGGGATCGGTGACTACTTGGCGGTTCATCGTCGGCCTCACATCGACCCGGCGACGTTGTGTCCGAATTTCACGATGGTCGCGACATAGAAGATGATGACAAGCACCGCCAGCGCCAGGCCGATGGCGGCCGAACGGCTGCGCCGGGCTTTCTGCTGGCGCTCTGTCAACGTGACCAGTTCGAGCTTCTTGTCGGCCATGCTCATGCTCCACCGATGGCGAGCGCGCGACCGACGACGCAGTCGGCAAGGTAGATGGCGAAGATGGCGAAGAGATAGAGCAAGGAATAGCCGAACAAGGCCTTGGCCGGCTTCATCGCTCGGTCGTCGTCGGCCATCTGCAGCACCTTCCACGCATACCAGACGAAGCCGGCGCCGAGCAGCAGCGAAGCGATGCCATAGGCTGATGTGGTGAAGCCGAGGATCCATGGCAGCACGCCAACGGGCGCAAGGATCAGCGCATAGGCAAAGATCTGCCGCCTTGTCGAAGCCTGGCCGGCGACGTTCGGCATCATCGGGATGCCGGCTTTCGCATAGTCCTCGGACTTGAAGAGCGCCAGCGCCCAGAAATGCGGCGGCGTCCACAGGAAGATGATCAGGAACAGGACGAGGCTTTCGAGGCTGACGGTTCCGGTCACCGCCGCCCAGCCGATCACCGGCGGAATGGCGCCTGCAGCACCGCCGATGACGATGTTCTGCGGCGTCCAGCGCTTCAGCCACATCGTGTAGACGACGGCGTAGAAGAAGATGGTGAAGGCCAGCAGCGTCGCCGACAGCCAGTTGACCAGCACACCGAGCGTCATCACCGACAGCACCGACAGCACCAGGCCGAAACTCAGCGCCTCGCCGGGCCGGATACGACCGGCCGGCACCGGACGGCTGGCGGTGCGCGTCATCACCGCATCGATGTCGGCGTCGTACCACATGTTGAGCGCGCCCGAGGCGCCAGCACCAATTGCAATAGCCAGGATCGCGATCACCGCCAGCAGCGGATTGATGGTCACCGGTGCTGCGACCAGGCCGACAAAGGCGGTGAACACCACCAGCGACATGACGCGCGGCTTCAGCAGGGCGAAGAAATCGCCCGCCGTCGCTTCCGACATGCGAAAGCCCGCTTCGTCAATCATTGGGTCGTCGACAAGGGCCATGCGTACTCAAGTCCATCATTCCGTTGGCCAAAACCGCCGGTCGGGCCGGCGGTTTCGTATGCGAGCGGGCAGCCGCCTTACTTGATCTTCGGCAGCTGTTCCCACTGGTGGAAGGGCGGCGGCGAAGGCAGCTGCCATTCGAGCGTCGTCGCACCCTCGCCCCATGGGTTGGCACCGGCCACCCGCTTCTTCTGGAAGGCTTCGAACACGCCGTAGAGGAAGATGGCCACGCCGACGGCCGAAATGTAGGAGCCGTAGGACGACACCATGTTCCACCCGGCAAAGGCATCCGGATAGTCGATGAGGCGGCGCGGCATGCCGGCAAGACCGAGGAAATGCTGCGGGAAGAAGATGAGGTTGACGCCGACGAAGGTGACCCAGAAGTGGGTGTTGGCGATCACCGGCGAATACATGTAGCCGGTCATCTTCGGGAACCAGTAGTACCAGCCGGCGAAGATGGCGAAGACCGCGCCAAGCGACAGCACGTAGTGGAAGTGGGCGATGACGAAATAGGTGTCGTGCAGCGAACGATCGAGGCCGGCATTGGCGAGCTGGACGCCGGTGACGCCACCCAGGGTGAACAGGAAGATGAAGCCCAGCGCCCACAGCATCGGCGGCTTCAGCGAAATCGACCCGCCCCACATCGTGGCGATCCAGGAGAAGATCTTCACGCCTGTCGGCACCGCGATGACCATGGTGGCGAAGACGAAATAGCGCTGCGTGTCGAGCGACAGGCCGGTCGTGTACATGTGGTGCGCCCAGACGATGAAGCCGACCGCGCCGATCGCCACCATGGCATAGGCCATGCCGAGATAGCCGAACACCGGCTTCCTCGAGAAGGTCGAGATGATATGGCTGATGATGCCGAAGCCCGGCAAGATCAGGATGTAGACTTCCGGGTGACCGAAGAACCAGAACAGGTGCTGGAACAGGATCGGGTCGCCGCCGCCGTCAGGGGTGAAGAAAGTGGTGCCGAAATTGCGGTCGGTCAAAAGCATGGTGATGCCACCGGCCAGAACCGGCAGCGACAGCAGCAGCAGGAATGCGGTGACCAGCACCGACCAGGCAAACAGCGGCATCTTGTGCATGGTCATGCCAGGCGCGCGCATATTGAAGATGGTGGTGATGAAGTTGATGGCGCCGAGGATCGACGATGCGCCGGCAATGTGGATCGAGAGGATCGCCAGATCCATCGCCGGTCCGGGCTGGCCGGAGGTCGACAACGGCGGATAGAGCGTCCAGCCGCCACCGACGCCGTAGGCACCGGGCGCGCTCGGCATGAAGGCCGAGGCGATCAGCAGGATGAAGGCCGGCGGCAGCAGCCAGAAGGAGATGTTGTTCATGCGCGGGAAAGCCATGTCAGGCGCACCGATCATGATCGGCACCATCCAGTTGGCAAAGCCGCCGATCAGCGCCGGCATGACCATGAAGAAGATCATGATCAGGGCGTGCGCGGTGGTGAAGGCGTTATACATGCTCTTGCCACCGTCGATGGCAGCGTCGCCGTTCATGCCGTAGACCATCTGCGCCAGGCCGCTGAATATCTGGATGCCCGGTTCCTGCAGCTCCATGCGCATGACGACCGACAGAGCGCCGCCGATGCAACCGGCGATGATCGCGAAGATCAGATAGAGCGTACCGATATCCTTGTGGTTGGTCGAATACACCCACCGGACCCAGCCGTGATACGGCTTGTGGTCGTGATCGTCGTGAGCTGCAGCGTCTGCCATGTTCCGCTCCGTTCCCTGATCTTGCTTGGCTGCGGCGTCAGTTGCCGGCGGCCGCTACCTTGTTTGTGCCGTCGACCTCGGCCATCAGCGCCTTGTTGGCGCCGGGAAGGTCGGTCTTGGCTGCTGCTATCCAGCTCTTGTACTGCGCATCGGAGACGACGCGGATCGCGATCGGCATGAAGGCGTGGTCCTTGCCGCAGAGCTGCGAGCACTGGCCATAGTAGAGGCCTTCCTTTTCCGCCTTGAACCACGTCTCGTTGGTGCGCCCGGGAACCGCATCCATCTTGATGCCAAACGCAGGCATCGCGAAGGAATGAATGACGTCGGTTGCCGTGACCAGCACGCGGGTCATGGTATTGACCGGCACCACCATCTCGTTGTCGACGGCGAGCATGCGCGGATAGACCTTGCGATCTTCCTTGCCGGCCGCAGCACGATCGGTGTCCTGCAGGATCGCCGAGTTGAAGGAAAGCGTGTTGTCGGTTTGGTACTCGTAGTCCCAGTTCCACTGGTTTCCCGTCGCCTTGATCGTCAGCTTGGCCTCTTCCGGCGGCGTGTATTGCGCGGTCAGCAGCTGGAACGAGGGTATGGCGATGCAGAGCAGGATGACGACCGGCCCGACCGTCCAGATCACTTCGATCAGCGTGTTGTGGCTGGTCTGCGAAGGGGTGGGGTTCACGCTCGCCCGGAACTTCCAGATGCAATAAGCGAGGAGAACCAGCACCAGGATGGTGATCGGGACGATGAACCAAAGCGTGTAGTTACCGAACCACTCGATCTGGCGCATCATGTCGGTTGCCGGAGGCTGAAAACCTGTTTCCCACGGCTGGGGCTGGGCCGCCTGGGCGGAGGTACCGGCGAAGACTGCGGCAGCGGCACCCATGCCTGTCAGAGACTTGGCGCCTGCTAGAAAATTGGCGCTAGCTAGGAATTTTCTCATCGCCCTCATCATCTCCCGGTTCCTCGCGCGGAGCGCAAGAATATCGCACAACGCCGGGATGGGAATCCCGGACAGTCCCAAGGCTGGTTCAAACCATACTCTAATTCCCTCCGCAAGAAAGGAGCGGAGGAAACCGTGCGGCATTTTTGCGCGCAAACGCGGTGCCGCCTTTTTGACGGTATGGCGCCTTGTGCGGATCGGGAAGGCAAGAGCAGCCGCAACGTCCGGGCAGAATGGGCCGAGCGGTCGCAATTCGGGCGAATTTGCCACGGAAAAGCGCATAAATGCATTGTCGGGGCAGACCAGCGGCGGTCTCGTCCTTTACTTGGCTTTGGCGCGGCTTAAAGTGCCGTGATTCGCAATGGAGCCGTCATGAACTCTTGGCTTTCGAGAAACTCTTGGCTTTCGAGAACCGGGGCGAAGGTCATCTTTCTCGCCGCCGTGTCTTGCATCGGCTTGTCCGGCATCGGCCCTGCCAATGCTGCGCAGCCAAGCGGCACGGTGCGCTCGACACATGGGGCATGGTCGATCATCTGCGATACGCCTGCCGGCGCCACGTCGGAGCAATGCGTGATGATGCAGAACGTCGTCGCCGAGGACCGCCCCGAGATGGGGCTGTCCGTGGTCGTGCTGCGCACCGCCGACAACAAGGCGGAGATCCTGCGCGTGCTGGCGCCGCTCGGCGTGCTGCTGCCCAACGGGCTTGGCCTCAATGTCGACGGCAAGGACATCGGTCGGGCCTATTTCGTGCGTTGCTTCCAGGACGGCTGCTATGCCGAGGTCATTCTCGAAAAGCCGCTGCTCGACACGCTGAAGACGGGCACGTCGGCCACCTTCATCGTCTTCCAGACGCCGGAAGAAGGCATCGGCATTCCCGTCGATCTCAAGGGTTTCGCCGACGGTTTCGCCGCGCTGCCGTGAGACTGCCTGTTTGGCTTTGAAACTGCTCGATCCGGACGATTTCGAGATCTTCAAGCGAATTCGCCTGGAGGCCTTGCGCGCTGCTCCCGAGGCGTTTGCCAGCAGTGCATCGGATTGGGAAAGTCTCCCTGACGAAGAGTGGCGTCGACGCCTCGCGACCACCCCGGTCGTCGTCAGCTTTCGCGGCGAGGAGCCTGTCGGCATAATGGGCCTGACGCGGCAGCAGAGCAGCAAGATGGCGCACCGCGCCACAATCATCATGGTCTATTTGCGCGACAGCGAGCGTGGCGGCGGACACGCTGTCGCGATGCTCAATCTGCTGCTCGATCATGCCCGCACATCGGGTATAAGGCAGGTCGAGCTGGCTGTAAGCGCGGAAAATCCAGCCGCCATACGATTTTATCAACGTGAGGGTTTTCACGAAATTGGCCTCATACCTGCAGGCTTTCTTCATGAGGGCCGGGAGATCGACGAAATCCTGATGGCGCGCCGCCTGACATAGGACCTGCCGTATTCCTCGTGGAGATTGCCGAGCGGCGTCCTGGCGCCTACATCCCGTAAAACTGCTTATTGAAGGGCCAACCATATGAACAGCCTGATCGGCCAATTCGACATTTCCGACGATCGCATCAAACAGATCGTCGCCGAGACCATCAACGGCGCCGACGATGGCGAACTGTTCCTCGAATACAGCGAGAGCGAAGCGCTGATGTTCGACAATGGGCGGCTGAAGACCGCCAACTTCAACACTGACCAGGGCTTTGGCCTGCGTGCGGTTGCCGGCGAAGCCAGCGGCTACGCCCATTCCAGCGATCTTTCGGAAGCCTCGCTGCTGCGCGCTGCTGACGCCGTTTCAACCGTCAAGGGCGGCTATTCCGGCACGCTGGCCGCGGCACCCGCCCGCACCAACCGCCATCTCTACGGCGACGAAAACCCGATCCCCTCGCCCTCCTTCGAGGCCAAGGCCAAGCTTTTGCAGGAAATCGATGCCTGGCTGCGCGCCGAGGATCCGCGCGTGCGCCAAGTGACGGCCTCGCTCGCCGCCTCGTGGCAGCATGTCGAGATCGTGCGCGCCGACGGCCAGGTGGTGCGCGACATCCGCCCGTTGGTCAGGATCAACGTGTCGGTGGTGGTCGGCAGTGGCGACCGCCAGGAGAGCGGTTCCTACGGCATGGGCGGACGCAAGGCGTTTGGCGAGTTCCTGGTCGAGGACAGCTGGAAGCATGCGGCCAAGGAGGCACTGAGACAGGCGCTGGTCAATCTCGAAGCCATCCCGGCGCCCGCCGGCACCTTCGACATCGTGCTGTCCAGCGGCTGGCCCGGTGTCATGCTGCACGAGGCCGTCGGCCACGGGCTGGAAGGCGACTTCAACCGCAAGAAGACATCAGCCTTCGCCGGCCTGCTGGGCCAGCAGGTGGCCGCCAAAGGCGTCACCGTCGTCGACGACGGCACCATGCCCGAGCGGCGCGGTTCACTGACCGTCGACGATGAAGGCACGCCCTCGGCCCGCAACGTACTGATCGACGACGGCAAGCTCGTCGGCTACATGCAGGATCGCCAGAACGCGCGACTGATGGGCATGAAGGCCACCGGCAATGGCCGGCGCGAAGGCTACGCGCACCAGCCGATGCCGCGCATGACCAACACCTACATGACAGCAGGCGACATGGAGCCCGACGAGATCATCGCCTCGGTCAAGAACGGCATCTATGCCGTATCCTTCGGCGGCGGCCAGGTCGACATCACGTCGGGAAAATTCGTGTTCGGCTGCACCGAGGCCTACATGATCGAGAACGGCAAGGTGACACAGCCGATCAAGGGCGCCATGCTGATCGGCAACGGGCCGGATGCCATGCATCGCGTTTCGATGGTCGGCAACGACATGAAGCTCGACAACGGCATCGGCATGTGCGGCAAGGCCGGACAGGGCGTGCCGGTCGGTGTCGGCCAACCGCATCTCAGGATGAACCAGATGACGGTCGGCGGCACGCGGGTTTGAGCGGTCAGTTCGTTCGAAGCGGGCCAGTTCGAAACTGAGCCTATAGCCACGAAGCCGGCGTCTTTGGCAAGCGATGGTCGGGATCGACGACGTCAAGACGCGGCGCATCGTCCTCGTTCCATCGCCAGAGCGCGACACATGTGCCGCCAGGCGACATGAAGGAGGGGTAGATCACCCCGTGCAGGCCGTTGGCAAGCAAGCGATCTCTCAGCGTATGCGTCTCAGGCACCAAACCTCGATCCATGATGTCGCGCCACTCGCATCGATGAATGTCCGCCGTCGTGTCGAGCTTGGTCAGCGTATCGGGCTCCGTCAGGTCGGCCAGCCGCGCGCCTGAGAGTTCAAGCTGGGCGATCAGCGCCGGATGCTGGACAAAGCCCTGATTGTACTCGGCCCAGGCAGTGGACAATTCCCTCGCGGCGTAGACCGCCGGGGCGCCCACCGGATTCCAGCGGCCGCCAAAGCGGACCGCGCCTTCGCCGGAAAGCGGCAGATGCGCCCAGCGCGGCACGAAGGCACGCCATAAGGTCAGCCTGGTTTCAGGCATAGATGCCGGAGCGGACTGCCTCCAGATAGGCAAGCACCTTGTCTGTCTTGCCCTCGCGAACGAGATCGTAGGCGGTCTTTCCCGCCCAGCCGGGGATCGGCTGATGCTTGAACCAGATTGCCGCCCGCTGCTCGTCGCCGGCCATTTCGCCCGCCATCGCCAGAATGCGGACAATGGGACTAAGCGCTGCGTCGACCTTGCGCGCGCCGGTCTTGGCAGCAAGCGTGTTGCGCGCGACACCGGTCAGGCCCGCCAGTTCGGTCAAGTTGACGCCGAGCAATTCAGCAACCCGCCTTGCCGAAAGAAATGGTGTCCGTTCCTCGCCGAAGCGCGACGCTGGAATTTCAAGGATTGCGGTATTCATGACGATTTCCTAGCGCATTTTGAAAGACGCTCGATCAAAATATGCTCATTCTGCGCGCAATTCAAGCTCAACAGAGGTCACCCTGTTCTCGTGCGCCTTACCGCCTTTTCCGCGGCTTCTCCAAAAGCGCCACGGCTTCGACATGCGGCGACCACAGGAACTGGTCGATCGGCGTGACGCTTTTCAAGCTGTAGCCACCGTCGATGAGGATGCGCAGGTCCCGCGCCAGCGTCACCGGGTTGCAGGAAACCGCGGCGACAAGCGGCACGTCGGAGCGGGCGATCTGCTTCGATTGATCCTCGGCGCCGGCGCGGGGCGGATCGAAGACGAGACCGTCGAAGGCATTCAGCTCCTTGAAGGTGAGCGGCCGGCGGAACAGATCGCGACGTTCGGCGGTCACCCGCTTCAGGCCAGAGGCAAAACGAAACGCCCGGTCGAGCGCCGCAAGGGCCGGCGCATCCCCTTCGACCGCATGGACTTCCGACTTCGCGGCCAGGCGCAGCGCAAAACTGCCGCAGCCGGCGAAAAGATCGGTGACCTTCTTCGCCCGCGACAGATGCTGGCCGACGATGTCGGCCATCGCCTGCTCGGCGGCCTGAGTGGCCTGAAGGAAGGCGCCCGACGGCAACGCCACAGCGATGCCGCCGAACATGACCACCGGCTTCTTCGGCTCGACGACGATCTCGCCATCCACCGAAAGCCTGGCCAGCCCTTCGCCGATGACAAAATTGGAGGCGACGCGGCGCTGATTTTCTCCCAGCTTGCCGGACTCGTGAACCGCGACATCGAGACCGGAACCGGTCACAGTGACCGTCATGCGGAACGATTTTGTCGTTGCGCAAACCAGTTCTGCGAGGGCCTTCAGCCGGTCGAGCGCGGCGACGATTTCGGGCAATGAGATCGGGCATTCCTCGATGGGAATGATTTCGGAGGACAGCGCACGAACGAAGCCCAGCTTCATGCCGGCCTCGCTCCGCCGGGCGGTGAAGACGACGCGGCGGCGTGTGTGGGGCGCGCACGGAACCAGCGCGCCAACATCACCGGCAATGCCCTTGATTCTCAGTGCCTGCACGACCTTGTCGCGCTTCCACTGGCGATAGGCTTCGGCTTCCAGATGCTGGAGAGCGCAGCCGCCGCAATCGGTGAAATGCCGGCAGGCTGGATCGATCCGCAGCGGCGACGTCTCCAGCACAGCCATCAATGTGGCGCGATCCTTCTCGCGCGCGGCGCTGACGGTTTCACCGGGCAGCGTGAAGGGAATGAAAACCTCGCCGGCTTCAGCCTCGGCGACGCCGTCCCCTTGGGAGCCCAGCCTTGCGATGGTGAAGCGCGCGCTCATCGGTCCCCAATCCCGGCATCCCCAGTCCGGGCGTCCCCAGTCCGGGCATCCTTGATCCCGGCGAGCAGGAATTCACGGTTGCCGTCGCCGCCTTCGATCGGCGACAGATGCAGCCCCAGCGTGCGCCAACCGGGGACGCCTTCGAGCCACTCCTGCAGCAGGCCGGCAACACGGGCGGCATCATAGGGATCTTTCAGCAAGCCGCCCTTGCCGATCGCCTCGCGGCCGGCCTCGAATTGCGGCTTGACCAGGAACACGGCTTTCGTGCCGCTCCTGGCCAGAGCGAGTGCCGGCGGCAGCGCCAGTTTCAGCGAGATGAAGCTGACATCGGAAACGATGAAATCCGGAACACGCCCAGCCAGATCGGCGACGGAGAGTTCGCGAGCGTTCAGCCCCTCGACCACCGTCACGCGTGGGTCGCCGGCAATGTCGGGATGCAGCTGGCCATGGCCGACATCGATCGCCGTGACATGCGTCGCGCCGCGTTCGAGCAGCACCTGGGTGAAGCCGCCGGTCGAGGCGCCGATGTCGAGCGCTTCGCTGCCGGCCGGATCGAGGCCGAAATGGTCGAGCCCGGCAATCAGCTTCAGGGCGGCCCGCGAGACATAGCCCTGCGCCGGGTCGTCGATGGCGATCAGACATTGCGGCGACACGGTCTGGCCGGGCTTGCGGGCGATGGTGCCATCGACCGTCACGGTGCCACGCTCCACCGCGTCACGGGCGCGCGAGCGACTGGCGAACAGGCCGCGCTGGACGAGCAGTTCATCGAGCCGCTGGCGTGGGCTGGCTGGCAGAGGGGAGTTCATTGGCCTTCATGGCGAAAGCAGGCGATGATGGCAAGCACCTTGGGGCCGATCGGCACTTATCGATCGGCATGGCCATCGATGGATGTTAGAAGATGGTGCGCGAAACCTGCCGTTCGACCGCCGGCGCCAGACCGTCGTTGCTGTCGCCGGAAGCCTGATTGCGCGGGGCCTCGGCAAGGACAGAGGTCGTCGGCTCGGCGTCCGGCACGACGACGAACTGCGGAACCTGTTTGTAGGAAAAGCCGCCGCGGATGTCACCGATCTTGCCGGCGACGATGTCCATCACCGCTTTTTCGAGATTACGGTCGTAGCGCGTTTCGGCCACGGCCGGCGCAGCGATGACAGCCGAAAGGGCCACGCTGCACAGAAGCGTTCTCATTGTTTTTAACTCCCTGCCTCGGCACGTTCTAGCAGGGCGCCGTTGAAAAACGGCCAAGAGACAGGGTAAGCAAAACGCCAAACGACAACGTAAACAATGTGTTACGGTCGCCCGCCGACAAACCGATTCAGAGGCTTGAGATTTTGATTCAGGCGCGCTGCGCGCGAGCGGTATGTCCCAGCGCGACGAACACGGTGCGCACGATGCCGGCAGCGTCCAGCCCGGCGTCGGCATACATCTTCTCGGGCTTGGCGTGATCGGTGAAAGCGTCGGGCAGCACAAGCGGGCGCACTTTCAGGCCGCTTTCCAGCAGCCCTTCATGGGCGAGGAACTGCAGCACGTGGCTGGCGAAGCCGCCGACCGCCCCCTCTTCCACCGTCACCAGCACCTCGTGCGAGCGGGCCAGCCGCCGGATCAGATCCTCGTCGAGCGGCTTGGCGAAACGAGCGTCGGCAACGGTCGTCGAGAGCCCGGCTGCGCCAAGCTCCTCGGCCGCCAGCAGACAATCCTGCAGCCGCGTGCCGAAGGACAACAACGCAACCTTGGTGCCCTCCCTGATGATACGGCCCTTGCCGATTTCGAGCACCGAGCCGCGTTCAGGCATGTCGACACCGACACCGTTGCCACGCGGATAGCGGAAGGCGATGGGGCCGTCATCATAGCTGGCAGCCGTGCGCACCATGTGGCGCAGTTCCGCCTCGTCGGCCGCCGCCATGACGACGAAGCCCGGAAGCGTCGCCAGGAAAGTCGTGTCGAAAGCGCCGCAATGGGTGGCGCCATCGGCACCGACGAAACCGGCGCGATCGATGGGAAAGCGCACCGGCAATTTCTGGATTGCGACGTCGTGGACGACCTGATCATAGGCGCGCTGCAGGAAGGTCGAATAGATTGCGGCGAAGGGTTTGAAACCTTCGGTGGCGAGACCGGCGGCGAAGGTTACCGCATGCTGCTCGGCGATGCCGACATCGAATATCCTCGACGGGAACGCCTCGCCGAAGAGATCGAGGCCGGTGCCATTCGGCATGGCGGCGGTGACGGCGACGATGCGGTCGTCCTCCCGGGCTTCCTGCAGCAGGCTTTCGGCGAAGACCTTGGTATAGCTCGGCGCGTTGGCCGGCGCCTTGGCCTGCGCGCCGGTGATGACGTCGAACTTGTTGACGCCGTGATATTTGTCGGGCGCGGCCTCGGCCGGCCCATAGCCCTTGCCCTTCTGCGTCACGACATGGATCAGCACCGGGCCGTCGCCATTGTCGCGGACGTTCTTCAAAACCGGGATCAGGTGCTCGAGATTGTGCCCGTCGATCGGACCGATGTGGTAGAAGCCAAGCTCCTCGAACAACGTGCCGCCAGTGACGTATCCCCGCGCATGCTCGACGGCCCGGGTGATGGCCCGATCGGCGCGCTTGCCGAGATAGGAGGTCAGCTTCTTGCCGAAATCGCGCAAGCCCAGATAGGTCTTGCCTGAGGCCAGCCGCGCCAGATAGGCGCTCATCGCGCCGGTCGGCGGGGCGATCGACATGTCATTATCGTTGAGGATGACGATCAGTCGGGCATCGAGTGCGCCGGCATTGTTCATCGCCTCATAGGCCATGCCGGCCGACATCGCACCATCGCCGATGACGGCGATGACATTGTTGCGGCCGCCGGAGAGGTCGCGCGCCATGGCCATGCCGAGGCCGGCCGAAATGGAGGTCGAAGAGTGTGCGGCGCCGAACGGATCGTATTCGCTCTCGACGCGGCGGGTGAAGCCGGACAGGCCGCCCTCCTGGCGCAAAGTGCGGATGCGGTCACGGCGGCCGGTCAGGATCTTGTGCGGATAGGCCTGGTGGCCGACATCCCAGATCAGCCGGTCATCCGGCGTGTTGAAGACATAGTGCAGCGCAACCGTGAGTTCGACCACGCCAAGGCCGGCGCCGAGATGTCCACCGGTGTGGGACACCGCGTCGATCAACTCGGCGCGAAGTTCCGATGCCAGCTGCGGCAGCTCGCTTTCGGCAAGCGTGCGCAGGTCGGCCGGAATGCGGACCTTGTCGAGAAGTGGCGTATGAAGCGTTGCGTTCACTGTTGGCGGGCCTGCTCAGGCTTGTTGTCTATACGTTGTTCATGCGCGAAATATGCCGCCGGCCGGCGAATGTAAATGCGTGTCAGTGACGCGGATAGGTCCGATTCTAATTGTCCGGCAGCGGAATGAACTCTTCCTCATCTCCAGGAACGATATCGAAGCGGCCTGTCTTCCATTCTTCTTTGGCCTGTTCGATGCGTTCCTTCGATGACGAAACGAAATTCCACCAGATATAGCGTGGCGCGCCGAGCGAGGCGCCGCCGAACAGCATGAAATGGGCACCGCCTTCCGACGAGACAATGATCTCGTCGCCCGGCTTGAACACCAGCAGCCGCTCGGCCGGGAAACGATCGCCGGAGATCGTAACCTCACCTTCCAGCGTATAGATGGCGCGCTCCTCGGCGTCGGCGGGGATTTTCACACTGGCGCCGGGCGCCAGTCTGAGGTCGGCGTAAAGCGTATCCGAGGCGGTCGAGACCGGAGACCGCAAGCCCGAAAACGCACCGATGACGACGCGGCCGCTGACGCCTTCGGCGTCGATTTCGGGCAGACTCAGCGCGGCCGTGTTCTCGAAGACCGGGTCGACCTCCTCCTTGCCGTTCGGCAGCGCCAGCCAGGTCTGCAGGCCGGAGACCGACATCGGCGCGCCGCGCAACTCTTCCGGCGTGCGCTCGGAATGGACGATGCCGCGGCCGGCGGTCATCAGATTCACGTCGCCGGGCTGGATCACCATTTCGGTGCCGAGCGAATCGCGATGCCTGATCTTGCCGTCGAACAGATAGGTGACGGTCGACAGGCCGATATGTGGATGCGGACGGACATCGAGCGCCTGGCCGGCCCGCAGGATGGCCGGGCCCATGCGGTCGAAGAAGATGAACGGGCCGACCAGACGGCGCTTGGCCGTCGGCAGCGCGCGGCGAACCTGAAAGCCGCCAATATCCTTGGCGTTCGGAATGACCATCAACTCGATCTGGTCGCTGGCGAAGGCGTCACCAGGCTGCGGGTCGTTTCCGGGGAAGAAACTCATCGGATGTCCTCAGGCGAAGCGCAGTGCCGATTTGGCCTTTGCCTTGGCCGCCACTTCCTCGCGGTTGCGCGGATGATGATTGGTTTCCATGGAATGGAGCAGCTCGTGTGCCGATGCGGCAATCGCCTCGACGGCACGGTCGAAGGCCGCCTGGTTGCGCTGCGAGGGCCGCGTCGTTCCGCTCAATTTGCGCACGAATTGAAGTGCGGCATCGCGGATCTCGTCATGGGTTGCCGGCGGATCGAAATTGAACAGGGTCTTGATGTTTCTGCACATGCTTGAACTCCTTACCTGCTTTCTCGGCCCGCCCGTTTCTACGACCTATTCTGCGTCGAGTGGCTCCGTCCCGACCGGCTTACCGTCACGCGACAGCCTGATCTTCTCGACCTTGTCCTCGGCCGCCTTCAGCAGCCGGTCGCAATGCAGCTTCAGCGCCTCGCCTCGCTCATAAATCCTGATCGACTGGTCAAGCGGGACGTCGCCGCGTTCCAGATCATCGACGATTTTCTCCAGCGCGTCGAGCGCCTGCTCGAAGCTCATCGCCTTGACGTCTTCGTTCACTTCGCCAGCCATGATCTATCCTTTCATCAGTCGCCCGACATGGGCGGCGACCGAAAATGCCAATCCCTGCAAATCGTAGCCACCCTCGAGCAGGCTGACGAGCCGATTGCCGCTGTGGCGCGTAGCGCGCTCGATCAACTGACCGGTTGCCCAGTCAAAATCGTCCTCGGTCAGGTTGATCTCGGCCAGCGGATCGCGATGGTGCGCGTCGAACCCGGCGGAAATTATGATCAGGTCGGGTGCGAAATTGTCGAGCGCCGGCAAAACCCGCGACAGGAAGGCGTCGCGGAACACCTCTGAGCCGGTCTGCGGCGCCAGCGGCGCGTTGACGATGTTGCCGACGCCGGTCTCGCCCTTGGCCCCGGTGCCGGGGTAAAGCGGCATCTGGTGCGTCGAACAATAGAGCACCGACGGATCGTCCCAGAAAATATCCTGCGTCCCGTTGCCGTGATGCACATCCCAGTCGACGATGGCGACGCGCTCGGCCTGATGCTTCCTTTGCGCGTAGCGGGCTGCGATCGCAGCGGTGTTGAAGAGGCAAAAGCCCATGGCGGTGGTCTTTTCGGCATGGTGGCCGGGCGGCCGCGCAGCCACAAAGGCGTTGGCGGCACGGCCTTCGAAGACATCATCGACCGCGGCGTTGGCGGCGCCGATTGCCGTCACCGCCGCCTGCCAGCTTTTCGGACTGGCGCTGGTGCGGCGTCGATCGAGACGATGCCGGTCTCGGGGATTGCGGCGCGGACGCGGGCGACGAAGTCCTGCGGGTGGGCATAGAGGATGGTTGCCTCGTCGCCCTCCGGCGCCTTGACCCGATCGAGCGCCGCAAAAGCCTCGTCGTCGAGCATGCGCTCGATGGCGCGCAATCGGTCGGGACGCTCCGGATGACCGGGCGGTGTCAGGTGTTCGAGAAAGATTGGGTGGGTGTAGAGTTTTGTGACCATGTCCCGATATAGGCGCGCCCGGTCGCTTTGACCATGTTTTCGCGCTTGGAAAGGGCGACGTTCAACAGGGTTTAGGTGTGTGCTAGGCGTTTGGCGCCGGCTGGGTCCAGCGTGAGCCGCCAAACGATGCCAGCGCCTTGTCCCTGAGTTCCCTGAACTTCGAGGAGGCCTCGGCCAGCCGCCGGTCCCAGTCGGGATTGGGCACCTGGCCCTCGATCGTCCTGAAATAGACCTGCATCAGGCAAGCGATGGCGAAAGGTTCGATGAAAGCCGCCTTGAAGGCCCAGGCGAAGACGATGGCGAGCACAAAGGCCCAGCCCGCGAGCTGCCCAGGCATGAGATAGAGAATGGCGCCGGCCGGGGCCAGCATCAGCAGGAAAATGATAAACGACACGCCCCACATGATGACCGCCAACCAGATGGCGTTCTTGACCAAGGTCTTGCCGTTCTGGGCGTAGAGCACGACCCCTTGCCGCGCCGTCTCGAACGGCGAGGCGGAATTGATGCGGATGTTGTAGCCGAGGATGATCTCGTCGACATAGGTCAGCGACAGGCGGATGACCGTGTTGATGAAGCTGACCAGTCCGCCCAAGCCCGGAATCGGCAGGAACGCGGCAATGCCGCCGATCAGGCCGGTGATGGCGCGAATGGCGCCCTTGACCAGTTTGTCGAGCGCGAAAAGGATGTTGGCCTCGGCAAAACGCTGGGTCACGACTTCCCTGGCATAGGCGATCTGGCTCTGGCCGCCGGGAACGTCGCGGCCGTCGAGCAGATGGACCATCACGGCGATATGGCCGGCCTTGACGATGTAGTGGATGTATTCGCGGATCCAGTAGACGGCGATCGAAACGACGCCGATGCCGACCACGCCACCCCATAGGGCAAACGACAGCGGCCCGTCGGGATCGGTGGAGATGTGGCCAACGCCATAGCCGACGCTGGCGCCAGTGCCGGTCGCCAGGATGTAGGCCAGCGTGATGCCGAAATAGACGATCATGCGAAAAACGATGAAGGGCCATGTCCGCACCATGATGGACACCGACTTGCCGATTTCGAAATCCCACATGCCGAATCTCCCCTCAGAGATGGTGGCAGAGGATGAACTCAGGCTGGCGATTGTCAATCTCAGGCCGGATCGACTGAATTGCCTCACAGCCTGCCGGCCTATTTCAGCAGACCTTCCAAAAGCACGTTGAATGCCTTCACCGCCTTCTTCGACGTGGCTTCGGGATCGTCCGAATTTGCGATCCACTGGGCTGCATGCAGCGAGGCGCCGCTGATCACCCGGGCAGCGGCTTCGGCATCGACAGCAACGATGGTGCCCTCATCCCTCAATTTCCCAAGATTCTCGGTCATGGAGCGTATGCATTCACTCTGGCTCGGCCATTGTGAGGGATCGCCAAGCACCGCCGGGCCATCGCGAAGCACGATGCGCTGGATTTCCGGCTCCAGGGCCATCTCGATATAGGCCGTGCATTCATCGACAAAGCCGCGCCAGGGAGTGTCCGCCCTGGTTGAAACGACTTTCAGCCTGGCGAACATTTCAGCGTCAATTTCGGCGATGACCGCCTGCAGCAGGCCCTTCTTATCGCCGAAGTGATGATAGAGCGCGCCGCGCGTCAGCCCAGCCGACGCGGTGAAATCATCCATTGAGGCCTCCGCATAGCCGACGGCGCCAAAGGCACGGCGCGCTGCGGCGACCAGCTTGGCACGTGTCTCGGCGATCATCTCCTTGCGCGGCCTGTGCGCCATTCTCTTTCTCCATTCACATACGTCGCGTATATTTATTGACATACGCCTCGTATGCCATTATTCAATAAACATACGCCACGTATATAAGTGGCTTCGCCGCAAAAATCCAGGAGCTTTCCATGTCCAACCCCTATCGCGAAATCTTCAAGGCACGGGGAGCCATAGGCTTCGCCGCAGCCGGCTTTGTCGCCCGGCTGCCGATCGCCATGGCTCCGATCGGGATCGTCGCGATGCTGTCGCAGACGCACGGCGAATACTGGCTGGCTGGCGCCGTCTCGGCAACATACGCGCTGGCCAACGCTTTCGTCGCGCCGCAGGTATCAAGGCTGGTGGACCGTCTTGGCCAGACGCGGATCGTCGTGCCCACCACGGTCCTTTCCGTGCTCGCTTTTGTGATCCTGATTGCGGCGGCCAACCAGCATTGGCCGATATGGACGCTGTTCGTGTCGGCGCTGCTGGCCGCTGCCATGCCCAGCATCCCCGCAATGGTGCGCGCGCGCTGGACCGAGATCTTCCGCGATCGCCCCGAGATGAACACCGCGTTCGCCTTCGAGTCGGTGGCGGACGAACTGGTCTATGTCGCCGGGGCCTCGCTATCAGTGGGGTTGAGTGTCGCCCTGTTCCCGGAAGCGGGCATGCTGGCGAGCACACTGTTCCTCGCCTTCGGCTCGCTGGCCTTCATCGCGCAGCGTTCGACCGAGCCGCGAGTGCGACCGGTGAGCCATGGTTCGCGCGGCTCGGCAATCCGCCTGCGGCCGGTTCAGATCATCACCTTCGCCCTGATCTTCATCGGCGCGACCTTCGCGACCACGGAAGTGAGCACCGTGGCGATCACCAAGGAGCTTGGCCAGCCGGGCGCCGCCAGCCTCGTCATCGGCGTCTACGCGCTGGGATCGTTCGTCGTCGGCATCATCGTCGGTGCGCTCCGCCTGAAAGCGCCGCTGCAATTTCAGCTTGCCATCGCGATCGCCATCATCGCGCTCTCCACGCTGCCGCTGCTCGTCGCCGACACGTTGCCGCTGCTGGCGCTGGCCGTCTTCGTCAGCGGGCTGGCGATCTCGCCGACCTTCATCACGGCATTCGGCCTGATCGAGCGGCACGTGCCGCCGGCGATGCTGACCGAGGGCATCACCTGGGTATCGACAGGAATTGGCATCGGCATGGCGCTAGGCTCCTTCGCCGCCGGCGCGGCGGTAGACGCGTTCGGCGCTCAGAACGGGTTCTGGGTTTCAGTGGCGTCCGGCGTGGCCGCGCTGACCACCGTGTTGCTCGGCTTCCGCAGCCTTGAGACGCCGGATTGCAACATGGCCGCATGCGAAGCCGCCGCGATTCCCGCGGAATAATTTCGATACGTCCGGTCCCGGTTGGGGCCGGACGTATCGTTTTGACGATTGGATCGGGGTGCCTAGAGAATCTCGGTCTTGGCGATGTGGATGCCGAAACCTTCGAGGCCGACATAGTGGCGTTCGCGCGAGGCGATCAGGTTGATCGAGGAAATCCCGAGATCCTTGAGGATCTGCGCGCCCAGCCCGATCTCGCGCCATTCGTTTTCACGGCGGCGCGCCTCTTCATGATCTTCGCGATCGGTAGGAGCGGGCCGCTTGCGCTCCTGATGGGCGACGCCGACGGAGCCCTCGCGCAAATAGACGATGACGCCGCGCTTGCGCTCGCCCATCGATTTCATGACGGCGTCCAGCCGATGACTGGTGCCGAACACGTCGCTCACCACATCCTCGGAATGCAGCCGCACCGGCACATCCTCGCCGTCGCGGATGTCGCCGAAGACGATCGCCACATGGTGCATGGAATCCCAGGGCAGCGTGTAGGTGAAGACCTGTGCCTTGCCACCGGGGGTTTCGATGTCCGAACGGGCGACGCGCTCGACCAACGTTTCCTTGCGCTGGCGGTAGGCGATGAGATCGGCGACCGAAATCTGCTTAAGGCTGTGCTTTTCGGCGAAGGCCTGCACTTGCGGGCCGCGCATGACGGTGCCGTCGTCATTGACCAGCTCGGAAATGACGCCGACCGGCGGCAGGCCGGCGAGCTTGCAAAGGTCGACCGCGGCTTCGGTATGGCCAGAACGCATCAACACACCGCCTTCGCGCGCAATCAGCGGAAAGATGTGGCCGGGGCGGACGAAATCGGAGGCGCCGACATTGCCGTTGGCGAGGTTGCGCACGGTCAACGTGCGGTCGTCGGCCGAAATGCCGGTCGTGGTGCCGTGCTTGAAATCGACGCTGACGGTGAAGGCGGTGGTGTGAGCCGAATCATTGTCGGCGACCATCGGCGACAGGTTCAGGCGCTTGGCTTCCTCGCGCGGCATCGGCGTGCAGACGATGCCGGATGTGTTGCGGACGATGAACGCCATCTTTTCGGGCGTGCAGTGGACGGCCGCAACGATCAGGTCGCCCTCGTTCTCGCGCCCGTCATCGTCCATGACGACGACGATCTCGCCGCGTTCGAAAGCGCGCAGGGCTTCGACGATTTTCTTCTGGTCGTAAGGCATGGACGCTCGCTTTGCTCGCGGAAGAAGGGAGTAGGGGAATAGGGCAGTACGGCAGTAGGGAAAAGGAAAAAATTGGCTGTTTAGGTGGGCTGCGTTACCTACTGCCCTACTGCCCTACTGCCCTACTCCCTTCCCCGTCTGTCCCCGATGACGCAGATAATGATCGGCAATGGCGCAGGCAACCATCGCCTCGCCGATCGGCACGGCACGGATGCCGACGCATGGATCGTGGCGGCCCTTGGTCATGATCTCGACGTCGTTGCCGTCCTTGTCGATCGATCTGCGTGGGGTCAGAATAGAAGACGTCGGCTTGACGGCGAAGCGGGCGACGATCGCCTGCCCGGTTGAGATGCCGCCGAGGATGCCGCCGGCATTGTTGGACAGGAAGACCGGTTTGCCGTCATTGCCCATGCGCATCTCGTCGGCATTCTCTTCGCCGGTGATGCGGGCCGCCTCAAAACCATTGCCGATCTCGACGCCCTTGACGGCGTTGATCGACATCAGGCCGGAAGCGATGTCCTGGTCGAGCTTGGCATAGATCGGCGCGCCGAGGCCGGCTGGAACGCCGTCAGCGACGATCTCGATGACCGCGCCGACCGAGGAGCCCGCCTTGCGGATGCCGTCGAGATACTTGGTGAACACGGCGACCGAGGCTGGATCGGGGGTGAAGAACGGGTTTTCGGCATCGCCGATGAAATTCCAGTTCCAGTTGGCGCGATCTATTTGTTTCACCCCCATCGATACCAGCGCGCCACGCACCACCATGCCCGGCACGACCTTGCGAGCGAGCGCGCCCGCCGCAACCCGCGCCGCCGTTTCGCGGGCCGAAGAACGGCCGCCGCCGCGATAGTCACGCAGGCCGTATTTGGCTTCGTAGGTATAGTCGGCATGGCCCGGCCGGTACTGGCGGGCGATCTCGCCATAGTCCTTGGAGCGCTGGTCGACATTCTCGATTTGCATCGACACCGGCGTGCCGGTGGTGATCATGGTCTCGCCATCCTCGTCGAGGATGAAGCCGGACAGGATCTTGACCTCGTCGGGCTCGCGACGCTGGGTGACGAAACGTGACTGGCCCGGGCGCCGCTTGTCGAGATCGGCCTGGATTTCTTCGCGCGTGAAGCGGATGCCGGGCGGACAGCCGTCGACGACGCAGCCGAGCGCGGCGCCATGGCTTTCGCCCCAGGTGGTGACACGGAAAAGATGGCCGAACGTGTTGTGAGACATGGAACCCAGCCCTGCCCGGCACTGGAGCCGGCTTGGCGCATGACCCCTAAAATCGGAGCGATTTTCGGAAAGGATCATGCGCAAAATCAAAAGTGCTACAGCGTCCTTTGCGTGTCCGCGAGGACGCGCGACGCTGTAGTCTGCCTTCTATTGGCGTTTTCCACAGGGGTCAAACTGTGATCTGGCGGTTTTAGTTTTGACACATTCGGTTGGTTTCTGCTCTGTTCCATCCGCCCGTTGAACACCCGCCGCCATGCGGCGCAATGAAAAAGAGGACGATGATGCGTACCCTGATTGGCGCTGTTGCCGCCGCGTTGCTGATTTCCACCGCCGCTTTCGCCGGTCAGACCGAAGGCCTGATCAAAAACGTCGACAAGGACGCGCTGACGCTGACGCTGGAAGATGGCAAGTCCTATAAGCTGAACGCCGAAACCGATCTCGATGCGCTGAAGCCGGGCATGGATATCGTGATCGCCTATGACGTGACGAATGGCGAGAACGTCGTCACCGACATGGAACTGCCGGATACCGAGTAAGATCCTCCGGCTCTTCTGGTTCAACCGCCATCTTTCCCGAACTCAAGTTCGGGATCATGGTCTAAAGCCACTCCAGGTGTCCGTCCTTTAGCCTGAGCACGCGATCGTGCGGCACGTTCAGGCTCGCTGCCTTGTTTTCGGAAACACCTTCCACCAGACGAAACAGGGTCCGCATGACGCCGCCATGGGTGACGCAGACCGTCTGGCGGTCGAGCGCATCGAGCCACGGCTTTATTCGTTCGAGCAGCATCTGGTAGCTCTCGGCGCCTTCGCCCGGCGGTTGGAAATTCCATTTGTCGAAGCCGCGCGCCGTGGTCGAGCCGGGATTGTGCGTCTCGAGTTCGGCAAAGGTGAAGCCCTGCCAGTCGCCAAAGTTCACTTCGACCAGGCGCGGATCGGTGCGATAGGCATGCGGATCGAGCTTCATCGCCGCACGGATGCGCTCCATCGTCTCGCGCGTGCGGCGCATCGGGCTGGCGACAAAGTCGAAATCTTCGGGGTTGTGGACAAATTCAGCCAGATGGCGGCCATTTTTAGTCGCCTGCTCGCGGCCGAGCGCGTTTATGTCTGTATCGGCCTGCCCTTGCAGCCGGAAGTCAGCGTTCCACTGCGTCTGGCCGTGGCGCACGATGTAGACGAGCGGATACATCAGGTCTTCCGGGGAAACGTCGTGGCAGGCGGGCGAGCGGTGGTATTCGCGGGTTTATTCCTTGACGGTCGAAATGTCCGGCGCGTCGACCGCCTTCATGCCGACGACATGGTAGCCGGAATCGACATGGTGGATTTCGCCAGTGACGCCACGTGACAGGTCGGACAGGAAATAGACGCCGGAATCGCCGACCTCCTCCTGGGTGACCGTCTGCTTCAGCGGCGAATTGTATTCGTTCCACTTCAGGATGTAGCGGAAGTCGCCGATGCCGGATGCGGCAAGCGTCTTGATCGGCCCGGCGGAGATGGCGTTGACGCGAATCTTTTTTCCGCCGAGGTCGACGGCCAGGTAGCGCACGCTGGCTTCCAGCGCCGCCTTGGCAACACCCATGACGTTGTAGTGCGGCATCACTTTTTCCGCACCGTAGTAGGTCAGCGTCAGCAGCGAGCCGCCATCGGTCATCAGCGTCTCGGCGCGTTTGGCGATGGTGGTGAAGGAATAGACCGAAATGTCCATGGTGCGCAGGAAATTGTCGCGGGTCGTCTCGACATAACGGCCGGTCAGTTCGTCCTTGTCGGAAAAGGCGATGGCGTGGACGAGGAAATCGAGCTTGCCCCAGTGCTTGGCGACATTGCCGAAAACCTCATCGAGGCTCGCCGGATCGGTCACGTCGCAATGGCCGGCGACATAGGCGCCCAGTTCCGCCGCTAGCGGCTCGACGCGCTTCTTGAACGCCTCGCCCTGATAGGTCAGCGCGATCTCGGCACCATGGTCGACGCAGGCTTTGGCGATGCCATAGGCGATCGACCTGTTATTCGCGACGCCAAGGATAAGCCCGCGCTTGCCGGCCATAATGCCCTGTCCACCCGCCATGTGAGCGCTCTCCGCAAGATTTTCTGCTTTGGGGAGAGCCTATCGCACAGGCACAGAGCCCCTTCAAGCGTTCAGAACGGACAGTTCGGGGGACAAAACGGTCGCGTCAGCCTTTTCGGCTGCGCATCAGCGCTTCGAGTTCGCTGTCGCCGCCCTCCGGCAGCATCAGCCGCACATGGGCGTAGAGATCGCCGTGACCGCCGGCTTTTTCCGGCAAACCCCTGCCCTTCAGCCGCAAAACCTTGTCGGAGCTCGACCAGGCGGGAACGTTGACCGCAAGCTTGCCGGTCGGCGTCTCGACCGGCACCTTGGCGCCCAGCACCGCATCCGCCAGAGGCACCGGCAGATCGGCATGCAGGTCGCGGCCCTCGATGCGGTAGCGCGGATGGCGGCGGATGTGAATCTTGACCAGAGCATCGCCCGGCTGCCCCGGCCCTTGCTCGCCTTGCCCCTTCAGCCGGATGGTCTGGCCGTCCTCGACATAGGCCGGCAGCTTGACCGCAACCTTGCGGCCGTCAGGGAAGATCGCCGTCACCTTCTCCGCGGTTGCCGCTTCCTCGATGGTGACGTCAAGCGTCACATTGAGGTCGGCGCCGACCGGCGCCTGACGGCGATCGCCCGTGCCGGCGCCGCGCTGCCCGGAGAAGGCATCGCCAAAGATCTGGCTGAAGATATCGCTGTTGCCGTCGAACGGATCGCCGCCCGGACGGCCCGAGCGGAACTCGAATCGCGAGCCGCCCGCGCCTTGCTGACGGCGAAAGCCGGCGAAGGGATCGCCGCCACCGCCGGCGGCACCCTCAAAGCCCTGGAAACGCGGCTTGCCGTCGCCGTCGATCTCGCCGCGATCGAAAGCCGCGCGGTTCTTCTCGTCGCCGACGATCTCGTAAGCCTGATTGGCGGCGGCAAAACGGTCCTTCGCCTTGGGATCATTCGGATTTTGGTCCGGATGATGCTTCTTGGCGAGTTTGCGGTACGCCGATTTTATGTCCTTGGCCGATGCGTTCTTGGCAACGCCCAGCACCTCATAGGGGTCGCGCATGCTTCCTGCCTGCAGAAGGAGTGAGTCTGTAGTTGCTCCCTATATGCGCTCGCATAGGAAGAAATTCCAGTGGTGGGCCATCATATGGAAGGCGGAAAATCAGAGCGCCTTGAAGTCCTGCACGCGCCAGGCGCCGGCGCCGGCCAGGCAGACTTCACCCTTGAACAGAGCGACGCCGTCGAAGCTTTCGCGCGAGGCGGTGAAGCGGCGGCACGTCTGGCCATTGTCCTTGAGTTCCACCAGTTCGGTGATGGAACCGCGCGAACCGGTGCCGGAGTTCGCCCAGGGCACAGCCTGCCCGGCAAGTTGCTCGATGTCGGCGGAAGACACGGCGTTGCGGATCGTGGTCTGGTCGGAGGCGCGATCCTGATCGAGCGGTGCGGTCGGATCAGGTGCTGTTGAGGTGAGGATCGAACGGTCGACCTCGGCCTTCTCCAGGCTGAAGCCGCCTGCCCCGCAAGCCGCAAGCGGCAAGGCGGCCGCCACGATCGCAGCCCTGGCACTGGCCGAAGCGATAACGCCCCATTGCCTGCTGTCAAAAGCTTGCGCGATACGCGACAATCGGCAATCTCCCCCAGCACCGTGACAATTTGAGAAAAACTATGAGTGACACAGAGTTAACAAGTGGTGACTTTACCGAGGCTGCAGAGCCGTTCCGGCTCTTTGCCGCATGGCTCGACGACGCGACCAAGAGCGAGATCAACGATGCCAACGGCGTGGCGCTGGCGACGGTCGATGCCGACGGCATGCCGGATGTGCGGATGGTGCTGCTCAAGGGGTTCGATGAAGGTGGGTTTGTCTTCTACACGAATTTCGAGAGCGCCAAGGGCCGCGAGATTCTTGGCAGCATGAAGGCTGCGATGTGTTTCCACTGGAAATCGCTGCGCCGGCAGGTGCGGGTGCGCGGGCCGGTGGAGATCGTCAGCGATGCCGAAGCCGACGCCTATTATGCGACGCGTCCGCGCGGCAGCCGCATCGGCGCCTGGGCCTCGAAACAGTCGCGGCCGCTGGAAAGCCGCTTTGCGCTGGAAAAGGCCGTTGCCGAATACACGGCGCGCTATCCGATCGGTGAGATTCCACGGCCAAAGCACTGGTCGGGTTTTCGCATCGTGCCACAGACGATAGAGTTCTGGCACGACCGGCCGTTCCGGCTGCACGACCGCCTCGTCTTCAGCCGCGACGCAAAAGGCGGCTGGGACAAGGAGCGGCTTTATCCGTAGGAGACGCAGCTTTTCCCTAAGAGAGAGGCTCAGCCCTTCTTCCTGGTCATGAACGCCGTCAGGGCAGCGCGGGCTTCGTCGGATTTCAGGCGCTCGCGGAAATGGGCGCTCTCCTGCCCGATACGGGCGACGAGATCCTCGCGCGAGCCACGCATCAGGTCACGGGCGATCTTCAGCGCCTGCGGCGGCTTGGCCGCGATCTGGCCGGCCGCAGCCAGCACCGAGGCTTCGAGCGCGTCCTCCTCTACCACCTCGTAGATCAATCCGGCTGCCTTCGCCCGCTCGGCTGAAAAACCCTCGCCAAGGGCAAGCAGCGCGAAGGCGCCTTGCCGTCCCAGCACCTGCGGGGCGAGCAGGCTCGACCCCGCCTCGGGCACCAGGCCAAGGTCGACGAAAGGCGTGCGGAACATCGTGCGTGGCGTGGCGAAGGTCAGGTCGCAATGCAAGTTGAGCGTGGTGCCGATGCCGACCGCGATGCCGTCAACGCCGGAGACCACAGGCTTTTCCACCTTGGCCAGCGCCATCAGGAAATCCCAGACCTCGGTGCCGCCCTCGCCACCGGTGGCGATCACCATGAAATCGGCAAGGTCGTTGCCGGAGGAGAAGGCGCCGGGAACGCCGAGGAAGACATGGACGCGGATGGCCGGATCAGTGTCGCCCTCAGCGAGGGCGGCCGACATTGTCGCGTACATGGCGCGCGTCAGGGCGTTTTTCTTGTCCGGTCGGTTCATGCGGATGATCTGGATGGCGCCCTGGCGCTCGACGAGGATATGGTCAGTCACGGGCATTCCTTTTGTAAAAACGCGTTTGTAAAAGCTCGAGCCTTGTGAACGTCAGGCAGAAATCAGCGTCTTGCCGGCAACGGCAAGGCTGTCGGCGCCGCCGATGACGCGCTCCTTCAATGCACCCGCCTCGCCAAGCAGGTTTTCGGCGAAGAAGCGGCAAAGGGCGATGCGGTTTTGGTCGGCGAGCGCACCGCGCGCCAGATAGGCGCCGCCGGCGGCAAGCGAAATCAGCCGCAGATACGGCGTGGCGCCGGCCAGTGCCCCGTCGGAGCGACCGTCGGCCAGCAATTCCTGCAGGAAGCGCGTCGCTTGCGTCAGATCGTCGAGCGCCTGATCGAGGCTGTCCGCAGTACGGCCAAAACCCTCAAGGTTCGAGGTTCGCACAGCATTGGCGACCGCCGCCAATTCCCCGATGTAGCCGTGGACGTGCTCGCCGCCGCCGAGCGGCAATTTGCGCGCCACCAGATCGATCGCCTGGATGCCGTTGGTGCCTTCGTAGATCGGCGCGATGCGGGCATCGCGATAAAGCGCCGCCGCACCCGTCTCTTCGATGAAGCCCATGCCGCCATGCACCTGGAGCCCGAGCGAGGCGACTTCGACGCCGACATCGGTGGAAAAGGCTTTGGCCAGCGGCGTCAACAGATTGGCGCGGTCGCGCCAGTGCGTCGCCTCGTCGCCGGCGGACACGCGCGCGCTGTCGATGGCATGGGCGCAGGAATAGCTGATGGCCCGGGCAATCTGCGTGAGAGCTTTCATGGTCAGAAGCGTGCGCTGCACGTCCGGGTGATGGACGATCGGCGCCATGCCGACGCCGTTGTAAGTTGCGGCTTTGCCTTGCCGGCGGTCGTTGGCATAGGCGATCGCCTTTTGCGTCGCGGCTTCCGCGACTGCGACGCCCTGCATGCCGACGCAAAGCCGGGCATTGTTCATCATGGTGAACATGCAGGCGAGGCCCTTGTTCTCCTCACCGATCAGCCAGCCGACCGCTCCTGGTGCAGCACCCTCGAAGCCGTCGCCATAGATCATGGTGCAGGTGGGCGATGCATGGATGCCCAGCTTGTGCTCGAGGCCGGAGCAGAATACGTCGTTGCGGGCGCCGAGCGCGCCATCGTCGCCAACCAGGAATTTCGGCACCAGGAACAGCGAAAGGCCGCGCGTGCCGGCCGGCGCATCAGGCAGCCGCGCCAGCACCAGATGGATGATGTTGTCGGTGAAATCATGCTCGCCATAGGTGATGAATATCTTCTGCCCGAAGATGCGGTAGGTGCCGTCGCCGGCCGGCTCGGCGCGGGCGCGCAAGGCGGCAAGGTCAGATCCGGCCTGCGGCTCGGTCAGGTTCATCGTGCCCATCCATTCCCCGGAGACGAGCTTTTCGAGATACTTGGCCTTGAGCTCCTGTGAGGCATGCTTGTCGAGCGCTTCGACCGCGCCCATGGTCAGCGTCGGGCCGATGCCGAACGCCATTGCGGCGGAATTCCACATTTCGAGCGTCGCGACGCCGAGCATGGTTGGCAACGCCTGGCCGCCATACTCCTCCGGTCCGGACAGCGCGTTCCAGCCGCCGTCGATCCAGCGGCGATAAAGCGCCTTCCAGCCGGGCGGCGTGGTGACGGAGGCATCCTTCAGCACCGCACCGTGCTCGTCGCCGATCTTGTAGAGCGGTGCCACTTCCTCGCTGGCAAAGCGGCCGGCTTCGGCCAGGATGGCGTCGACAAGGTCTTCGCCGAGATCGCCGAACGTGCCGGCATCGAGCGCTGGCTTGAGGCCGGCGACGTGTTTCAGCGTGAAGGCGATGTCCTCGACCGGTGCCCGATACATACCGCTCTCTCCCTAGTCTGGCGGGCCGATCCTATGATCCGCGCCGGCGCAAAACCATCCGCCTTTGGGCGATCTCCCATCTTCTTTTTACGTAAACGTCAAACTTTGTCACGCGGATTTTGCAATCGCGCCGGCGCGAACTAGATTCGATTGACGCCGGATCAAATCGACCGGTGGCAGACCAGAAATAGCGGAACGCCCATGCTCGCCAGACCCGACGCCTATCGCTGCATCGAATGCGGCCTGCCCTATCGGGCCACAGGGTTCTGGTACCATCAGGGCAAGCTGGAGAACGGCGCCGCCTACTGGTCGGATCGCGGCATATTGTGCTCGCCGCAATGCTCGCTGGCCCACCACCGCAAGCGTGCGGCCGAAGGAACGCTGCCGCAAGAGCCGGCGCCCGATCCGTTCGAAATCCGCCGCTGATGCGCCGGTGACGACCGTCACACGCCGAAATACCCAACTGTTCACAGCATCGGCAGCTGAACTGCAAAAAGCATTCCTTAACCATAGCCGTTCACCATCGGTGTTTGGTCAGCGGGGATTCCCTGTTTGAAAATGCCGGCGCACCTTATCCGCCGCTCAGCGCTCGCTCTCGCGGCGGCGATGGCGCTGACACCGGCGGCAAAGGCCTCGGATTTCTCCGAGCCTTGGAAGAATGCCGACCGCGCGCTGGTCATCGACGCCTATGAATACAATTCCATCGACTGGGCGGAACTCGCCACCGACAAGCGTATCGTCGGCTTCATCAACAAGGCCTCCGACGGACTGCCGCCGCCCTATTTCTGTTTCGGCGACGAAACCGAGGTGCGGCTCTGCAAGACGCTGTGGAAGCGTCATGCGGTGACGCGTGAGCTGTTCCAGACGCGCAAGGTGGTGGCCAAGGCGCTCGGCCTGAAATGGGGCGCCTATCATCTTGCCCGCCCCGGCAATCCGGTCGCGCAGGCCAACAATTTCATCGATTTCGCCGAACCCGCGCCGGATGACCTGCTTGCCCTCGACATCGAGGACAATGATCCGGCGCAATGGATGTCGCTGGAGGACGCCGAGGAGTTCGTGCGCCAGGTGCATCGGCGCCTCGGCCGCTTCCCAGTGCTCTACACCAACGGCACGACCGCCCGGCACATCGCCGACAACCGCTACAAATACCGGCTGCTGTCGCGGCTACCGCTCTGGTACGCGCGCTACAAGCCTGACATCGACGTGCATTTTCCAATGGGAAACTGGCAAGGCTACGCGCTCTGGCAGTTCTCGGCGCAAGCCAATTGCGGCCGGTTCCGCTGCCCCTACCGGGTCGCGGGCACGCCCAACGACATCGACGTCAATGTCGCGCCGATGGCAGCCGCAGAACTGCGCGCCCAATGGCCGTTCGGCGGTTTGATCGACGTGCCGGCGGACTACCTCGCCTCGATACCGCTTCCGGTTTCGCGCGAGGCCGGCCTCGCCGGCAATGTCACCATCACCTACGCCACCGTGGCAACGCCGCCGACCTTCGAGGAAATGGTCGCGGTGCTGGGCGCACGCTGGGCCAAATTCCGTAACGGCTTCAGCATGCCGGTGGTGAAGACGGTGCCGCGGCGGCCACGCTTCGGCATTGCCGAGTATGTCGCCTGGAGGCGGACAGAGCAGCGTTCAACCGCTCAGCTCGAAGCCTTCACCGCAGCGGCCGACCCGGTCAGTACGGCTTCGACCGAACTCGACCGCACCAGCGGCAAAGGCCTGTCTCGCCCATTCTAGAGCCTGTTCCATCCCGATGGAATCGGGATGGGGCTCTATCTCTTTGTTTGAGCATGATCTTTTCCGAAAACCGGATGCCACTTTTCGGGATCATGCTCTAGAAGCGTGTCGAGATTCAGCTGGCCTTTTCGCGTGCGATCGCCTGCCAGCCGATGTCGCGGCGGCAGAATCCGTCCGGCCAGTCAATCCGGTCGAGTGCGGCATAGGCTCGTCTCTGCGCCTCGCCGACCGTGGCGCCTGATGCCGTCACGTTGAGCACGCGGCCGCCATTGGCGACCAGCGCGCCGCTGTTGATCGCCGTGCCGGCATGAAAGATCTCGACGCCTTCAGTTGCTGCCTCTTCGACGCCGCGAATGACCGAGCCCTTTTCCGGTGCGCCGGGATAGCCTCTGGCCGCCATCACCACGGTGAGTGCTGCCTCGTCGCGCCAGCGCACTGAGGTATGCGCGAGCTGACCATCGGCGGAGGCGTTGAGCAGGACAAGGAGATCGTCCTTCAACCGCATCATCAGCACCTGGCATTCCGGGTCGCCGAACCGGGTGTTGTATTCGATCAGTTTTGGACCCTGGTCCGATATCATCAGCCCGGCAAACAGCACGCCGGAAAACGGTGCACCTGTTTCAGCCATGCCGCGCATGGTCGGCTCGATGATCTCGCGCATGGTGCGCTCGATCATGGCCGGCGTCATCACCGGCGCCGGCGAATAGGCGCCCATGCCGCCGGTGTTGGGGCCGGTATCGCCGTCGCCGACGCGCTTATGGTCCTGCGCCGTGCCGAAGGGCAGCGCGGTAACACCGTCGCAGAGGCAGAAGAAGCTTGCTTCCTCGCCGGTCAGAAACTCCTCGACCACCACTTCCGCTCCAGCTGCTCCGAAGGAGCCGTCGAAACAGGCGTCGAGTGCGGCCAGCGCCTCGTCCAGCGCCATGGCGACGGTGACGCCCTTGCCAGCGGCCAGACCATCGGCCTTGATGACGATCGGCGCGCCCATTTTCTCGACATAGGCCCTGGCCGACGCCAGATCGCCGAAGCGGCCATAGGAGGCGGTCGGAATATGGTATTTCGCGCAGAGGTCCTTGGTGAAACCCTTAGAGCCTTCCAGCCGCGCCGCTGCTTTGGACGGACCGAAGACGCGAATGTTTTGGGCGCGGAGGTCGTCGGCGATGCCGGCGACCAGCGGCCCTTCCGGTCCGACCACGACAAGGTCGATTGCCTTGTCCTTGCAGAAAGCGGCAACGGCGGCATGGTCGGCAATGTCGAGCGTCACCAGTTCGGCTTCGCGGCCAATGCCCGGATTGCCCGGTGCGGCATAAAGCTTCGTCAACAGCGGCGACGCGGCGATCTTCCAGGCCAGGGCATGTTCGCGGCCGCCGGAGCCGATCAACAAAACGCGCATGCCAACATCCCTTGCCGTTCCAAGACACGGACTGCGCTATTGCGCCCCGGGCGACGGGTCAAGACATTTGGGAGCCCTGAGACCAATTGCGCACGGGAACGTTGGGCATCAACGTCGCCGACGCGCAAACTTGCCGGCTGCGATCAGCTCTGGAAGACAACCGGGAACCAGTCCTCGCGCAATTTCTGCCCCGGCTTCATGTCGTGGCCGGGATAGGGCGGAGAGGTGCGGCCGGGACGTTCGACATAGCGCGCATCGTCGCCGACCCAGCGTAGCGACAGGGCTCGGCGCCGTGCCGCTGTCAAATTGCCGCGCGCGCCATGCGCCGTCCTGAAGTCGAACAGTATGGCGTCGCCCGGTTCCATCTCCCATTCGAGGACCTTCATGGTCGGATCGTTGTCGGGATCGGGCACCGGCAGATAGTCGCCTTCGCCGGCATAGAAATTGCTGTCGTCGAGCCAACGCACCGGCAGGATCATCTTGTCCCATTTGTGCGAGCCGGCGATCACCCGCAACGTCGCCTCCTTCACCGGATCGATCGGAATCCAGAAGCTCACGGTCTGCTTCCCGTCGACAAAGTAATAGGGGATGTCCTGATGCCAGGGCGTCGGCTTCTGGGTACCGGGCTCCTTGACCAGCACGTGATCGTGAAAGAACTGCGCGGTGCGCGACTGCATCACCGCCGCCGCCAGTTCGGCTGCCGGCGACTCCCGCACCACTCTCGCGAATTCGGGGATGCGCTCCCAGTTGCAATAGTCGTCGAAGAAACTGCCACGGCCATTGGCAATGTCCGACGCGGTGGCGCTGCGATTCTGGATGTTGCGCTCGATGCCGGCGGCGATCGTGTCGACCCAGCCCTTGAAGGCGCCGCGGATGCAAACCGCCCCGTCACGCTGATAGTCGGCAATTGTCTCGGCGTCGATCTGGTGGGCAGCCATCGGGTTATTTCTCCAAAGGAATAACCGACTATCGCAGGCACCTTACATCAGGTAAAATAATAACTTTCCATGCATCACATAGAAACAGACTATGAACTTGACCCTCGCACAATTGCGATATCTGGTCGCCGTCGCCCGTCACGGCAGCGTCACCGCGGCAGCCAGAACGCTGAACGTCTCGCAGCCATCGATCTCCGTGGCCATAGACAATGTCGAGAAGACTTTCGGCCAGAAGCTGTTCGTGCGCCAGCGCGGCAGCGGCATTTCGCTGACATCGTTCGGGCGTGTCGCGGTGGCGAAGGCGAAACAGGTTCTGGCCGAGGCGGACGAACTGGCGGGGCTCGGATCGCGAGACGCGGCTGTCGCCGGTGAGCTGGTGCTTGGATGTTTCGAGGATCTCGCGCCCTATTTCGCGCCGGCTCTCATCCGCGCCTTCTCGGAGCGCTGCCCGGGCGTCGAGATCGTCGTTGGCGACGAGACGTTGGAGACGCTGGGGCGGCGGTTGAGCGACGGCGCCATCGATCTCGGCCTCACCTACGATCTCGGCCTGCCGACGCATTTCGCCCGTGTCCTGCTGCATGAGCTGCGGCCGCATGCGCTGCTGCCGGCCGGCCATGCGCTGGCAGATCGGCCTGCGGTCAGCCTGGCAGACATGGCGGCCTATCCGCTGATCACCACCGACCAGCCGCACAGCTGGCAGCATATGCTCGACCTGTTTCGCAGCCGCGGCCTTTCACCGGTGGCTGACTCCAGGACAAGTTCGTTCGAGCTGCAACGCAGCATGGTCGCCAATGGCTTCGGCGTCGCGGTCAGCTACACCAGGCCGCATGGCGACCGCAGCTATGACGGCCTGCCGCTGATCTGCAAACCGCTCTCCGATCGGCTTCCCATGCAGCGGATCATTCTCACCCATGACACGCGCCAACGTCTGTCGAATGCGGCGCTGGCCTTCATCGACGTGGCGAAGGATTGGTTCTCCGCCCACGACGTTTTCACTGCATAATATGGGCGCAAGTGGGTTGGTTTGACGCTTGACGGCTTTCGCCGCTGCTGCCACTCCAGCACGATGGAAACCGTGCAATCGAAAGCAGCCCAGGGCCGTGTCGCCGACGCGCCGAGCGGCCACTGGGTCTACCGCGTTCTGCCGCGCCGGCTGTGGCCCTATGCTCAGCTTGCCCGATGGGACCGGCCGATCGGCTGGCAGTTGCTGTTGTGGCCCTGCTGGTGGTCGGCAGCTCTTGCCGCAAGTGCCTATCCCCGACCCAGTGACCCGCTGCTCTCGCTGCTGCCGGCGCCATGGTATCTCCTGCTGTTCCTGATCGGCGCCATCGCCATGCGCGGCGCCGGCTGCACCTACAACGACCTGGTCGACGAAGACATCGACAACCAGGTCGAGCGCACGCGCTCACGGCCGCTGCCGGCTGGAAAGGTCACGCGCCGGCAGGCCTGGGTGTTCCTCGTCATCCAGGCCCTGGTCGGCTTGGTGGTGCTGTTGCAGTTCAACAGCTTCGCCATCCCGCTCGGCATCTGTTCGCTCGTCATCGTCGCCATCTATCCGTTCATGAAGCGGTTCACCAACTGGCCGCAGTTCGTGCTCGGCCTCGCCTTTTCCTGGGGTGCGTTGATGGGATGGGCGGTGGAGTTCGGCGATCTCGATGGCCCCGCCATCATGCTCTATATCGGCTCGATCCTGTGGGTGATCGGTTACGACACGATCTATGCGCATCAGGACAAGGAAGACGACGCCATCGTCGGCGTGCGCTCGACCGCGCGCCTGTTCGGCGACAACACCAAGGCCTGGCTCGTCGGGCTCTATGGCGGGGCGCTGATCTGCTTTGCCATCGCCTTCGCCTCGGCGCAGGCGCCAGCGCCGGCGCTGGCGGGTCTGGTCGCCGCCGGCGCCCATATGGCGCGGCAGATAGCAAGGCTGGATATCGACGATCCGGACCAGTGCCTGCGGCTGTTCAAATCGAACAACCAGGTCGGCTGGCTGATCTTCCTCGGCCTGATCGGCGGCGCGCTGTGGGTGGCGGTGAAGCCGCTGGTGTAGCGGCTTTTTCCTTCTCCCTTGTTGGAGAAGGGAGAGTGCTCAGCCTACTCGCGCGAAATGATCTCGTGGCCGTCGACGACCAGCCGGAGGCCGAGGTCGCCGGCGCGGCGGCGGGCGAGGAAACGCGGACGGCGCGTGGTCGAAGCGCGGCCCTTGCGGCGATCCTTGGCCGGCAGCGCCTTGATGGCGGCGCCGAGCGATTCCTCCAGCGTGCGGGCAATGCCGTCGGCTTCGATCAGCAACATCTGCAGACGATAGGCATCGGCCCAGGCGCGCCAGTCGGCGGCGACATCGTCGAGATCGTCGGCCACCAGCAACGGCACCGACAGCATCGGGTCGTTGTGCAGAAGCTCAAGGGTCACTGTGACATTGCCATCCGGGTCCTCCATCGCGCGGGCGGCGACGCCGCGAAACGCGTTAGCGGGCAGAGCGATGATCGCCGGCACGCCGCTCATCTCGAGCGTGCGGCGGATGACGGCGCCACGCTGGTCGATGGTGAAGGTAACGTCGCCATAGTCGTCGCGCGTGGCATAGGTCACCACTTGCGGCAGGCGGAATGGGTCGAGGCGCATGTTGCGTCCCGCCCAGACTGGCTTCAGTCCGGTGTTCATTTAATGCCTTCCTGTATCTCCTGAGAGCCGTTTTTGCGGTTCTCTCCGGGCCGGTTTTTCCTGCCTCGTTGTGTGGAGAATATTAGCGCGGGCTTCTTACCGCCGCGCTTAAGAAAGTCAGTTAAATTTTGCTGATCTCAGGGGATGGTTATCGGAATGCGACCAGGCACAAGATCTTGAAAGGATCAGATAACCTTACCGGGATTCATGATCCCGGCCGGATCGAAAGCCGCCTTCACCCTGCGCATCAGATCGATCGCCATCGGCGGCGCCGTCGCGATCAGTTCGTCGCGCTTCAACTGGCCGATGCCGTGCTCGGCCGAGATCGAACCTTGAAGGGAGCGCACGACATCGTGCACGGCCTTGTTCATGGCGTGATAGAGGCCGAGAAACGCCTCGTCATCGCCGTCGACCGGCCGGGAAATGTTATAGTGGAGGTTGCCGTCGCCCATGTGGCCAAAGCAGACCACGCGCGCGCCGGGACTGACCGAGGCAACGGCGTCCGCTGCCTTTTCGATGAACTGCGGGATGGACGCTACCGGCACCGAGATGTCGTGCTTGATCGAGGCGCCTTCCGGCTTCTGTGCTTCGGGCAGCACCTCGCGGAAATTCCAGAAGGCGTCGCCCTGGGAAAGGCTTGCCGCGATCACCGCATCGCCGACGATGCCCTGTTCGAGACCGGCTGACAGCACATCCTCGATCAACCCATTGGCATCCTCGGCCGAGCGGCCGGAGGAAACCTGCATCAGCACGTACCACGGCCAGTCCTCGGCGAGCGGCCTGGTAACGCCTTGCGCGTGCAGAAGCGTGAAGTCATAGGGTCTGCGGCCAATCAGCTCGAAAGCGGTCAGCGCTGCGCCGGCGCGATCCATGGCAAGGCTGAACAGGGACAGCGCCGCTTCCGGCGACGACAGGCCGGCAAAGGCCACCTCGCGTCCCTTGGGCTTCGGGAAAAGCTTGAGCACCGCGGCGGTGATGATGCCGAGCGTGCCCTCGGCGCCGACGAACAGGTTCTTCAAATCGTAGCCGGTGTTGTCCTTCTTCAATTTGCGCAGATCGTCGAACACCTCGCCGGTCGGCAGCACCACCTCGACGCCGAGGCAGAGTTCGCGCGCATTGCCATAGGCGAGCACGCCGGTGCCGCCAGCATTGGAAGAGAGGTTGCCACCAATCTGGCAGGACCCTTGTGCGGCAAGCGACAGTGGAAACAGCCGGTCGGCGGCATCGGCCGCTTCCTGCAGCGTCTGCAGGATGACGCCGGCCTCGACGGTCACCGTATTGGACAGGACGTCGATCTCGCGGATGCGATTGAGCCGCGACAGCGACAGCACGATCTCGCGGCCGGATGTGTCAGGCACCTGCGCGCCGACCAGACCGGTGTTGCCGCTTTGCGGCACGATTGGCGTTCCCGTCTCGGTCGCCAGCCGCATGATGCGGCTGACCTCGTCGACGCTGCCGGGCCTCAGCACCAGCGGCGTTCGGCCATGCCACAGCCC
Organism: Mesorhizobium sp. AR10; assembly: GCF_024746795.1. Lineage (NCBI taxonomy): Bacteria > Pseudomonadati > Pseudomonadota > Alphaproteobacteria > Hyphomicrobiales > Phyllobacteriaceae > Mesorhizobium > Mesorhizobium sp. AR10. The sequence continues at coordinate 5,602,277 of NZ_CP080524.1, forward strand.
GCGCCGCTCGGTGAGGTAGGGCGCGATATCCTGCTGGTCGCGGAGCGCATATTTGTTGCCGACGATGGCTGCGAAGCGGTCGACGAGGGCGGGGGCGAGGTCTCTGGAAATATCGGTCATGGGTGAAAGCTATGTCTCGGATGCAATCTTGTCACGAGGGGCAGCAGCCCGCGAAAGCCGGTCGTTGATCGCTTCACCCAGCCCGTCGAACGGGATTGGTTCGACGGCAATGGTTGTCACGCCGCTGCGGTCGAGGTCCTGCAAATGGGCGAAGAGATTGGCCGCCGCCTCACGCAGGTCGCCGGTCTGAGACAGGTTGCGCAGGACGGCAGCGCCTTGCCAGCCTTCGGCACGGCGGCCGCCGAAGGCCAACAGGGCTTCGCCCTTGGCGATTCTCCCGGCATTGAGCCGCACCGCGGCACCCGGCGCATAGTGCGAGGCGAGCATACCGGGTGCCTCGATGCCCGCTGCCGCGCCGCGCAGCAGCTTCATGCCGACCGCGGCCTCGATCTCCTCGGCGGCAATGCCGCCGGGCCGCAGCAGCCGCACCGTTTCGCCTTCGACCTTGACAATGGTCGATTCCAGTCCGACCGGCGTTGCGCCGCCATCGACCACCAGCCTGATCCTGGCACCGAGATCGGCGGCCACTGCCTCAGCCGTCGTGGCGCTGATCTTTCCAGAGGAATTGGCGCTGGGTGCCGCCAGCGGCCGGCCAAGCCTGGCGATCAGGTCGCCGCCAAATCCCCTGGGCATGCGCAGCGCGATCGTATCCAGACCGGCGGTGACCAACGGATGAATGCCGCTACCCGGCCGCTGCGGCAGCACCAGCGTCAGCGGCCCCGGCCAGAATGCTTGCGCCAGCCGTTTCGACAGGGGATCGAACAGCGCAATGCGTTCGGCCATCGCCAGATCGGCGACATGGGCGATCAGCGGGTTGAAGTGCGGGCGGCCCTTGGCCTCGAAAATGCGGGCCACGCCGACGCCATTGGTTGCATCGCCAGCCAGCCCGTAGACGGTTTCCGTCGGGATGGCGACGACGTCACCACCTTCAAGCAGCGCCAGTGCCCGCTCCATCGCCTCGCCGACGGCAACAATCTCAGCCACTCTCATCACCTCATAGATGCTGGGTGCGTAGTACGGTGAGGTTCACGGGGCAAGTCCGGGCGTTGGCGAATTATCAATCCCTAAAATGCTATGTTTCCTCGCAAGGTGGCATCAATTCCCGAACGCTATGGTGCCAGCTTCATGGGCAAAGGGTTTATCATGGTGTCGATGCGTATGGTTGGAGCGCTTGGTTTGACCCTAGCGGCGATGACCGGTGGAGCACAGGCCTCGTCCATCGTTATTCTCGGCGCATCGACGACAACGCCATCCGTCGTCACGCTCGGCACGCCCGAACCGATGAAGATCGCTGCCTCCACCACGCCATCGATCGTGGCGCTTGGCGACCCGGTGCCCGATGTCACCTATGAAAACGTCGCGGCGATCCCGGACAAGCCGAAGTCCAGTCGTGGCTCCAAGCAAAGCCCGATGATCATTCGCGGCGGCATAGTCGGCGGCGCCTTCGCGTCGCCTGCGTCGGCCAAGGCCACTGCCGCCGCGCCGGCAGCGGTGGATACCAAGCCTGCGGATGAGACCAAGCCTGCAGGGACAGCGACCGCGGCTGCCGGTGAGGCGCAGCCCGAGTCAAAGCCAAAGCCTGAACCAGTTTCGCCGCAGCCGGAGCAGATCCCCACTGTCTCAAAGCCGATGTAAGGTCAGGGTCATCGGCATTCGGCTTGACGCCGATCCGCCACCCGGCGCACCATCAGGTTGATAGCGCCGCGTGTCGGCAAGGGGGTTTTTCATGAGCAAGACAAGATCATCTACCGTGGCCGGCCTGTTGCTGGCATCATTGCTGGGCACAGGTGTCGCCTGTGCCGACGACATGCTGGGGTCATATGTCGCGCGCATTTCCGACCGGGATCACCAGGCGAGCGACGGCTACGCGCTGGACAGTGCCGCGCAGATGGTGCGGCAGGATCGCGCCAACTGGCACAAATTCCACCGGCGCGACAGCGACGATGAGGGTGACGACTGGTTCGGGACCAATAGTGACCGGGCGGATTTGCAACGCATGCTGGAGCGCGGCGGCGCGATGAGCTCCTCGACACGACGCGCCATCGTCAATGGCGAGCCGCTGATCCAGGTCGATGTCTATTCGAACAGCGTGCGCGTCAGCATCTTGGAAAACTGACAAGTCAGCATCCGCTGAGACTGACCACAAACAGAAGGCGGCGCGCGAGCGCCGCCCTCTCCGTGACTGCGTCGATTGAGAAATCTCAGGCCGCTTCTTCCTTGTCCTCGTCGTCAGAGGACTCCTCGTCGGACTCTTCCTTTTCGTCTTCGTCTTCGTCTTCGCCTTCGGCCTTCACGCTGTCGTCATCATCTTCGTCTTCGTCCTCGTCATCATCCGAGAGGGCAGCAGCTTTGTCGTCCTTCTCATCCGTATGTTCGCTGTCTTCGTCGTCGCCATCCTCATCGCCGTCCGACAGGTCGGCGGCCTCGATTGCGGCAGCGGCGGCTTGATCGAGGATTGTCTCGGAAGCGGATTCAAGCGCCTCGGCGTTGCCTGAGGTTTCTTCTGTCACTTCGATTTCGTGAGCGGAATTCATGGAAGCCTCCGTGGGGGTTGGGGAACAAGTCCCCTTTTGCCACGGAGAGATCATCGTCATATGACTGTAAGCCGGCTCGAACGGCTTGCGGTCAGAATTTTTTCCGACGCCCTAACCGGCGATCTTCGAGAAATCCGCGACCCGATCGGTCGCCGCACGGATGCGGGCGAGCAGCGCCAGACGGTTGGCGCGCACGGACTGGTCCTCGTCATTTACGAGCACTTGCTCAAAGAATGAATCAACCGGTTCACGCAACACGCTAAGCGCCAGCATGGCGCCGGAAAAGTCTTCGTTTTGAATCGCTTCGCCGGCTTGGCTCTCAGCCTGATTCACCGCGGCAAACAGCGATTTCTCGGCATCTTCGCGAAACAGCGCCGGCTCAACGTTCTCGGCGATAGTCGTTTTCTTCTTCTCCTCGGCAGCCAGAATGTTGGCCGCGCGCTTGGTGCCGGCCAGCAGATTCTTGCCGTCCTCGGTGTCGAGGAACGAGCCCAGTGCTTCGACCCGGCGGACGATCTGCAGGAGGTCATCGGCCTGCGGCGTGATCACCGCGTCGATCAGATCGTGGCGCGCGCCCTGGTCGCGGAGGTAGACCTTCAGGCGATCGTGGAAGAAGGACAGGAGGTCGAGGCTCAAGCGCCACGCCATCTCAGGTGTCTCTTCCGCAAAGGCCTCTCTCCCCGACTGTCCTAAGAGGCGGTCATAAATTTCGGCTCTGTAAGTTGTTGTAGCGAGACCGGCTGATGCCAAGCGATCCGCGGCCTCAAGATATGGGCGCGACCCTTCACGCTGAAATTTCATATACGCCGCCAGTATCGGAGACATCATCGAACGGAGGAGCGAAACATTCGCCCCATCCTCAATCAGAATCCTCACCACCCCTAACGCCGCTCTCCTCAGCGCATAGGGGTCTTTTGATCCGGTCGGCTTTTCGTCGATCGCCCAAAAACCGACCAGCGTGTCGAGCTTGTCGGCCAGTGCGACAGCGATCGAAACCGGATCGGTCGGCACGCGGTCGGACGGGCCTTGCGGCTTGTAGTGTTCCTCGATAGCGGCTGCGACCGAAGGATGCTCGCCTTGCAGCAGCGCATATTTGCGACCCATGGCGCCCTGCAATTCAGGGAATTCGCCGACGACCTCGGTGGTCAGATCAGCTTTGGCCAAGACAGCGGCGCGACGCGCCAGCGCAGGGTTGGTGCCGACGATCGGCGCCAATTCCTCCGCAAGCCGCGCAATCCGCTCCACTCGCTCGCCTTGCGTGCCGAGCTTGGCATGGAAGGTGACGCCGAGATGGTCGAGGCGGGCCATGCGCTGGTCGAGCGGCTTGTTGAGATCGAGCCCGAACTTTTCCGCCGACGCCTTCAGGTCGCCGAGGTCCGGAACGTCGCCCTGGTCAGTCTTCCAGAAATAGAGCGCGTCGGACAGGCGGGCGCGCACCACCTTGCCGTTGCCGTGCGCGATCTCCTTGCCGCCGTCCTTGGCCTCGATGTTGGCGGTGAGGATGAAGCGGTTGGAGAGGTTCTCGCCGGCACCCTGCGGGCGCGTGACAAAGCACTTCTGGTTGGCGCGGATGGTCAGCCGGATCACCTCGGCGGGAATGGCCAGGAAATCCTGCTCGAACTCGCCCATCAGCACGACAGGCCATTCGACCAGGCCCGACACTTCCTCCAGCAATCCCTCGTCCTCGACCAGGTCGAGCCCGTTGGCAAAGGCGAGGTTCCTGGCGTCGGCAAGGATGATCTCCTTGCGCCGGTCACCATCGAGCACGACCTTCGCCGCCTCCAGCTTGGTGGAATAATCATCGAAGCGGCGCACGGTGATTGCATCAGGCGCATGAAAGCGGTGGCCGTAGGTGATGTTGCTGGAGCGGATGCCGTCGATCTCGAAATCGACCACCACCGGCTCCTCGGTCTCCGGACCGAAAGTGCACAGGATGGACTGCAGCGGCCGCACCCAGCGCAAGGAGCCTGGCGCTGCGGAGGCCGGCCCCCAGCGCATCGATGTCGGCCATGGGAAACTGCGGATGATGCCCGGCACCAGTTCGGCGATGATCTCTTCTGCCGCCCTGCCCGGCTTGGAGATGTGGGCGACATAGAAGTCGCCCTTCTTCGGATCGGAATGAACATGCGCCTCGGCGACCGAGGCGAGACCAGCCTTGCGCAGAAAACCCTGGACCGCTTGTTCGGGTGCTGTCGTCGAGGGACCTTTGATCTCCTCGTGAATGTCCTTCGAACGCGCGGTCAGGCCCCTGATATCGAGCGCCAGGCGTCGCGGCGTCCAGTATTCGCGCGCCGCCTCATAGGTCAGCCCGGCCTCGACCAGGCCGTCGGTCAACATCTTCCTGAGGTCGCCCGCCGCCTTGCGCTGCATGCGCGCGGGGATTTCCTCGGAGCGAAGTTCTAATAGCAGGTCAGGCATCGGGTCAGCTCGCGCGGGAGAATGGTCCGGGCGGGGCATAGCAACTCGTCTGGCCGCTGTCACCCTTGACTGTGCGATCGGCGCATTTGCCGACGATTTCCGAAATTTTAAATGGCCTGTCGGGATCGGGTGAACCGATCCGTCCTTGGATCAAAGATTTCCATGAACCGAACGCAGCGCTGGAGCGACCCACGCTCAGACAGAGAGCTATTGGCTGAACGACCATGAAGACGGCATCGACATTCCTGCAGATCCTCGCGCTCAGCGCCTGCTTCACTGCGCAGGTCCATGGTTCGTTCGCGATGCCGGGCGTTCGCCGCGCCTTGCAGACGATGGAAACCTTCACCCTCTCATCGATGAGGAGCTAAGCTGCCACCCCACCCGCCTGCGTAAGCAGGAACGCCTCGCCGCAGGCCTTGGCCAGATTGCGCACCCGCAAGATGTAGCTCTGCCGTTCGGTGACCGAAATCACGCCGCGCGCGTCGAGCAGGTTGAAGACGTGGCTGGCCTTGATGCACTGGTCGTAGGCCGGGAACACCATCCTGTGCATCGCCAGATTGTCGTTCGAGGCCGGCGCGCCGGCTTCGAGCAGCGCCTTGCACTCGGCTTCGGCGTCTTCGAAGTGTCGAAGCAGCATCGCGGTGTTGGCAAATTCGAAATTGTGGCGCGAATATTCCTGCTCGGCCTGCAGGAAGACATCGCCATAGGTCACCTTGTCGGCGCCTTCGCGGCCGTTGAAGTTGAGGTCGTAGACGTTGTCGACGCCCTGCACATACATGGCCAGCCGCTCCAGCCCGTAGGTCAACTCCCCCGCCACCGGCGCGCATTCGATGCCGCAGACCTGTTGGAAATAGGTGAATTGCGATACTTCCATGCCGTCGCACCAGCACTCCCAGCCCAGCCCCCAGGCGCCCAGCGTCGGGCTTGCCCAGTCGTCCTCGACAAAGCGGATGTCATGCAGCAGCGGATCGACGCCGATCGCCGCCAGCGAACCGAGATAGAGCTCCTGCAGGTTAGGCGGATTGGGCTTCAGGATCACCTGATACTGGTAGTAGTGCTGCAGCCGGTTCGGGTTCTCGCCGTAGCGCCCGTCCTTGGGCCGGCGCGATGGCTGGACATAGGCGGCGTTCCAGCGCTTGGGCCCGAGCGCGCGCAGCGTCGTTGCCGGATGAAAGGTGCCGGCGCCGACTTCCATGTCGTAGGGCTGGAGGACGACGCAGCCATAGTCCGCCCAGTAGTTGTGCAAGGTCAGGATCAGACCCTGGAAGGAGCGGCTGGGATGCATGTGGGCAGGAATATCAGCGGTCACGGCGGCCTCGACGGAGCGGCGGGATGGGGCACTCCCTAGAGCGCCGACCGCCAAGCGTCAAGGCAAGGCGCCGGCCGCAGCCGGCGTGAGCAATGCCGAACGCTTGGCAAGAGTTGGCCCATTGCCGGCCAAGGGCAGCTGCAGTCTGCTGACGAGGTCCATCACAGTTCAAACGACAGCAGGTGCAAAATGTCCGGCCCAATCACGATCCGCCCCGTCACGCGGCAGGATTTCGACCAATGGCTGCCGCTGTGGGACGGCTACAACGCGTTTTACGGCCGCTCGGACGAGACAGCATTGCCGAATGAGATCACGGAGATGACCTGGTCCCGTTTTTTCGATGCCTATGAGCCGATGGATGCACTCGTTGCAGAAAGCCGGGGAGACACAGGGAGCAAAGGACAGCTTCTTGGCCTCGTGCACTACCTCTACCACCGCAGCACCACGGCGATCGCGCCGAACTGCTATTTGCAGGACCTGTTCACGTCGGAGGCTTCGCGCGGGAAAGGCGTCGGCAGGGCGCTCATCAACGGCGTCTACGACCGCGCGAAAGCCGCCGGCTCAGGCCGGGTGTACTGGCTGACGCATGAAACCAACCACAGGGCGATGAAGCTCTACGACAAGGTCGGGGAACGCTCCGGATTTGTCGTCTATCGAAAACTGTTCTGATCAAAAAAACGGAGCCGAAATCGGCCCCGTTTTTTTGGAAATCAGGACCATTCACCCTTTCGGGGCAGTCGCCGGCTCGGGCTTGACCTTCGGGGTTTCCTGCGCCGTGTTGGATACGATCGGCGGCAGGCCCTTCAGCAGCTTCTGCTGCAAAATGACAAGCACGTCCGGATCCGGCTTCAGGTCGCGGGCCTGGTTCCACTGGAAAGTGGCCTCAAGCTTGCGGCCGACGCGCCAGTAGGCGTCGCCGAGATGGTCGTTCAGCACCGGATCTTCCGGCTTCAGCGACACGGCACGCTCCATTTCGCGCACCGCATCATCGAACCTGCCGAGCCGGAAATAGGCCCAGCCCAGCGAATCGACGATGTAGCCATCGCTCGGCCGCAGATCGACGGCCTTCTGGATCATCGCCAGGCCTTCCTTGAGGTTCATGTTCATGTCGACCCAGGAATAGCCGAGATAGTTCAGAACCTGCGGCTGGTCGGGGAACAGTTCCAGCGCCTTGCGGAAATTCGGCTCGGCCTTTGGCCATTCCTTCAGCCGCTCATAGGCGATGCCGCGCTGGTAGAAGACGTTCCAGTTGGCCGCAATCGGGTTCTTCAGCACCGCGACCGCCTGATCATAGAGATTGGCGGCCGAGCGGAAATCGTCCTTCGAGGAATAGACGCCACCGAGCGCCAGATAGGCGCGCATGTCGTCGGGGTGGGCATCGACGAACGCCTTCAGATGGGCGATCGCCTCCTCGTGGCGGTCAAGATCGGCAAGGTTGAGGCCAAGCTGCAGGTCCGAAAGCTCCTTCAGCGGCGAAGAATCGGGAATGCGGCGGTACAGCGCGATGGCCCCCTCGCCGTCCTTCAACTGCTCGGAGACGGCGGCGAGTTGCACAAGGGCAGCATCGCTGTTGGGCTTCAGCGCCAAGGCATATTGCAGATAGAGGCGGACGAACGGCTCGCCGCCGCCGCGATTGAGCGCGGTGGCAAGGTCGAGCAGGATTTCCGAGGCGCCGTCCGCTGGACCGGTGACGAAGGGCCCGATCTTTTCACCCTTGGCGATCCTGTCGCGAAGTGCCGTGATTTCCACCTTGCCTGGCGCAAATGCCTCGGCCTGGTCGAGCACCGACAGCGCCTTGTCCTTGTCGCCCTTGCGGGCAAGGAAGGACGCGTAGGCCTGCGCGTTGCGCAGCCACGTTTCAGGGGCAGCACCACCTGCGGTGGTGTCCTGCAGGGTGGCAGCATAGATCGCATCCGCCTTTTCGGACAGGCCCGACGCATCGGCGATCAGCGCGCGATGGAAGGATTTGAACAGGCCGAACCAGTCCGGACCCTGGAGCTTGTCCACGGAGGCCATTGCCCCGGTGGCGTCGCCCGCGCCTTGCTCGGCCCAGCCGGACATGACGCCGGAGATGAGCCGGTCGAGATCGGATTCGAGCGACAGCTTGAGCCAGTACTGGGCCTTGGTGAAATCCTTCTTGTGGAAGGAATCGACGGCCAGCGCCAGGCGCGAGAAACGCTCGACGTCGGGAACTTCCTTGAGCTTGTCGGCATAGACCAGGGATTCGTCGAAACGGCCTTGCGCGATCAGCGACAGCATCAGGCTCTGCTGCAAGGAGGTGTCGCCGGGATCGAAGGCGAGCGCCTGCTTGTAATAGGCGATGGCATTGTCGAGGTCGTTGTCGCCTTCGGCGACCCGGGCGGCGAGATAGGCTCCCGAAAAGGACGTGATCTTGACCGGTTCGGTGGTTTGTTTGGCATAGGCCGGCAGACCCGAGATCGCCATGCCCGTCACAATTGCCAGGCCTGTCAGCCAGCGCGCACGTCCTTGCCGCATCGTATCCCTTTCAGCCAAACGCGAGACCCGCGTCAGCGGGATCGCCGTAGACTCGATCTTTTCCCGACAAAGCATGGCCTTTTTGGGGTCAGGCTTCAATCCAGGCTGAATTCACAATCGGGTCACCCGAATAATAAACCATGGCAATAGCGAAGTCATCCGCGTGAAAAGAGTAATCCGACCTCTCCGGTGGGAAGGCTTGGCAACGGCAATCCCTCGGGGCGCAGATGCCGTGTTTGTTTAGCTCTGTTTCGACGGGTCTGGCCGCTGCACACGGGTATCCTGATAGCCGCCCGCCGCGACCACACTGCACAGTTCTACCCACTCGCAGCCCAGGCAGGCATTGCGCGTCAGGCCTGTCGCGAAAGCCCGCCGCATCGCGGTCAAGGTTGCCGCGTCGAGATCGAGACGGAGACCGGCCCGGATCGGCCGGGCCAGTAGTTCCCCTACGTCTCGCGCAGCGAGTCGATCTCGCTCGACAACGCTCTCCTGCAAGCAATGCGATTCCGGCTCGCCGAGCAACGGAGCGCAGATGTCGTCAGGACCGGAGACGATCAGGATTTCCTCGCCCCGGCCAAGACGCTCCGCGATCACGTCATAGTTGGCGGTAAATGCGGGGCCATATCCCTTGCCGACATAGGCCAGCAGGCAAAGGAGATGATGTGAGCGCAGCCTTATGGTCATCGCTTGTGATCAGGGATGTGCCGGCGCCTTGTTGCCGGACAACAGCTTGAGCGTTGCAGCGGCGAGCGCCGACTTGAGCAAGCCGCCAACGATGAACGGTAGAAAGCCGAACGTGACGGCTTTTTCGGCGCCGATCATGGCGGCAAGCCAGGCCGTGCCGAGAACCAGGCAGGCAAGGTTGCCGAGAACCATGGCGGCGAAGGCGAGCACGACCCTGTTGCCGTTCCAGCCGCGTTCGGCCAGCCAGCCGACAAGCGCGCCGGTGAGCGGGAAGGCAAAGAGATAGCCGCCCGTCGCGCCGAGGAAATGCTGCACACCGGACGCTCCGCCGGCCAGCACCGGAAAGCCGACTGCGCCTTCGACAAGCCAAGTTGCGATGGTGATGGCGCCAAGCCGCCAGCCATAGAGCGCACCGATCAACGTCACCGCGAAGGTCTGCATGGTCACGGGAACCGGCACCATCGGCACCTCGATGTAGGACGACAGCGCCAGAAACAGCGTGCCGAGGACTACGGCTCCAACCTGCCAGCCGAGAGAGCGGCTTTGCAGACGCAATGGGCTGAAGGACGACTTGGAGGACGAAAAGGCGATGTCTGTCATGTTGGCTTCCTTGGGTTGGTTTCGAATTATAGATAATTTTCTCAATCAATCTATTATCGAATCCATACTTTCTGCGCGATAGCAACCCTGCTGCCTGCAGAAAGCCGTCCCGACCTGTGAGAGGGAGGATTTTTGCGGCGAAAAACCGCGGCATTTCTCGGTGTGGCATTTCTCGGGGTGGGCGAATCGCCCCAATTCGACGCCGCAGAATCGCGACGGACGCGAACTAGCCGACGATTGCGAAGGCTTCGCGTGTCGTTCCGGAGGCGGTCTTGACCGGCTTGCGGCCGATCCATTGCACATGCCGCCCGAGAGTCGCGGCGGCGGAGTCCGTGTTGCCTTGCCGCAGCGCGCTCAGGATCGCCCGATGATCCTGGTCGGTGCGGATCTCCCACTCCGATCGCCAGGCGGCGAACAGGAAGCGGGCACTTGCCGCGTGCAAATCATCGATGGTGGCCAGAAGGCGCGGCATGCCGCAAGGCGCAAGGATCAGCCGATGAAAGATGCGGTTGGCTTCCTCCCACGAGCGGACATCGCGGGATTTGTCGCCGGCCTTCGTCGCCTCCTCGGCCAGATCGAGGATGGCCGATGTCAGATGCGGCGCGGCATGGCGCAGCGCCAGCACTTCGAGCGCTGCCCGCATTTCGGCGACTTCCTTGACCTCACCCAGATCGAAGGACGCCACGCGCACCCCGCGGCGCGGTTCGCCGATTGCCAGTCCTTGCGCCTCGAGACGGCGGAAGGCCTCGCGTACGGGGACGTGGCTGGTGTGGAATTCCTCGGCGATATGGTCTTGCCGAAGTCGGGCGCCGGGCTCGATTGCACCCGAGATGATGCGGTCCGCCAGCACCTTGCTGATTCGGACGGCGATGGTGTCGTCTGTGCCCTTTGCCATTTTTTATAGATAATTTGCGGCGCGGCCGATTGTCGAGACAATTGCATCGGGATTGCAAATGCCAGCGGTAAATACCGGGACGATTCTCAGTTCACCGGCTCAGTTCACCCGGCTGATGCAGAAATCGATGACGTCGATCAGCGCCGATTTCTGCGGCGTTGCTTCCAGCGGCGCCAACGCGTCGCGGGCGATCTCGCCGAAATGGCGGGCACGCCCGATCGTGTCGGCAATCGCGCCGTGGCGGGTCATCAGGCCGATCGCCTTTTCCAGCCCGGCGTCGTCGGTGACATTGTCCTCGATGGCACGCTTCCAGAAGGTGCGCTCGGCCTTGGTGCCGCGGCGATAGGCGAGAATCACCGGCAGCGTTACCTTGCCCTCGCGAAAATCGTCGCCGACATTCTTGCCGAGATCCTTGCTGGAGCCGCCATAGTCCAACGCATCGTCGATCAATTGGAAGGCAAGGCCGAGATTCATGCCGTAGGAGCGGAGTGCTGCGCGATCGTTGCGCGTCGCCAGCGCGATGACCGGACCGACCTCGGCGGCGGCTGAGAACAGCGCCGCGGTCTTGGCCTTGATCACCGCGAAATGCTCATCCTCGGTGGTTTCGAGGTTCTTTGCGGCGGCAAGCTGCATCACCTCGCCCTCGGCGATGATCGAAGCGGCACTGGACAGGATGTCGAGCGCCTCGAGCGAGCCGACATCGACCATCATGCGGAAGGCTTGGCCGAGCAGGAAATCGCCGACCAGAACGCTTGCCTGGTTGCCCCAGATCATGCGGGCGGTCTTCTTGCCGCGGCGCATGCCGCTCTCGTCGACGACGTCGTCGTGAAGCAGCGTGGCCGTGTGCATGAATTCGACTGATGTGGCGAGCTTGACGTGGCCTTCGCCGGAATAGCCGAACATCTGGGCGGCGGCGAGCGTCAGCATCGGCCGCAGCCGTTTGCCGCCCGAGGAGATCAAATGGTTGGCAACCTCCGGGATCATCTCGACGTCGGAACCGGCCTTCGACAGGATCAGTTCGTTGACGCGGCCCATGTCGGCCGCCGTCAGGTCGATGAGGTCCTTGATGGAGGCGGCTTCCCGCTTCCCGTTTTCTATGTTGAGAACGACACCCACTACAATCACTCCCGTCCTGATATCACGCGCGCGACGGCCCTTGTCCCTGCATGGACTCTAGGGCGGCATCCACGGGCACGGCAAGAGGCGAATTGGCGCGGCTGCTCTGGTACTTGGGTCCGCCCACGTTTACATAAACGCCGCAAGCTGCGAGTTTCATGCAATGATCGAGCTCATCCGCACCAACGATGCCGTCATCATCTCCTTTGTCGAATCGCTGATGCGCGATGCCGGCATCGGCTTTTTCGTCGCCGACCAGAACATGAGCGTGCTCGACGGCTCGATTGGCATCCTGCCGCGGCGGATCATGGTCGACGCCGATCAGGCCGATATGGCACGGCGCATCCTGACGGATGCCGGCATCGCCAACGAAATCCGCCAAAAATAATGTCGGCGCCGCAAGCCGCCCATGTCCCGGACACGCCGGCCCACACGGTCGACGCCTTTCATCGCGGGCGCTTCTGGCTGGTGCAGCCGAGGCAGGGAGGCCATCGCGCCGGCATGGACGCCATGATGCTGGCCGCTGCCGTGCCGTCCGCCTTTTCCGGGCGCCTCGCCGACTTCGGCGCCGGCGCCGGTGCCGCGGGCCTGGCCGTGCTGTCGCGCTGTGCGGGTGCCGAGGCCGTGCTGGTCGAACGCTCTCCTGAAATGGCGGCCTTCGCCGCAACGACGCTTGCCCACCCCGGCAATGCCCATCTCGGCAACCGCGCCTCGGTGCTTTCCGCCGATGTCACGCTGTCGGGCCGGGCGCGAACCGAAGCCGGCCTTGCCGACAATGCCTTCGACTTCGTCATCATGAACCCGCCCTTCAACGCCGCCGAGGATCGCGCCACGCCTGACGCGCTGAGGAAAGAGGCGCATGTGATGGAGGACGGACTGTTCGACAGCTGGATCCGCAGTGCGGCGGCGGTGGTCCGGCCGCGCGGCGGGCTTGCCGTCATTGCCCGGCCGGAGCAGCTCGGCGTTCTGCTCGAGGCGATATCGGGCCGCTTCGGCGATGCCGAGATGCTGGCCGTCCATCCCCGCCCCGAGGCGGCGGCGATCCGCATCGTCGTCAGGGCAGCACTCGGAGCGCGCGGCAAACTGTCGATCCGGCCGCCGCTGATGCTGCATGCACAATCGGGCGACGGCCCGTCGGAACGGACCGAGATGATCAACAACGGCCTGGCGTCGCTGTTCGGCGACTGATCCATTTTGACCGGCCGGCGCCGCGGCATTGCCGTTGGCCGGCGAATCCCTACATGCGTTCGAGCAAATTGACCGGAGACAGCCACCTCGTGAAACGCCTCTTGAACCGCCTACTGCCGAAATCCTGGCGCTCCACCGTCGTCACCATTCCCGTCATCCGGCTGCACGGCACCATCCTGTCGGGTGGCGGCCAGTTCCGGCCGAGCCTGTCGATCGCATCCACCGCCGGCCTAATCGAGAAGGCGTTTTCGTTCGAAGCACCGGCGGTCGCCATCTCGATCAATTCACCGGGTGGCTCGCCGGTGCAGTCGCGGTTGATCTTCAAACGCATCCGCGACCTAGCGAGCGAGAAAAACAAGAAGGTGCTGGTGTTCGTCGAGGACGTGGCGGCTTCGGGCGGCTACATGATCGCGGTCGCCGGCGATGAAATCTTTGCCGATCCGTCCTCCATCGTCGGTTCGATCGGCGTGGTCTCAGCCTCGTTCGGCTTTCCCGAATTGATGAAGAAGATCGGTGTCGAGCGCCGCGTCCATACCGCCGGCCAGAACAAGGCGGTGCTCGACCCGTTCAAGCCGGAGAAAAAGGAAGACGTCGAGCGGCTGAAGGCGCTGCAGCTCGAGGTCCACCAGACCTTTATCGACCTCGTCAAGGACCGGCGCGGAAGCAAGCTCAGGGATGATCCGGACCTGTTCACCGGCCTGTTCTGGACCGGCAAGAAGGGGCTGGAGCTCGGCCTCGTCGATGCGCTGGGCGACATGCGCACCGTGCTGAAGACCCGATTCGGGGCAAAAACCCAGCTCAAGCTGATCACGACGCCGCGCGGCTTCCTCAGCCGGTTCGGCCTGTTCGGCTCGAGCCACGGGTTTTCAGCACCCGATATCGCCGCTGCTGCTGCGACCGGCATGGTCGATGCGGCGGAAGAACGCGCACAGTGGGCGCGCTTCGGGCTTTGAAAAGCCGGCAAAAACGTCTAGCATGAGACTTCAACCGACCCGACCGGCCGCCTTTGCCGGCCTTGCGAGGGAGGAATTTTGACGTGCCACAGATCATTTTCTTCGTCGCCGTCGGCGTCCTGGCCTATGTCGGCTACCGCTCCTTCGTCAGGGAAGCCCAGCGGGTGACGGCCAAGATTCGGCGCACCGAAAAGCAGGCGGCCAACGGCACGATCGGCACGCTGGTCAAGGATCCGAAGACCGGCGAATACCGCCTGGCCAAGGACTGAACATCATCCCCCTCACCGCTGAGACAGTGCATTCCGAGGCCCGGACGTGGCATGCGCATGCCAAGATCAATCTTGCGCTGCACGTCACCGGCAGGCGCGCCGACGGCTATCACATGATCGAAAGCCTGGCCGTGTTCACGCGCTTCGGCGACAGGGTCGAGACGGAGCTTGCCGACAGCGACGCATTTTCCGTGTCCGGCAAATACGCGTCGGCGGTCCCGCTCGACGGCGGCAATCTGGTGGTGAAAGCACGCGATGCGCTGCGAGATGCGGCCGGCCTCGAACAGACGCCGCCGGTCGCCATCAGGCTCGAAAAGAACCTGCCGGTCGCGTCCGGCGTCGGCGGTGGGTCTAGCGATGCCGCGGCGGTGCTGCGCGGGCTCGCCCAAACCTGGGGGCTGAGCATCGACGATGCCGAACTGGCCCAGATCGGCCTCTCGCTCGGCGCCGACGTGCCCATGTGCCTTGCGGCAAAGCCGTTGATCGCACGCGGCGTCGGTGACGAATTGTCCATCGTGCCGGGTTTTCCCGCCCTTGGGTTGGTTCTGGTCAATCCCGGCACTGCCGTCTCCACAGCGCAGGTATTTGCCGCGCTGTCGCGTCGCGACAATGAGGGACTGCCGCCGCTGCCGCGTACTTTCGACTTCCACAGCGTCCGCAACTGGCTGGAGATCACGCGCAACGATCTCGAGCCTGCAGCGCTGGCGATACAGCCCGCCATCGGCAGAGCGCTTTCGATGCTGAACAGGGCCGGGTCGGGGTTCTCGCGGATGTCAGGGTCCGGCGCGACCTGCTTCGGGCTGTTCGAGACCGGCAATGTCGCCAAGCGCGCGGCTGCCGAGATCCGCGGCCGTGAACCGGACTGGTTCGTCGCAGCGACGCGCAGCATGACATCGGAGGCCGACTGATATGGCCAGGATTGACGAAAGCCGTTCCTTCATTCCGGTGCGCATCGCGGTGCTGACCGTTTCCGATACGCGCAGCCTCGCCGACGACAAATCCGGCCAGACGCTTGCCGATCGCATCACGGAGGCCGGCCACATCCTCGCCGCCCGCGACATCGTCACCGACGACAAGGAAAAAATCCGCGACACGGTTCTGGAGTGGTCGCGGGACGAAAACATCGATGTCGTCATAACCACCGGCGGCACCGGCTTCACCGGCCGCGACGTGACGCCGGACGCGCTTGAGCCTATCTTCGAAAAGCGCATGGACGGCTTTTCCGAGGTGTTCCACCGCATCTCCTATGACAAGATCGGCACTTCGACGATCCAGAGCCGGGCGACCGGCGGCGTCGTCAATGCCACCTTCGTCTTCGTGCTGCCGGGCTCGCCCGGCGCCTGCAAGGATGCCTGGGACGGCATTCTCAAGCCGCAGTTCGACTACCGGCACATGCCCTGCAACTTCGTCGAGATCATGCCGCGGCTAGACGAGCATCTGCGGCGCGGTGCCAAGACAGCGTAGGCGGGGTTTTCCTCGGCTCAACTCAGCGGATAACACCCCCCTCGCTCCGTGAACGGGGAAGCAAGACATCACTTAGTCGGCGCCACCCAGATTTCGGCGTCGAGCCTCTTGGTCGCAAGGCCGCGCGCAATAGCCTCGGCGCTGCGCGCATTCTTCGACAGAGCCGCAGCCTGCCGCTTGCTGATCACCAGCCCTTCGGCCAACGCCCGGTTCCCTGAAAAGACGCGTGCCAGGAACGGTGTGCGGCTGCCCCGCGCCCGCGAGAACCGCGCCGGCATGGTTTGCCTGGCGGTGTGGGCGACGACCTCGTCGATCCAACCCTCCGCCAGCCGTGCGCCCGGCTCCAGCAAAAGCAGCCACTCGCCTTTCGCCTGCCTGATGCCAGCGGCGATACCACCGCTCACATAATGGCAGCCGGCATGCTCGGCGACGCGGTGCGTCTGATCGGTCGAACCGGTGTCGCAGACGATGACATCGCGCACCACGCCCTCGACCGCGCCACCGATCAGCGAGGCAAGCGTGCGGGCAAGGCCCTCTTCGTTATTCAGGGTTTCAATGAGAACGCTGAGCATCATTAGCCGAATAGCGGAAAGCCCGACGCAGCGCCAGTTTTTGCATCGCACAATAAAAAGTTCTTGCTTTGTTCTCTTCGGCAAAATAGGAATAGTTTCATGAACAGAGCGATTCGACAGCCGAACGACAGTCCCTGGGAGAGGGCGAAAATGGAACATATCGTGCGTGCGGACATTGCAGCCTTCGGGGCAGGAAGAGCCGAGATGGCGAATGCGATGATCGAGCAGAGCGGAATGCGCGTCCGTCCGGACCGCAATCGCGGCCGGTCCGCCGGCATCAACCCCTCCGGCCGGTTCGAGCCGGTCAGCCGGCATGTCTTCGACGACGGCTGGAATTCGCTTGAGGAACTGCCGCCTTTCAAGACTGAGGTGCAGGTCGAGAGGCCGCACACCATCATCACCCGCAACGAGTCGCCGGATATTTCCTTCGACCGTTCGATCAACCCCTATCGCGGCTGCGAACATGGCTGCGTCTACTGCTTCGCGCGGCCGACGCACAGCTTCATGGGCCTGTCGCCGGGACTGGATTTCGAATCGAAGCTGTTCGCCAAGCCGGATGCGGCGCGGCTGCTCGACAAGGAATTGTCGAAGGACGGCTACCAGCCGCGCACCATCGCCATCGGCACCAACACCGATCCCTACCAGCCGATCGAGAAGCAGTACCGGATCATGCGCGAAATCCTCGAAGTGCTGGAGGCACGCGGCCATCCGGTCGGCATCGTCACCAAGTCCGCTCTGGTGACGCGCGACATCGACATCCTGTCGCGGATGGCCGAACGCGGGCTCGCCAAGGTGGCGCTGTCGGTGACGACATTGGACCGGATGCTGGCCAGGACGATGGAGCCACGCGCGTCAACGCCGACCAAGCGGCTGGAGGCGATCCGGCAGCTTTCGGATGCCGGTATTCCGGCCTCTGTAATGGTGGCGCCGATCATCCCCGGCCTCACCGACCAGGAGATGGAGCGCATCCTCGATTCGGCACGTGCTGCCGGCGCGCGCGAGGCCGGCTATGTCGTGCTGCGCCTGCCACTGGAGGTCAGCCCGATCTTCAAGGACTGGCTGCTGCGCCACTATCCCGACCGCTATCGCCACGTCATGTCGCTGATCCGTTCGATGCGTGACGGCAAGGACTACGATTCGGAATGGGGCAAGCGCATGAAGGGCGCCGGCCCCTATGCCTGGCAGATTGGCCGGCGCTTCGAGATCGCCGCCAAGCGGCTCGGCCTCAACGCCGAGCGGCGCATGCTCAGGACCGACCAGTTCGTCGCCGCGACCAATGCAACCGAGCAGTTGATGCTGCTTTGATGAAGTGTTCCGCGCCGGCCGGCTAGTGGCCCGGCGCAGACAAGAATCCCGTCTGGCCTGTCCTGTCCCCGGGTCCGCAGACGGTGCCCTCCCGATCCGGTGCCTCACCCGACCCGGAGGGACTTGCGGAGAATCGGAGCCAATGCGAACCTCGCCGCACCATGGCTCGCGCGCGTTCCGATTCTCCGCTTCTTTTCGAAATCGTCGAGAAGCCCGACTTCTCCTTCGAAACGAAGGCGATGGCCGAAGGGCTGTGGCCGGTGGCAGGAATGGACGAGGCCGGCCGCGGCCCGCTCGCCGGACCGGTCGTCGCCGCGGCGGTGGTGCTCGACCCCGCCAACATCCCTGAGGGCCTCGACGATTCCAAGCGCCTGAGCCACCTGCAGCGCGAGGCGCTGTTCCTGAAAATCCTCGGCTCCGCCTTCGGCGTGTCGATGGCTTCGATCAGTGCGGAAGGCATCGACGGCAGCAACATTCTGAAAGCCAGCCTCGAGGCCATGCGCCGCGCCCTGGTCGGCTTGCCCATACAAGCCAAACTGGCGTTGGCCGACGGCCGCGACGTGCCGCCGGGCCTGCCTTGCGCGGGACGCGCGCTGATCAAGGGCGACCAGCGCTCGCAGTCGATCGCCGCCGCCTCGATCGTTGCCAAGGTGATGCGCGACCGCATGATGTGCGGCTGCGGCAGCCACCACGGCCGCTACGGATTCGAGCTCCATATGGGTTACGCCACCGCGCGCCACCGCACGGCGATCGAGGTGCACGGGCCGGTGGCGCGGCTGCACCGCGTGTCGTTCGCGCCGTTCAGGCTTGGCGGTGCGGAAGTAGTCGAAGACGAGAGTTTCGCCGGCCTGGAGTGAGCGAAGGCGGTTGCGACACCTAATCTCCCCCTTGAGGGGCCTGTTGCAAAATTGGCTGGTTGTGATTCCCTGTTTTTGACAGGAGGATCGTTCGATGACGACGAAGCCGAGCGGGCAGTTCAGTTTTGTGGAGGCTCTGCTTCCGCAGGGTCTTGGTCGGAGCGGGCGGCTGGACCGGCTGTCGTCGCTTGTGAAGTGGTATCGCTTCGAGAAGATCCTGGCGCGGCTGCGCTCGCCCGGCGGCCCGGGCCGTCCTGCCTACAGTTCGCTGGTGATGTTCAAGGCACTGCTTCTGCAGTCCTTGTACGGGCTGTCGGACAGCGAGTTGGAGGAGGCGCTCGCCGATCGGCTGTCGTTTCGGCGCTTCGTCGACCTGACGCTCGAGGAGACGGTGCCCGACCACACCACGCTCAACCGCTTTCGCAATCTTCTCGTCGAGGCCGGGCTTCTGGAGAAGCTGTTCGGCGAACTGGACCATCAGCTGGACAAGGCGGGGCTGATCCTGCGGCGCGGCACGATGCTCGACGCCACCGTTATCGAGACGGCAGCGGCACGGCCGCCCAGTGGAGCGGCGCAAGAGGCCGGCGAGGCTGGCGATCCCGATGCCGGCTTCACGCGCCGGCAGGGCAAGCCTGGCTCCTCCTATGGCTACAAGGCGCATGTCGGCGTCGACCAGGGGTCCGGCCTGATCCGCCGGGTGAGGACGACGGCGGCCAACGTCAACGACACGGTGGAAGCAGACCATCTCATCTGTGGCGACGAAGGCGCGGTGTTGGCGGATGCGGCCTATCATACCAAGGCGCGCGAGTTGTCGCTGAAGGAGCGTGGGATCAAGCCGCGGCTGATGCGGCGGGCCAACAAGCATCATCCGCAATTGCCGGCGCGCCTGCAGCGCTTCAACCGGCTGATCGCGCGGCAGCGTTTCGCTGTCGAGACCACCTTTGCCACATGGAAGAACCGCATGCGGCTTCGCGCCATCCGCTATCGCGGCTTGGCCAAGGCGGCTGGGCAGGTTCTCATCGCCGTCATGGCCTTCAACATGCGCCGCTGGGTGACGCTGGCGACCTGATCCAGGGCCGCACTGCGCCCGAAATCCGCCCAACACGCCAAACCCTAACCCATCCGGCGACAGGCCCGCGCCGAAGGGCACTCCGAATTGGCCCTTACTTCTCCTCTTGCCCTCCCACCCTAGTAACGCAACAGGCCCCTTAAGGGGGAGATGGCCGGCAGGCCAGAGGGGGTCGCCACGCGTGAAGGGCCGGCCTCTTCTTCACCGAAAAAGAGGGCGTCGCGTCCAGTCGAAGCGACCCCCTCTGTCGCCTTCGGCGACATCTACCCCTCAAAGGGGGAGATCATCCGCGCCAACAACAAAAAGCCGCCAGGTTTCCCGAGCGGCTCTCGATGATCTGATCGACGCGATCAGCTTAATTCAGCTTGGACTTCACGTCCTGCAGCGAGGCCTTGAACAGGTCTGCGCCGGCCTTGGCGTCGACCTTGCCGGCAAGCAGCGTGCGCGCGGCTTCGACGGCGATGTCGACGGCGCTGGCGCGCACTTCAGCGACCGCATCGCGCTCGGCTTGACCGATCTTCTGCTCGGCCAACGCGGTGCGCCTGGCGACATAGTCCTCGGTCTTCTTGTGCGCTTCGGCGGCAAGCATGTCAGCCTCGCGCTTGGCGGCGGCGACGATGTCGGCGGCCTCCTGCTCGGCTTCCTTGCGCTTGCGCTGGTACTGACCGAGCAATTGCTGGGCCTCGTCGCGCAGCCGGCGGGCTTCCTCAAGCTCGTTGCCGATCTTGGCGGCGCGGGCATCGAGCGATTTGGCGATCAGGCCCGGCACCTTGATGTAGACGGCGATGCCAAGGAAAATGATGAGGGCAACCGTGGCCCAAAGCGTCGCGAGAGATGTGGCGTCCATGATGCGCTCCTCACCGGGCCACGGATTTGACCGCAGCCGCGATCTCGGCCTTGCTGGTCTTGCCGCCGAGAAGTGCCTCGACGATGGCCGAAGCGGTATCCTCGGCAATCGTGCCGACTTCCTTCATGGCATTGGCCTTGATGGAAGAAATGCGGGCCTCCGCCTCGCCGAGCTTCTGGTCGAGGGCAGCCTCGACCTTCTTGCGGGCGGTCTCGGCTTCGGCCTTGGCGGCATCGTTGGCCTGCTGGCCGATGACATTGGCCTTGGCCTTGGCCTCCGCCAGTTCCTGCTCATAGGCGGCAACAGCAGCGTCAGCCTCGCCCTTCAGCCGGGCGGCATGGTCGAGATCCTGCGTGATGCGATCGTTGCGAACGTCGATGATGCCACCAACGCGCGGCATCACCACCTTTTTCAGGAACAGGTAGAACAGCCCGAAGGTGATCGCCAGCCACAGTAGCTGCGACGGGAACGTCGCCGGATCGAATGGCGGGAACGTGCCATGCGCCTCGGCAGGCACGCCGGTGCCGGAATGCGTGTCGCCTTCCGTGCCGGTATGGCCGCCTTCGACGGCGGGCGCGGACTCTTGCGCAAAGGCAGATGTCACGAACATGGACTATCCCCTGATATCAGGCTTGGCCGCAGGGTTGCGGCCGGCCTGTCCAATCTTCCCAACGCTTGACCGAACGGGGCTCAGCCGAACAGGGCCAGAAGCGCGATGAGAAGCGAGAAGATGCCCAGAGCTTCGGTCACGGCGAAGCCGAAAATCAGGCGGCCGAACTGGCCATCAGCAGCCGACGGATTGCGCAGCGCGCCCGCCAGGTAGCTGCCGAAGATGTTGCCCAGGCCAATGCCCGCGCCACCCATGCCCAGGCAAGCGATGCCGGCGCCGATGTACTTTGCTGCTTCTGCTTCCATGTGTTCAACTCCTTTGGATCTAAAATTCCGTTGCGATTCCATCCGGCAGCAATGCCGGAAACTCTTGGTCAATGCCCGGGATGCAGGGCGTCGTTCAGATACATGCAGGTCAGCACGGCAAAGACGTAGGCCTGCAGGAAGGCGACCAGCAGTTCCAGCGCCGTCAGCGCCACCGCCATGGCCAGCGGCAGGATGGATCCCGCCACGCCGACCGCGCCGAGCGCGCTCAGGCTGACGACAAACCCCGAAAACACCTTCAGCGTGATGTGACCGGCCAGCATGTTGGCGAACAGACGGACCGAAAGGCTGACCGGGCGCGAGACGAAGGAAATCACTTCGATCAGCACCACCAGCGGCAACAGGTAAACCGGAACGCCATGCGGTACGAACAGCTTCAGGAAGCCGAAGCCATGCTTCATGAAACCGTAGACGACGACGGTTCCGATCACCAGCGCGGCGAGGCCGAAGGTGACGATGATGTGGCTGGTGATGGTGAAGAAGTAAGGAAACAGACCGAGCAGGTTGGCGACGAGCACGAACATGAACAGCGAAAACACGAAGGGAAAGAACTTCATGCCCTGCGTTCCGGCTGCGTCCCTCAGCATGTTGCCGACGAACTCGTAGGCCATTTCCGAAACCGACTGAAGGCGGCCAGGAACCAGGCTGCGGCTCGACGTCGAGAGGTAGAGAAACGCCGATGCGACGGCCACTGTCGCGACCATGAACAGCGCCGAATTGGTGAAGGAAAGGTCATAGCCGCCGATGTTGATCGGAATCAGCTTGACGATATGGAACTGGTGGATCGGATCGACCTTGTCAGCAGCCACTTTACATCCCCATCAAAGCCGCGCGCGACTTTAGTGTCCTGTTCATCGCGCCGGCAAGCAGCGCCTCACTTCATTCTTTCGGATCGCGCGGTTTGTCGCGCTGTCCGAATTCGGCCATCAGCCCCGCAGAACGCAGGACATTGAGCACACCGGCGCCGAAGCCCAGCAGCAGAAACACGATCAGACCCCATGGCGATGTCCCCGCCAGGCGGTCGATGATCCAGCCGATGCCGACACCAACCACTATCCCGGCGATGAACTCGCTGGACAGCTTGAGTGCCTGGCCATACCCGGCCGCACTGCCCGCTTTCGCGCCGTCTTTCCCCTCGAGCCGGTCCGGCCGCCTTGTCGCAAGCGATGCTTCAAGATCGCGCCGGCGGCGCTCAAGATCGTCGTCGCGGATGTCGGCTTCATGCTGTTTGCCGCGGCCGGTTTCTCCGGTTCCGTCTGGCCCATTCTTGTCGGCCATCGAACCCCCCTGCCCGGTCAGAACGTCACCGTCCGTCCGCTTGTAAAGTCGCCGGCAACATAGTTAGAGGGTTTGCGCCCGTCAAGCCACGGGTGGAACTTCAAAGCTATGTATTTTTTCTATTGAAATCAATGGCTTGGAAAGGTGCGACATCGTGCCCGACGTGGCAGCGGGAATGCACCGCCCGAATCCTTGCGGCGACCGGTCTTCGATCGGTCGCGCTCGGAGCCCTTCCGGCCCGAATTGAGTGGTTGCTGCCGGAGCGCTCAGCTCCAGCCGCCGCCATAGGTGCGGTAGAAGATATGCAGGCCGATCTTGGTCATCTTGTGCATCGTCCGCGCCCAGCCCGGATGGACATAATTGGCATAGTAGTGGGTCGATGAGCCCACCTCCGGAATGAAGATCTTGCCGGCGGTGACCGCCATGGCGACATCTTGCGCGATCTTATAGTGGGCGGGGCTGTTGATGCGCTTCTTGCGGCCGTCGCAGGCGAAGGAAAACTGGCAACGGTTGAGCCAGTTGTCGTTCTGGTAGACGACGCCGCAAATCGAATTCGGATAGGCCGGATTGCGGACGCGGTTGAGGATGACCTGGGCAACGGCAGCCTGGCCACGCACGGATTCGCTGCGCGCCTCGAAATAGATGCCGTTGGCAAGGCAGGCCTGCTCCTTCTTGGAGAAGACGCTGGCCGGCAGCGGGTTCTGGATCCAGGAGTGGTCGCCCTTGGCCATTGGCGGAATGAAGCGCCCGCTGTTCGGCTCCTCGTCCTGTAACAGCGCCTCGAACGGCGATGCCTTGGCGTAGTCGGGCTCGGCCTGGGCATAGGCGGTGGCCAGCACGTCCGGTTTGTCATTGTTGACCAGGGCCGCGAGCATGGCCGGCATTCCCGGATCGGGCTTCTTGTCCACACTGATATGGAAGGCCTGGGCGATCTGGATCTCCCTGCCTTTGATGTTGGGCTTGGCAAAGGCCAGCTTCAGGCCGCTGTCCATGCTCGGGCGCAGCAGCGAGGAGGTGCGCTCGAAGATCGAGCCGGCGTTGAAGTTCTTCGGCGGCGCAACCGGCGAGACCTCGATGATGCGGCCCTTCTTGTCGGCGCGCATGACGCGGTCCTCGTCAGGCGTTGCGCCGGCCACGCTGCCCTTGCCGCGAAACGACACGTTGCCGATGCCGGGCAAGCGGACGCCGGAGCCCGAAATCGAGCCGGTGCTGACGGAATCGACGAAAGGCATTTCGGCGGCGTGGACCGAGCCGGCGACGGATTTCTCGACATAGGCGTTCCAGCGGGCGTTCGGCGCATCGAGGCCGGAAACCAGGCTCGTCATATCCTGATAGGCAATATCGGTCGGAAAGCCGACCCAGATGCCGAGCCCGATGATGAACGGAGACAGGAAGGAACGTTTTTTCTCACCGGCGGCGGCGACAAGCCGCTTCAAAACACGTCGATGCACTGAACTCTCCAGAAAACGCAACGGACCCACTGGAGAGGCACAATGATGCATTAACCTTGATGGGGCGTTAACAGGTTCAATCGAGTTTTTCGTGTCGTTGCGGAGTCAGGCGCTTTTGCGGCGATGATCAGGCGGAAGCAAGATCGGCCAGGCGATCAGCGCGCAAAGTGCCGCAGCCAACCACACGCCCGCCCACGACCCGACAATCAGCAAGCCCGGAATGGCTATTGGCACCAGGAAGAAGGCGACGAAGACGAAGCTGTTGGCGAGGCCGAGCGCCGTTCCCGCACGGCTCGCGCCGGCAAGCGTTGCCATTTCGGTGTAGGCGACGCCGTGCCAGGCAGAGACCGAGATGCCGGCAGCGACCAGTAGCACCGCAATCGCCGGCATCAGCGCCGGATGGGCGCCCGGCAAGGCGACCGCCGCCAACACCAGCAGGCCAAGAGCCGCGAAGCCGGCCGCACTCAACACGCTGCACAGGCGCAGGAACGGGCGGCGGTTGCCATGGCGGTCGGTGTAGCGGCCGCTCCAGACGCGCATGACCATGGCGCCGGTCTGGACCGCGACAAGGCTGGCGCTGATCACCAGCGTCCCCATGCCGGCGAAGTCGTGCAGGAACACGGAGGCAAAGGTGAGCACTGCCACCTGAGGAAAGCAGAGCAGGCCGATGCCGATGCCGATGCGCCAGACTTCGACATTGCGCAACGGCGCCGGACCCGCCGACATTGCGATGTCATTACTGCCGGCAACGCCGATCTTGGGACCGATCTCGGGCGGCTGGTGCAGCCAGCGCCAGGCGAACAGCGCCGAGACAACGTTCGAGGCCGCCAGCAACCCGAACACCGGCGCGAAACCATGCACAGACGCCAGCGACGGCAAGACGAGCGCGCCGAGCCCGCCGCCGAGCGGCACCGCCGTCTGCCTTATGCTCATGGCAAAGCCACGCTCGCCCTCGTGGAACCAGGCCATGATGGCGCGGCCGCTGGAGCCGTTGACACTCCCGCCCAGAAGGCCGGTGACCAGAAGGCATGCGGCCAGCATCGCAACGCCAGGTACATAAGCCGCTGACGGTACGATGAAGAAAGCCATGAGCAGCAGCCAGGCCGCCGTCGCGCCGAGACCAATCAACAGCACGCCGCGATCGCCCCAGCGGTCGGTAAGCAAGCCCCAGGGCAATTCGCTCAAGGCAACCCCCAGCCCGAGAAGGCCAAGGACCAGGCCGAGATTGCCGTTGGAGAGATGATAGCCTGAACGCAGAAACACCGCTGTCGCCGGGATGCCGGCAAAGGTGGCGGAGAAACTGGCATTGGCGGCAACGCCGATGCCGAGCACCTTCCAGCGATGATTGGACCGAAATGCCGCGACGGCGGACGGCGTAATGGCCGTGCCCGGCTGCCACAGATGCTTGCCCGGCTTGCAATCGGAATCGGAAACGACAGCTGACATGGGACAGGCTCCTTGGATGGACCGGCGCGGCCGGGGTCTTGACGTGCTGTCTCTATCGCCATAGCTTCATCCTGAATATCAGGAAGTTTTTGATCATATATCCCAAAAAACAGGACTATTGCCGTGCGACGCGTGACCCTCGACCTCGATGTTCTCAGAAGCTTCGTCGCCGGCATGGAACTGGGCAGTTTCGCCAAGGCCGCCGACCGGCTCGGCCGTTCGACCTCGGCGGTCAGCGCGCAACTAAAGAAGCTGGAGGAGCAGGCAGCGACGCCTATCCTCCGCAAATCGGGGCGCGGCCTGGCGTTGACGGAGGCCGGCGAGACCATGCTCGGCTATGCGCGCCGGCTGCTTGAGCTCAATGACGAGGCGGTGTCCGCCATCCACGATGTCGAGCTGGAAGGCTGGGTGCGACTCGGGCTGCAGGAAGATTTCGGCGAGGCAGTGCTGCCCGAAGTGCTCGGGCGGTTTGCCCGCGCCCATCCCAAGGTCAAGATCGAGGCGCGGATCGCGCGCAGCTACGAGCTTGCCGACCGCATCACCTCAGGCAGCCTCGACATCGCACTCGCCTGGCACAGTGGCCCGACGCTGCCTTACAGCCGGCATGTCGCCGACGTCCAGATGCGCTGGATCGGCCCGGCAAAGCTGATCGAGACCAGCCTGCGCGATGGCGAGGCGCTGCCGCTGGTGGCGCTGGAAGCGCCATGCCTGCTGCGCTCGGTGGCGACGGAAACGCTCGACCGCGCCGGCCTGTCGTGGCGAATGGCTTTTTCCAGCCCGAGCCTCGGCGGCATCTGGGCAGCCGTCGCAGCTGGGCTGGGGCTGACGATCCGCACCGATATCGGCCTGCCGGCCACTGTCAGGGCGATGACGCCTGAGATCGCCGGGTTGCCTGCCCTGCCTGACATAGCGCTGTTCCTGCATCGCAAGGAGGCCGAGCTCGACCCGGTTGCGGCGCGCCTCGCCGACATCCTGCTGCAGGCGGCACTGGAATCGCTGCCCGAAAATGCAAATGCGCATCATGGCCTAAGGCAGGTGGCTTAACGCCAAGGCGCCCGGCGCTCAGTTGCGCTTCTTTGCCCTGCCGGCGAACGGATTGTCCGAGGTACGCAAAGCAATGCGGATCGGCACGCCCGGCATGTCGAAGGCCTCGCGCAGGCTGTTCGAGAGATAGCGGACATAGGATTGCGGCATCGCATCGGGCCGCGAGCACTGGACAACGAAGCCCGGCGGCCGCGTCTTGGCCTGCGTGACATATTTGATCTTCAGCCGGCGCCCGGCGACGGCGGGCGGCGGGTGATGCGCCAGAATGCCTTCCAGCCAACGGTTGAGCTTGCCGGTGGAAACGCGGCTGTTCCACACCTTGTGCGTCCTGATGACGGCATCCATGAGCTTGTCGAGGCCACGCCCGGTTTCGGCCGACACCGTCACCGCCTGCATGCCGCGCGCCTGGGGAAGAAGCCGCTCCGTCTTCTCGCGCAATTCCGCCAAGAGTTCCTGGGGGTTGTCGATCAGGTCCCATTTGTTGAAGGCAATCACTGGCGCCCTGCCCTCGCGGATTATCAGATCGGCGATCTGCAGATCCTGCTTCTCGAAGGGGATGGTGGCGTCGAGCACGATGATGACGATCTCGGCAAAGCGGATGGCGCGCAAGCCATCCTGCACCGACATCACTTCCAGCTTTTCGTGAATCCTGGCCTTGCGGCGCATGCCGGCGGTGTCGAACAGTTTCAGCCGACGGCCATGCCAGTCCCAGTCGACGGAGATGGAATCGCGGGTGATGCCGGCTTCCGGTCCGGTCAGCAGCCGCTCCTCGCCGATCAGCGCATTGATCAACGTCGACTTGCCGGCATTCGGACGGCCGACGACGGCGATGCGCATCGGCTTGGTATCGTCATAGCTGTGCTCGGCATCCGGATCGACGATGTCCTCGCCGATCAGCACTTCGCTGGCGGCTGCCTCAGCCTCGATGTCGCCCTCTTCCTCGCCGAAGGCGCGCGCCTCGCCCAGCGCCAAGATCACCGCGTCGCGCAGGTCGGGCATGCCCTGGCCGTGTTCGGCCGAGATCGGGATCGGCTCGCCAAGGCCAAGCTCCCAGGCCTCCAGCATGCCGCCCTGGGCGCCCTTCGCCTCGGCCTTGTTGGCGACCAGAACCACCGGCTTGCCGGACTTGCGCACGATCTCGGCAAAGGTCTTGTCATCAGGCATCAGGCCGGACTTGGCATCGACGGTGAAGAAGATCAGGTCGGCTTCACGGATGGCGATCTCGGTCTGTGCCCGCATACGGCCCGGCAGCGTCGCGGCCGCGGCATCTTCGAAGCCGGCGGTGTCGATGACGTCGAAATGCAGGTCGTAGAGCTTGGCGGCGTGGACGCGACGGTCGCGGGTGACGCCCGGCGTGTCGTCGACAAGCGCCAGCTTCCTTCCCACCAGCCGATTGAAAAGGGTCGATTTGCCGACGTTAGGCCGACCGATGATGGCGACTTTGAATGTCATCCGTCACGACGCGCTGCCCGACCCGCGGATCAAATCGGACATCAACGTCGCCCGCTCGCGCGTGTTGCGCGGGGCACCGTCATCCGAAGCGATCTGGTCGAACAGTTTGAGCGCATCCTGGGCTTTGCCTTCCTTCCAAGCGGCAAGGCCGAGCGCCTCGCGCGCCGTATGGCGCAGCGTGTTGGTGTCGGCGGTCAGCGCCTCGACGCGGCTGGAGACATCGGCGAAGGACCCATGATCGACGAGAAGCAGCGCCGCCCTGAGGCGCGCCATGTCACGAATGCCGGACGGAATGGCGGTGTCGGCGGCGACATCGTCGAAATCCTTGACGGCAGCATCGACGTCGCCCTTGTCTGCCTTGACGGTTGCCCCGCGCATGCGGGCGAGCAGCGGATAGGCGCCGTAGCCGTCCTTTTCCAGCTCGGTGAGGGCGGTCAGCGCTTCGTCGGTCTTGCCATCATTGGCAAGCTTCAGCGCCTGTGAGAAGGCATCGCCCGAGCGATTGGCGCGGGTCTCGTCCCAATAGCGGTAGCCGACGACGGCAGCGGTGCCGACCACCACCAATATAGCGAGGACAAGCAAGGCAGGACCGAAACGATCCCACAGCGCCTGCGCCTGTTCGCGACGAATCTCTTCGTTGACTTCGCGGATAAAACTGTCGTCCGACATCGATCAAAACCATTCCTGCCCCGTCGGGGCCGTTCTTGAGCCCGCGTTTTAGCGAAATTTTGCCGGCATGGAAGGGGTTCGACAGGAAAATCGGCTAATCGCAGTGCAGGCCGCTGTAAGGGCGACCATTGGGCGCGACCGCACCCACGCCACATTTTGACGATAGCCGGCCTTTGACCGCTTCCGGATCCAGATCAGATTGCCGATGCCTCGTTTGTCCCGCGTCCTTGCGTTTTCCATCGCCGCGCTCGCCACAACGAGTGCTGCTTTCGCCGATCCACCTGCAGCGCGGCCGGTAACAAAGCCGAAGCAGATCGTCATCATCTCGTTCGACAGCGCCCGCGACATTTCGCAATGGAAGCGCAGCCGGGCGCTGGCGCAACGCACCGGCGCACATTTCACCTATTTTCTTTCCTGTGTCTTCCTGCTGTCGCCGCAGACGCGCACGGAATATACGGCGCCTGGCAAGACATCAGGCAAATCCAACATCGGCTTTGCCGCCTCAAAACAGGAGGTGGCTGACCGGCTTGAGCAGATCGGGCTTGCCGCTGCGGAAGGCCACGACATCGGCAGCCATGGCTGCGGCCATTTCGACGGCAAGAACTGGAGCAAAGCCGATTGGCTGAGCGAATTCAGCTCGTTCCAGCACATTCTCGAAAATGCCTATGCCATCAACGGCATTGCGCACGAACCCGCGGGCTGGCGCAGCTTTGCCCGCAAGGCGGTGGTCGGCTTCCGCGCGCCGTATCTTTCGGCGAACAGGGCGCTCTACGCGGCGCTGCCGGCGGCGGGCTTCCTGTTCGACGCCAGCGGCGTCTCGCGCGGCCCGGCCCGGCCGCCGACCCGCAACGGCATCACGCGCTTTTCGCTGCCGCAGATCCCGGAAGGTCCGAAGTCAAAGCCGGTGATCGCCATGGACTACAATCTCTTTGTCCGCCATTCCGGCGGTTTCGCGCGGCCAAGCAAGGCAGAGGAATTCATTGAGCGTACCTATGACGCCTTTCGCGCCGCCTTCGACAAGCAATATGCCGGCAAACGCATTCCGCTGGAACTCGGCTTCCATTTCACGCTGATGAACAACGGCGCCTACTGGACCGCACTGGAGCGCTTTGCCGGTGAAGTTTGTGTGAAGGCCGATGTCGAGTGCATCAGCTTTCGCGACTATGTTTCGCGGCACATCGAAAAGCAGGCGGCGGTGGGCGGCTGAGCCGCCCACGTTCTCCAGAGATATCAGGCCGAATCCTCGGCGCCCTGACGTTCGAGGTAGCGCTGATCGATCTCAGGCAAAGGTTCTCCATCCAGCGTCGCCTCGAAGGCGCGCAGGCGCTTGTGGATGGAGATCAGTTCGACGATCGTCGGCCAGGCATTCACCAGATACTGAAATGAGGAACTGACCTGGCCGAAGGCAGTGGAAACCTGCTGCCATATTCCCAGTGTGATTGTTCCGACAGCAATCGTGGGGATGAGGATCAAGCTTGAGAATATGGCATCGGCCTGCAGATAGCCGGACCGAACGACATTGAAGTAGGCGTAATGAAAGTAGAGGTTGAAGTAGTTGCGTCGGACGTGGGAAAAGAGTTCGCGCACGGTCGGCGGCGTTGCACGAGCCGCATCGTCTTCGCCATACACCAGTTCCTTGCGGTAGGCAGCCTCGACTCGCTGATTCTTAAACTCCAGCCCTGGCAGTTTGACACCTGCAATCATGAGAAGGGCCGTACCGAAGATCGACCAGGTAACCGCAGCGACAACCAGAGAATACGGAATTTCGCCAACGAGGGGCAGGACCTTCACATGGCTGGAAAGCTGCGCAAGCAGTGGCAGGAATGCAATCAAGGTCATTGCTGAATCAACCAGCGACACACCAAGGCCTTCCATCGTCGTGGAGAACCGCATGGTGTCCTCCTGCACGCGCTGAGAGGCGCCTTCAATATGTCGCAACCGCTGCCAGTACGTCATGTAGTAGTCGTTCATGGCCGTGCGCCAACGGAAGATGTAGTGACTCACGAAAAACCGGGTGATGACGAACAAGCCCATGCCGGCGGCGCCGATCCAGGCGTAGATCCAGAACATTGAATAGAGTTCGCCGGCGGTAACTGAACCTGGGGTCGTAATCGCTTTCTGGAAGAGATCGAAGAAGGGACCGCGCCAATTGTTGAGCGCCACATAAATCTGCACATTGAGATATGTCGAAAACAGGATCAGCGCCGAACCCAGAATCGACCATCCTTGCCAAGGATGAGGGGAATAAACACGCCAGAAGGCATAGAAGGCTCCGACCAAAAAGCCGAAATAGATATAGAACCAGATAAAAGGCTTGGTCCAAAAGATCGCCATTCCGAGGACTGGAGGCACACCGGCCGCCGCAGGCGGCAGACCGACCAACGCGCCGAGCTGCTCCCCGCCAAAAAACCAGAACAAAATGCCGGCGAGACTCCATAGGACAGCCGAGGTGAAAAACAACTTCGGCTTCGGGAAGAAGGATACGAACACTGTGGGGGCTTCCTCGGTCGATGTGCAAATCAGCGGGGTTGCTGTTCAGCGGGCATAAGGTCACACATCGATTGGAAAGAAAATGGTGACCGATGCCCGGCACCGAGCAAGACCATAATCATGGCGATTTTGGCGCAGCCGACCAGGTGATCGCCCCCGAGACAAGCAGGACAACGGCAGCGACGATCGAGGCGAGGAAGAAGTCGCCCGACGCCTGCGCGAGCAACCCGGCGACGATCGGGCCGACGATCTGGCCGACGCCGAAGGAAGCGGTCATCACCGCGAAAATCCGGCGGGGCGCTTGGGGGACAAGCTGCCTTGCGGTCTGCAGGCCGAGCGCGGTGATGGCGATGAAGGTGATGCCGAGCAGAAGCCCGCCGAGCAACGGCCCGATGGTTCCGCCCATGGCGACGCTGGCAGTAACGCCAACCACCTCGACGATACAGCCCACGGCGTAGGCTGCGTAAAGCCCGATCCGTGCTGATATCTTCTGCCAGAGCCAGACTGAGGGAAAGCCGGCGAGGCCGGTGACCATCCAGACGGTTGCCTCGAAAACGCGGCCGCCGCCACCTTGCCGGACGATGGCGACCAGGAACGTCGCCGTCACCACATAGCCGAAGCCGAACAGGCCGTAGGCGACAATGATCTTGATCAGCGACCGGTCGTTCGGCAGCGCCGGTTCGCGACCGGCAACGCCATTGGCGGGGGCGGTGCTGCCGACTAGCAAGGCCACGACGGCAAAGCCGCAAGCCGAAATCACGGCCGACCACAGCCAGCCCGCCGCCCAGCCGGCGTGTTCGGTAACAAGGATCGCCAACAGCGCCGAGGAGGCCGCAATGCCGAGGCCGACGCCGCCGAAATGCAGCGCCTGCAGGTTGTTGCGGTTAGCCGCCAGCAGATGACCAAAGACAATGCTGGACATGAAGACCATGACGAAGGCGCTGGCCAGACCGGCAAGAAAGCGGATGAGGAGAAACGCAGCCATGCTGCCGGTCAGGCCCATCGCGCCGGCGAGGATGGCGCTGGCTGCAAGGCTGGAAAACATCAGCAGACGTTCGCGCCCATGCGCCCAGCTACCGGCGGCCGCGAGCGCGCCAATGAGATAGCCGAGATAGTTGGCGGAAGCGATCCATCCGGCATCCGCCGTCGACAGGCCAAGCTCTTCCATCATGCCGGGCAGGATCGGCGTGTAGACGAAACGGCCGATGCCCATGGCGACGGCCATGGCAAACATGCCGGCGAAGGCGAGACGCAAGGGTGAAGCGGCTTTCATCGCAGCGCACAATAGATTTGCCGGGCGCTGAAACAATCCGCTTTTGTTGGGCCAGCAAGGCTCGCTACCGGACTTCAGCAGCTCAACGGCAGCTGGCCTGTGCAGTGGCCGTCTCGTAGGCAGTGCGCCGAGCCGTCAACCGGAACGGCACGTCGCCCAGTTCCCGCTCCGACATGGTATCGAGCACCGGATGCGACAGCGGATCGGTCACCCAGCCGGCGATTTCATTGTCCTGCCGTGCGCCTTGCCGTGTGTCGGCGGCAAAAAAGACGCTAAGCCGAGATAAAATCTTCACCATCTTTGCCTCCTCGGTCTGACTGGTCTCCTTAAAATCTGCCTTCCCGTCCCATCTTTCAATTGAGATTTCAACCGTATCGGTTTAGAAAAACTGTATGGCTATGCTGAACCGCGTCCATCTCAACGGCTTGCGCGCCGTGGAAGCCGTCGCCCGCCTGGGGTCGCTTGCGGCGGCAGCCAGCGAGCTCAACGTTTCCGTCAGCGCCGTCAGCCAGCAGATCAAGCGGACAGAAAAACAACTTGGCCGGGCGCTGTTCGAACGGACCGCCAGCGGCCTCGTGCTGACGGAGTTCGGCGCCGTGTTCACCACCCGGCTCGGCGCGGGTTTTCGCGAACTCGCCCAGGCGGTGGCGCTCGCTGACGAAGCAAGCGAATGCACGCTGGTGGTTTCGGTGGCGCCGGCCTTTGCCTCGAAATGGCTGCTGCCCCGGCTATCCCGGCATTTTGCCCGGCACCCGAACGTGCTGCTGCGCATCGACGCTTCGGGTCGGATCACCGATCTCGACCGTTCCGACATCAACATCGGCATCCGGATGGGCGACGGCACATGGCCCGGCGTGCGCGCCGAACTGCTGCTGGCGCAGGAGGTGTTTCCGGTCTGCGCGCCGTCGATCGCGGCCAGACTGAAGTCGATCCAAGACCTGGCGCAGACCTGTGCCATTACCGACGAGCAGTCGATGATCAGCTGGGACAGCTGGTTCGAGGCAGCGGGCGTCGAGCCCGTCACTTTCCTCAAGGGCGCGCGCTTCACCGATCCGATGCTGTGCCTGGAATCGGCGATTGCCGGCCATGGCGTGATGCTTGCCTGGCAATTGCTGACCGCCGACGCTCTCGCCGACGGCCGGCTTGTCGCGCCGTTCGGCGTGCGGGCCGAGAGCGGGCTGGGCTACTGGATGGTGACCTCGGCCAGCAAGAGCGAGAGCCGCAAGGTCAGGGATTTCAAGATTTGGGTCCGCGAGGAAATCGAGGCGACCATGGCGCAGTTCAGCTCGCTCGAAAGCGCCGCCTGAGCCTGGCCCAGCGCAATGGCGGTGGAAAGCGCCATCCTGGCGGTCTATGTAAAAACCAGACCCCAACATCACGGCAGGCAGGATCATGACCACACATTCGCGCGGCGTTTCCGCATCGATCGACCCGGTGAAACTCGACAGGCTGGCCGAGGTCGCCATCAAGGTCGGGCTGCAATTGCAGCCGGGACAGGATCTGGTGCTGACATCGTCGATCGCGGCACTTCCGCTGACGCGGCGTATTGTCGAGCACGCCTACAAGGCAGGTGCTGGCCTGGTGACGCCGATCTTCAACGACGACGAGATGACTCTGGCGCGCTACCGCTTCGGCGCCGATGCCGGCTTCGACCGCGCCGCCGGCTGGCTCTACGAGGGCATGGCCAAGGCCTTCGCCAACAATGCGGCGCGGCTTGCCGTGCGCGGCGAGGACCCGTCGCTGCTGTCGGCGCAGAGCCCGGCCAAAGTGGCGCGCGCCAACAAAGCGAATTCGATCGCTTATCAGCCGGCGCTGGAAAAGATCACCGGCTTCGACATCAACTGGAACATCGTCGCCTATCCCGACCTGGCCTGGGCCAAGCAAGTGTTCCCAGGCGACACCGATGACGTCGCCGTCGCGAAACTCGCCGACGCCATCTTTGCCGCCTCGCGGGTGGATGTGGAAGACCCGATCGGCAACTGGACGGCGCACAATGCGGCACTCCGCAACCGCACCGAATGGCTGAACGGCCATAATTTCCACGCGCTGCATTTCACCGGCCCGGGCACTGATCTCACCGTCGGGCTGGCCGACGGCCATGAGTGGATGGGTGGCGCCTCGACCGCCAAGAACGGCGTCACCTGCAATCCGAACATTCCGACCGAAGAGGTCTTCACCACTCCGCATGCAAGGCGCGTCGAGGGCCATGTCTCCTCGACCAAGCCGCTGTCCTATCAAGGCACGCTGATCGACGAGATCTCGGTGCGTTTCGAAGAAGGCAGGATCGTCGGGGCCAAGGCTTCGAAGGGCGAGGATGTGCTGAAGAAAGTGCTCGACACCGATGAGGGCTCGCGCCGTCTCGGCGAAGTGGCGCTGGTGCCGCATTCCTCGCCAATCTCGGCGAGCGGCCTGCTGTTCTTCAACACGCTGTTCGACGAGAACGCTGCCTGCCACATCGCGCTGGGCCAATGCTATTCGAAGT
Organism: Mesorhizobium sp. AR10; assembly: GCF_024746795.1. NCBI lineage: Bacteria > Pseudomonadati > Pseudomonadota > Alphaproteobacteria > Hyphomicrobiales > Phyllobacteriaceae > Mesorhizobium > Mesorhizobium sp. AR10. The sequence continues at coordinate 5,637,491 of NZ_CP080524.1, forward strand.
GCTTCGTCGACGGCGGCTCGCTCCGCCAGGACGAGATCGCGGCACGCGGCGGCAACAAGAGTTTCATCCATATCGACTGGATGATCGGCTCGGACAAGATCGACATCGACGGCGTCTGCAAGGACGGCAGCCGCGTGCCGGTGATGCGCAAGGGCGAGTGGGCCTGACGGTCCGCACGCCGGAGGTTGGCATGGCCTTCGACATCGCCGTCAAGCGCGTCTACGAGCCACCCTCCCCGGATGACGGGCAGCGGGTTCTGGTCGACCGCGTGTGGCCGCGCGGGGTCAGCAAAGAGAATGCCGCGCTGGCCCTATGGCTGAAGGACATCGCGCCGAGCAATGAATTGCGCCAATGGTTCGGGCATGAGCCTGAGCGCTGGCCCGAATTCCAGAAGCGGTATCGCACTGAGCTTGACGGGAATGGCGAGGTGGTTGGGCAGTTGCGGGCACTGCTTGGCAAAGGCCGGGTGACGCTGCTCTACGGCGCCCATGACGAGGCGCACAACAATGCGGTGGCGCTGGCGGGGTATCTACTTCGTCATCCTCGGGCTTGACCCGAGGATCCTATGTGTTCGCTCAGGTGGTATGGTTGAAGTGGGAAGGAGGCCGAGAGGATCCTGGTCGCCCTTTCGGGGCAGGCCGTGGCATGGCTCGGTCCCTTCCCACCAGTGAACCATCAACCTGAGCGAACACACAGGATCCTATGGTCTGCGCCGCGTCGCTTCGCTCCTTGCTCCGCCATAGGATGACGAAGTGAGGGTGTGCAGCGCTCTACTTCACCGCCTGCGCATAAACATCAGGCTTGAAGCCGACGAGGATGCGATCTCCGACCTCCAGCACCGGCCGCTTGATCATCGTCGGTTTGGCCAGCATCAGCGCCTTGGCCCTCTTCTCATCGAGGCCCAACTTGTCTTTGTCCGCCAATTCGCGGAACGTCGTGCTCGCCTTGTTGAGCAGGATCTCCCAGCCGACCTTGCCGACCCAGCCATCCAGCCGCTTGGCGTCCAACCCTTCCGCCCGGTAGTCGTGAAAGCGGTAGGGCACATCATGGCCTTCCAGCCAGACGCGCGCCTTCTTGATCGTGTCGCAGGTGGTGATGCCGTACATCGTGGTCAAAGGCGTGCTTCCTTGGCTGACAGTCGAATCCGCTTTGCAGCCTAAAACCGCCCTTTCCGCTTTGCCAGCACCCTTGGCCGACATCTTCGGTTTTCGGGCTTGCCAATACTAAGGAATTTTCCTAAGTATTATCCAACCACTCTTTGACAATGGTTCGGGACCACCCATGACGAGCCTCCACACAGCAAATCCGAGCCCTCCGCCGATCGACGGCATCTTTCGCGCGCTGTCCGACCCGACGCGGCGGCGCGTGGTGGAGCGGCTGAACCGCAGCCCCGCTTCGGTCAGCGAGCTTGCAGAGCCCTTCGAGATGGCCCTGCCCTCCTTCATCGAACATCTGCGGGTTCTCGAGGGCTGCGGCCTGGTGCGTTCGGAAAAGGCCGGCCGCGTCAGAACCTACCGGCTGGCGCCCGAGCCGTTGAAGCTTGCCGAAAACTGGCTGGCCGAACAGCGCGCATTGTGGGAGCGCCGCCTCGACCAGTTCGACGCCTATGTGATGACCCTCAAGGAGAAAGACGTATGAGCTATCCCTTCAAGCCGGACCCCAGATTGGACCTCGTGCTGGAGCGCGTCGTCGATGCGCCGCGCGAATTGTTGTGGAGAGCCTGGACGACGCCGGAACATGTCAAGCAATGGTTCACGCCGAAGCCATGGATCATCACCGACTGCGAGATCGACCTTCGGCCCGGCGGCCTGTTCCGGACGCGCATGCAATCGCCCGACGGCAGGGAGGTCAACGACCGCCATTGCTGCTATCTCGAGATCGTGCCGAATGAGCGGCTGGTGTGGACGGATGCGCTGCTGCCGGGCTATCGGCCGTCAGGGGAGCCCTTCATCACAGCGGTCATTTCCCTCCAGCCGGACGGCAAGGGCACGCGCTACACCGCCACCGCCATCCACCGCGATGAGGCCACCCGCAAGAACCATGAAGAGATGGGTTTCTTCGACGGCTGGGGCACGGTGGCCGACCAACTCGCAGAGTATGTGAAGACGATTTGAGCTTCTCACATGGCGGCCAGGGCATCGTCCCGGCCGCCATTTTTCAACCCTGCAGCGAAGCGAGCAGGTTTCCGGAAGCTGGTGGTCTTTCGGGCCTCAATAGTAGAAGCGCTCTTCGGCAATCTTGCCGTTCTTGACCGTGTACAGACCAACCTCATCCATGGTGGCACGCTCGCCGGTAGCCTTGGGCGTTATGTCAAACTTGAAGCGCACCGCGAACTGGTCGCCGTTGACATAGGGCCCCTCGACCGAGCCGCCGTGGACTTCGTTGTTCTCTTGCCACCACTGGCCCTTCTTCTGGAGTGCTTCCTTGCCACGGGTGATGGCCATCGGCCCCTCCATGGCTTCGTAGCTGGCGATATCATCGGCGTTGTACTTTTCAGCAGCACCTTGGTGATCGCCGTGCCTGAGCAGCTCGGTGAAATCCTTGGCAATTTCCGTGATGGTCATGTGTTCCTCCTGTTGAGACGCATTGCAAGTAGGGGACAGCGCGCTGGCCTGCCATCGTCAATCCCGAGGTAGCTGACAAGCCATGTCAGGATGATGAATATCGTGCGGACCATGTGACGACGATTCTCACATGCCGGCCAGGGAATCGTCCTGGCCGGTCAATTGCCAACGTCCAGGTTTTTTGTAGATGCCCTTCCGGATGAGACTGTGGATCAGCACAAAATCCCGCACCATCCAACTGACTGGATCAATCGGTCGCTCACGGATTTTAGGAACACCCACTTCGTCACGAAGCAGCGTGATATGTGGTTCAATGGATCTTGTGAGAAAGGGTTTCAACGGGCTGTCGGAAATCACTGCCGTGAGGTTGCGCCAGAATTCTTGCAGCGCCGGATTGCCGTCGCTGCTTCGCAAGACCAACGCGCCACCGCCAAAAGCCGACAAGCGATCGAACGAAACCTCGAAAGGTTTCGCAACGATCATCGAGCCTATTCGGCAGGCGACTTCGACCAACTCTTTCGGAAACCCATCGTGGTCGCCAAGACCGACGAGCGAGATATGGATGTGGTCTTCCGGAACAAACCAGCCTTGCAGCCCTAGCTCCCTATCCAAGGCGACGGCCTTCCGCGCGAGGGGGCCGGCGATCGCGCTCTCGGCAAGGATGGCGAAAAATATCCGGTCGTCGAAATGTCGCTCGAACTCCTCCCAGTGAAAAAAGATCTGGCCGTTCTTCGCGGTTCCGAATGCAGGTTGCCCACTCATAACTGGTCTCGTCCGGCAAATTGTACCCGATCGAGACTTGTAGAACAAATAGTGAACAAATCAAGCGAAAACAAAGCGGACGCTGATGCTTTCCGCACCAGCGCCCGCGATTTCAACGGTTGAGGAAGACCTGCCGAGCAGGGATCCGAACCCTACGCCCCGTAGCCGATGATGCCCTTGACCTCGAGGAAATCGTGGATCGCCCAGTCGGCATATTCGCGGCCGTTGCCGGACTGTTTGTAGCCGCCGAAGGGCGCGAACGTGTCCCACTCGGGGTAGTTGATCGAGACCTGCCCGGCGCGCAGCTGTCCTGCAACTTTGCGGGCGTGGTCGATATCCCCGGATTGCACATAGGCGGCGAGGCCATAGACGGTGTCGTTGGCGATCTTCACCGCGTCGTCGTCATCGCTATAGGAAATGACCGACAGCACCGGGCCAAAAATCTCTTCCTTTTCGATGGTCATGCCGGGCGTGACATGGCCGAAGACGGTCGGCCTGACATAGTAGCCGCGGTTGAGGTGCTCTGGCCGGCCGGGGCCGCCGGTGACCAGCGTGGCGCCCTCGGCGATGCCGGCTTCGATCAGCCGCTGGATCTTGTCGTACTGGATGTTGGAGACCACCGGGCCGAGCTTGGTTTCTTCCGAGCGCGGATCACCAACATTGTGCGCTTCGGCCGCCTTCTTGGCGATGGCGAGCGCCTCGTCGTGGCGGGCGGCCGGCACCAGCATGCGCGTCGGCGCGTCGCAGGACTGGCCGCTGTTGCCGAAGCAACCCTCGACACCCTTGCGCACCGCCGTTTCGAAATCGGCGTCCGGCAGCACGATGTTGGCCGACTTGCCGCCGAGTTCCTGTGCCACGCGCTTGACCGTCTCGGCCGCCGTCTTGGCGACGATGATGCCGGCGCGGGTCGAGCCGGTGAACGAGACCATGTCGACATCGGGGTGGCCGGCCATGACCTGGCCGACATCGGGGCCGGTGCCATTGATCATGTTGTAGACGCCATGCGGCGTGCCGGCGGCCTGCATCACCTCTGAAAAGACGATGCCGCTGATCGGCGCGATCTCGGAGGGCTTGAGCACGACCGTGCAGCCGGCGGCGATCGCCGGCGCCACCTTGCAGACGATCTGGTTGAGCGGCCAGTTCCACGGTGTGATCAGCGCGCAGACGCCGATCGGCTCCTTGACCACCATGGTGCCGCCGCGCTTCTCTTGGAATTCATAGTCCTCCAGCGCATGAATAGTGGCTTCCATATGCGCCCTGCCCGCCCAGGCCTGCGCCTCGCGCGCCCAGGTGATCGGCGCGCCCATTTCCTGGCTGACGGCCTGCGCAATGTCCTCATAGCGCTCGTTGTAGACTTCGAGGATGCGCTTCAGGAGCTTCAGGCGCTCGGCCTTGCTGGTTTGTGAGAAGGACGGAAAGGCCGCCTTGGCCGCCGCCACGGCCTTGTCGACATCGGCCTTCGAGCCGACGGAAATCTTGGTGTACGCCTCTTCGGTGGAGGGGTCGATCACATCCAGCGTTGCCGGCACGACGGGCGTGACCCAATTGCCATCGATAAAGAAGTTCAGATGATTGCTCATGGGGAAACTCCGGTTTTTCTGGAAATGGACTATCAGATTAGCTGGCCAGCATAGGGCAGTTTGCGCCACGCCGCAGGCTGATATGCGCCACGTCGCCGACGCTGAATTGAAAACCCTCCGCCTGGCGCGGGGCATCGATCACCACCGGCGTCCCCTGCCCCAGCTCAGCATGCAGGCGCAGCGTGCGGCCGTGAAAGACGATGCTGTTGACCCGCGCCGGAGCACTGCCGGCGCCTGCCTCGGTCGTTGCCAGCAAATCTTCCGGACGCACGCCGATGGTGCGCACCGCGCCTTCGCCGGGGGCATCGCCGGTTTCCGATGTGGCCTCGAGCGGCAAGGCGCCGGCGGTGAAACGCAAGCGATCGCCATCGCGGCCGACAAAGCGCGACTGCAGCAGGTTCATCGTGCCGATGAAACTGGCAACGAATTTTGTGGCGGGCCGGTCGTAGAGCGTCGCCGGCGGCGCGATCTGCTCGATACGGCCTTTGTTCATGACGACGATGCGGTCGGAGATCGACAGCGCTTCGGTCTGGTCGTGGGTGACCATGACGAAGGTGGTGCCGAGCCGCGACTGCAGCCGCTTCAGTTCGACCTGCATCTGTTCGCGCAGATGCGCGTCGAGCGCCGACAGCGGTTCGTCAAGCAACAGCACGCGCGGTTCGCAGACGATGGCGCGAGCGAGCGCAACGCGTTGGCGCTGGCCGCCCGACAGTTCCGAGACCCTGGCGCCGATCTTGTCGGCCAGGCCAACCATGTCGAGGGCTTCGCCGACGCGCCTGGCCTGTTCGGTGCCGGAAAGCTTGCGTAGCGACAGGCCGAAGCCGACATTTTCGGCGACGTTCATATGCGGAAACAGCGCGTAGTCCTGGAACACGGTGTTGACCGGCCGGTCGAAGGGCCTGAGCCCGGTGATGTCACGGCCTTCGAGCAGCACCTTGCCGCTCGACGGGCTTTCGAAACCGGCGATCACCCTGAGACTCGTGGTCTTGCCGCAACCAGAGGGGCCGAGCAAGGTCAGAAACTCGCCGCTGGCGATGTCGAGCTCGACGGCATCGAGCCCGACAATGCCGCCGGGAAAAATCTTCGAGACCGCTTGCAGCCGCACCAGCGGATCAAGCGCCATCACGCACCTCGGACGGTTTTGTCGTGTTGACCCAGAGGATCTGGCAGCGCTCGGTACCCGGATTGCGGAAGGCATGCGGCAAGGTGCTCTTGAAGGCGAAGCTGTCGCCAGCCTTCAGCCCGTAGGTGGCCGAATCGACCACCAGCTCGACCTCGCCCGACAGGACGAAGCCGAACTCATGGCCGGCGTGCGCATAGGCTTCGGCGGTGCCGCCGCCTGCGTCGACCGTCACCAGCATGCCGGTGAGCGTGGCGGCCGGCGGTGACAGCAGCGCCTTGGCGATGCCTTCCGACTTGACCGGGATCTGTCGCCGGCTGTTGGCGCGCACGCAATAGAGATCGTTGACGGCATCGTTGCCGTCGGCGATCAGCGCCGACGGCTCGATGTCGAGCGCTGCAGCAAGCGGCCAGATCACCCTGACCCGAAGCGAGGACATGCCGCGCTCGATCTGGCTCAGCGCACCGATCGACACGCCTGCCTTGGCGGCGAGATCCGCAAGCGAAAGATTGCGCTCCAACCGCAGCGCTCGCACGCGCCGGCCGACCCGCACGTCGGCGTCGTCCTTCGGCTTTTCCGCCGCCTCGTCCAGCATGTCCATCACTTCGACCTCGTTTGCCGTATCATTCCACGGGGCGGCGCCGCGCGACAGAAGCCGCGCGGCGCCTGAAAAGTCAGCCGCCTGCCTTGACCTTCTCGAACATCTTGGCGAGGTCGTCATTCTGTTTCATCGGCCCGGTGAAGACGGTTGTCTTCAGCATCACTTCGGGATCCGACGGCAACTGCAATTTCTCCAGTTCCTCCTTCGGCACCGCGGCGAAGGCTGAACTGGTCGAACTGCCATAGCCGTAAGCCTGGATCAGGTACTTTCCCGAATCCGTCTCCAGCCGGCTGTTAATGAAGTCATAGGCGAGGTCGACGTTCTTGGCGTCCTTGAGCATGACGAAGCCGCACGCCCAGGTCAGCATGCCTTCCTTCGGCTTCATGAACTCGACAGGCACGCCCTGCTTCTTCAGCGAGGTGGCCGAGGCGTTCCAGGTCATGGCGGCGACCAGCTGGCCGCTGGCCAGCGCCTGTTCGACCGAGGTCATGTCGGTGGTGTAGTTGGAAAGCAGCGGGCGCTGCTCGCGCAGCTTTTCCGCCACCTTGTCCATCTGCTCCGGCGTCATATCGAACGGATTGACGCCGGCCAGAAGTGCGGCCACCACCGGCGTGTCGTGCACGGCGTCGATGGTTGCCATGCGTCCGGCATACTGTTTGTCCCACAGCAGGTTCCAGCTCGCCTCGGGGTTTTTCACCAGATCGGTGCGGTAAAGGATCGAGGTGTTGCCCCAGTCCCACGGCACCATCCAGACCTTGCCGTCGCCGGCCTGCAGGTCGGGCAGGTTCTTGAAGACCGGAAAGATCGAATCCCAGTTCTTGATGCGCTTGGTGTCGATCGGCTGCAGCAGGCCTTCCTTGTTCCAGCGCGCCACCTTGTCGTAGCAGGGGTGCGCGACATCAGGGCGGAAACCGGCCTTGACCTTGGTGAAGGCATCGTCGTCGTCGCCGAAGATCGAGGCCTCGACGCCATCGGGGTGTGCTGCGAGGAAGCTCTTGTTGAAGTCGGGCAGTTCATAGCCCGACCAAGTGAAATATTGCAGCTTGTCGGCCGCCAAGGCGACGGTCGACGACAGCGCCAGGGCGAAGGCGGCCAGTCCGGCCCGGACTGTCTTTCCGTGTATCGATTTCAGGTCGAATGCCATTGCAGTTCTCCTCTCTTGGTTTCTTCTGGTTTGGATGGATTGGCCGGCACCGGCCGCTGAGCGGCAGTGAGCCCGCGATGGCGCAGGATTTCGGCGAGTGCCGCGATGACGAAGGACACGGCAAGGATTGCCGTGCCGAGAGCCATGACTGTCGGCAGCGATTTCGGGAAGCGCAGCTGGGCCCAGATATAGAGTGGCAGCGTCGGCTCGGTGCCGGCGAGGAAGAAGACGACGATGAACTCGTCGAACGAGATCAGGAAGGCCAGCATGAAGGCCGAGGCGATCGCCGGCAGGCTGAGCGGCAGCATCACCCGCCGGAACGCCGTCCAGTCGGAAGCGCCGAGATCAAGTGCCGCTTCCCGGATGGTCTTCGGGATGGCGGCGAAGCGGCTGCGCATGATCACCACCGTCGTCGGCAGCGCCACCAATATGTGGCCAAGCACGATAGCGATGCGCGAAGGGCCGAAGCCGACGAGGTTGACCAGGATCAACAGCGATATGCCGACGATGACGCCAGGGATCAGGATCGGCAGGCGCGCGATGGCGCTGATCGTGGCGGCAAGCGGCGAGCGGCCATAGAGGTCCATATAGGACACGGTGATGCCGCAGAGCGTGGCGCCGGTGGCGGCAATGGCGCCGATGACGAGGCTGTTGGCAAGTGCGCCGGACAGTGCCGCGTTGCCGAACAGCGTCGCATACCATTGCAAGGTAAAGCCTTGCAGCGGAAACGCCGCCTGGATCGAATCGTTGAAGGAAAACAGCGGGATCAGCAATACCGGCAGATAGAGAAACACCAGATAGGCCAGCACGTAGACGCCGAGCCAGCGGCCGCCTTGTTTTGCGTCTGTCCGACGCCCCTCGCTCATGTCCGGCTGCCAAATCTGCGGTCGGCGAAGCGCACGACCAGCACCACGGCGAGGATGACCAGCATGACGGCGACAGAGAGTGCGGCGCCGAAAGGCCAGTCATTGGCCTTGCCGAACTCCGACTGGATCAGGGTGCCGATCATGGTGCTGCTCGGGCCGCCGACCATGGCCGGCGTCACATAGTCGCCGACCGTCGGGACGAAGACGACGAGCGCGGCCGCCAGCACCCCCGGCATCGAATTCGGCAGCACGACACGGCGGAAGCTGGTGAAGGGTCTCGCGCCGAGATCGGAAGCGGCTTCGAGCAGCGATTTCGGGATCGTCTCCAGCGCCACATAGATGGGCAGGATGGCAAACGGCGCATAGGCGTGGGCCAGCGTGACGACGACGGCTGCCGGCGTGTTGAGGAAGGCGAGCGTCGGCTCGGACCAGATGCCGCTTTCGATCAGCGCCGAGTTCAGCACGCCATTATAGGCGAGCACGATCTTCCAGGCGAAGACGCGCAGGAGATAGCTGGTCCAGAATGGCAGCGTCACCAGGAACAGCAGCAGGCCACGGCGGCGCCCGGCATGGAAGGCGAGATAGTAGGCAACGGGATAGGCGGTGACGACGGTTGCCAGCGTCACCAGACCGGCAATGATCAGCGAGCGCAGCGTCACGGTCCAGTAGAGGGGATCGGACACCACGGTGGCGAAATTGGCAAAAGTGAAACCCGCGCCCAGCAGCGAACCGTCATTGCTGCGAAGTGCCAGGAAAAGCACGAGGCCAAGGGCAAACAGGATCAGCAAGAAGGTGACCAGCGCGCCCGGCAGCAGCATGGCGAAGCGGAATCCCGAGGACGATCGGGATGCTGGCGGCGCTTCTGTTGCAACGATGGTCGACATCGGACTGCCCATCGAGATTTTGAAATTACCTAAGATTTTTTCATATTCATGAAACTGTCAAGCTGATTCAAGCTGTGGCGTGAAATCAGCGTTCGAAGGCATCCAGCATGCGGTACCAGGCGATGGTGGCTGCAACCCCCACCTGCCGGAAGGCGTGGAACGGGATCGGCCGGATCGGCGAGACCGGGAACGGCAATTGCCTGGCGTCGCCGGTTCCGAGGTAGCCGGCAAGGCGCTCGCCAAGCGCCGTCATCAGGCCGACGCCGCGCCCCTGGCAACCGACCACGGCCAGCAGGCCTTGCTCGGGCTCGTGGATGTGCGGGAGATGGTCCGGCGTCATCGCCACCCGGCCGAACCAACGCTTCTCGATGGCCACGTCGGACAGCGCCGGGTAGAGCCGCAGCAGCGCGCGCTCGAGATGTGCCCAGTCCGCCGGGCTGGTCGGCAGCGCCATGCGGCCGCGCCCGCCAAGCACCAACCGGCCATCGGCGCTCTTGCGGTAGTAGACGAGGATGCGGCGCGAGTCGGACACCGCTTGCCCCTCCGGCAAAATCGTGGCCGCGAGATTGGACGAAAGCGGCGCCGTGGCGATCTGAAAGGAATGCAGAGGAACGATCGTTTCGGCGAGACCGGGAAGCAAACCACCGGTATAGGCGTTGGTCGCCAGGAGAACCGCCTTGGCCTGCAATTCAGCGCCGCTTTCCGTCGAGATGCGCCAGAGACCGGCGTTCCTGCCAAGTTGCACCACCTTCTGGCGCTCGGCGATCTTCACACCGGCCACTGCGGCGACCCGTGCAAGTTCCGAGGTATAGGCGAGCGGATCGATGACGCCGGCGCGACGGTCCAGCCAGCCGCCGAGATATCCCTGCGCACCCGTCATCGCAGCGATTTCCGTCTCGTTCAAAAGCCGGACATCGGCGCCACGCGCCCGCCATTGCCGGTCCCTGTTGGCCGCCGCCTTCAGCGCCGTCTCGGTGTGCGCCGCCTGGATCCAGCCGTTGCGAACGAATGACACTGCCAGCTTTTCGTCCTCGATCAGCTCAAACACCGCATTGGCGGTCGAGGCGGCAAAATTGACCAGCGCTTCACCGCGCTCAGGGCCAAAATGATGCAGCAGCCATTCCGGATCATATTTCAGGCCGGGAATGACTTGGCCGCCATTCAGGCCCGATGCACCCTGGCCGATCTCGCCGGCATCCAGCACCTGCACGGACATGCCGAGGCGGGCGGCATGCAACGCCGTCGACAGGCCGAGGATGCCGCCGCCAACAATGAGTACATCCACGCGTTCGCCGGCTGCGACAAGCGACTGGAACGCAGAGGCCGCTTGCGGCTTCTGCCAGATCGGATCGGAAAAACTTGTGGGCAAGGATCACCTGGAATGCATGTCGCGAAATGAAAATCCTAGTGAAGATTTCACTATTTTGAAAGAGCGTTTTTGTCCCAGCGCCGACCGATGGCAGTCGATGGGCATCCGGCAAAGCGAAATGCAGCTGATAAAACAGACATCATTTCGATCGCCGCACGGGTAGACCTTTGTCGGGAATTTGTTGAAAGTGCCGCGCCGATCCGGCCACGTTCACCTTTTCCATCACGCAGAGGACTGCAAGCCATGACCAACCCGACGCACCTGCCGACCGAAGGCCTTTTCGTCGGCCGCGCCAGGGCGAGTGATGCCTCGTATCCGCTGGTGGTCACGGTGCGCGACGGCACGGTCTTCGATATCACATCGAGTGCCGCGCCAACCGTACGCGACGTCTGCGAACTGCCGGATCCCGCCGGCCACGTCGGCTCGGCCAAGGGCAAGCCGATCGGTTCGCTTGACGCTATCGCCGCCAACAGTTTCCAGGCCACGCGCGATCCGGGCAAGCCGTACCTGCTGTCTCCAGTCGACCTGCAAGCGGTGAAAGCGTCGGGCGTCACCTTCGTCGTCAGCCTGCTCGAACGCGTTATCGAGGAGCAGGCGCGCGGCTCGGCGGAAAAGGCTGACGCCATCCGCGCCGACATTGCCGGACTGATCGGCCACGACCTGTCGAAACTCAAGCCCGGCTCGCCGGAAGCGAAGGAGATCAAGGCCAAGCTCATCGCGCGCGGCGCCTGGTCGCAATATCTGGAAGTGGGCATTGGCCCCGACGCCGAGATCTTCACCAAGTGCCAGCCGATGGCGTCGGTCGGCTTCGGCGCCGATGTCGGCCTGCATCCGGTGTCCACCTGGAACAATCCGGAGCCGGAAATCGCCATGATCGCCGCCAGCAGCGGTAGCATCGTCGGCGCCACGATCGGCAACGACGTCAATCTGCGCGATGTCGAAGGGCGCTCGGCACTTTTGCTCGGGAAGGCCAAGGACAACAACGCCTCGGCCTCGCTCGGGCCGTTCATCCGGCTGTTCGACGCAACATTTTCCATCGACGATGTGAAGCAGGCGATCGTGCGCCTGCGGGTCGAAGGCGAGGATGGGTTTTCGCTGGAGGGCGCGAGCTCGATGGCAGAGATCAGCCGCTCGCCGGAGGAACTGGTTGCAGCCGCCATGGGGCCGCACCACCAATATCCCGACGGGCTGGCGCTCTATCTCGGCACCATGTTCGTGCCGTCGAAGGATCGCGGCGAAAAGGGCAAGGGCTTTACCCACAAGGTCGGCGACATCGTCACCATCTCGTCGGAGAAATTCGGCGCGCTGGTCAACTGCGTGCGGCTGTCGCCCGACTGCCCGCACTGGACCTATGGCGCCAGCCATCTCATGCGCGACCTCGCCCGGGCCGATCTCATCTAGTTCCCGCGCCACCTGAACGAAGGCTCGCATGCTCGCTCGAGCGGCGGCGGTTTCTCCATGCCCATTTCCGCGCGTTAACGGGCCAACATGGCGATCCGCCGAGGGAGCGCGACAAGCATCGTTTGCTCGAAGAATATCACCAAAACTGATGCAATCTGATGGGACAACTGATGGCGCCCGGCGTTGCGCCAACATCCATTGGCGGCTGAGGCTTGCCATACGTCGAAAAAGGGAATGCTGTGAGGCTTCCAGATCGGCGCTGGCAAGAAATACGATCAGGGCTTTGCCGTGATCAAACGTCGGACGTGGAGGCAATTTCAAATGGGAGGAAAGCAAATGCTTACGAGGCTAAGACTACTTGTGCTTGGCATGATTGTGGCGCTGGCCATTCCGGCAGCGGCTCAGGCCAAGACCTTCTACTGGATTTCGCATGGCGGCCCGGCCGACCCGGTCTGGACCTACTTCCTTGCCGGCGCCAAGCAATGGGCGAAGGACACCGGCAACACCGTCAACACCTCGTTCCACAATGGCGACGTGGCGTCCCAGCAAGAGGCCGTGCGCGCGGCAATCGCCGCCAAGGCCGATGGCATCACCACCACTAGCCCCGATCCTGGCAGCCTGGTCGAAATCGTCAAGGAAGCGCGGGCGGCGAAAATCCCGATCATCAACTTCAACACGCCCGATCCGAAGGCGGACTTCAACGCCTATGTCGGCGGCGACAACGTTACCTTCGGCAAGCACTGGGCGCAATATCTGGTCGACAAGGGCCTGGTGAAGAAGGGCGATTTCGTCTGGATGCCGGTCGAAATCCCGGGCGCCACCTATGGCGTCCAGGAAGAGGAAGGCATCAAGAGCGTCTTCGAGCCGCTCGGCATCACCTATGAAATCACCGAAGCCACGCTCGATCAGGCTGAAGTGATCAACCGCATGGTCGACTACCTCACCGCCAACAAGGCCAAGGTCAAGGCGATCATCGGCCTCGGCGATCTGGTGACCGGCTCGATCAAGCGTGTCTTCGACCAGGTTGGCGTCAAGCCGGGCGAAATCCCGGTCGTCGGTTGGGGCAACTCGCTCGACACCACCCAGGAAGTGCTGAACGGCTACGTCAATGCCGGGCAGTGGCAGGATCCGCAGGCGACCAGCTATGTGGCGCTTTCGCTGGCCAACATGGCAGCCGGCGGCATACCGCCCGGATTCAACGTCATCACCGGCGCGCTCTACGAAAAGGACACCGCGCAGGTTTACGACGACATCCTGTCCGGAAAATAATCCGCGACCAAACAGTCGCGACCGCACCGGCGGTCGCGACTGCCTTCTCCATTCCGCCGAGACCTTCGCAGACGGTGTGCAGGTCTCAGCCAATTCCCATCATGTCGCGGGTTATCAGTGGAAAACCATTCCCTCATCCAACGCTTGATCGCTAGGCCGGAGTTCGGGCCTTTCGTGCTGCTTGTCGTCGAGATCGCCGTGTTCTGGAGCTTCAACCACGACTTCCTGTCGCCGCAGAACATCTCAAACACGCTGGCCTTCACGGTCGAGCTCGGCCTGATTGCGCTGGCGATGACCCTGCTGATGACGTCAGGCGAATTCGACCTTTCCGTCGGCTCGCTGTTCGGTTTCTCGCCGGTGCTGATGTGGACGCTGTTCAACAGCGGACTCACCTCACTGGAAGTCGGCTTCGTCGTGGCGCTGCTGGTCGCCGCCTGCATCGGGCTGGTCAATGGCTGGTTCGTCACGCAGCTCAAGATCCCGTCCTTCCTGGTGACGCTCGGAATGCTTTTGGTGGTGCGCGGCACCGCGCTGTTCGTCACCGACGGGTTTCCGCAGCGGACCTGGAGCGCCGAAGGCAGCTGGCTGGCGGAGGCGCTGGTCGGCGATTTCTTCATCGGGCCGTTCCGCATCTACATGTCGCTGTTCTGGTTCATCGCCGCGGCCATCGCGCTTGGCTATGTGCTGACGCAGAGCCGGACCGGCAACTGGATCCAGGCGGCGGGCGGCAACCCCAACGCGGCAAGGGCGCGGGGCGTCAACGTCAGCGGTGTCAAGATCGGCCTGTTCGTGCTGTCGTCGCTCATGGCCTCGTTCGCCGGGGTCATCAGTTCGCTGCGCACTTCGGCAGCCAACCCCAACAGCGGCACCGGCTACGAGCTCGAAGTCATCGCCATGGTGGTGATCGGCGGTACGGCCCTGACCGGCGGACGCGGCACGATCATCGGCACCGTGCTCGGCATCCTGATCCTGCGCGTGATGCGCAACGGCATCGTGCTGATCGGCGTGCCCGGCCTTGCCTACAACATCTTCATCGGTGCCATCATCCTCGGCATGATGGCGCTTCACTCATGGCTGGAACGCCGGCATCAGGCGGGGACTTGAACCATGGCTGAACCGCTCATCCGCATGACGAACATCCGCAAGTCCTATGGGCGCGTGCAGGCACTCGAGGACGCCAATTTCCATGTCAACGAAAGGGAGATCGTCGGGCTGCTCGGCGACAATGGCGCCGGCAAATCGACGCTGATCAAGGTGCTGTCGGGGGCTGTTCCGCTGACCAGCGGCGACATCTTCATCCGCGGCAAGAAGGTGAACTTGCGCAGCACCAGCGACGCCATCGCCCATGGCATCGAGACGATCTACCAGGACTCGGCACTGGTCACGCAGTTGTCGATCGCCCGCAATCTGTTCCTAGGGCGCGAACCGATCAAGCCGCCGCGCTTCCTCAACCGGATGGACCAGGAGGCGATGAACATTGTCGCCCGCGACCTGCTCAAGCAGGTCGGCATCTCGAAGAACATCCCACCGACGACGCCGATCGGCTCGCTCTCCGGAGGCGAGCGGCAGGCCGTCGCCATCGCGCGCGCCATGCATTTCGACAGCGACCTCATCATCCTCGACGAGCCGACCAACAATCTCGGCGTCGCCGAGACGCAAGGCGTATTGAGCTTCGTGCGCAGCGCCCGCGATTCCGGGCACTCCTGCATCTTCATCGCCCACAACATTCATCACGTGTTCCAGGTGGTCGACCGCATCGTCGTCATGCGCCGGGGCAAGGTGGTGGCCGACGACATCGACCCGAAGAAGACCAATGTCGCCGAGGTCGAACGGATCATCACCGGCATGTCGGACAAGGAGATCCACGACGCCGTTGTCGAAGGCACGCAGCGGCCGAGCTGAGCAGTCATCCCGACTGCTTACGTCGCTGTCTGGCACAGGATCGCATCAGCTCCTATGACTGTGACCATGAAAGCCACCGTTTCGGACATAGCCAGGAGCTGCGGGCTATCGACGGCGACCGTCGACCGGGTGCTCAACAACCGGCCAGGCGCCAGCGCCGCCAACCGGCAGCGCGTGATGGAGGCGGCCAAACAGCTCGGCTATCTGCCTGTCGTCGACCAGGTGACGTTGCCCTCACGGCCGGCGCATCTCGAATTCTTCCTGCCGATCGGCAGCAACGCCTTCATGATCGATCTGGCGGGGCATATCGAGGATTACGCCGCACGGCTGCCGCTGGTCGCCTCCTGCCGGATCCACAATCTCGCCGGCATCTCGCCCAACGCGCTGCAGGCGGCCGTCGAAAATCTTTCATTGCGGGCGAATGGCGTCGGCGTCATCGCCGTCGACCATCCCAGAACGCGCAACATCCTGCGCGAGATCGTCGACGCCGGCATCCGCCTGGTCACGCTGGTCTCCGACGTTCCGGCAGCACCCCGCTCCGCCTATGTCGGCATCGACAACCGGGTGGCCGGCCGCACGGCGGCGCTGTTGATGGGGCGCTTCCTTGGCGGGCGCACCGGCCATCTGGCGATGGTCGTCGGCTCGCGCTCCTATCGCGGCCACGAGGAGCGCGAAATGGGCTTTCGCTCGGTGCTCAGCGAGGAGTTTCCCAACCTGACCATCACCAGCGCGGTCGAGATCAACGACGAACCGGAGGGCAGCTATGCCGCCACGATGAAGGCGCTGCACAACGAGCCGGAATTGCTCGGCATCTACTGCGTCGGCGCCGGACGTTCGGGCGTGGCGAAAGCGCTGCGGGAAGCCAAGCCTCAGAAGAAGCCGGTGTTCATCTGCCATGATTTGACGAAGGAGACGCGCGGATACCTCGTCGACGACTTGCTCGATGTCGTCATCGACCAGAATGCACGGCTGATTGCCGAGCAATCGGTTATCCGCCTGCTTGGCTCGATTGCGTCGTCGGCGCCCTATCTGACCAAGAAATTCATCGAGCCGCGTCTGATCTTCAAGGAAAACGTCCCGGTGCAGTGATGGTGCATACCATGGCACTGAGCGGAGGCTGCAACGCTTTGATTGTGAACATGATCCGGAGCTGAGGCCGACTCCGATTTCTGGCTCAGGCTCCAGTTGGCGGCGCCCTTCCCCAAGGTGATGCCACAAATCTGCACATCAGCCATGCACATTTCATGGTTGCCGAATCATTAAGCAACCCGTAAACATGTAGGTGTCGGCCATCTACTCCTCCCAGATGCGATGCCGACGCTGAATGCGGCGCACCTCCTCCCGCGTCTCATTCGAAATCGAGCCCGCTGCCACCTCCTCCCGGCAGCGGGCTTTTTTCGTTCCGGCCATAGAACTGGCCGGCCGCAGAACCGGGATGTCACTCGCGTCGGCAAGATGGAGAGGTTGGCGGCAGACTATCTTGCCGCAGCACCCCTGAAAGAGGCGACGAGGCCTTCGGCCATGCGGACAAACTGCGCGCTGGGGCCTTCGGCGCCGACACTTTGCTGGCTGACGCGGGCGCCTTCGAGCAACAGCGACAACGTATCCGCGAGAAGTTCCGCCTGGCCGATGCCGGCATCCCGGCACAGGGCTACCAGTCGGTCGCGCTGGGCTTCCTTGAGCTCCTTGATTACGCGTCTGGCCGGATGGTCGGTCTCGCTCAACTCGACTGCGGCATTGGCCATGTCGCAGCCGCGGCCGTCAGCCCTGAGCATATCGGCGGCCTTGCCAACCCAGGCGTGCAGTTGCGCGAGCTTGTCGCCGGGGTGCTCAGCCTCAAATGCATCCCACATCGCGCCGGCCTTACATGCGGTGGCGCGCAGGCATTCGATGATCAGATCGTCCTTGGACTCGAAATGACGGTAGAGCGTCATCTTGTTGGTGCCGGCGGCTTCGGTGATGGCGTCGACGCCGACGCCCTTGATGCCATGTTTGTGAAACATGTCCTGCGCCGTCTCCAGGATCCTGTCCCGGGGCCGAGCGCGTTCCGAAGTGCCGTCTGCCATCGAAGTCTCCTTGTCTCCCTAAAAATTCGGCACACCTCTTGACTAGGGTGTTACCGGTCTGTAACGTCACGAATGTTACTTACTGGTAACACCCATATAGCCCCCTCGTCAATGACAGGCAATACCCATTGGCACTGCCTGCTCGAAACCGGGTGCAAAACTGCAAATCATGCGGCTTCGGCCGGTGAGAACGACGAAAAAACGGTTCGCGATCATCCGATGCGAATCGCCAGCCAGGAGCCGCTCCTATGTCGCAGCGCAATGATCTGACGATCGATGAAGTCATCCGGGATCCAATGATCCGGATGGTGATGAAGGCTGACCGTGTCGACCCGCGGTCGTTCGAAGCGATGCTTCGTTCCCTGGCCGATGAGCAGGGCCTGAGCCGCAAGGCGCCGTCAGGTTTCCTGGCAGACTCCGGTTCGGGGCGCAGCCGGCGGCTGGCGAGAGTTGCCAAGGCATTTGGTGATGCAAGGGCATTCAACGAGGCGTGCGTGTCATGGTGAACTATTTCATCCAGCGTCCGATCTTCGCCTCGGCGATCGCCATCATCATGGTGCTCGCCGGGACGATTTGTTATTTCCTGCTGCCGGTCTCGCAGTTTCCCGACATCACCCCACCTCAGGTCGTGGTCAGCGCCCATTACCCGGGCGCCAGCGCGCAGGTGGTCGCCGATACCGTTACGACGCCGCTGGAACAGCAGATCAATGGCGTCCAGGGCATGACCTACATGTCGTCGTCGTCCTCCAATGACGGCTCATCGACGATCACCATCACCTTCGAGGTCGGCTATTCCTTGAGCACGGCTGCCGTCGATGTGCAGAACCGGGTGTCGCAGGCGGCGTCCTCGCTGCCGGCAATCGTCAACCAGGGTGGCGTGACGATCAAGAAACAGAACCCGAATTTCGTCCTGATCGTCGACCTCACCTCGCCGGACGGCTCCGTCGATCCGGTGGCGCTGAGCAACCTCGCCTATCTGCAAGTGGTCGACCCGCTGAAGCGCCTGCCCGGCGTCGGCGACGTGCAGATCTTTGGCGAGCGGCGCTATTCGATGCGCGTATGGCTCGATCCCGACAAACTCGCCAATCTCGGCATCACCGCCGTCGACGTGCAGAACGCCATCGCCGAGCAGAACGTCCAGGTGGCGGCCGGCAAGATCGGCCAATCGCCGGCGCCGGCCGGCACCGCCTTCGAGATGCAGGTCAACGCGGTCGGCAGGCTGAGCGATCCCAAGGAATTCGGCGACATCATCGTGCGCGCCAATGCGGCTTCCGGCTCGCTGGTGCGCCTGCGCGACGTCGCCCGCATCGAACTCGGCGCCCTGCAATATTCGTCGTCGGCTTTCTTCGGCAAGGACCCGACCGTCGTGCTCGCGGTCTACCAGATGCCGGGTTCCAATGCGCTCGATCTGCAGCAGCGCGTCAAGGACAAGATGCAGGAATTGTCGGGCCGTTTCCCGAAGGGCGTCAGCTACGCCATGCACTACGACACGACGCGCTTCGTCTCGGCGTCGATGCACGACGTGCTGATCACGCTTGGCGAAGCACTGAT
Organism: Mesorhizobium sp. AR10; assembly: GCF_024746795.1. Classification (NCBI taxonomy): domain Bacteria; kingdom Pseudomonadati; phylum Pseudomonadota; class Alphaproteobacteria; order Hyphomicrobiales; family Phyllobacteriaceae; genus Mesorhizobium; species Mesorhizobium sp. AR10. The sequence continues at coordinate 5,656,570 of NZ_CP080524.1, forward strand.
CCTGGTCGTCGCGGTGGTGTTCATCTTCCTGCAAAGCTGGCGCACCACGATCATCCCGACCATCGCCATTCCAGTGTCGCTGGTGGCGACGCTGGTGGTCATGTACATGCTCGGCTTCTCGCTCAACATGCTCAGCCTGCTCGGCATGGTGCTGGCGATCGGCCTTGTCGTCGATGACGCGATCGTCGTGGTCGAGAACGTCGAGCGTCAACTCGAGGCCGGCCTCAGTCCGCTGGCCGCCACCCGCAAGGCGATGGCCGAGGTCACAGGACCGATCATTGCCACCACCGCCGTGCTGATGGCGGTGTTCGTGCCGGTTGCCTTCATTCCCGGCGTTTCCGGGCGGCTCTACAATCAGTTTGCCCTGACGGTGGCGATTTCCGTCGGCATCTCCGCCTTCAACTCGCTGACGCTGAGCCCAGCGCTCAGCGCCGCCTTCCTGCGCCATCGCCCGGCAACCCAGTTCGTGCTGTTCCGCTGGTTCAACGAAGGCTTCGACCGGCTGTCGCATGCCTATGCAAATGGCGTGCGCGTCCTCATCCGCTTGCGCTGGATCATGCTCGGCCTGTTCGCAGCCGGACTTGTGGCAACCTACTTCGTCTGGCAGCGCCTGCCCTCGACCTTCCTGCCGGTCGAGGACCAGGGCTATTTCTTCGTGGTCATCCAGCTGCCCGATGGTGCAGCACTCGAGCGTACCGACGCGGTGGCGCAGAAGGCGCGTGACATCCTGCAGAACACGCCCGGCGTCGACATCGTCGGCTCGATCAGCGGTTTGAACTTCCTGACCAACGCCGCCCAATCGAACTCGGCGGTCGAGTTCGCCATCCTGAAGCCATGGGATGAACGCGGCCCCGACCAGAGTGCCTCGAAGCTCGTCGCCGAGGTGCGCAACAAGCTGCTGCAGATTCCGGAAGCCTTTGCGCTGAGCTTCGATCCGCCGTCCATCCCCGGCATCGGTACGACCGGCGGCTTCGAGTTCCAGGTCGAGGATCTGACCGGTCGTGGCAGCGTCGCGCTCAACGATGCCACGCAGGCGGTCCTTGCCGAGGCGCGCAAGCAGCCCGAGCTCAACGCGCAGCAATTGTTCTCGTCGTTCTCGACCTCGACGCCGCAGTACAACTACGAGCTCGACCGCAACAAGGCGAAGCTGCTCGGCCTCAACCTGCCTGACGTGTTCAACACGCTGCAGATCTATCTCGGCTCGCTCTATGTGAACGACTTCAATCTGTTCGGCCGCACCTTCCGGGTGACGATGCAAGCCGACAAGGATGCGCGTGCGGGTGCTGCCGACATTTCGCGGCTCTACGTCCGCAATGCGTCCGGCGGCATGGTGCCGTTGAGCACGCTCGGCAAGCTGGTGCCGGTCGTCGGTCCGGAAACCGTCCCGCATTACAACAACAATGCGTCGGCCCTGATCAATGGCGGTGCGGCACCCGGATTTTCCTCGGGCCAGGCGGTGGCGGCAATGGAACGCGCGGCTGCGACGGCCCTGCCCAGGGATTTCGGTTATGAATGGACCGGCATCACCTATCAGGAGCTCAAGGCGGGCTCGATCGCGTCCGTCGTCTTCGGCCTCGCCATCGTCTTCGTCTTCCTGATCCTCGCCGCGCAATATGAGAGCTGGGCGATGCCGTTCATGGTGCTGCTGGCGGTGCCGCTCGCATTGTTCGGCGCCTTCGCGGTGCTGTGGGTGCGCGGCATGCAGATCGACGTCTACTCGCAGATCGGCTTCGTCATGCTGATCGGGCTGGCGGCCAAGAACGCGATCCTGATCGTCGAGTTTGCCCGACGCCGGCGCGAGGAAGGCCTGAGCATCGTCGATGCCGCGATGGAAGCGGCACGGCTGCGGCTGCGGCCGATCCTGATGACCGCCTTCGCCTTCATCCTCGGTGTGCTGCCGCTGATGTTCGCGACCGGTGCGGGTGCGGCGAGCCGTCAATCTATCGGCACCACCGTCTTTGGCGGCATGGTCGCGGCGACGATCCTGTCGCTGGTGTTCGTGCCGGTTTTCTACGCGGTGATCGAGCAGCTGCGCGAGCGCCGCAGCGACAGCGAACCCGTTTCCGAACCAACTGAACCTGATGCCGAACCCGTTTTCGCGCCTTTGGCGCAAGCGGCCGAATAGGATTGGAGACTTGATCATGCGTAAATGGAAAATCGCGTTGGGTGCGGCCGTCGCCCTGGGGGCTGTCTCGGTCGCCAGCGTTCATCTGCTCGATATGGGCAACCTCAGCCTCAATGCCGGCACGGCGGGGGCAGCGCCTGCCCCGGAAGCGTTTGTCATGCCGGTGCCGGTGGTCAGCGTCGTCAAGAGGACGATCCCGATCTATCTCGATTATGCCGCGCGGACCGAGCCGATCCGCAGCATCACGCTGCAGGCGCGCGTGCCGGGCTATTTGCAGGAGCAGGCTGCTGCCGACGGCGTCGACGTGAGGCAAGGCGACCTTCTCTACAGAATAGCCCCGGAAGACTTCCAGGCTGCGCTCGACCAGGCGAAGGCGCAGGTCCAGCGTGACACGGCAACGCTCGACTACGCACGTTCCAATCTTGGCCGCGGCACCGAGCTCGCCAAGAGCGGATACATCGCCAAGGATGCGTTCGACCAGCGCACCAGCACCTTGCGCGAAGCCCAGGCGTCGCTGGCTGTCAACCAGGCCGCCGTGCGGACTGCCGAACTCAATCTGAGCTACGCCGAAATCAAGGCCCCGTTCGCCGGGCGCATCGGCCGCAATCAGGCCTCTGTTGGAACTCTGGTCAGCGTTGCCGGCACGGTGCTCAACACGCTGGTGCAGCTCGACCCGATCTACGTCACCTTCAATCCGAGCGAAACCGATCTGGCGCAGATCGAGGAAGCCAAGGCGGCGGGGCCGATCGATGTCGACATCCTGCTTCCCGGCGACACCGAACCGCGCCAGAAGGGCCAGCTCACCTTCATCAACAACACGATCGATCCCTCGACCGGTACCATCACGGCACGGGCGACGATCGGCAACGGGAAGTTCACGCTGCTGCCTGGCCAGTATGTTCGTGTGCGGCTGCACATCAAGCAGCAGCCCGATGCGCTGATGGTGCCGCAGATGGCATTGGGCTCGAGCCAGCTCGGCAAATACCTCTACGTCGTCGGCAAGGGCAACACGGTCGACCAGCGCATCGTTTCGCTCGGACCGATCAATGGCGACCAGGTCGCTGTCCTGAGCGGCGTGGCCGAAGGCGACCAGGTGATAACAGGCAATCTGCAGAAGATCGGACCTGGAATGCCGATCTCTCCGCTGCCAGAGAAGCCGGCCACCTGAACCCCCGTCAGGTCCGGTCCAGCGGCGCCCTCGCTATGTCGAGGGCGCCGTTTTGCTGAGCAGTTCGACCAGGCCGGCGACATCGGCACGATCGGCCTTGGCCGCAGGCATGAAGGCGCAATAGGGATGGCCGAGGCGCACCGATACGGATGAGAGCGCGATGAGGCGCCCCGCTTCCAGATCGGCACGGGCCATGACCCGCTGGCCAAGCGCTACCCCCAGACCAAGCCGTGCCGAGGCGATCGCCAGGCTGGACAAGCCGACGCGCCGCCCGTGCGAGGGATCGGGCGCGCGGTTGCCTCCGGAGGCCGAAAACCAGTCCGCCCAGGTCGGGTGCGTGGCATAGTTCGGACCCCAGTTGGTATGAATGAACAGGCTCTCGTGCAGCTCCGCCAGACTGGACGCGCCGCTGCCGTGACGGTGCCAGAACTCCGGCGCGCACACCGGCAGCACATCGTCATGGACGAGACGGACGAGCTTCAATCCGGGATAGTGATAGTCGCCATAGCTGATGCGCAGGTCGATGTTCTGGCGCGCAATATCGACGGGATCGTTCTCGACCCGGACGTCGATCGCCATCTGCGGAAAAACATCGAGAAGCACGGCGAGCCTCGGCGCCAGCCACAGTTCGGCCAGTGAAAACGGCACGCTGACGACGAGGCGCGTTCTCAAAGTCCCTTCCAGCATGCGCCGCCCGATCGCGGCGATGTCGCCTAAAGCGCGCGCCGTCTGCGGGTAGATCGCATGGCCGGCATCGGTAAGCGCGATGCGGTTGCCAGTGCGCACGAACAACTGCTTGCCGAACCAGCTCTCGAGATTGCGTATCTGCTGGCTGACCGCTGCTGAGGAAACACCGAGTTCGGTGGCGGCAAGCGTGAAGCTCCCGGCACGCGCAGCCACTTCGAAAGCCTTGATCGCGTTCAGGGGTGGCAGCCGTTCCATGCGATCTCCATAGTTTTTCTTTCGCAAGCCTAATTATTTTCGGCGTTGAGAGAAAGATTTTTTTGCCGTCTTCTGTGGTCTCAGCCTTGGAGCAAGAGACATGAAAGACATTCTCGACCTGGACCGCTACCCCCTCGACCGTGAAGGCAGCGCCGAATGGAATCGCCTCCTGGAAACCTCCAGAGCGGCGCTGGCAGCCGAGGGCATGTTCAATCTCGAAGGTTTCTTGCGGCCCGGCGTGGCCGAACGGGCGGTGCAGGAAATCCAGCCCGTGATGGACACGCGATCGCATGTGCACAAGCGCATGCACAACATCTACTTCAAGCCTGACATTCCCGAGCTTGCGCCCGACCATCCCGCCCTGCGCAAGGTCGAGACCATCAGCCACACGGTGTGTGCCGACCAGATCCCGGGCAGCGTCGTGTTGGCGATCTACGAATACGAACCGCTTCTGCAGTTCCTGGCGGCGGCGATGGGCAAGACGAAGCTGCATGTCATGCAGGACCCGCTGGCTCGCACCAATGTGATGGCCTATCGCGCCGGCGAAGCATTGAACTGGCATTTCGACCGCTCGGAATTCACTACCACGCTGTTGCTGCAGGCGCCGGAGCGCGGCGGCGACTTCCAGTACCGCACCGATCTGAGATCCGACGACAATCCCAACTATGACGGTGTTGCCAAACTGCTCGAAGGGCGTGACCCCGACGCGAAAATCCTGCGCCTGAAGCCGGGCACGCTGAACGTCTTTCGCGGCAAGAACACCGCGCATCGCGTCACCACTGTCGAGGGCGAGCGCGAGCGCATGATCGCGGTGTTTTCCTACTACGAGAAGCCCGGGGTGATGTTCAGCAGCGAGGAACGGGTCGGCTTCTACGGTCGGGCCGCTTAAGCCGACGACGCCCTGTGCTACCGGACTCGAAGATTCAGAAAACAGCCTCTTGCTAGATTGTCGACAATCTGTTTGTCTTGCTTTCGGTTCCTTTTGGAGTGACCGAATGGCGAAGCTGGATTTCAGTCCGATCGCGGATACGACACGCAGGGCCGAGATCGTGGCGCTGCTCAGGCGCGCGATCCTGACCGGCCAGCTGGAACCCGGGCAGAAGCTCAATGAACTCAGGATATCCGAGCAGATGCGGGTCAGCCGCGCGCCGCTGCGCGAGGCGATGCGCGAGCTGGTGCAGGAAGGCATCCTGACCAGCATCCCCTATGCCGGAACCTTCGTCATCGATGTCACAGCCAAGGACATCGACGACGCCTATTCCTTCAACAAGGTGATGGACGAGTTCGCCATCGAGCAGACCTGGCCGCTGCGCGACCAGCGCTTCTTCGACGAGCTCGATCGCCGCCACGAGGCGGTGAAGCAGGCGACACGTGACCTCGACACCACTAGGCAGATCGAAACGGCGCTGCAATTGCATGGTCTGATCTATGAATGGGCCGACAATTCGGTGCTGCTCGAGACCTGGCAGCGGCTGACCAGCCGGCTGCAGATGTATTTTGCGCTGCACCAGCATGCGCGCAATGAGCCGGTGCCGGCCGAAGACGTCCACGAGACCTATGTTCAACTGCTGAAGGGCAAGGACATGCGCGCCGCCCAGCGCCATGCCAGGGAGCATATCGGCCTCGATTTCGAGGAACTGCTTTCCTACGCGCGCAGCCTCGAACAGCGGACGTCCAAGGGCGGCAAGGCCGATCGCGCAGGCAGGGCCGACGGCGGCTGAGGTCGCCGCCGCAAAGAGCCTGACCACCCCGACATCGCAGACAATGGACAGACAAATTGCAGATCAAAACCATCAAGGCCTACCATGTCGTGCAGCCCTTTGTGGACGGGCCCTACCGGATGTCCAAGGGGCGCGAGGCCGACGCGTTCGACGCGGTGATCGTCGCCATTACCTCCGACAGCGGCATCACCGGCTGGGGCGAGATGGCGCCACTCGGCAATTTCTATTCGCCAGCGTTCGCCGCGGGTGTCCGCGCGGGCGTCGTGGAAATCGCGCCGCATCTAATCGGCCAGGATCCGCGCGCGCTGGCCAGCATCGGCCGGCTGATGGACACGGTGTTCAAGGGCCACCCCTACATCAAATCGGCGCTCGACATGGCGTGCTGGGACCTCGCGGCGCGCGCCGCCGATGTGCCGCTGGTCACGCTGCTTGGCGGACGCGAGAGCGAGACTGCTGAACTTTACAAGGTCGTCACCCACGGCACGGTCGACGCCATGGCCGCCCTTGCCAAGCGCATCGTTGGCCAGGGCTTTCACCGGCTGCAGGTCAAGGTCGGCGGCAAAGTCCATGATGACATCGAACGCGTCACCGCCGTCGCCGCTTCAGTGCCGAAAGGCACGGTCATCTTCTGCGACGCCAATGCCGGCTGGACGCCCTATCAGGCGCGCCAATTCACTGATGCGACGCGCGCCATCGACTACACGTTCGAGCAGCCCTGCACGACGATCGACGAATGCATGTCGGTGCGCCGTTCGCTCGACAAGCCGATGGTGCTCGACGAATCCGTGGCGTCGCTGGACGACATGCTCGACATCCACCGCAAGGGCGCGGCCGACGGGCTGACGCTGAAGATCTCGCGGCTGGGCGGCGTGAGCAAGACGCGCCAGATCCGCGACCTCGCCGTCGACCTCGGCTTCATGATCACCGTGGAGGACACCGGCGGCGCCGAGATCGATACTGCTGCCATGGCACATCTGTCACTGTCGACGCCGGAGGAGCGGCGGCTGCACGCCATTGCCTTCCACGAATGGGTGACGGTTCGCACCGCCTCGAACATGCCGCCGGTCACCGGCAGCCGCATGGGCATTCCAGACGGGCCAGGCCTCGGCATCGATGTCGTGCCTGACCTGCTGGGCAAACCCTTCTTCGAGATCGGTTGAGATGAAGATCCGCCGCATCACCGCGACACCGATCAACCTTCGGCTCGAAGCGCCCTACGCCTGGGTATTCGGCGAGCTCGACGGATTTTCGCCAACCATCGTCGAAGTCGAGACCGAGGATGGTTTGATCGGCCTCGGCGAAGCGCCGACACCGGCCGCCGCGGCTGTTATCAACGATGTCCTTGCGTCCCGGCTGATCGGCCGCGACGCCTTCGATATCGCCGGCGCCGAACATGTTTGCCTGCCCTACTGGACCGGCGTGCAGTCAATCAACGATCGCACCCGCATCATGGCCTTCGGCGCCATCGAGATGGCGTTGTGGGATCTGCGCGGCAAGGCGTGGAAGCAGCCGCTCTATCAATTGCTCGGTGGCGCGGTGCGCAAGGACATCCCGTTCACCGACTATTTCTCGCTGCGCGGCGACGGACCTAAGGTGAGAGGCGAGAAGACACCGGAAGCGGTCGCCGACTATTGCGTCGAGATGCACGAGACCTATGGGACGACCTTCTTCGAAGGCAAGTTCTCGACGCAGGATCCGAAAGTCTCGCTCCGGATGGTCGAGCTGATCCGCCAAAAACTCGGCGACGAGGCGATGATCCGCATCGATTCCAACCAGGCCTATTCGCTGGCGACGGCCAGGCGATTGGCGCGGCCATTGGAGGAGCTTGGCGTGCGCAACTGGGAAGATCCGGTGGCGACCCTCGAGGAGATGCGCGAATTGCGCCGCCATTGCTCGATCCCGTTCTCGACGCACAATATCGACATTGCCCGCGCCATGGAGATCAAGGTACCGGACGCGTTCGTCGGCAATCCGACGGCGCATGGCGGCATCGGCCGCATGCTGCGCTTCGTCGGCGCCTGCGAGCACGCCGGCATCGACTACTGGTGCTACAGCGGCGACAGCGGCGTCGGCAGCGCTGCCTATCTGCATCTGTGTGCGGCGCTCGGCTGGATCAGGGAGCCGAACCAGTCGCTGTTTCGCATGTTGCCGATGGACGTCGTCGAGGAAGGACCGTTTTCGCCGAAAAACAATGTCGTGCGGGTGCCGGAAGGTCACGGCCTCGGCGTCACGCTGTCGCGCGAGAACCTCGCCGCCTGCCATCGCGACTTTGCCGAGAACGGGCCGTGCAACAAGTATCACGATCCGGTGAAGCCCGGGACGTATCGCCGTCTGCCGCTTAACTAGGAGGACAGGAGACAGAGAGACGAACACCAGAAAGAGAAGCCTGCAGCGGCGATTTCGCCCGGGATGCAGGACGGAACGGGCGGAAGCAGTGCCTCGAAAAAAATTTGGCCCCTCCTCCGCAAGGACTGGATGGACCGGGAAAACCCGCATGCTACAGTCCAGGTCAATAAACTCGTTGACGGCCGGGAGAAGGAGAAATCCACGGAATTCGTCAACCACAACAAAGCATTCGCCAACCACAAGAACACAGGGGAAAGGGTAGAACCCATGAGCAAGGACTTTCGCATTCTCGACTTCATCCGGCGCAGCCGCTCGCCGCTCGAAAATCACCTGATCGACGGACTGGTCGATGGCAGGGTCAGCCGCCGCGACTTCATTCGCCACGGCAGCCTGCTCGGCCTGTCGCTGCCGCTTCTCGGCGGCATCGGCGCTGCTGCCGGCTTCGGCGCCATGCCGTCGCTCGCTCGTGCCGCGGGGGCGCCCGGCGCCACCATCCGCGTCGCCAGCAGCGTCCCCGCCGCGGCAATCGATCCCGTGACCATTGCCGATGCCGGCGGTCTTGTCGTCCTGCAGCAGGTCGCCGAATTCCTTTGCGTCGACGGCCCCGACCTCGTGCTGCAGCCATCGCTCGCCGAAAGCTGGAAGCCGAACGACACCGGCACGGTGTGGACCTTCACGCTGCGCAAGGGTGTGAAGTTCCACAGCGGCGGCGAGATGAAGGCGGACGACGTGGTGGCCAGCATCGACCGGCTCGCCGATCCGGCCAATTCGTCCAACGCGCTGTCGGTGTTCACCGGCATCCTGCAGAAGGGCGCCACCAAGAAGGTCGACGACTATACGGTGGAGTTCCACCTCGACGCGCCGAACGGCAACTTCCCCTACATGCTGTCGTCCGACAACTACAACGCCGTGATCCTGCCGGCGAGCTACAAGGGCGACTACGAGAAGAGCTTCGACGGCACTGGGCCATTCAAGCTCGAAAAATACACGCCGAAGGTCGGTGCGTCGTTCGTCCGCAATGACGGTTACTGGGGCGAGAAGGCGCTGCCCGATCGCACCGAGTTCACCTTCTTCGCCGACACGCAGCCAATGATCCTGGCGCTGCAGGGCGGCCAGGTCGACATCATCAACCAGCTGCCGGTGCTGGCCGGCGTCGGCCTGCTGACCGATCCGAACATCGAGATCATCAGCCTGAAATCGGTCGCCCACCAGCAGTTGCACCTGCGCTGCGATTCCGATCCGTTCAAGGATGCACGTGTGCGCCGTGCGATCGCGCTCAGCCTCGACCGCAACAAGCTGGTCGCCGGCCTGATGAAGGGCCGCGCCGTCATTGGCAACGACAGTCCGTTTGCCTCCGCCTATCCCTCGACCGACCCGAGCGTGCCGCAACGCCAGCAGGACATCGCGCAGGCCAAGCAACTGATGGAGGCGGCTGGCGCCGGCAAGGGTTTCAAGGTGACGCTGACCACCGAGCGCTATCTGGAAATCCCCGAATATGCCCAGTTGATCCAGAACGCGGTCAAGGAGATCGGCATCGAGCTCGAGCTCAACATCCTCGACCAGGGCGCCTACTATGGAGACGCGGTGTTCGGCAAGTCGAACTGGCTGGATTCGGTGATGGGCATCACCGACTATGGTCACCGCGGCGTGCCGAACGTCTTCCTTGCCGCACCGCTGAAGAGTGACGGCACCTGGAATGCGGCGCACTTCAAGAACAAGGACTACGATACGCTGGCGACCAGCTACATCGCAGCCCTCGATCTCGAAGCGCAAAAGGCGGACGCCGGCAAGATCCAGAAGCTGCTGCTCGAGGAATCGCCGGTCATCTTCGGCTATTTCTACGACTATCTGACGGCGACCGTGAAAGGTGTCGCCGGCGTGCAGCCAACTGCCATGTCGCAGCTCTTCCTCAGCGGAGCATCGAAGGCCTGAACGGAAAGAAGCCAATCTTCTAACAGCCAGCTCCCTTGCGGGGGCTGGCTCCACAAGGAGTATTAGCCATTCTCTCCTTCCTCGTCCGGCGTGTCTCACTGTCGCTCGTGACGCTGTTCCTGCTCAGCATCATGGTGTTTCTGGGCGGCCAGGTGCTGCCCGGAAATGTCGGTCGCGCCATATTGGGACCGTTTGCCGACCAGCGCGCCGTCGACACGCTCAATCACACGCTCGGCGTCGACCGTCCGCTGCTCACCCAATACGGCAGCTGGATCTGGAACTTCATCCAGGGCGACATGGGCACGTCCTATATTTTCCGCTCGCCGGTGGCGCCCTTCGTCATCGATGCGCTGGGCAATTCGATGAAGCTGGCGGCGGTTGCCTTCGTGCTGGTGGTGCCAATCGGCATTCTCGGCGGCGTCATTGCAGCGCTCAATCTCAACCGGCCGCTTGACCGCGTCATCAGCCTCGGTGGCCTATCGGTAACGGTGCTGCCGGAGTTCGTCACCGGCATCATCCTGATCCTGATTTTCGGGGTCTGGCTGCGCTGGTTGCCGATTTCGGCCGCATGGCCGCCCAATGCCGGCTTCTTCACCCAGCTCTACTACTTGATCCTGCCTTCCCTGCCGCTGTTCCTGGTGCTGTTTGGCTATATCGCCCGCATGGCGCGCTCCGGCATGATCGAGGCGCTGGATTCCGACTACACGCGAACCGCGGTGCTCAAGGGGCTGCCGTGGCGAACCGTGATCTGGCGGCATGTGCTGCGCAACGCGCTGCTGCCGACCATCACCGTCATCGCGACGCAGACCGGCTATCTCATCGGTGGCCTCGTCGTCATCGAAACGCTGTTCCGCTACCAGGGGATCGGCTCGCTGATTTTCACCGCCGCACGCGGCAAGGACTTCCCGATCCTGGAAGCCGGTATCCTCACCATCGGCATCGTCTATGCCATCGCCACGCTGGCCGCCGATTTTCTCTATTCCGTGCTGAATCCACGGATCCGGCTGGGAACAGACCAATGAGTCCCACCGACAGCCAGGCCAGCCTGCCTGCGCCCGACAATATGAGCCGGCGCGGCCCGATGGCGGAAGTGTTCTTTTCGCTGCTGCGGTCCGGCACGTTCCTCACCGGCCTCGGCATCGTGCTGTTCTGGGTTGCCTGCGCGCTGTTCGGCGAGCATTTCGCGCCCTACGACCCGCTTGCCGACGACATCATCAACGCACTGGCGCGGCCTTCGGCCGAGCACTGGTTCGGCACTGACCAGATCGGCCGCGACGTCTTCTCGCGCGTCATCGTCGGCTCGCGCGACATCCTCACAGTGGCGCCGCTGGCCACCTTGCTGGCCACCATAGCGGGAACGGCGCTCGGTCTCTTCACCGGCTATTTCAGAGGCATTGTCGACGACATCATCAGCCGCATCCTCGAAGCCTTCATGGCGATCCCAGTGGTCATCGTCGCGCTGCTCGCCATTGTCGCGCTCGGCACCTCCAAGACCACCGTCATCGTCGTCATCGGCCTCAGCTTTGCGCCGATCATCGCCCGCACGGTGCGCTCGGCGGTGCTGGCCGAACGCGAGCTCGACTACGTCGCCGCAGCCCAGCTCCGGCACGAAAGTGCCATGCATACGATGTTCGTCGAAATCCTGCCCAACGTCATTCCGCCGATCCTGGTCGAAACGACGGTCCGCTTGGGCTATGCGATCTTCGCCGTCGCCACGCTGAGTTTCATGGGCTTCGGTATCCAACCGCCCTCACCCGACTGGGGGCTCTCAATCTCCAGCAACTACGGCATGATTGGCGGTGGCTTCTGGTGGACGGTGCTGTTCGACGCGCTCGCCATCGCCTCGCTGGTGATTGGCGTCAATCTGGTGACCGACGGCGTGCAAGGGGCGCTCAATGACTGAGCCCGCCAAAGCCGCCAATGCGCTCGAATTGCACGATCTCTCCGTCGCCTACCGCGTCGCCGGCCGCAACCGGGCGGTGCTGCGCAACCTCAGCCTCACAATCGGCCAAGGCGAGGCCTATGGGCTGGTCGGCGAATCCGGCTGCGGCAAATCGACGGTCGCACTTACCGTCGTGCGCTATCTGCCGCGCAACGGCTCGATCACCGGCGGGGCGATCTCGCTCGACGGCCAGGATGTCATGAAGCTCGACGCCGAGGCCTTGCGGCGCGCCCGCGCCGAAAGCGTCTCGATGGTCTATCAGGATCCGGGCAAGGCGCTGAACCCGTCGATCCGCATCGGCCGCCAGTTGACCGAGATCTTCGAGCTTGGCGGCATTTCGGGACAGGCCGCCACCGAGCGGGCGATCGCCATGCTCAACCGGGTGCGCATTTCCGATCCGGTCAGCGTCATGCAGCGCTATCCGCACCAGCTTTCAGGTGGCATGCAGCAGCGCGTCGCCATCGCCATGGCGCTGGCCAACGACCCGACCATGCTGATCCTCGACGAGCCGACGACCGGTCTCGACGCGACCGTGGAAGCCGAAGTGCTGGACCTGATCGCGCAGCTGCGCCAGGAGCTTTCGGCGTCAATCCTGTTCATCAGCCACAACCTCGCCGTCGTCTCCAACATGTGCGACCGGGTTGGCGTGCTCTATGCCGGCATGCTGGTGGAGGAAGGGCCGACGGAAGCCGTGTTCAACGATCCGCGCCACCCCTATACGGTGGCGCTGCTGCGCTGCCTGCCGCGCGGCGGCCAGCGCAAGGACCAGGGCCGCCTCGACACCATACCGGGATTCCTGCCCAGCCTTGGCGCCGCGATCAAAGGCTGCGCCTTCGCCGACCGCTGCGCGCTGGCGACGGACCGCTGCCGCAGCGAATTGCCGCCGCTCTATGATCTCGGCGGAAGGCTGTCGCGCTGCCATTATCACGAACAGGCGCAGTCGCTGCCGCGCGCCACGCCAAGCGATGCGGCGGCTGCCGCGCCGAAGGCGGCACCGGAAGCCGTGCTGCGCGTCGAGGGGTTGAACAAGACCTATGCCAGCCATGGCCATGCGCTGCGGGCGGTGAAGGATGTTTCGGTCAGCCTGAGGCCTGGCGAAACGCTTGGCTTGGTCGGTGAATCCGGCAGCGGCAAGACCACCTTCGCCAGGCTTCTGCTTGGCCTGGTGCCGCCGGACGAAGGCGGCAGCATCGAACTCGAGGGCAAACCGCTGGCGCCGCGGCTGGACAGCCGCACCGCGGACCAGATCAAGGCGATGCAGATCGTCTTCCAGAACCCGGATTCGGCGCTGAACCGCTCGCACTCGATCCGGCATCTGATCAGCCGGGCGCTGAAGCGGCTGGCGGGCTTGAGCGGTTCGGCGCTGCAGACCCGCCTCGATGAACTCGTGCGTTCGGTGCGGCTTACCGACCGGCATCTCGCCGTCAAGCCGCGCCAGCTCTCGGGCGGGCTGAAGCAGCGCGTGGCAATCGCGCGCGCCTTCGCCGGCGAGCCGCGCATCGTCGTCTGTGACGAGCCGACCTCGGCGCTCGATGTGTCGGTGCAGGCGGCTATCCTCAACCTGCTCGCCGACCTGCAGTCGAAAGAGGATGTCAGCTACATCTTCATCTCGCATGATCTGGCGGTGGTGCGTTATCTCTCCGACCAGATCGCTGTCCTCTATCTCGGGCGGATCATGGAACTGGGGCCGTCCGAAGACGTCTTTTCCGGCCCGCATCACCCCTATACGGAAGCGCTGCTCTCGGCCGTTCCCAAGCTCGATCAGACCGAGACGTCGCGCATTCGCCTCGACGGCGAAATCCCCAGCGCCACCCATCCGCCATCGGGCTGCGTGTTCCATACACGCTGCCCGCGCAAGATCGGATCGATCTGCGAGGAACAGGAGCCGCCACTGGCCGAGGCGGAGCCCGGTCACACGATCCGCTGCCATATTCCCTATGCGGAACTTGCGCGGCTGCAGAAGCAGAAACCGATCGAAACCGAACCGGCCTGATCCGCTGCTAGGACTCGTCAGCCATGCTGAAAGCGCGGTCGCCCTCCGAAAAACCCTGACCGCCCGACCAGTCCCTTGCCAGCGCACGCAGTCCCATCAGCGCGACATCCAGCGTATCCGACGAGACGGGGTTCGAGGGATAGGCGAGGTAGATCGGTCGCTGGAAAACCGGTGCATCCTCGATGCGTTTCATGTCGCCCCGTTCGATATAGCCGCTGACGGCGCTGAGCGGCAGATAGGCGGCCGCCTGCTGCGACAGCACATGCTGCAGACCGATGAAGACCAGCCCGGCCGAAATGGCCGGCTTCACCATGCCGGCAAAAGCGCGGTCGTGCTCGATGCGGAATTCGAGCCCCCAGTCCATGAGGATGTAGTTCTCCGTCCAGGGCTGGGTCTGTGCCGCATGCTGGACAAGCACGACCTGATCGACAGCCAGCGTTTCATAGACGATGCCGGGATGCGGCCGCGGCAGATAGAGGATGCAGATGTCGAGCAGGCCCTCAGCCAGCTGGTCTATGGCCAGGTCGGGAAAACTGCCTTCGAGCCGCAGCGCGACGTTCGGGCACCTATCGCGCATCCAGGCGACCCAGGGCGAGGTGATCCGGTCCCATAGATAGGCAGGCGCGGTCAGCCGCAGCAAAGTCTCATAGCCATCGGGAACCGCGATGTCTTGCCTCGACTGCTCCCAGGTGCGGGTGATCGAGGAGGCATGCGGCAGGAACTGCCGGCCGGCCGGAGTGAGCGTCACTCCGTCGCGATCGCGAACGAAAAGCCGGCGTCCCAATTGGTCCTCCAGACCGCGGATTCGCGCGCTGACTGTGGACTGGGCGAGGTTGAGCCGGCTGGCCGCAACAGTGAAGCTGCCATGGGCGGCAACCTCTAGAAAACTGCGCAGATTTTCAGTGTCCATGCCTTGGCTCCCGCATCGAAAATTTCGATGGCTCCCATCAAAAAATATCGCTTTTCGGCCGCAGTCAACAATGACCTAGATGGCCAGCCCCCCAAGGACAAAGGAATGCAGCCATGCCCAAGCATTTCAAGATGATCGATACCGCTCGCAAAAATCTCACCGCAATCGAAAATTCCGCTGTCGACGAGCTTCTGGCGGGCAGGATCGGCCGCCGCGATTTCTTGCGCCACGGCAGCTTGCTCGGCCTGTCGCTGCCGTTGCTGGGCGGCATCGTTGCCGCCGCCGGTCTCGGCACGCCACAGGCGCGCGCCGAGGGCAAGCCGGGCGGAACCGTGCGCGCCGGCATCGCGACGCCGGGCGGCGCGATCGACCCCGTCACCTATTACGACAGTGGCAGCTACCAGCTGGTGTTCCAGACCGCCGAATTTCTCTGCGTCACCCAGCCGGACCTGACCCTGAAGCCAGTGCTGGCAGAAAGCTGGTCGCCGAACGAGGATGGCAGCGTCTGGACCTTCAAGCTGCGCAAGGGCGTAAAATTCCACAATGGCGAGGAGTTTCGGGCGGACGACGTTGTGGCGACCTTCGACCGTCTCGCCGATCCGAGCGGTGCATCCAACGCGCTGTCGGTGTTCAAGGGGTTGTTGTCGAAGGGCGGCACCCGCAAGGTCGACGACCATACCGTCGCCTTCCATCTCGATGCGCCGAACGGCAGCTTTCCCTATTCGGTGTCGATCGACAATTACAACGCCGTCATCCTGCCGGCGAGCTACAAGGGCGATTACGAAAAGACCTTCGAGGGTACCGGGCCGTTCCGGCTCGAGAGCTACACGCCGAAGGTCGGCGCCAGCTTTATCCGCAACCCCGACTATTGGGGCGAAAAGGCGTTGCCCGACCGGCTCGAATTCAAGTTCTACGGCGACGTGCAACCGCGCATCCTGGCGCTACAGGCCGGCGAAGTGGATCTGCTCGACGCGGTGCCGCTCGATGTCAGTCAGGTGGTGCTGAACAGCTCTGATATCACCGTCTTGCGCGTCGCCTCGACCGCCCACCGCCAGTTGCATATGCGCTGCGACACCGGCCCGTTTACCGACAAGCGCGTGCGCCAGGCCCTGGCGCTGTGCATTGACCGCAGCAAGCTGGTCGATGGCTTGTGCCGCGGCATGGCCGCCACCGGCAATGACAGCCCGTTCGCGCCGGCTTTTCCGGCGACCGACAAGTCGGTGCCGCAGCGGGTGCAGGACATTGCCAAGGCCAAGCAACTGCTCGAGGCGGCGGGACTGGCCAGCGGCTTCGACATGACGCTGACGACGCTGCGCTATTCCGACATTCCGGGATACGCGCAATTGTTCCAGAACTTCGCCAAGGAGATCGGCGCCCGCATTGCGCTCAACATCGAAGACCAGGACAAATATTACGGGAAGGCGGTGTTCGGCCAATCGGACTGGCTGGACAGCCCACTCGGTATCACCGATTACGCACACCGCAGCGTGCCGAATGTGTTCCTCAACAGCCCGCTCACCAGCGACGGACCCTGGAATGCGGCGCATTTCAAGAATTCCACCTATGACGGCATGGTCAAAAGTTACCTGAAGGCGCTCGATATCGGCGCCCAGCGCAGTGCTGCCTCCGACATCCAGAAATTGCTGCTCGACGAGACCCCGGTCATCTTCAGCTATTTCCCGGACCTTTTGGTGCCGGTGCGCAAGAATGTCAGCGGCCTGCCGCCAATCGCGGCCGGGCTGCTGCTCGACCGCGTGTCCCTGGGATAGAGATCCCAAAGATCGCTCAACCAAAAAGGTAGAGGCTAGATTGGACCATTCAGCGTTTCGGGCGGCGAGGCTATCCGGCAGCAGGGCCGCGACAAGCGATGGGGGGCCATCGCTCGAGCGGTTCGACGCAGAGAATGCCCGCCGCCCGGAACCCCTCGCCAACCTTCTCGCTCTAGTCGTGCGCCAACGCTTGATCACAAAAGAAAAGAAACGGGAGGCCATCATTCGCAAGCCCCACCTGCGCGGTCGCGGACCGCATTTCCCCTTGCTTGACACCATCGTCCAGTATGAGTTCGAGCCGGGCTATGTCGCCTTCACCATGCCATCGCCGAAACGGCTGCGCGTCCAGGTCGGGTCGATGATTGTCGCCGACACGGTCAACGCGCTGGTGTTCTACGAATCCGATCATCTGCCGGTCTACTATTTCCCGATCGGCGACGTGCGTGAGGAGTTCCTGCTGCCCAGCAAGACGACGACGGAGGATCCATACAAGGGTGTCGCTACGCACTACTCGCTCAACACCGGCATCACGCTGGTCGAGGATGGCGCATGGCGCTATCTCGATCCGGTCAAGGGCTGTCCGCCGATTTCAGACTACATGTCGTTCTATTGGAGCAAGATTGGTCACTGGTTCGAGGAGGACGAGGAGATCTTCGTCCACGCCCGCGATCCGTTCCGCCGGGTCGACTGCCTGCCGTCGTCGCGGCGCGTCCAGGTCGTCCTCGACGGCGAGCAGGTCGCCGATTCACGCCGTGGCGTCTTCCTGTTCGAGACCGGGCATCCGGTGCGCCACTATTTGCCGATCGCCGACACGCGGCTCGATCTGTTTGCGCCCAGCCGCTACATCTCGCGCTGCCCCTACAAGGGTATCTCCAACTATTATCATGTGACGACCAAGGCTAAGCGCCACGAGAACCTCGTCTGGTACTATCCCGAGCCCGTCCACGAGGCCGAGCGCATCAAGGGGCTGGTGTGCTTCCACCACGAGTTGGTCGACAAGATCCTGGTCGACGGCGTCGAAATCCCGAAGGAAGCCACGGCCGCGTCGGCCGGCTATTTCTGAGCCGCATTTCTCCCGTCGTCATTTCGGGGCGAAGCAAACGGCGCCGATTGGCGATCGTGGCGATCCTTCGCGCCCCCCTCTGTCCTGCCGGACATCTCCCCCACTTGTGGGGAGATTGGCAATTTTGGCGCTCCGCTCATCTTGCAACGTTGAAAAATAACCACAGCGGCCGGCGACGGCCAATCTCCCCCCTCGTTGGGAGATGTCCGGCAGGGCATGTCCCGCCAGCGTCAAAGAGGTTCTGCACCATCAGCGCAACTTCACTTCATGATTTGAATGACCTGCTCCTATTGCCAAATTGCCGGTTGAAATATTGTTCATTTGGAAATAGGAATGTTCAAAATGATGATTTCGACGCTGCGGCGCGTCAGGAACTGGAGGAAGCGACATGTCCCATCCGCAATTTGCAGCGGAACTTCTGCAGCGCGCTGAAAAGCAGGGACCGATCACCATCGGTCTGGCCGGCGCCGGGCAGATGGGCACCGACATCGTCGTTCAGGTCGCATTGATGCCGGGCATGCGCATCGGTGCAATTTCCGAAGTTAGGCCGCAAGCGGCGATCGACGCCGCATTGCTCGCCGGCCATGACCGTTCCGATATCGTGCAGGCGGCCAATGCGTCAGCCATCGACCGCGCCATCGAGGCCGGCAAGATCGCGGTGACCGAAGACCTGCATGCGCTGGCCTCCGCCGGCCGCATCGACGTCATCATCGACGCCACCGGCAACCCCAACATCGGCACGCTGTTTGCGCTCGAAGTGATGAAGAACGGCAAGCACATCGTCATGCTCAATGTCGAGGCCGACATCACCATCGGTCGCTTCCTCAAGGAAGAGGCGCGCAAGGCCGGCGTGGTCTACACGGGTGCGGCCGGCGACGAGCCCGCCTGCACACTGGAGATCATCGGCTTTGCCAGGAGCCTTGGCTTCAACATCATCGCCGCCGGCAAGGGCAAGAACAATCCGCTGAAGATCGACGCCATGCCTGCCGACTACGAGAAGGAAGCGGCCGAGCGCAACATGAATGCGCGCATGCTGGTCGAATTCGTCGACGGCTCCAAGACGGCGATCGAGATGGTGGCGATCGCCAACGCCACCGGACTGGTGCCCGACGTGCCGGGTATGCATGGGCCGACTGCGACGCTGGAAGAACTGGCCAACGTGCTCTGCCCGCGCGAGGACGGCGGCGTGCTGCATCGCAAGGGCGTGGTCGACTACTCCATCGGCAAGGGCGTGGCGCCCGGCGTGTTCTGCATCATCGAGACAAGGCACCCGCGCGTGCTGGAACGCATGGTCGACCTCAAGGTCGGCAAGGGCCCGTATTTCACGATCTTCCGCCCCTATCACCTGACCAGCCTGGAAGTGCCGCTGTCGGCGGCGCGTGCCGTGGTCTACAAGCGCGCCGACATGGAGCCGCTCGACCATCCGGTCGCCGAAGCGGTGGCTGTGGCCAAGAGCGACCTTGGCCTTGGCCAGTCGCTCGGCATGATCGGCGAGAACGACTATCGCGGCTTTGCCATGACCTGGGAGGACGCGCGCGCCCGCGGCGCCCTGCCGCTCGGGCTTGCCGAACGCGCCAAGGTGGTCAAGCCGGTCAAGACCGGCGACTTCCTCACCTATGAAAATTGTGTACCCGACGATTCGATGGTGATAACCCAGATCCGCCGTCGTCTCGACCAGTCGGATGGACGGTTCGTTACCAACGCCGCCTGACTCCGCCGGATCTCCGCCTGATGAACGATGTCGTAATCGGGATCGATGCCTCGACGACGGCCGTGAAGGCGATTGCCTTCACCCGTGACGGCGAAGAACTGTTCCAGGCACGCGAGACCTATCCGCTTTCAAATCCCAGGCCCGGCCATTTCGAGCAGGACGCCGAACATTGGTGGACAGCGCTGCTCGGCGCCCTGAGGCAGGTCACAGAGGCGGTTGGCGCTTCGCGGGTGGCGGCGATTTCCATTGCCCACCAGCGCGAGACCTTCACGCTGATCGACGATGCCGGCAAGCCGCTCATTCCAGCCATCCTGTGGCTCGATGAGCGCGCGCGCCCGCAGGTTGCCAGGCTTTCGGCCGAACTCGGCCGCGAGGCGATCCGCGACTGGAGCGGCAAGCCGCCGGACCCGACGCCGGCGCTCTATGCCATCGCCTGGCTCGCCGAACACCAGCCGCAAGTGCTGGCCAAGGCTGCGGCACTGGTCGACGTGCATGGCTTCTTCGTTCTCCGGCTGACCGGCCGGCTGGTTACCAGCACCGCAAGCGCCGATCCGCTCGGACTTCTCGATGTAGAGAAAGGCATCTGGCACCCTGAGCTTGTCGCGGCGGCGGGTTTGCGGCCGGACCAACTGCCGGAGTTGGTCGCGCCGGGCATGGTCTGCGGTGGACTTAGCGAAAGCGTGGCAGGACTGACCGGCCTGAAGGCCGGCACTCCCATTGTCGTCGGCGCCGGCGACGGTCAGGCGATGGGCCTCGGCATGGGTGTGTACGGCGAAGGCAAGACCTACCTGTCGCTCGGCTCGGGCGTTGTCAGCGGCTGCTATTCCGGCACAGTCACAACGTCGGACGCTTTTCGTACGCTGGTCTCGCCCACAGGTTCGGGATTCATGCTGGAGACCGTGCTGCGCTCGGGCATGCAATTGGTCGACTGGATCGTCCGCACCACCGGCTCGCCGTCGGCGGCGGCGCTGGAGAAGGCGGCGGTCAATGTTGCCGCCGGCAGCGAAGGCCTGCTTGTCATGCCCTATTGGGCCGGCGTCATGAGCCCCTATTGGGATGGTGCGGCGCGCGGCGCCATTGTCGGCCTGTCGCTCGACCACCGACCGGAGCATCTCTTCCGCGCCACTCTGGAAGGCATCGCCTTCGAGCAGGCCATCGCCACCGAGGCGATGGAAGCCCGGACCGGCGGCAAGCCGGCCGCAATGGTCGCCGCCGGCGGCGGCACCAATTCGGCTTTGCTGATGCGGATCATGGCGAGCGTGCTCGAGCGGCCGCTCTCGGTCTCGCCGGTCAACGAAGCCGCAGCACTCGGCGCGGCGATGCTGGCGGCTTCGGCGGTCGGATGGTTTGCATCGTCAGCGGCGGCAGCCGAGGCGATGACGGCGCCGCCGACCCGGCATGTCGACCCGGTCGACGGACTGGTGCCCTTCTACCGCGCCCGCAAGGCGATCTATCGCGACCTCTATCAGGCAACGCGCGACATCCACACCCGCCTTGGCGCACTCGGCTAGGCGGAAGGTCCGCCGTTGAGCAGGCCCTTGGCCGCATCCTCGTCAGTGATCAGGACAGAAACCTTGGTGCCGGCGAGTGCCGCCCGCATGACGGCGACCTTTTCCTGGCCTCCCGAAACCAGGATGATATTCGGGATCTCCGACAGATCCTGCAGCGGATAGGCGCAGACCCGGCGATTGACCTCATGCTCGACCGGACGGCCCTCGGCGTCGACGAAATGGCACAGAATGTCACCGACGGCGCCGGCGGCCTGCAATTCCTCGAGTTCGCTGGGCTTGATGAAGCCGTAATTGGCGATCGGGCTTTCATTGGAAAACGAGCCGACGCTGAGGACGGCGATGTTTGCCCGGCGCGCACGAAAGACGACATCCTGGACGCTGCGCTGGCTCATGAAGGCGTCACGCTGCTCCGGCCTGTCGGCATAGACCGGCACCGGCAGCAGGAAACACTCGGCGCCGATCTTTTCGGCGAAATCCCACGCGCTTTCGGTCGGGTTGAGCGGCTGGGCACGCGTGAGGCCGCCAAGCATGGAGACGACGGTCGTCCTGGCGATCGGCCGCCGCGGCAATTCGTTGATGGCGAATTTCAGCGTCCGCCCCCAGCCGAGTGCAATGACATCGCCGGCATTCACATGGTCGGCCAGGTAGGCAGCGGCGGCATGGCCGATCATCAGCGGCGCGTTGCTCCTGTCGGCAGCCGACGGCACCACCACGGCCTGGCTGAGGCCGAAACGCTGCTTCAGGCTCTCCTCCAGCACCACACATTCGACAACGCTGTCACGGATGCGGAACTGGACGATGCCCTCCTCGCGGGCGGCGGAGAGAATGCGATGCACCTTGATGCGGCCGATGCCGAGGATCTCGGAAATCCGTTCCTGCGTCAGACCCTCGACATAGTAGTGCCACGCCGCGCGGGCCTTGAGCTCGGAGTCCGGAAAGCGCGAGGTCTTCTCGTTCTCGATGGTCGCCATCTCTTTCCCCTCCAGCGGCTGTCCACAACCGCTCAACGCCGTTCAACCGGGTCATTCAACCGGTGTTTGCGACCTGACAGCCTGCAATCGCCGGGTGTGCCCCGGGAAAGCCTCGGGATATCGCCCGCAACGCGAGATAAAACCCGAAATGGTCAACATTTACTTTGTCTTGGTCGCCTGCCGCTACTCAGCCAGCCAAAAATGATCGCACAGAGATAGAGCAGATGAAAACCGGATTTAAACGCGGCATTCTGCGCCCTTTCGTAAGCCAAACCGAACAGCAGCGCAAACCAGCATCGAATGAAGCGGCAGGCCTTGACAATTTTCTAATGAACCGTTTAGCTGAACAAAATTGCATATCAAAGATAAATTGTTCACAGGGAGGTGCCTGGTGAACAAGAGCGGATGGCGAGACATCGCCGTTTTGCTGGCGGAGGAGACGAAGTGGCTGTGAGCAACGATGCGAGCGATTTGAAAGCCGGCGCACAGGCCGCGACGGGCGCGAAGCTTTCGGCGCTGTTCGCCGGAACCATGGGTCCGCTCATCGGGCTGCTGCTGCTGTGCCTTGCCCTGACGCTGACCACCGACACCTTCCTGACCGTCCGCAACATCCTCAACGTGCTCGACCAGATCACCGTGCTCGGCATCATGGCGATCGGCATGACGCTGGTCATCCTGATCGGCGGCATCGACCTTTCCGTCGGTTCCGTGCTGGCGCTCGCCGCCATGGTGATGGGCTTTGTCGCCCATCCCGACTATCTCAATCTCGGCCTTGCGGCGGGCGTCGTCGCGGCACTCGTCGTTGCCGGCCTTTGCGGGCTGGTTTCAGGCCTGCTGGTGACGATCACCAGGTTGCCGCCCTTCATTGCCACGCTGGCGATGATGTCGGTGGCGCGCGGCCTCGCCAACATGATCACCGACGGCTCGCAAATCGTCGGTTTTCCCGACTGGTTCACCAACCTGTCGATCATCCGCCATTTCGGTTTCCTGTCGGTCACCGTCGGACTGATGATGGTGCTAGCCATCATCTTCGCGATCTTCCTCAACTACCGCGCCACCGGCCGCAGCCTTTACGCGATCGGCGGCAGCGCCGAGGTCGCCCGGCTCTCCGGCATCCCGGTCAAGTCGCTGACCAACTGGGTCTATGCGATCTGCGGCGTGCTGGCCGGGCTCGCCGGCATCGTGCTTGCGGCACGGCTGGATTCCGTCCAGCCGAGCTCCGGCCTCGGCTACGAATTGGACACGATCGCCGCCGTGGTGATCGGCGGCGCCAGCCTGTCGGGCGGCGTCGGCTCTATCGGCGGCACCGCCGTCGGCGTGCTCATCATCGGCGTGCTGCGCAACGGGCTGAACCTGCTCGGCGTCTCGCCCTTCATCCAGCAGGTGGTGATCGGCGTGGTGATCGCGCTGGCGGTCGCCACCGATACCTGGCGGCGGCGAGCGCAATGAATGGGGCGCAATGAGATTCGCCCGGATGTCCGGGGGAAAACGGATCGGTTGATCCGAGACTGGGAGTGTTCGGCCAAGGGCGCCATGGTGCGCCGGCAGAACAGATTGAACTGTATCAACGGAGGAATACCATGCTGACCAAACGTTCATTGCTGCTTGCTGCCGCGGCCGTCATTCCGCTGCTTGGCCTGTCCGACATGGCCTCGGCCAAGGACGCCAAGAAGCTCGGGCTTGCCGTCGCCAATCTGCAGGCCGACTTCTTCAACCAGATCAAGCAATCGGTCGAAGCCTACGGCAAGGAAAAGGGCATCGAAGTCGTCACCGTCGACGCCAAGGGCGATTCGGCGACCCAGGTCAGCCAGGTGCAGGACCTGATCACGCAGAACATCGATGCGCTGATCTACATCCCGGCCGGCGCCACCGCCGCCACGGTGCCGACCAAGACGGCCAAGGCTGCCGGCATTCCGGTCATCAATGTCGACCGCAATGCCGACGGCGCGCCGGGCGACACCTTCATCGCCACCAACAGCGTGGCCTCGGCCCAGGCGGTGTGCGACTACATCGCCAAGCAGGCCGGCGGCAAGGGCGAGTTGATCATCATCCACGGCCAGAAGGGCACGACGCCCGAGGTCGACCGTTCGAAGGGTTGCGGCGAAGCGCTCAAGGCCTATCCTGATATCAAGGTGGTCGGCGAGCTGTGGAGCGAAGGCTGGCACCAGGATGAAGGCTTCAAGCTGACGCAGGATCTGCTGCAGGCGCATCCCGACGTGTCGATCGTCATCGGCCAGGCCGACGCGCTGGCGCTCGGTGCTGCCCAGGCGGTCAAGGTCGCCAATCCCGGCCACAAGGTCTGGGTTGCCGGCTTCGACGGCGACGTGGCGGCGCTCAAGGCGCTGAAGGACGGTGTCTTCGACGTGACCGCGACGCAGCAGACGCAAGGCATGGGCCGGCTTGCCGTCGATGCGGCGATCAAGCTGGTGGCCGGCGAAACCATTCCCGCCGAACAGCTGCAGGACGCGACGCTGACCACCAAGGACAATGTCGAGCAGTTCATCGAAAAGCATCCTTGATCAGTCGACGAGCGAAACGATGTCCTTGAACCCGCGCCAAGCCGAGAGCCCCCATCTGGGGCTCTCCGTCAACGGCCTCTGCAAGAGCTATGGACCGGTCCAGGTCCTGGCCGATGCGAGCTTTGAGGTGCGGCCGGGCGAGGTCGTGGCGCTGCTTGGCGAAAATGGCGCCGGCAAGTCCACCGTTTCCAATATCATTGCCGGGTCGACCAAGCCCGATGCCGGCAGCATCATGTGGCGGGGGAAGCCCTATTCCCCCGCCTCTCCCGCCGCCGCCATCGATGCCGGCGTCGGCATGATCCACCAGGAGCTGAAGCTGCTGCCGGATCTATCGGTCGCCGAGAACGTCTATGTCGGGCGGCTGCCGATGCGCGGCGGCCGCATCGACCGCGCCGCCATGAATGCGCAGGCATCGGCTCAGCTGAAACGGCTTGGCCTCGATGTCTCGCCGGAGCGCAAGGTGCGCACGCTGCGCATTGCGGCCCAGCAGCAGGTCGAGATCGCCAAGGCGCTGACGCTCAATGCCGAGCTGCTGATCTTCGACGAACCGACGGCAGCCCTTGGCGGCGAGGAAACGGAGTTGCTGTTCCAGCAGATCCGCAAGCTCAAGGCCGAGGGCATGTCCTTCATCTATATCAGCCACCGGCTGGACGAGATCGCGCAGATTGCCGACCGCGTGGTGGTGATGCGCGACGGGCGTATCGTCGCCCGGCACGAGCGCGCCGACATTCCGGTGCGCACCGTGGTCGAGCAGATGGTTGGCCGCTCGGTCGAGCGGATGTTCCCACAATTGTCGCCGCCGGGCGACCAGATGCTGCTCGAGGTCGAGAACCTGTCGTCGCCGGAGAAGAGCTTCAACAATGTCAGTTTTTCGGTGCGCGCCGGTGAAATCCTCGGCATCGCCGGGCTGATCGGCGCCGGACGCACGGAGCTGGTGCGGGCGATCGCCGGCGCCGATCCGATTTCATCAGGGTCTGTGCGTGTTGCCGGCAAACCAGTGCATCTCAGCGGCCCGGCGGCGGCGATCAAAGCCGGTGTGGTGCTGGTGCCGGAAGACCGCAAGGCGCAAGGCGTGGTGCTCGACCAGACGATCGGCGAAAATTTGGCGTTCGGCAATTTCGACCATGTGGCGCCGAATGGCTGGGTCTTTCCGAAGGCAGTGCAGAAATTCGCCGAGGCCGGCATCTCCAGGCTCGGCGTCAAGGGCAGACCGGGCCAGGCGGTCAGCAAGCTGTCCGGCGGCAACCAGCAGAAGGTGATCATCGCCAAATGGGTGTCGCGGCCGCCCAAGGTGTTTATCCTCGACGAGCCGACGCGCGGCATCGATGTCGGCGCGCGCGCCGCGATCTACGACGTCATCGCCGACCTCGCCCGCTCCGGCATGGCGGTGGTGGTGGTGAGCTCCGATCTCGAGGAGGTGCTCGGCCTGTCGCATCGCGTGCTGGTGCTGAGCCGCGGCCGCCAGCGCGGCATCCTCGACCGAAGCGAAGCCAGCAACGTTGCCGTCATGGAACTCGCCACCAGCTAGGACAGCGAATCGGAACAAAGCGCAGCAGGTGATATCCTCCCAGGCACCGGACCGCGCGGGCGTCAGCCAAGGGCTGGCGCCCCTTCATTTCGGGAGGGCCGGCGGTTGGAGGAGAGGAACCGACGATGACACTATTCGATCTTCATGGGGATGTTGCGCTGGTCACTGGCGCCGGCAGCGGCATCGGGCAAGCGATCGCCATTGGCCTCGCCGAAGCCGGCGCCGACATTGCTTGTTTCGGCCACACCTCCAAGGGTGGGCTGGAGGAGACGGCGCACAGGATTGCAGCACTCGGCCGCAAGGCATTGGTGCTGACCGGCACGGTAACTTCGGAGACCGATCTCGCAGCCGCGATCGAGCGCACGGAAACCGAACTCGGCGCGCTGACCATCGCCGTCAACAATGCCGGCATTGCCGGAGCCGAGCCGGCCGAGACGCTGTCGCTGGAGAAGTGGCAGAAGATCTACGACGTCAATGTCAGCGGCGTGTTCCTGTCCTGCCAGGCCGAGGCGCGCGCAATGCTGGCGCGGCGCAAGGGATCGATCATCAACATCGCCTCGATGTCGGGTTCTATCGTCAACCGCGGTTTGACCCAGGCGCATTACAATTCATCGAAGGCCGCCGTCATCCACATGTCGAAGAGCCTCGCCATGGAATGGGCGGATCGCGGTCTGCGCGTCAATGTGGTGAGCCCCGGCTACACGCTGACACCGATGAACAAGCGTCCGGAAGTCGCCGAACAGGTGAAGATCTTCGAGCGCGACACCCCGATGGGGCGCATGGCGACGCCGGAGGAGATGGTCGGCCCGACCGTGTTCCTGGCCAGCCGCGCCGCGAGTTTCGTCACCGGCATCGACCTCATCGTCGATGGCGGCTTTGTCTGCTGGTAGGAGAAAAAATGCAGAAGCGTTTTGAGGGAAAGACGGCGGTCATCACAGGTGCCAGCGGCGGCATTGGTGCTGCGATGGCGAAACGCTTCGCGGCTGAAGGTGCTGCCGTCGTCGTCAGCGCCATCGACCCGCGCGTCGACGAGGTTGCCGCCAGCCTGAAGGCGGCGGGTGCCAAGGTCGCGTCGATGCGGATCGACGTGACCAAAAAAGATGAGGTCACTGCCCTCTACGATCTGGCCGAGCAACAGTTCGGCCGCGTCGACATCTCCGTGCAGAATGCCGGTGTCATCACCATCGCCAGGATCGAGGCGATGACCGAGGCCGAGTGGGACAAGGTGATGGCGGTCAATACCAAGGGCGTGTTTCTGTGCTGCCAGGAGGCGATCGCGCGCATCCGCAAGCATGGCGATGGCGGCCGGCTGATCAACACCGCATCCGGCCAGGCGCGGCAGGGTTTCATCTTCACACCGCACTATGCGGCGTCGAAATTCGGCGTCGTCGGCATCACCCAGAGCCTGGCCAAGGAAGTGGCGAAGGAGAAGATCACCGTCAACGCCATCTGCCCCGGCATCATCGACACCGACATGTGGGCCTATAACGACGCCGCATGGGGCAGACTGATGGGCGACTACAAGCCCGGCGAGTTGATGGCCGAATGGGTCAAGAACATCCCGATGGGTCGCGCCGGCAGTGGCGAAGACGTTTCGGGCCTGGTCAGCTTTCTCGCCAGCGACGACGCGACCTACATCACCGGCCAGACCATCAACGTCGATGGCGGCCTGATCATGTCGTGAGGACACCGGAACGGCCGTGCGCCGTTCGAATTGCACGCAGAAATAGCAATATGCGTTGCGCGGCATAGACGTTGGTATATATAATTTCATCCCATGAAACGGCTTTGGCGAGATGGGGCTTGCCAGGTTGACAGCCGAGATCATGGGACCTTGATGGCTCGCACGTCTCAGAGCGCCGCATGAGCGGCGATCGTTCCGCGGATGATTGCTCGCGCAGCAATCCATCTGATGCCATGACGCGATCCCCTCCGACACCACATCTTCAAGAGATTGAGCACCAACCGTTCTGCGCCGGCATCAGCACCGGCAGCAGTGTGGTGCCAGCGGCCTTGCGCAACGACGAGCTTTTCCAACACAATCAAAAAAAGACGCAAGAAGGGAACGACTAAGAACTTCCACATGGTTTCACAGGAGAACATGCATGTCATTTCGGAGTGTGATTTCGAGCCTATCAATGGGAGCCTTCGCACTTGCCGCGGCAAGTGCACTGACGCCTTCGGCCCAAGCGGCGGCGCCTGAATCAAACGACCCTATCAAGATCGCGCTGTTCGACTGGACCAGTGTCAATCTGAACGCCAAGATTCTTGGCGGCATCTTGGAAAAGCTCGGCTACACCGTCGAATACCCGACCGCCGATTATCTCTCCAGCCTGACCACCGGCCTCACCAATGGCGATCTCGATGTCGGCATGGAGTTCTGGGACACGACGGCCGGCGAAGCCATGAAGGCTTCCGATGCGACCGGCCAAACCGAGCGCCTCGGCAAGCTTGGACCCAAGGCCAAGGAAGAATGGTGGTTTCCCGAATACATGAAGGAAAAATGCCCCGGCCTGCCGAACTGGGAAGCGCTGAAGGATCCGAAATGCGCCGAGGCGTTCTCGACCGCCGAAACGGCGCCGAACGGCCGCTATCTCGGCGGCCCCGTGACATGGGAAGGCTTTGACGACGAACGCGTCGTCGCGCTGAAACTGCCCTTCACCGTCATCCATGCCGGCACCGACGCGGCGATGTTCGCCGAACTGGATTCGGCCTATCAGCGCAAGGCGCCGATCATGCTGTGGATCTATTCGCCGCATTGGGCGCCGGCCAAGTACAAGGGCGAGTGGGTAGAATTCCCCGAATATACGCCGGAGTGCTACACCGACCCGAAATGGGGCGGGAACCCCGACGCCAAATATGATTGCGGCAAGCCGCATGGTGAGATCTGGAAATATTCCTGGGCCGGCATGAAGGACAAATGGCCGGTCGCCTACAAGGTGGCGAAAGCCTACACGGTCGACACCGACGAGCTCAATAAGATGAGTGGCGAGATCGATCTCGAAGGCAAGACGCCGGAAGAGGTCGCCGCCGCCTGGATCGCCGCCCACGAAGCCGACTGGAAAGCCTGGGCGCAGTGATCGTTCCGACTGGAGGACCCGGCCCTTGTGGTCGGGTCTCTATCCCTATTCCAGAAGGACGATCGCATGACGGAAGCGACTGAACAGGTGCCGAATGCCGCGGTCAAGGATGCCCGCCTGATAAAGCTTGCCTGCCGCAATGTCTGGAAGCTGTTCGGATCGAACGCCGCCAGTTTCATCCGCCAGCGCGACGGCAAAGCCAGTATGGCTGATATCGCCGCGGCCGGGCTGGTCGGCGCAGTGCGCGCCGTCGACCTCGAAATCCGCCAGGGCGAGATCTTCATCATCATGGGCCTTTCCGGCTCCGGCAAATCGACGCTGGTGCGCTGCATGTCGCGGCTGGTCGAGCCGACGCATGGGAAGGTCGAATTCGAGGGCAAGGATCTCTTGAAGATTTCCGATGCCGCACTGATCGAATTGCGGCGCCACCGCATGGGCATGGTGTTCCAGAATTTTGCTCTGCTGCCGCATCTCAACGTGCTGGAGAACATCGCCTTTCCGCTCAGCATCCAGGGGCAGGACCGGCCGACACGCGAAGCACGGGCGCGTGAAGTCATCGAACTCGTCGGCCTGCGCGGCCGCGAGCATTTCTATCCGCGCGAGCTTTCCGGCGGCCAGCAGCAGCGCGTCGGCATCGCCCGCAGCCTCGCCACCAAGCCGGAGATCTGGTTCCTCGACGAGCCGTTTTCGGCGCTCGATCCACTGATCCGTCGTGAGATGCAGGACGAGTTGATGCGGCTGCAGACCATGCTGCACAAGACCATCGTCTTCATCACCCATGATTTCGACGAAGCCATAAGGCTGGCCGACCGCATCGCCATCATGAAGGACGGCGAGGTCATCCAGATCGGTACGCCGGAACAACTGGTGGTCAACCCGGCGACCGACTACGTCGCCGAATTCACCCGCGACGTCGACCGCGCCAAGGTGATCTCGGCGAGGAGCCTGATGCGCGCCTGCGAAGGCGCGGCGCATGGCGGCACGGTGGCGCCGGAGACCAAGATCGCAAGTTTTTCAGCAAGCATCGTCTCCGCCGGCAAGCCGTTCGCGGTGGTCAACGGCAGCGGCAAGCCGATCGGCGAGGTGACGCCGCAAGCGGTAATCGATCTTCTGGCCGGCATCGAACGTCCGGGGGCCGGCGCATGACGGTGACGGCAAGCGCCAGCGCGGCGAGATCGCGTCCGGTTCAGGTCTGGCTGCTGGTCTGGGCCTCCGCGCTCGCCGCAGTGCTTGCCGTCTTCCTTCTGCAGGACAGAATGCCCTGGGCGGTCAACTATCCGGCCGAAGCGACCATCCCCGTCGCCGACTGGGTCAGCGCGCTGATGCGCTGGATGAAGTCGAACCTGTCCTGGCTGACGCGATCGATCACCGCGGTGCTCGGCGTTCCCCTTGATTTCGCGCTCAATCTCTTGGCCAAGAATTTTAAGATCGGCCATGGCGCGGACGCCTATGTTTTGCCACGCCTGTCCTGGGTCGGCGTTTGCGTCGCTGCATATCTTGCCGGTCGTGCCGCCGGCGGCTGGAAACTTGGCGCGCTGGTCGGCGGCTGCTTTCTCTACATCGCGCTGTTCGGCCAGTGGACCAACGCCATGCTGACGCTCGGGTTGATCTCGATCGCCGTGCCGTTCTGCATCGTCACCGGCCTGTTCGCCGGCATCTGGGCCTGGCGCAAGCCGTGGGCCGAGAAGCTGATCATCTCCCCTGCCCTCGACTTGATGCAGACGATCCCGACCTTTGCCTATCTGATCCCGATGTTGCTCCTGTTCGGCAACAGCCCGGTTTCGGCGATGATCGCGACCGCCATCTTCGCCACGCCGCCGATGGTGCGGGCGACGATGCTGGGCCTGTCACGGGTACCGTCCGAGATCGACGACTTCAGCGAGATGGCCGGCTGCACGGCGCGGCAGAAACTGTGGCGGGTGCTGCTCCCTTCGGCGCGGCCAACGCTGATGGTCGGCGTCAACCAGGTCATCATGCTGGCGCTCAACATGGTGATCATCGCTTCGATGATCGGCGCCGGCGGCCTCGGCTACGACGTGCTGCTGGCGCTGCGGGCGCTGAAGGTCGGCGAGGCGATGGAAGCCGGTCTCGCCATCGTCGCGCTGGCCATCGCGCTCGACCGGCTGAGCCAGGCGATCGCCCACAACCATGCCAAGGGACATGTCCACCAAGAGGCCAGCCCCAGCTTCTGGCGGCGCTATCCCAATTTGACGCTGGCGGTTCTCATCCTTGCCGTCACCACGCTGCTTGGCCTGTTCGTGCCGGCCTTCGCGGCGGTGCCGAAGGCGATCACCTTCACCACGGCGCCGCTGTGGAAGGCCGCTGTGAGCTGGATCACCATCAACTTCTTCGACACCATCGAGATGTTCCGGGTTGCGCTCATCCTCAACGTGCTGAACCCGGTGCGCGCCTTCTGCGAAGGGTTCCCATGGCTGGGCGCGGTGGCTCTGCTCGGCCTTGCCGGCTACCAGCTCGGCGGCCTGCGGCTTGCCGCCCTGGTCGCCGTGCTGACCGCTTTCTGTGCCGTCACCGGCCTTTGGGAGAAGACCATGGCGACGGTCTATCTCTGCGGCATCTCTGCCTTCATCGCATGCCTGATCGGCATTCCGATCGGGCTGATGGCATCGCGCAGCGACCGTTTCGAGAAGATCGTCACGCCGATCATCGACACGCTGCAGGTGCTGCCGTCCTTCTGCTTCATCATTCCGGTGGTGATGCTGTTTCGGGTCGGCGACGTCACCGCGATGATCGCCACCGTCGCCTTCGCCGTGGTGCCGGCCATCCGCTACACCAATCACGGCATCAGGCAGGTGCCGCCGGCGCTGATCGAGGCAGCGAAGGTTTCGGGCTGCACAAAGCGCCAGACGTTCCTGCGCGTGCAACTGCCGCTGGCGCTGCCCGAGATCATGCTCGGCGTCAACCAGACGATCCTGATGGCGCTGGCGATGATCATCATCTGCGCCATGGTCGGCACGCGCGATCTCGGCCAGGAGGTATTCATTGCGCTCTCCAAAGCCGATTCCGGCCGCGGCATCGTGGCCGGGTTGGCCATCGCCTTCATCGGCATCGTCGCGGACCGGCTGTTCAACGCCTGGACGGCAAAGGCCAGGGCGAGGCTGGGATAGATTTGAGGCGCGACGGTTATTCCGCCGCCACCCCTTTCACCGCGAGATAGCTCTCCATCGAATCGTCCAGCGCCTGCAGCCACGGCGTGTGGTGCAGCGGCGCCATGGTGCCGGTCATCAGCGAGCGGTACGCATGGTCGCGGAAGCTCATAATGTCTTCCGCCTTGTGGTGTTCCCATTCCATGAAGGTCTGGTTGGTCGCCTCGACGTCGAAGCCGGGATAGTCGGTCTGCTCCATCAGCTCCTTGGTGTAGTCGCCCTGGAACCAGATCATCTGCTCGGCATCTTCCAGCGTTTCCTCGCGTGCCCGCCATTTCGCGCCATGCGCTGCCATCGCCTCGGCCGAAGGCAGTTTGATGCGGCCCATGATGACGTCGCGGGCGAACCAGGCCTGCGCGTCGAACATGTTGAAGGTGTAGAACTGGTCCTGCATGCCGATGAAGGACAGTTTCGGGTTCTTCTCCCAGACGACGCCCTCATAGAGGCCGTCCGGCCACATGCGGTTGGCGGTCTTGAGCTTCAGTTCCTCGGTTAGGAACGGGAACGAGTGCAGATAGCCCGTGCACAGGATGATGGCGTCGACATCCTTTGATGTGCCGTCCTTGAAGTGCGCGGTCTTGCCGACGACCTTCTGCAGCAGCGGCACTTCCTTCCAATTCTCCGGCCATTTGAAACCCATCGGCTTCGAGCGGTAGCTGGAGGTGATCGATTTGGCGCCGTATTTGTAGCATTGCGAGCCGATGTCCTCGGCTGAATAGGAGCGGCCGATAATCAGGATATCCTTGCCCTTGAATTCCATGGCGTCGCGGAAATCATGGCTGTGCAGGATGCGGCCGTTGAAGGTGGCGAAGCCCTCGAAATAAGGAACGTTGGGCACGGAGAAATGCCCGGAAGCGACGACGACGTTGTCGAACTCTTCGGAGTAGGTGACGTCGTTGGTGCGGTCATGCGCGGTGACGGTGAATTTCTTCGTCGCCTCGGAGAAGGTCACCATGCGCACCGGGCTGTTGAAGCGCACCCATTTGCGCACGCCGGATTTTTCGACGCGGCCCTTGATGTAATCCCACAGCACGGCGCGCGGCGGATAGGAGCCGATCGGGCGGCCGAAATGCTCCTCGAATGTGTAGTCGGCGAACTCCAGGCATTCCTTCGGTCCGTTCGACCAGAGGTAGCGGTACATCGAACCGTGCACCGGATCGCCATGCTCGTCGAGGCCGGTGCGCCAGGTGTAGTTCCACAGGCCACCCCAGTCGGACTGCTTTTCGAAGCAGACGATTTCGGGAATATCCGCGCCCTTGTCGGCAGCCGACTTGAAGGCCCTGAGCTGCGCCATGCCGGACGGTCCGGCTCCGATGACGGCAACACGACTTTTCATTCCGGGCCTCCCGATCTCTTTTTCTCTAACGAAACAAATTTCACTGACAGGACAGTAATTGCCCCTTTGAAGCTGTCAACAGGCCTTGTGGCAAAACTTCGTTTCGCCGCGGCAACTTCTGGTGAAAAGCGGGGATAGAGGGCGTCGGGAAAATACGGGGATCGACCGCAATTGGCTTGTTGTGGCGGTTGCGCTCCTGTATCGGCACCGAATATGTTCACCTTGAGTGAAATAAATCCGCAGAGGGGGCGACATGGCGAAGAAGATTTCCGATCCCGAGCCAGCTGCCGCCGCGGCCAAAGCCAAGCCGTTGCCGAAGGCCGCCGACGGACGAACCATCCGGGCGCCGCTGACCCAGAATCCGCACGCCATTCGCGACACCCGCGAGAAAGTGCTGGAAGTCGCGATCGGCCGCGAGGTGCGGGCGTTCCGCAAGAAGCTCGGCATCACCGTCGCCGATCTGGCGGTTGCCACCGACATTTCGCTGGGCATGCTGTCGAAGATCGAAAACGGCATCACCTCACCGTCGCTGACCACGCTGCAGGCGCTGTCGCGGGCGCTCGGTGTTCCGGTCACCGCCTTCTTCCGCCGTTTCGAGGAAGAGCGCAGCGCTGTCTTCGTCAAGGCCGGAGAAGGGCTGGATGTCGAGCGCCGCGGCACGCGCGCCGGCCACCAGTACAATCTGCTCGGCCATATCGGCTCCAACACCAGCGGTGTCGTCGTCGAACCGTATCTGATCACGCTGACAGAGGATTCCGATGTGTTTCCGACCTTCCAGCATGAGGGCATGGAGTTCCTCTACATGCTGGAGGGCGAGGTGGTTTACCGGCACGGCAGCAACCTCTACCCGATGAAGCCCGGCGACAGCCTGTTCTTCGATGCCGATGCGCCGCATGGGCCGGAAAAGTTGACACAGCTGCCGATGCGCTATCTCTCGATCATCTGCTATCCGCAGAGCGCGGGCTGAGCGGAACGCGGGCAGCCCCCTCACCCGGATTGCCAACCGAATTGCAAAAGGCAATTCGGGGCAATCCGACCTCTCCCCGAGGGGAGAGGAGGCTGGCATCAGCGTTGGCGATCTCTTCTCCCCTCGGGGAGAAGGTGGCCGCGAAGCGGCCGGATGAGGGGGCCTTGCTCTAATCCGGCCCAAACCCCGGGCTCGTTGGGCTGCCATCGTCAAGCTTCGACAGCCACTCGACCAGCGTCGGGCGGTAGCGGGTCAGGCCCTTGTAGGTGGCAAGCTCCTCGGGAAGGTCGCGGATGACGCGATGCAGCCGCCGCGCCCATTTCGGTTGCGTCACCAGCTCGTCCATCTTGATCAGATAACAGCGGATCGGGAAGACGATGCCGTTCGAGCGCGGCAGCCGCCAGAAGCTCTGCAGTTCCACGCGCAGATGGACCTTTTCGCCGACATTTTCCGGCGTCACCGTCGTCCGGTCCGGACCCCATTTGTGATAGTTTTCCGGGCTGGTATCGAGGCGCGGATTGATGGTCATCGTCCAGTTCAGCCGCCGCGCCGGCTTGCCTTGCTGGATGTTGGTGAGGAACTTCAGCGCCCTGACAAAAATCCCCTTCTCATGCGCCAGCGGCACCGGCGCGTGCCACTCGAAGAAGTTCATGCCGATGTCGAAATCGAGCGACCAGTCTGCCTGGGTGGTGACCATGCCGGCATCCATCCACAGATTGCCGTCGCGCTGGTCGAGGATGCAGAAATCGCCCTGGCTCTGCCGCGTGATGTACTCCATCGGCCCGTAGGGCAGCGTCGAGGTGTCGCCGAAGGTGAAGCTGTCGTCGATGCCGAGCGGTCGGTTGATCCAGCGCCAGCGGTCGCCGTCGCGGGTCAGCGTGAAGTGCTCGGGATAGCCCAGCGCCTGCTGCTCCATCAGAAGTTCGAGCAGGTCCCAGCCGGCCAACGTCATATGCGGCAGCGACTGGCAGCGCAGCGGGTCCTCGGCCAGCACCAGAGCGCGATCCTGCATCTCGGCGACGTAGTGCTCGTCGACGTCGATCAGGTTTTCGAGCACGCTGCCCTTCGGCCCGACGACATGCGGCTCGATGTTAACCGCATACATGTAGGCGTCTTCGTGGAACGGAAACGGAAACCGCCTGATGTGCTCCGGACTGTTCTTGAAGGAGAAATCGTCGCGGAACGTTTCCTTGCGAAAGGTGATGCCCATGATTTCCTCCTACCGCTCCAGCACCAGGGACCGGCCTTCGAAGCGCGACACGCACGGCATGATCTTGCAGCCGGAGCGGTGCTCGTCCTCGCTCAGCCAGTGATCGTTGTGGATGAACTTGCCATCATGCGAGATGACGTTGGTTTCGCACTGACCGCAGACGCCGCCGCGGCAGAGATAGGGCGGATCGACGCCGGCCGCCTCGATCGCCTCGAGCAGGCTTTGCTGCTCGTCGACGCGGATCGTCTTGCCGGTGACGGCGAGCGTCACGTCGAACGGCGCGCCCGGCTGGGGTGCTGCGAAATGCTCGAAATGGACGGTCTCCGCCGGCCAGCCCAAGGCGGCGGCGCGGTCACGCACCCAGCCGATCATGCCCGACGGACCGCAGACATAGAGATGCGTGCCGAGCGGTTGCGACGACAGTAGCCGGTCGAGTTCGATGCGCTCTTCGCGGTCATCGTGATAGAGCCTGATCCGGCGGTCGTAGCGCTCCCTCAACACGTCGGCATAGGTGCCGAGCGAGGCGGTGCGGCACGTGTAGTGCAGTTCGAAATTGCCGCCTTCCGCCGCCAGTTGCGCGGTTTGCGCCATGAACGGCGTGATGCCGATGCCGCCCGCCAGCATCAGGTGCTTCCTGGCGCGCAGATCGAGCGAGAACAGATTGACCGGATAGCTGATCACCATCTCATGGCCGGGCCGGACATTCCTGTGCATGAACAGCGAGCCGCCGCGGCCGATATCGTCGCGGCGCACCGAGATGGTGTATTCGCGCGTGTCGAGCGGCGAGCCCATCAGCGAATAGGGATTGAGCCGCGTCCGCTCGCCGTCGCGCATTTCGACAACAACATGCGCGCCGCCGGAAAAGGTCGGCAACAGCTGGCTGTCACGCCTGCGGAAATGGAAGCGCGTGACGAGGTCGTTGACCGGGACGACATCGCTGACCACGACGTCGAGCTTGGTGGTGCCGGTGCTCATCGAAAAATCTCCTCCATCGGAGGAATCTCGCTGCGGTCTTCGGCATTGATGCAGACGCCCTGGAACGCCGCGATGCGCCTGGAATAGTGATCGCGTACCAAAAGAAGCAGGCCACAATGCGAACAGGTCGCCGGCTGCGTCGTCACATTCTCGGTGATGCCCTTGCAGTGGACGCACTGCATGCGCCGCGCCAGCGAGCCGCGATGCTCGGTCTGGATCGAGGTGTGGTCGATGCCGGCATCGAGTGCTGCCTGCATGGCCTGGCCGATCAGCCCTTCGGTTCCGGCGAGGTAGACGCGCAGGCCCATATGTGCGTTGGCCAGCGTCTGCTTCAGCCGCGGCAAGGCGCTGGCGAAGGAAGGACCCCGGTAGAGCTGCGCCGGCTTCAGCGCCTCAAGCGCGGCGACGTGCCTGGCGTCGTGACCGGGGACGAAGATGATGTGGGCGTCGGCAAAGAAATCCGCCGGCGCCCTGGCCGCCATGTCCGATATCGCCAGCGCTCCGTCTGCATCCGCCACGAAAAGATGATGCTTGCCGGGCTGCGGAGACAGCGTTCCGTAAACGGGCCGGCTGATGATGCTTTTGGCTGCCATTCTTGCTTTATGCCTCGAACCCCTCGCCGTTGACTATGCCTCAGCCCTTCGCCGTGCGCTTGGTCTTCTTGGGATCGTCGAAGGGAAGCGGCTCGGCCGTCGCCTTGATCGCACCGTTCTTGTTGCGGATTTCGAGCTTGGTCCCCTGGACGGCGCAGTCGACATCGAGCCGGGCGATGCCCATCGATTTCTTGACCAGCGGCGAATACATGGCGCAGGTCACCACGCCGATCTTCTTGCCGTCACGATAGACCGGTGCACCCTCGTCGGCCGGCTCCTTGCCTTCGAGCAGCACGCCATAGATCTTGAAGCGCTCCTTGCCCTTGAGGCGATAATGTTCCTCGGCGCCGCGAAAGCCTGTCTTGCCGGGGCTGACGGTGAAGTCGAGGCCGAGTTCCCACAGCGTGTCGCCGGGACCTTCATTGTCGAACGGGTATTTCTGCGAATTGTCGTACGGGTAGAACAGAAGGTAGCTTTCGACGCGCAACATATCGAGCGTGGTGAACCGGCACGGGATGATGCCGGCGCTCTTGCCCTCGTCCAGGATCGTGTCCCAGATCGTGCCGGCATCCTGGCCACGGCAGAAGATCTCGTAACCGCGCTCGCCGGTGTAGCCGGTGCGCGAGATCATCACCGGAAAGCCGAACAGCCGCGTCTGCATATGGTGGAAATAGGCCAGGTCGCGAATGCCTGGCACGTGCTTGGCCAGATAGTCGACGGCGGTCGGCCCCTGCAGCGACAGGTCATGCAGATTGTCGTCGAAGCGCAGCGAGACATCGCGGCCCATGGCGGCGCGCTGCAATTCCTCATGGCCGGTGCCCGAACCATGCACGACCATCCAGGCGTTGGGCCCGGTGCGGTAGAGGATGCAGTCGTCGGTGAATTTTCCCGCCTCGTTCAGCATGCAGGCATAGGCCGACTTGCCGGGATAGATCTTCTCTACGTCGCGCGTTGTCGCGAGGTCGATCAGGTGCGAGGCATGCGGCCCCGTGATGTGAACCTTCTTCAGGCCGGACACGTCCATCAGCCCAGCCTTGGTGCGGATGGCGATGTACTCCTCGTCGGCATCCTTGTCGTAGGTCCAGGCGGTTCCCATGCCGCTCCAGTCTTCGAGCTTCGAACCAAGCGCGCGGTGGCGATCCGCCAGGGTCGAAAATCTCCAGGATGCCGTCATCCGCTCGTCCTCCGTTCGAAAAATCTTTTGCTGTTCCCGGCTCCCTGCGCAGAGGCGGGAGCATTGGCCGAATATTGACCGCAAACGTCGGAAGCCTGCAATACCCGCAAGCAAATAATTTCATTGTCAGGCAAAAATTGGTTGCG
Source organism: Mesorhizobium sp. AR10 (assembly GCF_024746795.1). Lineage (NCBI taxonomy): Bacteria > Pseudomonadati > Pseudomonadota > Alphaproteobacteria > Hyphomicrobiales > Phyllobacteriaceae > Mesorhizobium > Mesorhizobium sp. AR10. The sequence continues at coordinate 5,695,366 of NZ_CP080524.1, forward strand.
TGGAACAAACGGTTAACCCAACGTAAAATCGGCTTGACAATTCCAGAATTCGGACGGAACTTGTGAAAAAAATTTCACTCTGTTGAAAGAGGCAGCGACCGGTCATATCGGAGCCGGACGTTGGAAAAGGGGAGGACCGATGCCAGACCTGCAGCAGCGCATTGAAGCGTTGTACCGTTCCGACGTGCGCGGATCGGTACTTCTGATCGTCTGCCTGTGGGCGACGATCCTCTTCGTCCTGGTGATGACGTGGCCATACATCCCCGACACCGGGATCAAGGTCGTCGTCGCAATTGCCGCCGCCGCCGTGCTGATCTTCAACACGGCCGCGATCCTGGCGATGGTCAATCACTACAAGGAAGACAAGGACTTCATCTACGGTCTCGACATCAAGAACGCCGACGCGGCCCGCAACCGCAAGTCCTGAGGGGTAGGAAACATGTCCCGCTACACGCCACCGGTGCAAAGCAAGGCCGGGCAGATTTTCGATATCGTCGTCGTCGTGGTCGCCATTTTCGTGGCGCTGTGGCTGCCGCTCAAGCTGGGGCTGGCGGGTGCGGCTAAATCTATCGACGCACTCGACACCAAGACGTGGGAAGCGCTGGGACAGAACCCGACCATGGCGTCGATCTGGGAAAAGCTCGGCTACACGCCGGAGACCGCGCACGACATCATCCAGAACCGCTTCCACTACATCATCGACTGGCCGACGCTGATCATCATGGCCGCGGTGCTGATCGGCTATTTCGTCTTCCTGTTTCGCGCCTCCGACCGCGAATACCGCGACGTCATCAACGAAAAGTTCGACGACAAATAAACCCGGGGAAGCATCATCATGTGGATGGCACTCTCTTATGCATGTTGGGGCATCTCGATCGTGCTCGCGCTGTGGATGCTCTACGACTGGTTCAAGATCGACACGACTTTTTCCGAAGAGGTGCTGACCTCTTCGCGGGAAGGCGAACTTGAAGCCGCGTCTGAAAAGCACCGGATCTGAGTGGGGACCAACCAATGACGATCGCGCTTGAACCGACAGTCCATGGCGACAGGGTTTCGCTGCTCAGGGTGCTCGGCCCGGCCCATGTCTGGGCGCTCGGGGTCGGCATCGTTCTCGTCGGCGAGTTCACCGGCTGGAATTTCTCGGCCGACAAGGGCGGCGCGCTGGCGGCGCTGATCGTCTGCTGGGTGGTCGGGTTGCTCTACACCTCGGTCGCCATGATCGATTCCGAGGTCACCTCGACGGTGGCCGCCGCCGGCGGCCAGTATGCGCAGGCAAAGCACATTGTCGGACCGCTGATGGCGTTCAACGTCGCGCTGTTCCTGGTCTTTGCCTACACGATGCTCGAAGTGTCGGACGCCATCCTGCTCGGTGACACGATCGTCGCCAAGGCAGGCGTCGAAGGGCTCAATCACAATTCCTTCATTGCCGCGACCATCGTCGTGCTGGCATGGCTGAACTATCGCGGCGTGCTGATGACGCTCAACGTCAACTTCGTCATCACAGCGATTGCCTATATATCGATCGTGATCCTGTTCTTCTCGGTCAGCCCATGGACGCAAGGCGCGGTGCTGAAGCTGAACGAACTGGTGACCCCCGACAACGCCCTGCCCTATGGCTGGATCGGCGTCATCGCCGCGTTCCAGTTTGGCATCTGGTACTATCTCGGCATCGAGGGAACGACGCAGGCCGCCGAGGAAGTGCGCTCGCCGGCCCGCTCGCTGCCCTACGGCACCATGGCCGGCATGATCACGCTTTTGATCGCCGCCGCCATGACCTGGTATGTCTGCGCCTCGATGATGCCGTGGGAATATCTCGGGATCACCTACTACCCGCTGTGGGACGCGGGCAAGCTGACCGGCAGCCCGCTGCTCGAGAACCTGTTGTTCGTCGCGACGCTGCTTGCGGCATTGGCTTCCGCCAATGGCTGCATCAACGACGCAGCCCGCGCCTGGTTCTCGCTCGGACGCGACCGCTATCTGCCGAGCTGGTTCTCGGCCGTGCATCCGAAATACCGCACGCCCTATCGCTCGATCCTGTTCCTGCTGCCGATTGCGCTCGCCTTCGCCTTCATCGCCGACCTCAACCAGGCGATCACCTTCTCGATCCTGTCAGGCGTGCTGCAATACACCTTCATGAGCATCAACATCGTCATGTTCCGCAAGAAGTGGCCGCTCGGCTCGATCCGCCGCGGCTACACGCATCCGTTCCATCCGCTGCCGGCGATCGTGCTGTTCTGCCTGTGCGTGGTCACCTTCTTTGCCATCTTCCTCGGCTTCGGCTCGCAGCTGATCGCCATGGTCGCCTTCTACTTCCTGATCTCGCTGTGGTTCCATTTCTACCGCTACAAATTCGTGCGCCGTGGCGACCAGTTCACCATGCCGTGGCCGAAGCCACAGGGCTATTGAAACAAGAGAGGAAAGCCCGCCCTGTTTACGGGCGGGCGTGACGAGGTGCGTTAGGTGACATCGGCATTGCTCGCAGCGGCAGTCGCCCTGGCTCTCGTCTTTCGCCTCGCCTGGCTTGTGCGCGCCAACCGCAACAAGGCCATGGCCGCACTTGCCGCCGACGAGGCGAGCATCAATGCCGTCGTCACAGATGCAACCAACATCTCGAACGGCACGGCTGGCGTTTCCACTTGGGCCGGTTCGTGGAATGGCCATCGCGTGCAGATACGCACAATCGTCGACACGCTGGCGACGAGAAAGCTCCCCGTATGCTGGCTGTCTGTCTCGATCACCGAACCGGTCGCCGTCCCTGCTACCTTCGACATGATGATGCGGCCGGGCTCGCCGACGACATTCTCCAATTTCGACCACCTCGACCATACGCTGGCGAAAGCAGCGGACTTTCCCGCAGAGGCAGTGCTGCGGACGGATCGCAAGGGCGTGCGCTTCCCGCAGGATATCATCGCCGCCCACCTCGACCTCTTCGCCTCGGGCCGCGCCAAGGAGTTGCTGATAACGCCGAAAGGCGTGCGTATCGTCTGGCTGCTGGCGGAGGCGGAACGGGCACGCTATGGCGTGTTCCGGCAAGCCGAGTTCGGCGGCGTCATGCTTGACCCAGCGCTGATCGAGAGATTGCTCAGATCCGCATCGGCACTTCGCGATGCCATCAACCAAAGCGAACGGCAAGCCGCATGACCAGTTCCTCGTCCGCACCAGTCAATCCCTATCTCGTTCTCGGCGCCGCAATCGTGTTGCCGGCCAGCGGACATGTCGTTCTCGGCGTGCCGGTGCGCGGCCTGCAGTTCCTTTTCTTCATGGTGATCCTGGCCTGGGTGACGATGAAGATCGCGCCGCCCGACGCCAGTTTCATCGGCCGTCATGCCGGCGGCATTCTGATCTATGCGCTGTCGATCCTCGATGCCTACAAGATCGCCCGCATCCGCACAGCCCAGTGGCTTCACAATACCCGCGCAGGCGACGATAGTAAGAGCAGCGGCATTGAGCCGCATACGTAATGACAGGAAAATTTCTTTCATACCAATTGAATTTGAGAGGTTCATCCGGTACATCTCCTGAAACCAATCGCGCGGGAGCCTGACATGTGCGGAATCGTCGGACTTTTTTTGAAGGACAAGTCGCTTGAGCCCCAGCTTGGCGCGATGCTTTCGCAGATGCTGATCTCGCTCAGCGATCGTGGTCCCGACAGCGCCGGCATCGCCATCTATGGCGCGCCTTCCAGGAATGAGGCCAAGATCACCATCCAGTCGGCCAAGCCGGAGCGCGACTTCCGTGGCCTCGACACCGAACTCGCCAAGGCCATTGGCGCGCCTGTGGGCATCGCGGTGAAATCAACGCATGCGGTCGTCAGGACCACGCCTGCCAAGATCGACGAAGCACGCGAGGCGATCCAGGCATTGCGCCCCGACATCCGCATCATGGGCGTCGGCGACGTTGTCGAGATCTACAAGGAAGTCGGACTGCCGGAGGCGGTCGTCGACCGTTTCGACGTCCGCAGCATGACCGGTACGCATGGCATCGGCCATACCCGCATGGCGACGGAATCGGCGGTGACGACGATGGGCGCGCATCCGTTCTCGACCGGCGCCGACCAGTGCCTGGTGCACAACGGCTCGCTGTCCAACCATAACAATGTCCGTCGCGAGCTGATCCGCGAAGGCATGAAGTTCGAGACCGAGAACGACACCGAAGTGGCCGCCGCCTATCTCTCATCGCAGATGGCGCATGGCAAGAACCTCGGCGAGGCGCTGGAAGGCACGCTCTCCGATCTCGACGGCTTCTTCACCTTCGTCGTCGGCACCAAGAACGGCTTTGGCGTGGTGCGCGATCCGATCGCCTGCAAGCCGGCCGTCATGGCCGAGACCGACCAGTATGTCGCCTTCGGCTCGGAATATCGCGCGCTCACCAAACTGCCCGGTATAGACGGCGCCAAGGTCTGGGAACCCGAGCCCGCGACCGTCTATTTCTGGGAGCATTGAGTTCATGCCGGCAACCAAGCTTTCAAAGACTGTGTCGCACGACCACGCCTCTCGGGTCTTCGATCTCGATGTGTCGTCGCTGCGCGAGCTCAACCACGCGCTGCATAATCTGACCCCCGGTTCGAACGAAACGGCGTGGGAAGTGCTGAACCCGAAAGGCAACCATTCGGTCGCCGTCGGCGTCGACCAGCCGGTCACCATCGATGTACGTGGCAGCGTCGGCTATTATTGCGCCGGCATGAATGACGGCGCCACAATCACCGTCCACGGTTCGGCCGGACCCGGTGTCGGCGAGAACATGATGTCGGGCTCGATCACCATCAAAGGCGACGCCAGCCAGTATGCCGGCGCCACCGGCAAGGGCGGGCTGCTGGTCATCGAGGGCAATGCCTCGTCGCGATGCGGCATCTCGATGAAAGGCATCGACATCGTCGTCCACGGCAATATCGGCCATATGTCGGCCTTCATGGCGCAGTCCGGCAATCTGGTGGTGCTGGGCGATGCCGGCGATGCGCTGGGCGATTCCATCTACGAGGCACGGCTGTTCGTGCGCGGCAAGGTCGACAGCCTCGGCGCCGACTGCATCGCCAAGGAGATGCGGGCCGAACATCTGGAGCTGCTGAAGGGTCTGCTCGACCGCGCCGGTGTGACCGGGGTCAAGCCGGCGGAATTCACGCGCTACGGCTCGGCACGCACGCTCTACAATTTCAATATCGACAACGCCGACGCGTATTGAGGCAGCATGACCTATCGCAACCCGCCGACGACGCCACGCAAATCCGCGACCTTCGACGACTACACGCTTTCTGAAATCCGCCGCGCCGCCGCGACCGGCATCTATGACATCCGTGGCGCCGGCGCCAAGCGCAAGCTGCCGCATTTCGACGACCTGCTGTTCCTCGGCGCCTCGATCTCGCGCTACCCCTTGGAGGGCTATCGCGAGCGCTGCGACACCAGCGTCGTGCTGGGCTCACGCCATGCCAAGAAGCCGATAGAGCTGAAAATCCCCATCACCATTGCCGGCATGAGCTTTGGCTCGCTGTCCGGACCGGCCAAGGAAGCGCTCGGCCGTGGTGCGACGTTGTCGGGCACCTCGACCACCACCGGCGACGGCGGCATGACCGAGGAAGAGCGCGGCCATTCGAAGACGCTGGTCTATCAGTATCTGCCGTCGCGCTATGGCATGAACCCGCGCGATTTGCGCCGGGCCGATGCCATCGAGGTCGTTGTTGGCCAGGGCGCCAAGCCCGGCGGCGGCGGCATGCTGCTTGGCCAGAAGATTTCCGACCGCGTCGCCGAAATGCGCACGCTGCCGAAGGGCATCGACCAGCGCTCGGCCTCGCGCCACCCGGACTGGACCGGGCCCGACGATCTCGAGATCAAGATCCTCGAACTGCGCGAGATCACCGATTGGGAAAAGCCGATCTACGTCAAGGTCGGCGGCGCGCGGCCCTATTACGATACCGCCCTTGCGGTGAAGGCCGGCGCCGATGTCGTCGTCGTCGATGGCATGCAGGGCGGCACGGCCGCCACGCAGGAAGTGTTCATCGAGAATGTCGGCCAGCCGACGCTTGCCTGCATCAGGCCGGCGGTACAGGCGCTGCAGGACCTCGGCATGCACCGCAAGGTGCAGCTGATCGTCTCCGGCGGCATCCGCAACGGTGCCGATGTCGCCAAGGCGCTGGCGCTCGGCGTCGACGCGGTGTCGATCGGCACGGCAGCTCTGGTCGCGCTCGGCGACAACGACCCGCGCTGGGAGGCCGAGTACAACGAACTCGGCACCACGGCCGGCGCCTATGACGACTGGCATGAGGGACGCGACCCGGCCGGCATCACCACGCAGGATCCCGAACTGATGAAGCGGGTCGACCCGATCGCCGCCGGACGGCGACTGGCGAACTACCTCAAGGTGATGACGCTGGAGGCGCAGACCATTGCCCGCGCGTGCGGCAAGAACAGCCTGCACAATCTCGAACCCGAGGATCTGGTCGCGCTCACCATAGAAGCCGCCGCCATGGCCGGCGTGCCGCTGGCCGGCACCAACTGGATACCGGGGAAGAACGGCTTCTAGAGCATGATCCCGAAAAGTGGATCCGGTTTTCGGAAAGATCATGCTCAAACGAAGACACCATCCAAAAATTCCATAAGCGAGGAACTATAATGGGGAACGATCTCGCCGCATTCGCCAAAGAGAACGGCGTCAAATATTTCATGATTTCCTACACCGACCTGTTCGGTGGGCAGCGCGCCAAGCTGGTGCCGGCGCAAGCCATCGCCGACATGCAGAAGGACGGTGCCGGCTTTGCCGGTTTTGCCACCTGGCTCGACCTGACGCCGGCGCATCCCGACATGCTGGCGGTACCGGATCCGGATTCGGTCATCCAGTTGCCATGGAAGCCCGAGGTCGCCTGGGTCGCAGCCAATTGCGTCATGGACGACAAGGAGGTCGACCAGACGCCACGCAACACGCTGAGGCGGCTGATTGCCGAGGCTGCCAGCGACGGCATGTATGTCAAGACCGGCGTCGAGGCCGAGTTCTTCCTGATCTCGCCGGACGGCAAGACGATTTCCGATGAATACGACACCGCGTCGAAGCCCTGCTACGACCAGCAGGCGGTGATGCGCCGCTACGATGTCATCGCCGAGATCTGCGACCACATGCTGGCGCTTGGCTGGGGCGCCTACCAGAACGACCATGAGGACGCCAATGGCCAGTTCGAGATGAACTGGGCCTTCGACGACGCGCTGGCGACCGCCGACAAGCATTCCTTCTTCAAATTCATGGTGAAGTCCGTTGCCGAAAAGCACGGCCTGCGCGCCACCTTCATGCCCAAGCCCTTCCAGGGCCTGACCGGCAATGGCTGCCATGCCCATATCTCAGTGTGGGACAAGGCCGGAAAGACCAATGTCTTCGCCGACAATTCGATGGAGCTCGGACTTTCCGCCAAGGGCAAGAACTTCCTCGGCGGCATCATGAAACATGCCTCCGCGCTTGCAGCGATTACCAACCCGACGGTCAATTCCTACAAGCGCATCAACGCGCCGCGCACGATTTCGGGCGCGACCTGGGCGCCGAACACGGTGACCTGGACCGGCAACAACCGCACCCACATGGTGCGCGTGCCCGGCCCCGGCCGCTTCGAATTGCGCCTGCCGGACGGCGCGGCGAACCCTTATCTGCTGCAGGCGGTGATCATCGCCGCCGGCCTTGACGGCATCCGCTCGAAGGCCGATCCGGGGAAGCGCTACGACATCGACATGTACCAGTTCGGGCACACGGTGAAGGGCGCGCCGAAGCTGCCGCTCAACCTGCTCGATGCGCTGCGCGAGTTCGACAAGGACAAATCGCTCAAGGCGGCGCTGGGTGAGGAATTCTCGTCGGCCTATCTAAAGCTGAAGCACCAGGAATGGAATTCCTATGCTTCCCACTTCACCCAGTGGGAGCGCGACCACACGCTGGATATCTAACTGCCTGCGTGAGGCGAGCGATCCCGGAATGAACGCATGAAATACTCGATCTTCTCGCTCGCTCGCGCCGCCCTTTCCGGCCACAAGAACTGGCAGCGCACCTGGCGCGACGCCAGTCCGAAGGACCGCTACGACGTGGTGATCATCGGCGGTGGCGGCCATGGCCTGGCCACCGCATGGTTCCTCGCCAGCGAGTACGGCATCAGGAATGTCGCCGTGCTGGAGAAAGGCTGGATCGGCTCCGGCAACGCCGGCCGCAACACCACAATCATCCGCTCCAATTACGGGCTTCCCGGCAACACCGGCTTCTACGAATTGTCGATGAAGCTGTGGGAGCGCATGGAGCAGGACCTCAACTACAACACGATGGTCAGCCAGCGCGGCGTCATCAACCTCTATCATTCCGACGCGCAGCGCGATGCTTACGCACGGCGCGGCAACACCATGCGCATCAACGGCATCGACGCTGAACTGCTCGACCTCGCCGCGGTCAAAAAGATGATACCGTTCCTGAACTTCGACAATGCACGCTTCCCAGTGCAAGGCGGGCTGCTGCAGCGGCGCGGCGGCACGGCACGGCACGATGCCGTCGTCTGGGGCTACGCCCACGCGGCGAGCGCGCTCGGCGTCGACATCATCCAGAACTGCGAAGTCACCGGCTTCACCCGCGACACTAACGGCAAGGTGACCGGCGTCGAGACCTCGCGCGGCAAGATCGGCGCCGGCAAGATCGGCATGGCGGTGGCCGGCAGTTCCTCGCGTGTCGCATCGATGGCGGGCCTGCGTCTGCCGATCGAAAGCCATGTGCTGCAGGCCTTCGTCTCCGAGGCGATCAAGCCGCTGATACCCGGTGTCATGACCTTCGGCGCCGGCCATTTCTATGTAAGCCAGTCCGACAAGGGCGGGCTGGTCTTCGGCGGCGACATAGACGGCTACAATTCCTATGCCCAGCGCGGCAATTTGCCTGTCATGGAAGATGTCTGCGAGGGCGGCATGGCCTTGATGCCGATGATCGGCCGCGTGCGCTTGTTGCGCCAGTGGGGCGGCATCATGGACATGTCGATGGATGGCTCGCCGATCATCGACAAGACGCCGGTGGACGGGCTCTATCTCAATGCCGGCTGGTGCTATGGCGGCTTCAAGGCGACGCCGGGCTCCGGCCTGGTCTTTGCCCATCTGCTGGCCCGCGACGAGTCTCACCCAGAGGCGGCACGGTTCCGTCTCGACCGCTTCCGGCGCGGCGCCATGATCGACGAAAAGGGCCAGGGCGCCCAAGCGAACCTGCACTGAGGACGGTCCAGAAAACATGCGTATTGTCTGTCCCTTCTGCGGCGAACGCGAACTCGGCGAGTTCACCTATCTGGGCGACGCCAAGCCGGTGCGTCCCGAGGCCGGCGCATCTGAAGACGCGGTGTTCGACTATGTCTATCTGCGCGACAATATCGCCGGCGAGACCAGCGAATACTGGTACCATGGCGGTGGCTGCCGAGCCTGGCTGAAGATCGCCCGCAACACACTGACGCATGAGATTTCTTCGGTTCAGCCTGCGGCCGGCGTCGGTGCCGCCAAGGTTGGCGCCTGATGGCCGCGCAGACAAACCGGCTGGACAGCGGCGGCCTGATCGACCGCTCGGTGCCGCTGAATTTCCGTTTCGATGGCAAGAGTTTTGCCGGCTACCAGGGCGACACGCTGGCCTCGGCACTGATCGCCAATGGCGTCAAGCTGGTCGGCCGCTCGTTCAAATATCACCGCCCGCGCGGCATCCTGACTGCCGGTTCCGAAGAACCTAATGCGCTGGTCGAATTGCGCAGCGGCGCGCGGCGCGAGCCGAACACCAAGGCGACGACCGCCGAACTCTATGACGGGCTCGAAGCCGCCAGCCAGAACCGTTGGCCGTCGCTACGCCACGATGTGATGTCGGTGAACCAGCTGTTCGCGCCGATCTTCGTCGCCGGCTTCTATTACAAGACCTTCATGTGGCCGGCGAAATTCTGGGAAGCGATCTACGAGCCGGCGATCCGCCGCGCCGCTGGTCTCGGCCGCGCCGCTGGCGTTGCCGACCCCGACCACTACGACAAGGCATGGGCGCATTGCGATGTGCTGATCGCAGGCTCCGGCCCGGCCGGTCTAGCGGCCGCCCTTGCCGCCGGCCGCTCAGGTGCCCGCGTCATCCTGTGCGAAGAGGATTTTGCGCTCGGCGGCCGCTTGCTTTCGGACGGCGGCACGATCGATGGTATGCCGGCAGCCGAGTGGATTTCCCGCACGCTGGCCGAACTCGCATCGCTGCCCGACGTGCGCCTCATGACCCGCACGACGCTGTTCGGCGTCTATGATGGCGGCACCTACGGCGCGATCGAGCGCGTCAACGACCATTTGCCCTCCCCGCCCGAACACCAAGTGCGGCAGCGGCTGTGGCGGATCGTGGCCAAGCGTTGCATTGTTGCCGCCGGCGCCATCGAGCGGCCAATCGTTTTTGCCGGCAACGACACGCCCGGCGTGATGATGGCCTCAGCCATGCGGACCTATGTCGCGCGCTACGCGGCAACGCCGGCAAGGCGCATCGCGCTGTTCACCAACAATGAGGATGGCTGGCGCACGGTCGAGACCGCGCTGGGTGCGGGACTGCAGATCGCGGCGGTGGTCGACGCACGGCCGGATGTGTCCGCCGCGCACCGCTCGCTGGCCTCCAAGAACGGGTTCACTGTGCTTCATGGCTCCGTCAGTGGCGTCGATGGCGGCAAGGACGGGGTCCGAAAAATTGCAGTGGCGCTGACCGGCGGCGCGCGCGCCGAAGTCGAAGCCGACGGGCTTGCCGTCTCCGGCGGCTGGAATCCGGCGGTCGGGTTGACCTCCTACCATCGCGGCCGGCCTAAATGGCAGGACGATATTGCTGCCTTCGTTCCGGATGGGGCGCCGCCGGGCATGGTGGCAGTCGGCGCCGCCAACGGCGCCTTCGGACTTGGTGCCTGCCTAGCCGAAGGCTTTGCCGCCGGTGCTGTGGCAGCGCAGGATGGAGGACGCAGCGGCAACGCCGGTATAGCGCCGGTCGCCAACGACGAGGCCTTCTCTCTAACCCCGCTCTGGCATGTCGCCGGCAAGGGAAAAGCCTTTGTCGACTACCAGCATGACGTCACCGCTTCCGACATCGAACTGGCGCAGCGCGAAGGCTTCGAGTCGGTCGAGCACCTGAAGCGCTACACGACGCTCGGCATGGCGACCGACCAGGGCAAGACCTCGAATGTCGCCGGCCTCGCCATCATGGCTGCGGTCAGCGGCCGGTCCATTCCCGAGACCGGCACGACGATCTACCGGCCGCCTTACGTGCCGGTCGCCATCGGCGCCTTCGCCGGACATCATCGCGACGAGACTTTCCATGCGACGCGGCTGACGCCGTCGCATCACTGGGCCGCCGAACAGGGCGCGATCTTTGTCGACACCGGCCTGTGGAAGCGGGCGCAATGGTATCCGCGCGCCGGCGAGAAGGACTGGCTGGAATCGGTGACCCGCGAGGTCAAGGCGGTGCGTGGCGGCGTCGGCTTCTGCGATGTCTCGACGCTCGGCAAGATCGACGTGCATGGGCCCGATGCCGGCGCCTTCCTCGATCGCGTCTACATCAACACCTTCTCCAGCCTCGCCGTCGGCAAAGCCCGCTACGGGCTGATGCTGCGCGAGGACGGCATCGTCTATGACGACGGCACCACCTCGCGGCTGGCCGAGGACCACTATTTCCTGACCACCACCACGGCCAAGGCCGGACTGGTGATGCAGCACCTCGAATTCTGCCGCCAGGTGCTGTTCCCGGAACTCGACGTCCAGCTGACCTCGGTCTCCGACCAGTGGGCGCAGTTCTCCGTCGCCGGACCGAAGACACGTGACCTGCTCAAGGAGATCGTCGATCCGGCCGAGGACCTGTCGAACGAAGGCTTTCCGTTCATGGGCGCGCGGGAAGTGGCGCTGCGTGGCGGCCTCAAGGCGCGGCTGTTCCGCATCTCCTTCTCCGGCGAGATGGCGTTCGAGATTTCGGTGCCGGCACGCTATGGCGAGGCGCTGGTGCGCAACCTGATGCTGGCCGGCGCGCAATTCGGCGTGACGCCCTACGGCACCGAGGCACTCGGCGTCATGCGCGTCGAAAAGGGCCATGTCGCCGGACCGGAACTGAACGGCACGACAACCGCAGGCGACCTCGGCCTCGGCAAGATGATGTCGACCAAGAAGGATTTCATCGGCCGCGTCATGGCTGGGCGAGAAGCGCTGGTCGCCGCGGATCGTCAGGTCGTGGTCGGCATCAAGCCGACGGACAAGACCCGCCGCTTGCGCTCCGGCGCGCATATCATTCCGAAGGGCCAGACACCCGGCCCTGACAATGACCAGGGCTACGTCACCTCGGTCTGCTTCTCGCCGACGCTCGACCAGTGGATCGGACTCGGGCTGGTCGAGCGCGGCCGCGAACGCATCGGCGAGATCGTCCATGCGCACGACCCGCTGCGCGGTGAGGACTATGATGTCGAGCTGTGCAATCCCGTCTTCTACGATCCGGATGGAGGGCGCCAGCGTGGTTGAGTTTTCCTGGGTTGCCCGCAGCCCGCTTGATCGGGTGCTTGCCGTAGGGCCTTATGGCGCGTCTGGTGAAGCCGGCGTGTTGCTGACCGAGAACCGCAACTTCGACCTCATCCAGGTGATGGCGCGGCGCGGCAAAGCGGTTGATATGGCCAAGGCCGCGGAGACTCGGTTTGGCGTCGCGGCTCCGGAAACACCCAAGGCGGATAGCACGCAGGACGCCACGCTGATCTGGTCGGGGCCGGATCAGTTTCTTGTGCTGTCAAAGGGCGGCAAACACACGATGGAATCGCTGGCGCCGGTATTGTCCGGCTCCGCCTCGCTGTCCGACCAGTCGCATGCGCGCGCGCTGATCAGCATTTCGGGCGCCAAGGCGCGGACGATGCTGGCCAAGCTGTCGTCGATCGATTTGCATCCCGATGCGTTTCCGGTTGGCGCTGCTGCCGCTACCTCAATGGATCACACCAGCGTCACGCTCTGGCGCGGCAGCGACCTGCCGGACGGACAGGCGGTGTTCAACCTGCTGGTGTTCGCGACGTTTGCCGAGAGCCTGTGGCATACAATGCTGGACTCGGCTGCGGAGTATGGCGTGGCGATCGGGCATTCCGAAGAACTGGCCTAGTTTCGTGTTTCTGTTGGAACTGCCAATTTTCGGACCCCGGCGCCGCCCCTCATTGCCCTGCCGGGCATTTCTCCCCGTATAGTGACGGGGAGAAAGAAGCTGGCCGCGCCCTCGGCGCTTGTTCTGCAACGTTGGCGATTGGCGAAATCGGCGACGACAGCGTCCCGCCCCGTTTACGGGGAGAAGATGGCGGCAGCCAGATGAGGGGCGGCGCCGACGTTCGGAAGATAGGTTTGATTGGAAGGTCTAACCTGCAGCGACTGCATCCGAAACACCACCTTCGCCTTGCCAAATCCAACCTCGCTGCTATTCTTGCTGCTAAAGTAATTTCACACACAGGCAAACTTGTTTCTCGAACCGCAAGGCTGAGATGAGCCAGTCGCCCTACCCTGCCGTAACAGCCGGACCGCCGCGGCCGAGCCTCATCTTGAGGCCCGGCCAGATCGCGCTGCCGCCCGGCCTGGAGCGCTACACGATCCAGGGCAATGGCGCGGTGCTCATCGAGGTCGAGGTCGGCGATACGATCACGGTGCGCAATGTCGAGGGCGGGCAGGCCGCCGAGTTGCTGGCATGGGACAAGACCGGTGCCACCGACGCCGGTATTTTCGGTGAAACTTCCAACAGCAATGCCGCCGGCATCAAGGCGCTGCTGGCAGATGGCGACGACAGCCTCGCTACCCTGCGGCGCGGGCTCGAGCGCCGCCAGGTGCAGCTCGATCAGGCCAAGGCGGTGCGTGTGTTCGGCGGTGCAACGCCCGCTGGCACCGAGCAAAGTTTCACCGTCGCGCGCGACGCCGCGATGCTGATTGCCGCGCCTGGCGGGCCGATGCTGGTCGACGGCCATGACACGGCGACGCCGCTCAGCGTCATCGTCCGGCGCGCCACGATCCGTCCGGCGGCGAAATCGCAGCTTGGCGATCCGCTGGCCGATCCGGTGCTGGACCTGCGCGTCCATTCGGCGACGGCGGAATCCTATTTCGTCAAAGCCGGCGACTATCTGCAGATCATCGATGTCGATGGCCGCCAGTGCACTGACTTCCAGTGTTTTTCGGCGCGCAAGCTGGATAAGGGCCGCGACCACCCGCTCGACGTGACGACGACGCGCACGCTGATGGGTTCGAGCTATCCGATGCCCGGCCTGCATTCGAAATACTACGACCAGGACATGGAGCCGCTGGTCGAGGTGGTGCAGGACACTTGCGGAAGGCACGACGCCTTCGCGCTCGCTTGCGCAGCGAAATATTATGACGACATCGGCTATCCCGGCCACACCAACTGCTCGGAGAATTTCAATCGCGCGCTGGCCGACAGGGGCGTAAGTCCGCGCGCGGGCTGGATGGCGATCAACTTCTTCTTCAACACGGCGATCGACGCGCATGGCGTCATGGTCTCCGACGAGCCGTGGTCGCGGCCGGGCGACTACGTGCTGCTGCGGGCGCTGACCGACATCGTCTGCGTCTCGTCGGCCTGCCCCGACGACACGACGCCGGCCAATGGCTGGAACCTGACCGACATCCATGTGCGGACCTATTCCGGCCAGCACAAATTCTCGCGAGCGATCGCAAGACGCATGACGCCCGATTCGGAACCGAAAATGACCCGCGAGACAGCCTTTCATTCGAGCTTTGCCAAGCACACCCGCAACTTCGTCGAATACAGGGGCTATTGGCTGGCCAATGCCTTCGCCAAGGAGAGCCCGATCGACGAATACTGGGCCTGCCGGCAGGACGCGGTGATCATGGACCTGTCGCCGCTGCGCAAGTTCGAGGTCACCGGCCCGGATTCAGAAGCGCTGCTGCAATACACGCTGACCCGCGACGTCAAGAAGCTCGGCGTCGGCCAGGTTGTCTATTCGGCCATGTGCTACGAGCATGGCGGCATGATCGACGATGGCACGCTGCTGCGGCTGGGCAAGGACAATTTCCGCTGGGTCGGCGGCGACGATCTTTCCGGCGAATGGCTGCGCGAGACGGCGACGAAGCTCGGCCTCAACGTGCTGGTTCGTTCGTCGACCGACCAGATGCACAATGTCGCCGTCCAGGGACCAAAGAGCCGCGACATCCTGCGGGAGGTCATCTGGACCTCGCCGCTACAACCTTCAATCGACGAGCTCGAATGGTTCCGTTTCGCCGTGGCCCGCATCGGCGGCGGCAATGGCATTCCCGTGGTCGTCTCGCGCACCGGCTACACCGGCGAGCTCGGCTACGAGATCTGGTGCCATCCGCGCGACGCGGAAAAAGTGTTCGACGCCATCTGGGAGGCTGGCCAGCCGCATGGTTTGAAGCCGATGGGTCTGCAGGCGCTCGACATGGTGCGCATCGAGGCCGGGCTGATCTTCGCGGGTTACGAGTTTTCCGACCAGACCGACCCGTTCGAGGCCGGCATCGGCTTCACCGTGCCGCTGAAGACCAAGACCGACGATTTCATCGGCCGCGAGGCGCTGATCCGGCGCAAGGAGAACCCGCAGACAAAACTGGTCGGCCTCGACATCGACGCCAATGTCGCTGTCGGCCATGGCGATTGCGTGCATGTCGGCCGCGCCCAGATCGGCGTGGTGACATCAAGCATGCGCTCGCCGGTGCTGAACAAGAACATTGCGCTGGCGAGGCTCGACGTCACCCATGCCGCCATCGGCACCGAGGTAGAGATCGGCAAGCTCGACGGCCATGCCAAGCGGCTGCCGGCACGCGTCGTCGCCTTCGCCCACTACGATCCGCAGAAGACCAGACCGCGCTCCTGACGGTATCGCAGCCACGCCCTAGAGCGTTTCCTACTTTGAGAGAATCGTAGGATTCCCAAATCAGGCTGTTTGTGATTCAAGACGCAGGCTGGGTTGGAGGCCAGCATCTAATGACGCGAGCGCTTTCAAACGATCTTCGTGAGCGTGTTGTTGAAGCAGTTGGCGCAGGCGAGAATTGCCGTACCGTGGCATCGCGCTTTGGCGTTGCAGTTTCCTCTGTCGTGAAGTGGTCGCAGCGCTATCGAGCGACCGGCTCGGTGGCGCCGGGCAAGATGGGCGGACATCGCAAGCGCATTCTTGAGCCGCATCGGGCCTTCATCGTGGAGCGGATCAATCAGACCTCTGAGCTGAGTTTGCATAGGCTGAAAGACGAGTTGGAAGCGCGCGGGGTCAAGGTCTCGCACAATACGATCTGGATGTTCCTGCGCCGCGAGGGCCTGAGCTTCAAAAAAAACACTGTTCGCCCTTGAGCAGGCCCGCGCTGATATTGCCCGCAGGCGCCAGCGATGGCGATCTTGGCAGACCGGTCTCGATCCACAGTGCCTGGTCTTCATCGATGAGACCTGGATCAAGACCAACATGGCTCCGCTGCGCGGTTGGGGGCCGAAGGGCAAGCGGCTGCGCGGCCTGGCGCCGCACGGCCACTGGCGCACGCTGACCTTCCTTGGCGCGCTGCGCTGGGATCGGCTCGCAGCACCTTGTGTCTTCGACGGACCGATCAACGGCCAATGCTTCCGCGCTTATGTCGAGCAGCAGCTCGTCACCGTTCTGAAGCCCGGCGACATCGTCGTCATGGATAATCTGGGAAGTCATAAGTCGGCGGCCATCAGGCAGATGATCAAGGCTGCCGGCGCCAGGCTTTGGTACCTGCCGCCTTACTCTCCGGACCTCAATCCGATTGAGCAGGCCTTCGCCAAGATCAAACACTGGATGCGCCAGGCTCAGAAACGCACTGTCGAGGAAACTTGGCGCCACATCGGCCACCTCGTCGAAACCATCGAGGCAGCCGAATGCAAGAACTACTTCGAAAATGCGGGATACGCTTCCGTCAAAACATGAAATGCTCTAGTGATCGACAAATGACGGCAGTTATGCTATTGATTTGGCGATGCTGCTGATTTGCGCCGCGACCCGCCTCAGGCGGGTTTTTTCGTTTCAGACCACCCGGCAGCGCCGCGAAAGCTCGCGTTTCACAAGCGTGATGTGCACAGTTTCACAAATCGCTTGACGTGAAAGCGCGCCGGATCAATGTTCACTGTTAAGAAAAAAATGCGACTGAGTGGAAACACTGGGGTCGTTGGATGCATGCGGTGATGAAGCCACGCACAGTCGCGGCCTCGCCGATGGGGAACATCAAAAAGGGGACTTCACACAGATGAGCACGATAACCACTGCCCTGGCGCAGCCTGCCGAAGGCGAGCTGCACCGCAATATCGACTGGCGCGGCGCCTTCTGGGTGGCGAGCGGTGTTCCGGCCCTTGTCCTGTTTTCGATCGGCGGCATAGCCGGCACGACCGGAACGCTGGCCTTCGCGATCTGGACCGCGTCCATGATCATGGGCTTCCTGCAGTCCTTCACCTATGCGGAAATCGCCGGCCTGTTCCCGAACAAGTCCGGCGGCGCCTCGGTCTACGGCGCCACCGCATGGCTGCGTTATTCCAAGTTCATCGCGCCGCTCTCGGTCTGGTGCAACTGGTTCGCCTGGTCGCCTGTGCTGTCGCTCGGCTGTTCGATCGCCGCCGCCTACATCCTCAACGCGCTGGCGCCAGTGCCGCTGTTCAGCGAGACCTCTCCGGAAGTTGTCGCCTACATCGCGGCGCATGCCGGAACGAGTGCCGCCGACGCCATTGCGGCGGTGGGCGCGGCCGCAATACCGGCGATCCGCACCTGGACGCTGTTCAGCCACACGCTGGGCCCGGTCTCCTTCACGCTCAACGCGACCTTCTTCATCGGCGCGGTGCTGATGCTGATCATCTTCTCCATCCAGCATCGAGGCATCCTGGGCACGGCCAATGTGCAGAAATATATCGGCCTGCTGGTCATCATCCCGATGCTGATCGTCGGCGTGGTGCCGATCGTCACCGGCCAGATCAACTGGGCCAACTTTTCGCCGCTGGTGCCGCTCGCAGCAGCCTACGCGCCTGAGCCCGGCGCGTGGAACATCGCCGGCTGGACGCTTGTTCTCGGCGGCATGTTCATCGCCGCCTGGTCGACCTACGGCTTCGAGACTGCCGTCTGCTATACGTCCGAGTTCAAGAACCCGGGCACCGACACGTTCAAGGCCATCTTCTATTCCGGCCTGCTGTGCATGCTGCTGTTCATCCTGGTGCCATTCACCTTCCAGGGCGTGCTGGGGCTGAACGGCATGCTGGCCACGCCGATTGTCGACGGCTCCGGCGTTGCAGACGCACTGGCCGGCATGGTCGGCGGCGGAGCGCTGATCCACAGCCTGCTGGTGATGCTGATGATCCTGGCGCTGGTGCTCTGCATCATGACGGCGATGGCGGGCTCCTCGCGCACGCTCTACCAGGGCTCCGTCGATGGCTGGCTGCCGCGCTACCTCAGCCACGTCAACGAGCATGGCGCCCCGACGCGGGCGATGTGGACCGACCTGGTCTTCAACCTGATCGTGCTGGCCATCGCCTCGGCCGATGCGACGAGCTTCTTCTTCATCCTCGCCGTTTCGAATTGCGGCTACATCATCTTCAACTTCCTCAACCTCAATGCCGGCTGGATCCACCGCATCGACAACGGCCACATTACACGGCCGTGGAGAGCTCCGAGCTGGCTGCTCGGCGTCGGCGCCATCTTTGCCTATGTCAACATGATCTTCATGGGCGCAGGCGCCAAGGTCTGGAACCCGATGGCGCTGTGGGCGGGGCTGATCACAGCCGCCCTGATCATCCCGGTGTTCTGCTTCCGGCACTACATCCAGGACGGCGGCAAGTTCCCCGACCATATGCTGGCGGATCTCGGCATGAAGTCGTCCGATCTGGCGGTAAAAAAGGCGGGCATCCTGCCCTATCTGACGCTGGCCGCCGGCGTCGTGGTGATGCTGCTCGCCAACTGGTTTTTCGTCATCTGACAGCAATCTGAAAGGACCGAGCGCGTATCGACGCGCTCGGTCCGAGCCTCCCGGCTGAAGCCCACCCTGATACCATCGGGGTGGGTTTTTTCGTCTGCGGCTGATGATGGATCCAACCCGCGTAGCCATGCAGGCCATTGCGTTTCACCATCAGCGCGAATATGCTTGTTATACGATCGTTCAACAAGCATATTCGAGACGCGTCGATGACCTGCAACCCCCGCTACGAAATCCTATTCGAACCGGTGCGGATCGGACCTGTCACCGCGCCGAACCGCTTCTATCAAGTGCCCCACGCCAGCGGCATGACCAACGCGCTGCCACGCGTGCGCGCGGCCTTTCGCGAAGCGAAGGCCGAGGGCGGGTGGGGTGTGATCTGCACCGGGGCCTGTTCGATCGACCCCAGCTCGGACGATACGCCGCTGCCTTTCGCCACGATGTGGGACGACAACGATATCCGCGCGCATGCACTGATGACGGAGGCGGTGCACCGCCATGGCGCGCTGGCCGGCGTGGAACTGTGGCATGGCGGCGCCTCGGTGATGAACAGGACAAGCCGCCTGCCGCCGCTGTCGCCGTCGGGAATTCCATGGATGGCCACCCATGTCGGCTTCATGGGCAATCTGCGGCCGAAGACGATGGACAAGGCCGACATTCGCGAGGTGCTTCGATGCCAGGCCGAGGCGGCGCGCAAGGCGCGCACGGCCGGCTTCGACATCGTCTATGTCTATGCCGGCATGGGCTATCTCGGCTACGAATTCCTGCTGCCGGAATACAATCAACGCTCCGACTGTTATGGCGGACCGATCGAGAACCGGGTGCGCTTCGTGCGCGAGATGATCGAAGTCACCAAGGAGGCGGTCGGCAAGGATTGCGGCGTCGCCTTGCGGGTAAGTCTCGAGGAACTGCGCGGCAGGCCTGGCCGCAACCAGCCCTCCGAAGCGCATGAGCTGATCGAACTGCTTGCCGATTTGCCCGACCTGTTCGACGTCAAGATGGATTCCAGTCCGACCGACTGTTCGGCGTCCCGCTTCACCGGCGAAGGCAGCCACGAGCCGGTGATCGATTTCGTCAAATCGCTGACCAAAAAGCCGGTGGTCGGCGTCGGGCGTTTCACCTCGCCCGACACCATGGTCTCGCAAATCAGGCGCGGCGTGCTCGACTTCATCGGCGGCGCACGGCCTTCGATCGCCGACCCCTTCCTGCCGAATAAAATCCGCGAGGGCCGCGAGGCTGAAATCCGCGAATGCATCGGCTGCAACATCTGCATTTCGAGCTGGCATGACGGCGTGCCGGTGCGCTGCACCCAGAACCCGACCGCCGGCGAGGAATGGCGGCGCGGCTGGCACCCCGAACGCGTCGAGCGCACCGACGCGCCTGAGCGAATTCTCATTGTCGGCGGCGGACCGGCCGGGCTCGAATGTGCACTCACGCTTGGCCGTCGCGGCCATGAGGTGACGCTCGCCGACGGCAGCCGGACCTTCGGCGGACGGCTGACCTTCGAGAAGACGCTGCCCGGCCTCTCGGCCTGGAACCGCGTCGTCGACTACCGGCTCGGACGTCTCAACGAGATGAGCAACGTCTCGCTCTATCCCGAGAGCGTTTTGGGCGCGGACGAGATCATCGACCTGGCGCCGGAGCGCGTGGTGCTGGCGACCGGCGCGCGCTGGACTGATATGCTCTATTCCTCGCTGGAGATCCCGGTCGGCCGGCTAGACCATCCCGATGTGCTGACCCCGGACGATATCGCCGGCGGCCGGCTTCCCCAGGGACCGACGCTGGTCTTCGATTTCGACAACTACTACATGGGCGGCGTCCTCACCGAACACCTCGCCGCGCACGGCATCCCGGTCAGCTATGTGACACCGGCAGGCCAGGCGTCCGCATGGACGATCATGACCAACGAACTGCCGCTGGTGCATCGCGCGCTGGCACGGCGCAAGGTGCCAGTCACGACACTGCACCTGCTGAAAGCCTTCGACGGAGAGACGGCGACGCTGGCGCATCTGTTCACCGGTGAGGAAACCCGCGTGGCCTGCCGCTCGGTGGTGATCGTCGGGCTCAGATTGCCGCGTGGCGAGTTGTTCGAGGCGCTGACGGAACGGACGGACGCGCTTGCGGCCGCCGGCATCTGCAGTGTCGATCGGATCGGCGACGCGCTGGCTCCCGGGGCCATCGCCCATGCAGTGCACAGCGGCCACAAGCTGGCTCAGGAGATCGGTTCAAAAAAACGTTGGCAGCCCTACCGCCGCGACACGCCGATCGTCGATGCGGTGGCGGACTTCGACATGCGCACGGCAGCCGAATAGGAGGAAGCCATGGAACGTATCACGGCACGTCGCAGGCCCGGCCGTCCGCAGCGCGAGATCGGCGGCATCGAGCAGCGGCCGTGGAAGCAGCTGACACGGCCCTATGCGCCGGTCGAGATCCTGTCGGCCGACCAGGTTCAGACGATTCACGAGATGGGCCTGACCATTCTCGAAGAGATCGGCATGCGTGTGCTGCAACCGCAGGCGCGCCAGTTCTATCGCGCAGCCGGCTGCGATGTCGACGAAGGCGACATGCGGGTGCGCTTCGACCGCGCCATGGTCATGGAGCGCGTCGCCATGGCGCCGTCGTCGTTCGAACTGCGAGCAAGGAATCCGGAGAAGAACGTCAAGGTGGGTGGACGGCACTGCATCCTGTCGTCGGTCGGCGGGCCGGCCTATGTCATGGACAATGATCGCGGCCGGAGGCCCGGCACCTATGCCGAAATGTGCGACTACTTAAAACTCATTCAGTCGTTCAACGTGCTGCATCAGGAAGGCGGCGGGCCGTTCGAGCCGCTCGACCTGCACCAGAACACGCGCCACCTCGACCTCTACTATGCCGAGATCACTTTGCTCGACAAGAACTGGCAGCCGCAAACCCTTGGTCGAGGTCGCGCCATCGACGCGCTGGAGATGGTGGCGATTTCGCTCGGCACGACGCGCGAAAACCTTGGCGCCGAAATGCCGGTGTTTACCGGCATCATCAACACCAACTCGCCGCTGCAGCTCGACGAGCCTATGGCCGAGGGATTGATCGCACTGGCCGAGCACGGCCAGGTCAATGTCATCACGCCGTTCACGCTGGCCGGTGCGATGAGCCCGGTGACTCTCGCCGGTGCGCTGTCGCAGCAGCATGCCGAGGCGCTGGCCGGCATCGTGCTGACCCAGATCGTGCGCCCCGGCGTGCCGGTGATGTATGGTGGCTTCACTTCCAATGTCGACATGAAGACCGGCGCGCCGGCTTTCGGCACGCCCGAATACACGCAGGCCGCGCAGATCACCGGCCAGCTCTGTCGGCTGATCGGCGTGCCGTTTCGCTCCAGCAACGTCACCGCCGCCAATTCGGTCGACGCCCAGGCCGCCTATGAGAGCTCGATGTCGCTGTGGGGGTGCCTGATGGGCGGCGCCAACCTGGTGCTGCATGCGGCGGGCTGGCTCGGCGGCGGGTTGACCGCGTCATTCGAGAAACTGGTCATCGATGCCGAGATGCTGCAAATGATGTGCGCCTATTTCGATCCGCCGGTGGTCGACATCGACACGCTGGCGCTGGAAGCCGTGCGCGAGGTCGGGCCGGCCGGGCACTTCTTCGGCGCGGCGCATACGATGCAGCGCTATGAGCGGGCGTTCTATTCGCCACTGGTGTCCAACTGGGACAATTACGACACCTGGGTCGAACGTGGCCAGATCACTGCGCGAGAGCGGGCGAACGTCGTCTGGAAGCGCATGATCGCCGAATACGAGCAGCCGCCGATCGATCCCGGCATCGACGAAGCGCTGCGCGACTATATGGAACGCCGCAAGCGCGAGGGCGGCTCGCCGCTGAATTGACTTTGTGGGGTGCGACGCTTGGCGCCCAGGCACCCCCCTCTGTCCTGCCGGACATCTCCCCCCTCAGGGGGGAGATCAGATGTCACTTCGGCCTTCGCCAATCATCGACATTGAAGGAGAGGCGCCTTCAGTAGAGCTGCCAATCTCCCCCCTTGAGGGGGAGATGTCCGGTAGGACAGAGGGGGTAACAGCGCCGACTTGAAATAGTTATTCGTCCCGCAAAGGCCCGACCTGGGCTTCGAGCATCTCGAAGCCGGCGGCTTCGGCGGCCTGCGGCGTCACCACGCTTTCGTCGAGGCACCATTCGAGCCAGAGCCCGTCGACCAGAGCGATGAAATTGCGCGCCAGCGCCGGGGCATCGACGTCCCTGCCGCGTGGCGTGGCGACCGCCGCGATGTCTTCGGCGAGTTCAGCCCGGTAGACGTCGTAGAGTTCGCGATGCGCCGCCTTGAGGCGCGGGTTCACGGCGATCTCGCCCCATAGCGAGAGCCAGATCAGCAAATTGTCGCGGCTGAAATAATCGGGTGAGAAATTGGAATGCACCAGAGCGGCGAGCGCTGCCTGCGGCGACCAGTCCGAAGTCTCGGCGCGGCGGCGCTTGGCCTCGGCGATCTGGTTGTTGACGCTGGCATAGAGCGAGGATTTGTAGACCTCGACCAGCAACCCGTCGCGGCCTTCGAAATGGTGGTTGATCAGGCCGCGCGAAACGCCGGCCTCCTTGCAGATACGATCGACGGTGAAGGCACCGATGCCGCCGACCGACAGGCACCGTGTCGCCGCCTCGATCAGCATGGCGCGACGAACGTCCGGCTGCTCGCGGCTGAAGCGCGGTGGGGCCTTCTTCGCGCCGCGCTTCTTTTTGGCAGTTTCTGGTTGGGCTTCCGTCATGGAACCAGCTAATCGATTGCCGTCAAACTGTCCACGTCCTGGCGGTCGCGCCTTCTTCTTGAACAGCACAGTTTGGCGGGCAACGGTTTGCGAGATGTCAGCCGGTCTTGCGGATCGCCGCCTTCGCATCCTCGAAGAAACGGTTGGGCGGCCGCTTCAGGCCGAGATTCTCGCGCAGCGTCGTTCCCTCATACTGCCGCCTGAAGATGTTTCGCCGCTGCAGTTCAGGCACCACCTTCTCGGCAAAATCGTCGAGCCCGGCAGGCAGATAGGGAAACATGATGTTGAAGCCGTCGGATCCCTCGGCGACCAGCCATTCCTCCATCTCATCGGCAATGGTTTGCGGCGTGCCGACGAAGGCGAGGCCGGAATAGCCACCCAGCCGTTGCGCGAGCTGCCGGACGGTCAGGTTTTCCTTGCGGGCCAGTTCGATGACGCGCTCGCGGCTGCTCTTGCTGGCGTTGGTTTCCGGGATTTCGGGCAAGGCTGCGTCCGGATCGAAACCCGATGCGTCATGCCCGATCGCGATCGACAGCGAGGCAATGCCGCTCTCGTAGTAGACGAGGCTGTCGAGCTTCGCCCGTTTGGCCTGCGCTTCCTCGATACTGTCGCCGACGATGACGAAGGCGCCAGGCAGGATCTTGATGTCGTCACGCGAGCGGCCGAGCCTTTGCGCACGGCCCTTGACGTCTGCAAAGAAGCGCTGCCCGGCCGCGAGATCGGCATGGGCGGCGAAAATGACTTCCGCCGTCTCGGCTGCCAGTTGCCGGCCCGCCTCCGATGCGCCGGCCTGGACGATGACCGGCCAGCCCTGCGGAGGCCGCGCGATGTTGAGGGGCCCCCGCACCGAGAGATGCTCGCCCTTGTGATCGAGCACATGCAGCCTGGCCGGGTCGAAATAGAGGCCGCTCTCGGCATCGCGGATGAAGGCATCGTCGGCAAAGCTGTCCCACAGGCCGGTGACGACATCGTAGAATTCCCGCGCCCGCAGATAGCGCTCGTCATGCTCGACATGGTCGTCGAGGCCGAAATTCAGCGCTGCGTCCGGGTTGGACGTGGTCACGATGTTCCAGCCGGCGCGCCCACCGCTGATATGGTCCAGCGAGGCGAAACGACGGGCAATGTGATAGGGCGCATCGAAGGTCGTCGATGCGGTGGCGACCAGCCCGATATGATCGGTGACGGCGGCAAGCGCCGACAGCAGCGTGAACGGCTCGAACGACGTCACCGTGTGGCTGCGCCGCAGCGCCTCGATCGGCATGTTGAGCACCGCCAGATGGTCGGCCATGAAGAAGGCGTCGAACTTCGCCGCCTCAAGCGTCTGCGCGAAGCGTTTCAAATGCGCGAAATTGAAATTGGCGTCGGGATAGGCGCCTGGGTAGCGCCAGGCCCCGGTATGAAGACTGACGGGGCGCATGAAGGCGCCGAGCCGCAATTGCCTGTTATCTGCCATGGGAAGCACCTGATGAGGACGAGCGTTGCCGCTCCGATATCAGCTCAGGATCGGACGGCTTTGCCGTCCTGGAAAGGAATTTAGTTTTGCAAAACCCGTGCTGCGGAGCATTTTCGTATGGGTGGCCGTTCAATCTATTTTGATGAACACGCCTTTGGTGTTGAGATATTCGTCGAGATGCTCGCCGCCGCCCTCGCGGCCGTAGCCGCTCATCTTGTAGCCGCCGAAAGGCACCGCCGGATCGATGGCGTGATAGGTGTTGACCCAGACCGAGCCGGCGCGGATCTTTCGCGAAAGCTGGTGCGCCGTGGCGACATTCTGGGTGAAGACACCGGCGGCAAGGCCGTAGGGCGTATTGTTGGCGCGCTCGACTGCCTCGTCCAGCGTATCGAAGGGCAGCGCGGAAATGATCGGGCCGAAGATTTCCTCGCGCGCGATCTTCATGCCGTCCGATACGCCGGCGAAGACGGTCGGGGCGATGAAATTGCCGGCGGCGAGCGCGCCCTCTATGAGGCGCGAACCGCCGGTGACAAGGGTCGCGCCTTCGGCCGTGCCGGCTTCGAGATAGCCCGTGACCCGCTGCAGCTGTTTCTCCGACACCAGCGGACCGATCTCGGTTACCGGGTCGATGCCGTCACCGATCCTGAGACCCTTGGCATAGGCGGCCAGCCGCTCGACGAACGCGTCATGGATGGAGCGCTCGACGAACAGGCGCGAGCCGGCGATGCAGATCTGACCTGAATTGGCGAACACCGACATCGCCGCCACCGGCACCGCCCTGTCGAGATCGGCGTCGGCGCAGACGATGACCGGCGACTTGCCGCCGAGTTCCAGCGAAACGCGCTTGAGGTTGCCGGCCGACGCCCGGATGATCGACTGGCCGGTCGCCGTCGAGCCGGTGAAGACGATCTTGTCGACGCCCATATGCTCGGCCAGCGCCGCGCCTGCCTCGACGCCGGTGCCGGTGACGATGTTGACGACGCCCGCCGGCACGCCGGCTTCGTTCATGATGTCGGCGATCAGCAGCGGCGTCAGCGGCGCTTCTTCCGAAGGTTTCAACACGATGGTGCAACCGCTCGCCAGCGCCGGCCCTATCTTCCAGATCGAGGCGGCAGTCGGTGCGTTCCAGGGGATGATGGCGCCGACGACGCCGACCGGCTCCTTGCGGGTGAAGGAAACGACCTCGCCCGGCAGCGAGTTCTCGATGGTCTCGCCATGCAGCGACGTCGCCATGCC
The DNA here is from genome assembly GCF_024746795.1 of Mesorhizobium sp. AR10. Lineage (NCBI taxonomy): Bacteria > Pseudomonadati > Pseudomonadota > Alphaproteobacteria > Hyphomicrobiales > Phyllobacteriaceae > Mesorhizobium > Mesorhizobium sp. AR10. Next base: position 5,721,714 of record NZ_CP080524.1, read on the forward strand.
AGCGTAATAACGCAGCATGCCGATGACACGGTTGCGGTTGGCGCGGGTGCGCACGATCGGCATGCCCATGTCCGTCGTGTCCGACCGGCTGATCTCCTCCCAGTGCTTTTCGAAGAGGTCGGCGACCTTGAGCAGCAGCACTTGCCGCTCATAGGGCTTGAAACGGCTCCACGGCCCGTCGAAGGCTTTTCGAGCCGCAGCGACGGCGAACTCGATGTCCTGACGATCGCCACGCGGCACCGTCGCGATGATGGCGCCGGTGGCCGGATTGCGGCTCTCCATGGTCCGGCCCGAGCGGGCATCGACCCAGGCGCCGTCGATGAACATCTGGCGATGGCGTCCGTCGATCGGCAGCCGCAGCGCTGTCTGAGCTATGGTCATGACCATCCTCCTAAAGCGGGATTAAACCGCCGGACGTCACGTCTGCCAAGAACTCTATTCAGCCGCCAGGGCCAGTTGCGGCCTTTCGTTGTTTTCCTCGGTCTCGGCCGCTTGTTCCGTGACCGCGGTCTTTTTGGGCTCCCGGCCAAAGAACAGGGCATAGGCTGCCGGCAGGACGAGGATGGTGAGCACGGTGGCCACCAGGATACCGCCCATCATGGCATAGGCGAGCGGACCCCAGAAGACGGCGCGCGAGATCGGAATCAGCGCCAGCACCGCGGTCAACGCGGTCAGCACGATCGGCCGGAAACGGCGGACCGCCGAGCCGATGATCGCCTCGGAACGCTCCATGCCGGCGGCGATATCCTGGTCGATCTGGTCGACCAGAATGATCGAGTTGCGCATGATGATGCCGAGCAGCGCAATGACGCCGAGGATGGCGACGAAGCCGAACGGCGCGCCGCTGATCAGCAGAGCCGCAGCCGCGCCGATGATGCCGAGCGGGCCGGTTGCCAGCACCAGCATCGCCTTGCCGAAATGCTGCAGCTGGATCATCAACAGCACGACGATGATGGCCAGCATGACGGGTGCTTTCGCGGCAATCGAAGCCTGGCTTTCCGCCGAATCCTCGGCACCGCCCTGGATCTCGATCTTGTAGCCGGGCGCGAGACCAGCGCGCATGCCTTGCATGTCGTTGTACAGTTTGGTGACGACATCATTGGACTGCACATCATCAGGCAATGTCGCGCGCACACTGATGGTCGGCAGGCGGTCGCGCCGCCATTCGATACCTTGCTCCAGCACCGGCACGACCTTGGCCACCTGGGACAGCGGCACGAAGCCGCCGAAATCGGTCGGGATGTAGACCGAGTCGACCGAGGACAGCAGCTTGCGGCTGGACTCCGGCTCGCGGGCGACGATGGAAACCGTCTCCTCACCATCGCGGAAATCGTCGAGCGGCGCGCCGGACATGGTTGCCTGCAGCATCTGGCGGATGCGCTGCGAGGTGACGCCGAGCGCACGGGCGCGATCCTGGTCGATCACCAGCTTCATCGCCGGCACCGGCTCCAGCCAGTCGTCGTGGATGGCGCTGAGCAGCGGATTTTCGGCGAATTTCGCCTTCACCTGGTCGGCGATGCGGCGCACCTCCTGGCGATCCGGTCCCATGACCCGCATCTGCACCGGCCAACCGGTGGGCGGCCCGAGGAACAGGCGGTCGACCTTGGCGCGGATCGACGGGAAGTCTTGCGCCAGAATGGTGCGCAGCTTGACGATCAGCCGTTCGCGGGCCGGTTCGTCCTTCGCCATCACCAGAAGCTGGGCAAAGTTCGGATTGCGCAGCTGCTGGTCGAGCGGCAGGAAGAAGCGCGGCGCACCCTCGCCGATATAGGTGGCGATGAAGCGCTTGTCCGTGTCGTCCATCATTTTGGCTTCGAGCGCCTTGGCCTCAGTCTCCACCTCCTTGATGCTGGTGCCTTCCGGCAGCCAGAGGTCGACAAGGATTTCCGGACGCGACGACTGCGGGAAGAAATTCTGCGGGATGAACTGGAACGCCCACAGGCTGGTGGCAAAGGTCATCAGCGTCATCACCAGCACGATGATGCGGTGGCGCACGGCCCAGCCGACGGTGGCGCGAAGACGGCGGTAGAAGCGCGTGTCGAAGGCATCGTGGTGACTGCCGGCGTGCTTGCGCTGCTTCAGGATCATGTGGCCGAGCCACGGCGTGAAATAGACCGCCACGAACCAGGACACGACCAGCGCAATGCCGACGACATAGAACAGGGTGCGGACATATTCGCCGGCGGTCGAGGCGGCGAAGCCGACAGGGATGAAGCCGGCGGTGGTGATCAGCGTGCCGGTCAGCATCGGGAAGGCGGTCGAGGAATAGGCAAAGCTCGCAGCCTCGATCTTGACCAGCCCCTCCTCGAGCTTGCGCTCCATCATTTCGACGACGATCATCGCGTCGTCGACCAGCAGGCCGAGAGCAATGATCAACGCGCCGAGCGAGATGCGCTGCAGATCGATACCGAGTTCGTACATGATAGCGAAGGTGGCGGCGAGAACCAGCGGGATGGCGATGGCGATGACCAGACCCGAACGCCAGCCGATCGACAGGAACGAGACGACAAGCACGATCAGCAGCGCCTCGCCCAGAGCCTCCATGAACTCGCTGACCGCATCCTTGACGACTTCCGGCTGATCGGAAATCTGGTCGACCGAAACGCCGTAGGGCAGCGCCTCCTCGAAGCGCTTGTAGGTGGCCTCGACGTCCGTGCCGACGTCGGTGACCTTGAAGCCCTTGGCCATGACGACGCCGAGCTGGACGCTTTCGTGGCCGTTGAAGCGGTATTTGCGCTGATAGGGATCCTCGAGACCGGACGTGACGGTGGCGATGTCGCCAAGGCGCGTCACCTGGCCACCGGCGCGCAAGCGAAGCTCGCGGATGTCGGCCGCCTTGGTCACATCGCCTTCGACCGAGATCCGCACCGACCGCTGGCCGGTATCGACCGAGCCCGCCGGATCGACATTGTTCTGGCCCTTGATCGCGTTCTGCAGATCGGTGAGCGTCAGGCCGCGTTCGGCCAGCGCCTTCGACGAAACGTCGATATAGAGTTTTTCAGGCTGATCGCCGATGATCACCGCCTTCTCGACGCCTGGCGTGGTCAGCAGCATGTCGCGCGCCTGGATGGCGAATTTCTTCAGCTCGGGATAGCTGTAGCCATCGCCGCTGATCGAATGCAGCGTGATGAACGTGTCGCCGAACTCGTCGTTGAAGTAAGGCCCGAGCAGCCCTTGCGGCAGTTCATTGGCGATGTCGCCGACCTTCTTGCGCACCTGGTAGAAGGCGTCCTTCACCTGCTCGGCATCGGTGTCGCCCTTGACCTGCAAGGTGATGATGGCGCTGCCGGCGCGCGTGTAGGACCGAACGAAATCGAGATGCGGCGTCTCCTGCAGCTTGCGCTCGATCTTGTTGACGACCTGGTCCTCCATCTCCTGGATCGAGGCACCCGGCCAGACTGCCTGGACGATCATGACGCGGAAGGTGAAATCCGGGTCTTCCTTCTGGCCCATGCGCATTAGGCCGAGCCCGCCGGCAATGATGATCAGGCCGAACAGGAAGCGAGCAATGCTCGGATGCCCGATGGCCCAGCGCGATAGGTTGAAAGGCCGCTTTTCATTGGTGTCGGTGGTCATCGGCGTCAGTCCATCCAATTGATCGTCAGCGCACGCTCTCGACGTGCTCACGGAATTTCCGATGGTAGAGCCTGTTTCATCCCGACGGGGGTCGGGATGGGGCTCTATCTTCTTGTTCGAGCATGATCTTTTCCGAAAACCGGGTTCCACTTTTCGGGATCATGCTCTGGCTTCCGGGCGACGAGGCTTTCCGAGCGGGAGAGACACTCATCGCGGTGGGACGCGAGAACCGATGTGGGGGTTACATCGACCTGGCGTCTCGACCATCGGGCACTCGCCGCCCGGAAACCATGAACCGATTGACCGCGCGGCTTGCGCCGCTGCGATCAAAGCCGGTCTTGCGTCAGCGCAGGCGCTTGGCCTCATCGTCTGCCGATGCGGACTGTTGCGTCGTTTCGCCGGCCAGCTTGACCTGCAGATTTTCGGTCATGAACTGCGTGCCGGCGGCAACGACGACATCGCCCGGCTTCAGCCCGTCGGCGACACTGACGCCGTCGGCGGTGAACTCGGCGACCTTGACTGGACGCTGGTGAACCGTCTCGCCATTGCGGTCGACGGTCCACACGATCTTTTGACCATCCTTCTCGGCGAGCGCGCTGAGCGGGATCGACACCAGCTGCTGCTTGCTGCCGACGGAGGCCTTGATGTTCGCGGTCATGCCAAGCAGAACGCGCGGATCGTTGGGCAGGCTGACGCGAACGGCAAAGGTGCGCGATTGCGCGTCGGCGCTGCCCGCAACTTCACGGACCTTGCCGTCCAGTGTCAGCGCATCGTCGGACCAGAAGCCCGCCTTGACGTCCTTGCCGGGCTTGAATTCGGCGATGTCCATTTCCGGGACGGCGATCAGCACTTCCTTTTCGCCATCGACGGCAACCGTCATGACCGGGGTTCCGGCACCGACCACCTGGCCGACATCCGCGCTGACGGTCGTGACGATACCGTCCTGGCTTGCCTTGAGATCGGTGTAACCGACCTGGTTTCGTGCCTGGGCGAGGGTCGAGCGGGCGGCATCGCGCGTCGCCACCGCCTGGTTATAGGTCAGTGTCGCTTGCTCAAGCTGCGACCTCGGGGCAAAATTCTTGGCATAGAGTTGCTCGGCGCGCTTCTTGGCCAGATCGACCGTCTCGACCTGCCGCTCCGCGGCATCGAGGCTCGCCTCGGCGCTCTTGACCGACAAGTCGTAGTCGGAGGGATCGATGCGGGCCAGCACATCGCCCGAGGTCACATGCTGGCCGATGTCGACGAGACGCTCGGTGACCTTGCCGGCGACCCGGAAGCCGAGATTCATCTCGGTGCGGGCACGCACCGAGCCGGAATAGTCGAGTTCGCGGCTGGCTTGCGCCTGGCCGATCTCGACCACCTTGACCGGACGGATGATGTCCTTGACTTCGGCCTTCTCCTGCGAGCAGCCGGCGAGCCCGAGTGCGGCGACGACAAGCACGGCCGGACCCGCGGCCGTCAGCCTGTTGATAATGGAATTGGACAAAGACACGTGCGTACTCCCGAATTGGAGGTAAACTGTCGGCATCGCCGCCCGACGGGCGGCAACGGTCACTTCTTCAGGGCCTTGATGGCAAAATCGATAAGGTCGTCGGGCATCGCCCGATTGGTCTTGGCGAGGCACTGAGCCACCATCTGCGGATGGCAGAGAATGATGGTGGCGGCGCCGAAACAGCGCGAAGCCATTACCGGGTCCTGCTCGGCAAACTCTCCGGCCTCGATGCCGTCGCGGATCACCTCGGCGATGACATCGTGGATGCTGTCGATGTGCTTGTCGATGACATTCCAGTCGCGTTCGAGGGCGACGATGACCATCTCATGAACCTTCTGGTCGTCGAGCATGACTTCCATCGTCATCTTGTATTGCGCATGCACGTAACGGCGCAGCCGCTCCTCGGCGCTGATCGGCAGGCGGGAAATGTCGTAGGCCATCTTGTAGCTGGCGCCGAGCATCCGGCCGCAGACCGCCTGGTGGATTTCGACCTTCGAGGCAAAGAAACGATAGATGTTGGCCGGCGACATGCCGAGTTCGCGCGCAATGTCGGCGACATTGGTCTTGCCGTAGCCGTAGTGACGGAACAAGCGCTCGGCGCAGTCGAGAATGCGCGTCACATTCTCCTGGCGGGTGGGGTCGGCCGCGATGTTGGCTGCTTCTGACATGGCTCTCTGTCAATTTACGAGTGACGAATTTCAATTTTCGTCAGTCGTAAATTGAAATCCGTCACTTGTCAACGCGGATTCGACGTACGCGTATAGTTGGTGACAGCTGGTGACAGTGAGGGGCGCGATGACCGGCGCTGGCGATTGGCGAACGGCGCTTATCCGTTCGTCATCCCAGGGCGAAGCAAGGAGCGTAGCGACGCAGCGCAGACCTTGGGATCCATGCCGCGACGTCGGTCAAAGAGTTTGGCGGATCAATAAGTTACGCTGATCAGCGACCTATCATCCACAGCCGTCCTCGACTGCTGGAGCACGGCCGCGAGATCACGGCATGGATCCTAGGGTTTCCGCGACGTCGCTTCGCGACTGCTCCACCCTAGGATGACGAAGTTAGGCCCCCTTGGCCATCTCGCGCAGCCGGAACTTCTGGATCTTGCCGGTCGAGGTCTTCGGGATTTCGGCGAAGATCACCGCTTTCGGCACCTTGAAGCGAGCGAGCAGCGTGCGGCAATGCTCGATGATCTCGGCCTCGCTGGCCGTCTTGCCCGGCTTCAGTTCGACATAGGCGACCGGCACCTCGCCCCATTTGTCGTCGTGCCTAGCGACAACGCCGCAAGAGGCGATGGCAGGGTGCTTGTAGAGCGCGTCCTCGACCTCGATCGAGGAGATATTCTCGCCGCCGGAGATGATGATGTCCTTGGAGCGATCCTTGAGCTGGATGTAGCCATCGGCATGCATGACGCCGAGATCGCCCGAATGAAACCAACCGCCGGCAAAGGCTTCGTCGCTCGCCTTGCGGTTCTTCAGATAGCCCTTCATGACGATGTTGCCGCGGAACATGACCTCGCCGATGGTCTCGCCGTCAGCCGGCGTTTTTCGCATCGTCTCGGGGTCCATCACCGTCAAATCCTCGAGCGCTGCATAGCGCACGCCCTGTCTCGCCTTCTTGGTGGCCTTCGATCCCTTGTCGAGCCCGTCCCAGGCGCCATGCCATTCGTTGACGACCGCCGGGCCATAGGTCTCGGTGAGGCCATAGAGATGGGTGACGGCGAAGCCGGCATCGGCCATACCCGACAGCACGGCTTCCGGCGGTGGTGCCGCGGCCGTGTTGAAAGTGACCGTCTGCGGAAATTCCCGCTTGTCCTCATCCCTGGCATTGATCAGCACCGACATGACGACCGGCGCGCCGCAGAGATGGGTGACGCCGTGATCGGCGATGGCGTCGTAGATCGGCTTCGGCCGCACCCAGCGCAGGCAGACATGGGTACCGGCCTGGACGGCGAGCGTCCACGGGAAGCACCAGCCATTGCAGTGGAACATCGGCAACGTCCACAGATAGACCGCGTGCTTGGCCATGCCGGCATGGATGGTGTTGGTGTAGGCCATCAATGCTGCGCCGCGATGGTGGTAGACGACGCCCTTCGGGTTGCCCGTGGTGCCGGAGGTGTAGTTGAGCGAGATGGCGTCCCATTCGTCGTCGGGCATCAACCAGGCGAAGTCCTCGTCGCCGCCGGCGACAAACTCCTCATAGTCTGATGTGCCGATCCGCTCGCCCTTCGGGTAAGGCGCATCGGCGGCGTATTCGGGATCGTCATAGTCGATGACCAGTGGCTTGACCTTGGCCAGTGCCAGCGCCTGGCCGACGACGCCGGCGAACTCGCGGTCGACGAACAGCACTTTCGTTTCGGCATGGTCGAGCTGGAAGGCGATGACCGCGGCATCGAGACGGGTGTTGAGCGAATGCAGCACCGCCTTGGTCATCGGCACGCCGAAATGCGCTTCCAGCATCGGCGGCGTGTTGGACAGCATGACGCTGACGGTATCGCCCTTGCCGATGCCGCGCTTGGAAAGCGCCGAGGCAAGCTTCAGCGAGCGGCGCCAGAAATCGCGATAGGTCGTGCGCTGGCGGCCATGGATGATGGCGACATGGTCGGGAAAGGTCCGGGCCGCCCGCTCCAGATAGGTGAGCGGCGTCAGCGGCTGGTGGTTGGCCGCGTTCTTGTCGAGATCCTGTTCATAGGGATTGCCCATCCCGCTCCTCCCCGAATGTTCTTGTCAGGGACTTCTAACCACAGGCTCGGGCCGCGTCACCACCAACGATGCCACGACAGAGCGCATTTGGCACAATGATGTTCTGGATTCAGCTGATGAAAGGGCATCGTATACCCCACTCGGTTTGACTTTTGTCGAGAGCCGTGAATAATGTCAGCAAGGAGATGGCATGGCGATCCGACCGGCAGAACAGCTTATCCACAAGGCCGCCTGGCTTTACTACGCTCACGGCCTGCGCCAGGACCAGGTGGCCAGCCAACTCAAGATTTCCCGTGCCTCGGTCGCCATGTATCTGCGCAAGGCGCGCGAGACCGGCATCGTCAACATCTCGACCTCGACCCAACTTTTCACCGACGACGTGCTGGCGCGCAAGCTGGAAGACGCGCTGAAGCTCGACGCCGTCTGGATCGCGCCTGAGAACGACTATGTCATCGATCCCTCGACAGACATAGCGGTGCTGGCGGCGAGCGTCTTTCTCGAGCTGGTCAAGAAGGGCGACCGCATCGGCGTCGCCTGGGGCCGGACCGTCTACACGATCGCCGACATCATGTCCTATGCCGACCTGCAGGATGTCACGGTGGTGCAGCTCTGCGGCAATCTCGGCGCCCCCTATTCCTACCGTCCGGACCAATGCACGATGGAAATCGCCCGCCGGCTCAACGCCAAGGGCATCAACTTCTACGCGCCACTGGTGCTGACGACCGAGGAACTGGCGCGCGGCCTGCGCGCCGAGCCGGTGATCCGCGAGCAGCTGTCGAGCATCCACGAATGCGACCTGGCGCTGTATTCGGTCGGCACCGTCGATGCCGATAGCCATGTCGTCAAATGCGGCGCGCTGACATCAGACGAAATGAGTGCATTGCGCAAGGCGGGTGCGGCCGGCGTCATTGCCGGGCAGATCATCGACGCCAAGGGCAAGGCGCTCGACTGCAGCTACAACCGCCGCGTCATTTCGGCGGAGCTGTCGTCGCTACGCGCCATCGAAAAGCGCCTGATGGTCGTGCAGGAGGACAGCAAGTTCGACCCGCTCATCGCGGCGCTCGCGGGCGGGCTCTGCACGCATCTCGTAGTCGGCGCACGCATGGCGCGACGGCTGCTGGATCATGCCGGACCGGCGACAGAAAAGGCTTCCTAGCAAACGAAATCATTGCAGCCGGCGCATTGTCATCAAAGCGTCGCGGCATTCCTGTTTCACAACGACAAAAGACAGCAATCGGACGAAGCGAACATGAAGAACCTGTGGAATGACGGCGACGCGGAGAAACTGGTTGCCGACTATGCAAAGAAAGGCGTCAGCCGCGACCTGGCGCTGCGCGTCTACACGACGCGGCTCTTGGGTGGCGAGCCGCGGCTGGTGCTGCATGGCGGCGGCAACACCTCCTGCAAGACAAAGGCCACGGATCTGGTTGGCGACGAATGGGATGTGCTGTGCGTCAAGGGCAGCGGCTGGGACATGGGCGTCATCGAGCCGCAGGGCCTGCCGGCGGTCAAGCTCGGCGCGCTGCTGAGGGCGCGGTCGCTGAAAAAACTCTCCGACGAGGACATGGTCGCGCTGCAGCGGGTGAACCTCATCGATCCGTCCTCGCCCAATCCTTCGGTCGAGACGCTGCTGCACGCCTTCCTGCCGCACAAATTCGTCGACCACACGCACTCGACCGCCATACTGGCCATCGTCGACCAGCAGGACAGCGAGCCGCTGGTGAAGAAGGTGTTCGGCGCCAAGATGGGGTACGTGCCCTACATCATGCCGGGCTTCGACCTGGCGAAAGTGGCGGCTGACATCTTCGACGCCGACCCGACCGTGGAAGGCCTGATCCTCGACAAGCACGGCATCTTCACCTTCGGCGACGACGCCAAACAGGCCTACGACCGCATGATCCACTATGTGAATGTCGCCGAGGACTACATCGCCAAACACGGCAAGCCGCGCACGGAGAAGGCGGCCTTTCCGGCCAGGCTGGCGACAGCGGCCGACATCGCTTCGACGTTGCGCGGTGCAGTTGCGGTTTCGCGCGGCGAAGGCCGTTTCGACCGCATGATCAGCGATTTCCGCACCTCGGATGCGATCGTCGATTTCATCAATTCAGCCGGGATTGCCGACTACGCCGGACGCGGCGTTTCCACGCCGGATCTGTCGATCCGCATCAAGACCGGACCGATGGCATTGCCGGCGCCTGAAGCCGACAAGATCGGCGACTACAAATCCGTCATCCGCAGCCATGTCGAGACCTTCGCCCGGGATTATCGCGCTTATTTCGAAACCAATGACGCGCTCGACGATGTGAAGCGCACCATGCTCGACCAGATGCCGCGGCTGACGCTGGTGCCGGGCCTCGGCATGTTCGGCCACGGCCGCACGCTGAAGGATGCCAGGATCGCTTCAGACGTCGGCGAAATGTGGATCGAGGCGGTGCGCGGCGCCGAGGCCGTCGGCAATTTCCATCCGCTGTCGAAAGCCGACCTGTTCCCGCTCGAATATTGGTCGCTGGAACAGGCCAAGCTCGCCTCCAACAAGCCGAAGCCGCTGACCGGCCAGGTGGTGCTGATCACCGGCGGCGCCGGCGCGATTGGTGCTGCCACGGCCAAGCTGTTTGCCGCCAATGGCGCCCATGCCGTCGTCGTCGATCTCGACGCGGCAAAGGCAGCGGAAGCAGCGAAGCAGGCCGGCAACAATTCGATCGGTGTCGGCGCCGACATCACCGATGCCAAGCAGATGCGAGCTGCATTCGACAAGGCCGTCGCCGTCTTCGGCGGCGTCGACATCCTGGTTTCCAATGCCGGTGCGGCCTGGGAAGGCAGGATCGGCGAGCTCGACGATGCCGTGTTGCGCAAGAGCTTCGAGCTCAACTTCTTCGCCCACCAGTCGGCAGCGCAGAACGCGGTGCGCGTCATGCTCGAACAGGGCACCGGCGGCGTGCTCCTGTTCAACACCTCCAAGCAGGCGATCAATCCCGGTCCGAAGTTTGGCGCCTATGGCATTCCGAAGGCGGCGACGCTGTTCCTGTCCAGGCAATACGCGCTGGACTATGGCGCCCATGGCATCCGCTCCAATGCGGTCAATGCCGACCGCATCCGTTCGGGGCTGCTGACCGACGCCATGATCGCCAGCCGCTCAGGCGCACGCGGCGTATCGGAGAAGGAATACATGTCCGGCAATCTGCTGGGACAGGAGGTGACGGCCGAGGACGTCGCCCAGGCCTTCCTGCATCAGGCGCTGGCCGACCGAACCACCGCCGATGTGACGACGGTGGATGGCGGCAACATCGCAGCGGCGATGCGGTAGACGGACCAACACTGCAGAACGAAAAAAGAGCGGCTCAGGGGCCGCTCTTTTCTTTTGCCCGAAGTGCTGACTACTTGGCGTTCGGGTTCGGCATCCAGGCCGGCATGGCGACATCGGCATGGGCGAATTGCGGCAGCTTGGCCGACAGGTCTTCCATGTTCTTGATGTCCTTGTCGATCAGGTCCTTCTGGGTGATCAGCGTCGGCGGCACGATGACGTTGTGGCCGGGGTCTTCGCCGGCCAGCAGCTGCGCCAGCGCACGCACCGAGACCTGACCAACGACGGCCGGGTTGGTGGCGGCGGTTGCCGCCCAGGCGCTGTCGGGTTCGCGCATCGCTGATATATCCGACGTCGAGATATCGGCCGAGTAGATCTTGATGCCCTTGTTGAGTCCCGCTTCGTCGACGGCGATCTTCACGCCTTTGGCGAACTCGTCATAGGGCGCGAACATCACCTTGATGTCGGGGTGGGCCGACAGCACCGAGCGCGCCTGGTTGGCGACCGAATTGGCGATCGGATTGTCGAGCGTTCCGAACATCGCGACTTCCTTGATGCCGGCGTACTTCTTCTTGACGTCGACCCAGGTCTCGTTGCGGCGGTCGAGCGGCGCGATGCCAGCAACATAGACATAGCCGGCGTTCCAGCTTTCGCCATTGTCCTTGACCGCCTGTTCGAGCGCCAGCCGCGCCAAGTCCTTGTCAGACTGCTCGATCTGCGGGATCTTGGGGTTTTCGACATTGACGTCGAAGGCGACGACCTTGATGCCGGCGTCGACCGCCCGCTGGGCGGCGTCCTTCATCGATTCCGTCAGACCGTGCTGGATGATGATGCCCTGGACGCCGAGCGCAATCGCCTGGTCGACCATGTCCGCCTGAAGGGCTGCATCCTGGCGGCTGTCGAGCACGCGCAGATCGACGCCAAGTGCCTTGGCCTGCGCCTCGACACCGCTGAGATAGGCCTGGAAGAAATCGCCGGTCGAGAGATAGCGGACGAGCGCTATCTTGACGCCGGGCTTGTCGAACGGCGCCGGCTTGTCCGCGGCCATCGCCGGGAACTGCATCAGCATGGTTGCGCCGGCAAGCCCAAGTGCCGCCTTCCCCAGAAGTCTTCTTGTGATCTTCACGTTGTTTCCTCCATTTGTTGAACTCAAAAATTGACCCGGTCGAAAGCTATCTCCTGCCCCGGCCGGAAAGGGCGAAGGTGAAGACAAGGGCGACGACCAGAACCACGCCTTTGACGAAATCCTGTGTGTAGTAAGGCGCGTTCATCATGGTGAGGCCCTGCAGCAAGATGCCGACGAACAGCGCACCGACGGCCGTGCCGAAGGCGTTCGGCTTGGCGGCCCCGAGGACCGCGTAACCGATGAGTGCTGCCGCGACAGCGTCGAGCAGCAGATTATTACCCGAGGCGATGTCGCCGCGTCCAAGTCGGGCAGCGAGCAAAATGCCGCCGATCGAGGCAAAAACTCCTGAAATAACGTAGGCCCAGATCTTGTATGCCTTGACAGGCGCGCCGGCGAGTTCGGCGGCCCGTTCGTTGCTGCCGACGGCATACATCATGCGTCCGAAACGGGTGTATTCGAGAAAGAACCAGATCAGCACGGCCAGCACGAGCAGGACGACCACCGACACCGGAATGAGGTTCGGGATGAAGAAATCGAAGCGGTGGCGACCGAGCGCCAGGAAGGCGTCAGAGAACTTGCCGTTGGCGACCGAACCGTCGGGCATGGTCATGCCGGTGGCGATCGAGCGGCCTTCGGTCGGGATGCGCTGCAGACCGACCAGCAGGAACATCATGCCGAGCGTCGCCAGCAGGTCCGGCACCCTCATATAGACGATCAGCCAGCCATTTATGAGGCCGACGACGGCGCCGATGAGCAGGCAGACGATGACCGCGACAAGAGCATTCTGTTCCAGCACCACCATGACATAGGCAGCCGCCATCATGGCTGACGTGGCGACCGAGCCGATGGACAGGTCGAAGCCGCCAACGACCAGGGTGGCGGTGACGCCGAGCGCCAGCACGCCGGTGATGGCGACGGACTGGAAGATGAAGACGGCACTTTGCGGCGAGACGAAACCATCGGCGGCGATCGCGAAATAGGCGACCAGCCCGAACAGTAGAACGATGAAGCCATAGCGAATAGCGTAGTCGCGCAGCGTCATTCAGCGCTCCCGCGCGCAGGCGCCGTCTTTACCCAATCCATGCTGTCTCCCGTTGCAATTCTCATCGTTCTTCGGCCCCTGCCCCTCAAGCCGCACTGTGCAGCGGCCCGCCGGCGACCTCGGCCAACAGGCGCTCGAGGTCGACATCGGCATTGCGGTGTTCGCCGACGATCGTCTGCTCGGACATCACCAGGATGCGGTCGGCCGTTTCCAGCGCTTCATCGAGTTCGGTGACGAACAGCAGCGTCGCGCGGCCATTGCCGCTCGCCCTGAGCTTGGCGGCAATATCGCGCCTGGCGGAGATGTCGACGCCTTGGAACGGCTCGTCGAGGATGAACAGTTTTGCCTCTTGAGCCATCCAGCGGCCGACCATCACCTTCTGCTGGTTGCCGCCGGAAAGCGTGAACATTTCGTCCTTCTCGGAACGGCAGACAATGCCGAGTTCTCGGATCTGCTGGCGGGCAGTGGCGCGTTCGAGGCGACGCTTGAGAACACTGAAACGCGACATGCGCTTGTGGAACGGCAGGCTGATGTTTTCCTGGATGTTGAAGCCACCGACGATGCCGTTCTCGCCACGGTCCTTGGCGACGAGGAAGACGCCGGCAGCGATCGCTTCGCCCGTCGACGCAGGCGCATAGGGCTTGCCGTTCAAAATCATGGTGCCGGACAGCGGCTTGCGCACGCCGAACAGCGTCTCGGCGAGCGCCGTCTTGCCGACGCCGACGAGGCCGGTGATGGCAACCACCTCGCCATCGCCGAGCGTCAGCGAGAATGGCCTGGCGCCCTGAGCAATCCGCAACCCGTCGATGGTGAGGACAGCGTTGGCCGAATGCCTGGCAACGATCTGGTCGAGATGGATCTTGCGGCCGAGCATGGCGTTGACCGCACCCTCATAGTCGAGCGGCTTCCTGTCGAAGGTGCCTGAAATGGTTCCGTCACGCATCGAGACGATGCGGTCGGCAAGCCGCCTGATGTCCGACATGCGATGCGAGATGTAGAGGATCGCCACGCCTTGCTCGCGCAGCCGGTCGAGCAGGGCGAACAGCCGGTCGGCCTCGGCGCTGGAGAGTGAAGAGGTCGGCTCGTCGAGGATCAATACTTTCGGCTGGTGCGCCATAGCGCGGGCAATCGCCACCATCTGGCGATCGGCCAGCGACAGATCGCTGATACGGGCCTTCAGGTCGATGGCCAGCCCCATGCGGTCGGCGACGGCCTTTGCCTCGCGGCGCACCCGGCCTGGATTGAACAGGGTCGGCACACCGCTGCCACTCAGCCTGTCCAGCGTCAAATTGGTGGCGACGTCGAGATCGGCGACGACACCGTCATTGATGTTCTGGTGAACGGTGACGACGCCGGCGCGGATCGCCTCCGCCGGTGTTTTCGGCGCGAAGTCGTGGCCTGCGAGGCTCATCGTGCCCCCGCCGCGCTCGTAGGCGCCGCTGATGATCTTGACCAAGGTGGATTTGCCGGCGCCGTTGGCGCCCATCAGCACGGTTACTTCGCCGGCATGCAATTCGACCGAGACGCCGCCAAGCACCTCGATATGGCCAAAGGACTTCCTCAGGCCGTCCACGCGGAACACGGCATCATTGCCCATTCGTTCCTCCCTGACCGCGACGCTATGGGCTCCATCGGCAATTGTCAACACGATTGACAATTGCCAGATGGCTTCCTAGCTTGGCCCGGCCGCCATGGCTCCGGTATAATCGGAGCGCATAAGCGTGAGGGTGAGGAATGACTGGGAAATTGCCGTTCGAAGCACTGTCGGTGGAAACGCTGTCGACGCGCCTCGGCACGAACGAAGCGCTGTGTGCGCGGATCGGCAAAGACACGAGCGCCTGGAAGGTGCGCGAGGTTGGCGACGGCAATCTGAACCTGGTCTTCATCGTCGAGGGCGCTACGGGGGCGGCCGTCGTCAAGCAAGCGCTGCCCTATGTGCGCCTGGTCGGCGACAGCTGGCCGCTGCCGCTAAAACGCTCGTTCTTCGAATATCACGCGCTGACGCGGCAAGAGGCGCGAGCGCCCGGTTCGGTGCCGGCGATCTATCACTTCGACGAAGGCCAGGCGCTGATCATCATGGAGTATCTGGCACCGCCGCACATCATCCTGCGCCGCGCCCTGATCGATGGCCGGCAGCTGCCCAACATCGCTCGCGACATCGGCCTGTTCATGGCCCGCACCTTGTTTCGCGGTTCCGACCTGCATATGGCGGCCAAGGACCGCAAGGCCGATCTGGCGCTGTTCGCCGACAATGTCGAACTCTGCGACATCACCGAGAACCTGGTTTTCTCCGATCCGTATTTCGACGCCAAGATGAACCGGCATACCAGCCCGCAGCTTGACGGCCTCGTCGCCGAACTGCGCGCCGACCGCGACCTGAAGGTCGAGGCGCAGCGGCTGAAGCATTTGTTCGCGGCCAATGCCGAGACGTTGCTGCATGGCGATTTGCATTCCGGCTCGATCATGGTCACCGACACACAAACGCGGATGATCGATCCGGAATTCGCCTTCTACGGCCCGATGGCCTTCGATGTCGGCATGCTGCTTGCCAATTTTTGGATGTCGTTCTTCTCGCAACGCGGCCACGAGCAGAAGAGCAAACGCGACGCCATGCGCGCCTATCTGCTCGAGGTGACGACCGAGACTTGGGTCGTGTTCCGCACCGAGTTTTCGCATCTGTGGCGAACCGAACGCACCGGCATGCTCTATCAGAAAAGCCTGTTCGAGGATCAGGGCGACCGGCTTGGCGCCGAACAGGCGCTCGACCACGTCCTGCATTCGATCTGGGACGACCTGCTGGGTTTCGCTGGCATCGAGGTTCACCGGCGCATCCTCGGCCTCGCGCACAATGCCGATTTCGAGACCATTGCCGACGAGGACCTGCGCGCCACATGTGAGGCCAAGGCGCTGAAGTTCGGCCGTCACATCGCCGTCAACCGGCGCCAGATACACAGCATCGACGAGGTCAACCAATTGGCCGCGCTGATCGAACGGGAGAGCGGAATTTGAACGTCGGCGATCGCCACTATCGCACCATCTGGCTGAGCGACGACGGGCGTTCGGTGGAGATCATCGACCAGCGATGGCTGCCGCATGATTTCCGCATAGAGAGGATCGACAGCGTCGCCGGCATCGCTACCGCCATCCGCGACATGTGGGTGCGCGGCGCGCCGCTGATCGGCGTCACCGCTGCCTATGGCGTCGCCATCCAGATGGCAGACGATCCGTCGGACGCTGCACTCGACGCGGTGTGGGAGACCTTGCATGAGACGCGCCCGACGGCGATCAATCTGCGCTGGGCGCTCGATGAGATGCGGCGCTACCTGCGGCCGCTTTCACCTCAGCAGCGTGCCGAGGCGGCATATCGCCGTGCTGCTGAAATTGCCGACGAGGATGTCGGCCTCAACCGCGCCATCGGCGCCAATGGTCTTGAGATCATCAAGGCGATCGCGGCGCGCAAGCAGGCGGGCGATCCGGTCAACATCCTCACCCATTGCAACGCCGGCTGGCTCGCCACCGTCGACTATGGCACCGCCACCGCGCCGATCTATCTGGCTGTTGAAGCCGGCATTCCCGTGCACGTCTATGTCGATGAAACGCGGCCGCGCAATCAGGGCGCCCAGCTGACCGCGTGGGAGATGGCCGGCCACGGCGTGCCGCACACGCTGATCGTCGACAATGCCGGCGGCCATCTGATGCAGCGCGGCGAGATCGACATGGTCATCGTCGGCACCGACCGCACGACTGCTAGTGGTGACGTCTGCAACAAGATCGGCACCTATCTCAAGGCGCTGGCCGCCGCCGACAATGATGTGCCGTTCTATGTCGCGCTGCCGTCCCCGACCATCGACTGGACCGTGCATGACGGCCTGATCGAGATCCCGATCGAGCAGCGCTCGCCCGACGAGGTCTCGCTGGTCTGGGGCAAGACCGCTTCCGGCGAGATCGCCCAGGTTCGTGTGTCGCCCGAGGCGACGCCGGCGGCAAATCCGGCGTTTGATGTGACGCCGGCGCGGCTGGTGACGGGACTGATCACCGAACGCGGCGTGGCAAAGGCGTCGCGCGAAGGCCTGAAGGCGATGTTTCCCGAGCGCGGGTGATCTCCCCCCTCGAGGGGGAGATGGCTGCGAAGCGGCCAGAGGGGGTCGCCGCGCGTGAAGCGCCGACGCCTTCCGTGACGGGAGACGATGTGACGATCTACGCGAGACGACCCCCTCTAGCCTGCCGGCCATCTCCCCCTCGAGGGGGGAGATTAGCGCCTCACCCTCTTCGCCAATTGACAACACCACCCTGCCCTTCCATACAACGCCGTCAAGTTCTCAGGGCGGGGTGAAAGTCCCCACCGGCGGTAAGGGTCTCGACCCAAGCCCGCGAGCGCTTTCCGCTTAAACGGAAAGGTCAGCAGATCCGGTGTGATTCCGGAGCCGACGGTTACAGTCCGGATGGAAGAGAACGAAACGGAAGACGGACCGCTTTGCGGTCCTAATCCGTATCGTGCGTCCTGATTCTGGTTCGAAACGGAAGGATGGACCCATGAATCAGCATTCCCGCAAAGACTATGAAACCGTTCGCGTTGCCGTCATTCGCGCGCGCTGGCACGCCGATATCGTCGACCAGTGCGTACAATCCTTCGAGGCCGAGCTTGCCGCGCTCGGGGAAAACCGCTTTGCCGTCGATGTCTTCGACGTGCCGGGCGCCTATGAAATTCCCCTGCACGCCAAGACGCTGGCCGAGACCGGCCGCTACGGCGCGATCCTGGGTGCGGCCTTCGTCGTCAATGGCGGCATCTACCGGCATGAATTCGTGGCAAGCGCCGTCATCGACGGCATGATGAACGTGCAGCTGTCGACCGGCGTGCCGGTGCTTTCGGCGGTGCTCACCCCGCTCAACTACCATGACAGCGAGGACCATCACGGCTTCTTCTTCGAGCACTTCAAGGGCAAGGGCAAGGAGGCGGCCAATGCCTGCGTGCAGATCCTTGCCGCGCGGCAACAGATCGCGGCTTGAACCCTCGCAGGCAACGCGCCGTGGACTAAACCGATTTGGATTTCATGGCCACAACAAGAATTGCAACAGGCGGGGCCGCGAATGGTTGCGGTCCGTCGAAAATCCGGCCAGAAGCATTGTGGAGTTGGGCCACAGCCTGACCATCGCGTCTGCAATCAAATACGGGAGACCATTGAGTGGCTCGCATCACATTGAGACAATTGCTCGACCATGCCGCCGAATACGGCTATGGCGTGCCCGCCTTCAACATGAACAATATGGAACAGGGCCTCGCCATCATGGAGGCCGCCGAGGAGACCAAGTCGCCGGTCATCCTGCAGGCGAGCCGCGGCGCCCGCGCCTACGCCAATGACGTGGTGCTGGCCAAGCTGATCGACGCGCTGGTCGAAATCCACCCCGATATTCCAGTCTGCATGCACCTCGACCATGGCAACAACGAAGCCACCTGCGTCACCGCGATCCAGTACGGATTCACCTCGGTGATGATGGACGGCTCGCTGAAAGAGGACGGCAAGTCGCCGGCCGACTACGCCTACAATTCCGGCATCACCAAGCGCGTCGTCGACATGGCGCATTGGGGCGGCGTGTCGGTGGAAGGCGAGATCGGCGTTTTGGGTTCGCTGGAGAGCGGCGGCGGCGAGCAGGAAGACGGCCACGGCGTCGAAGGCGCGATCAGCCACGACCAGCTTTTGACCGACCCGGAACAGGCGGTGGAGTTCGTCAAGGACACGCATGTCGACGCGCTGGCGGTTGCCATGGGCACCAGCCACGGCGCCTACAAGTTTTCGCGCAAGCCGGACGGCGCGGTGCTGGCGATGAACGTGATCGAGGAGATCCACCGCCGCCTGCCGAACATGCATCTGGTCATGCATGGCTCGTCCTCGGTGCCGGAAGATCTGCAGGAGATCATCAACAAATATGGCGGCCAGATGAAGCCGACATGGGGCGTGCCGGTCGAGGAAATCCAGCGCGGCATCAAGCATGGCGTGCGCAAGATCAACATCGACACCGACAACCGCATGGCGCTGACCGGCGCCATCCGCAAGGTGCTGACCGAGAACCCCAGCGAATTCGACCCGCGCAAGTACCTGACACCGGCAATGGCCGCCATGCGCAAGCTTTGCAAGGAGCGGTTCGAACAGTTCGGCACTGCCGGCAACGCGCCAAAGATCAAGCCACTGCCGGTTTCGGAAATGGCCAAGCGCTACAAGTCGGGCAGTCTCGATCCGAAATTCGGCTGAACTCGACCGACCTTCACAAGTGGCAAAGAACGAGGGGCAGGAGCCGATACGGTTCCTGCCCTTCTCCATGAAGCGTTGCGGCGCAACCTGTTTCCGAATGGGCAACTGCGCCCGAGCGAAGACTCCAGACTGCAGGACAAAAAAAGCCGGGCTCGAATGCGGCCCGGCCAAAAGAAGGTCAAAACCTTCAGAGGGGAACACCGTTCAGTGGAATGGGAGGAAACCACCGAACGATTTTACCTGTTTGCGCTTATTCGCGGCCTTTTGCGACGAATGGAATTCCAAAAGTCGGCGGAAAAAGGAAAATTCCTCTCCTGTTTTCCGACGATGCCTCAGGCGGCTGAAATTCCCGTTTCGAGCAGGTCGGCATAATGCCGGCGCGCCACGTCGGGATGGGAACGCAGGCGGCTTTTCAGCACGTTGGTTCCGACATTGCGAAACAGCGGATTGTCCGGGTCGCTCGCCGGTCCGCGCGCCTCGGCCGCCAGTTCTTCGGGCAAGGTCAGCAACGGGATCGTCGCGTCGAGCCGGGCGCTGAAGAAGAAAGGAACGGAGATCCGTTCGACGCCGGGAGGCGGCGTGACGACGCGGTGAACGGTCGCCTTGAGATAGCCGTTCGACGCCAGTTCGAGCAACTCGCCGATGTTGACCACCAGCGTATCGGGAAGCGGGTCCACATTCACCCAGCTGCCGTCATACTCGACCTGCAGCCCCTTGTTCTCATCCTGCAGCAACAGGGTCAGGAAGCCGCCATCCTTGTGGGCGCCGACGCCCTGGTCATCGCCGGTCGCATCGCGGCCGGGATAGCGCACGATCTTCATGCGGTGGTTGGGTTCATCTTCGTAGATCGGGTCGAAGGCGTCCTCGGCCTGGTCGAGCGCCAGCGCGAAGGCCTTCAGCAAGCGGATCGCAACCGCGGTTGCCTTGGTCTGCCATGCCAGCAGCGCCGGCTTCAGCTCCGGTAGCGCCGCAGGCCACTGGTTCGGCCCTTGCAGCCTCGTCCAGGCGGGCACATCAGGCCCTTGCGCGATTGCCTGTCGCTCGACACCGATGTCGAGTTGCTCGCGCCAGTCGGCCTTGCCCTTGGTCAGTTCGCCGCCGGCGCGCGTATAGCCACGGAATTGCGATGACTTGACCATTTCGATCGCCAGCTTGTCGGCCTCCGGCAAGGCAAAGAAGCGGCGCGAGGCATCGAGCACCTCTGCGGTGTCCGGAGCCGATATGCCGTGGCCGCTGAGATAGAAGAAGCCGACATCCCTGGCTGCCGTGCGCAGGTCGAACAGAAAGGTTCGTCGCTCCGACGCGCCCTGTTCAAGACGGCTGAGATCAAGCACGGGGACGATCCTTGGCATGGTCAAGTTCCTTCTTGTCGTTCCGCCCTAAGGTGGCACGCAGACTATTCCGATCAAAGCAACGCGCGATCCAATCTCCAAGCAAATGGCAGAACGTCAGCACCCCATTTTGCTGCCTGCAGGCAAATAACGTTCAGACGGATACTTCTCTCATGTCCGGTGGTCCAGCCTTGCGACCAGCCGGTCGCCGGCCCACTGGATGCCGCAGACCAGGATGATCAGCACGATGACCACGGCGACCATGATGCTGGTCTCGAAGCGCTGATAGCCATAGCGAATGGCGAGGTCGCCGAGCCCGCCGGCACCGATGGCACCCGCCATGGCGGAAGCGCCGATCAGTGTCACCAGCGTCACCGTGAAGCCGGCGACGATGCCGGGCAAAGCCTCAGGCACCAGGACCTCGCGGATGATCGTCCAGCGGTTGCCGCCCATGGCGCGCGCAGCCTCGATCAGCCCGTGATCGACCTCGCGCAACGACACTTCGGCGATGCGGGCATAGTAGGGCGTGGCGGCAATCGACAGCGGCACGATGGCCGCCCAGGTGCCGATCGAGGTGCCGACGATCAGTCGCGTCACCGGGATCAGCGCCACCAGCAGGATGATGAAGGGGACCGAGCGAAAGCCGTTGATGACGGCGCCAAGGGCGCGGTTCACCCACAGGCTTTCGGCGATGCCGCCGCGGTCGGTGGCGACCAGCGCCAGGCCGAGCGGCAGGCCGAAAACCAGCGAGATGAGGCCGGAGGCGGCCGTCATCAGGATGGTTTCCCAGATCGAACCCAGCAGAAGCTCAAACAGAACCGGCGACATGGCCAAGCACCTCCACCCGCGCCTGGCGGGATTTCAAGAACGCGATCACTTGCAGCAGATGATTTGCATCGCTGCCCGGGACCGCCAGGAACAGCGTACCGACGGGCTGCTGCTGGACATGGTCGATGCCGCCATGCAGGAGGCGGAAGGGACCGGGCACGGCAGTGGTGAGGTCGGACAGCAGCGGGCCGCGCGCTGCCTCGCCGGCGACGTCGATCCTGAGGATCGCCTCGCCACCATCTGCCTGCGTCAGCCGGCTTTCGATCTCCGCCGGCAGTTGCGGTCGGATGCCGCCGAGCAGGCTGCTTGTGATCTCGGAGCGCGGGTCGGCGAAGACCGACCAGACCGGTCCTTCCTCGACGATCCGCCCGGCGTCGATCACCGCGACGCGATCGGCAATCGAACGGATCACCTCCATCTCGTGGGTGATCAGCAGAATGGTCAGGCCGAGCTGCCGGTTAATGTCTTTCAGCAAGGCAAGGATGGAGCGGGTCGTCTCCGGGTCGAGCGCCGAGGTTGCTTCATCGGAGAGCAGCAGCGCCGGGCGCGCCGCAAGCGCCCTGGCAATGCCGACACGCTGCTTCTGGCCGCCCGACAGCGACGACGGATAGGCTTTTGCTTTCTCCGACAGGCCGACGAGATCGAGCAGTTCGGCCGCGCGCGCGAGGCGCTCGGCCCTGGGGCGGCCTTCGATCTTGAGCGGCAGTGCGACATTGTCCTCGACGGTCTTGGCCGAAAGCAGGTTGAAGTGCTGGAAGATCATGCCGATGCGCCGCAGCGGCTGCAGCTCGCGTTCGCCGAACCGGCTGATCTCGCGGCCTTCGATGAAGACCTGGCCGGAATCGGGCCGTTCCAGGCCGTTGAGGCAGCGGATCAGCGTCGACTTGCCGGCGCCGCTGCGGCCGATGATGCCGAGGATCTCGCCCTTGCGCACGGTGAGCGAGACACCGTCAAGCGCCGGCGTGGCACCGAAGCGACGCTTCAGGTCAGTGAGACGGACAACATCTTCAAGCCCGCGAGGATGGCTGACCGCCGGATCGGCTATTTCGGCAGATGCCGTGAAATGCTGGTTCATCGAGCTTCCTGTTCCGGCGCTCCGCAAATGCGATGGCGGCCCGCTCTGTTGCGGACCGCCTGTTTCTGCCAACCATGCCCCGATCAATAGGCGCTGATCCCTGTGCCCTTGTAGACCTTGTCGAACTCGGCCTTCACCGCCTCGTTCTGATAGGACGCCACCAGTGTCTTCACCCAGGCCTCGTTCTCATTGCCGGCCTTGACCGCGATGAAGTTGCGGTAGGGATTGTCGGCGACGGGCTCCTGGGCGATGCGGTTTTCCGGGCCGAGGCCGCTCTTCAGCGCCCAGTCCGTATTGACCACGGCCGCATCGAGATCCTCCACCGAGCGGCCGACAATGCCGGCGTCGAGTTCCTTGATGACGACCTTCTTGGGATTTTCGGCGATGTCGACGGTCGTCGCCAGGATGCCGGTGCCGTCCTTCAGCTTGAGCACACCCTCGTTCTGCAAGACGCGTAGCGCCCTGCCTTCGTTGGAGGGATCGTTCGGCAGACCGATGACCGCGCCCTCGGGCAGGTCGGCGACCTCTTTGTATTTCTTCGAATAGAGGCCGATCGGCCAGACGCCGGTGTAGCCGACCGGGACGATATGATAACCCTGCGTCTTGATCTGGTTGTCGAGATAGGGCTTGTGCTGGAAGGCGTTGGCGTCGATTTCGCCACGCTCGAGCGCCTCGTTGGGCTGGGTGTAGTCGTTGAACACCACGGTCTCTACGGTCAGGCCTTTTTCGGCCGCCTGAGCGACAACGACGCGCCAGACATCCTCGTCCTCGCCGCTGATGATGCCGACCTTGATCGCCTTCTTATCCTCGGCGAACGACTGATTGGGCGCTGCCAAGCCGACAAGCGTGACGGCTGAGGCAACAAGTACCGCAAGGGCAGCACGCCGGCTGATTGCCGATGAAAGATGAGCTTTGGAAGCGTTTCCGCGTTCGAACATTGTCGATCCCTCGTAATCCTGAAGTCATATCGGCGAGGCGGAATGCCAAACCTTGACGACATCATCGGCAATGCTGTTTGCCGGATCAAAGAACCGCATTTCTTCTCAAACACCGAGCCAGGAATATTCTCTCAAAGATTCCACACTTGCGAGAACGGCACGCCGGGCCGATCAGAACGTCTCGACCCAAGGCCGAAGCTCGACCTCGAAACTCCAGGCGCTGCGATGCTGACGATGAACAGCGAAATAGGTCTCGGCGATCGCATCGGGCGACAGCTGGCTATCCGGCCGGTCGGGTTTTTTTCCGGACGGCTCGATCTGGCCGTCAATGATGAAATGCGCGACATGGATGTTCTTCGGCGAAAGCTCGCGCGCCATGGACTGCGCCAGGCCGCGCAGGCCGAATTTCGGCATGGCAAAGCCGGCCGAGCCTGGAAAGCCCTTGATGCTGGCGGAGGCGCCGGTGAACAGGATCGAGCCGGAGCCGCGGACAAGCAGCCGACGCGCCGCCTGCTGGCCGACCAGGAAGCCACCATAGGCGCCAACCAGCAAGGCCTGCTTGACCGCATCGGGATCGATCTCGGCGATCGGTCCGCGCGTGCGCCCGCTGGCATTGAACACTGCAAGTGCCAGAGGGCCGGCCTTGTCGGCGGCCTCGAACAGGCTGGCGACGGAGGCCGGATCGGCGACGTCGGTTTCGACGGCCAGCGCGCCGGTCTCCTCGACCAGCGGCGCGAGCTTGCCGGTGTTGCGGGCGGCCAGCACCACCCGAAACCCTTCCCTGGTCAGAAGGCGCGCCAGCGAAGCGCTCAGGCCCGCGCCCGCGCCGGCGATCACTGCGACTTCAGATGTCATGTCGTTCCTCCTTGCGATATGCGTGTGGACATTCGGCCCGATGCCGATGTCCTTGGTCACACAGGCTCGCGCCTTCGACGGCAAGAGGCAAGAACGGGGTTGCTCCATTTTCACCGTCTTGCGAAAAACGCTGCCGGCAGGTTCCGCGCGATCCGATGTCGGCGAAGGTCTTGCCTGACGAGCCGATCCGTCCGACACGTGAATCCAGAAGGAATCGCAACACTGCTACAGCGGTGTCGTAGAGGAACTTGACCATGGAACCAATCTGGGCCGTCGGCCTGATGACCGGCACCGTTCTCGACGGCAATATCGACGTCGCGCTGATCAAGACCGACGGCGAGCGCATCGAGGATTTCGGCACCTATACGCTGGCCCCCTACCCCACAGCGATTCGCACCCTGCTGGAGGAGACGTTGCGCCAGGCGAGGATCTGGAACTTCGACGGACCGGAGCCGGCGATCTTTGCCGAAGCCGAAGAAGCGCTGACGCGCGCCCAGTCCGTGGCGGTGAAGAACCTTGTCGAAAGCTACGGCCTGACCATGGCCGATATCGGCGTCGTCGGCTTCCATGGCCAGACCGTGCTGCATCGCGCCCCGCAACCCGGCCGGCTCGGTGACACCCGCCAGCTCGGCGACGGCGAACTGATGCATGCCATACTGGGAACCAAGGTGGCCTACGACTTCCGTTCGGCCGATATACGCGCCGGCGGGCAAGGCGCGCCGCTGTCGGCGGCCTATCACGCCGCGCTGCTGCGTGATGCCGATGCCAGCGGCGACACGGCGGTGCTCAATCTCGGCGGCGTCGCCAACATCACCTGGTGGGACGGCAAGGACAATGTCGTTGCCTTCGACACCGGACCGGCCAATGCGCCGCTCAACGATTTCATCAAGTCGAAAGGGCTCGGCGAAATGGATCGCGACGGCGCGCTGGCCAGGGCGGGAACAGTGGATGAAGCCCGGCTGTCGAAATTGCTGCAGCACACTTATCTGACCAAGCTCTACCCGAAATCGCTGGACCGTTTCGATTTCGGCGCGGCGATGGCGGACGGCATGGATGCCGAGGACGGTGCGGCGCTGCTGACGGCGTTCACGGCTTCTGCCGTCGGCAAGGCGCTCGATCTGTTGCCGCACCGGCCGAAGACGCTGGTGGTCAGCGGCGGCGGCCGCCACAACCCCACGATGATGGCCATGCTTGCCAGCCGCGCCGGTGTCGAGGTCGTGCAGGCCGAGGCGCTCGGCTGGAAGGGTGACGCGGTGGAGGCGGAGTGTTTTGCTTTCCTGGCGGTGCGCGTGCTCAGAGGCCTGCCGATCAGCTTCCCGAGTACAACCGGCGTGCCGCAGCCGATGCGCGGCGGACGGCTCGCCGGTTAGAGTAACGACGATGCCGGGTTTTGTCCCGGTTTGACGTAACCGAAAAGAATCCCGCGCAGGGATTCCTGTCATCCAATCGTTAAGAAAAATTAATACAAATTACCAGTGATCTTGTCTTTGGCCGGCGCCTCATTTCACCGGGCGCATAACTATTGATGTGTCCGCCAGACCGGCGGCGGCAATACAATCAGGATTCTATTTATGTTTTCAACAAATTTAGTGTCATTGCGCGGTACCTGGGCGGCGGTTTCAAAATTGGCAGGTGCCATAACGCTTGCCGTGGCCATCGTCGGGACCGCGGCGCAGGCTGAGCCTATTCGCGGTGCCGGGTCGACCTTGGCTGCGCCGATCATCGGCAAATGGGCGACGGCATACAAGAATGCGCGCGCCGACGGCGGCGACTTCTTCACGCTGGACTGGAGCGTGGACTATGAGCCGGTCGGCTCTCTAGCCGGCCTCATGCGGCTTGCGCAGCCCGAACTGGATTTCGCGGCCACGGATGTTCCCGTGCCGCCGAGCGACCTCGCCAGGAATGGCCAGCAGCAATTTCCGATCGTGATGGGCGGCATCGCGGTGGTCACCAATCTGGACGGCTTGCCGGAGCAAGGCCTGCGCCTCTCCGGCCCTGTCATCGCCGACATCTATCTCGGCAAGATCAAGTCCTGGTCCGATCCCGCGATCAAGGCGCTCAATCCCGGAATAGCCCTGCCCGATCTGGCCATCAGCGTCGTCCATCGGCAGGACGGCTCCGGCTCGACCTATGTCTTCACCGAGTTCCTCTCGTCCAGCAGCGAAGAATGGAAGACCAAGCTCGGAGCCGACACGCTGATCGAATGGCCGCTTGGGACTGACGCCGAAGGTACCAAGGCTCTGATTCGTGCCGTGGCGGCGACCAAAGGGGCGATCGCCTACGCCGAATACGGGCAGGTGCTGCGCGCCGGCCTTCCCTTCGCAGCGGTGCAGAACAAATCGGGTAGTTTCGTCAAACCGGATCCGCAAGGCGTGCAAGCAGCGGCCAATTCCGTTGCCTGGGAGGAAACGACTGACTTCTTCGCTTCGCTGACCGATCGCAGCGGAGATGCCGCATACCCGATCAGCACGGCGGTGTTCGCCGTCGTTCAGGTCTCGGGCCGTTCGGAACATCGCTATCGCCGCGTGCATGATCTTTTCCGGCTCGCCTTCGCACAAGGTGCTGGCGACGCCACCGCGCTCGGCTATGTGCCGCTGCCGAAAGCGCTTGTCGAGCAGATCGAGCAGTACTGGGCAAAGCAGGTGCCTGTCGGAAACTGAGGTGGGCGCCGCTCGGTGCCGGGCTGCTTCGCGCAGCAATTGAGCTGAACTTCGTGTCGCGTCGCATTGGCGACTTGTTGGGGGATTGCGTGAAATGGACATAGATATCTTCAAGGACATCCTGGTGCCGGTGATCGGCGGATTGGGCATCTTCATGCTCGGTCTGGACTTCATGGCAAACGGCATCCAGGCGCTCTCGGTCAACCGGATGCGCGACTTTCTTGCCAAGGCAGCCGGAACGCCGGTCAAGGGCGTGCTGGCGGGAACGCTGATCACGGGCGTGATCCAGTCGTCGACCGCGATGAGCGTCATGGTCGTCGGTCTGGTCAATGCCGGTGTCATCGCCTTGAGGCCGGCGATCAGCGTGATCATGGGCGCCAATATCGGCACCACGCTTGGCAACGGACTCATCGCCCTGCCGCTCGGTCCGCTCGGTCTGATCCTGGCCGGCGTGTTCTCGCTGGTCTATTGCTTCGCCAAGAGCGAAAAGGTGAAGAACATAGCGCTCGCCTGCATGGGTTTCGCGCTGATCTTCTACGGCCTCAATCTGATGACTGGCGGACTGCGCCCGCTTCGCAACCTGCCCGAAGTCATGGCGCTGCTGCAAACCCTCACGGCCGACTCTTACCTCAACCTTCTCAAATGCGTGTTCATTGCTGCCGGCGTGACCGCCATGATCCATTCGTCCTCTGCGACCATCGGCATTGTGATGGGCCTTGGCGCGGCTGGCATTCTCGACTGGACAACCGCCGTCGCCTTTTCACTCGGCGCCGATCTCGGCACCACGATCACATCGTGGATGGCTTCGCTCAACCTTTCGAAGAATGCCAAGCGGACCGCCTATGCGCATATATCGTTCAACATCATCGGCGTGTGCATCACCATCCCGCTGTTCTTCGTCTCCATCCAGGTCCTGGGTTGGGCCATGCAGTTCTTTGGCGGCGATCCGGCCGTTGCGGTGATCGTCGACGGCAAGGAGACCTTTCCCCTGGTGCCGGTGGCGGTCGGCCTCTACTCGACCTTCTTCAACGTCTTCAACACATTGTTGCTGTTCCCTTTCATCGGTGTGTTCGAGCGCGTGCTGTCGCGTGTCGGTCGCACGGATGCCGAGGACGCGGAGGATTTCTCGACACCGAAATTCCTCGACCGCAAGCTGGCCAGTGATTTTGCCAAGGCCATTCCCGCCGTTCAGCAGGAGACGGCGCGTCACCTCGAAGCCGGTGCAATGTTCCTCGACATCGCACGCTCTTCCAAGAAGGCGCCGTCGGATCCGGGCGAGCACTATCTCGCAACCGACATCCTCAGCCGCGACATTCGTTCCTACACGGCTTCGCTGATGAAGGAGGATTTGCCCTATGAGCAACTCGATCTGATCGCCAGCCTGATCGAGGAAGCCGACTTCACGGCTGCCTTGACGGAATCGATGCATCAGGTGGCGCGCCGCGTCAAACGCGAGAAGTTCAGCAACCCGGCACAAGCCATCGTCGACGTAGCGTTGAACAAGCTCGATACCTCGCTGCGCGAGATCCTGCCGACCTACGGCATCTCAAACCCGCAGATGCCGGCCGGCCATGTCAATCTGCCGGAGGTCGAGGAACTGCGTGCCCGCACGCTGGCGCTCGGACCGAATGCTGGTGCCGCCGAACGCGGCACGATCCTGGCCCTGCTCGGTTCGATCGAGCGTGCGGAAATCCTGATCCACCGCATCGATGCCGAGCGCAAATCCGTCAACCGGCAAAGCGTGCTCGCCCGTGCGTCAGCACGCCGGGAAGCCACGTCGCGCTCCATGGGAGACACCGGCTTCAGCGCGGTACCGGCCGAGTAACGGCCAAAGACGGCAGAACAAACGACCAGAGCGGCATCGCCATCTTGCGATGCCGCTCTTTTTCCGACCTCGCAATGACACTCCCTTCCGCATTGTCTGCAACAGAGCTAAGTGAAGGACCATGAGTGTTGGTCTGCTCGCCCTTCTCGATGATGTCGCAGCGCTGGCGAAGGTCGCAGCGGCGTCGCTGGACGACATTGCCGGCCAGGCCGCCAAGGCGGGCGCCAAGGCAGCCGGTGTGGTCATCGACGATGCCGCCGTCACGCCGCGCTACGTCACCGGTTTTGCGGCGGCGCGCGAATTACCGATCATTCGCAAGATCGCTTTCGGCTCGCTCAAGAACAAGCTCTTGATCCTGCTGCCGGTGGCGCTCGCGCTCAGCCTGTTCCTGCCGCAAGCCATCACGCCGCTGCTGATGATCGGTGGCGTCTATCTCTGCTACGAAGGCGTCGAAAAGATCTACGAACTCGTCGTGCCGCATGCCGCGCACAAGCATGAGGCCGAACTCGGCTCGATCGATCCCGGCGCACAGTCCTTCGAAGACCAGAAGGTGGCAAGCGCGATCAAGACGGACTTCATCCTTTCGGCCGAGATCATGGCCATCACGCTGGGCTCGGTTCCCGACAGCGGCTTCGCGACGCAAGCCGTCATTCTGGCTGTGGTGGGCGTGGGCATCACAGTTGCGGTCTATGGCGCGGTCGCTCTCATCGTCAAGGCCGACGACCTCGGTCTGGCGCTGGCCGGCATGACATCGACCTCGCCGATCGGCGGGCTGGTGCGCGTCACCGGTCGGATGCTCGTTCTCGGCATGCCCTATTTTCTGAGGGTGCTCGGCATCATCGGCACCGCGGCGATGATCTGGGTCGGCGGCGGCATCGTCGTGCACGGCTTCGAGACCTATGGTTTCGGGGGCCTCGGTCATCTCATCCACGACGCTGCCGAGATGGCGGCGCACAGCCTTCCCGCGGCCGGTGGACTGGTCAAATGGCTGGTCGAGGCGACGGGCGCCGGCCTGGCCGGGATTGCAATCGGGCTCCTCACCATCCCTGTGATCAGCTATTGCATTTCGCCACTATGGCGTCAGTTCAAGCCCAAGCCCCGCAGGGCCTAGCCGCTCGTGCTTGACGGATAGCTGCCATCCCAAGGGAGACGCAATGGATCTGACCCGCCCCTTTGATCTGCCGTCACTGTCCCGGATGACGTCTAGAATGCTGGAGGTGGTGGACTCGCACACCTGTGGCCAGCCGACTCGGGTCGTCATCGCCGGCGCCGATCTGGCGCCGGGGCTGGATCCAAACGAGGCGCGCGAACTGTTGCGGGCCAAGCGTGATTGGGTGCGGCGGGTCTCGGTGTTCGAACCCCGCGGCCATCGCTCGATGTTCTCGGTTGCGCTTATCGCACCGGCCAGCCCAGGCGATGACTACGGCGTCGTCTACATGGACGCGGCGACCTACCCGGACATGTGCGGTCACGCGACGATCGGTGCCGCGACGACGCTGATCGAACTCGGGTTGGT
Organism: Mesorhizobium sp. AR10; assembly: GCF_024746795.1. Taxonomy (NCBI): domain Bacteria; kingdom Pseudomonadati; phylum Pseudomonadota; class Alphaproteobacteria; order Hyphomicrobiales; family Phyllobacteriaceae; genus Mesorhizobium; species Mesorhizobium sp. AR10. Next base: position 5,752,226 of record NZ_CP080524.1, read on the forward strand.
TGGGCCGATAATGCCGGGGTACGACGGCGCCTTCGAATTCGGGTTGCGTACGCCTGCAGGCCGCGTCGAACTGCGCGCCACATTGAAGAACGGGCGCTGCGAGGCTGTGGCCTTCCGGCTCGGCTTTGCGTTTTATCTATGCTCGCTGGAACTGCGGCTCGGCGACGACCGAACCGTGCCGGTCCACATCGCCCATGGCGGCCAATGGTACGCCTTCATCGACGTGGCGGCCGCGGGCCTTCGTGTCGAAGCGAATGCGATCGATGCGCTGATTGTCGCCGCGCAAGACATCCGGGCCAGGATCGCGGCGCAACTGACGTCAGCCGATCCGCGCAACGGCAAGCCGCCTGTGGTCGGCAACATCGTGTGGACCGACACACCGCGTGATCCGCAGGCGACAGGCTTCAACGTACCGGTGTCGGCGGCAGGGTCGTTCGATCGCTCGCCATGCGGAACCGCGACCTGCGCGCGCATGGCGGCGCTGGTCGCGCTGGGGCAACTTGAAATCGGCCAATCCTTCGTCAACGAGGGGTTGATGGGCACGCTCTATCGCGGCATGCCGGTCAGTCCAGGGGTTCAGAACGGCATTGGCGGCATCGTTGCGCAAGTCGAGGGAAGCGCCTGGATCACCGCCCATTCGCGGCTGCTCGTCGATGAACGCGATCCGCTCGGCAACGGTTATCTGGTCGGTGGCGGTGCAGCGGTTCTGTAGACGGCAAAGGCATCCACGCCCGAGACATGGCTGCCCTCGCATGAGAACCCCGGATCTCTCGATCCGGGGTTCTTTGTATCTGCGAGGGAGAACTTATTTGTTCAGCGTCGCCTGCAAGGCGTTGACGTCTTCCGTGGTCATTTCGCCGTCGGTCGTCACCTTGCCATCGACGATCTTCCAGAGGCGGAACGGGCCGGTGATATCGCCATATTTGTCGAAGGCGACCGGGCCGATGACACCTTCGTAGCGGATCGGCTTGCCGTCCTTGATCAGGCCGAGCGCCTTGGCAAACTCGTCCTTGCCGGCAAAGACCGGTGTACCCGCCGGGTCGACAGCCTTGTACATCGCGTCCTTGATCTTGGCCGGATCCTCGGAGCCGGCGATGGCGATGGCCAACCCGACGATGGCGCCGGCATCATAGGAACGGTCGGCCGCCGGGTTCGTTGGTTCGATGCCGGAAAACTCCTTGTAGTTCTTGGTGAAATACTCGGTCGAGGCGGTCGGGCTGGTACCGGAAGACGTGCCATAGGCGTCCTTCAAGTAGTCCGCGCCGACGGATTCGATGAAGTCCGGGCTGTTCATGCCGTCATTGAGCAGGAATTTCTGGACGCCGCCTTGCGAAATCCAGGCACGGGCGATGGTCGCGCCATCGACAGGCGTGCTGACGAGATAAAGCCCGTCCGGCTCGCCGGCCATCGCCGCCGTAACTTCCGAAGCATAGCTCGACTGCTTTTCGTTGTAGGGCGTGTCGGAGACGATGGTGCCGCCGAGCGCCTTGTAGGCGCGCGAGAACTCCGCCGCCATGTTGACGCCGAAGTCGTTGTTGACATGGATGATCGACAGCTTCTTGAAGCCCTTGTCGATGGCATATTTGCCGGCGGCGACACCCTGCAGCGCATCCGAAGTGATGGTGCGGAAGAAGATGCCGTTGGTCTTGCCATCGCGGCCGAGCGCCGTCAGCGTCGGCGAGGACGAGGCGGGCGAGACCTGGACGATCTTGGCCGGCGCGGTGACCGAGGTCAGGATCGGGATCGACACCGAGGAGATGATGCCGCCGATGATCACCGGCACCTTCTTGACCTGCACGAGCTGGGTCGCGGCGTCGACCGCGATGTTGCCCTGGCTCTGGCTGTCGCGCGTGTCGGTGGCGAGATCGCAGCCGCGCACGCCGCCGGCGGCATTGATGTCGCGAAAAGCCATCTCGACCGACTTGGCGCCGGCCTGACCATATTCGCCAGCCGGGCCGGTCAGTTCCATGACCAGGCCGACGGTGATCTTGCAGTCGGCGGCTTGCGCAGCACCGGCTGCCGTCAGCAAGGCAAGCGCGGTGGTGATCTGGAGTATCGTCTTTGTCATTGTTGTTCCCCTTTCGTTACTCGACTCTGATTTCTTCTCTGGAGCCTGTTTCAGCTTTCCGGCACCTGCAGCCAGGTTTCATGCAGATGTCGCCATTCGACGCCGTTGGGCGCCGATGAACTGGTGGTGAAAACGGCACTCGACCGGCGGCGGCTGTGCTCGCCGCCGCGCAGCTGCGCCTCGATGTAGAAGACGACGATCGTATCGGCGGTCTGCCAGCCGGGACGGATGTCCTCGATCGAGATGGCAAAGCCTTCGTCACAGGTGGCGCGGCTGTCCCGGACATGATCGACAACCGCGTCGCGATCGAGGATCTGGCCGCTTGGCGCAACCATGCTGAAGCCTTCGCCCATGACGCGTTCGAAGCGGCTGAAATCGGCGCTGTCGGCGCGCGCCTCGACGAACCAGTCGACGAAGAAGCGGTGGAGATCGACGACCTCGGCACTGGCGCGTGAAAACAAGGAGGGCTGTGCGCTCATATCCGGCCTGCATTCAAGCTCATATCCGGCCCGCATTCAAATTGTAGTGCATGATCGAACCGTGGCGGCCGTGGCGGTCGCGCTCCAGCGTGTAGACGTCGCCCAGGGGGCCACCGCTTTGCGCGATGACGGCGGCGATCCGCGCCCGGTCATCGGCATCGAGCGCGACGTCCATTATTTTCGCATTGGCAAGAGCGTGTGCCTGATTGCGGGCGCCGACGATGACGGCCGCCACCTGCGGCTGCTCGAGCACCCAGGCACTGGCGATGGTGGCGATGTCGACGCCGTGGCGGTCACCCACCGCCTTGAGCACCTGAAGCAGTTGCTGGAACAAGTCCCAGCCGCCAAAGTCATCGATGATCAGCTTGTACTTGACCAGCGAGCGGTTTTCGAGCGGCGTTTGCGGCGCGGCGACGCCAAGCCATTTGTCGCTGAGGAAGCCGCCCGCCACGGAACCGTAGCAAAGGAAACTGATGCCATTCTGGCCGGCAAGTGCGGCAAGGCTGTTGGCCGGCCGCTGGTCGAGCACGGAATATTGCAGCTGCTGGCTGACCAGCGGCACGCCGGCCGCCAGGATCTCGGCCAGGCGCGGCGTGTCGAAATTTGTGGTGCCGACATTGCGCAGCTTGCCTTCGAGGCGCAGCTCGTTCAACCAGCCCATCGCATCGACATAGCGAGGCTGCTCATAATCCCACCAGTGGAACTGGACGAGATCTAGCCGCTCGGTCTTCAGCCGCCGCAGCGACTGGTCGACGATGCCTTTGATGTAATCGCGGCTGATGTTGGCGAGCCGTTCGAGGTCGGGCACCAGCTTGGTGTGCACCTTCATCCGGGCGGCGGCATCGAGACCGCGCTCGCTGGCCAGCCGCAGTCGCGCCGCACCGATCAACTCCTCGACGCCGGTGTAGATATCGGCGCAATCATAGGTCCAGATGCCGGCATCGAAGGTGGCGATCAGATCGGTCACCGCCTGCTCGCGGTCGATGGCGCCGTGCCCGCCGGCCAGCTGCCAGCCGCCGCGGATGACGCGCGAGATGGTGTAGCCGGGGCTGAGCTCGAAGGTCTTGGCGGTCATTTCTCGTCATTCTCCTTCGGCAGCGGCACTGCCGTGGTCTCGGCATGGCTGAACTGCCGCTTGCCGGTCCTGACGATCCTCAGCCGGCTGGCGCAATTGGGATCGGGACAAGCGATCTCGGCGTCCGATGTCATCCAGTCGTTCTTGTGGGTCGGACGCTGCTTGGCTGCCAGCAACGGCAGGACGGCCGATATCGAATAGATCGAAAAGCCCTGCCCCGCCGGCATCGACAGCATCTCGCCCTTGAGCTCGAAATAATCGCCCGCCTTGGCGCCGCAATAGATCGGCTTGCCCTGCGGGATGACCGCCTCGACGCGGAGGTCGAAGAGTTCGAAACTGTCATCGGCCATTCAGACCTCCACCAGGCTGAAGGTGACGTCGCAGGCGCCGTTGCGGCGGATGACGCCGCAAGCGGCGGCGAACTGATCGCGCTCGTCGGGACGCACCTGCGCCACCACGCTGCCGGCCAGCCAGCCGATCGGGAACAGCAGGCGCGCGCCCTGCCCGTAATACAGGCCGATGTCGAAGATCGCGTTGGGATTGCCACCCCACATGCGCGGCGGCACATAGGACAGCACGATGTCGCCGGGCTGCGGCGTCAGCGTCGCATTCTCGGCCGACAAGGGCACGGCATAGGCCTGGCCATCCAGATGCGCTGATGGAACCGGGCAGGAGATTTCAGGCCCCGTCCACATCGCATGGATGCCGGCAACGACGCGCGGCTGCCCGAGATACGCCTGCAGGAAGGCCGCATTCTCGGGCGCCTTTTCCGGCAACAGCAGCGCCGTCACCGAAAGGTTCGAGCGTGGCTCTGTGATCCGGATGGCAGGCTTGGTCATGTCGAGCCTTTCGCGGATTGCAGCTTGTCGCGCAGGAAGGCGAAGGGCCGGCTGATGTCGGCGACAAGCGCTTCGCGCGCAGCCTGCGCATCCTGCCTGGCAAGTGCCGCGACGATGCTGCGGTGATAGTGGGCGGTATCGACCTCGCCAGCCTCCGAGAAGGCGTAGATGGCGACGCGGATGCAGGGTCCCGATTGCAGCCAGAGGCTCTCGATCATCGGGATCAGCACGGCGGACCCGCAGCAACGGTAGATTTCGAAATGGAAGCTCTGGTTGAGCGTCGCTTCGCGGTCGATGTCCTTCTTGTGCTTCAGCGCCCGCATCTCGTCCCACTCGCCGAGCATGGCTTCGATGGTGGCTATCTGGCGCGGACCCATGCGCGTGGCGGCAAGCGCGATCGCTTCGCCCTCGATGAGCGAGCGGGCGCGCAACAGATCATCGATACGCTCCAGCGTGATCGGGGGCACCCGCACCGAGCGGTTGGGAAGCGCCTCCAGCGCCTGTTCCGTAATCAGCCGTCCGAGCGCCTCGCGCACCGGCATGGTGCTGGTGACCAGCGCATCGGCTAGCCCGCGGATGGTAAGCACCTGGCTCGGCTCGAAAAGGCCACCGATCAGGGCCCGGCGCAATTCCGAATAGACGCGATCCTGCACGGTCTCGCGGCCGACCGGCGTAAGCTGGGCGGCGATCGCCTCGTTGTTTCGCTCGATGGCAGCCTTTTGCATGGCACTCCGGTTTGGCGCGTTTTTGGCTTGCGGAGAAAATTAAAGCCGATTAGCGTGATCAAAGCAAGTGTGATCACAAATCAAAAAATCAGAAAGCGGCAACGACCGCTCGGCCAGAGGGTGCATGAGCGAGACAACAGAAAGGCAGGACGAAATCCGCGCACCGGTTCTGTCGGCAAAGAACGTCGTCAGGCGTTTCGGCGGCCTCGTCGCGGTCAATGATGTCTCATTCGACGTCCGGCACGGAGAGATCCTCGGCCTCATCGGCCCGAACGGCGCCGGCAAGACGACAATGTTCGACCTGCTGGCCGGAAGCATCCTGCCCACCAGCGGCGAGATCCTGCTCAACGGCACGCTGGTGTCGGGGGAAGCGGCGCACCGCCGCATCGGCCGCGGCCTTGGCCGCACCTTCCAGATTCCGCGGCCTCTGCCCAACCTGACGCTGATCGAAAACGTCATGCTGGCCGCACAGGGCCAAGCTGGCGAAAGGCTGCTCGCCAACTTCCTGATACCGCGACGGGTCGCCGCCGAGGAAAGGGTTGCCGAGACGAAGGCGCTCGAGTTGCTCGAGCTGGTTTCACTTGCCCGCCTGGCCCACGAACCGGCGCGTGTGCTCTCCGGCGGCCAGCGCAAGCTGCTCGAACTCGCTCGCGTCATGATGGCCGACCCGACGATCATCCTGCTCGACGAGCCGGCGGCCGGCGTCAATGCAACGCTGCTCGAAGTCATCATCGACCGCATTCGCGACATCAACGCCCGCGGCATCACCTTCCTGCTGATCGAGCACAATATCGACATGGTGACGCGGCTCTGCCATCGCGTCCTGGTCATGGCGAGCGGCCAGCTTTTGTGCGAGGGCACCGCCGACGAGGTGGCGCGCGATCCACGCGTCATCGAGGCCTATCTCGGAGGCGCGGCATGACCCAGACCGTCCTCAACGTTCGCGACCTCGAAGCCGGCTACGAGCCCGGCGTGCCGATCGTGCGCGGCGCCTCGATCACCGTGAGCAAGGGCGAGATCGTCGTCGTTCTCGGCCCCAATGGCGCTGGCAAGTCGAGCCTGATCAAGGCCATCTCCGGCCTTGTCCCGATCACCGGCGGCACGGTGCTGCTGGACGGCAAGGATATCACCGCCGCGCCCGCCCACACCATGGTTCGCCTCGGCCTTGCCTTCGTGCCGCAGACCGAAAACATTTTCCCGCTGATGTCGGTGGAGGACAATCTGAAGGTCGCCTGCGGCATCCTGAAGCCGCGCGAGACCCCTGCCCGCATCGAGGAAATGTATGCGGCCTTCCCCGATCTCGCCCGCCAGCGCCGGACCGTGGCCGGAAACCTCTCGGGCGGACAGCGGCAGATGCTGGCGGTCGCCCGGGCATTGATCGTCCATCCCAAGGTGCTGGTGCTTGACGAACCGTCGGCGGGCCTGTCGCCGAAATTCGTGTCGATGGTGTTCGAGATGCTGGCCGGCATCCGCAAATCCGGCGTCACCATCCTGCTGGTCGAACAGAACGCCAAGGCAGCGCTTGCCATCGGCGATCGCGCCTATGTGCTGGTCGAAGGCAAGGACCGGCATGAGGGCGTCGCCGCCGAACTGTGGAACGATCCGGTCGTCGCCGAACTCTATCTTGGCCAACGCCGCCAACAGCCGGGCAAAGGAAGTGCGGCATGAGCCTGCAATTTGTCGTCGACGGACTTTTGACGGGCTCGATGATCGGCCTTGGCGCCATCGGCGTGACGCTGACCTATTCGATCCTGCGCTTCTCGAACTTCGCTCATGGCGACTTCATGGCCTGGGGCACCTACGCGACACTGGCCGTGGTCAGCGCCCTCGGCGCCATGTTCGGCAAGATAGCACCCATCGCACCGCTGTCCTTCGGCTGGCCGCTGATCGCCGCGCTGATCATCGGCATGGCGCTCACCGGCCTGCTGGCGCTGCTGCTCGACTTTGTGCTGTTCGCGCGGCTGCGCGCACAAGGCCAGGCGATCATCGTGGTGATGGCGAGCTTCGGCGCCTCGATGGCGCTGCGAAGCCTGCTCGAATTCATCTTCACCTCGCGCCCGACCTATTTCAGCCGGGCGATCCAGATCGCCATGCCGGTCGGCTTTGGCATTCGCATCACCCCCGACCAGATCGCCTTGCTGCTGCTGACCGCCGCGCTGGTGCTCGGTGTGCACCTGTTGATGACGCGCACCCAGACCGGCCGCTCGATGCAGGCATTGAGCCAGAACGCGGCATTGGCCCGCATCGTCGGTATCGACGTCGCAAAAGTGGTGCGCGTCACCTGGATCATCGGCGGGGCGCTGGCCTGCGTCGCCGGCGTCATGATCGGCATTCTCATCCAGATCCGCCCGTTCATGGGCTTCGACATGCTGCTGCCGATGTTCGCGGCCGCCATCCTCGGCGGCATCGGCAGCGTGCCGGGCGCCGTTCTCGGCGGCTTGATCATCGGCCTCGCCGAAGCCGGTGCGGTGCAATTGATCGGTGCCGAATGGCGCGCCGCAGTCTCCTTCATCATCCTGATGGCGGTGCTGTTCGTGCGGCCCATCGGCCTTTTCGGAGTGAGGGAACGCTGATGGATCTGCTCGGCTATGGCGCCTTCTTCCTGACCACCGCACTGATCTTTTCGCTGGTCACGCTCGGACTCAATCTGCAATGGGGGCTGACCGGGCTGTTCAATGTCGGTCTCGCCGGCTTCGTCGCCATCGGCGCCTACACCTCGGCACTGTTGACCACACCCGATGACGCGGCGCGTCTTGGCGGCTTCGGCCTGCCGATCCTTGTCGGCTGGCTCGGCGCCATGCTGGTTGGCGGAATCGCCGCCGCCATCACCGGCATCGCCACGCTGCGCCTGAGATCGGACTATCTGGCGATCACCACCTTCGGCGTCGCCGTCGTCGTGCAGCTCGTCGCGCTCAACGCCCAGAAGCTGACCGGCGGCCCGTTCGGCATCGGCTTCATTCCGCGTCCCTTCGGCGGCCTTGCCGAAACGCCGTTGCTGTTCAACCTGTCGAATCTCGCCGTCGTCTCGGGGGTGACGCTGATCGTCTATCTGGCGCTGGAGCATCTGTCGCGTAGCCCATGGGGGCGCGTGCTGAAGGCGCTGCGCGAGGATGAGCGGGCGGCGATATCGCTGGGCAAGAGCGCGCGTTTCTACCGCGTCCAGGCTTTTGCCGTCGGCGGCGCCATCATGGCGCTGGCCGGGGCGCTGCAGGCGCATTTCACCGGCTTCATCGCGCCGGACAATTATCTGCCGATCCTGACTTTCCAGGTGTGGGTGATGCTGATCGTCGGCGGCTCGGGCAGCAACATAGGCGCCGTTGTCGGCAGCATCCTGGTATGGGCGATATGGGCCGGGTCGGGAACCTTGACCAGCGTACTGTTCTCGCCGGAGCAGCAGGCGCGCGCCGCCGCGCTGCAGATCGTCGCCATCGGCGTGATGCTATGCGTCATCCTTCTGGTCAGGCCGAATGGCCTGCTCGGCGACAGGCCGCGTGCGCGGTTCGGCAAGGTTGTGAAAGCAGTGGCGAGCGAGAGCAAGTGACGAAAGACATGGCCGGCTCGCCCAGCCTTTCCCTCTGGCACGCCATCAGCCGCTATCGCCGCCAACGGCCAGCGCTGGAAGGTGCACTCGATGTCGATCTGGCGATCGTCGGCGGCGGCTTTGCCGGCCTGTCAACAGCACTTCACGCTGCAGAGCGGGGGCGCTCGGTTGCCGTTCTCGAGGCTGAAATCATCACCTGGGGCGCAACCGGGCGCAATGCCGGCTTCATCGTACCGAACTTCGCCAAGAAGGACCCGATCGACATCCTTGTCCATCTCGGACCCGAGCGCGGCAAAAGGCTGATCGATTTCGCCGCCGGCAGCGCCGACCTCGTCTTCCGCCTGATCCGGCGGCATGGCATCGACTGCGACGCCATGCAGAGCGGATGGATCCAGCCGGCGCATTCACTGGCTGCTTTCGAAAAGGTCAAATCGCGCGCCAGCCAGTGGGCAGGGCGCGGCAGGCCTGTTGTCACGCTGGACAGAAAGGCAATCGAGGACATGACCGGCGTTCGAGGCTATGCCGGCGGCTGGATGGATCGTTCGGGCGGCGTGCTCAATCCAGTCGACTACGCCCGTGGGCTGGCCGATGCGGCGGAGAAGGCCGGCGCGCGCATCTTCGAGCACGCGCGCGTTACCTCTATCGATCGGATGTCGGACGGCTGGGCCCTGAAGACGGCGGCCGGGTCGGTGCGTGCCGGAAAGGTCCTGATCGCCACCAACGCCTATGGTGGACCGCTGTTTCAGGTGCTGCAGCGCACCTACTTCCCGCTGAAAATCTTCCAGGTCGCGACTGCGCCGCTGCCACGCGAAGTGCGCACGCGCCTGCTGCCAGGCGGGCAAGGCGTCGGCGACACCAGGCGCAATCTCTTTACCTTCCGCTTCGATGCCGAAAACCGGCTGATCAGCGGTGGTATGCATGTTCTGGGCAGCGGCGCCGATACGCGCGTGCCGCAAACGATCTGGCGACGGCTGGCAAGACATCTCGATCTTCCGGAACTGCCGCCGCTTGAACACAGCTGGTCGGGGATGGCTGCCGTCGAGCCCGATTTCCTGCCGCGCCTCGTCGATCTCGGGCCGGGCCTGATCGCCGGCTTTGCCTGTAACGGTCGCGGCATCGCCATGACCACGGCCATGGGCAAGGTGCTTGCGGACTGGGCTGGTGGAGCCGACGCCCGCGATCTGCCACTTCCGTTTGCGCCACCGTCGCCGATCCCGCTGCATGGCTTGCTCAGGCATGCGCCAAACATGCTGCTGCCATGGAGCATGCTGCGCGACCGGCTGGACGCTGCCGCTTAGCTCCGCTGCTCGATCGAAGCGTGGCCGTCCTGCCGGCGGGCTGCGGCAGGCCATGCCGCCGCCGAAGCGGCAATCAGCATCAGAAGCGCTGCGACCATCGCGCACGTGGCATATCCAAACCCGGAATAAAGCGGTCCGAAGCCGGTGGTGCCGACAAAGACCGCGAAGTACGTCACCGCACTGTTCAAGCCCATGATGGTGCCGCGCCGCGAAGGATCGAGTGCGGTGAGGCGCGTCACCAACACGTTGAGGCCGAAATGATTGGCAAGGCCCCACACGGCCACCATCGCAATGGTCAGGCCGAAGCTGCCGCTTGCCGCGGCAAGCGCGACATAGACGATCGCGACGAGCAGATAGGCGAACGGCATGACGCGGCGCGCGCCCAGGCGATCAATTATGCCGTCAAGGAGTGCGGCCGTGCCGAAGCCGACGCCATAGGCGAGTGCTGCCCAGCCGTTGGCACTCACCGGCCGTCCCAACCCGCTGTGAAGATGGTCGCCGAGATAGCCATAGACACCGTAGAAGGCGGTCATGAAGGCGGCGCAGGCGATCAAAAGGGGCACGATGCCGGGAACGCGCAACGCAGCCAGCGGCGTCGGCGCCGGGCCGCTTTTCCTGACGTCGCTCAGCGAGGTCACTGTGAGACCGGCCAACGCAAGCGCTGCAAGGAGCGCGACCGCCGCGAACACGGCGCGCCAATGCACCAGGTCGGCAAGCACGGCCGACAGCGAAACACCGGCTACCATGCTCAGGGTCCAGCCGGTCAGCACAACGCCGATCGTCCCGCTTTCGCGACCGGGCGGAGCGATCGCCGCGGAACTGGCATAGATTGCCGGCATGGCGACGCCGGCGGCGATGCCGGCAACAAGCTGGGCCGCAACCAGCGCCGATACCGTCGGTGCGGCGGCGCTGGCGACAAGCGCGATTGCCAGCAGAAGCAACGCGCCTTGCAACATGCGCCGGGCGCCAATTCGATCGATATAGCGCGCTAGGAACAAGGCGCTTGCCGATGTACCAAGACCGAACACGGCGGACGCGATCATGACGACCGGCACGCTTGTCGCAAACGCCGCCGCCACTGCCGGTGCTATCGGACCGAGAACCAGCGAGTTGGAGCCGATCACGGCGATGCATCCGGTCAGCAGGTATGCGAGGGCCGGGATAGATGGCCTGGGCGCCGCGGCCAATGTTGCTGCTTGATCACTGTTCGACATACGGCCATACTGACCGTATTTAGTTCTGCAGCAATAAGGAATTTCGGTATGAATGAAGAAACAGATGGCATTCTGCAGAACAAGCCTACCACCCGCGACGTCGACGCGATTGACCGAAAGATATTAGGCGTTCTGGTCGACGACGCCACGATCAGCTATGCCGAACTCGGTGATCGCGTCGGCCTTTCGCCGCCGGCAGCCCATGAACGCGTGAAGCGGCTTCGGCGCAGCGGCGCCATCCGCAATACGGCGGCGATCATAGATCCCAAGGCGGTGCGCAAGCCGTTGCTCGCCTTCGTGCACGTCGACACCAGCGGCTGGGGCAAGACCCCGGAACTGATGGCGGTTTCCGAGCACCCGGAGGTGGAGGAGATCCATTCGGTGGCCGGCGATACCTGCATGCTGATCAAGGTCCGCACCGAGGACACAAGGGCGCTCGAAGGCCTGCTGCAGCGCCTCTACGAAACGCCCGGCGTCACCGCGACGCGAAGCTATGTGGTTCTGTCGACCTATCTCGAGCGGCCGGTGCAGCCGGGGATCACGACGCAATGGCCAACGCCCCGACACATGGCCAAGCCGCTATATTGACTGGCGCGATCTTCATTTCGCCAGAGCTACAATAGTTCTTAACAAACGGCTATCTATCCTGACGACAGGCGCATTGGTTCGAGTCACGAGGGGGCGCGGCTTGGAATTCGATTTGAAAACCATCGAGGCGCTTGCCCCCGATCAGGCATCGCTGAGCGCCGCCTCCAAGCTGACCAAGAGATCGAACTGGCCGCGCCTGGAAAAGAATGAGCAGCAGGCGCTGATATGGGGTGAATGCCAGGGCTCCGGCTCCAATCCCTATCGCGTAGCGGTTGATACTGGCGATCACGGCTACAAATGCACCTGCCCGTCGCGAAAATTCCCGTGCAAGCACACGCTGGCCCTGATGTGGATCGCCGCCACCGCGCCAGCCAGCTTTGCGCCCGCCGAATCGATACCGGAATGGGTGAATGACTGGCTCGGCCGGCGCCGGAAGACGACACCACAGCCGACGGGCCCGATACCCGGCGCGGTAGGCAAGAGCATTGATGAAGCCGCACGGCAGGACGAGAGCGCCGCCGTCGAAGACGTTGCGGCGGTGGAGCGCCGCGAAGCAGCGCAGCGCAAGCGGGTGGAAGATACGCGATCCGCAGTGTCGGCGGCGCTCGATGAACTCGACCAATGGATTGCCGACCAGTTGCGGCTAGGTCTTTCCGGATTTGTCGACGCCAGCAGCGATCGTTGCCGCCGCATTGCCGCGCGGCTGGTCGACATGAAGGCAACAGCACTTGCCGGTCGCATCGACGAGATCCCGTCAAGGCTGATGGCGCTGCGCAGCGAAGAAAGACCGGACGCTGCGATCCGCGAACTCGGCAAGCTGGTGCTGCTGGCCAAGGCCTGGCGGTCGGCGCCCGACGACCCCGAGCTGAAACGGCTCGTATCGACATCCGAAACCCGCGACCAGGTTCTGGCCAATCCCGATGCGAAACAGATCGAAAGCTTCTGGGAAGTTGTCGGCGAGAAGATCGAGACCCGAAGGGATGGTCTCGTCAGCCATTCGACATGGCTGCTCGATCTGAAGAGCGCCATCCCGCAATTTGCCGTGCTTCTCGATTATTTTCCGGCCTCGGCCGGACGCCGATCCAACGCCTTTTCCCCAGGCGATCGCTTCAATGCCCGGCTGGTCTTTTATCCGGCACGCCAGCCGCTTCGTGCACTGGTGGTGGAGCGCATGGGCGACGTCACGTCCGGCGCATGGCCTGATTTTGCCGACGTGAAGGACCCACTTGCCGCGCATGCTTCCCAGCAGGATGGCGCGCCTTGGCTTACCGACAGCCCTCTCATCTTGCCGCCCGGTGCAATCCTGCTGGACGACCGGGGCACGGCCTGGTGGCAAGCGGCAGACGACCCGCAAGGGATCGCCCTGCCAATCGCCGGCGCCGTCCATCAGACAGTGCTTGGCCTTGACCTCGCGGCCACGGCAGCGCTGTGGAACGGCGCCCGGCTTGATCTTCTGGCGGCGCAAAGCGGATTCGGGAGGCTTGACCTGTCGTGAACGAGTTGGAGCAGACAGGTCTGGCGACAATGCGCGATTGCTGGATCACCGGCGGAACCACATTCGAACTGGCTCCGGCCGCGTGGAAGGCAATCGCCGGGGGCGCAAGCCCGGACGAGCAGGAGCGCCGGCTTCTGGCGATTGCCGCGCAGGCCCTGGATATTGGCTTGCGGCCTGCGGCACCGAAGGTACTCAAGCGTCGTCCACCGCTGCCAAGGCTTGGCCTGCCGCTGCTGCCGGAGCGGTTGCGGCCGCTGTTGCGGGCGGCCCTGAAGAATGCTGCCGATGCGCGGCGCAAGACACGCATCGCGACGCTTGTCGCCAGCCGCGGCAACGTGCTGCATCCGCTGGACTGGATGCCGTCTGTATCGGATCAGAACAGCCCCGACGTCTACGCCCCCTGGATCGACTGGCAGGCCAGCGTGGAGGGGCAGAAACTTGCTCCGCAGGAGCAATTGACGGTGCAGAACTGGGATGACTTCTATCCCGCCGCGCGGCGCATGGCGCTGGCCGAGATGCGGCGCCGCGATCCGGCGGCGGCCCGCAGCCTGATCGAAGCCAAGGCGCCGGGCGAACCGGCGGAAGTCCGGTTGGCGCTGATCGAACTGATGCATTTCGGCCTGACGCCGGAGGACGCGCCGCTCCTGAAAAGCCTGGCCACCGACCGGTCCGGCAAGGTGCAGGAGCTGGCGGGGAGGCTGCTGGCAAGGCTGGGCGAGCATGGCCGCGCCGGCGATGGCGGGGCCGACGATCCCGTTGCCGAACTCGCCGCCTTCATCAGCGAAGGCAAATCCGGCTTCATCCGCCGTCGCACCACCTACACGCCGGCGAAGCTGAAGTCGTCTGCGCAAGAAAGTCGTCGCGTCGACCTGTTTGCAAGCTGTTACCTGGTCGATCTTGCCGCGTGCTTCGGCAAAACAGAGGCCGATTTCATTGGCGCATGGCAATTCGGCGTCGACGACAAAGCGGATCTGTCTCTCGTCCGGATGGTCGCGGTGTCCGGCAGCGATGCCACGGTGGCGCTATTGGCGGATACGCTGACCGCCGAGGGCGGCAAGCCGGCGCTTTTCGTCTTCCACCTCATGTTGCGTTTGGACAGCGGCAGGAAGCGTACCCTGATCAGGCAGATGCTGAATGACGCGCAAAATCTTGAAGCGCTCAACCTGGTGGAAGGCGCCGAAGCAAGCTGGCTGGAATGGGACGATCTGACAAATGGCAAGGCGCTGTCGGCACTACGCTCCAAGGTTGCGGGAAACGACGAGCCTGCTAAGCGAAGCGCAGACCACGCCCTGGAAACGATAGGCTTTCTTGCCACAGCGGCGACTGCGGAGCGGTTGATCGGCGACATTGTCGCGGCCGGCATGCCGCCGGCGGCGGCTTCGCTCGCTTTTCTGCGCCTCAACGCGGCCTTGGCCAGGCCTGGACCCAACACGTGAGCAATCGGAGAACAGCACAATGAACGCAGCCATCCGTCTTCCGGTAGAGCAGGCCTACGCGTCTGAACTGCAAGCGCTGGCGCGCGGCGACGAGCGGCAGAAGCCTGCGGGCTGGAGCCTCTCGCCGAAGGCCGTCCTGACCTATCTGCTGGGCGGGAAGGCCGGTGACGGCACCGTGATAACGCCGAAATATGTCGGCCGCCGCCGGCTGATGGAAACGGCGGTGGCGACGCTCGCCACCGACCGCGCGCTGCTGC
The DNA here is from genome assembly GCF_024746795.1 of Mesorhizobium sp. AR10. NCBI lineage: Bacteria > Pseudomonadati > Pseudomonadota > Alphaproteobacteria > Hyphomicrobiales > Phyllobacteriaceae > Mesorhizobium > Mesorhizobium sp. AR10. Next base: position 5,767,241 of record NZ_CP080524.1, read on the forward strand.
TGCTCGGCGTTCCCGGAACCGCCAAATCGTGGGTGTCGGAACATCTCGCCGCCGCCATCATGGGCAATTCCACGCTGATCGTGCAGTGCACGGCCGGCACCGACGAGAACCAGATCCGCTATGGTTGGAATTATGCGCAGCTGCTGGCCAAGGGTCCGAGCCAGGAAGCGCTGGTGCCGACGCCGCTCTACCGCGCCATGGAGAGCGGCAAGCTCTGCCGTCTCGAAGAACTGACGCGCATGGGTTCGGACGTGCAAGACACGCTGATCACCGTGCTTTCCGAAAAGATGATGCCTATCCCGGAGTTGAACACCTCGCTCTATGCCCAGCGTGGTTTCAACATCATTGCGACGGCAAACAACCGCGACAAGGGCGTCAACGAACTGTCCTCGGCCCTCAAGCGCCGCTTCAACGTCGTCGTGCTGCCATTGCCCGAGGACATGGCGGAAGAGGTGGCGATCGTCTCCAAACGGGTCGACGAGATGGCTGGCGGGCTCGACCTGCCGGTGCCGAAAAATGTCGGCGAGGAGATCGCCCGCGTGCTGACCATCTTCCGCGAATTGCGCTCCGGCGCGACCGCCGACGGCAAGGTGACGCTGAAGACGCCTTCGGGCTCGCTGTCGACCGCGGAGGCGATCGCCACCATGGTTGGCGGCCTCAGCCAGGCGGCCTGGTTCGACAGCGGCAAGCTCGGCGCCGAAGGTCTTGCCGCCAGCCTTGTCGGCGCGATCGTCAAGGACCCGGTACAGGACAAGGTGGTGCTGGAAGAATATCTGGAAACAGTGCTCAAGAAGCGGCCGGACTATGCCGGCTACTATGCGGCGCTGAACGCAGCGATCTGAGGTCATGGGGTTGAGCGACGTCGCCTATTTCGGCATACGCCATCACGGGCCGGGTTCCGCCGACAGCCTCGTGCAGGCACTGCAGGAATTGAAACCGGTCGCTGTGCTGATCGAAGGGCCGAGCGATGCCTCCGCGCTGCTGCCCTTGCTGGCCCGCCCGGAAATGCAGCCGCCGGTGGCGCTGCTCTGCTATCCAGAGGACGATCCGGCAGCGACAAGCTTCTGGCCGTTCGCCGAGTTCTCGCCCGAGTACCAGGCTGCGGTGTGGGCGGTGGAGAACAACGCGGCCCTGCGGTTCATCGACCTGCCGTCATCGGCGCGGTTCGCAGCACGAGCAAACGCCGACGACAAGACCGAAGAGGGCGACGAAACCGAGCCCAAGGACGAAGCCGACGAGGAGGGCGAGACGGCTTCGCATCGGCGTGATCCGATCGGCACTCTGGCGCAGGCCGCCGGCTATGAGGATGGCGAAAGCTGGTGGGCCGACATTATCGAGCAGAACCCACAGCCCGGCCCGATCTTCGCGGCAATCGCCGATGCGATGACGACTCTGCGCGATGGCGAAGGCATGATCGCGCCGTTCGAAGCCAAACGCGAAGCCCATATGCGGCGCGAAATCGCCGCCGCGCGCAAGGAATTCGACGGGCCGATAGCCGTCGTCTGCGGGGCATGGCATGTGCCGGCGCTGCAAGCAGCACATTCACAGAAAAACGATCTCGCTCTGCTCAAGGGCATTGCCCGGCGCAAGAGCACGATGACCTGGGCGCCGTGGACAGGGCCGCGTCTGGCGCTGGGCTACGGCTATGGCGCAGGCGTCGTCGCACCCGGCTGGTGCAAGCATCTGTGGCGCACGCGCGGCCGGCGCGATGCGGCAACCCTGTGGCTGGCGATGATCGCCGCGGTGCTGCGGGTGAAGGGCCATCTGGTGTCGACCGCTTCGCTGATCGAAGCGGAGCGGCTTGCCCGCACGCTCGCCGCCATTCGCGAACGGCCGAAACCCGGTTTTGAGGAATTGCGCGACGCCGCTATCGCAGCCCTGTTCAACGGCGAGGCGCTGCTATGGGCGCTGGTCGAGGCCGAGTTGCTTCTGGGTGCGGATGTCGGTGAAATTCCGCCCGACACGCCGCTGGCGCCATTGATCGAGGATCTGCAGCGCAACCAGAAGACGGCGCGGCTGAAGCCCGAGGCGCTGGAGCGGGAACTTTCCGTCGACCTGCGCAGCGAAAGCGGGCTGTTTCGCTCGACATTGCTGCATCGGTTGAACGTGCTTGGCGTGCATTGGGGCAAATTGACGGACGCCGCTCGCAGCCGTGGCACCTTTCGCGAGCGGTGGACCCTGGCCTGGGAGCCGGAATATGCCGTTCGCCTGGTCGAGAACCTGATTTACGGGCCGACCATCGAAAAGGCCGCCAACGGACGCCTGGTCCAGATGATCGAGACGGCGGCGACCCTCGATACGCTCGCAGCACTGGTCCAGAGCGCTATCACCGCAGACCTGTCGGAAGCGTCGACGGCCGGGCTCGCGGCGCTAGAGGCGCGCGCGGCGCGCAGCAGCGAATGCCTGGAGATCCTCGCCTCGGTGCCGCCACTCGCCGATATCATTCGTTATGGCGAGGCCCGCAAAACCGAGACGAAGCGGCTGTCCGGCCTCATGGAGCGGCTGATCATCGAAGCCGCGATCGCGCTCCCCTATGCCGCACGCGACCTGGACGAGCAAGCCGCCGCGACACTGGTTGGCGCGATGCGCAAGGCCGATGAAGCCATCAGGCTGGTCGAGCCCGGTGATGACGTGCTGGATGGATGGCGCAACGGGCTGGCCGCCGTGCTGGAGGGGGCACGGTCGACGGCGCTGCTGGCCGGATGCGCCGCGCACCTGCTCTACGAAGCCGGCCGCCTTTCCGCCGAAGCCGCAGCCGGGCTGCTTGGGCGACGGCTGTCGCCGGGGACGCCGGTCACGGCGGCGGCAGGGTTTTTCGAGGGATTCTTCAGCACCGCCGGTCAACGGCTCATCTACGACGAAGGGCTGCGCAGCGCTGTCGATGCGTGGCTCAAATCCCTTGATGAAGACGCTTTCATCGCGCATCTGCCGCTGCTGCGCCGCGTCTTTTCCAATCTGGACTCGATGGAGCGCCGGCGGTTGATCGAGGCGGTTCTCGGGCGCGCCGCGCGCTTGCCGGCTGGCCTGACGCCGGCGCCGGGCGGTGGCGAGGCATGGCGCCGGCATCTGGAACGGCTTGGTCCATTGCTGATGGGGGATGGCAATGGATAACGAGGCCGAAATGAACGAGCCTGGCGCACTCACGCCCGACGATGCAAGGGAGCGTCGCTGGCGCCTGGCGATCGGCGTCGCCGACGAGACCTCGCCAGCCCTTTCCGACGACGACAGACGGCTTTCGACAGCGCTCGACGCGCTCTATGGCAATGGCGCCAGCGATGCTGCCGCCGATCCACGCAAGCGGCGTGGCGGTCTCGGCCGGTCGGCGCCGCGCGTTGCGCAATGGATGGGGGACATCCGCTCCTTCTTTCCCGCGCAGGTCGTCCAGATCGTCCAGAAGGACGCCTTCGAACGGCTGGACCTGAAGCAGATGCTGATGGAGCCGGAATTCCTCAAAGCGATCGAGGCGGACGTCAATCTGGTTGCCGACCTGATTTCGCTTCGCTCGGTGATGCCGGCCAAGACCAAGGACATCGCCCGCACCATCATCGCCGATATCGTCGCCAAGCTGATGCAGCGGCTGGAGCAGAAAACCGCGGAGGCGATACGCGGTGCGCTCGACCGGTCGAGACGCACCAACCGTCCGCGCCAACGCGATATCGACTGGCCGCGCACCATCTCGGCAAACCTGCGCCACTATCAGCCCGAGCACAAAACCATCGTGCCGGAAAAGCTGGTTGGCTTCATGCGCAAGCAACGCCGGCTGGTCGATCTGGATGAAGTCGTGCTGTGCGTCGACCAGTCCGGTTCGATGGCAAGCTCGGTGATCTATGCCTCGATCTTCGCCGCGGTGATGGCCTCGCTGCCGGTTGTGCGCACCAAGCTTGTCTGCTTCGACACTGCCATCGTCGACCTGACCGACGAGCTCAGCGATCCCGTCGAAGTGCTGTTTGGCGTCCAGCTTGGCGGCGGTACCGACATCAACCAGGCGGTCGCCTATTGTGCCGAGCGCATCGAGCGACCGACCAAGTCCCATTTCGTGCTGATCACCGACCTCTACGAAGGCGGCAACGGCCAGGAGTTGCTGCGGCGGCTGGCGGGGCTGGTTCGATCCGGCGTCAACGTCGTCGTGCTGCTGGCGCTCACCGATCAGGGCCGGCCCGGCTATGACCCGGCGATGGCCGGTTCGGTCGCAGCCCTCGGCGTTCCGGTTTTCGCCTGCACGCCGGACCTGTTTCCAGACATGATGGCGACGGCCTTGCGCCGCGAAGGCATCGGCGCCTGGGCGGCAGGGGCCGACATCAAGCTGGTTCGCGCCGAGGCCGAGACACCCGAATGAGAGTGTTGGCTATTCAAACGAATAGGCAAACCCCTGGTCGGATGCGCTGACGGTCACCCTGGTCATCTTTTCCCCGTCGAGTGAGCGGTTCAGCACGCCGCGGCTCAGTTCCGGCAGCAGCGTGTTGGTCAGGATGGCGTCGATCATCCGGCCGCCGGACTCGATCTCGGTGCAGCGCGCCTTGACCAGGTCCATGACACCGTCGCCGATCACTAGCTCGGCGTCGTGACTGGCGCGCAGTCGCCGTGCGATCTTGGCAAACTGGTGACGTGTGATGGCCTCGATCATCGAATCCGAGAGCGGATAATAGGGTATGGTCACCACGCGGCCGAGGAAGGCCGCCGGGAAGACCTTCAGAAGCGGGCCACGCAGTGCCGTGTCGAGGTCGTCGAGCCCGGCCCGCACCGTGCCGTTTCCCGTCCGGTCCATGATGACCTCGGAACCGACATTCGAGGTCAGCAGGATCAGCGTGTTCTTGAAATCGATCCGCCGGCCCTCGCTGTCGTCCATCATCCCCTTGTCGAAGACCTGGAAGAAAATCTCATGCACGTCGGGGTGGGCCTTCTCGACCTCGTCGAGCAGGATCACCGAATAAGGCTTGCGACGCACGGCCTCGGTGAGAATACCGCCCTTGCCGTAGCCGACATATCCGGGCGGCGCTCCCTTCAGCGTAGAGACGGTGTGGGCTTCCTGGAACTCGGACATGTTGATCGAGATCAGGTTCTGCTCGCCGCCATAGAGCGTCTCGGCCAGCGCCAGCGCGGTCTCGGTCTTGCCGACCCCCGAAGGGCCGCAAAGCAGGAACACGCCCACCGGCTTTTCCGGCGCGCCGAGCCCGGCGCGGCTGGTCTGTACGCGCTTGGCGATCATCTCCATGGCATGATCCTGGCCAACGACGCGCTCGGAGAGTACCGAGGCAAGCCGCAGCGCCTTCTCGGTCTGGCTCGACAGCATCCGCCCGGTCGGGATGCCGGTCCAGTCCTGGACCACGGCAGCCACGGCGTTGCGGTCGACCGACGGCAGGATCAGCGGCGTCTCGCCTTGCGCCTCGGCCAGTTCGGCCATCAGTTCGCGCAGCCGCGCAAGATCGGCGGCCGGATCCGAGGGCGCAGGATCGGCATCCGCCGGCGCCTTGGCCTCGTCCTTGGCTTTCGTCGCCTTGGTTTTGGCTGTTTCAATCTCGGCTGTTTCAGTCTGGGGCGGCTCAGCCTTGGGCACCTTGGTCTTTTCTGCGTCCACTGCTGCTGTTTCGGTATCCGCCTCTTGTGTCTCCACCGTATCGAGCGGCACACCCTCGCCGCGCAGCCTGGCGCGCAATTCGAGGATTTCGGCAACCAGCGTCTTTTCCCGGTCCCAGCGCTCCTGCGCGGCGGCGAGCGTGACTTCGGTTTCAGCGAGCCCGGTGTCGACCCTTGTCTTTCGGTCGTCCACCTCGATGCCGATCGCAGCCTCGCGGCCAATGATGCCTTGCTCGACCTCCAGCGCCTGCCGGCGGCGCAGAATGTCTTCGACTTCGGCGGGCGTGGCGTGCTGCGATATCGCGACCCTGGCGCACGCGGTGTCGAGAAGGCTCACCGCCTTGTCCGGCAATTGCCGCGCCGGGATGTAGCGATGCGACAGGCTGACCGCCGCCTCGATCGCCTCATCCAGTATCTGGACCTTGTGGTGCTGCTCCAGAACGCCGGCGACACCGCGCAGCATGAGAACAGCCACCACTTCCGACGGCTCGTCGATCTTGACCACCTGGAAGCGGCGGGTAAGTGCCGGGTCCTTCTCGATGTACTGCTTGTATTCGGCCCAGGTGGTCGCTGCGATTGTGCGCAGTTCGCCCCGCGCCAGCGCCGGTTTCAAAAGATTGGCGGCATCGCCTGTTCCCGCAGCACCCCCCGCCCCGATCAAGGTATGAGCTTCATCGATGAACAGGATGACCGGCGTTTCAGAGGATTGAACCTCGTCGATGACCGCCTTCAGGCGCTTTTCGAACTCGCCCTTGACGCTGGCGCCCGCCTGCATCAGGCCGACGTCGAGCATGCGCACGCTGATGCCTTGCAGCGTCGGCGGCACATCCCCCTCGGCGATGCGCAAGGCAAAGCCCTCGACAACAGCGGTCTTGCCCACCCCGGCCTCGCCGGTCAGGATCGGGTTGTTCTGCCGGCGCCGCATCAGGATATCGATGATCTGCCTGATCTCCGGGTCGCGGCCGACGACCGGGTCGATCTTGCCGTCGCGGGCACGCTGGGTCAGGTCGGTGGCATATTTGGCCAGCGCCGAATCCCCGCCCGGAGCCCGCCGCGGCGTCTCGGCGGCGGGAACCGCGCTGGTGGAGGCCCCGCCTTCGAGTGAGCCTTCCACCACCTCCTCGAACCGGCTGACAACCGCGTCCGCATCGATCTTGTCGAACTCGCCGCTGATTTTCGACACCAGGCCTTCCAGAACCGGCGTCTTCAGGCAGGCAAGCAAAACATGCGCGCTGCGGACTTCCTCGACGCCGAATTCCAGCGTTGCCAGGTTCCAGGCTTCCTGGATGGCGTGAAAGATATGGTCGGAAAACTCCTCGATCGACGTGGCGCCATAGGGCAGCTTATCGACGGCGCGGGTCATATCGGCGGTGAGCCGACCCGCGTCCACCCCGGCATCAGCAAGCATCAGCTGCACATCCGAGCGATCGGAAAGCACCAGTTGTTCGATGAAGTGGACGAGTTCGACGTAAGGATTGCCGCGCAGCTTGGCGGCGTCGGCTGCCGCCTTGAAGGCGCGCACACAGACAGGATTGAGCTTACCGACCAGTTCCTTGCGTTTGAAACTCTGCGATGACCGGCGCTGCTCCATAGAACTTGCTCCTGTAATCAGGGCTGCCTGTTAACAACCTGCCACATAAGCAGCGACTTGACAAAGCGTGCGTTGGATAGGGCGGTCTCGATGCCCGATGCAGCCGATACTCTTCCGCTTCATGGACCACCCCGCGCCGCTGGCCGGAAAGAACCACGGAATTGCGCACTTCTATGCGATGCATTTCACATACAGGATCTGGCAATCGCTGCACGGATTTCGGCGAGCAAACCCACTTTGCAAACCTTCCGTTAATTTTGAGCAGCATCTGATTTTGTGATAAGTTGAATCTGTGTGATAAAAGTTGGTCATGCGCGGCCAAGGGCCGGTCGCTGGGGGTAGGTGTGATTGATCTCGCACTCTGGCTGAATCCGCTGGACGGTGAAAACCCGTCAGGGGAGGATTTGCGCAACGATCCGGCCTTCCACGAGCTGGAGCGCCTGACCGAGCCGCAGCTCAAGGTCGTCCACGACGGGCGCAACAAGCCTGCCTCGCAAACTGTCACTCCGGTCGACTGGCCCGCCGTCCTCGACAAGGCGGAGGAGTTGCGTTCGCATGGCCGGGACCTGCGCCTGCTTGTCATTGTCACCCGTGCGCTGGCCAATGAGCAGGGGCTCGCGGGGCTCGCCCAGGGCCTGACCCTTATTGCTCAGACCTTCGATGCGCACTGGGAGACCATGCACCCGGCGCTGCGGCCCAACGCTGCGCCGCGCGAAGCCGCCTTGCGCCGCATCAACGCGTTGCTCGACCTGCAGAATGGCCAGGACGGTTTGTTGGCGAACCTGCGGCAAATGATTTTCTTTGCACCGCGCCCGATCGGCCCGATCAGCGGACGCGATCTGGAACAGGGCGCGCTGGACGACCGGGTCATGCTGCAGGAAGCCGCGTCGGGATTGAACAACGCCGAGAAGGCAGCGCTGGTCAGTGCGCACGGGCAGCTTTTGAACCGGGTGCGCACCGCTTGTGCGGCACAGGCGGATCAGGCCAACGCAGAAATGACGGCGCTCATCGGCGATGCCCAAGCCGCCGTCACGGCGCTCGACGCCGTCGATACAGCGCTGAACGTTCGTCTTGAAGGCAGCGGCGCCACTGTTCCGGAATTGATGCGGTTTCTGCAGCGTTTGCTGACGACCCTCGAACGGTATTCCGCAGCCGAGGCAGCGACGAATGGCGAAGCGAAGCCGGTGCCCACCCCGGCAGATCCGGGACCTCCGGTCCGAAACGGTCATGGAGCCGAGACAATGGCAAGCTACGCGGAACCGAGTGCGGGGCTCCCCGACAGGATCTCCTCGCGCGACGACGTTGTGAAATGCCTCGACCTTGTGGTGGCGTTCTATGACCGCACCGAGCCGTCGAGCCCGATCCCGCATCTCGCCCGCCGGGTGCGGCGGATGGTGCATATGGATTTCGTTGAACTGATGGAAGATCTCGCCCCGTCGGGGCTGAAGGAGTTCCGGCTGCTTGCCGGCGTTCCCGACGCCAAGAAGACCGCCCAGAAGGATGAAAGGTAGCAACACATGCCAGCCGAAAGCAAAGCAAAGGTCATCGAGCGAAATCGCGCACCGCGTGTGCAGATCGCCTACGATGTCGAAACCTACGGCAGCCCGACGACGATCGAACTGCCGTTTGTCATGGGCGTGATGGCCGACCTGTCCGGCGCATCGCAGACCAAGGAAGCGTCGAAGACGGTTCTGGACCGCTCCTTCGTCGAGACCGACGCCAACCGGTTCCCCAAGTTCATGGAGGCGCTCGGACCCCGAGTGAAGGCGCGCGTGAAAAACACGCTGCCGCAGGCAGAAGGTGCTGAGCGCGACGAAGAACTGGCGCTCGATCTCACCTTCACCAAGATGGGCGATTTCGCACCCGACAAGATCGCCGAGCAGGTTCCGCAGCTGGCCGAGATCCTCAAGATGCGGCGCCAGCTGGAGGAGTTGCTCGGCTTCATGGACGGGCGGGTCGATGCCGAAAAACGCATCGCCCAACTGCTGAACAACCAGCCGCTGCTCGGCCAGATCGCCAGCCAGGCGCTGGCCGACGACAAGGGTGAGGAATAAGCCATGGCCGAACAGCAAAAGACCGCAGTAGCAGGGGTCGCCGAGGCCGAAGCCGTCGACCTCGGAGAATTCAGCCAACTGCTGGAGAAGGACTTCAAGGTCAAGAAAGACGACAGCGAGAAGCTGCAGCAATTGGTGCGCAACCTTGCGCTGGCAGCACAATCGCGCTCCGAGACGACGACGATTTCGTCCAACTCGATCAAGTCGATCAAGTCGCTGATCGCCGGCATCGACAAGATGCTGACGACCCAGGTCAACGAGATCATGCACGCGCCGGAAGTGCGGGAAATGGAAGGCACGTGGCGCGGCCTCTGGTATCTCATCAACAACACCGAGACGGATCAGAAGCTGAAGATCCGGGTCATGAACATTTCCAAGGAGCAGCTGGCCGATACGCTCGAAGACTATGAAGGCCAGATGTGGGATCAGAGCCCGATCTTCAAGAAGGTCTACACCGACGAGTATTCGATGCTCGGCGGCGAACCGATCGGCTGCGTGATCGGCGCCTACGAATTCTCGAACCACCCGCGTGACGTCGGCCTGCTGCGCAACGTTTCCGGCATCTGCGCCTCGGCGCACACGCCGTTTATCGCCGCCGCCTCGCCGCGCCTTTTCCGCATGGACAGCTGGCAGGAATTGCCGAACCCGCAAGACCTGCAGCAGATCGTCTCAAACCCGGCCTATGCCTCGTGGCAGTCGCTGCGCGAGAGCGAAGATGCGCGCTACATCGGGCTGACCATGCCACGCGTTCTGGCACGGCTGCCCTATGGCGCCGATACCGTCCCGGTCAAGGGCTTCTCCTTCGAAGAAGAAGTGCAGGGCGACCACCACAAATACGTCTGGATGAATGCCGCCTTCCCGATGGGCGTTAACATAAACCGCAGCCACAAGCTCTATGGCTGGGGCACCCAGATCCGCGGCGTCGAGAATGGCGGCACGGTCCTCAACCTGCCGGTGCACAGCTTCCCGACCGACGACGGGTCGATCGCCATGAAGTGTCCGACCGAAGTCGCCATCGACGACCGGCGCGAGGCGGAACTGGCCAAGCTCGGCCTGATGCCGATCCTGCACCGGAAGAATACCGATCTCGCGGCCTTCATCGGCGCACACTCGCTGCAGGATGACGAGACGCGGGCGGGCCGGTTGGTCGATCCTGATGCCCAGTCCAACGAACGGCTGAGCGCCAACCTGCCCTATCTGTTCCCGGTCTCGCGCTTCGCGCACTACCTCAAGGCGATTGCGCGCGACAAGGTCGGCTCGTTCAAGGAGCGGTCCGACATGCAGATCTGGTTGACCGAGTGGATCAACCGGTACGTGCTGGCCAACCCGGCCTTCGCCGACGACAAGGCGCGCGCCAAGCGCCCGCTTGCCGCCGCGGAGGTTCAGGTCGACAGCGTGGAGGGCCGGCCGGGCTATTACAATGCACGCTTCTATCTGCGCCCGCACTACCAGCTGGAGGGCATCAATGCGTCGCTCCGGCTGGTGTCGGAACTACCATCCGTGAAGACTTGATTTGCAGCAATGACAATTGGTTTTTTTGATAGCGGTGGAGAAAGACAATGGCAGTGAAAATTGACGGTTTTCTCAAGGTTCCGGATATCACGGGTCCAAGCACTCGCGACGGCCATGAGGACGAGATCGAAATCCATGGCGTCGACTACAAGATGGTCGCACCCTATGACCCAAATTCGCTGTCACGCCGCGGTCGCGTGTCCATGGGCATGATCAAGTTCACCAAACACTATGACAAGGCCTCGCCCTATCTGAAAAAGGCGCTGTTCGACAACAAGGCTCTTGACGAGGTGGTGTTCTCGGCACGCCGGACCATCGATGGCGAGACCAGCGATTACCTGGTCGTTACCCTGACCGACGCCTCGATCATGGAATACGACATGTCGCAGGCCGAGGATGAGGAAGACTTGATCCAGGAGGAGGTCAGCTTCGCCTACAAGAAGATCAAGTTCGTCTATGACGGCAATGATGAAGCCGAAATGGATGTCTATGTCGGCAAGTGAGACGCGGGCTAAGCGTCCCGGCACGGAAAAGATACCGGCCGGTGGCAGTTCACGGGCAAGGAGCGAGGCGGTCCAGCCTTCCCTTTGGGATCGCCTCGTCAACGATCTGCCGGGCCTGAGTTCGGAGATAGACGGGTTGAAGCGGGCTCTGCAGGAGGAGCTTGGCGAAGACCGTCTGGAAGAGTTGCTGACGAACGGTTCACGGCTGATCGATGCCGACGCCGTGCTGACCGCCGATCAGAAGCGGCGGTTGCATCGGCTGGCGTTCCAGAACCGGCACCGCGGCGAGCTCGAAAGCCGTGGGATCGTGGTATCGGCCAGCGTGCTTCGCGAGGCGGTGCGGCGCGACATCGAGGCGCTCTTCAACACTGAGCGCTTCGAAGCCGTGCCACTGCTTTCCGACCTTGAAAGCGAACAGATTGGCGACAATCCGCCGTCGCTCGCCGATTTTCCGGAGGTGCGCCGAAGCGTCGTCAACTATGGGGTGCCGTCCTTCTCGGGCCGTTCATCCCGCGACTTCGATCGCGACACCCTGGCGCGCGAGATCCGCGCCGTGCTCGCCACGTTCGAGCCACGCCTCAAGGAGAGCGCGACAAAGGTCACCGTCAACCTTGGCGACAAACTGGGCCTGAAGATCGAGATCGACGCCGTGCTGATCATGACGCCGACGCCCGAACGCATGCGGCTTCGCACCATGATCAATCTCGACAACGGCATGGCGCGAACCGAGTTCAGGGAAGCCTGAGATGGATCGGGTCTTCGTCGAATATTACGAGGAGGAACTGACCCACATCCGCGGACTCGCGGCCGAGTTTGCCGACATGCATCCGGCGGTGGCGCGCAACCTGTCGCTCGATACGGTGCCGTGTCCGGATCCCTATGTCGAGCGGCTGCTCGACGGCGTCGCTTTCCTCGCCGCTCGCACGCGGCAGAAGGTGGATGCCGAGCGCTCGCGGTTTTCACGCAGCATCCTGGATGTCCTCTATCCCGATCTGGTCACGCCGGCGCCAGCGACAGCGATGGCGGTGCTGAAGCCGGGACAGCAGGTCCAAACGATGCTTGCCGGTCATGTCGTCAAACGCGACACGCGGCTGGTTTCCAGCCTGCAAGCCGGCCTGTCGACACGCTGTACATTCACCACCGCCCAGGAGGTGACGCTGTGGCCGATAGCGATCACCTCGGTCAGCTATTTCCAGGACCGCAGCGCGCTTGCCGCCGCCGGAATAGGCCCGATCGGAAAGCAGGGCGGCGAGGCGGCGTTGCGCATCACGCTGGCGCGAACCGGAAAAGGCAAGCTTGACGAAGTGGGGCTCGATCGGCTCGATCTGTATTTCGCCAATCGCACCAAAGCGCCGCTTTTGTTCGACGCGATTTTCGGCGCCTGCTCGGCGCTCGGCGCACGAGCGGAAGGCAAGACCAATCCACTGTCGCCTTTGCCGGCGCCCGAAATGGTCGGCATCAGCGATGCCGAGGCGCTGATGCCGCGCACGCGTCCGACATTCGAAGGCTACCGCCTGCTGCGCGAATATTTCATGATGCCCGAGCGCTTCCACTATGTGCGCGTTCTGGGCCTGCAGCCGGTCGTGCGCAAATGCCAGGCCGGGCTCGAAATCGTCTTTTTGTTCCGGCGTCCCGTGCCGGAACTTTCCGACCTGACGCCGGCGGATTTCGAACTTTTCGCGACGCCGATCATCAATCTCTTCGAGCGTGAGTGCAATATCATCGAGCTCGATCCGCGCAAGACGCGGCAAGTGCTGCACGCCGATCGCACGCGGGCGCGAGACTTTGAAATCTACCGAGTCATCCGTGTCGAGGACGCCGACGCCGAAGGTCCCGACGCCGAGATACCGGAACTCTTCAGCCTCGGACAAAACCGCGGCAGCGGCTGGGTGTATTCGACGGAACGGCGTCCGCGCCGTCCGACGGAGGATGAACGACGCCAGGGCGTGACCCGCACCTCATACACCGGCGACGACGTGTTCCTTGCCGTTTCGCGACCGGTTGGCAGCAACGCAAGCCGACCGCTCAAGCGCGTCGACATCATCGCGCTTTGCACCAATCGTGACCTGCCTATACTCGACGACGCGCCGACCTTGACGCTGGAGGCAGGCGATCCGGTGGATTCGATCAGGCTTCTTGGCGCGTTGCGTCCGCCCCAGCCGGCCATCCCGGCGGCGCTGCCGGCGAGTGCCGAGGGCGAGTCCCGCGCCGACGATCTGGCCTGGCGGCTGGTATCGCAGCTGGCGCTCAACTTCCTCAGCCTTGCCAAGGAGGGTCGCGGCGTCGATCCGCTGCACGCGCTGCTCGATCTCTATGCCGATCGCGGCGATCCCGGGCTCGCGCGCAATGTGCGCTCGATCGTGCGCATCGACTCGCGGGCGGTGATCGAAAGGCTGGCGATCGAGGGGCCGATGTGCTTCGGGCGCGGTACGGAGGTGACACTGCATGTGGACCAGTCGGTGCTGGCCGGGCAAAGCACATTGCTGCTTTCCGGCTTGCTCGCGCGGCTGTTTGCCCGCCATGCCGGAATAAACGGGTTCGTGCGGACCCGCACGCGCTTGCTCCAGAAACAGGAGGATGTGCCATGGCCGATGACGCCCGGCAATCGCTACCTGATCTAGAGAAAGCCGAAGCGCTGTCCGCAGCGTTCGACTTTTTCGAACTGATGCGCCAGCTCGAACGGCGGGGCGGCCAGTTCGGCCATTCCGGCCGGCCGGATCGCGAACCGGCAAGGCTCGGCCAGCATGTGCGTCTGGCCTTTTCCGTCCAGGACGTGGTTGAATTCCTTGAACCGACGGACAAGGCGCCGGCCCGGGTCACGGTTGCGAATCTTGGCCTGCTGGGGCCCGAAGGCCCGATGCCGCTGCATCTGACACGCTGGGTGCTCGATCGCCTGTCGCAACGATGGTATGCGGGTGCCGATGCCCTGCAGACGAGCGACACGACATTCGTCGACTTCGTCAATATCCTTCAGCACCGCATGATCGCGCTGTTCTATCGCGCCTGGGCGGATGCCCATCCGGCGGTCCAGGTCGAACGCGCGGTCGGCGGCCGCGTCCGCTCCATGCTGGAGGCCATGGCCGGCATCGGACTTCCAGGCACCCAGAATGCCGAGCTTGACGTGGTGAAGCTTCGCCAGGCCGCATCGCTTGCCAGCCAGGTCGACGGTCCCGAACGGCTGACCCTGTTCCTGGCGGAAGCCTTCAAGGTGCCGGTCGCGCTCAAGGAGTTCGTCGCAGCCTGGATGACCGTACCCGTGGCACTGCAGACCCGTCTCGCGGGGGCTTACGCCTCACTTGGCCGCAGCGCGACGATCGGCCCAAGAAGCTTCACCCGGCAAAGCAGGATCGAACTTCGCATCGGCCCGCTCGGATACAAGGACTACAAGGCTTTCCTGCCGGGTGGCGAGCGCTTGAAGCTGTTGAAGCAGGCCGTGCGCGACCTGGTTGGAGAAACGCTCGACGTCGATCTGCGGATCGTGCTCGCCGGCGAGGCCGTGCCGCCGGCCAGGATCGGAACGGTACAGCTTGCCCGTACAACCTGGCTTGCGCGGCCCGCTGAAAGGGGCGATGCTGACGATATGCGGCTGCGGACCATCGTCGGTTGGCGGCCGGAAACGGCGGGAGTGGCGGCATGAGCTTGCTACTGACGCTCGAGCAAGGACCGCGCGCGCAAGCGATGCGAGAAGCTCGGCTGGACGAGGGTGAGTTGGTGATCGGCCGCAGCTCCGACGCGGATTGGCAGATCAACGACCCCGACATGTTCGTTTCACGCGCCCACTGCAAGATCACTTGCAAGCAGGATGGATATTTCGTCACCGACACCTCGAGCAGCGGGCTGTTCATAGACGATTCCGACAGTCCGCTTGGGGCAGGAAATTCGGCGCGCTTGCGAAGCGGCATGCGGCTGAAACTGGGCGACTATGTCGTCTGGGTCGATCTGCAAACAGCAGCGGTCCAACCGTCAGCATCCAAACCATCGGCCGCGGAAATGCCGGCGGCGTCACGGGCGCCGATCAGTATCGGCCGCGACGATTTCTTTTCGGTAGCGACCGAAGAAGAGCCTGGGCGTCCGCGCCCCGCCGACCTGCCCAATCCGTTCGAGCAGCCCATTCCCGGCGCGTTTGAACGCGCGCGGTCCGACGAACGCAGTTCGCCGGCGTTCGACGATCCATTCAGCCTCGACCCGGTGGCAACGCCTGCCGCCAATGCAAACATTGACGACGGCGGTCGCGGCAAGCCGGTCTTCGACGATCCTTTCGGCTTCGATCACGCCACTCCAGAGTCGAAGGCGGTGGGCAGACCTGCCCCCGACAAGCCGCCGGCATTCGATGACGGTTTTGGCTTCGGTCCTGCCGAAGCACCTGCCCCAGCCAAGCGCACTGATGCCGCCGGGAAGGGCGAAATCGCCACCGAGGCGCCCTCTCCCGCACCTTGGGATTTGCCCGACCGCAAGGTCGAACCGCCTCCTTTGCCACCGCAACGCGCCGCTGCCAAACCCGGTGCGGCGCGACCGCCGGCGGGACAATCCGATGCGGCGCTGCGCGCGGCATTCCTGCGCGGGATGGGTATCGACGAAGCCGACTTTCCGGGCCGCGATCCGGTGACCGAGATGGAGAAGTTCGGTCGCGAATATCGCATGATGATGGAAGGCCTGATGCAGCTTCTGCGCAAACGCGCCGAAGAGAAGGGCAATGCGCGCGTCGCGCAAACCGTGGTTGGCGCATCCGACGTCAATCCGCTCAAATTCCTGCCGTCGGTCGACGATGCCCTGGTGACCATCCTGGCGGATCGCAGCCCCGGATTTCTTGGCGCCGAAGCGGCGATCGCGGACGCTGTGCGCGATCTCGCGCAACATCATGTTCGCGCCTGGCGCGGTGTGCAGGGGGCGCTACGACGGATGATCGACCGCTTTGACCCAGCGGCGATCGAGGAGGAGCTGAAATCGAGTTCGGCGATCGGCACGTTGCTGACCGGCGGACGCGGGGCCAAGCTCTGGGAACTCTACCAAAAACGGCACCGCGAAATCGCCCAAAGCGCCGAAACGCGCTTCCTGGGTGAAATCGGCACTGATTTCCGAGATGCATATGAGGAGGAGTGAGATATGATCCATAGACGCGAATTCATCATCGCCCTGGGCGCAACAGGACTGGTTTCAGCCTGCCAAAGCGGCCCGCCAAAACCGTCCGTGATTACGGTCAACGTGGCCGGCGGGGCGGGCATGAATCCCGGACCGGACGGCGGCGACAGGCCGGTGACGGTCCTCATCATGCGACTGAAAAGCACCGGCAAGTTCAATTCGGCGGACTACTTCGCCCTGCAAGGGGATGCCGGCTCGGCGCTTGGCGGCGATCTCATCGGATCCGACCAGGTCGCCGTCGCGCCCGGCAAGAGCGCGTCGAAGACCATCACAGTTGAACCGGAAGCAACAGCGCTTGGCTTCGTTGCCCTGATCCGGGAGCCCGGCGGACGAAGCTGGCGCACGACCAAGTCGGTTTCGGCGGGATCGACATTCACCGTCAATGTGACGCTTGGCAGCGGCGGCATTTCCGCCTAGCGCGGCCGAAGCGAGGGATACGATGCAAAGAGTGGCGGCATGAGCGATGCAAACAGAGTGCTGTGGTCGGAGGGCCTGTTCCTCCGGACCCAGCATTTCCAGCAACAGGATCGCTTTTTCGAAGCGACAGTACGCGGCGCGTTGCAGGCCGGGCAGCTGCATACGTTCGGCTTTCGAACACTGACGCTGGACCCGGCATTGCTCGACGCCGGCCAGATCTCCGTGCTGACTGCGCGCGGTATCTTTCCCGATGGAACTCCGTTCGCGATCCCCGACACGATGGACGCTCCCCGGCCGCTTGCCATAACGCCTGACATGGGCGAGGGACCGGTGCTAATCGCCCTGCCGCTTGAGCCTCCCGAAGGCGTCGGTTTCGACCCCGCCCATGCCGAGCCGTCGGGCGCACGCTATCGCGGACGGATCGTGTCGGTCCGCGATGCCGTGCATGGCGGCTCCGATCCCGAGGAGATCGAGATTGCGCGGCCGCAAGCACAATTGCTGGCGCCCGGCAAAACGGTTGGCGGCTACACCGCGCTGCCTGTCGCCGAGATCAAGGGCGTTCGCGCCGATGGCGGTGTTGCGCTCGACGACACGTTCCTGCCGCCGACCTTGGTCATCGGTGCGGCGTCCTGGTACAGCCGGCTGCTTCAGGAAGTGGTCACCGGTCTCGATCAGATCGCCGAGGCGCATGGCAAGATGGTGCTGGGCGGCCCGGGACGCAGTGTCGAAGACCTGCTGATACTCAATCTGGTCAATGGCGCGCGGCCGCGGCTGGCTCACATGCTCGCGCAGGACGTCTACCATCCGTCCGAGCTCTATATGGAGCTTGCCGGTCTCGCCGGTTCGATGGCGACCTATGGCTCGAGCGCGCGGCGCCTGGGTGAATTGCCTGCCTACGATCATATGGCGCCGGGCCCTGCCTATTCGGCGCTGGCGGATGCGCTGCGCTCGCTGATCCTCAGCCTGCGCTACATCGAGCCGAAGTCCCGCGCCTTGCCGGTCATGCGGCATGCCACCAATGTCTGGAAGATCCGCATCGACAACCCCAAGCTCCTGGTGGCCAGCCGGATCGTCGTGCGGATCGGATCCGAGCTGTCGGAGGATGCGTTGCGCAAGATATTCGTCAACCAGGCGACCGTCGGCTCGGCCAGCGAATTCGAGGGGCTGTGGAAGTCGCGTCTGCCTGGCATCCCGCTGAAGCCACTGCACTCGCAACCACGCGAAATTCCCTATGATGGCGACCGGCTTTGCCTTGAACTCGACCAGAAAAGCGAGCACTGGGCCTCGCTTCTCGAAGCGCCCGGTTTTGTGATCGGCGTTTCGGGTATCTTGCCGAGCGAACCGCAGGTCGATTGCTACTCGGTCAACAGGTGACATGATGAGCCGCGACGATCCTTTCGGACTGTCCGAGGATCGCGAGCGTACGCGCATACGCCTCAGCGGAGCGCCGACGCCGCGGGCGATGCCGCTGCCGCCGTCGGGCGCTTTTGCGAAACGCTCGCGCGCGCACCCGAACGTGCTTGTCAACGCTTTCTCGCCTTTGCTGGAATTTGCGCCCGAAATGGAAAACGCGCAGCAACCGGAGAACCCGGAAGCGCTGCGTACAAGGTTGCTCTCCGAGCTTGTGCGATGCCGCGACGCCACCATGGCAGCGGGCTGCTCGCTTGAACGAGCCGACCAGGCGGCCTGGCTGGTGGCCGCACTTCTCGATGACCTTGCGCTGAATACACCCTGGGGCGGCGCCAGCGCATGGCCGCGCCAGCCGCTGGTGGTCATGCTGCGCGGCGACGTCGATGCCGGTGCGCAGTTCTTCGCGCGTCTCGAAGAGCTGGAGCGTCATCCGAACCGGGATCGCGAGATGCTGGAGTTGCAGTACCATTGCTTGGCGCTCGGCTTTCGCGGCAAATATCGCGTACCCGGCCGTTCCGGCGACCGCTCGCTCAATGCCGTTCGCGTGGCGGCAGCACGTTTCCTGCGCGATACCGACGCGGAAGGGGCGCCGCTGTCGCCAAACTGGAAGGGCGTGATCGCCTCCGACGAACCGCAGCGCTTCATCGTTCCGATCTGGGTGATGGCGGTGGCCGCGGTGGTGATCGCCACCGCAATCCACATCGGGCTGTCGATGGGCCTGAGCAGCCAGGCGGTGGAGCTTTCGGCGCTGGTACGCGCATTGCCGCCGCCCAATCGCGCCGAGATCACCCGCGCCGCGCCGAAGGCGGAGCCGGCACCACTTCAAACACCACCCGAAACCGTGGATTTCGCACTGCTGCCGGAATTCCAGGCGGCCGCACCTTCCCATCTGCGGCAAGCTCTCAAGGGCACCGAGAGCGTCTCGCTGGCCAAATTGTTCGTTCAGGCCTCCAACCCGGAACTTTTCCAATCGTCGCGCGCGCAGCTGACGGAAGGGTTCGAGCCGCTCATCGCTTCGATCGCCAAGGTGATCCTCGATAACCAGGAGCTGATCGGCAACATCACGGTGGTCGGTCATACCGACGGCATTCCCCTGCAAAGGACCAATCCACTGTCCACCAATCAGCGATTGTCGGAAGCCCGCGCTGCTGCCATCGCCGATCTTCTGATCCAGAACGGCGTGCCGCAGGACCGCGTCCGATCCGAAGGTCGGGCCGCCACCGATCCGGTAGCCGACGACGGCACGCGCGAAGGCCGGGCATTGAACCGCCGCGTCGAAGTGCTGGTCGAGAAGAGGCTGTGACATGTTCATCCTGCGCTTCCTCTGGGCGGTTCTGACATCTCGCTTCCTGTGGACGCTGATCGGCCTGACGCTGCTTTCGCTGATCATCTGGGTGTTCGGTCCGATCGTCAGGGTCGGCGCCTCCGAGCCCTTTGCATCGGAGACGGTGCGCATCGTCATTATTGCGCTGCTGGTCATCTTCTGGCTGATCTGGCTGATCGTCGCGCAGCGCCGGGCAATCCGCGCCAACCGGATGTTCGTCGCTGAAATCTCCGCCCCGGTAGAGGAAAAGCGGCTCAGCCCCGGCGAGGAGAACGTCGCCGCGGTCGGCGCCAAATTCCAGGACGTGATGGTCGAACTGAAGCGTCGCAAACTCGGCGGACGCAAATTCCTGCGCGAAATGCCGTGGTATGTGATCGTCGGTCCGCCGGCCACGGGCAAGACGACGGCATTGCGGCAATCCGGGCTCAACTTTCCCATCGACTTGACCGACGATCTCCAGGGTGTCGGCGGTACGCGCAACTGCGACTGGTTCTTCTCCGAACACGCGGTGCTGATCGACACTGCGGGCCGCTATGTCCAGCAGGAGAGCCAGCCGGACGTCGACGCCGCAGAATGGCTGGGCTTTCTCGACCTGTTGAAGAAGCATCGAGGCCGCCGCGCGCTCAACGGCGTCATCGTCGCGCTTTCGATCGATGCCTTGTCCGAGGGCGACGAAGCCATCAAGGCACATGGCCGCAAGATCCGCAGGCGGCTGGCCGAACTCGAGGAGCGGCTCGAAATCCGCCTGCCGGTCTATCTGATGCTGACCAAGGCTGACCTCATCAAGGGGTTCGAAGCCTTCTTCGGCGGTCTGTCGACGACCGCGCGCGAACAGGTATGGGGTACGACCTTCGCGCTCGACGCGCGTGTCGACGCCGCGACGATTGCTCGCGAAATCTCGACCCTTTCGACCGAACTCGAACGACGGCTGGTGCCGCGGCTGGAGGATGAAGACAAGCTTGCCGAACGCGCCGAGATATTCCGATTTCCGGCTCAGTTGCAAAGCCTGTCCGAACCGATCCAGGTGCTGGTAGAGGCGATGTTCGGCGAGAGCCGCTACGAGGAGGCCGCCTGGCTGCGCGGCCTCTATCTGACCTCGGCGACCCAGGAAGGCGCGCCGATCGACCGGCTGACCGCGGCACTCGCCTCTTCCTTCGGACTGCCGGCGCGACGGTCGATGCCCGCGCAGCGCTTCGAAAAACGCAGTTTCTTCCTGAAGAACCTTTTGACCGAGGTGATTTTCAAGGAGGCGGGACTTGGTACGTTCGACCCGCTGGCGCAGCGTCGCCGCGCCTGGATCTGGCGTGGTGCGGCGGCGGCATGTGCCACGGCTGCCGTATTGGCCGGCGCGGTGTTCACCTGGTCTTACTTTGACAACCGCAATGCGATCACAGCCCAGGCAAGCCAGTTCGTGGAGTTGCAGGCACCGCTGACCGCGGCAGCCGCAAATCCGGCGTCGGTGGAGCAGCCTGCGATCGACGGCGCTCTCACGGCGATGGCCGAGGTCGCAAATGCCAGAACGGCACCGCCGAGCAGTGGGCAGGATCTGCTTGGGCCATCGGCCTCGGCGGAACTCCTGCGGTCGCAGGCCGATACCTATGACCGCGCGCTGCGCAACGTGCTCGAGCCGCGCATGGTTGCGCTGCTCGAGGCAACCATGTGGCGGCAGATCCGCGATCCGGACTTCATGCTCGGCGCACTCAAGACCTACCGCATGATGACGGGCCTGTCGCAGATGGATCCCGATTTCGTGCAGAATTGGTGGGTGAACGATCTGCCCGAATTCGCGCCGGCGGCACCATTTCCAACCGCCGACGCGGAGGAGCATCAGCTTGCCGCGATCCGCCGCATGGCGGTCGATGACAGCTACACAGCGCCTGACCAGGCGCTGGTTGCCGAAGCGTTGAAAACGGTTTGCACGATTTCCCTGCCGGCGCGCGCCTACAAGCAACTGCTCGCCGACCCGGCGGTCGCCGAGTTGAAGGAGTGGGTCCCCGCGAATTTCGCCGGTCCGAACGGCTCCAAGGTGTTTGCCCGGCAATCCGACAAGACGCTGCGCACCGGAATCTCCGGTGCGTTCACCTATGCTGGTTTCCACGACGCCATCCTCGACCGGGTCGAGGATGTCGCCGCCCAGGCAGCACTCGACCGCGCGGTCTTTGCCGGCGGCTGTTCGGAAAATTCCGAGACCTCGGTCCCGGCGCTCTCCGAGGATATTCTGAAACTTTATTACGAGGACTACATCGCGCAGTGGGACAGCTTCCTGCGCGACATGAGGCTGGCGCCACTGAGCGACCTCAACGTTGCAAGCGAGAACCTGAAGGACCTTTCCAGCGCCGATTCCGCGCTGAAGCGGCTGGTGACGGCAGTCGTTCAGGAGACGGAGCTTACCCGATCGGATGAGGAGCCTGAAGGTGACGACAAGGCCAAGAAAAAGGGCGGGTCGAAGCTGCTCAGCAAGCTTGGCAAGGTCGGCAAGCTGGTAAAAACAGGCGCAAAACTGTTACCGCGCGCCGGCGGCGCCGACGCAGTGGACCTTACCGGCACTCTGGTGGCCGAACACTTCAAACCGCTCAAGGGCGCTATCGCCGAGGTCGACGGTCAGCCGCCGGCGCTGGACGCCGCGGTCGTGGCGCTGACGGCGCTGTCCAATGTGTTGCAGACTGTCACCGCCAACCCCGACCCTCAGGACGCCATCAAGAAACAGGGCGGCCTTGCCGAACTGACGGGAGCCGTTGCACGACAGGCGCAGATATTGCCCGATCCGATCGACGACTGGCTGGGCGGCATCGCCGGCGACACCAGCGGCCTGACGCAGAAGGCAGTAGCCTCCGAGCTCAACGCCATCTGGCGCGCCGACATCCTGCCCTTCTGCCAGGCAGCGCTCAACGACCGCTATCCGTTCAGTCCCGACAGCGCCGTCGACGTCAATGTCCGCGACTTCGCCCGCCTGTTCGGACCGGCCGGGATGATCGACTCCTTCATTAACGACCAACCTGATCAGCTATGTTGACACCTCGGCCCAGCCGTGGAAATGGCGCGCCGATTTCGGTCTGGACCCGTCCGCGCTTGCCGCCTTCGAGCAGGCCAGGCGGATCCGCGACGATCTGTTTCCCGGCGGTACCGGCCCGGTGATGAGCTTTACGCTCGAACCGAAGGACCTGTCTCCGAACGTCACGCGCGTGACGCTCAATCTGGATGGCCAGAACCTCGTCTACTTCAACAACGCGACGCGGCCGCAGCCGATGACCTGGCCCGGCAAGGACGGCACCGGCGTCATCTCGCTCGCCTTCCAGCCGATCGACGGCTCACCCGAAGTCATGCTCAACGAGACCGGCAGCTGGGCCTGGCTGAGGATGTTGCGCGGCGGTCGTTTCACCGGCACTTCGCTCACCGATGTCTTCAGCCTGCGATTGGGGACGAAGGGCCTTTACGCCGATTTCCAGTTGCGCGCCGCAAGCGTCGAGAATCCCTACAACCTCCAGATGTTCAAGAAGTTCTCATGTCCGCCGCAGATATGATCCTGCCTGGCTTCTACGGCAAAATGCCCGCCACCGGCGATTTCGTCACGCGGCGGCTGCCAGGAGACTTCGTGCGCATCTGGGACCGCTGGCTGGCGGAGCATATCGTCCCGCTGTTCGGCCAGAAATTCTGGCCGCCCGCCACCGCGCTGCGCTTTCTGGCCGGTCCGAATTCCTTCGGTGCGTCGGCAGGCATCATCCTGCAGAGTGCCGACAGAGTTGGCCGGCAATTCCCCTTGAGCGTCGTCGCACAGCTTCCTGAAGCACCCGTCAAGCTGGCCTACGCCGAGGCGTGGTTTTCCAGCATCGAGGAAGCGGCCATCGCCGCCCAGCACGGCGAACTGACGCCGGACGATCTGGACGCCGCACTTACCACACTGCCGGTGCCGACTATCGAGCCGGGTGAAGAGCTGATCAGCGACATGGTGATGTGGACTGCGTACTCCGACATTTTCGATATCGATCCGCAGTCGCCGCAAGCGACGGTGGAACAAATCCTCGCCGCCAGCTGGGAGACCAGCTGATGCAGATCTGGAACCAGATGGGCTATCCGCACCAATTCACCATGGGCATGGACAAGTCCGGCCATGAGTGGATCGTCGTGGTGGTCAAAGGCACATTCGACTTTCCCGCGACGCCCGGCGGACCGGTGCAAAAATCAGCGGAGCAGGTACCGCTGGTCATGGCCGACACACAGACCGGTGAACCCGGCTATTCCGCCACATTGTGGGAAACCGATTTTGCCTTCCGCAAACCGCGTTGTGACGTCATCGCCAATGGCTTTGCCTACGCGCCAAATGGCAGACCAGCCGAGCGCGTGCCGGTCGGCATCAAGGTCGGCAATTGGTCGAAACTGTTCGAGGTCGTCGGCCACCGCGAATGGCGCGCCATCGGGCCAATGTTTACCGCCACGGCGCCACAGCCTTTCCTGCGCCTGCCGATCTCCTATGACGTCGCGTGGGGTGGCGTCGACAGACTGGATCCGGAAGACAAGCTGCCGGGAAGTTACAAATACAACCCGGTCGGCACCGGCTGGTCGCGCACCAGGAACCAGAGGCTAATCCCAGGCCTGCGCCTGCCCAACACCCAGGCGGTTGGCGACGAAGTCCGCTCGCCCTTCGGCGACTACAAGCCGATGAGTTTCGGGCCGATGGGCCGCGGCTGGCCCGGCCGGATTGAGTATGGTGGCACCTATGACGACAACTGGGTGAAGAACATCTTTCCGTTCCTGCCGCCGGACTTCGACGAACGTTATTTCCAGATGGCGCCAGCCGATCAGCAGATCGACCTGCCGCGCGGCGGCGAGGAGGTGCAACTGGTTAATCTGACGCCCGAGGGGCGGGTGAGTTTCAGGTTGCCGGACACCGCGCTGCCGATGACGCTGTTCAAGGGTCGCGAGAAAGCGTTTGAGGGAAAAATTGTCGCCGACACGATCCTTTTCGATCCGGAAAACCGGCGCTTCTCATTGGTGTGGCGCGTGTCTAAGCGCATTCACAAAACCATCCTCGATTTCAGCGAATGTTGGGTCGGCCCGCCAACAGAATCGATGCTACGGGCGCGGGCCACCGGACGGATGTATATCCGCGCCAACGGCACCGCGCCGGAAACGGAGGGGGCGGAGGCATGAGCGCCAGCCTTGATATCATCTCGATCGGCATGGTCACAGCCGTCGGCCTTGATGCGTTATCGGCATGTGCGGCGATGCGGGCCAGGTTGGATGGATTTCAGGAGACTCGTTTTGTGTTGCCGAACGACGGCCGTCTGATCGGAGCCCCTGTGCCTTTGCCGCGGAATTGGATCGGCGAAAAGCGGATGGCTCACCTCGCCGCCGGGTCCATCGCCGAGGCGTTCGACGCGGTTCCAGAGGCGCGCGGCCAAACGGCGCTGATCCTCTGCCTGGCAGAGGAGAACAGGCCAGGCCGACCGGTTACCAATCCAGCAGCCCTGCTCGCCCGCATTGCTGAAATCGTGGAGGTCAAGCCTCACGCACGATCGCGTGTCGTCGCACATGGTCGTCCCTCCGGACACGTCGCGCTTGATCATGCACGGCGGCTTCTTGCCTCGGAAGAGGTCCCTTATGTGATGATTGCGGGGGTAGACAGCTATCTGACCTCGCAATCGGTCGCCCATTACCTCAATAATAACCGCATCCTCACTCCCGGAAATCCAAACGGATTCATTCCGGGCGAGGCCGCCGCTGCGGTTCTCTGCAGCCGAACCGGCAGCCAAGGGCTGCGGTTGTTTGGGGTTGGTCTTTCGCGGGAAAATGCGACAATTTACAATAGCCAAGACCTACCACTGCGCGGCGATGGAATGACCGTGGCCTATCACGCGGCATTGCGGGAGACCGGGATCGAACTGAATCGCCTCGGTTATCGCATTGCCGATTTTATTGGCGAGCAATACTGGTTCAAGCAGAGCGCGCTTGCCAATTTGCGGTTGGTCAGAAACGGACGCGATTTTCAGGACGTTTGGTCACCAGGTGAATCGTTGGGCAATGTCGGCGCAGCTGTGGGGCCGTTGATGCTTGGGATGGCCAAGATGGCCGCACAGAAAGGTTATGCCGCCGGCAATTCTGTGCTGATTGAAGCATCTAATGACGCGGGCGCCTGTGGAGCGGCGGTGCTTGCTACAAGGGCAGCTTGATGGCGAACGTGTTCGCAAATGGGTTGGAAATCTCTGGCAAGTCAGTCGATGCAAAGACGATTGCCGCCTTTCCCGATGTTTGCTTCACCCCGCCTGAGAATCCAGCGACACCACCCGGCGTCCCAATCCCTTATCCCAGCTTCGGCATGGCTTCCGACACCGAGCAAGGAACAGGCACCGTTTTTATCGGCGGCAAGACAGTCAATATCAAGAACAAGTCCGACCTGTCAAAAACGTCGGGAACCGAAGCAGGTTGCGCCGCCAAGAAAGGCGTCATCACCTCAAAGAATACGGGCAAGGAGTATTTCAACTCTTGGTCAGGCGATGTGAAGTTTGACGGCGAGCCGGTCATTAGAATGACCGATCTCGCTACAAACAATCACGCATCGCCACCCGGGAACACGGTCACCTGGCCGCATATCGCCCAGATAAAGCCGAACAACATCGACTGCCAGTCGTTGCTCAACGAATTCAAGATCACGCTTCACAAGCATTCCGAGAAGTCAGAAAACTGCGGGTGGACGAAGGAAAACCAGAACGAATCTGAACACATGTTTCAGAACGCGCTGGCGCAAAACAAGCGGGGCGGCGCGCCACGGTCCATCGAGGGAATGGGTAACTACAGCGCGGGCGGCGCTCCGTGCCTTTGCATGAAAGGCCCGGCAGCCGATGACGATACGCCGCATGGCAAGAAAACCCGCAGGCAGGAGAAGTTCGCCGAGTCCTGCATTATTCGCGACGCGGCGGGCAACAAGGTTGGCGAAAAGCGTCCGAAGGTGAAGGATGCTGTTGCTTCGGAATTAAGCTCCATTCGAGAGTTTGACGAGACAATCAGCAAGATCGAAGACAAGAAAAAGCAAGACGACGTAATGACCTGTCTCGAAGCCGTGATCTACGACTATCTGGAGCGCTGCACCGGCAAAAAAAAGGAAGAGATTGCCGAACAACAATGCCGCGTGCCGGGCGGCGACAAGATACCGAGGACGTCCACGCCAGATATTGGAGAAGTTGGAGTATGACCGACGATACCGAACGCTATATCAGCCCGGAAGGGTTCACCGTCGACTGCACCTTGGTTCAAGCGGATAAAGGTACCGGCGTCTGGAATCTGATTGTTCAGATGGACGAAGGCCGCGAAGAAAAGCGGAGTCAAATCTTCCATACGCCGTCTGCCGCCGATGTGGAGCCGGTAATACTTCTCGACACCCACACATGGATCAGCTCCTTCTGGGTAGCTCCGTCGCGAACAATCTATGCATGTGACGGATTCAGCCTGTGGCGAGGATCCAACAACCAGTTCACCCAACAGCGCTTGTCTGACCGGATGATCTTCAAGGTTTGGGGGCTTGACGAGGCAACTGTATTTGTCCTCGGCGAGGAGGGTCTCGTCCTGCGTTCTCGCGGTGAGGCCTGGGAACAAATCTCGATACCGGATACAGTTCGTCTCTCGAACATCCACGGACTTTCGAGCAAGGAAATATTCGCAGTCGGCGAACGAGGTGCTTTCTGGCAATTGACGGGCGACATCTGGACGCAGATCGACATCAATACGAATGCGAATCTTCTGGGCGTGTACGTCGACGGCCCCGGCAGAGTCTATGTTTGCGGCGAAAACGGCATCTGCTTTCGCTACGAGTCGGGATCGATCGTCACCTTTGTAACGCAGCCCCGTAGGTATACAAGCGTGGTTCGTTTTCGTGACAACATCTACTTTGGCGCGTCAGGGCAAGGCGTGGATATTCTCCAAGGGCAAGAGGTCATTCCATTCAAGCCAAACGTCTTTGGCCAGCGCTTATCCGCTGGCGATAACCTTTGGTCATGTGGGCACAACGCATTTTTTCGGTTTGATGGAAATGGCTGGTATAGAAAGTCATTCAAATAGGTTGTGACGATAGGCCCGCAGGCAAAATACGACGTTCGCGATACTATCGCGTCGGCAAAGTCTTGGCCAAGTATGATCTCACTTTGTCCAAATCGAGATCGACGATTCGCATCGACGATTTATGGCTCAGCATTCTGACCACAAAAAGCTCACCCGCCTCGGAGTATTCTCGGTAGCGTTCTTCTGCGATCTCGCGTCCGACGCTTCCCGCAACGCGCAACCCGTCGAGATGGGCTTCTAGTTGTTCTATCAGTCGCGCAAGCCGCACGACGTCGAGCTCCGGATTCTCTTGCGGATTCAGCAGATGGCGGTCGTAAACCATCCACAAGAACGCTGCTTGCTCGGCATGCTGGCGCACAATCTCCCGAAGCATCAGCGGCGGCATCAGTTTAGATTTATCGAGCCGCCGCGGATTCGGTTCGCAGCACTGGCGTGGCTGGTTAGGTAGGTGCCGCGAATGGTGATATGACCATCTTTCTCCATGATGATCGTCGCTTTACCGCAACGCAATTCTATTCGTTCTTCGCCCACGATTCGAACCATCTCACCGTCGCGGACCACATGTGGCGTCGATGACCTGCGGACCGGCTCCACTATCCTACCAACAATCAACGGCCGCAGTGGATTGCCCTCCTGAAAGAGCAGTGCAACTTCTGCACCTATCATCGCCGAGTTCAGTTCGGCCAGGCTGCGAGCGGAAACCGCCGTTTCTTGCGGATTGCCAGGAAAGACTACGAGTGGCAAACCCGCGTCAAAGCCGATCAACATCCCGATCACGACGCCCTCGATCCGTTCTAACACTTCTGCCATAACGCCCTCAGTTGTGGTTGATCTTGCTGCCCTTCCAAGAGACTTCCTTTGAAGCTTTGCCCTTGAATTCACCTGAGGCAATTACCGAAATATCCTTGCCCTCAATTGTAATGGTGCCATCCTTTTTCATGGCTATTGCCGCCGAGCCGCATTTGATCACGATCGAGTCGCCTGCCTCGATGATCAAATCCTTGCCGATTTTGATGAGCCCATCCTCGCCTACCTCGACCGCGCTGCCCTTGGCTATCTTGAGCGCCCGGGAGCCCCCGACCTCGGTCGTGTCATCCTTGGCAATCTTGGCAGAGCGCCCAGCCCCGATATCAGTCCCCTGATCCTTTGCAATTTTGAACGTCTGGCCGCCGCCTATCTGCACGCTCTGGTTCGAGGCGATCTTCCAGCTGTCCGCCGCCCCTATTTCATGGCTCTGCGCTGCGCCCACCTTCACCGATCGTGTCGCACCGATTGTATTCGCTTGCGGGCCGCCCACGGTTCGGGTCTCGGATGCTCCGACACTGTCGACCCTAGCCGCGCCGACAGTGATCGTTTGCACCGCGCCCACCGTCTGTGTATGCGCAATGCCGATCGTCTCCGTCGAATTCGACCCAATGCCTATTGTCTCATTCGACCCCACCGTCAGCGAGCGATTGACACCCACCGTCTCGGTGTCGTTGTTGCCGATGTCCGTGGTTTGGTCGACGCCGACCTTGACCGTCTTGTTGTTGCCGACGTCCTCGTCGAGGTTGTGGCCGACGGAGTGCTTGGCGTCGTGGTCGATGCGGTCGGACTGGTCGTGCTGAACCAGCTTTGTGCGGTCGTTCTTGATCAGAAGGTTGTGGTCCTTCTGGGCCTGGAAATTGACCAGTTCGGAGCCGGCCTTGTCCTCGAACATCAGCTCGTTGTAGCCGCCGCCGCCTTTGGAGGAGTCCGACTTCCAGCCGGATTGCGTGGCGCTGCCCGGCAGCCCGTAGGGCGGCATCTGCGAAGCGTTGTAGACACGGCCGGTGATGATCGGCAGGTCCGGGTCGCCTTCGATGAAGTCGACGATCACTTCCTGGCCGATGCGCGGGATCTGGATGAAGCCCCAGCTGCTGCCGGCCCAGGTCTGCGAAACACGCACGAAGCAGGAGCTGTTCTGGTCCTTCTTGCCCAGCCGGTCCCAGTGGAACTGCACCTTCACCCGCGCATACTTGTCGGTGAATATCTCTTCGCCGGAAGGTCCGACAACCGTCGCCGTCTGCGGCCCGCGCATGATCGGCCGCGGCGTGATGCGTGGCGGGCGATAGGGCAAGGCGGTTGGCGCGACGCCGAGGACCACCTTGAAATTCTCGCCATCGGTGTCGACGCCGGCCCGGTAGCCCGGATCGAACAGCCTGTATTCGGCGCTGACCACCAGATATTCCTGGTTCTGGTCTTCGCGGGGAAAGCCTTCGAGCGTGAAGGTGCAGCCGGAGAACAGGCCGCGCACGGTTCCCACAGCGGCGATGCGCTGGTGCACTGCCTGAAGTTCCTCGCGCCGAATCCCCGCCAAGGTGTCGCCGCGGCCGACCTCCAGATGGGCGCCAGGCTGGCGGTAGTTCTCGCCGGCGGCCAGCTTGTGGCTGAACGCCTGGTCCGACTTGGCCATCAGGTCGGCACCCGGCTTCTTGAAGTCGTAGTCGGTATGGACATAGGCGCCCGGCCGCACGGAACTGCCCGGAATCCACTCGGTGATGTATTCGACGTCGCGGCGCGAGCCCTGCCCCTCGAAATGATAGGGCACCGTCTTGTAGCCCGGTGCCGGCTTCAGCTTGCTCATGGCATCGGCCAGGACCAGCGTGTGCTCGCCATCACCGTGCTCGAAGAAGTACAGGATGCCTTCGTGCTCGAGCAGCCGCTGCACAAAATCGAGGTCGGTCTCGTCGTACTGCACGCAATATTCACGGGAAGGATACGACCCCTGCAGCCGTTTTTCGAACTTGGCCGCGCTGTATTTGGAGAAGATTTCCTCGACGATTTCGATGACGCTCTTTTCCTGAAAGATGCGGCAGTCGGTGGTATTTCCCAAAAACCATAGCCACGGCCTGACGACCGCCTGGTAGTGGGCCTGCCGATCCTCGATGCGGGTGAGGCGAAACTCCGAGACGAGGCCGCTGAACCAACGTTTCGGATCGGATTCGCCTTCGATCGAGACGGCGCCGCCCAGCATCTTCAGTGGATCAATGTCCGCGTTGGTGCTGACAAACCCCACAGTGTAGGCAAAGCACCGGCTGATCTCATCGCGCCCGATGAGATGCGTGAAGGTCAACAACTCGGCGCCGACCGGTGTCTGCACAACCGCGGCACGTTCGTTCGGCATGGGTCGTGCCCCTCCTGGACGCGGCCGCCAGCGTGGCGGACTTGAAGCTCCTGTTATGTTAACAACATCACGTTCAGGAACTTTTCGTATTCATCACACTAGGCCATGTTGAGCCTATCACATGTTTTCCCGCTGGCCAAAGAGGACCGGCGGCGACGGAACCCCCGCCCTAGCCAATCATCAGCTTGAAACGCTGTTGTACTGGCGGGCTCGCAAGCTGCTAGAATGTCGGCCTGTCGATCGGGCGATTCAGGATGTTCATCAGTCTGCAGATCAACAATGTCGATGTCCTGCCCGCCGGTCTCCCGCTCGGCTACCGATCGCGTGATCGCAGCTTCGAAATCGGGCGTGAGAATTGCGCCTGGACCTTGCCCGATCCGGACAAGTTCATCTCCGGCCGGCACTGTCAGGTTCGCTACGAAGGCGGCGCGTTCTGGCTGCACGACGTCTCGCGCAACGGAACCTTCGTCAATGGATCGAACCAGCGCCTGGTTGGCCCGCATCGGCTTGCTCAAGGCGACCGGCTTCGGATCGGCCGCTATGTCGTTTCGATATCGATCGATGACGAGCGGGCAGCGTTCGCCACGACGGACCATGCCGGGGGCAGCCACGGCTCGACGCAACGGCAAATGCCCACCGGTGTCGGGCACGGTCCAGAGCGCTCCATATCGCCACCTTCGCAAATCATGCCCGTTCCTGCGGCCTCCGGTCGGGCAAACGAAGCGGAAGACATACTGCGAAAAATAGCGGCCGGAGCCGGCATCCCGCCGGAGGTGCTGCTGCTGCGACCGCCGCATGAAGTGGCCGGTGAAATCGGTGCGGTACTGCGTGTCGTGGTCGACGAACTGGTTTTGCTGCTGAAGGCGCGAGCGGCTGCAAAAGTATTGGCCAAGACCAGCGATCGCACGATGATCAATTCGGTCGACAACAATCCCCTGAAGTTCGTCCCGGGGACGGACGAAATCCTCGACATCATGTTCGCACGGCGCAGGGCCGGCTATCTCGATGCTAGGCACAGCATCGAAGACGCCTTCCACGACCTCAAGACCCACGAATTTGCCACCTTCGCCGCCATGCAGGCGGCTCTTTCACGGCTTCTCGACGACCTGTCACCCGAAGCGATCGCCAAAAAGCTTCCTCCGTCGTCCTTTGCCTCGAAGAAGCCCCGTGCCTGGGACGCCTTCGTTGCGACATGGCGGGCCAAGGAGGAAGCCCACGAGAACGGCATGCTGGACATTTTCCTGGCCTATTTCAGCGAAGCCTATGCCAAGGCCGCCAAACAGAAACAGACCGGGAAGCCCTGACGTCGTTGAGGGTGCAGCTGCAGCGCAACGCGTCCTTCTGGACGCGCAAAGGACGCCGTAGACCTTTGATTTTGCGCATAATCCTCGGTCATGCGCTGGTTAGCGAAGAAAAACCTCTTCGCCCGCACGCATCCGGTTCCAATCGGCAACTTCTGAGATTACGATCACATACGACAGTTCGCCAAGCGGGTACGGCTGATTGACCTGGGGGTCTGCGGCAAATGTCATGTCACGGAGAGATAGCGTTTTGTAGTCCGCGTTCCTCCGGCCCTTATCTGCAGGGCCAGCACACTTTATCGCAGCCGATCAGGCGCCGTTTCGTTTATATCCGCAGCCAACGCGCATATGCGCCGACGGAACATCGACGATGAGTTCGAACGATGATCCTTCCGGCCCGGCGGATAAAACCATCATCCGCCTGAATCCCGGCCGCAAGCAAAAAGCGGCTCTCGCCCGGGACAAGCCGAGCCCCGACCACACCAAGCTGGCTCCTGCCGAGATCCAGGGTTCAACTGTGTTCGATCCCGGCGTCGGTCAACAGACACCGCAGGCAACCGGAACGGTGATCTATCAAGGTGTGCCCTTCGCGGAAGACGCTGCGGTGCGGGCCGGCTCTCCCGATGCCGCCAGCCCATCACTTCGAGGTTTGGCCGAGACGGCACGAGAAATCTCTCAGGATGCCCTCCTCAATGCCAGCGATGGCGTCGACTATGGCTCTGCAAACCCGATCATCAGTGCTGCCGCGCCGCTGCTGATGCTGTTTGGTCATCTCCGGCTGATGGCTGTCGAGAGACAGACCGAGCCGCTGGCGGCCCATGTCACCGACCTGATCGAGGAATTCGACCGAAAGATCGCGAAAACCGACATCGCCGAAGAGGATGCGCGCATCGCAAAGTTTGCCCTTTGCGAAGCAGCTGACGACATCATCGCAAACCTGCCCGGTGTCGACCAGGACATATGGGCGCGGCACAGCATGCTGTCGCAGTTCTTTCAGGTCAAACCCACCGGTGCGGGCTTTTTCCAGGCGCTGAACACGATATTGGCTACGCCGGAGACCCACTGCGATCTGATCGAGCTGATGCATGTCTGCCTGTCGCTGGGATTCGAAGGCCAGTATCGCGGCTCGCGCGAAGACAGCGGCCTCGAACGCGTTCGTCGCGACGTCTACGAGACGATTGCCTACTTCAGGGAGGGCGGCGACGAAGAGATCTCGCCACATTGGCAAGGCTTGTCGACGACAGCCGCACAGAGATCGAGGCGGGTCCCGCTCTGGGTCGTTGCGGCCGCTACGTCAGCCCTTTTGACCGCAGCGTTTTTCGCGCTGCGGGTTTTCATCACCAACGAAGGCGACGCTGTTGCCGATGAATTGCTGGCCCTCAACCCGACGGTGCCGATCACCATCGAACGCGCGAGCTTTGTACCGCTCATCGAGGAGGTAAAGGTCGCTGCTCCGACCATCTCAGCTGCTCCGACCATCTCACAAGTCGACCGCATCCGCGCCGCGCTGGGCAAAGAGATCGAAACCGGCGGCGTCAGCGTCGGCACCAAGGGCGATTTCATCGTCGTGGAAATCAACAATGTCTTGCTGTTCCAGTCCGGAAGAGCCGACGTCAAGCCCGAGTTCGAACCCGTTGCGGTTCGCATCGCATCCGCTCTCAACACTGAACGAGGACCGATCAAGATCGTTGGCCACACGGACAACGTCAAACCGAAGAAGTCGAGCGCGTTCAAATCGAATTTCGACCTTTCCGTTGCCCGGGCCCAGTCTGTCGAAAAGATGATGGCGCCGCACTTCGGCGACCCATCCAGAACCGCCGTGGAAGGCAAGGGCGAGGACGAACCGATTGCCGACAACGCAACGCCGGAAGGCCGTGCCAAGAACCGCCGTGTCGATGTGATGATCCCACGGGAGGAGACGTTGTGACCGGGATCGGCTGGAAGCGCCCATGACGATCTGGCTTTTGCGGATCTTCAGCACGCTCGCACTGGCCGGCTTTGCCGCTGCGGTCTGGTTCGCGGGCCCTTTGATCCGCTTTGCCGATGCCCGACCGCTGGAACCGGTCTGGCTGCGGGCAGTGATCATCGGTATCGTCGTGGCAATAGCAGTGGTCTGGTATGGGGTCCGGTTCTGGCAAAGACGCAAGGCGCAGAAGGCGCTGGAAGCCGCCATAGCGAGTGCGGGTGAAAACGACAGCGATGCAAACGTGCTCGCGGCCGGCATGAACGAGGCTATCGCGACACTCAGGCGGTCGAGCGGCAAGCGCAACTTCCTCTATGAAATCCCCTGGTACATCGTCATAGGCCCGCCGGGCGCCGGCAAAACCACGGCGCTGGTCAATTCCGGCCTGAAGTTTCCGCTGGCCGGATCGAGCCAGGCGCAGCCGGTCGCAGGCGTGGGCGGTACACGCAATTGCGACTGGTGGTTCACCGACGAAGCCGTGCTGATCGATACGGCCGGGCGCTACACGACGCAGGATTCCAGTGCGCAGACAAATCAGAAGAGCTGGCTCGCATTTCTGTCGCTGCTCAAGAAACATCGAGCGAGGCAGCCGATAAACGGCGTTATCCTGGCTATCAGCCTTGCCGATCTGATGGCTCACGCCGGCCAGGAGCCTGATGCCCATGTCATCGAAATCCGCAGCCGTCTGCAGGAAATCCACGCCGTCTTGAAGATCCAGTTCCCCGTTTATGTGCTTTTCACCAAGGCCGATCTGGTCTCCGGTTTCATGGAGTATTTCGGCAGTTTCGATGAGGCACGCCGACGCAAGGTATGGGGTGCGACGTTCCAGACTGCGGATCGCGGCTTGAACATGGTCGGCGCGGCTCCAGCCGAATTCGATGCGCTGATAAAACGCCTGACCGCGGAGATGACGGACCGCCTCCAGGAGGAGGCCGATCCGGTCGCGCGCATTGCCATCTTTGGCTTTGCGGCACAGTTGGGCGCGCTGAAGGGGCGAATTGTTCATTTCCTCAACAGCGTCTTCGAGCCGACCCGCAAACAGATGAATGCGAACCTGCGCGGCCTGTACTTTTCGTCCGGCACCCAGGAGGGCACGCCGATCGACCAGCTGCTGGGCAGCATCGGCCGCAGTTTCGGCAGCAGCGCCCACGCGCATCTTTCCGGCACCGGCAAGAGCTTCTTTCTGCATGATCTGCTGAGCCGCGTCATTTTCGCCGAGTCCGGATGGGTCTCGTACGACAGGGCGGCCGATGGGCGGGCCGCGATCGCCCGCTACAGCGGTCTGGCGATGATCGCGGCAATCGCGGCTGCCGGACTTGGCGCTTTGGGTTTAAGCTTCGCAACCAACCGATCCTTGATCGCTTCGACCAGCCAGGCCGTCAGCCAGTACCGCGAGACAGCCGCCCCGCTGCTCAAAAGCACGACGGTGTCCGACGTCGATCTCGAAACCGTCATTGGCGCGCTGGATGCGCTGCGTGGTTTGCCGGCAGGCTATGAAACCAAGGACCAACCGACGCCAGCCCAGGCTACGTTCGGTCTCAGTCAGCGGGAAAGGATACTCTCAGCGTCCGAGACCGCATACCGGCAGGCACTGGAGCGCATGTTCCGCTCGCGTCTGCTGCTGCAGCTCGAACGGACAATCGAGGCCAAGATGGCTGATCCGATGGCGCTCTACGAGCCGTTGAAGATCTACCTCATGCTTGGCGGCAAGGCACCAAAGGTGGACGACGAACTGGTCGTCACCTGGATGAAGCGGGACTGGGAGCAAAACCGCTATCCGGGGGCGCACAACCGCGACGGGCGTGCCGAACTCGAGAAGCACCTGCGCGCCATGCTCGCACTCGACGACGCGTATGATCCGCTTTTCGAGCTGAACCGGACGCTGGTCGAATCCGCTCAGCGCTCGCTCGGACGCATGACGCTTGCCGATCGCGCAACCGCGCTTATCAAGTCAGCTACCTATGCCGCGGAGCTTGGCGATTTTTCGGTGTCTGCGCGAGCAGGCCTGGAAGCATCGCTACTCTTCGAGCCCAACGATGGGAGCGATCTATCGAGCCTTCGCGTCCCCGGTTTTTACACATATGCCGGCTTCAACTTCTATCTCGCGCAGCTCGCCAAGATTGCGCAGGCACTTGTCGACGACCAATGGGTGGTCGGGGGTGGTGGCGAGCAAGGCGGCTTCGACCAGGAGTTGCTCAAGCTCGGTCCCGAGCTTCTCGATCGCTACGGCAAGGGCTTTGCATCTGCGTGGAACGAGGTTCTGGACAAGTTGAGGTTCAAGGCGATGGCGGCAGACAAGCCACAATATCTCGCGCTTTCCGCGGTCGGGTCGCCAACCTCGCCGATGATGCAGCTGTTTGAGGCAATCGCCCGCGAAACAGCTTTGACGCGTGACCCGGACTCCGAGAATCCTGGGGCTGGTGGAGCGCAGGATGCGGCGGATCGCGCCAAGGGCCTCGCACGCATCGGCATCGAGCTTGCAGGGCGCAAATCACAGGCTCGAGCCGGTGCGGCATTCGTCAATGCTCCGGGCCAGGATCCGGGAGCGAGCATCGAAGCGCAATTCAGGTCATTCCAGGCTTTGGTGGCCGGTCCCCCTGGTCAACGCCCGATTGACGCCTTGACCCAGAATTTCCGGGAAATCTACCAAAGCGTGCGTCTGGCGGCCGATGTTCCGTCCCAGACCGAACAGGTCAACGCCAATCTGCAGCTGCAGATATCGACCCTTCGCGCCAATGCCTCTCGCCTGCCGAAGGCGCTCGCCAGAATGGTCAGTGCCGCGGCGAACGATTTTGAGGGCAATGTCGCCGAAACATCGATCGCAAATCTGAATGAAACGCTCGACAAGACGGTTACCCTGCCCTGTGAGGAGATCATTGCTGGCCGCTTTCCGTTTGCCGCTGGCGCGACCGATGACGTCCCGATCGCGGACTTTGCCAGACTGTTCGCCCCGGGCGGAGTGCTGGACAGGTTTTTTGCGCAAAACCTCGCATCCCTGGTCGACATGAGCACTCAGGATTGGGATTGGAAACAGGACACCCGGTTCGGCCGCAACCTCTCGAAATCGACATTGAAGAACTTCCAGCTTGCGGCGCAAATTCGCGGCGCCTTCTTTCCGCTGGGCGGCCCGGTTCCGTCACTGAACATCACCTTCACGCCGCTTTCTCTGCACGGTGACGCCGACATGGCGCTGCTCGATATCGATGGTCAGGTTCTGCAGGCCACCCAGGCCGGCAACACACCGGGCATGGTGACCTGGCCGGGCCAAGCGTCTTTGGGATCGGCCGGTCTGAGCTTGACGCCCGAACTTCCCGGCCGCGAGTCAGCACTCAAATTCGACGGCCCCTGGGCGTTGAAACGATTGCTGGACAAGGGGTCGACTACCGGCGACGGCGCCAATCTCCAGGTGCGTTTCGTCATCGGCGGACGCGATGTGGCCTACACAATCCAGAGCAACGCAGACAGCAATCCATTCACGCTGCCGGCGCTCTCCGGGTTCAGCTGCCCGAAGGCGTTCTAGTGGAGATCACATGGAAATAAGCCGATCTGCCTCGAGCAGCACCATCCCGCCTGCTGCCGCAGCCGGCTTAGATTTCGATATTCTAATGGGTGAGCGTGTGGCAGACTGCCCATGCACGCTCAACAACGCGTTGCGGAGGAGCGCTTGGAAAGCGCTAGTAGGCAAGTGAACGATGCCGCCTTTGAAAGCTACGGCGTGAGCCACAAGGGCTGCGTGCGCGATCACAATGAAGACAATTACTTGCTTGAGCCGCAAATCGGTCTCTGGGTCGTCGCGGACGGCATGGGCGGACATGAGGCCGGAGAAGTGGCTTCGGCAAGCATCGTCGAGCACCTGGCAACGGTCGGCATCGCCAGTTCGGCACCGGATCTTCGTGCGCGCTTTGAAGATCGGCTAAGCCGGGCTCATGCCGAAATCCGCAGGATTTCCAAATCGCGCGGCGCGACCATAGGCTCCACCGTTGCTGCTTTGCTGGCCATGGACGGCAGGTTTGCCTGCCTGTGGTCGGGTGACAGCCGCGTCTATCTGGTCCGCAAATCCGTGATCTCGCAGATTTCGCGCGACCACACCGAAGTTCAGGAACTTCTCGACAGCGGCATGATCAGCGAGGCCGAAGCGCAAACATGGCCGCGCCGCAACGTCATTACGCGTGCGATCGGCGTCAGCGACGAAATCGACATAGATTTCCAACAAGGGGAAATCCTGGCGGGAGACATCTTTGTCCTGAGCACAGACGGTCTGACAGCACATGTCAGCGATGCGGAGATCGCGGCAGCCGTGGTCTCGGCAGCACCCCAGGCGGCATGCGAGAACCTTTTGGCAACGGTTCTCGCGCGTGGCGGAACCGACAACGTCACCATCGTGCTGGTCAAGATCAGAGACAGAGGGAATGGTGGTTTGGACCTGTCTAGAGCGGAAAGCCGGGGCCAATGAGTGCTGACGACAAGACACGAATATTGCCCAACCTGGCAGACACCACCGTCGGCACCCAGCTCAGCGGTATCTACGAACTCGACGAACGTATCGCGTCCGGTGGAATGGGCGAGGTTTATCGCGGTCACAACATCCAGACCGGCGATCACGTCGCGATCAAGATCGTCCTGCCGGAATTCGCCCGCGATCAGACAATTCTGTCCCTGTTCCGCAAGGAAGCGTCGATCCTCAACCATTTGTCGCATGACGCGGTTGTGCGGTATCACGTCTTCACCATCGATACCGGGATTGGGCGACCCTATCTCGCCATGGAATTCGTGGATGGCGAGTCCCTGTACGATGTCATGCGTCGCGGCGCGATGGCGACGCAAGATGTGCGCAAGCTTTGCCACCGCCTCGCGTCCGGCCTGAGCGCCGTCCACCAGGCGGGAGCAATACATCGCGACCTCTCCCCGGATAACATCATCCTGCCAGGGGGCAAGGTAGAGCGCGCAAAGATCATCGATTTCGGTATCGCGCGATCGGCGACCGTGGGCGGGGAAACCCTGATCGGTGGAAAGTTCGCGGGAAAATACAACTACGTTTCTCCCGAGCAACTCGGGCTGTACGGCGGCGATGTCAGCGAGCAGTCCGACATCTACAGCCTGGGATTGGTGCTGGCCGCGGCTCTGCGCGGGAAACCCATCGATATGGGCGGCTCCCAATTCGAGATCGTGGAAAAGCGCCGGACGGTACCGGATCTGTCCGACATCGATGCCGATTTCAGGGACATTGTCGAAGCGATGCTGCAACCGGATCCGCGGGACCGGCCGATCAGCATGGCGGACATCGCCAGGATGACACGCGACGACTCGGACATGGAAGGGACGTTGGCCCCGGCATCCCTAGCACCTCGCGACCGGCAGGGCTTGCCGCGAACGGGGGGAACCGCAGCACCCGGTTCCAAGGTCCAACCTTCGAATGTCCAGGGACACGGCGTGCCACCTGTGACGGACCCGGGTCAGCAGCGCTTCGTCCCGCACATCCGGCCGGCGCTCCTGTCGCAGCCGAAAGCGCCGCCAGTTGCCCCGACTCGGGCGGCCCCGCCAAAGAAGCCTCCGGCAACAACCCGGAACCTGACGATTGCAGCGCTGACAGCGGTTGTCGTTGCATCCGGTGCGGGTCTCTATGCGGCTGGTTTCCTGGATTTCGGAAGTCCGCCTCCAGCCACCGATTCTGGCACGACGCCGCCGCTGCAACCCGACCTGTCAAAGCCGACCGCCGTGGATAAGGTTGCCCCGGACAATCCGCCGGCAAAGGTTGTCCCACCCGCACAGCCGCAAACAGAGCCAGCGGCCGAAAATCAGGCCAATGCCCCGGACAACCCGCCGGCAAAGGTGGCCCCCCCCGCGCAGCCGCCAACTGAGCCACCGGCTGAAAATCAGGCCAATGCCACGGCCGATCAAAAGCCGGAGCCGACCCAGCCCATCGAAGCCCCGCCGCCACCTGAGAAAGCCCCTGAGCCGTCGGCCGTCGAGGCGCAGCCGCCAGCCGAGGAAGCTCCGCGGGCAATTCAGCCGGATAGGGCGACCAGCGACAACCAAAAGCCTGCCCCGCCGGTCGAGAAGGCCGTCGAGGCGCCGGCCGAGAAAGCTCCAGCGCAGCCTGCGGCGCAACCGGACGTCGTCGAGAGCCAACCGCCTAAGCAGCCGGAGCCGGCGATCCCGCCGCCAGAGGCCAAGGCGACTACGCCCGAACCCACCGCGCAGGTGCCCGCCCCCCAGGCAAGCCAGCCCAATGTCGAGAACGGACAGGGCCAGCAGACAGACCTGCCGGCGAGCAAACCGGCCGACACCGTCATCACCTTGAATGTGCCGAAGCCGGAAACTCCGCCGGCAGGTCCGGTCGACGATATCGCGCAACGGGTTGCCTGGGTTCGCGACTTCAGCGGCGGCGACTGTTTCTATGCAGCCGTGACGTCGGCCACCGACAAGGCTGCTGCGATCGAAGGATTTGCAACGGCAGTCCAGCCTTTCCAGCAATTGCTGGGCGATTTCCAGGCAAGATTCCATGTCGAGCCAGACATCAGTGTCCGGCTCATCGAGCCAACCCAATGCGAAGTCACCAACTTTCTGCGTTTCATGAGCACGAGCGCGGCCGACAGGCCGCAGCTTGAGCTCGACCGAACATCGGTGCCAAACGGTTCGCCGATCGGTGGCACGCTGGTGACGCGTGGCGGGCTCATTTCCAGTGTGCTCCTGATCGATCACAAGGGTATGGCATTCAACCTCGATGACCGTGTCGTCGCACAAGCGGACAAGGCTACCTTCAGCATCCCGATTGGTCTCGGCGCCGCCGACAGGGCAGCGGGCAAGGCCGTACCGCAGATCATACTGGTGATCACCGGCCCTCGGGATGTTCAGGCAGCGGCGTTTTCCACGCCTGTGCGGGCCTCGGCGCTGCTGCCCAGAATCCTCGATGAGATCGGAGCGGAGGGATCCGGCTTCTCCGCGACCGCCAAGTATTTCCGTCTCGGCGGATAGCATGGACGCCGATGGAACTCCGCCGCCCGCGCTCGTCCTGCCCGTCCGCAGTCCCGCCCAAAAAGCAGCGTGATCTGGTTCACGCCCTGTTTGCCCTGGTGGCTCGCATGAAGCTTGTCGTGATCGCAGGCGCGGCACTGCTGGCGCTGCTGTCATCGCGCGAAGCGCGCGCCGAATTCACCGTCTGCAATCAGACGCTCGACGTCGTCAATCTCGCCGTCGGCCAGAAGATCGACGATGCGGACCAGACCGACGGCTGGTGGACCATCGGCGCCAATCAATGCGTCAACGTCATCCGCGAGGAACTGACGAACCGCTACATCTACATCTATGCGACGGACGTTTTTGGTCACGCGATCCTGACCGGGTCGACCGACATGTGCATCGAGCGGCGGCGTTTTTCGATACGCGGCATCGATGAATGCTGGCAGCGCGGCCATATCGCCGCACGATTTCTCGAAGTCGATACGCTCGAACAGGTGCGGTGGACCTTTTTCCTGACCGGAAGCAATCCGTGACGCACAGTATCGACACCAGCTTCAAGGCCAAAAAGCAGGCGCGCGCCGCCCTTCGCCGGCGCAATCTTTGGCGTGGGCTGGTTGTCGGTCTGGCCGTGGTTGTGCTGTTTTCGATCGCCGCCGGCTTCTACCTCACCGCCGACTACTGGTCGTTCGGTGATGAAGACGAGGATCTGCACGCGGTCGAAGGATCGGACGATGTTCCGGCCGACGCATCGGTCTATGTGCCCGCCATTATCGATCTTGCAGGAGACCCGATGTGGATCACCCTTGCACCCAACGCCGGCGCCGCCACCAAGGGCCGCTCGATCCCGCGCCCGGCAGAGCTCGATCAGGCCGGCGTTTCCCCCGAGATCGAAATCCTGTCCGACGTGATGCTGAGCGCCAGCGAAAAATTCATGACCACGATCCCGTCGACGCAGGAAGATTTCGCCTTCTTCCAGGCGCAGCGAAAGACCGCCGCTGCGCCGCCTGAACCGCCGTCCGGCGATCTGCAAAACGAGCTTCAGCCATCGCCCACTGCGGACGAGGCGCCGGCGGCTCCGGACGCGCAGGTGGAAGCCGACGATCCCGAAGCCGGCTGGGGTGAAACTATCGATGCCGGCGAGGCGGCCCTGCCTGCGTTCCAGAAGACCCAGATCGAAAACAACACCAGCGTCGCAACCGTCACCAATGAATATCAGCGGTTCGAGGCGACCGAAGACACGTTCGTCAAGATCCTCAACGACCGCAGTCTGGACAGCGTCGCCCTTGATGCGCATTTCTCCGACGGGGATGCCAAGCTGGCAGGCGAAGCCCTGAAGGCGCTTTTCAACCGGGACAGTCTGGCACCGGGTTATGTCGTCGCCATGCGCGGTTTCAGGCCGACGCGCGAAACGACAACGATGTCCCTCATGCAGGTCTCGATCTACGCCAAGAACGTGTTTGTCGGCACGCTGACGCGCAACGCCGCCGGCGCGTTCGTATCCGGGGTCGACCCGTGGGTCCGTGAAGATCTGTTCAACTATTCGGGCGCGCAGGAGGAAGGCACGCACAAAAGGCAGTACCGCCTGCTCGATGCAATCTACTCGACGGCTGCACGCAACAATGTCCCCACCGGCGTGATCGGCGAAGCGATCATGT
The DNA here is from genome assembly GCF_024746795.1 of Mesorhizobium sp. AR10. Taxonomy (NCBI): domain Bacteria; kingdom Pseudomonadati; phylum Pseudomonadota; class Alphaproteobacteria; order Hyphomicrobiales; family Phyllobacteriaceae; genus Mesorhizobium; species Mesorhizobium sp. AR10. Next base: position 5,809,838 of record NZ_CP080524.1, read on the forward strand.
ACCTTTCGAGAGGACAGGATCTGGATGCCTTTGCCAGCGAGGACCAGCGGCTCGTGCTGATCTATTCGCAAACGCCGCGCGGCAAGGACGAGACTGCGGGACGGGTCTTGTATGTGGGCGTCCAGGGCACCGAAAAAAGCCTCGACTGTTTCGTCTTCCAGCAGAGCGACGGCCAATTTGCCTGCGTTGGCGGCGATGATCAGGTTCGCTCGCTGACGGTCACCAACGGCATGGTCACGCCGGTCAACGGCGTCATGACCTCCACTTTCGGCCCACGCAAGCATCCCATTCTCGGGATCGTTCGCATCCACAAGGGCGTGGACTGGGCGGCACCCGCTGGCACGCCGATCACAGCGGCCTTCGATGGCGAAATCACCTTTCAGGGCGACGGTGGGGGCTACGGCAATCTGGTGAAGATTTCGCACGGAGACGGTCGCGAGACGCGCTATGCGCATATGCAGAAATTCGCGATCAAGGACGGTGTCGGCACCAAGGTGAAGGCCGGTGACATCATTGGATACATCGGCACCACCGGCCTTTCGACGGGGCCGCATTTGCATTTCGAACTCTATCAGAATGGCGCGGCGATCGATCCCCTGGGCACGGTCACCACCGCAGTCGCAACGAACGATCCCGCCGTCGAAACGCTGACCGATCGTATCGTTCACGTCGAAAGTGGCGGCAGCGCGCGTGCCAAGAACCCGCTTTCTTCGGCAACTGGCGCCGGCCAATTCATATCGAAGACCTGGATCAGGATGATGAACACCTACCGCCCCGAACTGGCGCGGACACTTTCAAACGCCGATCTGCTTGCTCTGCGCTACGACTACACGATCTCGCGCGAGATGGTGCGCAATCTGGCACGCGAGGGTGAAGCCTATCTTCGGGCGCGCGGCCACCAGATCACAGCTGGCCGGCTCTATCTCTGTCATTTCCTGGGAATGGAGGGCGCCCATCAGGTGTTGTCGGCGCCGGGCTCGGCGCAATTGAGCGCCGTGCTCGGGTCGGCCGTCATTCAAGCCAACCCGTTCCTCACCGGCAAGACCGCCAGCTATGTCGTGGACTGGGCCGAAAGGAAAATGGGCCGAAAGCTGAGCCCGCCGGCGACTGGCGCAGGCCAGCCGGTATCGACCACGATGGAAGTCCGCCAGACATCGCCTGAGTTTGAGAAATACAAGCAGGCGATTACAGCGATCGTAAGTTCGGTGCAGAACGCGATTTGAGCATGGTTGCTTGCGGACGCGCCACCCGCTCTCCCGACAGGCCAATTGGTTTTCCGGTCGGCAAGTGTTATTATGGCAAACTTTTTTCGGGCCCTTTGTGAACCAAAACTGTGGTCGAGATCACATACGCCCAAGAGCCATTTTGGCAGAAGCGACTATGTCGCTGGTGAAAGTTGGCATGCGCAGACATCAATAGCGCGCCCCGCTGGGGCGGAGGGCCGGTCCATGAAAGCGTTCGTCGTCCTTGTGAGCGGATTTATCCTGTTCGTCCTGGCCGCGCTTGGCGCCCAGGCTGCCACGACCGACGCCAAACGCGTCGCGCTGGTCATTGGCAACAGCAAATACGTCCATGCCGTTGCCTTGCCCAATCCCGCCAACGATGCGCATCTCCTCGCATCCACGCTGCGCAATGCCGGCTTCGAGGTGATCGAGGGCGTGGATCAAGACAATGCAGGCATGCATAGTCTCATCAGCCGGTTTACCGAGCAATCCTACGACGCCGACCTCGCCGTCATCTACTATGCCGGCCACGGCATGCAGGTCGATGGCAAGAATTTCCTGATCCCGGTCGATGCCGAGTTGACATCGCCCGCCTATCTCAAGACCCGCACCATTCAGATCGACGACTTCATGGCTGCGTTGCCGCCCGACCCTGCGGTTGGCGTGATCATCCTCGATGCCTGCCGCGACAATCCGCTGGCAAGGACGCTGGCCGCTGCGATGCCGAAGAGCCGCTCGACCTCGTTGGGCTCCGGCCTGGCGCCAGTCGAGGCAAAATCGGACGGCGTTGGAACCGGCGGCATCCTCATTGCCTATGCGACGGATCCTGGCGCCATCGCTTTCGACGGCAATGGTGTCAACAGTCCCTACTCCACGGCGCTGGCCAGGCACCTGACTGAACCCGGTGTTGAAATCCAGAGCGCGCTGACGCGTGTGCGCGGCGAAGTGACCGAAACCACGCAAGGCCGCCAGAGGCCTTGGCACAACGCCTCGCTGGGGCGCGAGGTCTTCCTCGGAGAACCCGCCGCCAAACCGGCGCCTGCGGAAAAGCCTGTCGCCGACGCTTCGAAAGATACCGCTCCCGCCCTGGTGGTTGGTGAAGCGCCTTCCTGGGAAGTCGAACAGCGCCTTTGGGACGAAGCTTCGAAGCGCAATTCCGTTCCGTTCTACGAAGCCTATCTCGAGCAGTTCCCGAGCGGCCGCTTCGCCACGGTGGCGCGGCTGAACATCGACCAGTTAAAGGATCCGAAAGCCGAAAACCGGCAGGTCGCAGCACTCGATGAGGATGAAGCGAACGCCAATTCCGGCTCTGCCGTGCGCACTTCGGTCGGCGTTTCGGACGAGGTTAAGCAAACGCCCGGCACCGAGTTGACGGAAAGTGCGATCGGTCTCGATCGCGAGGGCCGCATCGATCTGCAGTTGCGCGTCGAAGCGTTGGGCAACGAACTTGGTCGCATTGACGGAAACATAGGTCCGAAGACCCGCCAGGCGATCGGCATCTGGCAAGAGAAGAACGGTCTGCCGCAGACCACCTATCTGACGCGCGAGCAACTGGCGTTCCTTGTGATCCAGACAGATCCGATGATGGAAAACGTGCGCGCCAAACACGCCGCCGATCAGGTCCGTGCGGCGCAGCCGAAAAAGCCGGTTGTGCAGAAGGCCCGCACACAAAAACCGGTGGCGCAGAAGCCGCGCAAGAAACAACAGCAGGTCGTTCAGAAGAAGCGCACCAACCGCGATACCTTGGTCGGGCGGGAAGACTCACCGCCGCCTGAGAACAACAACAACGACTTCCTGACCAAGGCGCTGATCTTCGGGACCGGTGTGGCGGTGGGCGGCGTGCTCAAGAACTGACACACCTTTCCGATCGCATGACCCGAACTGAAAGTCCGCCGCGAGCGAAAATCGGGAACCGATTTCGAAAATAAGAAGATGAAGATGGACCCCATCCCGATTCCATCGGGATGGGTCAGGCTCTATTGCGCCCTTACCCGCATTTCCACCCGGCGGTTGGTTGGATCGTACGGGTCAGGGTTGCGCGGATGGGTTTCGCCCATGCCGATCGCCTTGATGCGGGCAGGCTCGACGCCGTTGGAAGTCAGGAAGGCTGTCACCGATTGCGCTCTTCGTTCCGACAGTCCCGCATTGTAATTCGCCGAGCCGGAAGCGTCGGTGTAACCTTCGACGACGAATTCGAGCGTGCTCAGCCGGTCGTCCTTCAGCGCTTTGGCGAACTCGCCGAGTTCGGCGCGCGCAGTCGTGTCGAGTTCGGCCGAATCCAGCCCGAAATTGATCAGCATGTCGAGGCCCGATTTTTCGGGTGGCGCGGAGTCTGCCTTGCTCTTGCACTCGTCTTCGGTGCCGACGCAGATTCCGCGCGGCGGGCCATGATCGGTCTCGCCGGCAAAAAACTTCACGATGTCTTCTGATTTCTGAAGAGGATCGGCGGAAGCGTGGGTCGACAAAAGCACGGCCGCCACCACAAAGACTGAACTGTCCCACTGCATAACGGCAACTCCCGTTTGAGCATCGGTTTCGCAAGAGCTTGATCCATCCCCCAGATCGAGATGGATCTCTATCTCAGTGTTTGACCATGACCTTTTCCGAACCAACGGTCAGCGAAGCAAAAGCCCGCTGCCCTTCGGTTCCGGGATCATGGTCCAGCCGTGGATCATACCAAATTCCGAAGCAATTGTCTGTGAACAACGTCACGGCATATGGCGGGGGTCGGCAGTTGCACCCTTGCCATGAACAGAGACTTGACCAGCGCCTCGCCGGAGGCTTGAGTGCTCCAGGGAGGAAAAATATCAGCCATGGCCAATGGGCTCCGATTCACAACCGCACGCGATCTCTTCGCTGCGAACTCCTCCGCCGCGGGGGACATGACGGCCATTCCCACTGACCAGCCTTCGCTTGAGTTTTGCCGTCTGCTCCTGGCGGGACGGACACCTGAGGAAGCGATTACCTTCTGCGCCTACCTTTTGCCTGACCGCGCTGCGATCTGGTGGGGCCACGAATGCCTGGGCCACCTGACCGAACTGCTCGAAGAGAAGGATCTCGCGCTTCTGGCGCTTGTTCAGGACTGGGTCAGCGAACCGCATAATCCAGGCCGCCACGCAGCAGTGGACGAGGCAGCGACGCCGCAACAGAGGACCCCGGCCGGCTGGATTGCTTTGGCTGTAAGCTGGCATGTCAATGGTTCGGCTGGGGACCGGGCAAACGGGTCAATCCCGCGGCCGCTGTCCGCCGCCCATGCCGTCAACGCCGGGATTTTGGCCGGATTGGCGCGGGTGGCTCTTGCGGACCGTTTCTCCGTGCTCACTGCTTTTGTTGAAATGGGCATCCAGCTGGCCGAGATCGAAGCGCTGCGCAGAGCATGATCCATCCCAAATGCGGAAAATCTTGCGTCACTTGCAGCCGTTCTTGGCCCATTTGCCCAACGCCACCTTGAACCGCGTGCCCAACGGATGCTCCAGGCGCAACACGGAAATATCACTGGTGACATAGTTCTGCGCCTGATCGCACAGCCGCTCCTCGGTCCATTGATGGCAGCCGCTGCAGTGGTTGTCCCAGACCGACTTGTCTAGGCCTTCGACCGGACTGAAGCGCGGCTTTCCCTGGATGAGCTGGGCGATGCTCTTGCCGTCGATCGCAGGATCGCCGAAGTCGATTGGAATATCGAAAAGGACAGGAGCGTCCGATTCCAGCTTCGGAATTTTCTGGCGCAGCTGGTCGAGCGCTGCCTGCGCACCGGCATCGGAGCCAGGTGGGGTAGCCGCGCCGGCTGCATTGCTGCGCGCTTGCGAATTGCCTTCGATCGATGCGGCGTCGGAGTCGCCGACGATCAGCGGCGCATTGAGATTGACCTTGTGAAGGACGACATCGGTTGTCAGGGACACATTGGCCCACGGCCTCTGACGGCCGGCGGTCGCCTTGAACACATCTGATGTGACCCGGTTCATCGCTTCGGTGATCGAAACGTTGGCCTGGCCGATATGCGCAAGCAGGGCTGTCGTGAAGGGCGAATGCTCGCCTGATCCGTCATAGGCCACCTGATTGGGGCCGGCGGCGAAGGCGACGAGCGTGCCGGCGCCGCCGTTTTCTATCTGGATTTCGGCCAGGCCGCTGCTTGCCGTGCTGATGCCGCCGCTCTCCTTGGCCAGCGCATCGGCGAGAGGATTGTCACGGCATGCGTCAAGGAACACCAGCCGGATGCTGGTTTCGCGCGACATCTGTCGCAAAATGAAATCCACCTGCACGGCTTCGAAGTCGAGGGAGGTTTCGTCCTCCAGCGCCGCATCGACGGGAAGCAGGTAGTTGTTTCCAGAGACCTGCAATCCGTGGCCCGCATAGAAGAAAAGCGCGATATCGGCGCCGCGCACCTGTTTTGCAAATTGGCCGATTTTCTCCTGCGTTTGCGCTTTGGTGAGATCGAAACCGGAGATGACTTCAAAGTTCAACTTCTCCAGGCGATCGGACATCGCCTGGGCGTCGCTCACTGGATTGGGCAGCACCGGCGCGTTCTGGTAGTGAGAATTGCCGAGCACCAGGGCGATGCGGCGTTCGGCATTGGCAACGGTCACCGTCAAAACCAGCGCAAGCACGGCCAGACCGAGGCCCCGCATGAGGCCGCCGCAACTCGCAATCGGATCGAAACGCACCGGCTCCCCTGTTCAGTTGACGAGCGGCGTGGCGGAAAACTCAATGCGCCGGTTCAGCGCCTTGTCCTTTGCCGTATCGTTCGGAGCGACCGGCCGGTCTTCGCCGTAGCCGGAAACCGTGATCTGTGCCGAGGGAATTCCCGCAGCGAGGATCGCTTCGGCGACTGCTTCAGCCCGCCGCTCAGACAGAATTCTGTTCGCCGTCGGCGAGCCGTCCGAATCGGTATGGCCAGACACTTCGACCTTCAGTTTCGGGCATTTGCCGACGACGTCGACCACCTCGGCCAACAGCGGGCGGCTTTTTTCGTCGAGCCGCGCGCTTGCCGGGCGGAAATAGATGGCTCCGGTGCGGGAAAGCACCGCAAACCTGTTCATGCACTCATCCGCGCTGAAGGCCGTTTTCGCGGCATCGGTGGCGACTGGTCCGACGTCGGCTGCAGCGCCAGTGGCTGCCGCAACGGCTGGCGGCGGAGCGACTTTTGCGCCGTCAGCGTTAAAGACGAAGTCGAAGGAGACCGACGCGGTGGGCACGATGCTGCTGACATTGGCGGCTTGCTGAAGCTTCTCAACGTTGGGAAGCAGGCCAAAGTCCTCGACATGCACCGCGACCGGGGCGTCCGAAGCGATCGACACCATGCTATCTGTAATCATGGTCACGACGACGTTGGCCTCAAGGTCCTTGTCGACACCATGCAGGCTGAGTCGGAATGGAATATGCGCGGTCATCCGGCGCTTGGTTGCAAGATCGGCGAAAGCTGCAGGATCCACCTTCGCGGTCACTTCCGCCGTCGGGTATTTGAACGTCTCGAAGAAGAGAAAACGCATGCGGACATTGCGAAGATCGATGCCGGTGTCGACCGAGTTGAGATCGAAGCTGACCTTGGCGGCGCCGTCTGATGTGAGGGTGCCGGAGAGGTTCCTGATCTTGTTGGTCTCTACGATGGTGTTCTTCTTCACCGATTGGTAGGTGAGGGTCGAGTTTGCCGGGTCGAGCGTCCAGTTCGGCTGTGCATTCGCCGCCTCCGGTCCGAGCAACGACAGCCCGAACACAGCGACGACCAGACCGATGGCCGCTATGCGCCAGCTCTTTGAAATCGATCTTTCCTGCCGAACGAATCCGACGAACCCGAACATGGATGCCCCCGTCTTGTGACAACAGACCTCAGTTCCGATCACGGCGGTCGAACGCAGTGTCGCTGGTCAGCATAGAACATCTGATTTTGCTTTGCGAGTAGCGCCCATGCCTGGCGCAAGACAATAGAGATCGCTGTTCGATCTCTTTACAAACTCCACATCCGCTTGGCGTTGGCAGAGAGCAATTTCGTGCGTTCGTCGGCACTTGCACCGTCAAGCAGCGCATATGTCGCCGCCACCCAGGTCGCAAGTCCGCCGCCAAGCGTGCAGACCGGCCAGTCGCTGCCCCACACCACGCGGTCCCAGCCGAAACATCGGATGGCGTGTTCGACATAGGGGCGCAAGGTTTCGACGGTCCAGGATCCGGTATCCGCATAGGCGACGACACCGGAGATCTTGCCGATGACATTGGGACGCCGTGCGATCTCGGCCATATGCTCGCGCCACGGATGCTCATTGCTGCCCTTGATGTCGGGCACGCCGCAATGGTCGAGCACGAACTGAACGTCCGGTGCGAGATCCGCGAGTGCGATCGCCGCGGGGATCTGATGCGGGAGAACGACGAGATCGAAGGTCAGGCCGGTGCCGGCAAGGCGCTTGATGTTTTCGCGAAACAGCGCGGCTTCCGAAAGGCCGTCCGGCATGACGTGGAGCACGCGGCGAAACCCCTTGACGAAGGGATCGGCCCGCTGGCGTTCGAGATAGGCGGCAAAGCCCGGCTCCTCCGGACGGCAGGAGGCGATGGCGCCGCGCAGCAAGCTGCCCTTCTGTTGCGACTGCGTCTTCACATGGCTGGTTTCAGCCTCGATGTCGGCAGGATCGACATCGACTTCCATATGCAAGGCGGCCTCGATACCGGCACGGCGGGCCTGGATTGCATATTCGTCGTAGGAGTAGTCGCGGTTGAGCACTGGCACGCCGGCGAGCCAGGGATAGCGCAGCGCCGCAAGATCGATCAGGTGCAGATGGGTGTCGACGATCATGACGGCGCTTTCCTCAAACAACAATCCGGCTGGCCCAAAGCGCGCCGCGCTCGAAGATCGTGCGCATCTGCGGCACGGCGAACTCATCGGCAGTGTGGCCGAGCGCGCTGTAGAAAACGCGGCCCTTGCCGTAACGGCGTTTCCAGACCACAGGCATGACAACGCCATCGATGAAGTCGAGATGCTCGCCGGTAAAAGTCGTCGTCGCCAGCACCTCGTTGGTCGGGTCGACATGCATGTAATACTGCTCCGAACGATAGGCGAAACCATTGACGCCCTGCATGATCGGATCGTCTGGCCTGGTGATGTCGACGTGATAGTCGATGATGTTGCCGGGATGGGCGACCCACTGACCACCGGTCATGAACTGATATTCCGTCTCGTTGCGAAAGCTGTCGCACATCGAGCCGTGAAAACCGGCAAGGCCGGTTCCGCCCCTGACGGCACTGGTGAGGTTTTCCAGCTCCGGCTTCTCGATCGTCGACATGGTGACTATGGGGATGATGAGATCGAGCTGCGATAGCTGCGGATCGGCAAGTGCCGAGGTCCCTTGCTCCAGGCGAACGTCGAAGCCGTGGCCGGTCAAGATCTCCTTGACGATGCCGGCGCTGCGGGCTGGAGTGTGACCTTCCCAACCGCCCCAGAAAATCAGTGCCGTCTTGCCCATGATGTCGTTCCTATTCCAGAATTCCGAAGGGCAGGTCGGAGCGCATCGGCGCCGGCCTGACGCAGCCGTGCTTCAGGTCGATGCGCTGCCCGGTCTGCGCTGAACTGACGATCGATTCCATGATTTCCAGGACATGCAGGGAAAGGTCGAGACTGGCGCGGTGCTCCCGGCCGGACACGATCGCCTGTGCCATGTCGGCAAGGCCGAGGATGCGGTAGTTGCCGTCGCCATAGGGATGGACCTGATCGGCCAGCGTCCAGTCGCCCTTGCGCAGGCTGGTCCTGATGTCGCCCTGAAATTGGTTTGGATCGGAGACGATCATCGAGCCCGACGTGCCGTAGAGCTCGATGTGATTGTGATCGTGCTTCCACACGTCGAAGCTGGTGGTGATCGAGACTGCAGCGCCATTCTCGAACGCCAGCAGGCCGGAAATATGGGTCGGCACCTCGACATCGATCGTCTGGCCCTCACGCGGTCCGGAGCCGATGGTGCGGGTGGCGTAGGATGCCTTTGCCTGTCCGGTCACCGATTTCACCGGTCCCAGAAGATTGACCAGGCAAGTGAGGTAATAGGGGCCCATGTCGAGCATCGGGCCGCCGCCCGCTTGGTAGTAGAAGTCCGGGTTTGGATGCCAGAGCTCGTGGCCCGGCACCTGCATGAAGGCCGAGCCGGCGACGATCGTTCCGATGATCCCCTCATCGACAAGCCGGCGCGCCGTCTGGTGGGCGCCGCCAAGGAAGGTATCTGGCGCGCAGCCGACGCGAACGCCTCGTTCGCGCGCTGCCGCGACGAGCCGCTCCGCGTCAGCAAGCGTCGTTGCCAGCGGCTTTTCCGAATAGACGTGCTTGCCTTGCGCCACGGCCTTCAGACCGACCGGCACATGATGTTGCGGCGTCGTCAGGTTGAGCACGATCTCGACGCGCGGCTCGGCCAGCAGCGCATCGACTGTCATCGCCACCAAGCCGTAGGCTACCGCCTTGGCTTCGGCTGCCGCCGGATTGATATCGGCGACGCCAACGATCTCAAGCACCGGAAATTTGGGCGATGCCTTCAGATAGGCATCCGAAATGTTGCCGCAGCCGATGATGCCGATACCAATCTTGCGCAAGGTCTTCTTCCTGATTGCGGCGACATTGATAGGGAAGCGGAACTGATTTGTCTCCCCTTTCCAGCCAGCGGATTTCGCCCTGGGACTAATGCCCGAGCGCCGCGCCTACCCAATCGAGCCGCGTCGCGGGGACAAGGCCGTAATTGTAAAAATTGATGCCATCGACACCCGGCACCGTCGCCGGTTTGACCTTGGCGGCGAGGATCTCGGGACCTGCCATTTCCGGATAGAACAGCCGGTAACCGGTGCCGAGGAATTTCTCCGTTCCGAGCGCTGCGCGGCCGGCCGCCATCAGGCTGGCGACATCGCCGGCCTGCATGTCGTAGGCACACAGGATCGCTCCGTCGCAGACCTTGCCGAGTGCCGCGAGATCGCAGCCGCCGAGCCAGCCGTCTTTCAGGTCGATGATGACAATACGCGTTCTGGGGTCGGCGACTTCGCGCAGCTCGGCGACCAGGCTGGTCACCGGCTCGAACCGCCATAGCAGATAGGCATGGAGCTCCGGCCAGGGCGCAAAGGCGTCGAGGCCGCTGGCGGGAAAGTCGGGAAAGCGCCGTTCGGGCACGGCGCGCTCGCAGGTCTCGACGATCCATTGACTGACAAGCTTACGCGCCGCCTCGCCATCATCGCCGGCGCGAGCCGCACGCGCGAGGCAGGACGGACAGAAGCACAGCGACAAAAGAAAATCGTCTTCCGGCGTCAGGCCGACACCATCCTTCTCGTGGTGATACTCGTGGGCGAAGCCCATGAAGGACGGACTTTCAAGCTCGATCCTGTCCGGCCTGTAGCTGTGAGAGATATCGGCGACCAGCGCACGAACATAGGCGCGCGCATCCGGATGCGACGGGCACAGATTGTAGTAGTTGGGATCGCCGAAGGCGTTGCGGGTGACGGCCTGCGGATGCAGCATCCCAAGGCGGGTATTGTGCAGGCAGACTGTCCAGCACGAGACTCCGAGCCCGCCCGCGTCGCGCCTGCGGACAAGCTCGCCGAGCACGTTGCCGCCCTCGGTGATCACGTCCGCCACTTTGGGCTGGATGGCGAGGCTGGCCCAGCGTGCCGCGGTTGGCTTGAAATAGATGGTACCGTCTTCCGGGAAGTAGGCTTTCCGACGCGGGCTGCGCGGCTGCAGGAAGCGCCCGGCATGGTACGACGTTGCCAGACTGATCATGCTGAGCCCGGCGCGCTCGACAATATCGCGTTCGACCGTCTCCAGCCCGATATCCTGGATGTCCCAGGGATAGGTCCACATGGATAGTTGTTGCATGGAATATCCTCAGTCCTGATCCTAATGTCGGCGCATGGCCGGAGATGGCTTCATGGTCAGCCCTCGACCGGCTCGGCGACCTGCATCAGGCAATCTCCTGCCTCGCACATCGTGTGCAGCCGGCGCGACAGCACGATGCCGCTCTCTTCGAAATGCAAGGGTTCCTCGGCAAGGTCGAGCCGTTCGAGGTCGTGGTACCAGCCGGCTAATTGTCCGACGCCAACGCTGTCGCCCAACCTCACGGCGGGCTCGAACCAGCCGCGGCGGGTGGCGTAGAGACCCTGGCTGTGCCGGGACAGCGACAGCAGCCGCGTCGGTGCCGAAGGCTTTGACTCCGCACCAAGCACCGGCGCTTGGACCACGCCCAACGCAACCATCAGGCTGTCGAGCGCGCGGGCGGTGACCGCCATCGTATCGACCGTGGCAGTACCACCGCCGCCGAACTCGCCGCTGACGCCGATGGCGCCGGCCCGGCGGGCCGCGCCCATGGAGGTCGGCGAGGCCTGACCGTTATCGGCAACGAACCCATAAGGCATGCCGAGCGTCCGCATCAGTTCCACCCCACGCACGTGGCGTTCGGGATCGGCATTGCGCTCGACCAGCGCGGTCGGCAGATGTTCCATCGACGTGCCGCCCGAATGAATGTCGAAGACGACATCGTGACGGGCAAACAGTTCCGTCTCGAGGAAATTGGCAAGCCGGCCTGTCGGCGTACCCGACGGATCGCCGGGAAAGGCGCGGTTGAGGTTGCCGCTGTCGAGCGGCGAGCAGCGTTTGGCGGCCATCACCGCCGGCGCGTTCGCCATCGGCAGAATGGTGATGCGGCCCTTGATCCGCTTTGGGTCAAGCCGTCGCACCAGCTTTGCCAGCGACAACTCGCCCTCATATTCGTCGCCGTGATTGCCGGCCATTAACAGCAGGGACGGGCCTTCGCCGTTGTGGATGAGGCAGATCGGCACCTTGACCTGGAAATAGGGCGAACGGTCGATCGAGAACGGAATGCTGAGATGGCTAAGCGTCTTGCCTTCCCGGTCGAAGTCGAGCGTATGGCTGAGGCCGGTGTGCATGGATCAGACCGCCGCGACCGCGGTGATTTCGATGCGCAGATCAGGATCGGCCAAACGCGCCTCGACGCAGGCGCGCGCCGGCAGGCGGGCAGGGTCGACCCAGGCGTCGTAGACACTGTTCATGGCGTCGAAGTCGCCGATCTGCGGCAGGAAGATGTTGACCGCCACCAGCTTCGACTTGCTGCTGCCGGCCTCGACCAGCAGCGCCTCGACCTTGGCGAGCACGTCGCTCGTCTGGCTCTCTATGCCGGCCTTGCGGTCGTTGGCCACCTGGCCTGCTATGTGCACGAGGCCGCCATAGACCACCGCCTGCGACATGCGCGAGCCGGACTGAAAATACTTGATCATATCGGATCCTTTCGAGGTTCTCTTTTTTGGGGAATCTGGTCAGCCGAACCAGGTGGGAAAGGCGTGGCGGACACGCCCGGTCGCGTCGACGCCGAAGATCACGCGATAGCGATCAAGACAGGTGCAGGGGTGCGAGATGCCGAATTCGACGACGTCGCCGACGGCGATGTCGTCGCTCGGCGCAATCGACAGGAAGGCATGCTGGTCGTTGAGCTTGATGACCTCGGTGTGCGCCGCCGGCATCGGCAGTGGCTTGCCGGCACGGAAGACCGTAAGCAGGGTTGGAAAGCCCTGATCGAATGACACGTCGCGCATGCCCATGCCACAGATCGCCAGGCCGGGTTCCGGCCGCGACAGCACTTCGGCCCACAGGCGCAGTGCGGGTTGAAACGAATGTCGCGCCGAAGCGCTGATACCGCCGATCGCAAAACCCCTGCGGGCATCGAGTGCGCCGAGCGATCGGTCGTAGGTGCCATGGTCGTGGAAGAAGATGGCGCCGCTGCGCAGCACCAGCGTCGCATTGCCGTCGCTGGAGACGATGGGTGACAGCGTGGCAATCACCTTGTCGAAGAAGATCGAGCCGCCAGCGGTGACGATCAGCGGTGCATCGCCGCCGACGCGGGCGCGAAGCCGCAGGAACATGTCGGCGGTCATCGCCAGCAAGGCGGATATCACCTCGTCGGTGCGGCCGGGCTCGGGTTGCGCCGCGGCACCTTCATAGGTCGCGACGCCGGCGATCAGCAGTCGCCCATCGGCAGCCGTGATCGCATCAGCGATTGCCTCGGCTTGCGTGGTGGTGCGGGCGCCCGCCCTGCCCGCGCCAAGTTCGATAAGAACGCGCAAGGGCGGCAACGCCGCATTAGTACGCCAAGCCCCGGCAAGCGCGTCTACGGCGTCGACCGAGTCGGCGAAAATATAGAGTTCGGCGTTCGGCCAGGCGCCGGCAAGCGCCGCCAACCGGTTCGCGCCACCTGCTCCGCCAACTTCGTTCGCGATGATCAGCCGGGTCAGGCCAGCCTTGAGCATCACCGTGGCCTGCCTGATATCGGCGACCGTCGTGCCCCACGCTCCGGCTTCGACCAGCGATCGGGCAAGGTCGGGCGCCATCGGTGTCTTGGCATGCGGGGCGATCGCAGCACCTTGTTCGCGCGCGTAGCGCAGGAACAGGTCGCGGTTGGCGGCGAAGGCTGCCTCGTCGAGGGTCAGCACCGGCAACGACATGCGTCCCTCGGCCGGATGCCAGCGCTCGGCCGCGACAAGGCTGCTGTCCAGTCCGGTTGTACCGGGAGGCACGCCGCGAATGCGGTCGTCGAGTAGAAAATTTTCTCGCACCGCGAGCCCCAACACCGGTGAGTTTTCGGTCATCCGATGCTACCCCTTTTGCCGTGGCAGGACGAAGCCTGGATCAATTGCCGATGCCGGTCACAACATGAGAGAGATGCGTGCCAAAGCCTTACCCCGGACCGATCATCGATGCCCACCATCATCTCTGGGATCTCGGCCTCGGCCGGCATCCCTGGCTCGCCGCCACGGCCAGCGAACGTGGCGGCCTGGGCGAGCTTGGCCCGTTGCGCCAAAACTATCTTCCGCAGGATTATGCGCGCGACGCCAGCAGGCACAATGTCGTCGCCACCGTCCATGTCGAAGCCGGTTGGGCGAGCGACGACTGCGTCGGCGAAACGCGATGGCTGGAGACACTCGACAAATCGCGCGGCATCGCCGCTCGCTATGTCGTCCACGTGCCGCTCGCCGACCGCCAGGCGCAGGCCTTGATCGAGACGCAGGCGGCGTTCGGCCGTGTCGTCGGCGTGCGCGACATATTGAGCTGGGATCCCGATCCTGCCCGCCGCTTCGCGACCCACGACGGCATCATGGACTATCCGGCATGGCGTGCCGGCCTTGCCCTGCTTGCCCAGCATCGGCTTGTCTTCGACCTGATGGTGTTTCCGCGCCAACTCGCCGGCGCGGCTCGGCTTGCCGCTGCCTTCCCCGATCAACAGTTCGTGCTCAACCATTGCGGCAGCCCGATCGACCGTGACCCCGAAGGTATGCAGGCGTGGCGCGACGGGCTGCGGCTTCTGTCTCAGCGCGACAACGTCGCCATCAAGATCTCGGATCTGGTCGCCTACGATCATGACTGGACACTCGACAGTTTGAGGCCAGTCGTCCTGCATTGCATCGACTGTTTCGGCACCGGGCGCGCGATGTTCGGCAGCGACTTCCCGGTCGCCGGTCTGCATGCATCATTCAATGCGGTGTATGACAGCTTCAAGGCCATTGCTGCAGGCTTTTCCTTGGACGAGCAGACGGCGCTGTTCTTCGGCAACGCAAGGCGCATCTATCGGCTGGACGATGTGTCATCGGCGCGCCTGCTCCCGGCCTGAGAGAAGCAGCAGGCCCAGGATCAGCGAGCCGAACAGGATGCTGCGCCAGCCGGGCGATGCGTTGACGACGGTGATCAGCGCGGTGATGGTGACCAGCAGGATGGCGCCGGGGATGGTGCCGGCATAGGTGCCGAGCCCGCCGAGGATCGAGGTGCCGCCGAGGACCACGGCGGCTATCGAGGCGAGCAAATAGGGATCGCCGATCCCGACATAGCCTTGTCCGTTCATACCGAGAACCAAAATGCCGGCAAGCCCCGAACAGAAGCCGCTGATGCCGTAGACCGCGAGCGTCGTCGAGGTGACCGGAACGCCGGACAAGGCCGCGGCGAGCGGATTGGCGCCCATGGCGAAGATCCGGGCACCGAGCGATGTGGCATGCATCGTCGTCAACACGATGACGGAGACGATCACCCACAAAAGCACGCCTGCCGGAATGCCGGCCGGCCGCGCGTTGCCGAGCCAGTGAACCAGCGGGTTCTCGGCGGTCACGGCGCTGCCGCCAGCGATGATGATCAGCAGACCCTGCAGGAATGTCGCCATGGCCAGCGTCATGATCATGGGATGAACGCGCAGCAGCGCCACGCCCAATCCGTTGACCAGACCGATTGCCGTCGTCAGCGCAAGAACGGCAAGGATGGCGGTGAGACCGGTCGGATCCGCCTGCCATGACAGCAGCGGCAGGCTGACGGCACTCACCGTGACGATCGCCGCGACGGAAAGGTCGATACCGCCGGCGATCACCACGAAGGTCTGACCCGCGGCAACCAGGCCGATGACGGCGCCGAGTTCGACCAGGTAACGCAAATGGCCGTAGGCGCCGAAGCCGCGTGACGCGACGCTCGCCACGATCCAGACGGCGGCAACGATGGCGACGGTGAGGAACGGCCGACTGCGCAGGATCATCAAGGCGCGTTTGCCGCGTGCGCTGTCTTTCCATGCTGTCATTGCTGCACCTTGCGGAATTGCGGGATGGCGACCGCCCCGATGATGATGAGGCCTTGGGCGACATACTGGGCGACCGGCGTGAAGCCGAGGAAGAACATGACACTGATCATCAGGCTGAGCAGCAGGCTACCGGCAAGCGCGCCGCGCATCGTGCCCTGGCCGCCAAGGAAGCCGATGCCGCCGAGCACGGCCGCGGCAATGGAGTTCAGCGTGAAGGCTGCCCCGATGACCGGGTCGCCCGAACCGGTCTGCGCGGCGACGAACAGGCCGGCACCTGTGGAAAGCAGACCGCTGATCGCGTAGGCGGCGATGCGCGCGCCATCGACCGGCACGCCGGAGCGATAGGCGCCGACCGGATTCTCGCCGGCAGCATAGAGGCTAAGCCCAAGCGGTGTGGCGAGATAGAGCTTCCACAAGAGAACGATGAGCACCAGCAGCACGAATGCCGCCGGCGTGTTGCCGGCAAGCAAGTCGGACAGCCACTCGGGAATGGCGCCACCGGGTCTCGGCAGGATGAGCAGTGCTGCGCCGCCGATGATGAAGGAACCGGCGAGCGTCACCACGATCGCCGGCAGGCGAAGCCTCACCACGATGAAGCCGGTCGCCGCACCAATGCCGAGGCCGGTCAGCACCACCGCCGCGGTACCGCCGGCGACGCCCAGCGGCCCAGCCATGGTCGTCGCGGCGAGGACTGCGCCCAGACTGACCGTCGCGCCAATCGCCAGGCTGATGCCCCCGGTGAGCATGAGCATCGCCTGGGCCATGGCGACCAGCGCCAGCGGAAACCAGCTCTGGGTGAATTTGGCGAAGCCGGAGGCCGTGAAGAGCCCGGGAAAGAGAAAGCCATAGGCGACGAGAAATACCAGGACCACAGCAAACAGGCTGCGCACGCCGACATTGCGGCGCAGCTGAACCGGCCAGTAGAGTGGGCCGATTTGGCTTGCGGAAGCAGGCGTATTCATGCCGCAACCTTCCGCTGTTCTGCGCCCATCGCGGCGGAAACGATGGCTTCCTCGCTGAGCCCTCCGCGCGCCAGCATGGCGACGATGCGGCCGTCCCGAACCACGGCGACGCGGTCGCAAAGGTGCACCAGTTCGGGCGTGTCGGAGCTGAGCAGCACGACCGCCTTGCCGGCGGCGGCGAAGTTGCGAAGCATCATGTAAATTTCACGCTTGGTTTCGACATCGACGCCGCGCGTCGGATCGTTGAGGAGGAGCACGAGGGGGTCGTGCGGCATCCATTTCGCCAGCGCGACCTTCTGCTGGTTGCCGCCCGACAGGGCCTGCGCCTGCCGGTCGAGGTCGCCCTTGATGCCGAACTGGGCGGCAAGGCCCCTTGCCGTCTCGCGCTCGGCACGGCGGCTGCGCAGCTTCAGCGCCGGCAGCCTGGCGAAAGCGGGCAGCATCATGTTGGTGATGATGGGATGGATCAGATGCAGGCCTTCGCGCTTGCGGTCGGCCGGCACATAGGCGAGGCCGAGCGCGTTGGCTTTCGGCACGCCACCCGGCAGCCCTGAGGCGCCGTTGACGGTCGCCGATGCCGTTCGTGCCGGTATGGCGCCGTAGAGGCCGAGCAGCAGATCCTCCTGGCCTTGCCCGACCAGGCCGCCGATGCCCAGCACCTCGCCTGTCCTGATGTCGAGATCGACATCGCGCATCAGGCCGGCCGAAAAATTGCGAACCGAGATGGCGTCGGCAGGCGAAGCCGAAGGCTGCCAGCGCGGAAAGAGATCGCCGGGGTCGCGGCCGACCATCAGTCGCACCAGGCCGGCGGCATCGGTTCCTTCCAGGCTACGGTCCGCCGTGCAGGTGCCATCCTTCAGCACGGTGACATGCTGGCACAACGTCATGACTTCGTTCAGCCGGTGCGAGATGTAGAGAATGGCGATGCCTTCGCTACGCAGCCGCTCCAGCAGGTCGGTCAGGATTTTCGTTTCGGTTGCCGACAACGACGACGTCGGCTCGTCGAGAATGAGCACACGCGGCCGGCGGTAAAGCGCCTTGGCGATTTCCACCATCTGCCGGCGGCCAAGCGACAGATGCCCGGCCGGCGTCGACAGGGGCTCGTGCAGCCCGACGAGGTTGCACGCAGCCCTGGCTCGCGCGGCGAGTTCGTTGTAGTCGACCAGGCCGAACCGCTTGGGATAGGCGCCGAGGCCGATGTTCTCGGCTATAGAAAGACTGGCCGTCAGGCTGAGTTCCTGCTGGACGACGGCAATCCCGGCCTGCCGCGCATAACCAGGGGTCATGCGCGAGACCGGGCGTCCATCGACTTCGATCGTCCCGCCATCCGGACGCAAGGCGCCGGACAACAGGTTGATCAGCGTCGACTTTCCGGCGCCGTTCTCGCCGAGCAGCGCATGCACGCGGCCCGGCTGGAGAGCGATGGAAACGTCGCGCAGGACGGGGTTGCCGAAGAAAGACTTCGACACACCCCGCGCCGCGAGGAGCGGAGCCATAGTCGTCAATCTACAACCCTTCAGGCTTATTTCTGGGCCAGCAGCTTCTTGAACAGCTCCTCATCGTAGGGCGAATAGATGTAGCCGTCAGCCGGGAAATCCTTGGCCCGGGCGAGGTATTCGTCGATGTTGGAATTGTCGATCACCGGCAGCGGGATCTTGACGAAAGCCGGTACATCCTTGCCTTCCAGCGCCTGGACGGCGGTGTAGGTGGCGAAGGCACCCAGCCAGTTCGGCTGCATCGTCGCCCAGCTCTTCAGGCCCTTTTCCTTCCACAGTTCGAGGAACTGACGGGCGTTCTCGCCGGTGATCGGCACCTGTTCGCGGCCCTGTTTGTCGAGGGCGAGCACGGCGCCGGCCGACAGAGCGCCACCGAGCGACAGGATCCCGTCGATCTCGGGGTTGGCGAAGAGCAGGCTGGTGACGGCTTCCTGGGCAGGCGCGACATTGTAGGGCGTGTTGGTCTCGGCAAGCACCGCCACCTCAGGATGGGCCTTGAGCGCGGCGTCAGCGCCTTTGCGCCTGTCATCGCTGACCGAAACGCCGGCAGGGCCGTTGAGGATCAGGATCTTGCCCTTGCCGCCGATGGCATCGATCAGGAACTTGGCCGCCTGATCGCCCCACTGCGAGGAATCGGTGTTGACCTTGGCGGTGACCTGGTCGGTGTCGACGAGGCTGTCGAAGTTGATGATGGCAATGCCCTTGGCGCAGGCGTCGGCCAGCACGCGGGCCGGAGCTGTCGACGAGCCGGCAATCAGGATGATGGCGTCGACATCGGAATCGATCATCGACTGGATCTGCTGGATCTGGACGTTGGCGTCGCCCTGGGCGTCGGTCACGACGAGCTTGTCGACCAGCCCCTGCTTCTTGAGGGTCTCGACTTCGGCTTCGATCGTGCCCTGGGTCTGCTTCATCCAGGTTGGCACGGAGTAGATGTTGGCCCAGCCGATCGTGTACGGCGCCTTGCGGTCGCCCTTGATGCAGTTTGCGGCGGCGTTGGCCTGCGAGCCAACGCCGATGCTCAGAACGAGACCGAGGCAAAGGGCGCTGACGGATGCGAAAAGCGATGATTTCATCATGATTGTTCCCTTCTGAAGTTATGCCCGGACGTGCAGGGTCGGCACGAGAAAACCTGTCGGTTGCCGCGTCGCGGAAACCGCCTGTTTTTCGTCGGACTTTCTGCGTCAGGCTCGTTAGTTTGTCTGGTATTTCAGACATGGTGTCTGTATACCGGACAAATCGGATGCTAGACCTAGCCTTGACATCTTTCAAGCGCCTTGAGACGAGGGCCGAAATGATTTTTGGACGGATGCGGCTGACATGAGCGATGGCGCTACTGATCTGATGGAAACAATAGCCGGCGCCGAGCCGCGCAATGGCGAACGGCGTCGCGGCATCGACCGCGTCATCATGCTGCTGGAGGCGCTTTTGCGGCACCGCGCGCCGATGCGCGTCGGCGACATGGCCAAGATGATCGGTGCGCCGCGTTCGACCACCTACGAGATCGTCAACAGCCTGCTCGAGGCCGAAATGCTCGAAAATGTCGGGAGCGAAGGCTATGTCTATTTCGGACGGGCGATGCATCTGTTCGGCTGGGCCTATTCGCATCACAACGCTCACTACCGGCGCATCATCGAGACGCTGGACAAGATGGCCGCAGAGACCGGCGAGACGGTCCAGTTGTGCGGCCTGCGCGGCAACAAATATGTCGTTCTCGATTGCCGGGACTCGCCCGGCCCGTTCCGGATTTCAAGCGATGTCGGGGTCGAGGTGCCGATTCCGTGGACGGCGTCGGGACGGCTGCTGCTCGGCCATATGAGCGAGCAAGAGCTAAGGGACTTCATTCCGCTTGGCGACTACAGGCTTCCCGACGGCCGCGTCATTGCGCCAGCCGAGTTCTTCGCCGATGTCGCTGCGGCGCACCGGCAGGGTTTCAGCGAAACCGCCGCGCTGGCCGACCGCTTTACCTGGTGCATGGCCGCGCCCATCCACGACGGCCACGGCGCCATCAACAAGACCCTGTGTTTCGTGTTGCCCGTCGACACGCCGGAAGCGCGGCGGACCGAGTTGCTCGCCCTGCTGCGCGAGCGCGCCCGTGGGCTGTCTCTGGCAGGAAGCTAGGGTAGAAGAGCCTAATAAACCCTTCAGCCGCGAACAACTTGCCGGATGGCAGGATCGCCCGTGAACATGGCTTGTATTTTTCGCGTTAAAGAATAAATTTACGCGTGGAATGATTTACCGATACGCGTTGAAACTGTCAAAATTGTCTGTAAAATTTCGCCTTGCAGTTGCACGGCAGCGCACCGTATGTAGGTGCTTGGGGCTGCGCTAGGGCGACCAGATACTGGATGTCCGCGCCGCGAGGGTTGAATGCCGATGACGCACAAGACGATGGAGGATTTCGCCCGCTCTTGCGGCGTCTCCAGGCCGACACTGTCGAAATATTTCGACGATCCAACCAGCGTCAAGCTGGCGACGCGAAAGCGGATCGAGGAAGCGCTGCGCTCGTCCGACTACCAGCCCAATCTCTTTGCCCGCAACCTGAACCGCAAACGGACCCGCAGCATCGGCATCATGGTGCCGACAGTGGCCGATCCCTTCTATTCGGAGATGGTCAGCCGCATCGAACTCAGGCTGCGCGACGAAGGCTACTGGCCGATCGTCATCTCCTCGCACGGCTCGCGCGAGCTCGAAGTGGAGGCGACGCGAACCATCCTGTCACTGAAAGTCTCCGGTGCACTCATCGCGCCGCTCGGCCTGCGCTCGGACCACCGCACGCTGGAGAAGCTGACGCAGGCCATTCCGGTCGTCTATTTCGACACCTATCTCGAAGGCGGAACGCCGTTCGTCGGCAACAACAACAGCCAGAGCGTCTCGACCATCGTCGACTACCTTTGTCGTTCCGGCGACGCCCCGATCTATTTCGATATCCCGCACGTCAACCACAACTCGCCAGAACGCCTGAACAGCTATGTCGCCTCCATGAAGCGGCTCAGGCAGGAGCCTGTCGTCATCGGCAACATCGACGACTACACATGGGATTTCGAACGGATCGGATACGAGCAGACGGAAAAAATGCTCGGCAATGGCGGCCTGCCGGGCAAGACCATTCTGTGCGCCAACGACCGTCTCGCCTTCGGCGTGATGGCGGCCGCCTACTCGCAAGGCCTCAAGGTTGGCCGCGGGGGCGATTGCGACCTGCGTGTCGCAGCTCATGACGATCACCCACTGAGCCGCTACACCTGCCCTGCGCTGACCACCATGGCGCAGGACTTCGCTGCCATGGCGGGACGCAGCGTCGAGACGCTGCTGGCCTTGCTGAATGAGGATGGAGCAGAGGTTGCCTCGAAGGTCAATCTCGACTCGACCCTGGTGATGCGTCAGTCGGCCTGAGTTTTTCCATCGAAGCCTTGCCATGCGGCAACCGCCGCGCCGACCGCCTGGCGCGCCGCCGGACCATGGCGGCCCATTGAGACAAAGCCATGGATCTGACCGGACCAGCGGCGCAGCACCACCGGCACGCCGTCATCTTCCAGACGCCTGGCATAAGCCTCGCCTTCGTCGGCGAGGATGTCGTGACCGGCGATAGCGACAAAGGCCGGTGCTGCGTCGGCAAGGCTCGCTGCCTTCAACGGCGACACGCGCCAGTCGTCGATATCGCCGGCCTGGCTGACATAGTGATCGCGAAACCAGGCCATGGTTGCCGCGGTGAGCCCATAGCCGTCGGCAAAGCGGCGATAGCTGTCCGCAGACTGTGAGGCGTCCGTGTTCGGATAGAACAAGAGCTGCGCCGCCGGCGGGTGCTTTTCGCTGCGCGTCATCAGGCACAGCACCGCAGCGAGATTGCCGCCGGCACTGTCGCCGGCGACAGCGATCCGCTGCGCGTCGATGCCGAGATCGTCGGCCGCACTTTGCATGAAGGCAAACGCTGCAAGGCAATCGTTGATGGCGGCCGGGAATTTATGTTCCGGCGCCAGCCGATAGTCGGGAGCGACGACAATGCAGGCCGCCATGTTGGCAAACCAGCGGCAGATCTCGTCATGGGACTCGAGATTGCCGAGCACCCAGCCGCCGCCATGCAGATAGAGCAGTGCCGGCGCACCGGTCTCAGCCGCCCCTCGCCCGCGATAGATCCTGAGCGTCAACACACCGCCGGGACCGGCAATGGTGCGCTCACCCAGCGAGGCGACCGGCTCGCGCTCGCCCTGCAGTGTAGGAAAGCCCGCTACATAGGCCCGGCGCGCCTCTTCGGGTGTGCCGGCTTCGAACGGCCGTGCGGGCGCCTGCCAGTCGAGGTCGAGCACATGCCGGGCTTCCGGATCGAGCAAGGAGGAAAGCGATATTGTCATGAACGTCATCCGACCTCACTCAGGCAAGCAGGCTCGTCGCCTCGTCCTCGCCAAGAAGCGGTGGCTGGTCGACCGTCCCGTTGACGGCGACGGACTCGCGGCTCTCTCCCGAAGCGAGGATCGCCTCCATGATCTCCAGCACATGCAACGCGAGGTCGCCGGACGCGCGCGGCTTTCTTCCGGTCGTCAGCGCGCGCGACAGATCGGCGACACCGAGCATGCGGTAATTGGCGCGATCAGGCTTGGCGTAAGGCCAGTTGCGCTCACCGTAGAGTTCGCTCTCGCTGGCGAAATCGATCCAGTCGGCGCCGCGCTCCGAAAATGAGACGTTGCCACCGAACGTGTCGGGATCAGGCAGGCGCAGAGAGCCTTCCGTGCCATGCAATTCGATCGGGTGGTTGGAATG
Organism: Mesorhizobium sp. AR10; assembly: GCF_024746795.1. Lineage (NCBI taxonomy): Bacteria > Pseudomonadati > Pseudomonadota > Alphaproteobacteria > Hyphomicrobiales > Phyllobacteriaceae > Mesorhizobium > Mesorhizobium sp. AR10. The sequence goes on from NZ_CP080524.1 coordinate 5,832,838, forward strand.
TTTGAAGACGTCCCAGGAGGCGCCGAAGGTGACGGTGGCGCCCGAGCGGAATTCCAGCAGCGACAGGATGTTGGTCGGCGTGCCGACCTTGAAACTGGTGTTCTTGTAGGGACCTTCAGCGGTGATAAGGCGCTCCTCCTGGCCGCGCGTCGCCATCGCCATCACGCGCGCCACCGGTCCGAGCAGATTGACGAGCATCGTCAGGTAGTAGGGGCCCATGTCGAAGACCGGGCCGCCGCCGGGCTGATAGTAGAATTGCGGATTGGGATGCCAGTGCTCCATGCCGCGTCCCATCATGAAGGCCGTGCCGGTCACCGGCCGTCCAATGGCGCCCTCATCCATCAGGCGGCGCGCCCGCCGTCCGGCTGCGCCGAGAAAGGTATCCGGAGCCGATCCCAGCAGCAGCCCGCGCTGCGCCGCCTCAGTGACAAGGCGACGGCCATCGCCGGCCGAGGTTGCCAGCGGCTTTTCGGTGAAGACATGCTTGCCTGCCGAAAGCGCTGAAAACGAAACGTCGAAATGCGCCGCCGGGATGGTCAGGTTGAGGACAAGGTCGATCTCCTGATCGGCCAGCAGCGCATCGACGCTAACCGCCCGGATGCCGTATTCACGGGCGCGCAAGGCCGCCAGTTCGGTCGAAATGTCCGCGCATGCACGCAGTTCGACCCCGCCGAAGAGCGCCGCGTTGTGCAGATAAGTCATCGAGATGTTGCCGCATCCGATAACACCGATGCCAAGCTTCGTCTTTGATTTTTCGTGCATTTTCAGTCTCACCTCCCAACGCCATGGTCCCCTGGCTGTACCGTTGCACCAGCAACCGGTCGCGCTCGAAAACCGCTATACAATATTTTAAATCTTGACGCGCGTAAAATTTTTATGGAACATGCGGAAATGCTTGGCGCGACATCGGGAGGCTGCCGGCGCAGGAGGAGAGAATGACTGACATGAAAAAACGGCCGACCGCCGATACGAAGCCCGTGGATCATGCGCGCATTGGATCTTTCCGTCGCGGTCAGGGACCGAGACGGGTTCAGGCATAGATCACCTTGGCCCCGATCATATCAAGCTCTCTGCGTATTGGATCGGGCAGGCCATCGTCGGTGATCACCACATCGACGGCCGACAGCGAAAATGCCTTGGAGGTCCCGCTGACGCCCCATTTGCTCGAATCGGCGAGGAGGACAACGCGCCGGGCCATGCGAACGAGGTTTCGCTTCGTTCGCGCCATGTCTTCGTTCACGTCAACCACATCCAGCGACGAGTCTATCGCATGCGCTCCAACAAAGACCTGATGCGCTACCAAGCCACCGAGAGCCGTATCGGCATCGGTGATCAGCGTGCTCACCGTGTCGGGATAGACCCGGCCGCCGATCATATGAACGTCGAGCCCGGGACGATGCATAAGATGCTGCACGATATTCATGGCCGTGGCCGCGACCACGACATTGCTGAGCGGCGGTAACTGCATGGCAACCTGCATCAATGTCGAGCCGCCGTCGAAGATGACCGATTGGTTGTCCTCGAACAGGTCTACCGCCGCCCGGGCGATGCGCTTCTTTGCGTCGAGGTTCGTTTGCATGCGCCGGGCGAACGCGGCCGTAGTCGAATCGGTGGTCCGGGTCACCGCCCCTCCACGGGTCTTGGTCAGTAGTCCCTTGCGGTCCAGTATCTCGAGGTCGGAGCGCACCGTGACTTCCGACACGCCAAACCCGTCTGACAGGTCCTTCGTGCGAACCTGTCCGCTGCGTTGCACCTCACCCAGGATCGATTGGCGTCTCTGCTCCGACAACATTGCCCTGCCCTTGCCTCCCTGCGCCAAGCAACCGCTCTGGCCTCGGCTCACCTTACCAAAAATACGCAAATTCGAAAGCTTTCGAAAGATTGTATTTCTTTTTTCTTTCGGAAACACTAGGTCCAGGATTTTGAAATCAAACGATTGGGGAATTTTGCACTCATGAGCCTAGGAACCAAGGTGCGTCTTGCGCGCCTCTTCTCGCATCCATCGGGGAAACTTTTCGGCGGCGCGGTCGACCATTTCGTCGGCTATGGCGACGTGCGCAAAGGTGGCCTTGCCGACCTGCCGGGTGCGCTCGCACGCGTCATGGTGGGCAAACCCGACTACGTCAGCATCCAGCCTGGCACCGCGCGCCATCTGTGGCCGCAATATGCGGGCAAAGCTTCCCTGGTGATTCAGGCGGGCTGCTTCACTCCGGACGATCGCATCAGCGAGTTGATCGCAACGCCCGAGGATGCGGTGCGCGCGGGGGCCGATGCGTTGGCCGTGGCCATTCCGGTGCGCGGCGCGACCGAGGGCAAATACATACGCTGGCTGACCGATTCGGTAAATGCAGCGGCCCGCTACGGCATGCCTGTGGTGGCGCATATCTACCCTCGCGATTTCACCGACGGAGCAAAGATCGTCTTCACCCCCGACGAGATCGCCTATGCGGCGCGCATCGGCTACGAGTCCGGTGTCGACGTGATCAAGATCGGCTACACTGGCGATTTCGAGTCGTTCCGAGAGACCGTCCGGACCTGCCCGGTGCCGGTTGTCATCGCGGGTGGTCCGAAGACCGATACACTGCTCGGCGCGCTTCAGCAGACGGCGGACGCCATCCGTGCCGGCGCACGCGGTGCCGTGGTAGGCCGCAATCTCTGGGGGCATGGCGATCCGGAGAAGGCAGCGCTTGCCTTTCGGGGCGTCATCCATGACGGCCTTTCGGCGCAAGACGCCCTGGCGAAGGCGGGTGCCTGAACGATGCCCACCGTCCCCTCGATCCTCGGCTTCGGCGCTATTGCGATCGACGACATCGTCTACGTCGATCAGCCGTTCTCGGCGGGCAAGGGGAAGGTTCTGCAAAGTGCCCGCGCTTTCGGGGGAAATGTCGCGACGGCGCTGGCCGCCGTCGCGCGGCTCGGCGGAACCGCCGGGTTCGTCGGATGGCTGGGCAGTGCCGCGGACGACGCCGTGCTGCGCGATCTCGTTGCGAGCGGTGTTGAAACTGCATTCGCGCCGCGCCATCCCGACGCGCGCCCGGTGCGCTCGCGGATCACCGTCGACTCGGACGGGGAACGGTTCATCGCGTATGACGACGATGCGATGCTGGGCACCGCTCCGGACTTTCCGGACGATATCCTCAGCAGCGCGACCGTCCTGATTGTCGATAGCTACGCGATTCGGTCGCTGGATGTCGTGGCTCGGGCTCGCGATCTCGGCCTTGCGATCCTCGGCGATATTGAATGGAGCGGCGGCCCAGCCACGGAGCGGCTGATCGCGCTCTGCGACCATCTCATTCTTCCACTCGGCTTTGCGCGGACTGCCACGGGGCGCCGATCGCCCGCCGAGATGCTCGATGCATTGTGGGTGCCGTCGCGGTCCGCCGTGGTTCTGACCGATGGTGGCAGGGGCGTGTACTATCGCGGGCGTGAAGAGACAGGTCTCTGGCACCTGCCCCCGCACCGGGTTGTGGTCGTCGACTCGACCGGCGCGGGTGACTGCTTCCATGGCGCCTATGCCCATGCGTTGACGCGCGGGGCCGACACCGCAGGCCGGGTGGCATTCGCGGCCGCGGCGGCGGCCCTTTCGATAACGGGGCGTGGCGGGCGCGAGGCGCTTCCGACCGACGACCAGGTCACGGAACTCCTGGCATCGACGAACGCGCCGTCAGCAGTCGAACTGAAAAAAGCGCATGCCGATACTGTAACATAGGCTGAAACTATCCGAGAAAATATTCGCAAGTGAACATAATCCGAGGATAACTACAAGAATCAGTGGCTTATACTTGCGGAGGGAGGAAAATGGCAAAAGTCATTCTTGAGAATATCTGCAAAACCTACGGGAACAATTTTCGCGCAATCGACCAACTGAACCTATCGGTCGAGGACGGCGAGTTCTTGATTCTCGTCGGGCCATCCGGCTGCGGCAAATCCACCGCTTTGCGAATGATCGCGGGATTGGAGGACATCACCAGCGGCAGCCTTCGGATCGGCGGAGTCGACGTCGTCGACATGCCGCCCAAGGACCGCGACATCGCGATGGTCTTCCAGAGCTACGCGCTCTACCCGCATATGACGGTGTCCGAAAACATCGCCTTTTCGATGCGGCTGGCAGGCAAGCCGAAGGCCGAGCGCAAGAAGCGTGTGGACGAGATCGCCAAAACCCTTCAGCTGACGTCTTTGCTGGACAGCAAACCTGCGAACCTTTCAGGCGGACAGCGTCAACGGGTTGCCATGGGCCGCGCCATGGTGCGCGAGCCGGCCGCCTTTCTCATGGACGAACCCCTTTCCAACCTGGATGCGAAACTGCGTGTTCAAATGCGCGCCGAAATCACCAGCCTGCAAAAGCAGCTCGGCGTAACGACCATATATGTGACCCACGATCAAATCGAAGCGATGACGATGGGAGACAGGGTCGCGGTGTTGAAAGGCGGCGTGCTGCAGCAGGTCGACACACCCAAGAGGCTCTATGAATCGCCGGTGAATGCCTTCGTTGCCGGCTTCATCGGTTCTCCTTCGATGAACCTTTTCGAGGCGGCCCTGACGGGCGACGAACTGATGTCAGGCACCTTCGCCATCCGGCTGCAGGATGCAGCCTTCGTGCGCAGGCCGGGCTTGCGGTCGTATGAGGGGCGCAAGATCGTGTTCGGCATCCGGCCGGAGGATCTTTATGACAGCAGCCTCGAATCCGGTCGCAAGTATCAGACGATACCCGCAAAGGTGACTTCGATCGAAGAACTCGGCTCTGAACATATCGTCCACCTGAACATCGACGCGGTCCGGGTGGACTCCGGCGACCCGGACGCGGTGGACGATTTTGGCCTGGCATCGAACGCGGTGGCGAGATTTGAGCCGGCCAGCGCCGTCCACTCCGGCTCGGAAATCCGGTTGGCCGTGGATGATGCCAAGTTCCATTTCTTCGATCCCGAGACGCATCTGGCGATCTGAATATCTGCGGCAGACCGCAGGCGAGAGGGGGCGCCTGCGAAAGATACTGGCAAGAAGGCTTCTGAATAAACCAGACGATCGTCCGCATTGTGCGGTCGATCTTAAAGAAGGAGGAGAAAATGACGTTTCGGATACAACCCGCGATGCTGAAAATAGCCGCGGCCGCATGGTTGCTTGGCGCAACCAGCGCCATGGCGGACACGGCGCTGGAATTCACCCAATGGTGGGAGCCCGAATTGCCGGCCGGCTCGCTCAGGGCAATCATGAATGACTTCGAGGCTGCAAACCCCGGAATCAAGGTGACGCTGGTCAGCGGCCCCTATGCGACCACGCGCGACCAGATCTCGGTTGGTGCTGCAACTGGAACGCTTAGCGACGTCGTCGGTCTCGACGGCGCTTGGGTGAACAATCTGAACGCGCAGAATGCGCTGGCCGACATGAACCCGATGATGGATGCGAGCGGGTTCGATAAGACCCAGGTCGCGGATATCATCAAGGTGGACGGCAAGGCGGTGATGTTTCCCGTGGCTTCGTTCGTCTATCCGGTCTTCGTGAACATGGACCTCGCCGCCCAGGCCGGCGTAACCAAGCTGCCGTCGACCCGCGCGGAGTTTCTCGAAGCCGCCAAGAAGATGACCCATGTCGACAAGAACCAGTATGGCTGGGTGCTTCCCTTGTCGCTGCAAACGCCGTCCGGTGTCCAGAACGACCTGATGTCGTGGGTCTGGGCCTCGGGTCAATCGATGATGGCCGACGGCAAGCCGGCTCTCGAGGGCAAGCCGGTCGTCGATATGCTCACCTTCGTCAAATCGCTGAACGACGCCGGCGTCATCTCGCCCGGCATTGCCACCAAGACCGAACAGGAAAAGGTCGAGGAATTCGTCAACAACCGGGTCGGGATGATGATCGACTCGCTCGCGCATGTGAACCTCATCCGCGAGCGCAATCCCAAGCTGAACTTCGAACTCATCCCGGTCCCGGTCGTGGAGAACTACAACGGCAAGCGCGGCCTTCCCTACGCCTCCTGGGGCATCGGCATCTCTGCGGCCTCGAAACATCAGGAGGAAGCCTGGAAGCTCGTCCAATATCTGATGAGTGAAAAGGTGAACGCCAAGCTCGTGTCGCTTGCAAACGCCTTCCCGGGCAACGTCAACGCCAAGCCCGATTTCGTGACCTCGGACAAGGCTTTCGGCAAGGCTTTCGAAATCTACAAGACCGGTTATCTCGCCAACGAGTTCACCGGTCTGCCGGTGGCTGAAGACTTGATGACCAAGTTCGACGTGGAAGCCCAGAAGATGCTCGCCGGCGAGCAGTCTCCGGAACAAGCCGCAGCCAACGCTCAAAAGGGCTGGATGGCGAAATTCTGAGGGGCCTGTTCCCCGTTTGCTATCTTCCACCGGGTGGCCTGACTTCGGGCAGGCCACCCGTCAACAACGGATCGGCAATTTGAGATGGACCTGTTTCCGAAGCGCACCTTCCTGTTGAAGGCGTATCCCAAGGGTGGCACATGACTCGGCAGAAGCGCTCCCACCATAGACTGAAACGAGCGGTCGCACCCTATCTCTATCTGTCACCCTCGCTCCTCATAATCGGCCTCCTGATGCTGCTGCCGATGGTGACGGTGATTGGCTATTCGTTCCAGAACAGCGCGGTGCTGCGTCGCGACCCGTCCTTTGCCGGACTGAAACACTACCAGGCGATCTTTGCCGATCCAGTGTTCTGGGCCTCGCTGTGGCACACGCTCTACTTCACATGCATGAGTGTCGTCTTCCACATGACCATCGGCATGGTCTTCGCACTCATGCTGAACAGCGACCGCATCAATCCGACGCTGCGCAATATTCTGCGCGTGCTCTACATACTGCCTTGGCTGTTCACCGCGGTGATTATCGCCGTTATCTGGCGCCTCCTGCTCGAGCCGAACGGTGTCGTGAACAGCGTTCTCATGCAGATGGGCATCATCGGTTCGAAGGTCGAGTGGTTTTCCTCGCCCGAGACCGCGCTGCACGCCGTCACCTTCGCCAATATCTGGGCGGGCTACCCGCTTTTCATGGTCAGCCTGCTCGCAGGCTTGCAGGGGATTCCCAAGGATTTCTACGAGGCCGCCGATATCGACGGGGCGAAGGCCTACCAGAAGCTGATCTTCATCACCATCCCGCAGCTGATGCCGATCATCATCAGCATCTCGCTGCTCGACTTCATCTGGACCATGCAGGTCTTTCCATTGATCTGGATAACGACGGGCGGCGGTCCGATCTACTCGACCGAGGTCCTCAGCACCTACACGTATAAGCTGGCGTTTTCGAGCTACAACCTGTCGCAGGCGTCGGCGAGCGCCGTGGTCATCCTGCTGATCTCTCTCGGCCTGACGCTGTTCTACATCCGCTATCAAAAGGCTCGGTAGTCACCATGAGTAAAAGACACACGCCGAAAGACAGGCTGATCACCGTCGCGCTCCATGTCGCGCTTGCCGCAGGGCTCTTTTTCGCGGCCTTCCCGATCTACTGGATGCTGAGCAGCTCGTTCAAGTCGAATACCGAAATCTTTGCCCTGCCACCAACCGTCCTGCCGAAGGCCTTCACGCTGGAAGCGTATGCGGCCATCCTCGGCGACCCGGTAAAGCTGCGCTTCTTCTTCAACAGCTACTTCGTGGCCGGAGCGGTGACCGTGCTGACGGTGCTGATCGCCTTGCTGGCGGCCTATGGGTTCAGCCGTTTCAATTTCCGCGGCAAGGGCAGCCTCAACACACTCATCATCAGCACGCAGACGATCCCGCCGATCACGCTTTTGATCCCCTTCTTCGGGCTTGTCGTCTCGTATGGCATCTTCGACACCTACGTCGCGCTGATCCTGACCTACCTGGTGTTTACGCTGCCCTACGCGATCCTGCTGATGACGGGATATCTGAACACCTTGCCCCGCGATCTCGATGAAGCGGTGGCTGTCGACGGCGGCACCAGTTGGACCGCACTCTGGCGGGTGATCGTCCCGATTTCACTGCCTGGTATCGTGGCGACGTCGGTCTACACCTTCCTGTTGTGCTGGAACGAATTTCTCTTTGCGCTGACGCTGACGAAGTCAACGTCCATGCGCACCGTCCCGATCGGCATCCAGCTGTTGATGGGGCAGCACGCCTTCGAATGGAACCAGATGATGGCGATGAGCGTGCTCGGCTCGCTACCGCTCTTGGTCATCTACCTCGTTGCCCAGAGGTTCTTCCTCGCCGGCATGACCGCGGGCTCGGTCAAGTAGGATGTCCCTCCCGCGAAGAACTGATCGAGTAGGCCGCGCATCGAAATCTATGGATTGGACCTTCTCTGCTGGCAGGCGATATCGCCGCGATCTCGGGCGTCGTCATAGCGCCGCTGATCGTACTCTTGCTGTTCTTCCAGCGCCACATCGTCGAAGGGCCTACGCAAGGTGGAATCAAGGAATGAAAGGATGACCGTGAAAGACCTGAAAGTCGGGTGCCAGACCTTTACCTGGGAAATGCTCGGAGACCGCTTTGCCGGCGGCCCCGACGATCTGCTCAAAGCGATCGCCGATGGCGGCTATGCGGGCATCGAGATCACCGACACGATGATCGGCCGCTATGCCGACGGGCCGGCGGAATTCGCTACTGCGCTGAAGTCGTCCGGCCTCACACTGGTCTCCTTCGCCTTCGGTTCGAAGAGCGGTTTTACGCTGAAGGAGAAGATCGGCGCCGACCTCGAGACCGCGAAACGCTGGATCGATTTCGCCTCCGCCATTCCGGGTGCCCTCGTCTCGATGGGCTCTGCGACCGTCGTCTCCGACGGGCCGCGCGACGACAAGTTTGGCATCGCGGCCGAGTTCTACAACAAGGCCGGCGAGCTCGGACGCAAGGCTGGTGTCGACGTCGCCGTCCATCCCAGCTCCCACCACAACACGCTGCTGTTCGACCGCGCCGACTACGACCGGATTTTTGGGTTGATCGATCCGTCGCTGGTCGGCTGGGTGCCCGACACCGGCCACATATTGCGCGGCCACGCCGATATGGCTGATACGCTCACCACCTACCGCGACCGCATCCGCTACGTGCACCTGAAGGACGTCGATGCCAAGGGCACCTGGGCCATGCTCGGCAAGGGTGTCTGCGATACCCAGGCCGTGATCGATATCGCCAGTACCGCGCCACGCTTCAACGGCTGGCTGGTGCTGGAAGAGGAATCCGAAACCGCTGCCGCCGACCCGGCCGGCGCGGTCAAGACCAACCGCCAGACCATGCGCAACTACGGCGCGTGAGGAAGAGACCATGATCCGCAAGAAAGATCGTCGCCTTCGTGTCGGTGTGCTCGGCTGTGGGCCGATCGCGCAATTCGCCCATCTCGAATCCTGCGTGAAGGCCAGCAATGCCGACCTCTATGCGATCTGCGATGCCGCCCCCGACCTGTTGGCCCGCATGGGCGCGACATACGAGCCCGAGAAGATGTACGGCGACTACGATGCCATGCTGGCCGATCCGCAGTTGGAAGCGGTGATCGTCGCCACTTCGGACGCCTATCACGTGCCGATGTCGATCAAGGCGCTCCGGGCCGGCAAGCATGTGCTGTGCGAAAAGCCGATCGGCGTCTCGGTCGAGGAGGGCCAAAAGCTCGCCGATGCGGTCAAGCGCTCCGGCAAGATTCTCCAGGTCGGCCATATGAAACGCTTCGACCCGGCACTGGAAGCGGCGCGCGATTTCGTCCGCGACGAGATGGGCGATATCCTGGCGCTAAAAGCCTGGTATTGCGATTCCACCCATCGCTACACCAACACCGACGCCATCCAGCCGCTGCCGGTCACCAGCAAGCTGGCGCGCAAGCCGACAGGCAATCCGAAGGCCGACCTCAGACAGTACTTCATGCTGGCGCATGGCTCGCACCTCGTCGACACGGCACGCTTCCTGTGCGGTGAGATCGTCGCCGTGCGCGCCCGCCTCAACGAACGTTTCGGCGCCTATTGCTGGTTCGTCGAAACGGAATTCGCCAACGGCGCGCTCGGCCATCTCGACCTCACGGTGGCTGTGCGCATGGACTGGCACGAGGGCTTCCAGCTCTACGGCGAAAACGGCTCGGTAATCGCGAAGACCTTCAATCCCTGGTATTTCCGCGCCAGCGAGGTCGACATCTTCCACGAGAAGGATGCGACCTCGCGCAAGCCGCTTGGCGCCGACGGCCATTTCTTCCGGCGCCAGCTCGAAGGCCTCGCCGAGACGGTGCTCGACGGCAAGCCGATGCGTGGCGCCGATGTCGCGGACGGCATCGCCTCGATCCGCGCCATGGTGGCGATTGCCCGCTCGGTCGAGACCGGGCAGCGCGTCGAGATCGCCACTGTGTCGGGGGCGGTCTGATGCAGATCGGGGTGTTCGCCAAGACCTTCCCGGGCAGCGAGCCGGCCGGCGTGCTGGCGGCGGTGCGCGATGCGGGATTTGCCGCCACCCAGTTCAACCTTGCCTGTGCCGGCCTGCCGTCGATGCCGGATGCGGTACCCGACGCCGCCGTCCGTACTATTGCTGCAGCGTCCGACACCTCTGGCATTGCGTTGGTGGCACTGTCCGGCACCTACAACATGGCCCATCCGGACAAGGCTGTGCGCGACGACGGTCTGCGTCGGCTTGGCGTGGTCATCGCGGCCGCGGCAGCTCTTTCCATTCCGCTCGTCACCTTGTGCACGGGAACCCGCAACCCGGACGATCAGTGGGCGCATCATCCCGACAATGCCGATCCTTCGGCCTGGGTCGACATGGCAACCGAGATGGAAAAGGCGCTTGATCTCGCCGAGCGCCACGGTGTCGATCTCGGCATCGAGCCCGAACAGGCCAACATCGTCACCTCGGCGGCGGACGCGATGCGCCTCATCGCCGAGATGGGCTCGAAACGGCTGCGCATCGTGCTCGATCCCGCAAACCTGTTCGAGCAGGCAAGCGCCGGGCAAGCCCGCACCATCGTCACCGCCGCGGTCGAACGCACCGCAGGTCACGTCGCCATGGCCCACGCCAAGGATCGTCTTGCCGACGGCCGCTTCGCTACCGCCGGCCGGGGCGTCGTCGACTTCCCGGATTTCATTAGTCGGCTCAAGGAAACCGGTTTCGATGGTGCGCTTGTCACGCACGGGCTTTCGGCCGAAGAAGCGCCTGGCGTCGCCCGCTTCTTGAATGGGCTGGCCTGATGCCGCGCCCGGCCACCATGCTCCGGGATGACGCCACGCTTCGGGTTTCCGACAGCGGCGACGGGCTTGCGGTCGTCTTCCAGCACGGACTGGGCGGCGGCGAGGCTCAGGTCGCGCAATCCTTCCCCGCCGCCGCCGGCCGGCGCATAACGCTCGAGTGCCGCGGGCACGGCGCCTCGGAGCTGGGCAGCAGCCGGCCGTTTTCCTTCGGCATGTTCACCGACGATGTCCTTGCCGCCACCGATCAGGCCGGTCTCGATCGTTTCGTCGCCGGAGGCATTTCCATGGGCGCCGCGATTGCGTTGCGTCTCGCCTGCCGTCACCCGAACCGCGTCGCCGGCCTGCTGCTGGTGCGACCAGCCTGGACCTTCAATAAATCGCCGGTGAACCTGCAGCCGATCGCCGAGGTTGCCGGCCTCATACTCAGTCACGGCCCCGACAAGGCGAGAGAAATCTTCGCGCAATCGCAAACGGCCGCACGCCTGCAGCGCGAGGCGCCCGACAATCTCGCCTCGTTGTTCGGCTATTTCGACCGGCCGGATGCCGGACCGTTCGGGCAAGTCCTCGCCGACATCGCCGCCGATGGACCGGAGATTTCGACAAGCGATGCCGCAGCCCTTGGCATACCCGTGCTGGTCATCGGCAACGCTCTGGATGCGGTGCATCCATTGTCGGCGGCGCAAACTCTTGCCGATGCCATCCCCGGCGCGACATTCTTGGAAATCGCTGCCAAGGCGCTCGACAGCGCCAGGCATTTCGCCGAGCTGCAGACTGAGATCACCACCTTCCTTCACGCCCACTTCAACATTCGGAGCCTTGTTGCGTCATGACCACCAAATCCCTGTCCGGCCGTGCTGCCATCGCCGCCTTGCCGCGCAACCGGCTGCTTGGCGAGTTTTCCCTGTGGTCAGCCGACCTTGCCAATATGGAACGCGACCTGAAGCGCATCGATGCCTTTGTCGACCTGCATCACATCGACGTCGCCGACGCCCGCTTCACGCCCGGCTTCCTGTTCTTCCCGGACCTGGTTGCGCGGATAGCCAAGCTGACCGCAAGGCCGATCCATGTGCACCTGATGGTGGAAGCCGAAATCGTCGAGGAGCAGACACGCCAGTTCATCGAGGCCGGCGCCGACCTGATCAGCGTCCATGCCGAAAACGGCGAAGCCGGCCTGCGCGCCGTGCGGCTGGCGCATGAACTCGGCGTCGAGGCCGGCGTGGTGCTCCGGCTGGAAACGCCAGTCGCCGCGGTCACGCCGTTCCTGCCCGAAGTGGCTTTCGTGACGCTGCTCGGCACATCCATCGGCGTCAAGGGCCAAAGCTTGTCCGACCAGGCCTGCCCGCGCCTCATCGAGGCACGCGCGCTGATGAAAGAGGCAGGCCGCGAAGCCGACATCATCCTGGCTGCCGATGGCGGTATCCGCCAAGAGACGGTGCCGCGCCTGCGTGCCGCCGGCGCGGAGACGGTGGTGCTCGGATCGCTGGCTTTCGGCGACCCCGACCTTGCCCAGCGCATGGCCTGGCTGCATGGGCTGAAGGTCGCCGCCTGATGACAAAGGTTGCGCTTGCCTTCGATCTCGGCGGAACGGAGCTGCGCGGCGCGCTGGTCGGCAGCGGCGGTCGCGTGGTCGCCCATGTTTCGGCGCCGACGATGGCAATCGCGGGATCGGAAGCCGTGATCGGCCAGATCATCGCACTGTCCGGAGACCTTCTGACACAGCACCCACAGGCAAAGGTCGCCGGCATCGGCGTCGGCGCGCCGGGACCGCTCGATCCCAAGGCTGGGATCGTCATTGCACCGCCAACGCTGGCGGGCTGGCACGACGTGCCGCTGATCGACATTCTAGGTAAGCATTTCGGCCTGCCGGTGCGGCTGGAGAACGACGCCAATGCGGCCGCGCTCGGCGAGTGGCGCTTCGGCGCCGGCCGTGGCACCGGATCGATGGTGTTCGTCACCGTATCCACCGGCATCGGCGGCGGCGTCGTTGCCGAGGGTCACATCTATCATGGCCGGCGCGGGCTGGCGGCCGAGATCGGCCACATGACCATCACCAGTGAAAGCGACCGCTGCTTCTGCGGCGCCATCGGTTGCTTCGAGGCCGTCGCCTCGGGAACCGCGCTCGGGCGGCGCGCCACGGCGCTGACCACTCCGGGCGACGGCTCCCTGCTGCGGCGCCTGTCGGCTGACGGCGACGTTTCGGCCAGGCACGTTGTCGAGGCCGCGCGGGCCGGCGACATCAGCGCGCTCGAACTGGTCGAGGCGGAGGCGAACTGGCTGGGCATCGGCTTCACCAATCTGCTTCACCTCTATTCGCCGGACCTGATCGTGATGGGCGGCGGCCTCGCCAATGGCTTCGACCTGTTGGCTCCGCGCATCAGGGCGGTCGTCCAGCAGAGGGCGATGCCGGCCTACCGCGATGTGCCGATCGTACCGGCGCTGCTCGGCAACCAGGCTGGACTGATCGGTGCCGCCAGCCTGATCCTGTGGGAAGGCGAACCAGGCGCGCCACTGGCGATGGCGCAGGACGAAGACGATAGCGGCACGACCAAACGTGCCGGTGTCCGGGAGGCAAGCCATGGCTGAGCCAAATTGCGCGGCGTGCGGCGATGAATTGCTGCTCGGCATGCGGCCGGAACATCTGCGCATCGCGCCCGTCGGACAGTTAAAGGGGCAAGCAGCGCTCGCCGAACGGCTGGGCAGCCTGACCATCCTGCACGTCGAGATCGCGCCTGACATCACGCTGGTCGTCCAGGCCGAAGGCGGCGACAGGACGCCGTTGCACAGCCCGATCGCGCTCGACATCTCACCGTCGGTTTGCCACCTGTTTCGTACGGATGGGCCGGCGCTGGCGCCGCTGCATAAGCTGAACGATTGCTTTTAAAGACCGCCGCCGAAGTCGGCTTCGAGCCTGGCCTCGATAACCCTGCGTCGCCGTTTCGCTCGCGAGATCGCCGTAAACGACATCGACCTGCTGCACTGCAGCACATCAAAAAGCACTGCACAACATTTTAATTCTTGACGCGTGTCAATTTTTTATAAAACATGCGGAAATGCTGATGGACATCGGTCAGCGCTCTGGGAGGAGAAATGCCTGACACGAAAAGTGGCCCGAACCGGGCCCTTGATCTGCGTACCGCAGGGCGATCGACGGTCTGTCGACAGCCCGCTGCCAAGGCCCGGACAGGCATTTCGTTCGTCGAGAAACGAACCAGGTACAACACAACCAACAATTAGGAGGAGAACGAAGCATGCGCATGTTCAATTGCCTGACGCTTGGCGCAGGTCTGTTTGCGACGATAATTTCAGTGCCGGCCCATGCCCAGGACGCCGCGAAAGTCGCGGCCATCGTCAAGGGTCTCGACAATCCTTTCTTCCAGACCATGCAAAAGGGCATCGAGGACCAGGCCAAGACCAACGGTGTGGCCGTCACCGTCCAGGCAGCCGCCAATATGGGTGATGCAACCGGGCAGGCCGATCGGCTGACCGCCATGGCCCTGCAGGATTTCGATTGCTATCTGGTCAACCCGATCAGCGTCAGCAATTTGGTGCAGGCGCTGGTGCCTGTCGCCCAGAAGAAGAAGCCGATCGTCAATATCGACAGCACCATCGACCCCGAGCAGGCCAAGGCCGCCGGCTTTGCCATCTCCACCTATATCGGCACCGACAACGTCGCCGCCGGCGCGCTGGCCGGCGAGGAGATGCTGAAGCTGGTGCCGAAGGGCTCCAAGGTCGCGCTGATTGCCGGCATCGTCGGCGATGTCGGCTCCAACGCCCGCATCAAGGGCTTCAAGCAGGCCGTCGAAGGCAAGCTCGAAGTCGTGGTCATGGTGAGCGCCGACTGGGATCGCGAGAAGGCGCTGACGGCGGCCACCGACATCCTGGCAGCACACCCGGATCTCGCCGGTTTCTTCGCCGCCAACGACATCATGGCGCTCGGCGTCGAACGCGCCGTGCAGACCTCGGGCAAGGACGTCAAGGTGATCGGTCTCGACGGCATTGTCGACGCGCTGAAATCGATCGCTGCCGGCGAGCTCACCGCCACCGTCGCGCAATATCCCTATGTCGTCGGTGCCATGGGCGTCGAAGCTTGCGCCGTGGCCGCCAAGGGCAAGGAACTGCCCGCCAACGTGCCGGCACCAGTGCTCTTGATCAACAAGGACAATGCGGAAGCGTCGCTGAAGAATTTCCCGGCCCCTGGCGGCGACTATCCCGATCCCTTCCGCGAGATGTTGAAGTAGTGAGCACTCCCGAACAAAACGCGCCCGAGCCCAACGCGGGCGCGCCGGAGGAGAGCCGCCCCTCCCTGTCGGCTCTCCTCCTGGATCCCTCCTTCTGGGCCGACTGGGCATCCGTCGTCGGCCTCGTCGGCCTCGTCATCGTGTTCGGCATCGCCCAACCGGTCTTCCTCAGCGTCGCCAATCTGCAGGCCCTGTTGCTGGCGGCGGCGATCCTGGTCGTGCTGTCGATCGGCCAGACCTTCGTGGTGGCGACGTCCGGCATCGATCTGTCGATGGCGGCAGCGGTCATGCTGGGCGCCATCATCCTCGGCCTTGTCGACGCCGCCGGCTGGGGCATTTTCCTCGCCTGCGTGCTCGCCGTCGCCGCGACCTGCGCAGTCGGTTTTCTGAACGGCCTCATCATCACGGCCGGAAAAATTCCAGACTTCGTGGTGACGCTCGGCACGCTTTCAGCTGTCACCGGGCTTGGCCTCATCCTCTCGGATGGCGAGCCGACAACGGTCGGCTCGACATTCCTGCTGAAGCTCGCCTCCGGCTCCTTCGGGCCGTTCGGCTATCCGGTCTGGGTGGCGATATCAGCCGTTGTCGTGGCGCATATCGCGCTCTACCACACGCGCTTCGGAGTGCATCTGCTGGCGACCGGCGGCCAGACCGAAAGTGCCCGCTCGCTCGGCATCCGGACCGACCGCGTCAAGATCGCCGCCTATACCATTTCCGGCTTCTGCGCCGGCATCGCCGCTCTGCTTCTGGTGGCGCGCATCGGCTCGGCCGAACCGCTGATCAACACCAGCCTGCTGCTCAATTCGGTGGCGGCGGTGGTTCTGGGCGGTGTCAGCCTGTTCGGTGGACGCGCCAGTATTCTTGGGCCGGCGATCGGCGCGCTCATGCTGACGGCCCTCGTCAACGGGCTGACGCTGCTCAGCGTTTCGGCCTTCTACCAACCGCTTGCCGTGGGTATGATTGTCGTGCTGGCGGCCCTGATCATGCGGTACCAGAAATGAGCGTCGTCAATCACATCCCCTCGTCTGACGCGATCCTCGCCTGCGACGGACTGAGCAAGCACTTCGGCGGCATCCGCGCCTTCACCGACGTCGCCTTCCAGGCTCGCCGCGGCGAGGTCACCGCCGTGATCGGCGACAACGGCGCCGGAAAGTCGACACTGATCCGCTGCCTGGTCGGCGTGCATGTGCCGGACGGCGGAGAGATCTTCTTCGACGGGCGGCCACGCCCCTTCGCCAATCCCGACGAGGCGCGCAAGGCCGGCATCGAGACCGTGCACCAGAACCTGGCGTTGATCGACGAGTTGACCGTAGCGCAGAACCTGTTCCTCAATCGCGAGATCGTGCGTCGGATCGGCCCTTTCGCTTTCCTCGACCGGACCGCTATGAAGCAGCAAGCGCGCGCCATGCTGTCGCGCCTGTCGATCAACATGCCTTCGGTCACCCAGCGCGTGCGGCGGCTGTCAGGCGGGCAGCGGCAGGCGATCTCGATTTGTCGCGCAGCCGGTTCCGGCGCAAAGCTGGTGGTGATGGACGAGCCGACCGCAGCGCTTGGCGTGCAGGAGACCGGCAATGTCGAGGCGCTGATCCGACGCCTGCGCGATCAGGCCGTCAGCGTCATCCTGGTCAGCCACAATTTCGATCAGGTGCGGCGGCTTTCCGACCAGATCTGGGTGATGCGGGCGGGACGAATGGTGGCGACCGTGCGTTCGTCGGAAACCACCGGCAACGAGTTGGTCGCACTGGTCACCGGCGCGGCCTGAGGGCCTAGCAATGATCCGTTGGCCGTTCTGGCCAGCGCCGAAAGAAATGCGTTTGAAGGGGAGTATGCCGTGGCGGTGATCCGTGTCGGGCTTGTCGGTCTTGGAGAGGTTGCGCAGTCGATCCATCTGCCGGTGCTGAGCGACCAGCGCGACCGCTGGGCGATCGCAGGCATCTATGACGTCTCGCCGAGTCTGGTCGCACTCTGCCGGTCCAAATATGCCACAGCCAAGGCCTTCGATTCCGCCGAGGCGCTGATCAACTCACCGGATATCGACGCAGTTTTCATCCTCTCGTCCGACGACACCCACAGCCGCTTCGTGCGTGCTGCGATAAAGGCCAACAAGCACATCCTCCTGGAAAAACCCGCCTGCCTGACGGTGCGCGAGATCGACGAACTGCTGGCGCTGGCGCCGAACTACGCCAAGACGCTCTTCGTCGGTTACATGCGCCGCTATGCTCCTGCCTATCTGGCGGCCAAAGAAGAACTGCCCGACTTTGCCGACATCACCCATGTCCGCATCTTCGACTTGATCTCCGAAGGCCGGCATTTTCTGAAGAAGAGCCAGAATGTGCTCTATCCCACCGACATCGACCCTGCCCTCTTGGCGCGCGGCGCCAAGGAGCGCGACGCGCTAATCCGCGAAGTGGTTGGCGTCGATGCCCCAGCCGATCTGGTGCGCGCCTATCGGGGCCTGACGGCGCTCTCCTCGCACCACATTTCGGCGATGCGGGGACTGCTCGGTGAGCCAACCCGTGTGCTTGCGGCACACCGCACCAATGGCGGCGCCAACACCAGCGTAACGTTCGACTATGGACACTTCGCCGCCTGCTACGACGCGGTGGTCGATGATCTCGGCCTGTTCGACGCCATGATCGAGGTGCGCTCGAACACCAGGCGGCTCCGCATCATCTACGATACGCCCTATATCCGCAGCCTGCCGACGCGGCTCGAAGTGACCGAAAGCGGAACCGCCGGCCCGGTGACCAGGACTTTCGGACCGCTCTACGGCGACGCCTTTTCGAACGAGCTCGAGACCTTCCATCGCCACATCACGGATGGCACCAGGCCAGAGACGGACCTGGCGGATTCACGTCGCGACCTGGCGCTGATGGCGGAGATCATCGACCGCATGAAAGAGATTGCCGGACGCTCAGGCCGGCCGCCTATTTCCCGCAATGGTGATCGTTGATCTTGTTGCGCGCGCACGACGCTGGCGCCGCTGCCTTCGGCGTGAGCGGCACGCTCGCCCGACAGAGTGCAGTGGCACCAAAGACGTCCCAGGACGAACGGCTGGTTATGTTGCCTCTTTCACAGTCAGCGGCACCAATCGGTTACATAAAAGAGCGACGCTGATGTGTCTCAGCAGGGGAGGTAACCATGGATATGACGTACAAGGCAGTTCAGGAAACGCTCCGGGCTGCGGGAATTGTCATGAGCAAGAAGGGCGAAACCCATCGCATAAACTTCTTCAGCGGCTTGGAAGACACGGCGCGCTACACGACAAATCTTCAAGATGCCCTGGACAACGGGCTGGCCATGGCGAGACGGCAACGCTCGTGACCGTAGGCGCTGGCCATGATCCGATGACCTCGTTGGTCGCCATCGGGCGCGTTTGTCGCCGCTCTTACAAGCTTGCGGTCGATTTTCATGGCTGCAGTCTCATCGAGGCTCAGTGCATGTCGCCCAAAAGTGCGCAGCGGTTTTGGGACAACGACAGCATAAAAACAAAGATTTAAAGCGCGTCGATTGAATCCGTTTCAACGCGACGCGCTTTGGGCCACTCTCGGCGTAAGGCCGGCATTCTCAAAACAGCTGGGGTTGGTCAATGCAAGATGGAGGCACACCGGATCAGGTCGACCAGTTCCAGGGTTTCATCCCAATACTGTGCGAGTTCGAGACCAAAGCCACCGCCGTAGGAGAGCAAGGAGAACTGGCACGCCAGTTCTTCCTGAAGGCGCAATGCCTCAAAAGGATCCGTGATCGAGCCCGTCACCATGACGGCCAAGTCCCGACAGCGCTGCTCGGTTTCAAGACCGGCGCCGGCAACAATCGCCCCAAGCTCAACCATGATCGAAATTAGCCGCACAAGGCCCTCCCTCCTGCGCAACACCATATTCTCTCAATTTCAATCATAGTTGGTCAGATTTGAAAACCCCCTGGCGTTTTCTGTCCCCAGTTCCTTTCTGATAATTGGCCTTGGCCGAGCTTGGCTCGTCAACGTGCCAACCGGCGCGTCGGACCATCCGAGAACGGGCTCATCTCACTGTGATAACAGGCCTAAGTGACCGGGTGGACGCCTGGTACAGCCGCCCACCCGGATCCTATGATTACGCTTGGCCTAGGTCAGCCACCGGCACCACCGCTGCCACCGCCGCCACCGCTGCCACCGGCACCACCGCTGCCACCGCCGCCACCGCTGCCACCGGCACCACCGCTGCCGCCACCGGCACCACCGGCACCACCGCTGCCGCCACCGGCACCACCGGCACCACCGTCGCCACCGCCGCCGCCGCCGTCGCCGCCGTCGCCACCACCGCCGCCGTCGCCACCACCGCCGCCGTCGCCACCGCCACCGCCGTCGCCACCACCGCCGCCGTCGCCACCGCCACCGCCGTCGCCACCACCGCCGTCGCCACCACCGCCGCCGTCGCCACCGCCGCCACCGTCGCCACCGCCACCGTCGCCACCACCGCCGCCGGAGTTGCCACTGTTGCCGTTGCCACCACCTTCCCCATCACTGGCCAACGCAGCTGCGACGAGAGCGGTGGTGAGGGGTGGGCATTGGGCGAGTTGATCGGCAGACAAGATGCTCTTGCGATTGATCGCTATGCAGCAAAGCTCGTAGTTACTTTCGGTAAGCGGCTGACATTGCGCGGCCGCTAGCCGCGGTCGCACACTATTCTGTGCTGTTGTGGGAGTTGCCAAAACCACCGCCACAAGGGCGGATGAAACAAGCAAGGTT
Organism: Mesorhizobium sp. AR10; assembly: GCF_024746795.1. Classification (NCBI taxonomy): domain Bacteria; kingdom Pseudomonadati; phylum Pseudomonadota; class Alphaproteobacteria; order Hyphomicrobiales; family Phyllobacteriaceae; genus Mesorhizobium; species Mesorhizobium sp. AR10. The sequence continues at coordinate 5,852,914 of NZ_CP080524.1, forward strand.
GAGCGAACCCTGCTCGCGCAGGTTGGGTACAGGTGCATTTCTTCCTCCTAAAGGGAAAAAAGGCGCTCCCGTCCCCAAACTGGGCGCTATATCAAAGTTTCCGACCATCGGAAACATATTGTTAACTATACACTGTTTTGAAAGCAGTGCAAATGCCATCGGTAAGGGTTGATTTAGCTTGTCCTGAAATTATGAATGTCGCCCATCGACAGAAGGGGACGACAAGTGATTCGTTTGGCGGCAATTGTGGCCGCAGCCATGGTGACATCTGGCTGCAGCGATACCATGCATACCAGTGGCACTACAGCGACGATGGTCACCAAAGGGTACGCATTCGCCCCGCCGGCCTTTCGTCCCTTCTGCGCCAGACAACCAAAACTCTGCAGCACCGGCGGTCAGGTCAAGCAGGTTAAGCTCACGCCGGCACGCCAGGCTGAGCTTGCGGCTGTGAACAGCTCCGTCAACCACCGGATCAAGGAGCGTAGCGACCTCGACTCGGTCGGCAGTGCCGACGATTGGCGTGTCCCGACCAAAGACGGTGACTGCGAGGACTTCGCCATCCTGAAAAAGAGCGAACTTCTGAAGCGCGGATGGCCGGCTTCCGCCTTGCTGCTGACAGTCGTGACACTCGGCGGCGCAGGCCACACGGTGCTTACCGTGCGCACGGACAAGGGCGACCTGATCATGGACAACCGCAGCAGCGCCGTCAGGAATTGGTCGCGTACTTCGTATCGGTATTTTGCCAGGCAATCCCAGTCCGAAAAAGGCAAGTGGACACGCATCGCGTCCTAGCCGGTACAGGCCTCCGCAGATTTTCCGCGGTGTTTCGTGGCCGACGGGATTATTCACGACCTGCCCTGATCCTCAGGCACGGCCTCGCGCCACCAACGGTTCGCACATAGCTCGAATGAACTACTCCTTGCCGCCTTCCAACGGCGTTCCTTCCATGCCACATTTGCCGGAATTTCCTTGCCTGGCCAAGGGTTAGAAGGAAAACAGCCAGTGCCGTAACCGTCACCGGTTTGCCCACGCCCTTCGGGCAAAGGTCAACATCATGCGTGTGGATGTTATCGATAGTTTCGATACTCTCCTCCAACTGAGAGGCAATTGGGACGCTGTCTACGAAGCTGACCCGGAAGCTCAGTTCTTCATGTCCTGGACATGGATCGCGGGCTGGTTCAAGCGACTTCGCTATCAATGGATCATTCTGGCTGCAAAAGAAGAGCATGGCTCATCGGACTATGTCGGTTTCTTCCCTCTGCAGCTACGAACGGAAAGAGCCAGGGACGGCGGATTCCAGAACGAACTCAGGACCGGGGGGAGTTATTTCGCCGGATATACAGGGTTCATTTGCAGCCCCGAAATTCAGGATGATGTCGTCCGCGCTTTTGCCGAACACGCAAAGCAGATAAACTGGGCCAAGCTCCATCTTGAGAATATTTTCGCGTCGCCGCAGCGGCTTGGCGCATTCCTGGGCCAATTTCCACCTTCCGAGTTCCTGACCAGCAAGGTCAAACGGCCGGACGATGGCGACAACATCGATCACGATATCTATGTCTACGTGAATTTGCCCGGCAGTTGGGACGAGTTCCTTGGCGAAAGAATGGGCTCGCACACACGCTATAACGCCAGGCATACGCTAAGGTCGATCGAAGACGGGGGTGAGTACCGGATCACCAACGTTACCGCGGCGACGCTCGAGCACGACCTGAACGCACTCCTTGGGTTCTGGAAGAACCAGTGGGCGGCCAAGCTGGCGGCGCGATACCATCCGGGCCTGCCGCAGGCGATGATGAACAATTTTCGCAACATGCTCAGCTCCTGTTTCGAGCACGATGCCCTCTCTCTTCCCGTCTTGTGGCGGGGAGAAACCCCAATCGGGGTGCAGGCCAGCCTCATCGACCGCAAGAACAGGTCTCTGATCAGCTTGCTCAATGGACGCGACCTCACCATCAAAAGGCCGGCTCCAGGTTTTGCGCTTCATCTCTACAGCATACGATGGGCTATACAGAACGGCTTCGCCATCTACGATCTTCAGACAGGGAATTTTTCCTACAAATATGATTTCGGCGGCATCGAACGCCGGGTCGAGTGCCTCCTCGTGAGTACAAAGACCCGTCGCAATCTTCGCAACAGGCTGGACAGCCGCAGCCTGCCTGTTGTGCTCACAAGGGCAAACGGGTTGCACGAAGCGGGTGAACTCGACGCGGCCGCGCAGGCCTGTCGCCAGATCCTGGATGCCGATCCTGCTCATGTGGGTGCGCTTCGGCTGCTCCAGCAACTCGCCGCAACGCGACAAGCTCATTTACCGCGCGATCTGAAGAGGGCGGCGCATTTTCATCAAACCGGGCATTTGGCTGAAGCGGAGAAGATGTACCGCGCAATCTTGAATGTTGAGCCCAAACACTTTGATGTCACTTACCTGCTTGGCGTGATTTTCCTTCAGCAGCGAAGGTACGAAGAGGCGGAACGGCAGAGCAGTCTCGCGATAAGTCTCAGACCCGATGTCGCTGCGTCGCACTACAATCGTGGATTGGCGCTGGTGAAACTCGACCGCGTCGAGGAAGCTCTGGCGAGCCTGAACGATTGCATCGGACTCAAGCCGGATCATAGCCAGGCCATTGCCCTGCGCGACAATGTGCTGAAGACCTTTGGGCGCACGGCAAGTCCGCCCAGCAGATCCCCCAGTTCGGGCTCACCGGTCAGATAGATTTCAGCGGCCATCCGGCGTGCGCAGGCCGATCCACTTGTCCTTGACCGCGTTGTAATGCTCTTCAGGTCTGTATTTCGTCACCTGCAGAGCGAGGCGTTCGACCGACAGACGGCCGATCGCCGAAAGGATGGCATAGCTCGCCACCACGACATCATGTTCGGAGTTGGCAAGCTCGATCTTCGCAGTGATGACGGCGTTCTGGGCGTTCAACACGTCGAGCGTGGTGCGCTGGCCGACATTGCGCTCTTCGATGACGCCATTCAAAGCCAATTGCGCGGCGGCGATCACCTCCCTGTTGGCAACGACACCCTGTTGCGCGGCGGTGTATTGCGTCCATGCCGAGGTGACGGCGTTGCGCACCTGGTCGCGGCTGACATCGACCTCGATCCGGGCCTGGCTGAGCGATTCCTTCGACTGCCGAACCAATGCCGAGGTACGGCCACCCGAATAGATCGGGATTGTCAGCGTCGCGCCGATATTGGCCGAGGTCGAATCGCCGTTGGTGCCGATATCCGGACTACGGTGCAGATAATCCTGGGAAATACCGGCCGAAGCGGAAAGCTGCGGCAGCAGGGCGCCTTCGTTCGATTTCACCGAAAACCCCGCCGCATCGACCAGATGCTGGGTGGCCAGGATGGCCGGATGCTCGGCGGATGCGATGGTGATCGCCGCACCCAGGTTCGATGGCAAAAGCTTCGCCAACGGTGAAGCGCCCTTGAGCTTGCCCGGTTCATCGCCGACGATCTGATGATAGGACGCCGCACTTGCCAGTGCCTGCGCACGCGCGGCACTCAACTGCGCCACGGCGGACGAACGCGAGGCGTCGGCCTGGGCGACGTCGGTGCGCGTGCCTTCGCCAACCTCAAAGCGCGAGCGTGCCGCGCGCGCTTGCTCGGTGAGGAACTGCAGGTTCTGCTCGGTCAGCACCGCCACCTGCCGGTCGCGTATCACGTCCATATACGCTTGCGCCGCAGTAAACAGAATGTTCTCTTCGGTGTTGCGCAGGCTTTCGACCGAGGCGCTGACCCGCGATTCGGCGGCAGCGACGTTGTTCCTGGTCTGGAACCCGTCGAACAGGCTCTGGTTGATCACGATACCGACACTGGCGCTCGAAAGTTTGTTGCTGGCGCCGCTGACGCGCGTGTTCTGGTAGTCGACGTCAGCCTGTCCATTGATGGTCGGGCGCCAGCCGGACTTGGCGAGGGGCACGCCCTCGTCGGTGACACGGACACCGGCACGGGCGGAATTCAGCGAGGAATTGTTCTGGTAGGCCTTGGAAAGCGCGCCGAAAATGGTTTCCGCGGAGGCGACTATCGGCGAAAGCGCGGTCGCGGACAGGACCAGACACGCCAGGAACCCGTATCGCGGAAACAACAAAGACAAATTCAACTCCCCCCTTCTGCGGTAAAGCTCAACTCGCTCCACCGTTCCCTAAGGATAGTAAATTTGTTAACCAATTCACCTCGGAAACGAATTCTCGTCAACAATTGACCATATATCTCTATTTATTTCTCTTATATGTTCAATAGATTCGTATATTCTGCTCATTTCCTTATCATCAAGCTTTTCGATCTTTCCGTATTTTACCTCATCCTTTCCGTCCGCGATACGCATCAATTGCGTGCTCGCATGAGTCCCCGTTTCGTCGAACGAATAGATACAGTGGCTGTATTTGTTTCGCAACTTCCCCTGGCGGGTAAGTTTGCCGGTGACGGTCAGAACTGCCTGACGGCACGCGGTCGGCGTTTTCGGCATTTTCGCCAGGCGCTCGACCAGTTCGATGCGCGCGCGCGTCGTATTCAGCGTCAAGAAAATGATGATTGCCGTTTCCTTGTCGACCTTCGCCAAACCGGCAATCAGATAAATCAGCAGGCTTTCGGTGTTGGTCCACGTGTAGTTCAACTGGCCAACGAGGAGCAGAATCTCCTGAAAGCGGGGCATGATCTAAGCGGAAGTTTGGGCAAAGCGCGACGGTCGCGCGTTGTCCGCATCGGCATGAAATGTACCCCTGCGATCGTGGAACACTGCCGCTGCCTCGGTCCTGTTGTGCGCGCCAAGTTTGGTGATGATGTTGTGCAGATGGATCTTGACCGTGTGTTCGGACAATTGAAGCGCGGCTGCGATGATCTTGTTCTGCAAACCTCGCGCCACCATCTCGAGAATCTGAAATTCTCGCTCGGTTAACTCGCCCATCTGATCGAACCCGGTGTCAGCAGAATTCGCGTGATCAGCCCGCTTGGAGTGGTCCGCGGTTTTGGCCGGAGCGCTCTGCGAGCTCTGTGCATATGACTGGAACATGGCGAATGGAAAATACTCCCCGCCACGAAGCACCAGCCTGATGACCGAAAGCCAGACATCCAGCTTCAAATCCATCGGCAGGACACTGCGCACAATCTTCAGGTCGAAGACATCCTGGACGGATACAGGTGTCCGATTATCATGCTGCACCAGAACGACCGGTGCCGCTGGATGAAGCCTTATCAGGTCGCCCGCACGCCTGTCGATTTCGGACAGGAATTCGACATCGACCAGTGTAAGGCAAACCGGATGCTCGAACGTGGTGCAAGCGGCCTCCAGAGTGGGGACCTGCTCTACCGATATGAAGGGAAACTCCCTCTCGATTGCATAAACCAGGCAATCGGGAAAACTGTCGGCCGGCGACGCTATCAGCAGAACTCTCTGTGACCAGCTCTTTCCTAATCCGTCGTCACTAACGCTACGCGCGTTGGAATCCGCGACTCTTGACATGGCTACCCCACCCTAACCCTAAGACCAGCATTTCGGTTGACGGTTTCTGTTTCTGATTTTGGATCGCGAGAGTCCCAACCCCGCAAAACGGCTAGTCTTAACGAGTTATACACCAATTTAGGACCGACTGATATAGTTCGGAGGAGCTATTGCCAATTTGTGGTTTACGGCCGTGCCGGCGGCTCGCGAGCGACCTCCGTCGGCATCCTCTCAACCGACTTGAACAGGCGGCCAGCCGGCTGGCCCGGCCGATTTCTCAAACAGCCTAATGACCACGATCTCAGAGTAGTCGCGGGGCGGATCGCAGAGTTGTCGCGGGGGGCGCTGCGATCTCATAGTGACAGCCCTTGTTCTCGGTGTTTCCCTCGAACGGGCTAGCCCGAACTGTCACCTTACAATTATTAGCCTGTGGCGCAAACTTCCCGTGTTCAGTGCAAGGGAGCGGGGAACTCCAGGTTATTGCCGTAACTGAGCGACCGGGTCCTTGAGGGTCCGGCGCCATGATCGTGCTTTACCTGATCGAGCCGCCTCTCCGAAGTCTAAGGGAGGTACTTCAAGCAACTTATGATGAAAGTCGGATTTCGGACCTCAGTCCCCTCGGTCCGATAGTCCATTCACCGCATTAAACGCAACGTTCGCGCACAGCCCAAGGCCGCTAAGAGAAGAATGCGGTTCGGCAGTCGCGGCATCAACTGAGGAAACGATCATGTCTGTCGACCTCGACAAGAACAACATCAATGCATTCGGCCTGCAGATCGTCGATAGCGAATTCGATATCGGCGGCACCGACGGTGACAACAGCAACGACAACAAGAACCGGAACGACAACGACGCCAGGAACGAAAACGAAAACGAGAACAAAAACGAAGCCTCGAACGAAAACGAGAACAAGTCCGAGAACGAAAACTCGAACGAGAACAAGGCCTCGAACGAGAACGAGAACAAGTCCGAGAACGAGAACTCCAACTCGAACAAGTCCGAGAACGAAAACTCGAACGAGAACAAGAACGTCAACGAGACCAAGGTCGACGTCGACGTCGACGTTGGCGTCAAGCTCGAAGGCGAACTCGGAAACTCGGATGACGACTTCGCCGACATCGGCAACGAGGGAGATGGCGCCTTCAAGGACAACACGATCCTCAACAACAAGGACGGCAACCTCACCTATGATCCAGGCGACGACATCACGTTCAAGGACATCCTGAACGACTCGATGAATGGCGACGGAACCAACACCGCCTCCGTCATCAACCAAGTCGCGAACATGTACGACGAGGACAAGGTCGAGAACGCGACTGTCAAGAACGACGCCGACTTCAAGCTTGATTTGAACGCCAAGGGCGGCGAGTCCGAAGCCGGTGACGGCATCTCGGCTGGCGGCGGCGGCGGCGACGGCGGCAGCGATGCCAAGGCCGCTGGCGGCGAAGGCGGCAATGGCGGCGACGCCAAGTCCGGCGACATCGAAGCCGGTGACGGCAAGGGCGGCCTGGCCCTCAGCGCAGCCATCGGTGGCGACTCCAAGAGCGACAACAAGGCCGACGGCGGCGACTCCGACGGCGGCGATGCCGATAGCGGCGACGCCGATGGCGGCGACGGCGATGGCGGCGACGCCAAGGGCGGCAACGGCGATGGCGGCAACGCCAACGGCGGCGATGGCCTCGGTCTCGGTCTCGGTCTCGGCCTCGGGCTTGGTGTCGGCGCTGCCGAAGCCGGCGATGCCAAGTCGGAAGACGGTGGCGACGCCAAGGCCGACGGCGGCAACGCTGACTCGGACGGCGGCGATGCCAAGGCTGATGGCGGCAATGGCGGCGACGGCGGCAATGGCGGCGACGTGACTGGCGGCGACGCCGATGCCGATGGCGGCGACGGTGTCGATCTTGACAGCAAGCTGTCCCTCCTGAACCTCGGTGAAGGCGGCGACGCCAAGAGCACTGCAGGCGATGCCACCGGTGGTGGCGGCGGTGGCGGTGGCGGCGGTGGCGGCGGCGGTGCCGACGCTGACGGCGGCAATGCCGACTCGGATGGCGGCAACGCCCATTCGAACGGCGGCGACTCCGAATCCGATGGCGGCGATGCCCTCGGCGCAGGCTATGGCGCAGGCTACGGCGCAGGCGTTGGCGCAGGCACCGGTGGTGCTGGCGGCACGGGCGGTGCTGGAACTGGCGGGGCCGGAACCAGTGGTGACGGAACCGGCGGCGAGGCCACCAGCGGTAGCGCGACCGGCGGCGACAGCCTCGGCGGCTTCGCAGGAGCCTTCGGCGGTGACGGCGGTCATGCGCTGAGCGGCGCCTGGGCCGATGGTACCGGCGGCGATGCTAAGGGTGGGTTCACCCTCGCTGGTGCCGGTGGTGCTGGTGGTGCTTCTGGCGATGCCTACAATGGCGATGGCGGTGCCGGTGGTGCCGGCGGAAGCTGGGGTTCGGACAATGGCGATGACGGCTTCGTGACCGGCACCAGCCATGCATCGGCCGACGCCCTCATCGACATCAGTGCCTTCAACCAGCAGATCGTGATGGGCGCCAACCTGCAAGAAAACCTGGTCGATCAGACCGTGGTTGGCGGCAACTACCACAACACGCTGACTGGCGAAGACGCCGGCGACCACACTGGTACGTAATTGGTTGCACGACTGATTTCGCAGGAAATCAGGCAGCTACGGACTGCGCGGAGTTTTTCCGCGCAGTCCTTCCAATCCGAGAACATGCCGCAGGATTGAGCGTGAATGATCTCAAGATACGGAGGCTTCCGTGTATTCCGTTTATTCTATGCAATTGGACAAGATATCCGAGGCTATCTCTCATTTCATAGGGATGTTCGAACTCTCGGTCGAAGAAGCGCGGCAGCAAAAGGCCTATGACGAGTTTAGAGCGGCCGAGGCCGTCAAGGAAGACATTCCCGATCTTCCCAACACCAATGTGAACGTCAAGGCACCCTACACGCTGGACGATTTCGATCCGCACGTTCCCTATATGGGGCTCAAGCCGGAACTGGTACCGTTCACCGTCAGCACGAACTTCTGGTACACGCCCCCGGAAATTCCCGAAGGCGGGCCTGTGCGCCTTGACCATGATCGGTTTCATACTCCGCACCTGCAGGCGGCCGGCAGTGGCATGACGCTGCCTCACATCGAGCCTCCGGGCGCCGTTGCCGTCTACATCAACCAGGAGATCAGCCTGTCCGACAATGACTATGTCGGCGCCGGCGGGCATGGCCTGAAATTCACCCCGACGGTCGATGATGGCAGCCAACTGACATCGCTGTTGAATGCCACGGCGGAGTTGTCGCCTCTCGATGACCTGGCAATTCCGGGCTCCGCCGCGGATATCGCAGCTGTCGTGACCACCGCAGCCGATCGGATCGAGAGCTATTCTGGCAGCTCCGACGGAGAGGCTACTGTTTTCGTGGCGCGCTCCGACGCGAATTCGGATCCCATCGACGGGACTTTCGTCAACGGACAGCTTGTCGACGAGGCTGACGCGCCGAAGATGGAGGACCATATCAACATCCTGAAGGAACAGGACGACGACGAAGCCAGTGAAGGCCCCGACACGGAAGAATACAGCGTTTCGCCCGACTCCTCCGATTTCATGTCAGGCTGGGGCAACGGCTTGTTGGCTCCTTCGGTCGAGCTGCATGCCGGCGGCAACACGCTGATCAATTCCGCGGTTCTGACCAACAACTGGACAGGTGCACCAGTCATCGCCGTCGTCGGAGACAGCCATGAAGTCAACGCCATCGTCCAGATCAACGCACGGTGCGACACTGACTCGGTCAGCTCCACGCTCAATGGATGGACGCTGGGCGCCAATGGTCCCGACGAGAGCTTCAACATCGCGACGTTCAAGCACATCGACCCAACGGCCAACGACGAGGCTCCAGCCCCGGCGGACGGGTTCCCGGCCGCCTGGGTGGTGACCCAGATCACCGGCGACCTGGTCATCATGGACTGGATCCAGCAATACACGTTCATGATGGACAACGACACGAGCATCCTGTCGTCGTCCGGCGTCAGGACGATGGTGACGACTGGCGACAACACGCAGATAAACGACGTTTCGCTCAATCAGCTGAGCTATTATTACGACCTGATCATCGTTGGAGGGAACATCTATGACGCCAACATAATCCATCAGCTGAACATTCTCGTAGACAACGACCTCATCGGTGCGGTCGACGGGTTCGAGACGAGCGGCGAAGGCAGCTATTCAACCGCAGGCAACTTGCTCTGGAACGACGCGACGATCATCAATGTCGGCGGGCAAAATCATTTCGAGGCGCTGCCGGATTCCTATCTGAATGCGGCGACGGATCTTGCGGCCGGCAAGCAAGCCAGCCCCGGCGACATCCTGAACGACGAGGCCTTTGCCGGCATCGGAGCTCTGCGCGTCCTCTATATCTCCGGTGACATGCTCAATCTGCAGTACGTCTCGCAAACGAACGTGCTGGGCGACAGCGACCAGGTCGCCTTGGCGATGAACCAGTTCATTGCACATCCGGAAGCGGAATGGACCGTCATCACCGGTGGCAACCAGGTGGCCAATTTCGCCGGCATTATCGACGTCGACGGAACCGACAAGACCTATGTGGGCGGCGAACATTATTCAGATGAAATCCTGATCCAGGCGGACATCATTTCGTGTGATCCGGAGTTCGGCGGACAGAATCCAGACACACTGGTGAACGAAGCGGTGGCCTTCCTCACCGATGACGCATCGGACGACGACGACGTGCAGCCGGATCACCATGTGTCGCTGATTCCGGACAATTCACAGGTCGACGTCATGCAAGGCATGACGGGCTGATTGGGATCCGGGGGGATTTATGATGAACGACGATCGTGACCAGTCCTGGGGCTCGTTTGCCGACGACCTGGAAGCAGCCATGTTCGAGGACGAACCGGCTGCGCAAAAGTCGGCTGAACCGACGACCAGCAAATCCCTCTCCGGTGCTTTGCAGCGGCATGAACGGGTAATCGACCGGACCATCGAGGCGATCGACCATGTGGTCGACGAACTTCGCAATGTCGCGGGCGGCACCGAGCCACATGCGGCGAAGGCCGAACATTACCCGGCATTTCCCTGGCGGCTCGACGAGACGGCCAGATCTGTCGACAAGGACGCACCCAAGCCGCAGCAAGCCAGGTCGTCTGTGGCCCCCTCGGAAGGCAAGGCGCAGACGGCGCCCGAAAATCCTGCGACTGGGCTCCCTGCGACGGCGAGGCCGGCGCAGGCGAGGGAACACGGCGAGGTCAAACAGACCGGCATGCAGACGGCGCCATCCGCCGTCCTGCCAGCGGCCAAGGAAAACCGCGCAACACCGCCACAGCCGGCCAGATCGGCGCCAGCGCCTTCTTCCGCGACCGGGACGGTCGCAGCCTTGGGCGACACGTCCGGGCCATCTGCCAAGAGCACACGCTCCAGCTCAGAGTCCGGAGAGTCCGCACCGACCGCGATGGCAGCCGCAAAGGCCGTGACGGTCGCCGAGAAGGATCATGTGACGACCGAACGGTCGGCGGCGAAGCCAGAATCCGTTCAGACTGCCGCTGCCGGAACAACAAGAACCAATGCGCCGGCAAGCCCAATACCGGTGCCGCCCAGGCCGCAAAGTGCGCCTGCCCATCCGGCAGCGTCGGAATCCAGGACAGCGTCTCCAACTCAGAAGCACGACGCTCCAATCGCCGCCGCTGCGACGAAGCCTGCCCAGCCGGCAGCGTCGGAGCCCAGGACAGGGTCAACGGCTCAGAAGCACGATGCTCCGATCGCCGCCGCTGCGACGAAGCCTGCCCAGCCGGCAGCGTCGGAATCCAGGACAGGGTCTCCAGCTCAGAAGCACGACGCTCCAATCGCCGCCGCTGCGACGAAGCCTGCCCAGCCGGCAGCGTCGGAATCCAGGACGGCGTCTCCAGCTCAGAAGCACGACGCTCCAATCGCCGCCGCTGCGACGAAGCCTGCCCAGCCGGCAGCGTCGGAATCCAGGACAGCGTCTCCAGCTCAAAAGCACGATGCTCCAAGCGTAGCCACTGCGACGAAGCCTACCCAGCCGGCAGCGTCGGAATCCGGGACAGCGTCTCCAGCTCAAAAGCACGATGCTCCAAGCGTAGCCGCTGCGACGAAGCCCGCCCAGCCGGCAGCGTCGGAATCCAGGACAGCGTCTCCAGCTCAGAAGCACGATGCTCCAAGCGTAGCCGCTGCGGCGGGACCAGCCGCCGCACCCACGGCCAAGGCAATTCCCGACGCGCCCGCGAAACCAGCGGAATCCGACATGAAGGATGTGCCGAAGTCTCCAAGCACCATCGTCATAGACGGCGACACCGGCCCGATAAAAGCAAGGGAACGGCCGCTTGAAGGCGGTGGTCCTCCGGGAGGCACCGACGACAGTGGCCGTCGAGGCGGCGGTGGTGGTGGCGGTGGCGCCTTTCACAAGCGCCTCGGCCCGGTCGATTTCGGCGCTTCTCTCAAGGCCGGGCTGCGGGCGGTCAAGAAAAACCTGATGATCGTCATGCTGTTCACGGTCGCGTGCAACATGCTGGTCCTGGCGATTCCGATCTATCTGTTTCAGATCTCGGATCGCGTCCTTACCAGCCGTTCCGGCGACACCTTGATCATGCTGACCGTTGTGATTGTCGGCGCAGTGATCTTGCAGGCGATGTTTGATGCGCTTCGCCGCTTCATCCTGATGCGCACGGCGGTCGAGGTCGCGGCCCAGTTGGGCGCGCCGATCCTGAGTGCGGCGGCCAGAGCCTCGCTGAACAGCAACGGAAAAGAGTATCAGGTTCTAGGCGACCTGCAGCAACTGAGGAACTTCCTGACATCCGGCACGCTGCTGTCGTTCCTCGATGCGCCGATGGCTCCCTTCATGATGCTGGCGGTGTTTCTCATCCACCCGCACCAGGGCTTCATCGTCATGGCCTCCGCGCTGATTCTCCTGATCATCACGGTCCTTAACCAGCGCGCGACGGCGGCGGCCTTCGGCGAGGCGAATGCGCATCAGACCAAGGCCAACATCCATCTCGATTCAATGTCGCGCAATTCCCAGATCATCAACGCGCTCGCCATGATTCCCGAGGCGGTGCGGATTTGGGGCAAGGACACGGCAAACTCTCTTCGCTCACAGGTGATCGCACAGGATCGCAACATCATCTTTGCTTCGATATCGAAGGCTGTCCGGCTTCTGACCCAGGTAACGATGCTTGGCTGGGGGGCTCATCTGGCGATCGATGGTCATCTTACTGGCGGCATGGTTATTGCGGCATCGATCATCGCCGGCCGTGCGCTGGGGCCGATCGAGGGCGCGATCGAAGGCTGGAACCAGGTTGTGCATTCCCGTGCCGCCTATGGCCGGATAGCAGCCCTTCTGCAATCCTCGCCGCTCAATTTCGAACGCTTGAACCTGCCTCGGCCGGAGGGCCGTCTTGATGTCGAACGGTTGCTTTTCGTGCCCCAGGGAACCAAGCGCGTCGTGCTGAACGGCATATCGTTCGCACTCTCACCTGGCGACTCCCTGGCGATCATCGGCAACTCGGGCGCCGGCAAGACGACCTTGGGCAAGATGCTGGTCGGCTCGATCCTGCCTACATCAGGCAACGTCCGGCTGGACTTGATGGATCTGCGCAACTGGGATCCGCGCCAGTTTGGCGAGAACATCGGCTATCTGCCGCAGGATGTTCAGCTCTTCCCCGCATCGATCAAGGCCAACATCGGCCGGATGCGCGATGACGCGACCGATGCCGAAATCTATCAGGCCGCCATGCTGGCGGACGTCCATGAAATGATCTCCACCCTGCCGCACGGCTACGAGACATTCGTGGCCGCCGATGGAGCACCGCTTTCCGGCGGACAGAAGCAGCGTGTCGCCCTTGCGCGCGCCTTTTTCGGCAATCCGCGATTGGTCGTGCTCGACGAGCCGAATTCGAACCTGGACGCCGCAGGCGACGCAGCGCTGGAGCGCGCGCTGCAGCACGCCAAGGAACATAAGATCACGGTCATCACCATCACCCAGAGACCATCCCTGCTCAAGAGCGTCGACAAGATACTCCTGCTCGTCAACGGCACCGTCGCTCTCTTCGGCGTACGCCAGGAAGTCCTGCAGGCCCTGGCTTCCCGCGGGCTGGGCATCGAGGGCGGTTCATTCGGTCATCAGATCCAGTAGCAGGCGACAAAAATGACAACCGACGTCGTAAAAGTTCAGGATATGCAGTGGTACTCCGAGGTGCCACGTTCGATCTGGAAACAGACGATGGTGGGCCTGCTGCTCATCACGGTGACTTTCGGCGGCTTCGGCACCTGGGCCTTCACGGCGCCGCTCGCATCCGCCATCGTCGCTCAAGGGAGTTTCGTCGCCACCGGGCAAAACAAGATCATCCAGCATCTCGAAGGCGGTATCATCAAGGAACTCCTGGTCAGCGAAGGGGACCATGTCAGCCTGGATCAGCCGCTGATCAAGCTCGATGAAACTGCCGCCCAGACGAACGAACGGCAATTGTTCCTGAGAAAGGCCAGGCTCGAGGCAATCGCGGCCCGCTTGAATGCCGAGGTGCAAGACAGCCCCAAGATCCAGTTCCCCAAGATTGTGACCGACAATCGGTACGACCCGGAAATTGCGCCGATCATGGAAAGCCAGCAACTCAACTTCGCCGCCGCGATTAACAAACGCAGCAGTGAAATAGGGCTGTTCGATCAGAACATAAAAGCCATGCAGTTCCGCAATGAAGGCATCGAGGAGCAGATCTCGTCGGTTCGGCGGCAATTGCAGTTCCTGAAGGAAGAGTATCAGGGCAAGAAAACGCTTCTCGAACAGGGCTTGATCCGCGGGACCGAGGTGAAGGCGATCCAGCGGGCGATGGCCGACGCAGACGGCCAGATCGGGAAGATGTTGGCGGAAGTTTCCGAGAATCGCGAACAGATCGTCAGGTTCGAACAGCAGATCACGCAGACGAAAGACGCCTATCGCCAGGCCGCGCTCCAGGAATTGCAGAGCCTGGAAGCCGAACTGGACACGGTGCGTGAGCAGTCGCGGGAGGCGGAGAATGTACTTCGCCGCGTAATCATCAATGCTCCCGTGCCCGGCACCATCATACGCATGTATTACCACACTGCCGGTGGTGTCATTGAAAGCGGCAAGGCCATCCTCGAGATCTTGCCCTCAGAGGCGCCTTTGGTCATCGAGGCTCAGGTCCCTCGCACAGATATCGACAATGTGAAGGTCGGGCAGAGGGCCTCGATCAGGCTGACCGCGCTCAACCGGCGAACCACGCCGGTTCTGGAAGGCGAGGTCTACTATGTCTCGGCCGATGCCTTGCCTGATGTGCAAGGCCCCGTCCCGCGGGAAGTCTACATGGCGCGCGTGCGTTTGCCGGCGAGCGAACTGGCGAAGGTGCACGGCTTTACACCGACGCCTGGAATGCCTGCCGAAGTACTCGTGCAGACCCAGTCACGGACGTTCTTCAGCTACCTGACAAAGCCGATCGCCGACAGCATGGCCAAGGCATTCATGGAACAGTGAGTGAGTAATCGGGGGGGACTATGCAGATCGACGTCATCACCACACGGGACGCCTTGAACGAGCTCAGGCAGAACTGGGATGATCTTTACGAAAAGGATCCCGAAGCCCAGTTCTTCATGTCATGGACGTTTCTCTCATCCTATGTTCGCCGGTATGAAGGCGCATGGTCCGTCCTGGCGGCGCGGCCCGGACCGCCAGGCTCACCCTATGTGGCCCTGCTGCCGTTGCGGCTGCGCACCCGGCTGAACAAGAAAACCGGGTACTCCCACAACGAAATCAACATGGCCGGAAGTTTTGCGGCCGATTACACGGGCATCGTTTGTGCGCCGGGCTCTGCCGACCGCGCGATCCCGGCGCTTGCAAAACACCTGACCAGGATGAACTGGGCCAAACTGCATCTCGAAAATCTGCGCATGTCCGAGCCAAGGCGTCGCTTGCTGCTCAAGAACCTCGACGACAAACGGCTCGAAGCTCAACAGATGCGACGCGTCAACAAAGCCGACAATATCGACAATTGCATTTGTCCATCCCTCGACCTGCCGGGGGATTGGGAAACCTATCTCGAGCAGAAAACCAGTTCAAACACGCGCCAGAAGATCAGGCGGTTCCTTCGAAAGCTGGACGGATCCAACGAGTTTCGCATAACCCATGCCGACGCATCGACGATCGACCGCGACATCGGCATCATCCTGGAAATGTGGCGCATCAAATGGGCGGCGCGAAAGGGCAACCTTCTGCCCAGCCTGATCAGGTCCAACCGAAGACTGTTCAAGGACGCCTTCGAGAGCGGGACGCTGTTCCTTCCGATTCTGTGGCAAGGAGACAAGCCGCTCGGCGGCCTGGCATTCCTGGTCGACTCGGTCAAAAAGGCGATGTTCTTCCACCTAGCCGGACGCGACGAGACCGCCAATGACATCCCATCGGGACTTGTGCTGCATGCCTATTGCATCCGTCGTGCGATCGAGCAGGGCTTCCGCAGCTACGACTTCCTGCGCGGCAATGAGCCCTACAAATACTCGTTCGGTGTCGAGGAAACCACGATCCATTGTGTTCTGGTCAAAACCAAGACTGGCCGCAATCTCGGTGACCGGCTTGACGCGAGATCCTTGGGAAGCGTGCTGGAGCAGGCGACCACCTTTCACGAGGCAGGCAAACTGGCCAATGCCGAGAATGCCTACCGCCAGATTCTCGAAGTCGATCCTCGCCACGCGCGTACCCTGTACGGATTGGGCCAGTTGCTCGCCGCGAAAGGGGATCACTGGTCGGCCGCCGACACCTTCGCCTCGCTTGTGGCCATCGCACCCAAGTCGGTGAAGGCGTGGTCGCGGCTTGCCATCGAACATCAGGCGCTGAATCGCCACGCCGAGGCCGCGGACGCCTTCCGCAAGCTGCTTGAGCTCAATCCGGAACTTCCCTCAGCGCAATACGGTCTTGGCCGCAGCCTGGCGCAACTGCGAGAGGTGGAAGAAGCCGCGAAAATCCTGAGCGCGTTGCAAGCCCGGTCCGACGCATCCACGGATCCTGTGCTTCGCGCCAAGGCACGCATGCAACTAAACAAGCTGAAGCAAGACGTGAACCCTTGTTACATTCGCCTGGATTCATCGAGCCAAACTTCACCGACCTTTGCAGATGCCAACTATGGCGAGCTTTCGCGACCTTTGATAACCCGCCGATTTGCTCACCCTTGAATCACCTGACGATGCAGCCGCCATCCACGACGAAGTCGGAGCCAGTAATCACCGATGCACAATCGCTGGCTGCGACGGCGATCTAGCACTCGATCAGTTGATGGCCTTCGCGGGCCGACTGGTGCCGGTCATACCAACCGCGGATGATGCGATCGGCCACCATGGCAACCAGCGCGATCGCCAGGCCTGACGTGAGACCGAGCCCGGCGAGCCTGCGCCGCTGCAAGACCCCGCAGGAACGTCTAACCACGATCTGCAATGGCAATTTCGATGAGCGGATGTACATAGCCAGCCGGGCTCAATATTGGATTTCCTATTGCGCCCAAGCAACCTTCTCCGCACGCTTCGCAAGATTGCTCAATGTCCAGAACGCGCGGATGCGCAGCAATCTGCTGCACGAATTGCGCCAGCTCCTGCCCAAGGTGGAAGCCGAGCGCGCGGCAGAAATGATCGCCATGTTGATGGATGGCATCTGGGTTCGCATGGCGGTGACCAAGGCCGAACCGTCGCGAGAAACAGCGCTGGTCATGTTGACTAGCCTGGTCGACAGCTTGTTGGGTTCAAGCAGCCCGCCGAAGTTGGGGCATTCCAAACGCAAGTAGGGCAGGAGGAGCCTGATGCGCGGTCCCGAGACCCCTTGAATTTTCATCGTTAGCGAATTCTGCGCTTTCGCGGCCTGTCGATAGGACCAGCCGATTTTTTCTTCACAGGCTGGGCACAGACCCGTTTTCACTGCAGGTCAAATACCCCGTCATTTCCCTTGGAGATGGCGCATCCCAGCGCCATCCCCCAAAAGCCAGGGATCAGAAAAACCCGAGTGCTTTGGTCGAGTAGCTGACCAGTAGATTCTTTGTCTGTTGATAGTGGTCGAGCATCATCTTGTGGTTTTCCCGCCCGAACCCGGAAGCTTTATAGCCGCCGAAGGCGGCGTGGGCGGGATAGGCGTGGTAGCAGTTGGTCCACACCCGTCCGGCTTGGATGCCGCGCCCTACGCGATAGGCGTCGTTGCCGTTGCGCGACCAGACGCCAGCGCCCAGACCGTAGACGGTATCATTGCCGATGCGGATCGCATCTTCGACGGTCTTGAACGTCGTGACCGACAGCACCGGGCCGAAAATCTCCTCCTGAAATATCCGCATGCTGTTGTCGCCGCTGAACACGGTCGGCTTCAGGAAGTAGCCCTTGTCCAGGTCGCCACCGAGATGGGCGCGCTCGCCGCCAGTCAGGCATTTGGCGCCCTCCTGCTTGCCGATCTCGATATAGTCAAGGATCTTGGTCAACTGATCTTCGGAAGCCTGCGCACCCATCTGCGTCGAAGCATCGAGCGGATCACCGACCTTGATCTTTGCAACGCGGGCCACCGCGCGCTCCATGAACTTGTCGAAGATCGATTCCTGGACAAGCGCCCGTGAAGGGCAGGTGCAGACCTCGCCTTTGTTGAAAGCAAAAAGCGCGAAGCCCTCAAGCACCTTGTCGAAGAATTCGTCGTCGGCATCCATCACGTCGGCCATGAAGATGTTCGGCGACTTGCCGCCCAATTCCATGGTCTGCGGAATCAGGTGCTCTGCAGCATACCCCATGATCTGCTTGCCCGTCGTCGTTTCGCCGGTGAACGACACCTTGGAAATGCGCGGATTGGCGGCGATCGCCCGACCGACCGACCCGCCCGGACCGGTGATGACGTTGAGCACGCCGGGCGGCAGGATGTCTGCGGTGAGATTGGCGAGGATCAACAGCGTCAGTGGCGTGTTGGAGGCCGGCTTGATCACCGTGCAATTGCCGGCGGCAAGCGCCGGGGCAATTTTCCAGGCCGCCATCAGCAACGGGAAGTTCCAGGGAATGATCTGGCCGACGACGCCCAGCGGCTCCTTGAAGTGATAGGCGACGGTGTCGTCATCAATTGTGGAAATGGAGCCTTCGTCGGCGCGGATACAACCAGCGAAGTACCGGAAATGGTCGATGGCAAGCGGCACGTCGGCGCCCCGCGTCTCGCGGATCGGCTTGCCGTTGTCCAGCGTTTCGGCCAGCGCCAAGAGCTCGAGATTCTCCTCCATGCGATCGGCGACCTTGTTGAGCAGCCGCGACCGCTCGGCAGGCGACAGACGCGCCCAGCCGTCCTTGGCCTTGTAGGCTGCGTCGAGCGCCGCTTCCACGTCAGCAGGCGTCGACTTCGCCACCTCGACGAGGCGTTGGCCGTTGATTGGGCTGTAGTCGGTGAAGTATTCCCCGTCCAACGGCGCGACCCATTTCCCACCGATGAAGTTGCCATAGCGGGGTGGAATATTTCCCTTGGAGCGGACGAGTTCGAGGGCGTGCTGGGACATGGCAACTTCCTTGTCTTGAAGCCCGGGAACATCCCAGGGTCACGGAAACCTGAGCATTACGCCCTGCCCTGCCCCGCACATTGATTTCGGTCAAAGCAGCTTCCGCCCCGACGCCTAGTCTGCCTTCATCGACAAAGGAGTTGGATCATGGTCAAGACGATGAAGGCCGCCGTCGTACGGGCATTCGGCAAGCCGCTTACGATCGAGGATGTGCCGGTGCCCGTACCGGGGCTAGGTGAACTGCTCGTCAAGGTTATCGCCTGCGGTGTTTGCCATACGGACCTGCATGCCGCCTCCGGCGACTGGCCGGTGAAGCCTGTGCCGCCCTTCATCCCCGGCCATGAAGTGGCCGGCGTCGTGGCCGCGCTCGGGCCAGGTGTAACCGGTTTCAAGGAAGGCGATCCGGTCGGCGTAGCCTGGCTGCACGACGCCTGCCAGAGTTGCGAATATTGCGAGACCGGGTGGGAGACGCTGTGCGAGCATCAGCACGATACAGGTTATAGCTGCGATGGCGGCTTCGCCGAATATGTCATCGCTTCTGCGGCTTTCACCGCGCGACTCCCAGCCGGTGTCGATTTCGCCCAGATGGCCCCGATCCTGTGCGCCGGCGTCACGACCTACAAGGGGTTGAAGGAGACCGAGGCACGTCCGGGCGAATGGGTGGCGATCTCGGGCATCGGCGGCCTCGGCCATGTGGCGGTCCAGTATGCCAAGGCGATGGGCTTCAAGGTCGTGGCGCTCGACGTCACGCCGGACAAGCTCGCTCTGGCGCGTGCGACCGGAGCGGACGTGGCTATAGATGCCCGCTCACCGAACGCCGTGGCCGATGTGCTCAAGGCCACGGGCGGCGGCGCCCACGGCATTCTGGTGACGGCCGTCTCGCCACCGGCCTTCTCCCAGGCGGTACACATGGTGCGCCGCAAGGGTACAGTCGTCCTCGTCGGTCTTCCGGCCGGAGAATTCCCGACCCCGATCTTCGACGTCGTGCTGAAGCGCATTACCTTGCGCGGATCAATCGTCGGCACGCGGCGCGATCTCGACGAGGCCATTGCCTTCGCGGCCGAGGGCAAGGTGCGGGCCGAGATCACCAAGGCACCGTTGAGCGATATCAACGCGGTCCTCGCGCGGCTCAAGGCGGGTAAGATCGACGGCCGTGTGGTCCTGGATCTCACCTTGCCGATAGAGACGAGTGCAAAGAAGACCGAAGCCGCATATGCCTAGGTCAGTCAGGTGGCCGCGCCTCTCGGCCACCTTTGCCTGACGAGCTCCTGCGTGAGTGGAATAGATACTCCTGAATCAATCGCGTATCTCTTCCGAGCGTCCGCGCCACACCACCGGCGCGGACGATCTCGTCTTGGAACCCCGACGGGTGCCGATCGAGCAGCCTCCTTCAAGTCCGCCACGGCAGTTCGCCGGCACCAGGATTGATCTCGCACAAGGACTAGGCCCCCTGAGTCGCTAGGTTCCGCGCATGATCCTCAATCTGCTCATCGGCACCATCGTCATCAGTCTGACGGTCCTGGTCCATACGTTTGGCCTGATGGCCGTTACCCATGCGATGGGATACCTCGTCGCCCGGTTTCGCATGCACGGGCGTCACAGCCGCACGGTCGCAATGATCAGCGTGGTGATGGGGCTCTTCGCCGTCATGACAACCGAGATCTGGCTCTGGGCCGGGCTGTACCGGCTGCTTGATATCTTCGCCGACTTCGAGACAGCCCTGTACTTTTCGACGATTACCTTTTCAACGGTCGGCTATGGCGACGTCGTACCCGCTCACGCATGGCGCGTGCTGGCGGCACTGGAGGGCGTGAACGGATTTCTGCTCATTGGCTGGTCGACGGCCTACCTGATCGCTGCGGGAACCCGAATCGGCCCGTTCAGGGCGGGGGAGCATTTCTGATTGAGGGTTCAAACCACCACCGAGTGCCTGATCTCGCCGACCGCGAGATGCAAGATCAGTTTTCCGATCGTAGCCGCCAGCGAACGCCAACCCGGCTCCTTGATCGTGATCGAAGATTGCTTTGGCGAGCGGACTATGATTCCCGCTTCAAAGGAGAACCACGATGCAGAACATCAAGGGTCGATGAAGCACTATGGGCATCCAGTATGTTGCCTGAGGGCATTGTAGAGCGATGGTTCATCGCCAGCGGTGCCACGATCAAGGTTGGCGAGCGGATAGCGAAGTTCGAATTGAAGACGCGCTACATGAGATCGTCGCGCCAGCAAGCGGGCGCGCGACGATTGTCGCGGTAGCCAACGCCGTCATCGAACCCGGTTCGGTGCTCGCAACATTGGATCGCACGCCGCAGCCTGGCTGACGACGTTCAATCCTCGCGGCGGGATAGTGCCCCTACCTGAAAAGCAATCCATGCGGCCTTAAGACGACAAGGAATCGACGCAGAACACAGGAGATCGCACGATGCTGATCCGCACACTTTCTGTCCTGGAATGCACCAAGATGCTGGCGGCCAATCGTGTCGCCCGCCTGGCTTGCGCCGAGGACGGGCAGCCTTACATCGTACCGGTGCACTATGCGTACGCTGACAATCATCTCTACGCGTTTTCCATGCCGGGCAAGAAGATCGACTGGATGCGCGCCAACCCGCTGGTGTCCGTCCAGGTCGACGAACGCGGCGAAGGGCGGGGCTGGAAAAGCGTGGTTGTCGATGGCCGCTATGAGGAACTGCCTGACCGGATAGGCCACAAGCTCGAGCGCGACCATGCGTGGACGATGCTGAGCAAGCACACCGACTGGTGGGAGCCCGGCGCCCTCAAACCGGTTACGCCTCCGGTGTCAGATAGTACGCCGCACATATTCTTCCGGATCCTCGTCGAGCAGGTGTCCGGCCGGGAAGCAAGTGAGTAGGCAGTTTTCAGTACCGCAAGTGCGGAAATCGCAAGATCAAGCACCATCGTTGGACGCCTCCCAACGTTCGACCCGGCCCTGCCCGTAGATGGTTTCCTTTCCGTCGATTTCCCAGGCGACCTCTCCCGCAAACGGAAGCCAGATATTGCCGTGATGACGATAATCGGAGAAACGGCCGCGCCAAGGAGTTGGCAGGATTGGTGCCGTGGCCGAACGCGGCCTGTCGGGTGCAAACGCACCCGCAATCCTCCCCTCCTCGCTGTCGAGGCTGAGCGTGACTTCGGCTGCTGTCTCTCCCACGCCGGCGCTCACGGCCAGCCTGTCGGGACCATCTTCACGCCAGCGCAGCGAGGTGTTGAGCAGGATGGCGTCGGGCGCCCAGGCAAGTTCGGCAAGGTATCGCATCAGCTCGCCACGCATCAGCGCCGACGAGCGCTCGGCGCGGGCGACCGGGATGACCCCGAGCGCCATGACATCCAACCGCCCCTGGCCGTCCTTCAACGCATCGCGCACTGAGATCATACCGAAGGGACTAACCCGTGCCCGCCAATCGAAGGCACATTCGCACATGGAGATCGTTTGTGTTGCGGTATATGACATCCAGGACGTGGCGCCAAGCCGCTGTTTCATCCGTCCAGTTTGCTTGAGCTTGACCGTCGTTCGGCGCATCTCGGGATTGGCGCCGAGTCGGCGTGCCAGGTCGTAGACAGCGGCTGGCAACCGCTTCCTGATCCGAAGATCATCCTCAGCCATCATGCGGCATTCCTCTATGTTGATGCATTGCTCCACTTCGCGAGCGTGGCCGCTATCCCGGCCACATAGAGGGTCCCGAAGATCAGCTTGTTGTGACGCGCAAGCCATTCCGGAAGATAGATGTCGAAGTTGTCACGTCGATCGTCGGTGTAGTCTGCGGCAACTGATGTGAGGGGGCATTGCAATCCGTTCAGGACCAGCACCAGCACTTCCACCATGACGACGCCGATCGAAAGTGCCGCATAGAAATAGTCCCCCCGCAAGGCGAACACCCAGATTGCGAGGATGCACGCGACGAAAAGAGCCCAGACGACTGTGTGAATGGCCTTGATTGTCACGAGCCGTGCCGCCGATGAGGGTGGGTTCTGAACGGGAGCGTTCAAGATATGATTACACTTTCCGCTGGCCGGCGCGCCGAGAAGGGGAGCGCGGCTCCGTAGCCGAAGCGCATGACAATGTCAGGACGTCGCTCAGGCAAGCCGACAAGCGCCGCCAGTTCCGGCCGCAGGCCAGCGACTTCGACGGGCTGATTGATGAAAGCGTGCTTGAGGCCGAGCGCGGTGGCCTGCAAAGCGAAACGCTGGCAGGCGCGGCCTGCCAGGATCCAATGTTCGGGGTCTTCCTTTTGGGCGACGAACACGGCGACGCCGGCCGAAGAGGCGAGCTGCCGTGCGTATTTTTCGTTCTCGGCTTTGGCTTTGAAAACGAGATCGAACATGGCCGGACCAAGCCATGCCGGAAGGACGGGACTGCCGCCTGATGCGCTGAAGAGGCCGTCGCCGGTCACGATCGCCTGCCGGGGGCTGAAGCGCAGCCAGGTCTTCAGTTCCTGCACGAACGCAGCGTCGGCGATCTGCGCATTGTTGCCCGCGACGACCAGGTCGCGCACGCGGTCGATCTGTGGCCGGTCCGTGATTAAAATGAGATCGACACCCGGCACGGCCGCCGCCGCGGAAAGCGTCTGCAAGTCGCGGCTGCTTACTGCTTTGCCGTCATAGTCGCCACGCGTTGATTGCCGCTTCGGTATCGCATCGAACATCGCCGGCTCGACAGGCGACCCGCTCCCGAACGCAAACATCACGGTGCCGTCATTCGCCGGGCTGAAACTGAGTTCGCCCGGCTTTCCTCGCGCGCCGCCGGCGATGGCCAGGTTTTCCGCCGCGCAACCGAGACTGGCGAACAGATGATGATTGTCCGGGTCAACGATCGCAATCTGTCGCGCCATGTCGGGCAGGATTTCTATCCCAACGTCACTGATCTTGAACTGCCAAGGCTGGGTGTTGTGGCTGTTCGCCGCAAGCGTCGCGTAGCGGATCAGGTCGCTCGTTCTAGGCGCTTGCTTCAAAGCTGAGCGGGTCGCGGCCACGGAGGCGTTGTATTCATCCATCGAACCCATGTTCCGGAGCCCAAAACAAGTTGCTGCGGCTCCGGCTGCTATCAGGGCGCCTCCGCCAACCAAATACTGCCGTCTGTTCATCGCTTCTAACCGATCTGTCCTCGACAAGTCCGAAGCGGCCAGAAGTGACCGGTGCGGTTGTCTTTGATGACGTAACCTTCAAATGCGACGAGGATCCCAATGAATGCATCGCCTCGCTGTCTCTCGGGTTCGTGGCGATTATCACCAGGCGAAGTTGCCGTTCATTGCGTTGGATCAAAGCCAACTCCGATAATACAACTAGCTGTTGCGCGAGGTTTGAGGCTTAGAAAGTCGCCACAGCATGGATCCGCTCATCGCCCGGCTCGGACTGGCCCTGGCAATAGGTCTCCTTGTCGGGTTGGAGCGTGGCTGGCGAGAGCGGGACGCGCCGGATCGCAGCCGGACCGCCGGAATTCGAACCTTCGGGTTATCCGGCCTGCTCGGCGGCATTTTCGCGGCACTGGCCAACGCGCTTGGTGCGGTATCCGTCCTGGTCGGAGGGTTCATCGCATTTGCGGCAATCTTCGCGTGGTACAAGGCGCGCGAGGCGGCGCATGACGAGGATTTCAGCGTCACGAGCGTGATCGCAGGCCTTGGCGTTTTCGCGCTTGGCGCGCTGGCTGTCGCTGGCGATTATCGGGCCGCTTCTGCCGGAGGGGCAGCACTGGCGGCTGTTCTTGCCAGTCGCGAGATCCTGCATGGCCTCCTGAAGCGACTGACCTGGATTGAGCTTCGTTCGGCGCTGATCCTGGCGGTGATGACCGCGATCATCTTACCCTTGCTGCCCAACCGAACGATGGACCCGTGGGACGGTTTCAATCCGTGGGAGGTCTGGTTCCTGACGGTGCTGATGGCATCGATTTCGTTCGCCGGCTATGTGGCAGTCCGTGTCCTGGGGAACACGCGTGGTTTGCTCGTCAGTTCGCTCGCAGGTTCACTCGTCTCTTCCACCGCAGTTACCTTGGCGCTTGCCCGCAATGGCTCATCGGCAAGCAATCCACTGCCGCTCGCCGGCGCGGCCTCGCTAGCGGCGATGGTTTCGGTGCTGCGCGTTTGCGCCGTGGTGCTGATCATCGAGCCAGGCGTGTTCGCTTCGGTCGGCATCCCCGTTATCGCCGCAGCGCTTGTCTTTGCGGCAGGCGGCGCATTCTTGTTGGCTCGCAACAGCGGGGATCGCGAAAGCGGCACGATCGCACGCAATCCATTCGAACTAGGCCCGTTACTCCTTTTTGCCTTGCTCTTTGCGTTCGTCGCTACCGCGAGTGCGGGCCTGGCAGCTCAATTCGGCGGGCGTGGCCTGCTGGCCAGTTCAATGCTGGCCGGTATGTTCGACGTCGATGTATCGGTGCTCAGCGCGTTGCGCCTGGTCAAGCATGCAGTCCCTGTCGAAACCGTGGGCCAGGCGGTGCTCGCTGCACTGGCAGCAAACGCCATCGGCCGCGTATCGCTGGCAGTCTTTGCCGGACCGATCAAGTTCTGGTTGCCGCTGGTTTCAACAACCGTGATCGCCTTGATCGCCGGCTATGGCGCCATGGTGCTGCCGCCGAACTTCTGACACGCCGAGACAACCAGTGCGCGAGTGGCATCAGGTTCGGCGCTCAGTTAAAGAGCGACGAAGCTGGGTGGGCAGATCAGCACCTGGCTCCCTACGGCTCTTTCTTCATCTGTCGGGATCACAAGCACGTCGACGCCGGAACCAGCAAGGCTTATGACCTCTTCGCCTCTTCGATTCAGCTCGTGGTCGATATCAACCCCAAGCCAGCCGGCCACAGCCCCGATCCTCTCGCGGATAGATGGCGCGTTTTCGCCAATGCCTGCCGTAAACACCAGCGTGTCCAGTCCGCCCATCGCAGCGGCCAGCGACCCGATCTCGCGACCGATACGATAGACGAAGAGATCGACCGCTTCGGCGGCAAGAGGATCATCGGACTCGATTAGTGTCCGCATATCACCTGACATTCCCGACACTCCCAGCAGGCCGGATTGCTCGTAGAGAAGCTTGATCAGTTCGTCCGTCGGCAGCTTCCGGTCCTGCAGCAGATGGAGGATGACGCCCGGGTCGAGCGCGCCGCAACGTGTGCTCATGACCAGGCCGTCCAATGTCGAAAATCCCATCGTTGTGGCAACACTAGTTCCGGCATTCATAGCGCACAGACTGGCGCCGCTGCCGAGATGGGCGACGATCACTTTTCCGCCAGCCGCGGGTCCGTATCGGGTCCGAAGCTGCGAAGCGATATGGCTGTAGGAAAGGCCGTGAAAGCCATAAGAAACGATGCCGGCATCGGTCATCGCACGCGGAAGGCCATAGACCTTGGCGATCCCTGGCCGAGCGGTATGAAACGCAGTGTCGAAGCATCCGATCTGCATGGCCTGCGGCAGGAGGCCAGCAGCCAGTGCCACAATCTCAAGGTTGATCCGCTGATGAATCGGAGCCAGCGGCTCGAGCAGACGCAGTGCTTCGAGCGCACGCCCGTCGAGCACCGTCGCTTCGGTGAAGTCGCGGCCGCCATGAACGATCCTGTGTCCGACCCTGACGATGCGAGCGAGGAGATCGCGATCGGCGAGCACTGAGGCTACCGCCGCGAATGCCTTGCCGATACCGATCGGTCCGTCGCCCAGGTTCCTGTCGATCTTGGACCTACCGGCCGCTGCCTCGACGTGCAGCTGTGGCTGTTGCACGAGCGAGGAGACATTGCCGCGCAGCAGCAGCGGAAGCTCGTCGCGTCCGTCGAAGACAGCGAATTTCAGGCTGGACGAGCCACCGTTCAGGATGAGGATCAAGTCGGTCATGGGTCCGTCCGATCGTGTCTGAGCCACCTCCTGAAGATGGCTCAACCGGAAAGACGCGTCGTCGCATCGCCATCGCCGCCCCACTTCCAGTCGAGTATCTCCGGCATATCCTGGCCATAGGCGCGAATGTAGGCTCTGTGTTCAAGCAGCTTGGCGTCCATCTTCTGACCCAGCCCGACGCGCACGTTCTTGAGTTGCGGAACCCAGTCGAGGACGCTTTGGACGATATGGAAACGGTCGAGACCGTTGAGCACCGTCATATCGAAGGGCGTCGTCGTCGTGCCCTCCTCGTTGTAGCCGCGCACGTGAATATTGTCGTGGTTGGTGCGCCTATATGTCAGGCGATGGATAGTCCAGGGATAGCCGTGATAGGCAAAGATGACCGGTTTGTCAGCGGTGAACAGCGTGTCGAAATCGCGATTCGACAGACCGTGCGGATGGTATTCCTTTGGCTGCAAAGTCATCAGATCGACAATGTTGACCACCCTGATCTTGAGCTCCGGAACATGAAGCCTGAGGATCTGCACGGCCGCCAGCGTTTCGAGGGTTGGAACATCGCCGGCGCAAGCCATGACGACGTCCGGCTCGGCGCCATCGTCTGTTGACGCCCAGTCCCAGACGCCGACGCCCGTCCTGCAGTGGACAATAGCCTTGTCCATCGGCAGCCATTGCCATGACGGCGGCTTGCCGGCCACGATGATATTGATGCGGTTCCAGGTCTGCAGCACATGGTCGGTGACGCAGAGCAAGGTGTTGGCATCCGGCGGCAGATAGACCCGCACGATGTCGGCCTTCTTGTTGAGGGCGACGTCGATGAAGCCGGGATCCTGATGGCTGAAGCCGTTGTGTTCCTGATGCCAGACATGGCTCGACAATAGATAGTTCAGCGATGCGATGGGGCGCCGCCAAGGAATGTCGCTACAGGCATCCAGCCATTTCGCATGCTGGTTGAACATGGAATCGACAATGTGAATGAAGGCTTCGTAGCAAGAGAACAGACCATGGCGCCCCGTCAGCAGATAGCCTTCGAGCCAGCCTTGGCAGGTGTGCTCGGAGAGAATTTCCAGAACCCTGCCATCTTGGCCGAGGTGAACATCTTCGGGCAGGATCGTTTCCATCCATGCGCGCTCGGTGACCTCGAACACGTCCTGGAGCCGGTTGGAGGCGGTTTCGTCGGGGCCGACGATGCGGAAGTTCTTCGCAGCCTCGTTCAACGCCATCACGTCGCGCAGGAAATTGCCCATTACCCGCGTCGCCTCGGCCTTCACCGCGCCGGGTCGGGCGACGACCACGGCATGGTCGTGCAAGCCAGGTAGCTCAAGGGATTTGCGCAGCAGGCCGCCATTGGCATGCGGATTGGCGCTCATGCGCCGCGCGGCTTGCGGGGCGGTGGCGCGGATCGCTGCGACAGGGGCGCCGGCAGCATCGAACAGCTCCTCGGGCCGATAGCTTTTCAGCCACTCCTCGAGCATCTGCAAATGCGCGGGGTTTTCCGCGAGTCCCGACAAAGGGACCTGATGAGACCGCCAGAAGCCTTCGGTCTTCAGCCCGTCGACCTCTTTCGGTCCGGTCCAGCCCTTCGGGCTGCGCAGCACGATCATCGGCCATTTCGGTCGCGCCATCGGCTCGGTGGAATCAGCGCGCGCCGCATGCTGGATCGCGCGGATGCGATCGAGCGCATCGTCGAGCACATTGGCCATTCGTTGATGCATCAGCGCCGGCTCGTGGCCCTCGACGAAAAACGGTTCATAACCGTAGCCAACGAAAAGCGCGCGGAGTTCGTCTTCGGGAATGCGGGCCAGAATCGTCGGATTGGCGATCTTGTAGCCATTCAGATGCAGAATCGGCAGCACAGCGCCGTCGCGCGCCGGGTTGAGGAATTTGTTGGAATGCCAGGCCGCGGCCAGTGGCCCGGTTTCGGCCTCGCCGTCACCGACGACGCAGGCCACGACAAGGTCGGGATTGTCGAAGGCGGCACCATAGGCATGGGAGAGCGAATAACCAAGCTCTCCGCCCTCGTGGATGGAGCCCGGCACATCGGGTGCGGCATGGCTTGGGATGCCGCCCGGAAACGAGAACTGCCGGAACAGCTTGCGCATGCCCTGCTCATCCATCGATATGTCCGGATTGAGCTCGCTGTATGTGCCTTCGAGATAGGTGTTCGCCACCATTGCCGGGCCACCATGGCCGGGGCCGCAAACGTAGATCATATCGGCGTCCCTGAGCCGGATCGCGCGATTGAGGTGCGCGTAGATGAAGCTCAGACCCGGCGATGTTCCCCAGTGGCCGAGCAGCCGCGGCTTGACATGCTCAAGCCGCAGCGGCTCGCGAAGCAGCGGATTGTCGAGCAGGTAAATCTGGCCGATCGTCAGATAATTGGCGGCGCGCCAGTAGGCATCGATGTCGCGCAACTGGCGCTCTGAAAGCCGGTCGCCGGGGACTGGTATTGTAATGTGTTCGGTCATGCTTGGCTCCCTTTGCCTTGTCTGCGAACGGCGCGACCGCTACGTATGCCTGTGTTTGTCGACGCGCGGTGAATGGACACCAACGCGTTCGCGCACCATTCGGTCCATCATTGCTCGACGGATTTATTAGGTGATCGACCGCCCGCGGACTCTGATCCCGGTCTTCCCGAAATGAGCGGCTGCGTCTTCGCACGCCGCAACGGCCATCAACTGGTTCGCCGGGGTAAACACATTGAAGTCGCTCTCCACGGCGACGAAACCCTCGCGCGGCGCGTAGGCGGCAAGCCGTTCGCGATGATCGGTGCTCCAGCCGAAGCCGCCGATCTTGCCCTCCTGGCGCAGCAGGCCGAGCGTATCGAACACCTCGCCGGCCCGCTCGATCGGATACTCGTTGATATGCAGCAGCGCGACGTCGATACAATCGCGCTGCAGGCGCTGCCGCGAATTGTCGATCGAAGTCCGGATCGCCGCGGCAGAGGCATCCTCGGGAGCGATCTTGCGCGTTTCCGGATCGCCGAAATAGCCTACCTTGGTGACGATGACGGCTTCGTCCTTGCCCTTCAACGCCCGCCCGAGGATCAGTTCGGCATTGCCGGCGCCATAGGCGGCAGCCCTGTCGAACACCCGCGCCCCGATATCATAGGCCATCGGCCATCGCTAAACGCGACTTGCGACCTAGTGTCGTCGACCTCGCCATAGATGGTCGCCCCGTGTCACCCCAGCGCGCGGCACCACCCGCCGCCCAGGTGCCGATCCCGATGCGCGGTACCGAGCGGCCATCCCAAAGCTCCATCATCTGCATGCCCGCCTCCATTGTCTCAACGAAGTTCGCTGGCGTGGCGGGCACGCTCGCGGATCTCGTCGCGAGAAATGCCGGCATCCGCCAGTGTGCTGTCCGGGGCCTGCCTCAAGCTCGCAAGCGTCTGGCGATAGACAAGCCAGCGAGCGAAACGGTGTCGAAGTTCATGCAGCATGATCGTCTCCTTTTGGCGCGCAAAAATGCCCACGCGCTTGGGCTGCTTGAAAACGCAAAACATCTGCGCAAAGCGCTTGCGTGGTCGAATGGATTGCGCTGGTTTCCTGCCAGCCGAGGCGCTTGTCACTGTCCCGCCAGGCAGGATTGTCCAACGCTTCCAATGCCTGCATACTTGCGCGTGATGCCCGCTTCGCGCTACAGCCAGGGTCGCAAGGAGTTTTTCATTTCTGCAAAATGGATATCGGTTGGGACGATCTGAGGTTGTTTCTCGACGTTGCGCGGCTGGGTGGCTTGAGCGCAGCGACCAAAACCACGCGCCTCAGCGCAGCCACCCTTGGACGACGCGTCACCGCGCTTGAAAAGCAGATCGGCGAACCGCTGTTCGTGCGTCTGCAGACCGGCTACCGGCTGACCCCGGTCGGTGAAGAACTGCTGCGGCGCGCCGAAGACGTCGAGGCGGCAATGCAGTCGCTGACCCGCTGGCGCGAAGGAAACCTGCCCGACCGCATTGTCCGCGTCTCGGCCGGGCCATGGACCTCGGCCTTCATTTCCGCCCGTATCGGCGAGATCTGGACGGTCGATGACGGCATAAGGGTGGAGTTCGTCACCACCACCGACCGGGTCGACATCGGTCGCCGTGCGGCCGACATCGGCATCCGCAGCGAGCGCCCGACGGAGCAGTGGCTGGCCGGCCGTCAGAGCGGCAAGGTCGCCCACGCCATTTATTCCGGACGCCATTTGATCAACGGCATTGCCGCCGGGTTGTTCGTCGGCGTGACCGGCGATGGGGCAAACATTGCCTCGGCACGCTGGCTGAAAGCCCATCACGGCGACCGCATCGCGGTGCGCGGCAACAACACCCATTCGGTGCGCGAACTGGTGGCCGCCGGCGCCGGCCTTTCGATCTTTCCGTGCTTCGTTGGCGACAGCGATCCGCGGCTGGTTCGCGTCGCTCAGCCCATCCCCGAACTCGAAACCGACCAATGGATCGTCACCCATCACGAGGAACGTCACTCCCCGCCGGTGCGAAAAGTCGCCGACCGGATTGCCGCCTTGATGCGGGCGCACCAGCCGTTGTTTCGCGGCGAGACGCCGATCGCGTAAGCCATAGGCTTCGACTGGCCGTCAGCTGAGGCCCCTGCCGACACTCATGCCCTGGCTGGACAATGAAACCCGCGTCGGCGTTTGTTTCGCCGGCTCAGGCATCGCGGCTCCAACACCGAGTATCCTGCAGGCCATATTGATGAAATATATTTCACTATATGAATTTTATTGACTCCCCGTGAAGAGCCTGTAATGTCCGGATCGTCGGCTTTCGGGAGGAAGTCCGGCGTCAATCAAACCACATAGCGGCGCGCCCTCGGCGCCCGCGACGTCATTGAGGATGGCTTCGGCCAAGGGAGGAAACTTGCGCAAATTTCTGAGCACGCTCGCGATCGCGGCGGCTGCGTCGACCTGTTTGGGTTCGGCTCAGGCGCTTGCCGAAACCCCCAACCCGTTCAAATGCGAGCCGGGTGAAAAATACGTCATGAACGTCATGGTCTCGGGCGTCGAATACTGGTTCCCGGTCTATGAAATGTTCAAGCAGGCCGGCCAGCAGTTCGGCTGCGAGACCGCCTATACCGGCACGCCTGAATACGACGTCAACAAGCAGATCGCGACCTTCGACCAGGCGCTGGCGCAGAAGCCCGCCGGCATTTTGGTGCATCCGATGAACTCCGATCCGTTCATCGAGCCGATCAACCGCGCTATTGAACAGGGCACCGCGGTGGTGACCTTCGCCGCCGACTCGCCCAATTCCAAGCGCGTCTCCTACATCACCTCCGACAACAATGCCGAAGGCACCTATGCCGCCGACGCCGTTGCCAAGGCAATGGACGGCAAGGGCGAATATGCCGTGCTGGAAAATCCCGGCCAGGACAATCACGACAAGCGCGTCAATGCCTTCGTAGCCCGCATGGAGGCCAAATGGCCGGACATGAAGCTCGTCGGCCGCGCCGCCTCGAACCAGGATCCGACCAAAGCCTATCAGGCGGTTCTGAGCCTGGCCCAGGCGCACCCCAACCTCGGCGCCGTGTTCATGCCGGAGGCCAATTCGGCGATTGGTGCTGCCCAGGCTGCCAAGGAAGGCGGCGGCAAGATCCGCGTCATGCTCGCTGACGTTAACGCCAAGATCCTCGACATGATCAAGGCTGGCGAGATCTTCGGATCGGTCAACCCGAACCAGGGCATGCAGGGCTATATGGGCTTCATGCTGTTGTGGATGGCCAAGCATCCCGACCTGATCGACCCGATGAACGATGCCAAACGTTCGGGCTTCAACCCGATGAGCGTGCCTTTCGTCGACAATGGCTTCTCCATCGTCTCCAAGGACAACGCCGACGACTTCTACTGGGACAAGTACCTCAAGCGTCGCGGCACCAAGGGCATCGAGGAATAATCTCGATACCTCTGCGCCGACCTCCGCAGGGTCGGACCAAACCGGAAGGAGGCTTCGGCCTCCTTCCTCCCCCGCAAGCACCCACCGCAGGAGCATGGCGTGACCCAGGCGCCCATTCTTGAAATCCGTGGCCTCTCCAAGGCGTTTGGCCCGGTCAAGGCGCTGAGTGACGTGCAGTTCGAGCTGCGGCGGGGCGAAATCCATGCGCTGTGCGGCGAGAATGGCGCTGGCAAGTCGACGCTGATGAACATGATCGCCGGCGTGCTGCAGCCCGATGAGGGAGACATACTGATCGATGGCGAGCGTGCCTCGATCCTCTCACCCGCGGTCGCCCAGCGTCTCGGCATCGCGCTCGTCCATCAGGAGATCGCGCTCTGCCAGGACGCGACGGTTGCCGAAAACATCTACATGGCGGCAATAAACAGCCGGCGTGCGCCGCTGATGAACTTCCAGAAGCTGTATGCCGATGCCCAGAAGGTCATGGACCTGCTGGCGCCAATTCCGGTGCGCACCAGGGTCGCGGACCTCTCAATTTCCAACCAGCAGCTCGTCGAAATCGCCAAGGCGCTGACACTCGACTGCAAGGTGCTCATGCTCGACGAACCGACCGCGGCGTTGACCGAAAGCGAGGCGCAGCGCCTGTTCTCGATCGTGCGCGGGCTCAAGCACCGCGGCATTTCGGTGGTCTATATCAGCCACCGCATGGCCGAGATTTTCTCGCTGTGCGACCGCGTCACCGTGTTCCGCGATGGTCGCTACGTGGCGACCGATCCGATTGCCGCCGTTTCGACTGATGACATCGTGCGCAAGATGGTGGGCCGTGAGATCACCCAGCTCTATCCCGACAAGCTAGCACCACAAGAGCCGGGGCGCCTGATCCTGTCGGTCGAGGGGCTTTCCGACGGCCGCCGATTCGCCGATGTCGATCTGCAGCTTCGGGCCGGTGAAATTCTCGGCATAGGCGGCCTGATCGGCGCCGGCCGCAGCGAGATCGCGCAAACGATCTGCGGCCTGAGGCCAACGGCATCCGGAACCGTCGCGCTTGACGGAAAGCAGCTTCGCTTGCGCGGCTATGGCGATGCGGTCAAGGCGGGGCTGGTCTACCTCTCGGAGGACCGCAAGGGCTCCGGCGTGTTCCTCGATCTGCCCATCGCAGCAAACATTTCGGTGCTCGACCTCGCCAGGCTGACCGGACCGCTCGGCCTGCTTGACCGCAAGGCCGAGGATCGTCAGGCGTGGGATCTGACCGGCAGGCTCGGCGTGCGCATGGCCGGCATCGAGGCTGCCCTCTCGACGCTGAGCGGCGGCAATCAGCAGAAGGTCGCCATCGCCAAGCAGCTGTCCGTCGATCCCAAGGTCATCATCATGGATGAGCCTACGCGTGGCATCGATGTCGGCGCCAAGGTCGAGATTCATCGCTTGCTGCGCCAGCTTGCCGGCAGCGGCGTCGGCGTCGTCGTCATCTCATCGGAACTGCCGGAACTGATCGGCCTCTGCGACCGCGTCATGGTCGTGCGCGAAGGCAGGATCGCCGGTGAACTCGCTGCCGGCGAGCTCAGCGAAGAAGCCATCATCATGCTCGCCTCGGGCGTCCGGGACAGCTCAAACCAAAGGCAGGCTCAGAATGTCGCCTAGGGAATCAGGAGAAGCGCTCGTGAATGCCGAGATCGGGGCCGCCGGCGACGTGCGGCGGATCAATTTTGCTCAGCTCGCATCTATGCGCGAGGCCGGGCTGATCGTCATCATCCTGGCGCTGTGCATGGCCATGAGCTTTGCCTCGCCGCACTTCCTGACATGGGGCAATTTCCGCGCCATGCTGATGAGCTTTTCCATCGAGGGTATCGTCGTCGTCGGCATGACCATCCTGCTCATCGTCGGCGGCATCGACCTTTCGGTCGGCTCGGTCGTGTGTTTCTCGATGGTGGTCTCCGGCGCGCTGTTCCTCGCCGGGCTCGACCCGTGGACGGCAAGCCTGATCGGCATCGGCGTCAGCGCACTGATCGGCGCGGCGATGGGCTTCTTCGTCACGGTGATAGGGCTCAACCACTTCATCACGTCGCTTGCGGGAATGGTCATCGTGCGCGGCATGTGCCTGGTCGTCACCAAGGGCACCCCACTGTCGCTGTTCACCTTGCCGCCGGCTTTCAAGGCCATCGGCCAGGGCAGTTTCAACAACATCCCCTATGTCATCCTGATTTTCGTCGTCGTGGTGGCGATCTTCGACTTCCTGCTGCGCCGTGCCACGGCTTTCCGCAAGGTGTTCTACACCGGCTCCAATGAGAAGGCCGCGCAGTTCTCGGGTATCAGGACCAAGCAGGTGAAGTTCTGGGTGACGGTGCTGTGCTCGACACTAGCCGGGCTGGCCGGCGTCATCTACATGGCGCGTTTCGGCGCGGCGACGCCGACCTTCGGCGCCGGCATGGAACTCAACATCATCGCCGCGGCCGTCATCGGCGGCGCCTCGCTCAACGGCGGCTCGGGCACCATCTTCGGGGCGATCCTCGGCATGGCGCTGCTCTCGGTGGTGACGAGCTCGCTCATCCTGCTCGATATATCCGTCTATTGGCAGGACATGATCAAGGGATGCATCCTGCTCGCAGCCGTATCGATCGATCACTTCCTGCACCGCAAGAAGTCCTGAACTCCAAGGCACCGAGCAAGACCATGGCCCCTCCCAACACTCGCGACGACATTGCCGCTGTCCGCCAGATGCACCAGGCGCTTGTCCTGCACTATGTCGAAGGCAAGACCCAGGCCGAGATCGCCAGGGAACTGGGCATCTCGCATGCCACCGTCAACCGGCTGATCAAGCGCGGCCACCAGCTCGGCCTCGTCGAGATCAAGATCAAGTCGCCGATCGACCATCTGGTCGAGCTGGAAGCGCGGCTCGTGGCGCTCGGCGGTATCGAGCGGGCGGTCGTCGTGCCGTCGGTCTCCGACAATCCTCACACTGCCCTGCAGCGGGTCGGCGAGGCGGCGGCGCGGTTGCTGCTCGACACCATCAAGGATGGCGACACCATCTCGATCACCGGGGGCAAGGGTGTCAGCGCACTGGTCGCCGGTCTCAAGCCGGGTCGACGCTACGATGTTGAGATCATCCCCGCCACCGGGCTGGTGCAGGGCAAGCACTACACCGACGTCAATCATGTCGCTTCGCTGATGGCCGACAAGCTCGGCGGCCGCGCCTATCAGATCCATGCGCCGCTGTTTGCCGACACCGCGCAGCAGCGCGAGATGCTGATGGGCATCAGCTCCGTCGCCGACGTGTTTCGCAAGGCGCGCGAGGCCGATGTCGCGGTAGTGGGGGTCGGCTCCATCCTGACCGACGATTCGAGCTACTACGATCTCCATCCGTCCTCGAACGCCGATCGCCAGGCGATCGAGAAGTCCGAAGCGACAGGCGAATTGCTTGCGCATCTCATCGATCGCGAGGGCAAGCGTTGCAACTACTCGCTCAACCGTTCGCTGGTCTCGTTGACGCTTGACGAGTTCGCGACGATCCCGCGCTCGATTGGCATCGCGAGCGGGCCTAGCAAGGTCGCGCCGATCCTGAGCACCATGCGCGGAAACCATCTCGACACCATCGTCACGGACGAGGCCACCGGGCTCCAGATACTCGAGTTGGCCCAACAGGAGGCAGCATGAATTCTCGACAGATCCAGCGACAGATCGGCACGTCCGGCATTTCAGCGTCGGCTGTGGGACTGGGGACCTGGGCGATTGGCGGATGGATGTGGGGCGGCACTGACGAGCGCGAGTCGGTGCGAGCGATAGAAGCCTCAATCGACGCTGGCCTCAGCCTGATCGACACGGCACCGGCCTATGGCCTTGGCCGCAGCGAGGCGATCGTCGGCGCTGCCATCAAGGGCAAACGCGACAGAGTGGTGATCGCAACCAAATGCGGACTGAACTGGCATTCCGGCAAGGGTGGCTATTTCTTCGACCAGGACGGCAAGGCGGTGCATCGCTATCTCGGCGCCGACGGCATCGCCTATGAGGTCGAGCAAAGCCTGCGCCGTCTCGGCACTGATCATATCGATCTCTACATCACCCATTGGCAGGATCCGACAACCCCCATCGCGGAGACGGTGCAGGTACTGGAAAAGCTCAAGGCAGCCGGCAAGATCCGGGCCATCGGCGCCAGCAATGTCAGTGCCCAGGATCTTGGCCACTATATCGACGCTGGCCAGCTCGATGCGATCCAGGAACGCTATTCGATGATCGATCGCGAGATCGAAGGCAGCCTGCTGCCGATCACCCGCCGGCACGGTATCGCCACCCTCAGCTACTCGTCGCTGGCTCTGGGCCTGCTTACCGGCACGGTCGACCCTGCACGCACATTCGGTGGCGACGACCAGCGCAAGGACAATCCGCGCTTCTCCATGGCCAACCGGCAGAAGGTGGCGCAGCTCAAGCAGGCCATCGCGCCGATTGCCGAATGCCACCAGGCATCAATGGCGCAGATCGTCATCGCCTGGACGCTTGCGCAGCCCGGCATCACCTTTGCCCTGTGTGGCGCGCGCACTCCCGAACAGGCGCTCGACAATGCACGAGCCGGCGCGATCGCGCTCGAGGCAGGCGAGCTTGCGGCAATCGATGCCGCGGCGGCAGCGCATCTCACCACGATGGATGCCTAAGCAAAAAAGGCAACAGCCCCGATGAACCGTAGCCATACAATCGCCGGTCTGCGCGACCGGCCGGACATTGCCGTGCTCGTCATCGGTGGCGGCATCAACGGCATCAGCGTCTTTCGCGAATTGGCCTTGCAGGGCGTCGATGTCGTGCTGGCGGAAAAAGGCGACTATTGCAGCGGCGCCAGTGCTGCCCTGTCGCGCATGGTGCATGGCGGCCTGCGTTACCTCGAAAACGGCGAATTCAAACTGGTGCGCGAATCCCTGCTCGAGCGCGACAGGCTGCTGAGGAACGCGCCGCACTATGTCGCGCCATTGCCAACGACGGTGCCGATCTTCGACATTTTCTCCGGTCTCGCCAATGGCGCGGTGCGCTTCCTGGGGCTGACGCGGCGGCCTAGCCGGCGCGGTGCGCTGGTCATCAAGACCGGGCTTGCAATGTATGATTTGTTCAGTTCCGCACGCCGACTGATGCCGACGCACAGGTTCAGGGGGCGCACCGAGACCCTGAAGACATGGCCGGCGATCAATCCAGCCATCCGCAATTCGGCGACCTATTACGACGCCTGGGTGAGCCGGCCCGAGCGCCTCGGCCTCGAGATGCTGCTGGGTGCCACGGCGAACGGAGCGCGCGCCTTGAATTATGCTCGGGTGTCCTCGACCGGCGACGGCCTGGCCATCACCGACACGCTGACCGGCGAGCACCTGCCGGTGCGCGCACAACTGGTCGTCAACGCCACCGGCGGCTGGATCGACCTGACCAACAAGGCGATCGGGGCCACGGCGCCAGGGATGATTGGCGGCACCAAGGGCTCACACCTCATCGTCGACAACAGCGAACTGTTCGATGCGCTTGGCGGCCACATGGTCTACTACGAGAACGAGGACGGGCGCATCTGCATCCTGTTCCCCTATCTCGGCAAGGTACTGATCGGCTCGACCGACATTCGCGTCGACGATCCCGACCAGATCCGTTGCGAGGAGGACGAACAGCGTTACATCCTGCAGTCGCTCGCTTTCGTCTTCCCGTCGATCAGAGTAGCCGAAAACCAGATCGTGTTCCGCTTCGCCGGCGTGCGCCCCTTGCCGGCCAGCGATGACAGCTTCACCGGCCGCATACCGCGCGATCATTTTTGCGAATTCATCGAAGCGAGCGGCCATCTGCCGGCCACGCTCTGCATGATTGGCGGCAAGTGGACCACCTTCCGCTCGTTCGGTGCACTGGCGGCCGATGGTGCGCTGGAACGGCTCGGATTGAAACGCAGCAGAGGCACGCAGGACATGGCCATAGGCGGCGGCCGCGACTTCCCGACCGATCCGGAGGCCTGGTGCGCGTCATTCGCCGCGGAGCATGGCGTGTCCATCGAGCGCGCGTGCACGCTGCTGCAGCGCTACGGCACATCGGCCGTAGATTTCATCTCGCCCCCGGCGGTCGAACAGATTCTGCCACAGTCTGACTATTCGGCAGGCGAGATACGCCACATCGTCGAGTGCGAGCAGGTCGAGTGCCTTGCCGACCTGTTCCTGCGCCGCACCACCATTGCCATTTCGGGCAGCCTCAGCCGCGACCTGGTCAACGCTGTTCTCGACATCCTTGCGGCACACAAAGGCTGGAGCGCCAGCCAGGCTGCCGACGAGCGTTCGACCTTCCTCGCCTTGCTGGCCGACCGGCACGGCATCGACCTCCAGACTCATCAAAGGAGCGCCCTATGCGCGTGAACAAGAAAGTCCGCATGAACCGGCTGTTCGGCGGCGGCCGCTGCCTCGACGTCGCCATCGATCATGGGGTCTGCAACGAACCGAGCTTTCTTGCCGGTCTCGAAGACATGGCTGGCGTGGTCACTGAATTGGTCAAGGCCGGCCCAGATGCCATCCAGATGAACTACGGCCAGGCCGACCTGCTGCAGTCCGTTCCGGGCAAGGACAAGCCGGCATTGGTCATGCGCATCGACATGGGCAATCCCTACAACAGGACACGTCACCGGGCGATGTGGGCGGTGCTGCAGAACGAAGCCGAGCCCTTGCTCGGCGCCATCGAAATGGATGCAGCCTGCGTCGTGGTCAATCTGTTCATGCTGCCCGACGAACCCGACCTGTTCCGGCAATGCGTGCAGAACATCGCCCGTGTGCGCAGCGATTGCGAGAAATACGGCCTGCCGCTGATGATCGAGCCTCTGGCCATGCTGCCGGTCGCCGAACATGGCGGTTACATGGTCGACGGCGACGCCGAAAAGATCGTCACCTTGACGCGGCTTGCCCGTGAGATGGGCGCCGATATCATCAAGGCCGATCCGACCACCGATCCCAACGAGTTCCACCGCGTCGTCGAGGCCGCGCGCTGCCCGGTGCTGGTGCGTGGCGGCGGCAAGGAGGATCTGCTTGCGGTGTTCGACAAGTCGGCTGCCTTGATGGCGCAAGGCGCGCTTGGCATGGTCTACGGCCGCAACATCTATCAGCATGCCAATCCGAGCGCTGTCGTGCGCGGGCTGATGGCGATCATTCATGACGATGCCGATGGCGCCGCAGCCTGGGACCTGTACAAGCAGGCATCGGCATAGGCAGCGGCTTCGGGAGGCGCCAATGGCAAGCTACATTCTCGGCCTCGACGCCGGCAACACCGTCATCAAGGCCATCCTCTTCGACCTGTCGGGGCGCGAGCTGGCTCTTGCAGTCCGCGATGGCCACTCAACCATGCCGAAGCCCGGACATGTCGAACGCAACCTCGACGAACTATGGCTCAATGCGATTTCGGTCATCGGCCAATGCATCGCTGAGGCCGGCATCGACGCCGGCGACATTGTCGCCATCGGCTGTGCCGGCCACGGCAACGGGCTCTATGCGCTCGATCGCGACGGGGCACCACTGATCGGCATCCAGTCGCTCGACACGCGCGGGGTCGGCATCGTTGCCGAATGGGCCGAAGGAAATGTCGGCGACCGCACTTATGCACATTGCCTGCAACGGCCGTGGGCGGCGCAGACGCCGACGCTGCTTGCCTGGCTCAAGCGCTTCTCGCCGGCGCTGTTCGCCAGCATCGGCACGGTCTTCCTGTGCAAGGATTTCATCGTCAACCGCCTGACCGGTACCCGCAGCACCGACACCTCGGACATGTCGGGCTGTGGCCTGCTGCAAATGCGGGACCGGCGCTACGAGGCGGACCTGCTTGCCGCCTACGGGCTCGATGACTGCATGGACCTGCTGCCGCCAGTGCTGGAATCGGCCGACATTGCCGGCCACGTCAGCGAAGCGGTGGCGGCCCTGACCGGGCTGCGCGCCGGCACCCCCGTGGTGGCTGGACTGTTCGATGTCGTCGCCAGCGCGGTCGGCTCCGGCGTCACCAAAACGGGTGCTGCCTCGGTCATTGCCGGAACCTGGAGCATCAACCAGGTCATCACCGACGAACCGATCCGCGATCCTTCGATCTTCATGCTGTCGACTTTCGATCGCCGACGCTATCTGGCGATCGAATCCAGCGCGACCTCGGCCGCCAATCTCGAATGGATCGTCCGCGAATTCCTCGAGCATGGCGGCGACGCCGACAAGTCGCCGTTCGAATTGTGCAGCGAACTCGTCGCGTCGGTCGATGCCGAAGGCGACATCCCGATCTACCATCCCTTCCTCTACGGCTCGCAGCAGAATGGCCGCGCGCGCGCCGGCTTCTACGGCATCGCCGGCTGGCACACACGGGCGCATCTGTTGCGCGCGTTGTTCGAGGGCGTCGCCTTCGAGCACAGGCGCCATATCGAGACGTTGCACAGAGCAGGCGCCGATTTTGACCATGTGGTGCTGTCGGGCGGCGGTTCGCGCAGCAGCGTCTGGCCGCAGATCTTCGCCGATGTGCTCGGCGTGCCCGTCACCGTGGCGCGCAGCCGCGAGACCGGAGCCCTGGGAGCGGCAATCGCCGCGGGTACCGGGATCGGCATCTTCGCGGACTACAGCGCCGGCGCCGCGGCCATGACGGCGGCCGCACGACACTTTGTACCGAATGCAGCGGTTGCCGACGTATACGCCCGGCGCTATCGCCTGTACGGCGAGATCAACCAGGCGATGACCCCGATGTGGGAGCGCATTGCCGGACAGCAGGCACGCACGTGACCGAAGCTTCACCCTCTCCCTTCGGCAATTACGACTATGTCATCGTCGGCGCCGGCTCCGCCGGCTGCGTGCTGGCCAACCGGCTCTCAGCCGATCCGCGCAACACGGTGCTGCTGCTCGAGGCCGGCGGCAGCGACCGCTATCACTGGGTCGATATTCCGATCGGCTACCTCTTCTGCATGGGCAACCCGCGCACCGACTGGATGATGAAGACCGAGCCGGATGCCGGTCTCAACGGGCGCAGCCTCAACTATCCGCGCGGCAAGGTGCTTGGCGGCTGTTCGTCGATCAACGGCATGATCTACATGCGCGGCCAGGCCGCCGACTATGATGGCTGGCGGCAAGCCGGCAATGCCGGCTGGGGCTGGGATGACGTGCTGCCCTACTTCCTCAAATCGGAAGACTATCACGCCATGCATGGCAGCGGCGGCGAATGGCGGGTCGAACGGCAACGCCTGTCGTGGCCGATCCTTGATGCATTCCGGGACGCGGCCGAGGAACTTGGCATTCCCCGCACCGACGACTTCAACACCGGTACCAATGAAGGCTCGGGCTATTTCGAGGTCAACCAGAGGAAGGGCGTGCGCTGGAACACATCGAAGGCGTTTTTGCGCGGCATAGCGGCACGCAAGAACCTGCGCGTTGTGCTAGGCGCCGAGACGGCACGGCTTGAGTTCGAAGGCCGGCGCGCCACCGGGCTTGTGTTCCGCCAGGACGGCCGCCTGCATCGTGTGCGCGCCGGACAAACAATCCTTGCAGCCGGGGCCATCAACTCGCCGAAGATCCTCGAACTCTCCGGGGTTGGCCGGCCGGACCTGCTCTCAGGCCTTGGTGTGGATGTCCGCCATGCCTTGCCCGGCGTTGGCGAAAACCTGCAGGACCATCTGCAGATCCGCACAGTCTTCAAGGTCTCAAACGCCGCCACGCTCAACCAGCGCTATCACAATCTGCTCAGCCGCGCGTCGATGGGGCTTGAATACGCGCTCAAGCGCAGCGGGCCGTTGTCGATGGCGCCGAGCCAGCTCGGCATCTTTGCTCGCAGCGACCCGCGTCTCGCAACGCCCGATCTCGAATACCATGTGCAGCCGTTGAGCACCGACCGGCTGGGAGAGCCGCTGCATCGCTTTCCCGCGGTCACCGTTTCGGTCTGCAATCTGCGTCCGGAAAGCCGCGGTACGGTGCATGTGGCATCGCCCGATCCGCATGAGGCCACGAAGATCCAGCTGAACTATCTCTCCACCCAGCGAGACCGCAGCGTCGCCGTCGCGTCGCTGCGCCATGTGCGCAGCCTGATGAAGGCTCGGGCAGTGGCGCGCTTTGCGCCAGAAGAGATGCTGCCCGGCGCGCAGTATGACAGCGACGAAGACCTTATCCGCAAGGCCGGCGATATCGGCACGACGATCTTCCACCCCGTCGGCACCTGCAAGATGGGCTCCGACACCATGGCCGTTGTCGACGATCGCTTGCGCGTGCATGGCCTTGACGGCCTGCGTGTGGTCGACGCTTCGGTCATGCCAACCATCGTCTCGGGCAACACCAACTCGCCGGTCATCATGATTGCCGAGAAGGCGGCGGAGATGATCCTGCTGGATCGGCGCCAATGATGTCCCAGTGACGTGCGGACGCTGGAGGCCGCCAGATGGCGGCCATCACAGTCCTGGTTCAGCCCTGCGGCCGAACCTGCGGCAGGGCGGCGGCGAGCGAGCGCTCGAAAGCATCGATCAACGTATCGACCTGGGTCTCGGTAATGATGAGCGGCGGGCAGAAGGCGATCGCATCGCCCATGTTGCGCGAGATGACGCCATTCTGCTGCAGGAACCCATTCACCAAGCCGCCAAGCGCGCCGGGCTTCCCCCACGGCGCCTTGCTGGCCTGGTCGGCGACCAGTTCGACGGCGGCGATCAGGCCGACACCGCGCACCTCTCCGACGAGCGGATGCGAAGCGAGCTTACGCAACCGTGCCTGCATGTGCGCCCCGACCGTACGCGCATTGCCAACAAGGTCGCGCTCCTCGATCAGCTTGAGATTCTCCACTGCCACGGCCGCGGCGACGGGATGGCCGCCGCCCGTGAAGCCATGCCCGAACGTGCCGATGCGGTCGCTCTCGTCCGCGATCGGCTCGAACACCTTCTCATTGATGAGCAGGGCCGAGATCGGCAGGTAGGACGACGAGATCTGCTTGGACAGCACCATGATGTCGGGCTTGATGCCGAAGGTTTGTGAGCCGAACATCTCGCCTGTCCGGCCAAAGCCGCAAATGACCTCGTCGGCGACGAGCAGGATGTCGTATTTCGACAGCACCGATTGGATCTTCTCCCAGTAGCCGGCGGGTGGAACGATGACGCCGCCGGCGCCCATGATCGGCTCGCCGAAAAAGGCGGCGATGGTCTCGGGTCCCTCGGCGAGGATCAGCTTCTCGAGATCATCGGCAAGACGGCTAGAGAACTGTTCTTCGCTTTCGCCCGGCTCCGCATCGCGCCAGTAATGTGGCGTCGATGTGTGGAGCACGTTGGCTATCGGCAGGTCGAATGAAAGATGGTTGTTCGGCAGCCCGGTCAGGCTTGCCGAGGCAATCGTCACGCCATGATAGCCGCGTTTGCGGCTGATGATCTTCTTGCGAGCTGGCTGGCCGAGCGCGTTCGACCGATACCAAATCATCTTCATCGCCGTGTCGTTGGCCTCGGAGCCCGAATTGGTGAAATACGCCTTGCTCATCGGAACCGGCGCCATCTGGACCAGCTTCTCGGCCAGGTCGATCAGCGGCGAATGCGATTTCGAACCGAAGTCGTGATAATAGGGCAGCTTCGCCATCTGCCGGGTGGCGGCGTCGACCAGCCGCTTTTCCGAGAAGCCGACGGCTACGCTCCACAAGCCCGCCATCGCTTCGATGTAGCGATTGCCGGCCACGTCCTCGACATAGATGCCATCGCCCTTTTCGATGATGAGCGGACCCGACTCCTGGTGTTTGCGGGCATTGGTATAAGCATGCAGATGGTAGCGGATGTCACGGGCTTCAGGGGAATTGGGTCTGGCGTCCACGACGGCTCCTGTCTACACGGGGGT
Organism: Mesorhizobium sp. AR10; assembly: GCF_024746795.1. Classification (NCBI taxonomy): domain Bacteria; kingdom Pseudomonadati; phylum Pseudomonadota; class Alphaproteobacteria; order Hyphomicrobiales; family Phyllobacteriaceae; genus Mesorhizobium; species Mesorhizobium sp. AR10. The sequence goes on from NZ_CP080524.1 coordinate 5,897,387, forward strand.
CACACTGGGGAACTGTCTCCTGCCCTTCACCGAGCTCCCGCAGCTTTCCCTTTTGCATGATTACAAACGAAAACGGCCCGCACAAGGCAGGCCGTTTTGGTATTTGGTTGCGGGGACATGCCTTATTCCGAAGCTTGCTCGGGCAATACCCGAAGAGCGGCTCTGAGTGGGTGCTCTGCGGCTCTGTCGCACATGCGGCGAGATCACTCGCACATGGAACGGAGCGTTTCAGGCTTGCGGATTTCCAGGGTGCGAAGTCCATGAAACCTTAGGACACCCTTGTCGCGCAATCTCGACAGCACGCGCGATACCGTCTCGATCGTGAGACCGAGGTAGTCGCCGATATCCTGGCGGGACATTGGCAGCTCGATCTGAGCGAGCTCTCCCTGGCGGTCAACCATGTCGATCAAAAAAGCGGCGATGCGTTCGATCGCTGTCTGCCGCCCAACCACCAGCAAATGTTCCTGGGCCCGCACCATGCAGCGAAGAGCAAGCGGCAACAGTTCGCGCGATATGTCGAGGCCGGCCACCGGGCGGAATGTGCGCAGCCCTGTCGTAATGATGGCCTCGGCAAAGAAATGGTGGGCAAGGTCAGCTTCAAACCCAAAGATCTCTCCCGCCAGATGGAAAGCCGTGATCTGCCTGCGCCCATCGGCAAGCAGCCGGTAAATACGGACAGCGCCGAACTCGATCTGGTAATGGGAAGTGACCTTTTCGCCTTGTGCGTAGATCTCCGAGCCTGCGTTGAAGAACGAGAGCGGCACCGGCCGGCCATCTCTCGACACGTCCAGTTGCGGGGCCAGGGCGGTGAGGATCTCGAAGGGCACCCGAGTGTCGACGATCGCGTTCATGGCTGTTTCCCTGGTTTCGGTGAAACAGCAATCGCGCAGAATGCCGGCCTGCGAAATTGGGTTATGTCCTAAGGGGTTCTACTTAGTCAGCGAGAGGCGACGGGCCAAAATGGTTTGCACCAGGTCAATCAGGTCATTTCCCTCGACCGGCTTTGTCAGGACCGCGAACCCATCGGGGCCAGCGGTTGGATCAACTTCCTCTACCAGCAGTATCACCCGCCCGGCGAAGCGGGCAAGCGGCTGACGTCCGGCAGGACTGAGCCGGATCGCACTTTCATCGACGATGATGCAGGCCGCGGCGTTTGCCTCAGGCGAAGCCTCTATTGTCGAAAGCGACTCATGCGATTCAACCGGGAAGCCTTCGACTTCGAGTGCGAACTCGAGCGAACGCCTGAGCCCGGGGTCGGGCGCCACGACTAAGATGGTGTTGGCGGCGTGCAAGGATCATAGCTTCCGGATACGCCAGCGAGGTCATCCCGCCAGTCATTACACAGCAAGCGGTAATCTGGCGCTTCACGCCTTGCGCCAGATCAATCCTTGTGAAACCGAGCCTTGTGAAATTCAGGCTGGACCAAAACCTGCGGCCAATGCCATCCGGACAAGCTGCGGCAGGCTTTTTGCCTGCATCTTGGCCATAACGCTGGCGCGGTGCACCTCGACGGTGCGTGGGCTGATGTTCAGATCATACGCAATCGACTTGTTCGGCAATCCAGCCACCACACCAGAGAGAACCTGGCGCTCGCGGTCGCTCAACCGCCCAAGCCTTGTTTGGATCGACGCGACATCGTCCAGATCCAACGGTTTATCGACAAGTTGTTCAGCCGCGCGTTGGATAGCCTCAATAAGGACAACGTCCTCGAACGGCTTCTCGATGAAATCCGTGGCGCCGGCCTTCATCGCCTCAACCGCCATGGGGACATCGCCGTGACCCGTGATGACAACCGCCGGAAGCGAGGCATTTGCGCTCACGAGATTTCGCAAGAGCTCTACCCCCGTCATGTCAGGCATGCGCAGGTCGGTCACCAGAACGCCATTTCTGATGCCGGATGCCGCAACCAGAAAGTCGGTTGCGCTCTCGTGCATCTTGACCGCGAATCCGGACATCGTAAGCAGAAAAGCCAACGACTTCCGGACCGGTTCCTCGTCATCGACGATGTGAACGATGTAGTCACCCGTCTCCATGTGCGTCCTCTTCCTTGAATGCAGGGAGCGTGAACCTGAACGTCGCGCCTCCGGCGTCGTTCTGGCTCACCGTCATGGTTCCGCCGTGCGCCTCGACGATCCGCTTGGAGATCGACAATCCAACCCCCATTCCTCCGGGCTTTGTCGTCACGAAGGGTTTGAAAAGCTGGGCGGAAACCTCGTCGGAAATACCTGGTCCCGTATCTTCGACCACGACGGCGATTTCGCCACCCTGCGCGGCATGGGTGCGGACAACAAGTTCACGGCGTGCGCTGTGGCGCATGGCTTCCATGGCATTTCGCATCAGGTTGGTCAGTACCTGCTGGATCTGTATGCGGTCGACCATCACGGTTGCCGGTCCAGGCGCGAACTCGAACACCGTCCGCACCCCCCGCTCTCGCGATCCCACCAATGCCAGAGCCCCTGCCTCTTCCACCAGGCTGCGAATGTTCTCCGGTGCTTTGTCGGTGGCGCCTTTGGTGACGAATTCACGAAGATGGCGAATGATCTGCCCCGCGCGCAGCGACTGCCTTGCGGTTTCTTCCAGTGCAGCCCTCATCTTTGTTGCCACGGCGTCATCCATGTCGCGCAACAGCCGGGCGCAGCCTTGAACGTAATTCGCGATCGCCGAAAGCGGTTGATTCAACTCGTGAGCGAGCGTCGAGGCCATTTCGCCAAGTTCGTTGAGGCGTGCCAACCTTGCAAGCTCGCCCTGGATTTCATGCAGACGTGCCGCCGATTCCTCACGCTCCGTCAGGTCTCGGATGAAGCCGGTAAAATAGATCTTGCCAGCCGACTTCATCTCGCCAACCGCCAGTTTCATCGGAAAGGTCGACCCGTCCTTGCGTCGTCCGATAACGACACGATCCACCCCGATAATCCGCTTTTCCCCGGTGGTCAGGTACCTGTGCATATAGCCGTCATGCTCGTGGCGGTATGGCTCCGGCATCAACAGGCGCACATTCTCTCCGACGACCTCTGCTTCGGCATAGCCGAATTGCCGTACCGCGGCAGCGTTGAAGGAAACGATGGTGCCGTCCTTTTCGATGACGACTGTTGCGTCGATCACCGTATCAAGAATGGAGCGAAGATGGGCCTCCCGGCTGTCGAGCGCGCTTTCAGCCCGATCGATTGCCTTGCTGGCGTGATGCAGCATTTCGCCCATCCAGGCGATCGCCAGGCCGACAAGGGCGAATACGACGAGCTCAACCGGATTTTGGGCACGGTCGGACTGTAGACTGTCCAGCCAGAACGCTCCGCCTAACGAAAGTGCTACGGACAATAGCCCAGGCCAGATACCGCCAGCGATCGATGCGACGAGGATAGCAGGCGTAAAGAGGGTAAATGTCGCTCGGTCCGCGAGCAGTCCTTCCAACAGAAGTCGAAGGAGGACAGCGGCTGCGACCATGAAAATCGCCAGCAAATAACCATTGCGTCCTTCGAAGCGGCGAGACAGCACCGCTTGCAGAAAGCGTCCTTTGATACCGGTAATGGCCCGCGCTGGCATGAAATTCGTTACCGCTGAGCTGAAAGGATGCCGCCAAGCTCAGCCAACGTAACTGAACGTTTGTCACTTAGCGCATTTTTTCCGTTCGATCCCGAACAGAATTGAGAAAGCGTGCGCGCTCGCTGCGCGAAGACTAGGGGACGGCTCAACTCCTTCACCCTCATCGCCTTCGATATTTCGTGCGCCAGTTTGCGCCAGCGCAAATGGCAACGCCCTCCCGTGACGTAGAAAGCCGCAACGGTTGATGCCGTGATGAACCCAGGAAAGGACTATCCCATGAAATTGCCCCTGATCGCCGCTGCCATCGCATTGCTGTCTCTGGCCGGCGCAGCAAACGCTGAAGAACACCTCGTGCAGATGCTCAACAAGGGTGAGAAGGGTTCGATGGTCTTCGAGCCCGCCTACATACGCGCGGTGCCCGGCGACACGATCAAGTTTGTGCCCACCGACAAGTCCCACAATGCCGAAAGCGTCAAGGGAATGCTGCCGGACGGTGCTGAAGCTTTCAAGGGAAAGCCGAACGCGGAGATAACCGTGACCGTGACCCAGGAAGGCGTCTATGGCGTGAAGTGCGCCCCGCACTACGGCATGGGCATGGTGGCGCTGATCGTCGTCGGCAAGCCTGTGAACCTGGATGCGGCACAAGCCGTCAAACAGACCGGCAAGGCCAAGACAGTTTTCGCTGGGCTGTTCGGCGAGGTGACCAAAGCCGCTTCCAACTGACACCTTTCGACATAGATACCCTCCGATTGGCGATCGCCGGAGGGAAAACGGCCGGACGGACCGGGGGAGGTCCAGTCCGGCCTATTTCATATGGAGCGCTCGGGAACACGATCCGCTCACACTCCGCAAACGCTGCAGTCGCATGGAAATGTTTGCGGTTTGCGCCAGCGCAAAGACGGACCCCGCAAGCAGGCTACTCTCGGGGCATCAAGTGGTTGACGCACAAGGAGATTGAAATGCTTACGCGACGTGAAGCTCTGTTGGGATCTGTCCTTACCGCCGCCGCAGCGGCAACGATGGTCGCAATGCCGGCTGTGGCCAGCGCGAAGGAAGTTGCTGGACTGCCGCGCGAAAAGGTCACCCTCGTTGCACCGCCGTTCGTCCATGCTCACGACCAGGTGGCCAAAGGCGGTCCGAAAGTCGTCGAGTTCACGATGACAGTCGAGGAAAAGCCCGTTGTCATCGATGCCGATGGGACGCAGCTCAATGCGATGACCTACAACGGCTCGATCCCCGGCCCCCTGATGGTTGTCCATGAAGGCGACTATCTCGAGCTCACACTCGTCAATCCCGACACCAATACGCTTGCGCACAACATCGACTTCCACGCTGCCACCGGCGCTCTCGGCGGCGGCGAATTGACACTTATCAATCCAGGCGAGCAGGTAACACTCCGCTTCAAGGCAACGCGCACGGGGACGTTCGTCTACCACTGCGCCCCCGGCGGACCGATGATCCCGTGGCACGTCGTGTCCGGCATGAGCGGTGCGGTGATGGTGCTGCCGCGCGACGGCCTCCGCGACGACAAGGGCAAACCTATCCGCTATGACCGAATCTACTACATCGGCGAAAACGACTTTTACGTCCCCCGCGACGAGCAGGGGAAATTCAAGAAGTACGAAACGGCCGGCGACAATTTCGATGACATGATGAAGGTCATGCGCGGGTTGATTCCGACCCACGTCGTATTCAATGGCAAGGCAGGATCGCTGACCGGCGAGAACGCCATGAAGGCGAAGGTCGGCGAGACTGTCCTGATCGTCCATTCGCAGGCCAATCGCGATACGCGGCCGCATCTGATCGGCGGCCACGGCGATTATGTCTGGGAACAGGGCAAGTTCGCCAACCCTCCCGCAAAGGACCTGGAAACCTGGTTCATTCGTGGCGGCTCTGCCGGCTCGGCCCTCTATACATTCCTGCAGCCGGGCATCTACGCCTATGTGAACCACAATCTGATCGAGGCCGTGGAACTCGGCGCGACCGCACATTTTACGGTCGACGGAACCTGGGATGACGACCTGATGACGCAGGTCGAAGCCCCAAGGGCCATTGCGACGCAGTGACGAGGATCCGATCCTGAACATTGACGTGACCTTGCGCCCTCTGCGCAAGGTTACGTACGCCCGGACGAAATGCCATGTCTTTCAACCCACTCGTAGCCCTCGGGAGTATCGCAACTGCCGTGCTGATCGTCATGGGCGCGACCAGTGCGATTGACAGGTTCTCTGTGGCTGGCCGGCTCGTGGCGAGCCCAGAACTCGTGACCCTTGCGCCCGGATCGTTCGACCATCCTCAGCCAGGTGAATTCCTCGGGGAAGGCCATCCTGCCGCGGCGCCGCGGATCCTGACAACGGTCGGTGCTGCGCTGAAAATCATGAAGCACCAGGTGAGTGCAGCGGAATACGGACGGTGCGTGACGGCCGGCAGCTGCAGGGCGGCTGACAGCCTGGATAGCGGCAATTTTCCTGTCACCGGCGTAAGCCACATCGACGCCGAGGCCTATGCGGGCTGGCTCTCGGCCCAGACGGGCGCGACATGGCGGCTGCCGACAGATGCGGAATGGGCCTACGCCGCCGCCGAGCGGTTCCGCAGCGACATCGAGGGCGGCGCCGGCGACCCCAACAATCCGGCGATGCGCTGGCTCGCCCGGTATCGCACCGAGGCTTCGCTTGGGCGGAAATCCGATCCCGAGCCAAGGGTTCAAGGGGCGTTTGGTATCAACTCAATGGGGTTGGCGGACGTTGCGGGCAATGTCTGGGAGTGGACATCGACCTGCTACGTCCATGCAACGGTAGCTGCCGACGGCGCCAGCATCGTGAGTTCGATTGAAAATTGCGGGGTGCATGTCGTGGAGGGCTACCACCGCACATATATGTCGAACTTCATCCGGGACGGGAAAAGTGGCGGTTGCGCGGTCGGCACGCCACCAGACAATCTGGGTTTCCGCCTCGTCCGTGAACGCCTCACCGTCATGCGAGCCGCCCTTCAGCGCCTCGGATTTTCCTGAGCTTGGCCGCCGACTTCGAAGTCAGGGAATGGGCACGATCGCCGAAAGGATCAACATGAACACATCTGCCATCGATCAGGCGCGCCCGGCCGCCGAGCGGCCGTTGGCCGATCCGGGAGTTGACCGGGCAAGCATTGGTGCGCTGGTCCGCGAGTTCTATTCCAGACTACGGAAAAACGAACGGCTCGGGCCGATCTTCGCGCGTGAGATCACCGGCGATTGGGAGCCGCACCTCGAGAAAATGACCGACTTCTGGTGTTCCGTCATTCTCAAGACGGGCGACTATCACGGACGCCCGGTGCCTGCACATCTGAAGCTGAAAGACGTGACCGAAGCCGATTTCGACATCTGGCTGGGGCTGTTTGGCGAGACCGCGGCGGCGCTCTTTGCCCCGCAGACGGCTGCGGTATTTGTCGATCGAGCCGAACGCATTGCGAAAAGCCTGAAGCTGGCGATGTTCTTTCGCCTTCCAATTCCCAGTTCATCGGCAACCAACATTGCGACAGCCGAGGACGACTGAGCCGGCCCCGGACCGGCAAACTCCCGCCAGAACGCCCGCTCGAAACGACAACCTCTTCTGGTGAAATCAGGCTCGCGTTTGCGCCAGATCAAACCAACCGCTGCGCACCCATGCGAAAATCGGGGACGATTTCGCCCTGACGGGCACCTGACGGTGGACGCACATGCTCGCTCAACTCACATCCGGCGAACGCCAACTTTCAATCGTCGTGCTGACCCTTATGGCTATGGTCGGACTGGCCATGGCTGCAGCCGGTCGCGGCGATCCGATGGGCGTGCATGGCTTTATCGTCGTTGTTGCAAGCGTTGCGATGATCTTTCCCATGCTTTCGGCACTCTATGCCCCCGAACCCTCTGCCGAACGTCTGGATCACTATTATGACGACCCGAGCAAGGTGGGCGTCATCCTCACCATGATCTGGGCGATGGTCGGTATGTTCTTCGGCGTCTGGGTCGCGAGCCTGCTTGCCTGGCCAGATCTGACCTTCGACGCGGCCTGGGCAAGCTTTGGGCGCCTACGGCCGGTTCATACGAGCGGAGTGATCTTCGGCTTCGGCGGCAATGCGCTTATCGCCACGTCTTTCCATGTGCTGCAGCGGACCTCGCGCGCCCGGCTCCCCGACCAGTTCAGCCCCTGGTTCGTCCTGCTCGGCTACAATTTGTTCTGCGTCATGGCCGCGACCGGCTATTTCATGGGTGTCACACAATCGAAGGAATATGCGGAGCCGGAATGGTACGCCGATATCTGGCTGGTCCTCGTCTGGGTGGTGTATTTCGCGATCTACATTCGCACGCTGGCTCGCCGCAAGGAGCCGCATATCTACGTCGCCAACTGGTACTACATGGCCTTCATCCTGGTCGTGGCGATCCTCCATATCGTCAACAATCTGGCCATGCCCGTGTCGTTCGGCCACGCCAAGAGCTATTCGGCATTCTCCGGCGTCCAGGACGCGATGACGCAGTGGTGGTACGGCCACAACGCCGTCGCCTTCTTCCTCACCTCCGGCTTCCTGGGGATGATGTACTACTACCTGCCCAAGCGGGCGGGTCGGCCGATCTATTCCTACCGGCTGTCGATCATCAGCTTCTGGGGCATTACCTTCATGTACATGTGGGCGGGGTCACACCACCTGCACTACACCGCCCTGCCCCAATGGGTGCAAACGCTGGGGATGACGTTTTCGCTGGTCCTCCTGGTGCCATCCTGGGCCTCGGCCGGAAACGCGCTCGCGACGCTGAACGGCGCCTGGCACAAGGTGCGCGACGACGCCACGCTGCGTTTCATGATGGCGGCGGCGGTCTTTTACGGCCTGACCACCTTTGAAGGGTCGTTCATGGCGATCCGTCCGGTCAACGCGCTTTCCCACTACACTGACTGGACCGTCGGCCACGTTCATGCGGGCGCCCTGGGTTGGGTGGCGTTGATCACCTTCGGCTCGATCTACACTCTGGTCCCGGCATTGTGGAAGCGTGAACGGATGTATTCGGCCAAACTGGTCGAGGTGCATTTCTGGTTGGCGATCTCGGGAACCGTCATCTACGTCTTTGCGATGTGGAATTCCGGCATCCTGCAAGGCTTGATGTGGCGGACATACAACGAGAACGGAACGCTTACCTATTCCTTCATTGAATCCATGGTGGCGATGCATCCCTATTACATTGCTCGCGCCTTCGGCGGGCTGCTGTTTCTACTCGGCGCCATCACCGGCTCCTACAATATCTGGATGACGATCCGCGGCCATTCGCAAGCAGCACTGCAACCGGGCGAGGACGCGCCAGAACGCAAACTGGCGCCTGTCGCCCAGCCGGCGGAGTGAGGATCATGCCAGAATTCCACCGCAAGATCGAACGCAGCGCCATCGGCTTCGTGCTTGCCATCGTCGTGGTCTCCAGCATCGGCGGCTTCGTCGAAATCGCCCCGCTGTTCACGATCGACGATACGGTCGAGAACGCGCCGGACATGAGGGTCTACACCCCGCTGGAGCAAGCTGGGCGCGACATCTACATCCGCGAGGGTTGCTACGCCTGCCATTCTCAAATGATCCGCACATTGCGCGACGAAGTCGAACGGTACGGACCCTATTCGCTCGCCGTTGAATCGAAATATGATCATCCGATGCTGTGGGGATCAAAGCGCACGGGGCCGGATCTGGCCCGCATTGGCGGCAAATATTCCGACGCCTGGCAGGTCGCTCACCTCATCAACCCGCGAGCGGTTGTTCCGGAGTCGGTCATGCCCAAATTTGGCTGGCTGCGCGATAACCCACTGCGCATCGACGACCTCGGCGAGCATCTGGCTGCTCTCAGGGACGTCGGCGTTCCCTACACCGACGACATGGTCGCCAATGCGACCCAGGATGCGCTCGGCCAGGCCGCGCCGGACGGTGATTTCGCCGCCGGCGTTACCGAACGTTACGGGGAAGCAACGCAGGTCAGGGCCTTTGACGGCAATCCGGCGACCATTACCGAAATGGATGCGCTGGTCGCCTATCTGCAGATCCTTGGTCACCTGACCACCGCCGCCAAGGCGGAGGTTGCCGCGCAGCCGGAGGCCACGCAATGAGCTGGGAACACGACGCCGTCGTCGCCTTCGCCAAAAGCTGGGGCCTTTTCTACCTTATTGCGATGGCCGTAGGCGTCCTCGTCTACACGTTCTGGCCGTCGAACAGGAAGCGGTTTGAAAGGGCGAAAGACAGCATTCTCGACGGAGACGACAAGCCATGGAAATAGGCGAGCGCGATCCCGTCACGGGACAGGCCACGACCGGTCACGAGTGGAATGGCATCAAGGAGCTTTACACGCCGGTTCCGCGTATTGTGTTCTTCTTCCTGGCCATCACCACCCTCTTTGCCGTGTGCTACTGGGTCCTCATGCCCGCCTGGCCGCTGGGCAGCACCTACACCAAGGGTTTGCTTGGAATTGACCAGAAAACCAGTGTTGACCGCCTGGTCCAGGACGCGACGGTACAGCGTTCCAACTGGACCCAAAAGATCGATCAAATGGATTTTGCGGCAATTCAGGCCGATCCTTCGATGATGACGATCGTCCGCGAAACCGGCCACACGCTGTTTGGCGACAATTGTGCGGCTTGCCATGGGACCAAAGCCACGGGCGGTCCCGGATTTCCCAACCTCACCGCCGGCGTCTGGCTCTGGGGCGGTGATCCGGAAACGATCGTTGAAACACTGCGCGTCGGCATCAATTCGACCCATCCCGATACGCGCACCGCTCAGATGTTGGCCTTTGGCCGCGATGGGGTGATCGACAGCAAGCAACTGGCCGACGTGGTCGCTTATGTGCGGTCTCTCGGCGGCACCGCCGACGGCCATGATGCCGATCCGCAAAGCATTGCTGCCGGACAGGACGTGTTCAAACAGAATTGCATTGCCTGTCACGGCGACGATGCCAAGGGCAAACACGACCTCGGCGCGCCTGACCTGACCGACAGCAACTGGATCTATGGCGGCGACCTCCAATCCGTCACCACGACAACCTATGGCGGCCGGCAAGGCACCATGCCTCATTGGGAACAGCGCCTCTCCGCGACCCAGCGCAAGATACTCGCCCTCTATGTGCTTTCTCTCCGGGAGACGCCCCAGTGAGCCTGGATCCCGCCCTGACGTCGAAATCGCGATCGCGAACTGTCGCGCTCATTTTGGTCACGGCCGGATTGGCGCTGGTCGCCGCCGCCAATGTCCATCTGGTGTACGTGTCCTTCGCGTCGCGAGCGGATTGCGTGCCGCATTTGAAGGAACCCGGCGACCCCGCAACGAACAGCTACGCTGCGGCCAGTTCGTCTTGCTGAAGTTCGAGATACGTGGCGTGGCGAAACGACACGAAGGATCATGGAAATGAGTGATCTCCATCTAGCCAATGACGAAGAATTCGTCCGCGTCGGATCGCGCAACCGTGGTCTCCCGGCCAATGCCGCGTTCGGTTGGCTGCGCGCCGGCTGGCACGACCTGATGTCGACGCCGGCCCCCAGTCTCGCCTATGGGGTGGCCGTCTTTGCAGTGTCCGCGCTGATCGTCGGCGGGCTTTTCCTGTTTCAGCTCGACTACATCCTGTTTCCTGCAACCGCGGCCTTCATGGTGGTCGGCCCGCTCATTGCGGTCGGCCTCTATGAAAAAAGCCGGTCGTTGGAACAGGGCAAGGCCATCTCTCTTGCCAGGATGATCTTCGTGCGGCCGGCCTCCGGCGGCCAGATTCTCTTCGTCGGCTTCATCATGCTCGGCCTGGCGCTGTTGTGGATGCGTGCCGCAGTCATCATCTACGCCCTGTTCTTCGGCTGGCGACCGTTTCTCGGTTTCGACCACATTGCGCCAATGCTTTTCACAACCACCATCGGCTGGGCAATGTTGGCTGTCGGTACAGCGGTTGGCGGGGTGTTCGCCGCATTCTCCTTCGCCATCAGTGCCTTTTCGGTTCCCATGCTCCTTGACCAGAAAACGGATGCGTTTACCGCAATGGGCACCAGTATTTCGCTCGTCTGGAACAATCGCCCGGTGATGATCACCTGGGGTACAATCGTGCTGCTGCTGACCCTTGTTGGCCTTGGAACCGGCCTGGTCGGATTGATTGTCACCTTTCCTCTGCTGGGACATGCCACATGGCATGCCTACCGGACGATATCGGTTGAGCCGGGGCTGAAGGAGTAGCGGTCATGAGCTGCTGCGCGCCCGGGGCCGAGGCCGCTCTGGAGATCGGCCCGGCAGGTCGGGTTTCCAGCCCGCGCGACGAGCTTGTCCTTCTGAGCCGCGACCTCGGTGGCGGCCTTTTTCAAACCGACCTGTCGGTGCCCGAAATCCACTGCGCCTCCTGCATGGCCACGGTCGAACGCGCTTTGTCAGCCTTGCCCGAGGTCGAATATGCCCGGGCAAACCTATCGATGAAACGGACCATCGTGAAATGGCGCCCGCGCGCCGACAAGGCGCCCGATCTCATTGGCGCGCTAAAAGCTGCGGGTTATCAGTCGCATGTCTTCACCACGGACGCCGACCAGCGCAGTCCCGAATATTCCCGGCTCATCAAGGCGCTCGCGGTCGCGGGCTTCTGCGCCATGAACATCATGCTGCTGTCGGTTTCGGTCTGGTCCGGAGCCGAGGGCGGAACCCGTCAGGCGTTCCACTGGATTTCCGCAGCGCTCGCCGTGCCCGCAATTGTCTATTCGGGGCGGATATTCTTTTTCTCGGCATGGGCCGCCTTGCGAAACGGCAGGACAAACATGGATGTGCCGATTTCCATCGGCGTGTTGATGGCGTTCGGGCTCAGCTTCTACGATACGATTCATGGCGGGCCGCATGCCTATTTCGACGCGGCGACATCGCTTTTGTTCTTTCTGCTCATCGGCCGCACGCTCGACCATGTGATGCGAGAAAAGGCCCGTTCCGCCGTGGCAGGGCTTGCGAGCCTCGCGCCAAGGGGTGCGATCATCGTGGATGCCGACGGCCGGCGCTATGTGCCGATTGCCGAGATCAGGCCGGGGACCTCCATCCTCATTGCCGCCGGCGACAGAGTCCCTGTCGACGGGATCATCATGGAAGGTGCTTCGGAACTCGATTGTTCTGTCGTCACCGGAGAATCGGCGCCCAGGCCCGCCATTCCGGGAACCCTGGTCCAGGCCGGGCTTCTCAATCTGACGGGGCCGCTGACGATAAGAGCTTCAGCCGAGGCAAAGGATTCATTTCTGGCGGAAATGATCAGAATGATGGAAGCCGCCGAGGGCGGCAGAGCACGCTATCGCAGACTGGCGGATCGTGCCTCGGCGCTCTATTCGCCAGTCGTGCATACCATCGCGCTGCTGTCCTTTCTGGGGTGGCTGTTCATCACGAGGGACTGGCACGCGTCGGTTTCGATTGCCATCGCCGTGCTGATAATAACCTGCCCGTGCGCGCTCGGTCTTGCCGTTCCGATCGTGCAGGTCGTCGCCGCCCGGCGCCTCTTCGAAAAAGGCGTGATGGTCAGGGATGGCTCTGCTCTCGAGCGCCTCGCCGAAGTCGACACTGTGCTGTTCGACAAGACTGGCACGCTGACGCTCGGCCGGCCATTTCTCGTCAATAGGACTGATGTTGACCCCAGTGCGCTGGCGCTTGCGGCCAAAATGGCGTCGGCCTCAAGGCATCCGATGTCCGTCGCAATTCTGGCTGCCGCATCGCCAGGCTCTGTTGGAACCTCTCCGATGAAGAATCTCGCGGAATACCCCGGCCGAGGCCTCGAAGCCAGGATGGGAACCACCGTCTATCGCCTGGGCCGGCCGGACTGGGCGCTTGGCCGCAAAATACCGGAAGGCATGGACGGTTGGTTCTCGGTGTCGCTGCTTGTCCAGAACGGGCAGCAGCTGGCGCGGCTGGTATTTGAAGACACCATGCGAAGAGGCGCGCGTTCGACGATCGATCGATTGCGCCAGCGAGGCCTCGGTGTCGGGATCCTGTCCGGTGACCGCAGATCTGCCGTGGCCGATCTGGCTTCGAAGCTCGGCATCGATGACTTCACCGCGGAAATGCTTCCATCCGACAAGGTTGAGCGGATCGCGGGTCTCACCACCGCCCAGTCCAAGGTGCTGATGGTTGGAGACGGACTGAACGACGCGCCAGCTCTCGCGGCCGCGCATGTCTCCATGGCCCCCGCAACGGCGGCCGATGTGGGCCGCAATGCAGCCGACTTCGTGTTCCTGAAAGAAAGCCTTGCGAGCGTCGCGGACGCCTACGAGATTTCGCGCAATGCAGGAAAACTGATCCGGCAGAATTTCGCCTTGGCAGTCGGCTACAACGCCATTGCGGTCCCTTTTGCCGTTTGCGGCTATATCACTCCGCTCGTGGCGGCAGCCGCAATGTCGCTCTCGTCCGTGTTGGTGGTGGCCAATGCGATGCGCTTAGGTCATGCCTCCGCTGGAAACCTACCGGCCAGGCAAGCCGCATCCATTCATCCAGACCTGCAGCCGATAGGTTCTGGACCATGAGCTACCTGACGATTCTGGTGCCGGTCGCACTCTTGATGGGGCTCGCCGGACTTGCGGCCTTCATGTGGACCCTGCGGTCCGGTCAGTATGACGACCTCGACGGCGCAGCGCAGAGAATCCTTTTGGACGACGATCCTGAGTGACAAGGTCAGGGCGCCGGGCAACGGCACTGGTTGAACCCGGTATTCCAGAGCCTTCTATTCGCTGCCGGCGAGCCAACGGATCATGTTCGCCATCAGCTTGCCGTAGAGCGGCCATGCGAGAAAATCCTGCGAGAGCCAGTGCGGGCCGATATCGGTCGCCCAGGCCACCGTGCGGCCGCGGCCATGGTTGCGAACAGCAAGGAGCGGCCAGTCCGTGCCGCGGTAATGACAGGTCGCAAGCAGCCGGGATGAACCGTCGCGCCTGAAATCCAGCTTGTTCATGCCGAGGATCGCCGGCAACGCTTCCTCCATCCCGGCAAAGATCGGGTGGGACGGCTGCAGGATGGAGGCCTGCAGGCCTTGCGGCACCTCCATGCCGTCGCAAAACGGCAAACAGCGCACCGGCAGGACGTCTTCGACCGGGGTGTCGTGGAACCGCGCCGTCCCAAACATGCCCTGAAAGCCCATATAGCCGCCGGCCAACATCAGCCCGCCACCGCTTTCGACATAGGCTTTCAACACCTCGAGGCGGTTGACGCCGACATGCCCGGCGCGGGCATCAGGCGTGACCAGCAATGTCAGCGCGCCGACATCGGAGATCACCACCGCCTGATACCGGGCAAGCGCATCGAGGTCATAGGGAAACTCCGCGGCGCAGCGATCACCGCCGATCTGCGTGACAGCGATGCCCTCTGCGGCCAGTGCGGCGTTGAAGGCCGTCGCGCCATTCGTCGAGGTCGCACTTGTCAACACATCGCCGCCGACGGCGACCGAGGTCGTCGCCGCAAAGGTTTCACCTGCAAGCAACACGTTCATCGTCGCACCTGCACTGTCCGATCGACCGGGATTGAGAGAGCTGAGATAGGGGCGCCAGGCAAAACCAGCGCCCCCAAGGTTCAAGATCGTCGGATCAGAACTTGAACTCGGCCAGATTTTCGGGGGTCACAATTTTCGCCGGCCCGAGGATCAATTCGCCGCCGGTCCCTATCGTGTATTCGCCGAGCCTGCCTGCCGTGAACTTTTCACCTTCCTTGCCGGTGATCTTGCACTGCGCAAGCGCCTGGGCAGTCTGATAGGTAAGATAGCCAAGATCGGTGACATTCCACCAGATATCCTGCGCGGCGCCGTCCTTGATGTATTTCGAGATCAAAGTGGCCGGCGCGAGGCCGGTCAGCTTGACCTTGCCGATCATGCCCGCCTCCTCAAGTGCACGCGCGGCCGCCGGAAGGCCAATGCCTGCTGGAACGATGATCACCTTGAGATCCGGAAACGCCTGCACCAGCGCCAACGCCTGTTGCTGGTTGATCTGTTCGCTCTCTTCGCCATAGGCGACCTGCACCAGCTTCATCTTGGAGAACTTCGGCTCGGCCGCCATCTTCGCCTTCATGAAGTCGATCCAGGCGTTCTGGTTGGTCGCCGTGGGCGTCGACGACAGGATTGCGAATTCGCCTTCACCGCCACTGAGGTTGAATGCGCTTTCCAGCATCATTTCGGCAAGACTGTCGCCCTTCACCTGGTTCACGAACACCGCGCGGGCATCGGCCGCCACGTCGGAGTCATACGAGATCACCCTGACGCCCTGCTGAACGGCGCGCTTCAGCGCAGGCGCGACGGCATTGGCGTCATTGCCGGCAATTGCGATGACCCCGACCTTCTGCGACACGAGGCTGTTGATGAATTCGATCTGCGCCTCGGCCGTCGCCTGCGATGGGGCGACCTGGGTAGCGGTGCCGCCAATTTCCTTCGCCGCCTCTTCGGCGCCTCCAAAAGCCACCTTGAAGTAGGGGTCCGTGTCTAGCTTGGGCAGGAAACCGACCGTTACGGGTTCCTTGGCGCACTCCTGGCTGAAGGCCAGCGACGTTGGCGCGAGCAGAACCGCGGATGCGAGCAGGGCTAATCTAAACGCTTTCATTGTGACTCCTCCGTTTAAAGATCGGGCTTGAAGGAAGGGGCCCGAGATCACCCCTTTGTCTCGCGCATTGCGCGGGATCTGCTGAGCAGCTCCTGTGTGGAGCGCCAGTAATTGCCGACGAGCAGAGAGCCGATCAGCAGCATGCCGATGATCATGCCCTGCGCATCGCCGCCGATCTGGTTGAGCGCCAGCACGTTGCGGATGATGGCGATCAGGACCAGCGCCAGCATGACGCCGGTCAGGCGGCCCTTGCCGCCAAAGACGCTGACGCCGCCAAGCAGCACGATGGTGATGACGTCGAGCTCCATGCCGAGCGCATTGTTGGCACGGGCATTGGAGAGGCGCGCGGTATAGACGATGCCGGCGATTGCCGCGACGCCGCCCGAGACGACGAACAGTTTCAGCACCATCCGACGCGTGTCGATGCCGGAATAGCGCGCCACTTCGGGGCTGCCGCCGAGTGCATAGATGCGCTTGCCGGTCGGCGTCTTTTGCAGAACGACTGCGAAGATCGGCGCCAGCACCAGGAAGGGCACGATGGTCCACGGTATCTGGGTGCCCGGCAAGTTGTTGATGCCGAAATCGACGACCGCAGGCGGCAGGATGTTGACCGAACCGGTGCCGAGCAGGATGTAGCCAATACCGCGATAGAGCGCCATGGTGCCGAGCGTCACCACCAGCGACTGTAGCCCCAGACCCGAAACCAGATAGCCATTGAAGGCGCCGAGCACGCCGCCGGCGACGAGCGTCAGCGGGATTGCCGCCAGCGTCGGCACACCGGCCTGGACGAGCAGGCCAAAGACCACGGACGTCAGCGCCAACACCGAGGCGATCGACAGGTCGATCTCGCGGGTGATGATGAGCAGCGTCATCGGCAGGATCAGCAACGCCTTTTCCGAGGCACTCGCGGCCAGTTGCGAGAGATTGAAGCCGGACACGAAATTCGGCACGAAGATCGCCGCGTAGAGGAAGATGGCCAGGCAAGAGCCCGCCAGCAGCAGGTCCCAGAAGTCGATGGAGCGCAGGAACTTTCTCATCTCGCCCTCGCCTGTCTCGCATGTTCCGCGCGCCGCACGATGAAGGTGTCGATACCGATGGCGACCAGGATCACCAGGCCGTAGACGCCCTGCAGCCACAGCGGATCGACGCGCACCAGCGTCAGCCCGTTCTTGATGACCAGCAGGGTGAGCGCGCCGAGAATGATGCCGAGCAGCGTGCCCGAACCGCCGCGGATGGCGACGCCGCCGACCACCGCCGAAGCGATCACGGTGAGTTCGAAGCCGAGCGCGACGCGAGCATCGATGGTAGCGTAGCGGGATGCCCAGAGCGCCCCGCACAGGCCGCCGAGCAGGCCGGCCACGCCAAAGGCAAGCAGGATGCGCCGGTCGACAGGGATGCCGATGAGACGCGCCCCATCCGGATTGGAGCCGGTGGCGAACAGCTCGCGCCCGATCGCCGTGCGATAGAGCAGCACGTAGCCGGCGCACAGAATGACGATGGCGATGACGACGATCAGCGGCACGCCTGCGATCTTCAGGCCGGTCATATCGAGCCAGGCTTGCGTGACCTCGTCGGCGCTGACCTGGTCGCCGGCCGCCCAGATCGAATTGAAACCGCGAAAGATCGACATCGAGGCCAGCGTGACGACGATGGCCGGGATCTTTCCCCTGGTGACGACAAGGCCGTTGATCAGACCGGCGACGCCGCCGACCGCACAAGCGGTCGCCAGGCCGATGCCGATGTCGAGCGAGGGATAGGCCTGAACCATGCTGGCCGCCATATAGGCCGAAAGACCGATCACGGCGGCGATCGAAAGGTCGATGTTGCGGGTGATCAGCACCAGCATCTGGGCGAGTGCCGCGACCACCAGCAGGGCTGCGTCCATCGAGACGGCGGTCAAGTTTGCCGCGCTCACCATGCGCGGGTTGATGATGGTGACCGGAATGGCCACCGCCAGAATCGCGGCGAGCAGCCCGAACTCTCGTCGCTTCAGGAAATCGAGCGGTCCTTTTTTCTGCTCCATGATGGCAGCACGCTCCGCCTGCGCTGCCGGATCGACGCGCTCGTCGGTCTTCGTCGCCGCTTCGAGCACCTTTTCCTGGGTGGCTTCACCCCTGGCGAATTCGGCCGTCCGGTGGCCTTCGCGAAGGACGATGATACGATCGCACATGCCGATGAGCTCTGGCATCTCGGAGGAGATCAGGAGGTTTGCCATGCCTTGTGCAGCAAGGTCGGCGATCATCGCGTGCACTTCCGCCTTGGTGCCGACATCGATGCCTTGCGTCGGCTCGTCGAGGATGAGGACGCGCGGCTCGGTGCGCAGCCATTTGGCCAGCACCACCTTCTGCTGATTGCCGCCGGATAATTCCTTGACCGGCTGCCCATAACCGGAAAAGCGCAGCTTCATGCGCTTCAGCCAGTCCGCAACCAGATCGATTGCGCGATCCGTGCCGTAGAAGCCGGAGGGCGCGGCCTTGTCGAGAACCGGCAGCACCGCATTGTCGAGGATGGAAAAATCCATCACCAGGCTCTGGCCCATGCGGTCTTCAGAGACGTAGGCGATGCGCGCATCCATGGCTTTGCGCGCCGACGCGAAGCGCACGGCATTGCCGTCGATCAGGATTTCGCCGGCATCCGGCTGGTCGATGCCGAACAGCACGCGCGCAATCTCGGTCCGCCCACTGCCGACCAGGCCGCCAAGCCCGAGCACCTCTCCGGCGTGGAGCTTGAGATCGATGTCGGAAAAGCCGCCGACGCGCGATAGTCCCCTCGCCTCCAGCACCATCGCGCCGATGGCGTGGCTTCGTTCCGGATAGAGGTCGGTCACTTCGCGGCCGACCATCATGCTGATGGCAGCGGCGCGACCAAGCTCGGCCTTTGGCTTGACGCCGATGAGGCGCCCGTCGCGCAGCACCGCGATGCGGTCGGCGATGCGGAAGATTTCGTCCATGCGATGGCCGACGAACATCATCGCCACACCGTGCAGCCTGAGATCGGCAACGACAGTGAACAGCCGCTCGACCTCGCGCTGCGACAGCGCCGCCGTGGGTTCGTCCATGATCAGCACCCGCGCGTCTAGCGACAGGGCGCGGGCGATTTCGACCAACTGCTGTTCGGACGTCCGCAGCGTTCCCAATCGCGTTTCGGCGGAGACGTCGAGGCCGACCGTGGCCAGTACCTTGCCAGCGCCAGCAAGCATGGCGGCGTTGTCGATGCCACCGAAGCGGTCGCGTGGCATATGACCGAGATAGATGTTTTCCGCCACCGAAAGATCCGGGAACAGGCCGGGATGCTGGTGCATGACCGCGATACCGGCGGCCTGGGCGTCGTGCGGCGAATGGAAGTGCGCAGGCTTGCCGTCGACCTCGACATAACCGCCGGTAGGTGAATGAACGCCGGCCAGCAGCTTCACGCAGGTGCTCTTGCCGGCGCCGTTTTCGCCAAGCAGCGCCAGCACCTCGCCGGAGCGCAATTCGAAGGACGCGTCCTTGAGGGCAATTGTGCCGCCGAAGGCCTTCGTCGCCTGAACCAGGGCAACAGGGACTGCCACATCCCTCTTCACCGCAGCACCGGCTTCGCCATATGCGCCCAAGTCCAGCACCTTCCCTCCCTGGTCTTAGTTATTTATTCAATTTGCTATATTAAATAGGCACAAGCTGCAACAAGAAAATTGACTTCGATGGCCCCGAGAGGCACTGTCGCGTCGCGCAAGGGCGCAGACGGAGTGCCACGATCGCAGCAGCTTCACAGCTGCAGGCGACCAGAGTAGCTCCGCGAGAAATAGATGGAGGCGCCGGTTTTGTCTGGAAAAGGCAGCAATTCTGTCAAAGTTCGGCATTACAATGAGCGTTTCGTGCTTGATGCCATCCGCCGGCTGAAGGAGGCTTCCAAGTCCGACTTGGCGCGCGCCGCAAATCTGACACCGGCCGCTGTCGCCACCATTGTCGACGGGCTGGAGTCGTCTGGATTTGTAAAGCAAGTGGGAAAAAGGTTCGGGCAACGCGGATCTCCGTCCACTCTCTACAGGCTTACGCCGGAGCGGATCTACAGCATCGGCATCAAGATCGGCCGGCGTGCGCTGGAAGCCGTGCTTGTCGACTTCGCCGGTGAGGTCCGCGCCCGCGAGTCGCACGAATACCGGTTTCCGGATCCCGATCTGGTGCTCAGGGCCGGAAATATGTCGCTCGCCAGCTTCGACAAGGTGGTGGCCGGGCTTGGCGATGCCAGCATTGTCGGCGTCGGCATCGCTTCGCCCTATTTCCTCGGCGGCTGGAGCGAGGAGCTCGGCTTCCCCCACGATCTTGGCAGCCGCTGGGAGGCAATCGACCTGAGGACATTCTTCACTACAAGGCCGAAGACGCCAGTCTTCGTGGAAAACGACGCGTCGTCGGCAGCGCTGGCTGAACTCATCCAGGGGGCCGGCGCGCGGTTCCGCGACTTCATGCATATCTCGATCGACACTTTTGTCGGCGGTGGGCTTGTGCAGGGCGGCAAGGTCCATACCGGACCGCACGGCAACAGCGCCGCGCTTGGTCCGTTGCCGGTCTCGCCTTCAAGCCTCGATTCCGTGGCGGCCAAGCCGGCGCGCTATCAGAGCCTGCTGCATCGCGCCTCCATCTATGTGCTGGTCAATCATCTCAAATCGCGTGGCATCGAGATCAATCGCGTGCGGGAACTGGATCCGCTGCCGCCGGGTGCGCGCGAGCCGTTGGTCGAATGGATCGACGATTGCGCCAACGCGCTGGTCGAGGCCATCATCGCCATTACCTCCGTCATCGACATCGAGGCGATCGTTCTCGACAGCATCCTGCCGCGGCCGATCCATCTCGAGCTGCTGGCAAGGGTGCAGACCCAGTTCAACCGGATCAGCGCCATCGGCATCGTGGCGCCGGAAATCGTGTCGGGACAATTCGGCCCCGAGGCCTCGCCGATCGGCGCCGCCATGTTGCCGTTCTCGGCGCTGTTGGCCCCGGACAGCGGCGTGTTAATGATAGGCAAGGACAAAACGAAGCTTCTCGGCAGCCTGTCGGCGCTGGCCGGCCAAGCCTGAATGCTCCTAACTCTAAGAGGCGTCTCCGCCAGCGTAGAAGTGAGTCCGTTCAAGCCCTCCGGCATCGGACGCACTCGAATTAACGAAACGTCCGGCGTCGGGCATCACAATTTGAAACGCCCTGAAGCCGACAAAGTGCTGACGCTAACCACCGTCACTTTTCGTTCGGCGGAGCGCAACGATGAAAGTGCGTCTCGGGAGATGCCCTCGTCGGTGATCACCTCGTCGATCTCTGAAATATCGGAAAGCGTACAGAAACCTGGTGCGGTGAACTTCGAGCTGTCGACGAGCAGGATTGTCTTGCGGGCAGACGAGATCATGGCGCGCTTGAGCGACGCCACCTCCAGCGACGTTTCCGTCAGCAGCGTGCCCGTCACAGCCGAAGCACCTGTCATGCAGAGGTCGGCATGGAGCGTCTTGATGAAGCTCTCGCCCGGCTCGCCGGCAAGGTGCCGGTAGCCGGGGCGGACGGTGCCGCCCGGCAGGATGATGCGCCAGGATTTGATGTCGGCCGCGAAGTCGGCGATGTCGAGACTGTTCGTCACCACGGTCAGCGGCAAGTCCCGTTCGGCGGCGGCACGCACCACCTCCATGACGGTCGAGGAACTGTCGAAGATGACACTGTCGCGAGCGCTGAGCCGCAGCGCGGCCTCGCGGCCGATCGCAACCTTCTCGGCGTGCTGCAGCTCTGCATTGACGGTCATTTCGCGTTCGAAGGTAGCGCGCATCGGCTGCAGCAGGTGCGCCCCACCATGGGTGCGCTCGAGATAGCCCTTTTCCATCAGGTGTTCGAGATCGCGCCTTACCGTCGATTGCGATCCGCCGATCGTGTCTGCGAGTTCCTGGATGCTGGCCGCGCCGCTAATGCGCAGGTGCTCCAAAATAAGCGCCTGCCGCTTGGCAGGGACGATATCGACGCGCTTGCTTGGAGACTCCATGCTTCACCCGGTTGGTAGCCGACAGCGAGGTCGACAGATTTCAGGCCAAATCAGTCAATCTCTACCAAATCGTATAACCGCAATCCACAACCACGACCGCGCCGGTCATGGCGCTCGCGGCATCCGAGGCGAGGAAGAGGATGGGCGCGGCGATCTCGTCCGGGCGCGCAACGCGCTTCATCGGCGTCATCTCCATCCACACCGGCATCAGTCTGTCGTCGGTGAAGCCGCCGCGCGACATGACGGTATCGACATAGGTCGGCGCGACACAGTTTACCCTTACGCCGCGTTCGGCCCATTCTCCGGCAAGGCAGCGTGTCATGTGGTGGACGGCTGCCTTCGCCGAATTGTAGTGCACCTGGCGTTGCGGCTTGTTGGAGATCAGCCCGGACATGGACCCGAGTGTGACGATCGAGCCGCGTCCGCGTTCGAGCATGGGTCTTGCGAATTCCCGGCAGGACCAATAGGCGCCGTTCAGGTCGACGTCGACCACCTTCAGCCATACCTCGTCGCTCATCTCCTCGCCGCCAGTGTCGGGCCAGGCGATCCCGGCATTGGCGATCAGGATATCGACCGCGCCGCAGCGCTCGTTGGCGGATCGCGCTGCCGCGGCAACCGCCTTGGAATCGGTTACGTCGAGCTGCACCGCCTCGACATCGTGGCCCTTCCGCTTCAGCTCGTCACGTCCTGCCTCCAGCACCTGCGGATCCATGTCCGATATGATGACCCGAGCGCCGGCCTCGGCGAGCGCTTCAGCCGTCGACAGACCGATGCCGCGGCCACCGCCGGTGATGAAGGCCGTTTTGCCGTCGAGGCGGAACCGTTCGAGAAACATGGAATTTGTCCTTCAGGCGTGTTGGAGGGTGGCGTCGGCGTGGCGGTTGCGTCCGAGAATGAGCAGGCAGCCGGCGGTGAAGCTGTCGCCCAGGCCGAGCGTCGTCACGGGCTTCTCCACATAGGGAGACGCACAGGCAACGAAGGTCCAGCGACCCCCGCGGACAGGCGTTTCGAAGGGGAGCGGATGGAACTCGGCCATCGGCGCGATCGCGATGGTTCGTGCGGGTTCTCCATTCGCCGCCCTGGCGCTGGCAATCGCGCAGCCTGCCATCAGCGCCCGTTCCTCTTCCTTCGGATCGTTCAGGGTCACAGCGGCGGCCCATGTATCGGCGTGTACGCAGACCCGCTCGAGATCGAGCCGTTCGCCGAGCGTCACAAGAGCCTCCATGGGGTGATGGGCGGACGGGTTCATGGCGAGCAGTTCGGAGTGGCTCATTCCGAGAGAGGTGATCGCGCCGCGGGCGTGGGAAAGAAGCTCCTCGACGGCCTGCTGTGTCGCATAGCCCGCCAACTCGAAATGGATCGTTCTGAGGCCGGCCGCCTTCCAGTCGCGGCTGAGGGCAAAGACGTGCCGGCTGGCGGCGCCGACATTCTCCACCGCCTCGTCGTTCAGTCCGGAAAGAAGCCCGGCGGCGGCCGACGACGCCAGCCGGCGCGACATGATCTCGAAATCCTTGTCGTGCTGAATGCCGCGATCGCAAAAGCGGATGATGACACGAGAGGAACGGGTCGGCACGACGGCGCCGATCGCGCGGCCGGCTGTGAATTCGAAGATGAAGATTTCGGGGATATGCGGGCCAGCGGTCGACACCGTGTCCGCCGTCCTGAGCGTGCCCCCCTCCGCCAGCAGAACGCCGGCCGGGATCTTCTGCAGCATTGCCGCATAGCGATCCTCTAGCGCGACCAGGGAGCGAACGCCAAGTTGCGCGAGCACCCAGGCCGCCTGAGGACCGGTTCCGCCCAGTGCATAGCGCGCCGGCAGCCGTTCGCGCAGCCAGGCCGGTCCTTCCGGCCAGTCGAACCGTACCTCGCCGCCCACACCGCGCGCCGCTCGAGAAAGAAGGAGGTTGGCAAGTTGCGCCGCGGGGGTATCGGCAGGTGCGTCCAGAAGCGGCTGGATCTGGTGCATCTCGATCCGTGCATCGACGCATGCGCTGATGCCGCACAAGAAGAGGCCCGCCGACGAAAGGGCGTCCGTGCCAAGCGGACCGGACCGTGGATCGATCAGGGCGGAATAGCGTTCTGCGCACGACGTGGCGAAACCATCACTCAAGGCCGCGATCCTCCTCACCGACGCTGCCAATTGCTATCATTATCTTCCAAATCGTCAATGCGATTTTTGCTCGTCCCGTGCCAAGATTGCGCGAAAATGGTGCGGAAAACCCTTTCTTTTGGCATTGCAGCAAGAAATTTTGTGCAAATGCTCAAATTGCTCCATACGATATGCGCATACTAAATTTTCCTTGTAAAAACATAATGTTATTCCGAGTTTGATTCTCGATCAGCGGCGCATAGATGGGTGTTGTGCTGCCAGATGGCTCGTGCTGAAGCAAAATTAGAAAGATTTAGACAGCTATTGACAGATTATGAGAAATATCCGCATATGGCATCGAGCTTGGAACGGCGAAGGAAGAGCGCCGGCAGCAGAGCCGTACAACATTTCTACCGAGGAACACCTATGGTAACGAGACTCGACAGGAAGCTGGCGAACATTCGCACGGGCCGCTACAAACCGACTGATTTCATCATTGCCGATGCCAAGGATAGCGACGTCGGCGCCGGCGTGACCGCTACGGGGTTCGACTATTCGGTCAAGCCGCCGCGCCGCCGCAGCCGCCAGGAATTCATCGCCCAGATCGAGGAGATCATCAAACAGGACGTCGTCGACCTCATGCTGGTGTCGCAGTCCAACCTTGATCTTCTCGATGAGCGCGGCGCCTTCTTCGGCAGCGAGATGAAGCCTGCGATCCGCGGCAATCTGGAAACAATGTGCTGGGGCGCCGTGCGCCACGGCGTCTATACCCAGCAGCCGTCAGTGCCCTTCCGCGATACCAATCTCGCGCGCGCCATTGCCAGCTATCCGAAGCGCGGCACGGACCTTGCCCTCTATTCGGTTTCCTTCAGCAACGATGTCGAACTCGACATCCGCACGCTGAATGCCTTTGCCGAATTCCGCGCGGAGGCTGCCCGGACCAACTTCAAATATTTCTACGAGGTCTTCAATCCGAGCGTCGACATCGGTCTTAGCCGCGAGCAGACCGGCGAATTCGTTAACGACCACATCATCAAGTCGCTGGCGAGCGTGCCCCAGGCCGAACGTCCGCTTTTCCTGAAGACACCCTATAACGGGCCGAAAGCGCTGGAGGAACTCGTCAATTTCGACTCCGAGCTGATCGTCGGCGTGCTCGGCGGCGGTGCCGGCACCACGCGCGACACGTTCGAGCTCGTCGCCCAGTCGGAACGCTATGGCGCTCGTCTGGCGCTCTTCGGCCGCAAGATAAACCTCGCCGAAGCGCCACTTCACCTCATCGTTTTGATGCGGGCGGTTGCCGACGGCACGATCGGCCCGGAGGAAGCGGTGCGCGCTTATCACGGAGACCTGCAGAAGCTTGGGCTGACGCCGAACCGCTCGCTCGCGGACGATCGGGTGGTCACAGAAGACGTGTTGACGGTCGCGGCCGCCAAGGCCGCCTGACGCCGGAACTGATGAGTGGCGGAAGCATGACCGGCCGCTCTGTTTGGAACGTGACCCACCAACGGGTCACTGCGCCCGCCAGTAGGAGGCTTGCGACGCGCACTAAGTGGGAGAAAATGGGAGGAATATGATGAAGAAGCTGCTGTTTCTTGCGACGTCGATCCTCGCCGCCGCTCTTTATTCTGCTTCGGCGAATGCCGAGCAGAAAGAGGTAACGGTTTGGTCCTGGTTCATCCAGAGTACGATGGACAAGTCTATCGCCGCCTTCGAGAAGGTCCATCCGGACATCAAGGTCAAGTATACCTACTACAACTACTCGCCCGAATACATCACCGCCCTGAAGGCGGCGGCGGCGTCCGGGAGCCTGCCTGATGTGATCGGCCTGCAGCCGGGTTCGCTCACCCAGCAGTATCGCGAACATCTTGAAGCGGTGAACGAACGTGCCGCCAAGCAGTGGGGCGACACGTGGGCGGAAAAGGTCTTCCCCGTCAACCGCAAGCAGATGTTGATGGGCAATCCGAAGGGCGACGAGAACTATTACATCATTCCGCAGGAGTCCCAGGTCCTGTGCATCTGGTACAACCGCAAGATCTTCGAAAAGCTCAAACTTTCAGCGCCGAAGACCTATGACGAGTTGAAGGCGGCGGCCAAGGCACTGACAGACAACGGCTATATCCCGATGTTCCAGGGCGCGGCCGACGGCTGGCAGAACGAAAACGTTTTCCTGATGCTCGCCAACCAGTTCTCGCCGGGTATCGTCGACAAGGCCCAGGCCGGTGATACGCCGTGGACGGCGCCGGAACTCGTCGCGGCCATGAAGGCCTGGAAGGGTCTCTTCGACGACGGCATCTTCCAGCAGGGAGCCCTCGGGGCGCATGCCTATCCGACTGGCGCTCAGCTCTTTGCACAGGGCAAGGTCGGCATGATGGCGCTCGGCTCCTGGTGGATGCAGGAAAGCAAGTTCCCGCCGCCGCTGTCCGAGTATGTCCAGAACATGGAAGGCTTCGATTTCTTCTATATGCCTCCCGTCAAGGACGGCAATTCCGCAAGTCCGCCCGTCGGCGGCATCGACATCGGCTACGGCCTGACCAAGAACGGTGCCAAGAACCCCGAAGCCTGGACCTTTCTGGCCGAACTCACCAACGGCGTCGGCCTGCAGGAGGCGTTGAACGACCTCAACGACCTTCCGGCCTTCGAGGGAAATTCTCCGAAGGGTGACATCACCGATCATGTGAAGGAGATGTCGGCCCGCTTCATGGCGGATCTGCCCAAGGCGGAAAACCAGCGCTTTGCCTCGCCGGCAGTCGCCGAGGCGCTCGACAATGCGCTTGCCGGCGTCGCAGCCGGCAGCATCGAACCGGAAGCAGCGCTCGCCACCGTTCAGGCGGCGACCGACAAGGCACTTGCTGTAAAGTAAACTGAGACGAACGACCGGGCGCCGAAGCGCGCCCGGTCCTTTTCAGTCTGAAGTGGCGAGCATCATGAGCACAGAGGCTATGCGAGCCGGATCCGCCATCGCGGCGGTCAAACGGCGATCGGCATCCAGAGCTTCGAGGCTCTATCTATTCGTGCTTCCGGCGACCCTTCTGTTTGTCGTCTTCATTGCCTATCCGATTCTGTGGGTTGCCGGGCAGAGCCTCTATGTTGGAACAAGTGGCGGAGCGGCCTTTGCCGGGCTTGCCAACTACATAACGGTTCTCGGCGATCCGACCTTCTGGACCGTGGTGGCCAACATGTTTCTGTGGGGCGTCATCACCATACCGGTGCAGATGCTGATCGGTGGGCTGCTCGCCTATTTCATCGAGCGCCATACGCATGCCCTCCGCGGCTTCTTTCGCACCATGTTCTTCTTGCCGGTGGTGACCTCGGTTTCGGTCATCAGCCTGGTGTGGGTGCAAATTTACGCGCCCTACTATGGCATCGCCCAGGAGTATCTAAAGGATGTCGGCATCGTCATGGTGACGTCGCCGATCGGCGACCCAAAGACCGCGATCTATGCGCTGATCATCGTCAACATCTGGCAATGGACCGGTTTTTCGATGCTGATGTACATCGCTGGCATTGCCAACCTGCCCAGCGAAGTGCTCGATGCCGCCCGCATCGACGGTGCGAAGGGCTGGCGGCTTGCCGTGCATGTCATCGTGCCGATGCTGGCACCGGCAACGAAATCCCTGCTGCTTCTGGGCGTCATCGGCACGTTGCAGACATTCCCCATCGTGCACCTGATGACCGGCGGTGGCCCGAACCGGGCCAGCGAAGTCTTCGGCACCTTCATCTTCAAGCAGAGCTTCGTGCTGGGCGACACCGGCAGCGGAGCCGCACTCTCCGTGATCGTGCTGGTCATCGCGCTCACCCTCTCGCTGATCCAGATCGCCGCGCTGGGTGCCCGCCTGACTCCTGCGGGAAGGCAGCGCCCGTGATGATGCCGCTCGCCCGCACCCGGATCCGCAGCATGGTCATCCATGCCGTTCTCTTCATCGTGCTCGGCTTCTGGATGGTCCCTCAGATCTACATGCTCTCGATCGGTCTGCGCACCCCGGCGCAGGCCTTCGACGCCGAGCTGTTCACCTGGCCCGTGACCTTCGACAACTTCGTCACCGTGGTTCGCGACAATCCGCTGGGGTCCATCTTTCTGAACAGCCTGATCATAACCGTCGCGACGGTGGTGATCGTGGTCGCGGTCTCCTCGCTCTTTGCCTTCGCCTGCGCAATCCTGAGGCTGAAGGGCTCGATCTTCCTCTACACGACGCTGCTGACGACCTTGATGGTGCCCCTCGCCTCCATGGTCCTGCCGCTCGCCATCCTCCTCCAGAACTTCGGCTGGGTGAACACCTATATCGGCCTCATCCTGCCCTATGCGGCGCTCGGCGTGCCGTTTGCCATGGTCATCCTCAAGTCCTTCATGGAAGATGCCCCGCACGAACTCTTCGAAGCGGCGCGGGTAGATGGCTGCAACGCCTGGCAAACCTATTGGCACGTGGCCTTGCCGCTCGTGCGACCGGCCCTGGTCTTCGTCACGATCTGGCAGTTCATCGTGACGTGGAACGAGTTCTTCCTCGCTCTCATCGTCCTCACCAAAAGCGAGATGAAGACACTCACCATCGTGCCGATGCAGTATTCCGGCCTCTATATGGCCAACCCCGGTGCCCTCTTCGCAATCCTGACGCTGATCGCGCTTCCCCTCATCCTCCTCTATGTGCTGGTGCAGCGCGCCTTCGTGCGTGGCCTGCTCGCCGGCGCCGTAAAAGGCTAGATCAATGGCGACGCTTTCGATCGACAAAGTCACCAAGGCCTTCGGCAACACCACGGTCATTCCGGAACTGTCGCTGACAATCGAGGACGGCGAATTCTGCGTGCTGGTTGGGCCGTCAGGCTGTGGCAAGTCCACACTGCTTCGGATCATCGCCGGGCTGGAACCCATCAGCTCCGGCCGGATCCTGGTCGATGGCGTCGATATGAGCGATGCCGAGCCGCCGGAAAGGGGCGTGGCCATGGTGTTCCAGTCCTACGCGCTCTATCCCCACATGGATGTCGGCCGCAACATCGGCTTCGGCCTGAAAATCGCACGGACGCCTGCTGCCGAGATCGTCGAACGTGTAGGTCGCGCTGCCGAAAAATTGCGGCTTGGCTCCTATCTGAAGCGCAAGCCGCGAGAGCTTTCTGGCGGGCAGCGCCAGCGCGTCGCGATCGGCCGCGCCATGACACGCAAGCCGAAACTCTTCCTGCTCGATGAGCCGCTCTCCAATCTCGATGCGGCGCTGCGCGTCGGCATGCGCGTGGAGATCGCGCGGCTGAAGGCCGAGCTGGCGTCCACCATGGTCTACGTCACCCACGACCAGGTCGAGGCCATGACGCTTGCCGACCGCATCGTGGTCATGAACAGCGGGCGCATCGAACAGGTCGGCACGCCGCTCGATCTCTACCACCAGCCAGCCAACTTGTTCGTTGCCGGCTTCATCGGTTCGCCGGCCATGAATTTCTTGAAAGGCTGTGTCGACAAGGTTCAAGGCAATCAGGTGACGGTTAGCCTGGATCTCGGGCTTTCGCTCACAATGCCGGTTTCGAAGGCATCGCGCGCGGGCGTCGAAGTGACAGTCGGCATTCGGCCTGAACACATCGTGCTGTCCGCCGAGGGGCAGGCCGATGCTTTTGTCGTCAAGGCAAGCGTGGTCGAACTGTTGGGCAGCGACACGTTCATTCATGTGCGCGACGGCGAAGAGAACCTGGTCATCCGCGACAGCGGCGGCCGCATGGCACGCGCAGGAGATCGTATCGCGATCTCGTTGCCAACCCGCGCCTGCCATCTCTTCAACAAGGCAGGTCAACGAATTTCCGATTCGGCGGCAGCCACCGAGCCCGCCTGACACGAACTTGAAGAACACCACGAAGAGGTAACCATGACGGATTTTCACGGACGAAATATTCTGGTGACGGGCGGCAGCGGCGGCATCGGTGGCGCCACCGTGCGGCATCTGGTGCGGGCCAACGCCAATGTGATCGCAGCCGGTCGCTCGCAAGAGGCGCTCGACGCCATCGCAAAGGAGACGGGGTGCCGCACCGTAACCTTCGACCTTGCGTCGGAGGACGAGATCCGCGGCGCGCTCGAAGGGCTCGAGCTCTGGGGAGTGGTCAATTGCGGCGGTTTCGGCGGCGAGATCGCAACGCCAATGGATACCGACATCGCCATCTTCGACAAGGTCATCACCATCAATGCGCGTGGTGCGCTGTTGGTCACCAAATATGCCACGCAGCAAATGGTCCGCATCGGCAAGGGCGGGGCGATCGTCAATGTCTCCAGCCAGGCGGCGCTGGTCGCGCTCGAGGGGCACATCTCCTACGGCTCCTCGAAGGCGGCGCTCGAAAACATCACGCGCTGTTCGGCCTTGGAGTTGGGCAAATACGGAATTCGCGTCAACAGCGTCAACCCGACGGTGGTCATGACACCAATCTCATCCGGCCATTGGAGCCAGCCGCATGTCGCCGAGCCTTTCCTGAAGCAGATGCCGCTCGGCCGATGGGCAACGGAGGACGAAATCGCTGGCCCGATCGTGTTCCTGCTCAGCGACGCGGCCTCGATGATCACCGGCATTTCGCTTCCCATCGATGGCGGCTATACCTGCCGATGAGGCCTTGAACACCTGTAGCAATCCGGAAGCCCGGAAATGGATGCTGGCCTCGTTTTCCGTGAGGCGCACTTGATACGCCTGGAAAATTCAAGGCTTGTCGGAAGCGTCTGCGCTTTTGACGTTTCTCGCAGGATTGCCGACGGTTCCTTCACCGTGGCATTTGGCTCCTCAACGTCGGGCGTACTGTGCGCCCGATGGAAACGTGTTTGAACGGTAAGCCAGACGTCAAAATGCCCAGTGCTTTGTACAAGGCTAGCGAGATGTCAGCCGAAATGGCTGATCCCGGCCAGGATCGCAAGACGCATCGGTCGCGTTCAGGCTTCTGCCTTTAGCGGAACGAAATTAGAGCTGAACTATTGTTGAATGCGAACCAATCGAGAATGTTCGCATGCCAAAATTCAATGATGATTGGAAGGTCGCGCCGCACGGTCGGCTGGAAAGGCTAGACGAGGGCCTTCTAACTGTTGCGGGCGAAATCCGAATGCCGCTTGGCAACTTTCCCCGGCGAATGACCGTGGTCAGGCTAAGAGGACGACGCACTGCGATCTGGAGCGCCATCCCTCTCGCCGAGCCCGAAATGCGAGAAATCGAAGCCCTTGGCGACCCCACCTTCCTTATCGTACCAGGCTCAGCTCACCGGCTCGACATCAAGCCTTGGAAGCATCGCTATCCCAAGGCCAAGGTTGTCTGTGCTCCTGGTGCGGTGGACGCCGTTGAGAAAGTCGTCAAAGTCGACGGCACGGGAGATATTCTAAATGATCCCTCCGTTCGCATGGAGACAGTGCCGGGTGTAGCCGAGAAGGAGGCTGCCCTGCTCGTGCGTCGTACAGGTGGTACGACCCTCGTGATCAATGACATCCTCGCCAATGTGCGCCATCCGCACGGGATTGGCGCTCACATTATGGCACGCGTGCTAGGCTTCGGCGTCAATGGTCCAAGAATGCCGCATATTGGTAGTGGGTGTTTGTGAAAGATCGAAGAGCGCTCGCCGGAGCTTTTCGCCAATGGGCGAACGAACCAGGCCTCGCACGCGTGGTCGTTAGCCACGGTGAAGTGATCGTCAACGAACCCCGCAAGGTACTCGAACGGGTTGCTGCGGACCTACAGGGCTGAATTGGAGTTGAGCAACTGTCCCAGTAGCCGCCGGGCCGTTGCGTGTCCACCTTGCCGGGCAAGCGCACAACCCGCCAATCCTCCTCCCAACCTTCGCTCGAAATGCGCGGCCACGTTCCTCCGGGACGTTGGCAATATACTGTTCGTGCGTGCCCTCGAACGTCGGATGCGAAGTCGCCTCCGCTTGGTTTTCGCCCGCGCCTCAAAAATCGGTCTTCCGGATTTTCCCGTAAACGATATTCCGGTTCGATCCATAAGATACTTGGACTTCGAGGGAACCCCTGCCAATGGCGGCATTGATGATGTCCCACATATCGTCAGCCGAACGTAGAATGAGTGGCCAATCCATGAAGGTCTCCATGTAGCCATCTGTCGTGATTTCATCGCTGAAATTGGCAAACAGGAATTCGCCACCAGGCTTGACCAGTTCCATGGCTCTTTGAAGCAGGCGGACGCCGATGGCACGCGGCAGGTAGTCGTAAAGCCCCGATGCGTAGACGAGATCAAATGTACCAAGCGCGTAGGCGCGGCGAAGAATGCCGCGTACCGAGCCGTCGAGCGCTGTTACTGCCGTGCCGGCAAAGTCGTGGTTCACCGTGGTTACGCTGACGGGATCCTGGTCGAGGCCGATCCAACGTTGCAGTTGACGGTTGGCTAACGCTTCGGAGCGTTCGGCTTCTCGCAGATGGCCGCAGGCGATCGCCAGTACCTCCGCTCTCTCCACCCTACTGGCCGTTTCGTCCACCGTCCTGGCTAGTACGTCCCGCCGCTCGCGCCCCGCCACCGAACTGGCTGCTTCAGTGGTGTAGGCGTAAATCTGCCGGCCAAGCGCGGTCGACGAAGCTACGATCTCGTCGGCAATGGGGTGCTTGTAGTAAATGTCCAGCAGGCTTGCGTCACCCGAATACCCGCGCGGCTTTTCGACCGACCAGCGCGTGAACGGATCTTGGATCAAGTATTCGGCGACACGATGTTGCTGAGCCAAAGGAATGAGTTTTTGCCAGACCGCGGGGGCAACCTGTCTACGAAGCTTATGGAGTCTCCCAGCCAAACGACCGACGATTGACCCGGGCGGTTTGTGCCGCACAAAAGCTTGATAAGCGAGATCCAGCACCAATGCGAGCTGGGCCGTCCTGTCCCTCAGCTCGTCGGCATCGACAGTCTCGTCAGATGTCGCGGCATACTTCTTCATCAGCCTCGTAGTGACGAGGCTGTATTCGTCGAGTTGCAATTCTGCGTTGAGCGGCATGCCGTAACCCTCTGGTCCACGGCAAACAACTATAGATGCGTCGCTGAATGATGCGAAATATTTTCATAAAAATTTAGTCAATCGCGTGGCCTTCCACCCTGACCGCGCAAAATCGAACTGCCCTGTTTACCGTCGGTTAGCGACATTCGGCTTTTGTTGCGGACAGAGATGCGTTCATCCTCCGACCGTTAGCGACCTCGGCTATTCCATTCACTACCGTGGATCGCAAAGGAGCTTGCAATGCAACTGACCGAGGACGTTGCCCAGAAGGTGGTCGCAGCGATTGGGCGCCCGCGGTGGCATTCGGCCGATCCGACACTTTTAGCAATGTTCCTACAGAAGGATGTCGATGAAAATCGCAGGCTCGTGCGATTGGGTATCGGGGCTGCTGTATTTAGTTATGTCGCATATGGCCTCTTCGATTGGTTTCTTTTTCCGGATATCGCCGATCGGCTTGTTTTGACCCGCGTAACCCTAGGGATAGCCTCCCTGGGACTTGTCGAGTTTATCGCCCGACGAGGCTTCGCTCTTGCCACTTTGCATCTCGTGGCAGCGCTCGCGATTGTAGCCGGCGCAGTCGGATGGCTTGTGGCCGCTCTCGGGACAAACCATCAGGCGGCGCTGTCCCACTTCATGGTTTTTGGCACAGTATTTATTCTTGGTGCGAATTTATTCTTCAACTTCCGTTTCTGGCTTTCAGCTATCTCATCGGCGACGGTGACCGTAAGCTTCATATGCGGCGCGCTTTTCTTCCTTCATACCGACATCGCGGGCCGGATCGTGCTGTCGGCCTATTTCGCGAACTGCCTGGTGTTGTCGCTTTATCTTTCCTGGCGACTTAGCTTGGAGCGGTACCAAACTTTCCTGCACGCACTTCGAGCACAAATTCAGGAGCAGGCTGCCATTAAAAAGGGGCAAAAGCTGACGGAAATAGCGGATACGGATCCGCTCACGGGAATGAAAAATCGGCGGGCGATCATTCGAGAATTCTCGGATTTGCGCAACGACTGGGCGGCAGACGACGACGAGATTGGTCTCATTCTGATCGACGTCGACTACTTCAAGAGATTCAATGACGGACTTGGTCATCAGGCCGGCGATGATTGCCTGATCAAACTCGCCCACGTCCTTTCCGAGACGGCGGCTTCGAACAATGCCATTGCGGCCCGCTACGGCGGCGAAGAATTCGTTGTCCTCTGCCGGGTCACCGGACGGCCTCATCTTCATGAGGTAACGCAGCAGTTTTGTCGCGCTATAGAGGATTTGCATATCTACCACCCTGATCGGGGCGACAAGCTCAACATTGTCACGATCAGCGCCGGAGCCTCGTTGACGCGCGCCGATCAGAGCATAGAACTTCGAATCCTACTGCAGGAAGCTGACCGCGCACTCTATGCGTCCAAGTTTGCGGGTCGGGCCACGTTCACAATTTACGACCCGCATGCTACCGACCGAGACCGCTCCAGCGAAAATCTTTCAGAACTGCTGAAGCTGGCAGTTTCCAACCAACTCATTTCTGTCGCCTATCAGCCAATTTGTGACCTGGCGTCTGGACGGGTGCTCGGTCATGAGACGCTTATGCGCGTGTGCGACTTCGACGGCACCATGATCAGTCCGTCCGTATTCATACCCGTTGCCGAGCATACCGGTGCGATAGTGGAACTGGGTACGTGGTTAATTGATCGAGCCTGCAGTGACATGGTGGAATACGGATTGGGCTCGGTCGTTACAGCGAACGTATCGGTTCTTCAGCTCAAGGCCCCCAATTTTTCATTGCGGGTCACCGAGATCCTCGGTCGGCATGGCCTTGCGCCACAGAAACTGGCCATCGAGATCACCGAGGGCAGTGACATCTTTTTGGAGGCGCAAGCCGTAAGAAACATGGAGCGGCTGCGAACCCTGGGCGTTCAGATCTGGCTGGATGACTTCGGAACGGGATTTGCGGGCCTTACATGGCTCCGCCGTTTCAAATTCGACGTGGTCAAGATCGATCGCAGTTTCCTCCACGATTGCCAGACATCTCGTGGCCTAAGCCTGTTGCAGGACATGGTTGGACTTCTACGAAATCTCGACCATGCCGTGCTCGCAGAAGGCGTCGAGACCGAAGAGCAGCAGATGTTGCTGCAGCGCATAGGCGTTCATTCCATGCAGGGCTTCCTCACGGGGCGTCCCGTCCCGATCGAAGAAGTAAACCAAATTAGACCCGGCCTGGTCGCCTAGTTGGGATATCTGTCGGAAGAAATGGACGCAGTCGCCACAACGGACATTCGCCGGATCTCGCGACATTCCGGACGCTATCGATAGTCATACATCTCGAAAATCGCCGCTGGATGTCACCGCCGCCGCCATCTATGCGTTGAGACAGGCGGCGGCGGTTGATGGAAAATTCACCTGCCAGGGACGTCTGCTCTTTCCGAACTGATTTTATGCGCCATGTTCAACAGCCGCATGCCGACATCGCGTGCAACGGAACCGGGTGCTAGGTTATGTTGTTCCATCGCCAAATCGGAAGTGATCGAAAGGGAGGCTCATGCGACTGAAACATGCAGTTTTTGCTTGCTTGGTGCTGACGAGTGGACTGACGATCGCGGCGGCCGCGCAAGCTGAAACGATCACCTATCAGGCCGATCTTGCCGGCAGCCAGGAAAGCCCGACCAATGACAGCGGCGCCAAAGGCCACGCCGTGGTCCGGTTCGACACCGATACAAAACGCCTATCGTGGACGGTCGAGTATTCCGGTCTTAGTGGGATGGCGATGGGCGCGCATATACATGGCCCTGCGGCAGCGGGCACCAACGCCGGTATCCTCATCCCGTTCCAAACCCCGGACAAGAGCCCAATCACGGGGTCCGCGCCAATCGATGACCAGGGCATCCAGTATTTGAAGGATGGGCGGCTATACGTCAACATCCACACAATGATGCATCCGGGTGGCGAGATTCGGGGCCAGTTGCTCAAATCCAACTGACCGGGATCGGTGCGGAGCGGTTCAGTTTTCGATTGAACCGCCGACCGCTCGAAGCGTTTGTTCTTCGTGCAATTCGGACGTGAAGCGGAGCAATGCCTGGGTGTGCTTTAGGCGATCTTGGCGGCAGGCCGCCCGTTAGTTGCCAGTGCGTTGCGTTTTGCAAACATGTCAAGGAACGCCGGGGCTGGCAGCGGCGGAGACACAAGGTAGCCTTGCCCGCGGGTGATACCACATTTGAGCAAGGCTTGCGCCTGCTCTTCGAATTCGATGCCCTCGGCAACGACGTCCATCGATATGCCGACAGCCATGCGCGCCAGCATTTCCACAACCACCGCCGCCGAGGCGTCCTTGCCGATGCAGTCGACAAAGAACTTGTCGATCTTCAGTGTGTTGGCGCCGAGGCGCTGGATCTGCGAGAGCCCGCTGTGGCCGATGCCGACGTCGTCGATGGCGACCTTGAAGCCGAAGTATCGAACTTCCGCCACGACACGTGCCGCATCGTCGAGATTGACGAAAGCCTCGCGCTCGGTGATCTCCAACGTTATCTGGCGTGTCGCCACGCCGGCATCGTTGACCAGCCGGCGCAGATTGCCGATGAAATCCGACTTCATGAAATGGCGTGGGGCAATGTTGAGCGAGAGCCTGAAAGCCTTGTCCTGCTTGAGCGTCTGCTGGAGGTCGCGCAGGGCAGCACTTAGCAACTGCCAGGTGATCGGTTCGATGCGGTCCACTTCCTCGGCAAGCTCGATGAAGCGTGACGGTGGAAGCACCGTGCCGTCGCTCTTCACCCAGCGGGCAAGGATCTCGGCGCCGACGATCATGCGACTTTCGAGATCGAAGATAGGCTGTAGATAAGGTCGGAATTCATTTGCGGCGATAGCCCGGTCGATGTCCTGAATCGGGTTCGGCGGACGGCCCATGAGACGCGCCAGCATGGCGCTGAAGGCGAGGCCAAGCACGGCGGCGATTGCCAGGATAGGGAGATAAGGCTGCTGGTCCCAACCCGCGAGCGCCTGGCGCTCGACACGCAATGTTGTGCGGATTGGATAGCGGTCCGAGGCGACCGAGATGGTCATCACATCGCCAGCCAGAGCCTGTTGGGGGTCAGTACGAGAGTCCGCAATGACTTGGCCATCGCCAAGCTCCAGCATCACCTGGCTGCGATCCCGCAGCTCTGCAGGCATGATGTCGAACAGCGAATTGCCGATGCTGAGAATGGCCACGATGCCGTTCTTGGCATCGACATCTTTCATCACCCCCAGCGCGACGCCAAAGAATTGCTCGACCTTGAAAACCCTGAGCGTCGGGTCAGCCGCCCGCTGCATCGTATCGCGCGTCGCCCAACCATTGTCGAATTCCAGTGTCTCGGAATAGGCTGAACATAGCACCGTGCCGTTGCCGTCGACGGCGCGGATATCTTTGACCGCACCATGCTCGTAGACACGCAGGCGCACCGTTTGCAACGAGCCGGGGTCGCAATGCATGGCTCCCTTGGCCGCAAGTTCAACGATCGCCTCGGCCCCGAAATCGATGGCGGTCTGCGATCTGCGCAGCGCGACATGCGTGAGGTCTTCAAGCTGCCTTTCCTGCTGGCTTGCAATCAGAGCCGACGCGACAAAGTGCCCGCCTGCCAGAAACACCAGCATGCAGGCCAGGATCAGCATCAATTTGAAAAGACCCGGCCAGCGCAGGTTCATCGCCACAGCCTTCATAGGGAGTAGGCACTTTAGCCGACATGTCTCAAAATTCTGTTAGTTTCCGGCCTAAAGCCAATAAGGGACGTTCATTCGATCCCCCGCGCGGACGGTTTGGTTCCGGGACGATCTGGCCAGAAGCTGCCATTCCGCCGGCGCTCCCCCAACTTGGTCGCAACGACATTGCTTGCCGTTGGCCCAAGCAGACACTCGACTGCGGCGCTGCGTTGGCCGCCTTGCGCCAGTCGCTGCCATTCTGGAGCCAGGTTGGGCGCCTGGCCCAATCGCCGCTACCGAGGAAGCGGATGGCCATTATGAGGAGACAGTTTATAACGGTCGCTGAGATTGCGATATCCAAGGGGAGACGATGCGTTACATACGTCCGCTTTCAATCGAAGATGCCGTTGGCCAGTTGGCCGGCTCAGACGGCACGGCCGCCATTCTCGCAGGAGGCAGCGACCTGCTGGTGAGGATGAAAGGCGGCTTCATCGAACCCGACCTGATCGTCGACATCAAGGCGATCGACGGGTTCAGCGAAATCAGGGAAACGGCGGAGGGCTTCAGCATCGGTGCCGCGGTCCCCTGCGCCGTACTGGGAGAGAACAAAACCCTGAAGGAGGCATGGCCCGGCGTCGTCGAGGCGGCCAAGCTGATAGGTTCCAAACAGGTCCAGGGACGCTGCACAATCGTCGGCAATCTGTGCAACGCGTCGCCGGCGG
The DNA here is from genome assembly GCF_024746795.1 of Mesorhizobium sp. AR10. NCBI lineage: Bacteria > Pseudomonadati > Pseudomonadota > Alphaproteobacteria > Hyphomicrobiales > Phyllobacteriaceae > Mesorhizobium > Mesorhizobium sp. AR10. Next base: position 5,935,858 of record NZ_CP080524.1, read on the forward strand.
CCGACAGCGTGCCGGCGTTGGTCGCGGCCGGCGCCAGGGCAGTGATCGTCGGTCCTGGAGGCAAGCGCACGATTCCCGTCGGGAGCGTGCCGACCGGGCCGGGCAAGACGTCCTTGGTCAAGGGCGAGATCATCGAGGCGATCCTGCTCGACAAGCGCGCACCGCGCTCGGGCGATGCCTATCTGCGCTTCATTCCACGTACGGAGATGGATATCGCGGTGGTCAGCGCCAGCGTGAACCTGACGCTCGACGAGCACGGCGTCGTCAAAGCGGCCCGCGTGGCGCTGGGCGCCGTGGCGGCGACGGTGCTGCTGGTGGAAGAGGCCGCCGAGGCCCTTATCGGCAGGACGCTTGATGAAGCCGCCCTGGAGCGGCTCGCCAAGGTCTGCTTTGGGGCCTGCCGCCCCATCGACGACAAGCGGGGCACCGTCGAGTTCAGAAGAAAAGTTGCGGGTGTGCTGGCCAGGCGGGCCGCTACGACCGCTTATGCACGTGCAGGAGGCAAATGATGGCTGGTGTGGCAGTCTCAACGACAATCAACGGCGACAACGTCGAGTACCTTTGCCAACCGGACGAGACGCTGCTCGATGTGCTGCGCGACCGCCTCGGGCTGACGGGCGCGAAGGAAGGCTGCGGCACCGGCGACTGCGGCGCCTGCAGCATCATCCTCGACGACCGGCTGGTGTGCTCGTGCCTCGTGCTCGGTGCGGAGGCTGAAGGCCGGCGCGTCGAGACAATCGAGGGCATGGCGCATGGCGACAGGCTGCATCCGCTGCAACAGAAGTTCCTCGAGCACGCGGCCCTGCAATGCGGCATCTGCACCCCGGGCTTCCTGATTGCGGCGAAGGACCTTCTGGCCAAGAACCCCGACCCGACAGAGGAAGAAATCCGCTTCGGCCTTGCCGGGAACCTCTGCCGCTGCACCGGCTATGACAAGATCGTGCGTGCCGTCCAGGATGCGGCAAACGTGATGAAGGGAGCGCACGCATGAATTTCGATCCGCGTTACTCGGGACGCAGTTTCACATCCGTCGGCACGCGCCCCATCCGACCCGACGGCGTCGACAAGGTGACGGGCCGCGCCCGCTACGGCGCGGACTTCAACATGGCCGGCCAGCTGGTCGGGCGCGTCCTGCGCAGCCCGCATGCGCACGCCACGATCAGGAAGATCGACACCTCGAAGGCGGAGAAGCTCGCCGGCGTGAAGGCGGTGATCACCGCGGCCGACCTGCCCGACCTCACCGATGGCGATGCCGCCATGTACGACATCCTCGACAATTGCATGGCGCGCAAGAAGGCGCTCTATGACGGCCATGCGGTTGCCGCGGTGGCCGCGGTCGACGCCCGCACGGCGAGGCAGGCGCTGAAGCTCATCGAGGTCGACTACGAAGTGCTGCCGCATGTCACCGATGTCGACGAGGCGATGAAGCACTCCGCTCCCGTGCTCAACGACACCATCTTCACCGAGGGCCTGGAGGAAAAGCCCGTCAAGCCGTCCAACGTTACCAAGCGCACGCAGTACGGCCATGGCGATGTACATGAGGGTTTCGGCCATGCCGATTACGTCGTCGAGCGCTCCTTCAAGACCGAGCAGACGCACCAGGGCTATATCGAGCCGCATGCCTGCGTGGCGAACGTCAGTTCCGACGGCACCGCCGACCTTTGGGTCTGCACGCAGGGGCATTTCGTGTACCGCCAGCATTGCGCCCAGCTGCTGGGCATGGAAGCTTCGAAGCTGCGCGTCACCTCGTCGGAGATCGGCGGCGGGTTCGGCGGCAAGACCCATGTCTGGGCCGAGCCGGTCGCTTTGGCGCTGTCGCGCAAGGCCGGCCGGCCGGTGAAGCTGGTCATGACCCGCGACGAGGTGTTCCGCGCCTCGGGGCCGACAAGTGCCACATCAATCGACGTCAGGATCGGCGCCCGCAAGGACGGCACGATCACCGCGGCTGAGGCGACGCTGCGCTATTCCTGCGGCCCCTATGCCGGCATGTGGGCCGAGATTGGCGCCATGACCGCATTTGCCTGCTACAAGCTCGATAACGTCAAGACGGTCGGCTACGAAGTGTTGGTCAACCGGCCGAAGACCGCCGCCTATCGCGCGCCATCGGCGCCGATGGCGGCGTTTGCGGTGGAGAGTGCCGTCGACGAGCTGGCCAAGGAGATCGGCATGGATCCGGTCGAGTTCCGGATCAGGAACGCCGCCCAGGAAGGCACCAGATCGTCCTACGGCCCGGTATACGGCCCGATCGGCATCGGCCCGACGCTGGAAGCGGCGAAGAACCATCCGCACATGAAGGCACCGCTCGGCAAAAACCAGGGCCGTGGCATGGCCTGCGGCTTCTGGTTCAACTTCGGCGGCCAGACCTGTACGGACCTCAACATCGGCATGGACGGTTCGGTCTCGCTTGCCGTCGGAACGGTCGACGTGGGTGGTTCCCGCGCGTCGCTGTCGCTGGTGGCGGCGGAAGAACTTGGCATCGCCTACGAGCAGGTCAAGGCGGTGGTGGCCGATACTTCCAGCCTCGGCTACAACGACATGACGGACGGCAGCCGCGGCACATTCTCGTCCTCGATGGCGACGATCTCGGCCGCCCGCAACGCCATCAAGATCCTGCGGGAACGTGCCGCGCAGACGTGGGACATCCCGGTCGACGACGTGGTCTGGGAAAAGGGCCACGCGATTGCCAGGGGCGAGAAGTACGGCAACCTTGCTGCGCTGTCCCTCAAGGAGATCGCGGCCGCGTCGGGGAAGACCGGCGGGCCGATCGCCGGCCATAGCGAGCTCGTCGCCGACGGCGCGGGTGTGTCCTTCGCAACCCATATCTGCGATATCGAGGTCGATCCCGAGACCGGCGCCACGAGGGTGCTGCGCTATACCGTCGTCCAGGACGCCGGCAAGGCGGTGCACCCGACCTATGTCGAAGGGCAGTACCAGGGGGGTGCCGCGCAAGGCATCGGCTGGGCGCTCAACGAAGAGTACATCTACGGCAAGGACGGGCGGCTGCAGAATCCGGGCTTCCTCGACTACCGCATCCCGGTATGCTCGGACCTGCCGATGATCGACACGCAAATCCTCGAGATCCCCAACCCCAACCACCCCTACGGTGTGCGCGGCGTCGGCGAGACCTCGATCGTGCCGCCACTGGCAGCGATCGCCAATGCGGTGTCGAATGCCGCGGGTGTGCGGATGACGCACATCCCGATGTCGCCGCCCCGCATCCTGGCGGCGATCGAGGCGGAACGGGAAGGCTGATGGTCGAAGTGACGCTCTGGGGGTCGCTTGGCGCGCTCGCCGGAGGCAAGAACAAGGTCGAGATCGAGGCGAAGGACATTCGGGAGCTGTTCAGGAAGCTGGCGGAACAGTATCCCGCCCTCGAGCCCTACATCGATCGCGGCATCGCCGTCGCCATCGACGGGACGATCTATCGCGACACCTGGTCGAAGGAATTGCCGCAGGGTGCAGAGATTTTCCTGCTGCCGCGTCTTGCCGGGGGGTAGCTGAACAACCGTGTCCCTACCATCGACGACCAAGACCTGGCCTGCGATGTAGGCTCGAGAAAACTCGGCTATCCACAAGAATTCTTGGCCAGTCCAGCCGGCGAGTTCGGCTCTTCGTGGCGGCCGACGGCGCGCCCAAGCCGGTTCGAAAAGTACCGCCACCGGCCGCCGAGGAAAGATAGCTAACCAATTGGTATTTTTGTTAAAATGGCGCGCCGGACGAGATGAGGCTGGGCACTCCTGCCTTATTGTGATTCCGATATGACTTTTCAGATTAGGCAATGGTCGTGATAAGTCCGCCCTCCACGCGCAAAGCGGCGCCATTAGTTGCTGAAGCAAGAGGGCTGGCGAGGTAGGCGACCAAACTCGCTATTTCCCCAGGCTCGATCATGCGCTGCAGAAGCGACGATGCCCGCGCCTTTGCGAAGAATTCAGCCTCAATAGACTCGATCGCAGCAGACGGGTCGCTTGCCTGACTGCGAAGGAAGCTCTCGATGCCGTCGGCGCGGGTCGGCCCCGGCATGACCGAGTTGACGGTGACCTTGGTCCCCTTGGTCAGTTCCGCAAGGCCGCGCGAAATCGTCAGTTGCGCGGTCTTGGTGACGGCGTAATGAATCATGTCGTGGGGCACGGAAAGCGCCGACTCGCTCGATACGAAGATGATGCGCCCCTGATTGCGCTCAAGCATCCCCGGAAAAACCGCACGCGCAAGGCGCGTCCCGCTCACGACATTGACCTCAAAGAAGCGCATCCAATCGTCGTCGGTGATCTCGCTGAATGCCTTGCTTTCATAGATGCCGAGATTGTTGACGAGGATGTCGACCCGCCCGACTGCATCCAGCAGAGCGGCCGCGCCATCTGCAGTTGTCACGTCGGCGACGACGCCGCGAACTGAGCTGCCGCCCGCATCCTTGATCCTGGCAACCGCGGCATCGACTTTCTCCTTGCCACGTCCCGATACGATCACATCGGTGCCTTCGGCGGCAAGCCTGCGCGCGATCTCAAAGCCGATCCCGCCGGTCGAACCGGTCACAAGGGCTGTCTGGTTAATCAGGTTCAGGTCCACGGCGTTCGTCTCCTATGAAGTCGGTCTGAAGTCAGCGCGGTTTCAGGCTGCCTGTTCGGCTCGCCCGCCTGTAACAGGCGCAAGCCTGTGGAGCTGGAAATCCGCGAACAGGTTGGGCGCTCCGCTCATCTGGAAACGCCTGATCGCCGCACCCTGCATATGGTCGCGCCATGCCTCCTCGCTCGCCCAGCTTTCCACGAAGACAAGGATGCGTCCGTCGTCGAGCGACTGGTTCAGCTCGTAGCGCAGGCAACCAGGCTCCCTGACAGTTTCGGCAACAAGAATTTCCTGCGCGGCACGCAGGCGCTCCTCCGCACCTTTGACGGCGGTGGTGATAGCAAGGATGTTCAGCGGTTTGGTCATGTCAAGCTCCATGAATGAGAGGTTTGAATTCACTGCGAAGGCGGCATGCCCTTGCCGAGGTCGGTGGCCGTCCGCGTGCCCTCGGTCCAGCCGACCTTCCAGCCGTCCTCCGGCACGATGATCGCCTTGGCACCAGCGGGCACCCAGGCCTCGTGGACCATCCCGCCATCCATGTAGAAATAGCCGCCCTTTTCGGAAGATTGATTATTGGGCCTCCTTGTTGCGCTATTCCTTCATTGTGCCCTCACGCTTGATATTTGCCCAATCGAACGTCATCATCTAAGCTATTCGTATGGTGAATATCAGAACGAGAGATTTGAACCTTCTGCCAATCCTTCTTGTGGTGGGGGAGGAGCTCAATCTGACCCGGGCTTCCGAACGCCTCGGGCTTAGTCAGCCTGCGCTCAGCCACGCTCTTGCCAGGCTGCGCGAACAATTCGGTGATGCGCTTTTCGTGCGGGGTCAGCGCGGCCTTATCGCGACGCCTCGCGTCGAGACGCTCCTGCCGGCGGTGCGTGAGGTCATCGAACGCACAGGCGCCCTCTACGAAGGCGCCGCGGAACTCGACCTTGCAGGCCTCCAGCGCACTGTGGTGATTGCCTCGACCGCTTACTTCGAGGCGCGAGCTGTCCCGGCGCTGATGAAAATGGCGCAGCAGCTGGCACCCGGCCTGCGTTTTGAAACGAGATCGCTCTCCGGCGGCTTTCCCAAGGCGGAGCTGGAATCAGGCGCTTTCGACGTCGCCATCGCTGCCTACTTCGCGGACCTTCCTGCCGGTTTACGCCAGCGAACGATCTTCACCGACCGCTTTGTCTGCGTTTGTGCGAAGGAAAATCCCTATCTCGGTACAGGCCGAGCGCTTGATAATTATCTGAAGGCAAAGCACCTCCAGATCGAAGTACCACCCGGCGTTTTCGCACCCGTCGACCAGTATCTTCAATCAAGGAAGAAACAGCGCACGATCGCGGTGCGGATCGGCAATTTCCTCACACCGGCCCAGATTCTGGGGGATACCGACTATCTGCTGACGTGCCCCCGCAGCCTGGCTGCACATTACGCCGACGCCTATCCCCTCGCCATAACCGAGCTTCCGTTCAAATTGCCTGCGATCGATACCCTGATGGTCTGGCATGAAAAGAATCACAATGACGCTTTCCACTCCTGGCTGCGGACGAGCATCGCAAAGGTAGGACTGTCTAACTGACTCTGAAGCAGGTGCTGCAGGACTTCGACTGCGTGGCAGGCGTCTCCGGCGCGAGCCTCCAGGTCCATCTCGCCTCGCTTGTTGACCACAAGGGTAGAGCGTGGCTGGTTTGGGCCCGAAGCAGTAGGTCCGCTTGTGGTCAGGGAGGGACAATCGTGGACCTTCAGCCTCCAAGGTCCGATGTCGCGACTTGACCCAAGCCGATCAGCCGAGCGACAGTTCCTTCGTCTGGTGTCTCAGCACGAGGCCGACCGCGCCCAGCAATGCATCGTTCTCGGTGTGCTTGCCAACAGTTATCCGCGTGCGCAGGGCCGGAGCGATATCGCGGGACTTGATGAGCGTGTGGCGTTCATAGGACGCGATCAGCGGCGTCAACAGAATGTCGCCCGCCAAAGCCATGTGGCCCCCGATGATGATGAGCGGCGGATTGAGCACCGAGCCGATCAAGCCGAGGCCCCGGCCGGCGATCTCGGCGGTATCCTCGATCATCCGCAACGCCCTGACGTCGCCCTCCTCGGCCATCGTGATGACATCGTCCATGGTGACCTGCCGCCGCACGATACGCGAAATCTGTTCCAGTGGCCGGGCAAAACTCGCATAGAGCTCCAGGCATCCGCGATTGCCGCACCGGCAAAGATCGCCGCCGGGATCGATGCTGATGTGCCCGAATTCGCCGGCGCCGCCGGCGATGCCAGTCACCAGCCGGCCATGCTGGACAATGGCCCCACCGACACCCAGATCGATCTTGAACAGCACGAAATCGTCATGGCCGATGGCCGCACCCCACATCATCTCCGCAATGGCCGAGCAGTTGCTCTCGTTGTCGGCGAAGATCGGCTGTTCCAGCACGGGTCCGAACACATCTCGTATGTTGACGCCGGCCCATGTTGGAACCATGCTCGCACGCAGCACCACTCCATCGCGGCTGACAGGGCCGGAGACGGAGACCCCAACCCCCAGGAGCCCCGCCACCGGCAGACCGTTTTCCTTGTAAGATTGGGCAATTGCCGATTTGACCATCTGGGCCGCCTGTTGCGGCTGGTAGTCCAGATCCATGGGGATAGTTTGTTCGGCAATGACGGAATGCGAGACATCGGCGACGATCAGCCGTATCTGCTGAAGAGCCAGGTGAATTCCGACGCAGGTGCCCGCTGTCGGATTGAGCGTCACGGCCGCGGCTGGCCTGCCGATAGCTCTGACCGCATCGCTGCTGGCCGGGGCTTCGATCACCATGCCGAAGATCAGCGATGATCATGTCGGCACGATCACGCCGGCGGCATGATGGCGATGACCAGGAGCAAAAGCGTGTTCGGCTTGCTGCTTAAGATCGGCATGATGCCGTCTGAAGTTACGGCCATCACACCTTGAAAACAGCCACTATATAAGCTATTTTCTTCACAATAGCTCAAAACGGCTAATTTGTGAGGCGAAAATGATCGACCTGAACGATCTTGGCAATGAGATCAAGAATGCCAGAAAGCAGCGCAAGCTGACACGGGAAAAGCTCGCCGAACTTTCCGGGCTCAGCCGGGCGAGGATCGAGGCGCTTGAGAACGGCAGGGTATCTGACATGGGTTTCAAAGGCGTGCTCACGCTCATGAACATTGTAGGGCTCGATTTCCGGCTGACGACCTTCAACAACAAGCGCCCCACGCTGGAAGACATCATGGAGGAAGACGATGCTGCGCGTGTGGGTAGGTAGCAAGCCAGCCGGCGTCTTGGATAGATCCGGCAAGCGTGGCTCGACTTTCGTGTACGATGTGAAGGCCGACGGCCGCGACGCGGTGTCGCTCACAATGCCCAAGCGGACCGAGTCATGGAATTCGGAGTTCGGGCTGCTTCCCATTTTCGACATGAACCTTCCTGAGGGGGCACTTGAAGGGAAGATCAGGGCGGCCTTCGCGAAGGCCTTAGGCCACTTCGACGACATCGACCTGCTGTCCGTTGTCGGCCGGTCGCAGATCGGCCGTATCCGCTTCACTGGTATGGAAGAGGAGCTGGTGGAGGATGTCCCCTTCCGAAGCATTGACGACCTGCTGCGCGCCCGTCGGGCAGGCGATCTCTATAACGAGCTCCTTGAAACATACGCAGTCCATTCAGGGGTCGCTGGAGTGCAGCCGAAGGTCCTGGTGCGAGCCAGGGAGGATGATCCGTCGGACGAACGCCAGTCGCTTAGCGTCCGCGGAGCTACCCACATCGTTAAAATGTGGGATCCCGACGAGTATCCCGAATTGGCTGCAAACGAGTTCTTCTGCCTTATGGCAGCTCAGCAAGTTGGTCTCGAGGTGCCCGATTACCGACTATCCGAGGATGGTATGGCTCTCGTGGTCGAGAGATTCGACCTGACCGACGGCTCGTACTCCGGATATGAGGACTTCTGTGTGCTGAACGGCGTAACCAGCAAGGACAAGTACAACGGAGGGTACGAAACAAAGCTCTTCAAGCGGATCAAAGAGTTCGTCTCTCCCGAAAATGCAGTCGGGTCATTGGAAGTCGCCTTCCGCCTGTTTGTGATTAACTGCGGCATCCGTAATGGCGACGCACACCTGAAGAATTTCGGCGTCGTTTACAAAGACGCGGACAGTCCGGTGCGGCTGGCTCCCGTGTATGACCTCATCACGACAAGGGCCTACATCAAGAACGATGCAATGGCGCTCACCCTCGACGGCTCCACTGCGTGGCCCGACCGAAAGAGGCTTGACCGTTTGGGCGTCACCCGCGCGAACCTCCGACTGGGGCGCGTAGCGGAGATCGTAGAGCAGACCTGCGACGCGCTCTCAGACGTTTCCGGAAGGGTGAAGGCCTATTTTGAAGAATCCCGCTTCCCTGAGGTCGGCGCAAAGATGCTCAGGGAATGGCAGGCTGGACTGTGCTCCCTTTGCGAGGGGAAGACGATCCATCTGATGGGGGCTCTAGACGAAGCACCAGCGAAAAACGACTAAAATATCAGCTTTTTTAGGGTAAACAGAGTACAATAGCCAATATTTAAGCTTTTCAGACAGAAGTGCTGCAGACTGTGCCGCAGGCTTCAAGCCGTCGTTCAAGGCCAATTCTCCTAGCATTCCGTCGGCACGGGCTCGTCCAGTTAAAGCGCCGGATCGGGCGCCAGGATCGGCATCGATGGCGGGATGAGCGTGGGGACGAACTTCTTGCCATCGACCCAGGCATCCACGATGTCGGACCATTCCTGCATCATGTGGCGGCGTTGAACTTCATACTCAGCCTTATTGTAGACACCTCGCGACGAGCGCCCGTCCTCGTGCGCCAAACATTTCTCGATCCAATCGCTGTTGAAGCCGAGCTCATTCAACAGGGTCGAGCCCGTTCGCCGCAGGTCATGAACCGTAAACGGCTCCAGAGGCAGTCCGTTCGCCTTCGCCCGTTCGACGACTGCGTAGGTGATCCGATTAAACGTGGCACGCGACATCGGGGCGTCCGCATCGTACCGCGATGGAAGAAGGTATCTGGAATTTCCCGCACAGGTCTTCAGGGCAATCATGATGTCGAGCGCTTGGCGTGACAGGTAGACGTTGTGCGCCTTTGATCGCTTCATGCGCTCCTTCGGGATCGTCCAGACCGCATTCTCGAAATCGACCTCGTCCCACACCGCGTCCTGCAGCTCGCTCTTGCGCACCATGGTGAGCAGATAAAGCCGCATGCCCAAACGGATCGTGGGAATTGTGGCGACGTGCTCCAGTTGTTTCAGCATCACGCGAATTTCCGAGGGCGAAAGCGAGCGGTCCTTCGGCACGAAGGTAGCAATTGACGCGGGCCCAACTTCATCAGCCGGATTGGCCACCTTCTCCCCGTGCAAAATCGCGAAGCCGTAGATCTGCTTCAGGATGTCTCGAACATGAATGGCGGTCGCCGGGGCGCCACGCTCAACGATAGCGCCGCAATGGGCTCGCAGGTCATCCGGCGTAATCTCCGTCAGCAGGCGATTGCGCCAAGTCGGAAGAAGCTCCCGCTCGAAGATGGCGCGCCGCATGGCGCGGGTGCTGTCGGCCATCGGGGCGGCAGTGAGCCACTTCTCCCCGAACTCGCCAAAGCTCTTCGCCTCTTTCAGGCGACGCTTGTCACGTTGCTTCTCGATCGCCGGCGATCGGCCATCGCCAATAGCGCGCTTTGCGTCGAGGCACTTTTCTCGTGCCAACGCGAGCGAGATTCCATCTCTGCCATACCTGCCCAGATAGACGGTCTCGCGGCGTCCATTCAGCCTGTAATCCAGCCGAAACGAGATCGCGCCACTGGGCATGACGCGGACATACATGCCGTCACGATCAGCAATCTTGTAGATTTTATCTTTTGGTTTCAGCGCTTTAAGAGCGATGTCCGTCAACATTCCCGTTGCCTCCTGAAAAGTACCGTCAGGACAATTTAGAGGCTTCGTGACAGAAAATACCTTTTTTCTTCAATGCCTTAAGGCACAAAAAAGTACCGTCACGAGCCTCATTGACTCTGACGGTACTCAGAAAAAATCGAGTGGGCAATATGCGGAAGGTCCGTCAAGCGGTCCGTCAAAGCCAATCCTAGCGCACCGATTGTCGCTGATTGTCTCTGAAAGGATTTATGTTTGCTTTCAGTACGTTACGTCGCAGATTGGCGTATTTTCGGCGGCGTCTGAGTGGGCCTGAATCATTCCCACTCGATGGTGCCGGGCGGCTTCGAGGTGACGTCGTAGACGACGCGGTTGATGCCGCGCACCTCGTTGATGATGCGGGTGGCGGCCGCACCCAGGAATGCCATGTCATAGTGGTAGAAATCCGCGGTCATGCCGTCGACCGAGGTCACCGCACGCAGCGCGCAGACGAATTCATAGGTGCGGCCATCGCCCATCACACCGACGGTCTGCACCGGCAACAGCACCGCGAATGCCTGCCAGATGGCGTCATAAAGGCCAGCCTTGCGGATCTCGTCGAGATAGATGGCGTCGGCCTCGCGCAGGATTTGCAACTTTTCGCGCGTGATACCGCCCGGGCAGCGGATAGCGAGACCCGGACCGGGAAAGGGATGCCGGCCAATGAAGCTTTCCGGCAGGCCGAGTTCCTTGCCGAGCGCCCTCACCTCGTCCTTGAACAGCTCCCGCAACGGCTCAACCAGCTGCATATTCATGCGCGCCGGCAGGCCGCCGACATTGTGGTGCGACTTGATCGTTACCGACGGGCCGCCGGTGAAGGAGACACTTTCGATGACGTCGGGATAGAGCGTGCCTTGTGCCAGGAAGTCGGCGCCGCCGAGTTTCCTGGCTTCTTCCTCGAACACTTCAATGAACAGCCGGCCGATGGTCTTGCGCTTTTTCTCGGGGTCCGACTCGCCTTCCAGCGCTGAAATGAACTTGTCCGAAGCATCGACCAGGATCAGCGGCAGATTGTAGTGCTGGCGGAACATCGCCACCACGCCGGCGGCCTCGTCCTTGCGCATCAGGCCATGGTCGACAAGGATGCAGGTGAGCTGATCGCCGACCGCTTCGTGGATGAGCAGGGCCGCGACCGAGGAATCGACGCCGCCCGAAAGCGCGCAGATGACCTTGCCCTTGCCGACCTGCTTGCGGATGGTCTCGACCGCATGCTCGCGATAGGCGCGCATCGTCCAGTCGCCCTCGATGCCGGCAATGTTGTGGACGAAATTCTGAAGCAGCCGGGCGCCGTCCGGCGTGTGCACCACTTCTGGGTGGAACATGATGCCGTACATCTTGCGCGCGACATTGCCGAAGATGGCGAAGGGCGAGCCCTCCGACTTTCCCAGCACCTCAAACCCATTCGGCAAGGAGATAACGCGGTCGCCGTGGCTCATCCACACCTGGTGGCGCTGGCCGGGCGCCCACAGGCCTTCGAACAGCGGGCTGTCTTTCTCGATCTCGACGAAGGCGCGGCCGAATTCGCGATGATCCGAGCTTTCGGCAACGCCGCCCATCTGCACGCACATGGCCATCTGGCCATAGCAGATGCCGAGCACCGGCACGCCGGCGTCGAAGACGATCTGCGGCGCGCGCGGGCTGCCGATGTCACCGGTCGAAGCCGGGCCGCCGGAGAGGATGACCGCTTTCGGATTGATGCGCTTGAACGCCGCCTCGGCCGACTGGAACGGCACGATCTCGGAAAAGACGCCGGCCTCGCGAATGCGGCGGGCGATGAGCTGCGTAAACTGGCTGCCGAAATCGACAATCAGGACGGTGTCGGGGTGATTGGCTGTCTTCATGGCGAGCGTTTAGAGAAAGAAATGAGTCGGCGCAATGGGTTGCGAGGCGTCTGCCTCAATCGGATCTGGCGTCCTCGTGCGATGGACCAAACTCGAGCGCGCCGGACCCGATCGCCCGTTCGAGGCGCCCGACCGCGTCCGCCAGCTTTTCATCGATAACGTGGAGATATTCGGTCCAGTCGCCAACATGCCTGAGATCGGCAGCCCCGTCGGAGATGCCACGCAGCCCGATCAGTGGCACGCCGAACAGCTGACAGGCGCGCAAGCAGGCGAAGGTTTCCATGTCGACCATGTCAGCGGCGATCGCATCGTAAGCCGTGCCAGTGATGATCGCGCCGCCGGTCGACAGCGTCGCTTCCCTGATGCCCGGAATCCGGAACGGCAGCGGCACGGTCACCGGGAGTTCCAAAAACGGCGTCGCGCCCTTCTCGAAGCCCAACGGCGAGGCATCTATGTCGCGATAGCAGACCGAAACGGCCTGGTAGATTTCGGTCTGCTCCAGCGTCCTGCTACCCGCCGAACCGAGCGAGACGACGAGATCCGGCAGCGCCTTTTCAAACTTCAGCCGCGACAGTTCCGCGCCCAGCCTGACGCCGGCTTCGACCGGCCCAACGCCGGTCATCAGCGGCGTGAACAGCCGCTGCAGGTGTGGACCGTATTCAGCCTGCGCCGCCATGACGAAGAGAACGGACTGGCCCGCGACTTGAACGGCCTTGCTCATCGCTCACCCTTCGATCCCGTCCCGTCCGACCACCGTCATCATCGTCCCTGTCATGGTGGCGATCAGCTTGGCCTCGCCATCGGCGGCGAAAGCATAGGCCTGGCCGTCGGCAACGATGATGGTGCGGCCTGGCTTTGTCACCGAGCCGCGAAACAGGAAGCGCTCGCCCCTGCCCGGCGCCAGCAGATTGACCTTGAACTCGATGGTCAGCACGGTGGAATTTTCCGGCATCAGCGAGAACGCCGCATAGCCGCAGGCCGAGTCCAGCGCCGTCGAGATGACGCCGGCATGCAGGAAACCATGCTGCTGTGTGAGTGCGCCCGAATAGGGCATCTCGATCTCGATGATGCCGGGCGTCACCAGCGTCAGTTCGGCGCCGATGGTCGCCATCGCCTTCTGGCGGGCGAAGGACGTCCTGACGCGATCCTCATAGTCCGGGGCGGGTACGATCTTTGCTGCCATGGCTGTCGCCTTGATTTAACTGAAAAAAGCTTATCGCAGAGGCATGGGCGACAGGCAAATGCTTTTGCTGCACTGCAGCAATCGGCTTCGTCTGTCGTCGAAAGACGAGAAACCGCTGTGGGGAGGTTTCGGACAGAAACTTAGGCGGCCCTGCGCAACGCACAGAAATAAAACCCATCGGTGCCGCTCAGCGCCGGCGACAGCGAAATATCCCCCGCGGCACCGATGCGCGCGGCCGCCTCGTGACCCGGAAAACGACCGTCCCAGAGCGCACGGTGATCGACCGGGACAAAGCCGATGTTGCGATCGCGGAACGCAGTGACCTGCTCGCCATTCTCCTCATCGAAGACCGAGCAGGTGATGTAGACCAGAAGCCCGCCCGGTTTGACGAAGATCCTTGCGGCGTCGAGGATAGCCTTCTGCTCGCCCTTGCGTGCGTCGAGCTGTCTTTGCGTCAGCCGCCATTTGGCGTCGGGCCGGCGCCGCCAGGTGCCGCTGCCGGTGCAGGGCGCATCGACCAGGACAATGTCCATGTGGTTTTCGAGCGGCGCGAGTTCCGTAGGCTTGGTGACGATTTGCACGTTGCGGTTTTCCGAGCGACGCATGCGATCGAAGATCGGCGCCAGCCGCGCCTTTTCAGAATCATGGGCAAACACCTGGCCGCGATTGTCCATCGCCGCCGACAGCGCCAGCGTCTTGCCGCCGGCGCCGGCGCAAAAGTCGAGCACCTGCATTCCGGCCTCGGCGCCGGCAAGTGCTGCGGCGACCTGCGAGCCCTCGTCCTGGACCTCGAACCAGCCTTTCTGGAAGGCGGGCTCGGCCTGCACGTTCGGGTGCCTGCCGGCGCCGTCAATCGGCGGGATGCGGATGCCGTATGGCGCGATCCGCGCGGGTTTGGCGCCGGTTTCGGCCAGTTCGGCCAGCACCTTGTTGCGATCGGCCTGCAGCGTGTTGACCCTGAGGTCGAGCGGCGGACGTGTGGCAAGGGCAGCACCTTCGTCGACCCAGTTCTCGCCGAAGGTTCTTTCGAACAGCGGCTCGCACCAGTCGGGAATGTCCGCCCGCACCGCCGGCGGCGCATCGGCAAGTCGGCGGTCGGCAACCACCTTCAACTCGTCGCTGCTCAAGAGCGGCGGCGCGAACTTGTCGCCGTCGAGCGCCTCGTTCAACGACTGCGCCGTCTGGTTCCACTCAAGCAGCAGCGCCCCGAAGCCTATGGCGCGCGGCGTATCTTCACCGAGCAGCCAGCCGGCGGAGCGTTTGCGGCGCAACGCGTCATAGACGATGTTGCCGATCGCCGCGCGGTCGCCGCCGCCGGCGAAGCGGTGCGACAGGCCCCAGTCCTTCAGTGCATCAGCCACCGGCCGGTGGCGCCGGCCAATGTCCTCAAGCACTTCGATGGCTGCCGCCAGCCGTCCGCCCAGTCTCATTGTCGTCTTCCAATACCAGCGAATTGATTCCGGCCCTGCTCTTAGAGCCTTTCATGCCATGATTGAAGCAGTTCTGTTTCACCGCTGGCCAGACGATCACGCAGGGAGCGGAGAATTCCGGACGTGGTGGATGGGGTTGGCCGATCGAACAAAGCGAGCGTACGCCCGCCGGAACAAAACAATTCGATCAATACATGCAAGATCTCTAATGCGCATAACTGGCGTGCACAAGCGTGCGGGCTGGTGCAACCCCTCTGCTTTCAAACTTTTCTGGTTGGGAATACTCTTCCCGCCATGATTCGCGTCGCAGAAAAGGCGGAGCCGCGGATCGATACGAGGAGAGCGCAATGAAGACTTATCTGGCGGAAGTTCTAGGAACTTTTCTACTGGTATTCATCGGCACGGCTTCTGTGGTGACGGGCGGCTTCGGCGGCGCGCTGCCGCTCGGCCAGGAAGGCATCGGACTGGCGTTCGGCATCGGCCTCATTGCGGCGGCCTATGCGATCGGACCCATCTCGGGCGCACATCTCAACCCGGCGGTGACGCTCGGCGTGTTCCTTGCCGGCCGGCTGCCGGCCAAGGATGTGGTTCCCTACTGGATCGCGCAGATCATCGGCGCCATCCTCGCTTCGCTCGCATTGTGGATCATCGTCTCCGGTCAGGTTGGCGGCCACACCGGCGGATTCGGCGCCAATGGCTGGGACACGACGAAATGGGGCGTCAGCTCGGCGTTCCTGTGGGAGTTGATCGGAACCTTCACCTTCGTCACGGTGATCCTTGGCGTGACCGCTGAAAAGCACAGCACGGCTTTTGCCGGGCTGGTCATCGGCCTGACGCTGGCAGGGCTGCACTTCGCCATCATCCCGGTGACGGGCACGTCCCTCAATCCGGCCCGCTCCATCGGTCCGGCGCTGTTTTCGGGCAGCGCTGCGCTCGGCCAGCTCTGGCTGTTCATCGTTGCCCCGCTGATCGGCGGCGCCATCGCCGGCCTGGTC
Organism: Mesorhizobium sp. AR10; assembly: GCF_024746795.1. NCBI lineage: Bacteria > Pseudomonadati > Pseudomonadota > Alphaproteobacteria > Hyphomicrobiales > Phyllobacteriaceae > Mesorhizobium > Mesorhizobium sp. AR10. The sequence continues at coordinate 5,951,794 of NZ_CP080524.1, forward strand.
GCCAAGGCCGGCATCTTCGAAAAGGACTGACCGTCGAAGACTGAATCAAGAAAGGCGCGGACCTGGCCCGCGCCTTTTTGTTTGGACAGAGCCTTCCCGGCTCAGGCGATGTCGAAACGGTCGGCGTTCATCACCTTGGTCCACGCCGCCACAAAGTCTTTCGAGAACTTCGCCTTCGCATCCGCGGTCGCATAGACTTCCGCGATGGCGCGCAGCTGCGAGTGCGAACCGAAGATGAGGTCCGCACGGGTGCCGGTCCACTTCACTTCGCCGGTCTTGCGGTCGCGCCCTTCGAACACGTCCTTGGCGTCCGATGTCGCCTTCCACTCCGTGCCCATGTCGAGCAGGTTGACGAAGAAGTCGTTGCTCAGGGTTTCCGGGCGCTTGGTGAAGACACCGTGCTTCGACTGCCCAGCATTGGCGCCGAGCACGCGCAGACCGCCGACGAGAACCGTCAGCTCCGGCGCCGTCAGCGTCAGCAGTTGCGCCCGGTCCACCAACGCCTCCTCGGGGGACAAGCGCTGCTTGCCGCTGACATAGTTGCGGAAGCCGTCAACGGTCGGTTCCAGCGGCGCAAAGGAGTGGATGTCCGTCTGCTCCTGCGAGGCGTCCATGCGGCCCGGCGTGAAGGGGACGTTCACCTCCTGCCCGGCGTCTTTTGCGGCCTTTTCGATTGCCGCGCCACCGCCAAGAACGATCAGGTCGGCAAGCGAGACCTTCTTGTCGCCGGTCTGCGACGCATTGAACTCATTGCCGATCGCTTCGAGCTTCTCGAGCACCTTCGCCAGCTGCGCCGGCTGGTTGACCTCCCAATCCTTCTGCGGCGCCAGGCGGATACGCGCGCCGTTGGCGCCACCGCGCTTGTCGGAGCCACGGAACGTCGAGGCCGAAGCCCATGCTGTCGACACCAGTTGCGGCACCGAAAGGCCTGACACAAGGATCTTCGCCTTCAAGGCGTCAGCGTCCTGCTCGTCGATCAGGACATGATCGACTGCGGGAATGACGTCCTGCCAGGGCAACTCTTCCTTGGGAACGAGCGGGCCGAGATAGCGCGCGACCGGGCCCATGTCGCGGTGGGTCAGCTTGTACCAGGCGCGGGCAAAGGCGTCGGCGAACTGGTCCGGATTCTCATGGAAGCGCTTCGAGATCGTTGCGTAGGAAGGATCGAAGCGCAGGGCGAGATCGGAGGTCAGCATTGAGGGCGCGTGGCGCTTGGCCGAATTGTGCGCATCCGGCACCGTGTCCGCGCCCGCACCGCCCTTCGGCGTCCACTGGTGCGCGCCGGCCGGGCTCTTGGTCAGTTCCCAATCGAAGCCGAACAGATTGTCGAAGAAGTCGTTGCTCCACTTGGTCGGCGTCGTGGTCCAGGTCACTTCCAAGCCACTGCCGATCGCGTCGCCGCCCTTGCCGGTGCCGAATTTGTTCGCCCAGCCGAGGCCCTGCTGCTCGATGTCGGCGCCTTCCGGTTCCACGCCCACCAACGTCGCATCGCCGGCGCCGTGGGTCTTGCCGAAAGTGTGTCCGCCGGCGATGAGCGCGACGGTCTCCTCGTCGTTCATCGCCATGCGCGCGAAGGTGTCTCTGATATCGCGCGCGGAGGCCAGCGGATCCGGGTTGCCGTTCGGCCCTTCCGGGTTGACGTAGATCAGGCCCATCTGCACGGCTCCGAGCGGGTTCTGGAGATCGCGGTCGCCGCTGTAGCGCTCGTCGGCCAGCCACTTGCCTTCCGGACCCCAGTAGATGTCCTGTTCGGGCTCCCAGACATCGGCGCGCCCGCCGGCGAAGCCGAACGTCTTGAAGCCCATCGATTCCAGCGCCACGTTGCCGGTGAGGATCATCAGGTCGGCCCAGGAGATCTTGCGGCCGTATTTCTGCTTGATCGGCCACAGCAGTCGGCGGGCCTTGTCGAGGTTGACGTTGTCCGGCCAGCTGTTCAGCGGTGCGAAGCGCTGCTGGCCGGCTCCGGCGCCGCCGCGACCGTCGCCGATGCGGTAGGTGCCGGCGCTGTGCCATGCCATGCGGATGAACAGCGGCCCGTAGTGGCCAAAGTCGGCCGGCCACCACTCCTGCGAGTCCGTCATCAAGGCATGAAGGTCCTCGATCACGGCGTTCAGGTCGAGGCTTTTGAACTCCTCGGCATAGTCGAACGCTTCGCCCATCGGATCGGACAGCGGGGACTGCTGGTGGAGCACTTGGACATTGAGCTGGTTTGGCCACCAGTCGCGGTTGGCCCTGGCAACCGTCGTGTGCACGACCGGGCATTTGCCCGCGCTATTGTCATCGGTTTGTGCGTCCATCTTTGCTCTCCGATTTGCTGAATGTTCCGGGCAGGCCCAGCGGCCACGCCACTCTGGAATGGTTCCAGACTAGGCCGCCTTGCCGATAAAAACAAATTGCCTTTCCTGTTTGTTGCGATAGGTTTTCCTTATGATTGGTCTCACCGTGCGACAGATGCATTATTTCGAGGCGCTGGCGCAGACCCTGCATTTCGGTCGCGCCGCAAAACTCGCCGGCGTCAGCCAGCCGGCGCTGTCCTCACAGATCGCGGAGATGGAACTGCGGCTGAACTGCCGGTTGTTCGAGCGCGGCGGCAAATCGGTGCGGATGACCGACGAGGCACTGGCCATGCTGCCGCGCATCGAGCGCATCCTTACCGACATCCGCGAGATCGAAACCACAGCCCGACGCGGCCGTCCAGCCATGGAAGGCCGCTTCCGGCTCGGCATCATCCCGACTGTGGCGCCCTATCTTCTGCCGCATGTGCTGCCGGAGCTGAAACGCCAATTCCCGGCCTTGCAGCTCGAATTGCGCGAGGCGGTGACCGCCTCGCTGCTCGAGGACACCAACTCCGGCAGGCTCGATGCCTTCATCGCGGCACTTCCCCTCGACCATCCCGGCCTGATCACCGAAGCGCTTTTCGCCGACCGGTTCTTCCTTGCCGTGCCGGCCGGCGATCCTGCTTTCGCCTCGCCGCCGGTGCCGCCGGAAAGCCCGGCGCTGGAAAGGCTGATGCTGCTGGAGGAAGGCCACTGCCTGCGTGAACAGGCGCTCGCCCTGTGCGGCAGCGTGCGGCCGGTGGCGATGGCTAGCTATGGCGCGACTAGCCTGACGACGCTGCTGCAGATGGTGGCGCATGGGCTCGGCGTCACGCTCATCCCCGAAATGGCGGCAGGGCCGGCCAGCACTATCCCCGACCTGAAGATCGTGCCGTTCCAGGAACCGATGCCGCAGCGCACGATCTGCATGGCATGGCGGCGCAACAAGGTGCGGCACGACGAATGCGTCGAGCTGGCCAAGATCATACGCGGGCTGGATGCGGCTGTGCTGGCCGCTTGAGCTCGGTCGTGCCCATGGCGGTGCCGCAGGCCATACTCCGACATGTTGACAGTACTACTGCCGATATGGCATTTGTACTGCCATGAACACGACATCATCATCTCGTCCGTCGCCGCGCGAAGAGCTTGCCGCCATGACCGAGGAACGCATCCTGGAGGGTGTGGCGGCCCTGCTTCGCCGCGGCGAGGAGGTCACCTTCGACCTCGCGGCCCGCGAATCCGGAGTGCCGCAGCGCACGCTCTATCGCTATTTCGAGAACAAGGAGGCGCTGTTCTGCGCCTTCTGGCAGTGGACCAACAGGCAGATCGAGATGCCGGCGCCGCCAACCACGCCAGCCGAGGTGGTCTCGCACATACTGGGGCTCTACGCTGCCTTCGACCGTGACGAGCCGCTGGTCAGGGCGATGCTGCACAATCCCTATGGCCGAGCTGTGCGGCTGGCGCATGCCGAGGCACGGCGCAAGAAATTCACCGAAGCCCTCCGCGAGGTCATCGCCCCGCTCCCCGAGACGGCGGCGACCCGCGTGCTCGCAACCATCACAGTGATCGCTTCGGCTACGGGTTGGGAGACTATGAAGGACAATTGGCAGCTCTCCGGCAATGCTGCCGCAGAAGCCGCGCAGTGGGCTGCCGAAACCTTGATCGACGACGCGCGCAAACAGGCGTGCGTGAGCTTGCGCGATGCGCGGGCGGAAGAACGCCGCGATGTCACGACAGGAGACCATCCGTCATGATCCACCACATGTCCTTCGGCGTGCGCGATCCCAATCACGCCGCCCACGTCCTCGCCGAGCTGATGGGCGCCACCGCCGTCAGGGCGCCGACACCGCCCTTTCCGCACGGCGCCTGGCTGGTTGTCGCGGGCGACGACCGTGGCTCCTTCCTGGAGATCCTGCCGGCCAGCACCGTGTTCGATCCGGACGCGCCGCTCGGCATCCGCCAGCGCCCCGCGCCCCACGAACCGGTCACGGCGCATGTGCTTGTCTCCGCCGCGGTGAGCAGCGACGCAATCCAGGCCGCCGCCGCACGTGAGGGCTGGAGGACCCAGGAGGTCGAGACTGGCCTGTTCAGGATTGTAAAACTCTGGATCGACGACAACGTGCTCGTCGAACTGCTCGCCAAGGGCGAGGCCGGCCGCTACATCGAAGCGTTCGGCGCCGCTGGCATGCCGTCGCTCGGCGGCAGGCTGCGCGACCTCGAGACGAAACTTGCCGGCGCGCTGGCGCAAAAGCTGCCGCCGCAGGTGCTGGCAGAGGCACTCGGCGAACCGACTGACACGGCCTCACCGGCTAATGCAGATGCCTGAGCTTGTCGGGGTTGCGCACGACATAGATTGCCGCGATCTTTCCGTCCTCGATTTCGAGCGCGGTCGTCTGCAGTTCGCCATCGGCTTCCAGGCTGATGAAGCCAGGCAGTCCGTTGATGAAACCAACCCGAACGAGTTCCGAGCCATTCTCGCGCAGCCAGGCTGCCACACGCTCGTATTGGCTCATGACGGCATCGAAGCCCAGGATCGGCTCCGTGGCTGCCGGACGCTTGCCGCCGCCATCGGCATGAGAGCTGACATCGGCCGCCAGCATGCTTCCAAGCGCCTTCATGTCGCCACTGCGCGAGGCGGCGAAGAAGGCCTCGGCCAGTGCCAGGCTGCGTTGCCTTTCCATCTGGAAACGCGGCCGAGCGTCGCGGACATGGCTGCGCGCGCGGGCCGCAAGCTGGCGACAGGCGGCAGGGTCGCGCTGGATGGTCTCGGCGACCTCCTCGAATCCCAGACCGAACACATCGTGCAGCAGGAACGCCGCCCGTTCGAGCGGAGACAGACGCTCCAGCACCAGCATCAGCGGCAAGGTGACGTCTTCGACCTCGTCCTCTTCGACGACGGGATCGGGAAGCCAGGGACCAACATAGGTCTCGCGCTGGCGTCGCGCGGATTTGAGTTGGTCGAGACAGAGGCGCGTCAGCGTGCGGCGCAGGAACGCCTCGGGCTCGCGCACTTCTGCGCGGTCGACCCTCATCCAGCGGATGAAGGCCTCCTGCACCATATCCTCGGCGTCGGCGACGGAGCCGAGCATGCGGTAGGCGACGCGCATGAGTTTTGGACGCAGCGGATCAAACGCCGCCGCTGCGTCCTCTGGTGTTGGCTTCGCCGTCAAGCCGCGACCGCCTTGGCAGCGACCGCCGTGGAACCGGCCTTCACGGCTGCCGGATCGGCCCAGCCGCCGAAGCCGATCGCGATGCGGTTCCAGCCGTTGATGATGTTGATCATCAAGGTGAGCTGCACCTGTTCCTCCTCGGTGAAGTGGCCCTTCAGGGCCTCGTAGGCGCTCACATGCGTATGGCCTTCGCAGATCCGTGTCAGGGCTTCGGTCCAGCCGAGTGCTGCCCGTTCGCGATCGGTGTAGCAGGGCGCTTCGCGCCAGGCCGACAACAGGTATATTCGCTGCTCGGTCTCACCCCGTTCGCGGGCATAGGTCGTGTGCATATTGATGCAGTTGGCGCAGCCGTTGATCTGGGAGGCGCGGATCTCCACCAGTTCGGCGAGGCCCGGGTCGAGGCTGGCGGCAATGGCCAGCGATGTGCGGTGCCACTCCTTCATAAGTGAGGGGGCAGCGGCAAAAGGTTCTAGTCTGGCAGTCATGATTGGCTTCCTTCTGTTGGTTGCGAGATCATGACGAGGCAAGGACTGCCAGTGTGACATGCATGCCAAAAAATTCCATGGGGTGTCGCCGGGTGGCGATTGCAAGCTAAAGCGCGACCAGCCTGATGACACTGCTGCAAGGGGTGGCGCACGGGCTCGCCGTCACGCCTGAAATCGTGGTAGGATCGCTGCCGGCGAAAGCAGGCGCAGTGGCGAAGGACTACGCGACGGCAGTTGGGGCGGCAGCGCCTCTCATGCCGTCACGCAGCAATTGCACTTTACGGTTCAGCTCGATCATTTCGGGCACAGTGAAGCCAGAATTGAGCAGGAGGGCGGCCGTCAGGCAGCCTGTCTTGGCGTGAAGGTCGGCGCCCTTCTTACTCAGATGGACCTGCACCTGCCGCTCATCCGTTGTGCTGCGCTGGCGATCGACAAAGCCCGCGGCTTCGAGGCGTTTGACTGCCGGCGTGATCGTGCTTGGTTCCAGCGCCAGTCTGTCGGCGATAGCGCCGATCGTTAGCCCGTCGCGCTCCCAAAGGGTGCTCAGCGCCAGATATTGTGTGTAGGTGACGCCAAGCTCGTCCAGCATCGGCTTGTAGACGCGCTGAATGGCAATCGAGGCGGAATAGATCGAAAAGCAAAGCTGGCCATCAAGCGGCAGCACTGGGTCGTTGGCCATTGTGGTCTCCATTTTGGTGGCGCGGATATCCGTTACCACAAAAAATGATATCGCGATAAAGAAATCGCTTTACAAGGCGGATGGGCGTGTGTATGAATTGATTATCGCGATAATGATTATCGTGACAAACACAAGGAGACACCGAAATGACCACCACCCTCATCGCCGCCGCTACGACACTCGCACTGGCGGCAACCGCTCTCACACCTGCCGCCGCACAACAGCCGACAAGCGTAAAGAACGTCGTTCTCGTCCATGGCGGCTTCGTCGATGGTTCAGGCTGGCAAGGCGTTTACAACATCCTGAAGAAGGACGGTTACAACGTCACCATCGTTCAGAACCCGACGACCTCGCTGGCTGACGATGTGGCGGTGACCAGGCGCGCGATTGCCGAACAGGACGGTCCTGTCGTTCTCGTCGGCCATTCCTACGGTGGCGTCGTCGTCAGCGAAGCCGGCACGGACGAGAAGGTTAAGTCTGTTGTCTACATTGCCGCGTTCGCCCCGGACAAGGGTGAGTCCGTTTCCTCGCTGATCGCCAATCCGCCTGCCGGCGCGCCTGTGCCGCCGATCCTGCCTCCCGTGGATGGTTTCCTCTTCCTCGACAAGGACAAATTCGCCGCCTCGTTCGCCGCAGATGTGGACGCCGACGTGGCATCGTTCATGGCCGATTCACAGGTTCCGTGGGGCGTCGAAGCGCTGACTGGCGCAGTCACCGATCCGGCATGGAAGTCCAAGCCGAGCTACTACCTAGTCGCGACTAACGACCGTATGATCCCGCCGGCGGCGCAGCGCATGATGGCCGGGCGCGCCGGATCGACCGTCACAGAAACCGCCGGCAGCCATGCCGTCTATGTATCAAAGCCTGCGGCTGTCGCTGCACTCATCGAACAGGCAGCGACAAGCAAGTGAATAAAGCTGCGTCAACCCCGAAGCGTCTGTCGGCGCTTCGGGGACCAACCCAAAGAGCTGTCCGCAAAGTGACCTTCCAGGACGCCAGCTTGCGCCAAATTTTTCACGGCACGAATATCAGAAACACATACGTACAAAACACCACAAGATGAACCATGCCGGTCAGGAATGTCGTCCTTTCATTGCTGAAGCTTACGCTACATATGAACAGCGCCAGGATCAAAAGTACGGTGTCAATCGTGGTAAGCCCCAGAGTCAAACCCCTTCCCGTCAGCAGGCTGGCGGCTGCGACCGCCGGTATTGTCAAACCAATTGTTGCGCAGGCCGAACCCATCGCAACATTCAAGCCGCGCTGCAGCTCATTGTTGAGTGAAGCACGAACTGCCGAAATGGCCTCCGGCATCAAAACCAACCCCGCGATCAATGCCCCCACAATGGCGTCAGCCTGGGTCACCTGGTAGGCAACGAGCGCATCTTCAACACTTGCGGCGACCTGCTCGGCGAGCATGACAATTCCGATCAGCCCGATCATCAGGAGCAGAGCGTTGGCAGAGATGCTTTGGTGAGGGGCAGTTCGTACCGAAACATCGTGTGCTTGTCCTTCGAGGAAGTCGTCGCGGTGCCGGACAGTCTGGGCGAACACAAACCCTGCATAAAGCAGCACGGACAGGACGCTGACAAAACCAAGTTGAGCTGCTGAAAAGGTGCCTGGATCCGTCGTTCGCGTGTAAGTCGGCAGAATAAGCGTCATGACGGTCAGTGCGGCCAGGACCGCCAGATAGGCGCTGGTCCCTTGCCGGACGATTGCCTGCTTGCGATGACGCCAGCCGCCAAGAGCGAGGCACATGCCGACAACGCCGGTGGATGTGATCATCACCGTTGAGAAGACGGACTCCCGTGCCAACGTGGGGTTGTTCTCTCCATGCAGCATCATCGAGACGATGATCGACACTTCGATTGCCGTCACGGCAAAGGTCAGCACCAGCGTGCCGTACGGTTCCCCTACCCGCCGCGCCACCGCCTCGGCGTGGTCGAGCACGACGAAAATGGTGGTGAACATGATCGCACTCGAAAGGGCTCCGACAAGGATCCTGGCGCTCGGCGAACCCTGGTCCACCGACAGCCCGCTGGATCTGACTGCGACGGCCATCACCAGGGCGGCCAAGGGCATCGCATAAGAAGTCACCGATCGTCCGAAACCACTCATCCGAGCCCTGTGCGTTCTGCGAAACTTCGGAGGCCTATGCTCACGCCGTCTTTTGCGCCACCAACCCCAATTCCTCGACCATCGCTTCGCGCATCAGGAATTTCTGCGGCTTGCCGGTCACCGTCATCGGCAATTCGGTGCGGAAGCGTATGTAGCGCGGGATCTTGTAATGCGCGATCTGGCCGGCGCAGAAGGTTTTGATCTCCTGCTCGGTGGCGATCTGGCCCGGCCTCAGCACGATCCAGGCGCACAGTTCCTCACCATATTTTGCATCGGGAATTCCGAACACCTGCACTTCCCTGACCTTGGGATGGCGATAGAGGAACTCCTCGACCTCGCGCGGGTAGACGTTCTCGCCGCCGCGGATGACCATGTCCTTGACCCTACCGACGATGTTGCAATAGCCCTCGGCGTCGATGGTGGCGAGGTCGCCGGTATGCATCCAGCCGTCGCTGTCGATCGCCTCGCGGGTCTTCTCCTCGTCGTCCCAATAGCCCTTCATCACCGAATAGCCGCGCGTGCAGAGCTCGCCCGGCACACCGACCGCGACGGTGGCGCCATCGGCATCGATGGCCTTGACCTCGACATGGGGGTGGATGCGGCCGACGGTAGAGACGCGCTTTTCCAGCGGGTCGTCGACGCTGCTCTGGAACGACACCGGGCTGGTCTCGGTCATGCCATAGGCGATGGTCACCTCGGCCATATGCATCAGCGACACCACCTTCTTCATCACCTCGATCGGGCAGGGCGAGCCGGCCATGATGCCGGTGCGCAGGCTGGAGAGATCGAAGGAGGCGAAATCCGCATGGTCAAGCAGGCCGACGAACATGGTCGGCACGCCATAGAGGCCGGTGCAGCGCTCTGTGGCAATAGCCTTCAGCGTGGCGCCGGCATCGAACCCCTCGCCCGGGAAAACCATGGTCGCGCCCTTGGTGACGCAACCCATCGTGCCCATCGACATGCCGAAGCAGTGATAGAGCGGCACCGGGATGCACAGCCGGTCGTCGACGGTAAGCTTGATCGCCGAGGTGACGAAATTGCCGTTGTTGACGATGTTGTTGTGGGTCAGCGTCGCGCCCTTGGGCGCGCCGGTGGTGCCCGAGGTGAACTGGATGTTGATGGCCTCGCCCGGTTTCAGCTTCTCGGAGATGCGGTCGAGACTGTCATGCTCGTCGCGTCCAGCCATCGCCAGCACGTCGCCGAAATTGAACATGCCGGGCGAGTTCTCGTCGCCCATGCGGATGACGATTTTCAGCGCAGGCAACTTCTTCGCCTTGAGCTTGCCCGGCGTCGCCGTGGCGATCTCTGGCGCCAGCGTCTCGATCATGCCGAGATAGTCGGAGGTCTTGAATTTGGCGGCCGTGACCAGCGCCGTGCAGCCGACCTTGTTGAGCGCATATTCCAATTCGGTCAGCCGGTAGGCCGGGTTGATGTTGACCAGGATCAGACCGATGCGCGCGGTGGCGAACTGCGTCACCAGCCACTCCCAGCGGTTGGGCGACCAGATGCCGACGCGATCGCCTTTTTCGAGGTCGAGCGCCAGGAAACCGGCAGCCAGCGCATCTACGGTGTCGGACAGTTCGCTCCAGGTGAAACGCTTGTCCTGGTCGACGAAGACGGCGGCATCGAGTGTGCCGTATTTGCTGACGGTATCGGAAAACAGCTGGGGAATCGTCTGGTGCAGCAGCGGCACGGTGCGCTCGCCCGACACATGCGCCCTACCGTCTATCGGCGCGACGAATGTGCGACCGCGCAGGTGGGTGGCATTCTTCAACTCGTCGAGATGGATCGCCATCGCCGTCTCCTCCGCAGACGGAGCCGAGCCTATCAGCCTGCCGGGGCGGTGGAAATCCCGTCGATGGGAGCGGGGCACCTCCCCCTCGAGGGCAGGGTGCCGAGCGAAGCGAGGCGGGTTGGGTCGTCTCGCCTCAAGCACTGCCGCGATGACCCCTCCCGTCCATCCGCCTTCGGCGGCTGTCCACCCTCCCCTCAAGGGGGAGGGAGGGCGCTCATCTTCGCGGCGATGTCGCGCAGCACGGCTTCATCCGCCGCCGCACGATCTTTCCTGGATGCCACCAGACAAGCCTGCGACTTCAGCACAACGCCGTCGGCCAGCACCTTCAGATGATTGGCGCGCAGCGTCGAGCCTGACGTGGTGATGTCGACGATGACATCGGCCAATCCCGCCGCCGGCGCGCCCTCGGTGGCGCCCAGGCTCTCAACGATGCGATAGACCTGGATGCCGTGCTTCAGAGAAAAGAATTGCTGGGTCAGCCGCCAGTATTTGGTGGCAATGCGCAGCCGCCTTCCATGGCGCTGGCGGAAGTCGGCAGCGACATCGTCGAGATCGGCCATGGTATCGACATCAAGCCAGATGTCGGGCACCGCCACCACGACATCGGCATTTCCGAAACCGAGGCGGGCAATGATTTCCGCGCGCGCTTCCCAGTCGGCAATGTTTTCGCGCAACAGATCCTCGCCGGTGATGCCGAGATCGACCGAGCCCTGGCCGATCTCTCCAGCGATTTCGGAGGCCGACAGGAACGCCACCTCGATGCTTTCGGCGCCTTCGATGCGGGCGCGGTATTTGCGCTCGTCGCCGGGCAGGCTGACGGCAAGCCCGGCCTTGGCCAGCACCTCCAGCGCCTGCTCCTTTAGCCGGCCTTTCGACGGGATTGCCAGCGTGATCATTCAAGCCTTCTCCCGCAGCGCTTCGATACGATCGAGCCAGACGGAAAAGCCGACGCCGGGAATCGGCGTTTTCGCGCCGAGCAGTGTCAGCAGCCGGTCGTAGCGGCCACCACCGGCCAGCGGCCGTTCGCCATCCTGCGCCGCGATCTCGAAGACGAGGCCGGTGTAATAATCAAGCGGCCGGCCAAAGGCGGCGTCGTAGCGGATCGTTTTGATCGGCAGGCCAAGCGCCTCGATCGATTTTGCACGGGCGGCAAAATTCTCCAGCGCCACACCCAAGGAAAGACCGGCACCGGCCGCGAAGGTTTCGAGCGCCTGAGCCGCGCCATCGAGCGGTACGTCGATGGCAAGAAAAGTCTTCAGTGCCGAAAACGCCTCGTTCGACAGCCGCACGCTGCGCAACTCGGCCTTCTCGATCAGCCGCCGCGCGATGTCGGAGGGCGAGCGCCCGGCCGATGCCGACAGCCCCGCCTCCTCCATGCCGCCGGCGATGTGCGTCGATAGGCCTTCAAGATCGCCGTCGAGGACGAGGGCTGCGACCGCGCCGGAGAGCTGACCGTTGCGCGGCGGGTTGGCCAGGTCGGCCAGGGCCGCCTCCAGCATAGACGCCGAGCCGAAGGCGCGGGCAAGGCGCATGCGCCAGCCGCGCGGCAGACCGAGCGCCGCCAGCACGGCTTCAAAGATGGTCTGATCGCCGAGCATGATTTTCAAGGGCTGGCCCGGCAGCACCAGCGACAGCAGCGCATGCGCATCGGCCAGCGACCGCGCATCGGCCTGCGCCGTGTCGCGATCGCCGAGATCCTCGATGCCGGCCTGGAAGAATTCATTGCCGCCCTCACGGCGCTGGCGAAAGACCTCGCCGAGATAGGAATAGCGGCGCGGTGTGCCGGCCTGGCTCGAAATATGGTCGAGGCAGACGGGAATGGTGAATTCGGGCCGCAGGCACAGTGTCTGACCGGTCTCGCTTTCGGTGAGGAAAATACGGCGGCGCAGATCCTCGCCGGCCATGTCGAGGAACGGGTCGGCCGGCTGCAGCACCGCCACCTCGACCGCATGCGTGCCACGCGCGGCGAAGAGTTTTGCGATGTCCGCGGCGATGGCGGGAAAGCGGGAGGTCATGGACAGGATGGGCGCGAGGCACCCCCCTCTGGCCCGCCGGCCATCTCCCCCTCAAGGGGGGAGATCGACAGCTTCAGGCTCGGCACCTCTTCTTCAACACTGGAAATTGGCGAAAGCCCACGCGACATCCAATCTCCCCCCTTGAGGGGGAGATTGCCGGCAGGCCAGAGGGGGGTGTTCAAGCGCCACCCTTCGCGCGATCGGCTGCCTGCGCCGCGAGTATCTTCTTCACCTCAACGACCAGTTCGCTTTCCGCCACCGTCACCTGCGCCGGCCGTGCGGCGCGCCATTCGGCGTTGTCTGATATCTCGGCCGACATGCGCGCGCCCTCGATCAGATCCTTGATCTGCAGCTCGCCCTTGGCGCGCTCGTCGCCGCCCTGGATGATGGCGACCGGGCTGCCGCGACGGTCGGCATATTTGAGCTGCGCCTTCATGCCGGCGCCGCCGAGATACATTTCGGAGCGGATGCCGGCGGCGCGCAACTCGCCGACCATCTTCTGGTAGCGGCCGAGGCTTTCGGTGTCCTTGTCCATCACCAGCACGACGACCGGAGCGATGACGTCCGACGTGTCGAGCTTGCCGAGGTTCTTCAGCGCCGTCATCAGGCGCGAGACGCCGATGGAAAAGCCCGTCGCCGGCACCGGCTCGCCACGGAAGCGAGAGACCAGACCGTCATAGCGCCCGCCGCCGCCGACGGAACCGAAGCGCACGATCTGGCCGTCCTCGTTGGGGATCTCGGCGAGCAGCTCGGCCTCGAAGACCGGGCCGGTGTAGTATTCGAGGCCACGGACGACGGAACGGTCCATGGCAATACGGTTTTCGCCGTATCCCGCAGCCCTGACCAAGGCCTCAATCGTCGAAAGTTCGGTAACGCCTTCCTGGAAGACCGCGTTGGCGCTTACCTGGGAATCCTGGCGAGGCTCGTCATTCTTCGCCGTCGCGAAAAGAACGGCCTCGGCTTGCATATCATTCAGCCCGGCGCCCTTAGCGAAGTCGCCTTCACCCTCGTTGACGCCATCCCAGCGCCCCGGTCCAAGCAAAAGTCTCACACCTTCCGGCCCGAGTTTGTCCAGCTTGTCGATGGCCCGCAGCACGGTCAGCCGGCGCCCGGCATTCTCGTCGCCGCCGAGGCCGATCGCCTCCAGTACGCCGTCGAGCACCTTGCGGTTGTTGACCCGGATGACGTAGTCGCCGCGCTTGATGCCGAGCGCTTCCATGACGTCGGCCATCATCATCGCCATCTCGGCATCCGCCGCCACTCCCGGCGTGCCGATCGTGTCGGCGTCGAACTGCATGAACTGGCGGAAGCGACCGGGACCTGGCTTCTCGTTGCGGAACACCCAGCCAGAACGATAGCTGCGGTAGGGCTTTGGCAAGCGCTCGTAGTTCTCGGCGACGAAACGCGCCGTCGGCGCGGTCAGGTCGTAGCGCAGCGACAGCCACTGCTCGTCATCGTCCTGGAAGGAGAATACGCCTTCGTTCGGCCGGTCCTGGTCGGGGAGGAATTTGCCCAGCGCGTCGGTGTATTCGATCAGCGGCTGGTCGGCCGGCTCGAAACCGTAGAGTTCATAGACCGAGCGGATCGTCGCCATCATTTTCTCGACGGCACGGATGTCGTCGGCGCTGCGGTCGGCAAATCCGCGCGGCAGCCGCGCTTTCGTCTTTTCCGATTTGTCGGCCATGGGATGGGTACTCGGTGTTTCGTGGCGCGCCGTGGATCGGCAAAATTGCCGATTTCCGCGGCGCGCGTGTCCTAACCGATGCAGCCGGGAGCGGCAAGGGTTTGCATTTTTCCTGAAACAAACCCCGTTGAAAATGAAACAATTCCGCCATCGGTGCGGCATCGTGCCGACACAATCTCAGCCGATAAAGCACGCCGAAACAAAGGGTTCGGGGCCATGGCCGCGTCAAGACATTTAGACATCACTGAAAGCAGCGCCCGCGAGCTGCCCGTTCGGTTGCGGCCGGCCGATGGCCATGCACCGAGAGCCACCAGCCAAATGGTGGGGCCGTTCGAAGTTGCCGCTATCGAGCGCCAGAGCTCCACGGTGCGCGACGCACTGATGACCGGCCTGCTGGTGATCTATCCGGCCTTCGCCGCGCTGGCGGCCATCGTCGCCGGGCTTTTCCTCACCGGCGCCAGCGGCACCTGAACTTACCTCCCCCTAGTGGGGAGGGTCGACGCGCAGCGTCGGGGTGGGGGACTTTCGAGCTCCGCACCCCCACCCGCGCCTTCGGCGCGACCTCCCCGCAAGGGGGAGGTAGAAAGTTCACTTGGGCCTCTTGAACGCCTTCCGTTCCGCCTCCACCCTCTCGCGGCAGACACAGCCCTCGAGATGGTCGTTGACCAGTCCCATGGCCTGCATGAAAGCGTAAACGGTGGTCGGGCCGACAAAGCTCCAGCCGCGTTTCTTCAATTCCTTCGAAATCCGCACCGAAACCGCCGTGGTCGGGTTGGCGCGCAGATGGGCGAGATCGACAATCTCGGGTCGTTCGTCCGGACCCGGTTCGAATTTCCAGAACCAGGCGGCAAGCGAGCCGGCCTCGTCGGCCATTTCACGCGCGCGTTTGGCGTTGTTGATGGTCGAGACGATCTTGCCACGGTGGCGGATGATGCCGGCATTGCCGAGCATCCGCTCGACATCCTTGTCGTTGAAGGCAGCAACCTTGTCGATATCGAAGCCGGCAAAGGCCTCGCGAAAGTTCTCGCGCTTGCGCAATATGGTCAGCCACGACAGGCCCGACTGGAAGCCTTCGAGGCAGATCTTTTCGAACAGCCTGCGATCGTCGGCGACCGGCCGGCCCCATTCATGGTCGTGGTAATGCAGATAGTCCGGCAGATTGCCGTGCCAGAAGCAGCGCGTGACACCATCGGGGCCAACGAGCAGGCCGGTGTTTTCATTTTCCATCACGAGAAACCCATTCGTTAATGCGCTTTTGCGCCGCTTTACTCGGGCTTTACCAGATTCCTGAACCAGCCGGTAACCACACCAAAAGCTTTACCGACAGATCCGCATTTTACGCATTCCGATTCATGTTTCGGTTGCTGCTTGCCGCCAATGCTCGCGACATCGGGGAGGCTTTGCGCCCCGAAATGTTCGACGATCAAGGTGCGTTCCGATGAAGACAGTTCTGCTTTCCCTGCTCGGCGCCGCGGCCATTCTTGCCGCCGGCGCCACGTCCTCCAGCGCCGACGACCGCTATGCCGACAGGCCGCCGGTGATGGTGAGCCCCGACCTTTCGGCGCCATGGGTGCTGCAGCTTGGCCGCGCCCCCGGCATCGTGCGCCAGAACCGGCAAGTGGTGCAGCAGCCGCGCCTGCGTTATGCGCAACCGGCGCAACGAGACCAGTTGCGCACCGCAGCCGTGCAGCCGCCGGCCAAGCGCATGGTCATGCGCCCGCAGATCAACCCGGTCTACCTGCCGCAGGAAGTCGCCTATGACGGGCCGCAGAAGCCGGGCACGATCGTCATCGATACGACACAGAATTTCCTCTACCTGGTCGAGAAGAACGGCAAGGCGCGGCGCTACGGCGTCGGCACCGGCAAGCCGGGCTTCGAATGGTCCGGCACGCACAAGATCACCAACAAACGCGTCTGGCCGGACTGGCGGCCGCCGGCGCAGATGATCAAGCGCGAGGCGGCCAAGGGCCGCTATCTGCCAACCTATCTTGCCGGCGGCGAAGAAAACCCGCTCGGCGCACGCGCGCTCTATCTCGGCTCGACGGAGTACCGCATCCACGGCACCAACCAGCCATGGACGATCGGCGGCGCAGTGTCTTCGGGCTGCATACGTATGCGCAACGAGGACGTGGTCGATCTCTATGAACGGGTCAATGTCGGAACGACCGTGGTGGTGATATAGTGACTGCGAATCAGCCGGTTAGGCAGCGCTGAGTAGTTTTTGGCGTGCTGTTGCCCTCAAGCCATAGCGCGGTTTTGGGAGACGTGCTTAGACTGGCGATGAGTTAACGGGGGACGGGCCGTGTGGGGATGCGGTCAGTCACGAAAGGGCAGCGCGGGAAACCGCGCTGCCCTTTCGTTTCCGGGTGAAGGTTCCGGCGACGCCGGAGCGTTACTCCGCAGCGACCAGCTCGTTTTCCAAAACACCCTCCGGCTTCGGCCCGCCATAGGCCCAGTCGAGCAGTTTTACCGTGTGCACAACCGGCATCTTTGCCGCGGAAGCAATCTGGGTGATGCAGCCGATATTGCCGGTGGCGACGATTTCAGCACCCGTCGCCTCGATATTCCTGACCTTGCGGTCGCGCAGCTTTGCCGAAATCTCGGATTGGAGGATGTTGTAGGTGCCGGCCGAGCCGCAGCACAGATGACCCTCACGCGGCTCGCGCACGACGAAGCCCGCCTTGCTGAGAAGCTCCTTCGGCTGGCGGGTGATCTTCTGGCCATGTTGCATCGAGCAGGCGGAGTGATAGGCGACGATGGTGCCGGGCTTCCGCACCGGCTCCGGCAGGTCGAGGCTTGCCAGATATTCGGTGATGTCTTTCGCCAATGATGAGACGCGCGCGGCCTTGTCGGCATAGGCCGGATCGAGGCGCAGCATGAAGCCATAATCCTTGATGGTGGTGCCGCAGCCGGACGCGGTGATGACGATGGCATCGAGCCCACCTAATTCGATCGCACGCGTCCAGGCGTCGACATTCTGCCTGGCCGAGGCAAGTGCTGCCTCCTCGTGGCCCATATGATGCACCAGCGCGCCGCAGCAGCCCTCGCCCCGGGGCACGACAACCTCGACGCCGAGCCGCGTCAGCAGCGAGATCGTCGTGTCATTGATAGCGGGATCGAGCACGGATTGGGCGCAACCGGTGAGGAGAGCGACGCGCCCATTTTTCGCGCCCTGCCCGGCATGCACCCCCGGCAGAGCTGTGGGCGACGCCTTGGGAATCGACGCCGGAGCGAGCTTGAGCATGGCGCCCAGCGGCTTCAGCGCCGGGATCTTTTCGAACAGACCGACAAACGGTTTTCCGAGCTTCGCCAACTTCAGCGCAGCACGAAAGCGTGACGGGTAGGGCAGGACAAAGGCCAGCATGGCGCGCGTCAGGCGATCGAGCAGCGGGCGCTTGTAGGTTTCCTGGATATGGGCGCGGGCATGATCGACCAGATGCATGTAGTTGACGCCCGACGGGCAGGTGGTCATGCAGGCAAGGCAGGACAGGCAACGGTCGATATGAGTGACGATCTCCTTGTCGGCCGGGCGGCCGTTCTCCAGCATATCCTTGATCAGGTAGATTCGCCCGCGCGGCGAATCCAGTTCGTTGCCCAGCGTCACATAGGTCGGACAGGTGGCGGTGCAGAAGCCGCAATGTACGCATTTGCGCAGGATCTTCTCCGATTCCGCGACATGCGGATCGGCAAGCTGGGCAAGCGAGAAATTGGTCTGCACGCAAAGAATCCTAAAGTCCGAGGAACCAGCTTTCTGGGTTTTTCACCGGCTCGCCGCGCTGCAGCGCCTGCAGGCCGAGAATGGAACGAGCGATGAACCAGACGCCGACAGCGAACATCAGCACGAAGCCGATGATGAGGAACATCAGCACAACCGAGATCAGCGCATAGAGCAGGCCGATCCAGAAGGTGCGGATCAGGAAGGTGTAGTGGCTCTCGACGAAGCCGCCGGCCTTGCCGCGGTTGATATAGGCCAGAACGATGCCGACAATGCCGGTGATGCCGATGACGAGGCCGGCGAGGTAGAGGATATAGATGACCAGCGCGTTGGTCGGCCCTGGCTCCAGCCAGCGGTCGGTCTGGCGCGGTGCGGGTTTGTCGTTCTGGCCGGAATTGATGTCGCTCATGGTGCTTCTCCCTCGGTTGCCGGGCCGAGAGTAGCAGAGCCAGCGCCCGGCGCCATACGACCGGGATTGAGGATGGCCTTGGGGTCGAACTCGGCCTTGAGCCTGGCGGAGAGCGCCGCCAGTTGCGGCGCCTGCGGCTCGAACACCGGCACAGCGGCGCGATGCGAAGGGGCGGCGCGCACCAGTGTCGCGTGACCGCCACCATATTGTCTCACGAGCCCGCGCAGCAGACCCGCCTCGGGATCGCCATGCTCCATGCGCAGCCAGATCAATCCGCCCTGCCAATCATAGAAGGCATCGACCGCCGCCTGCATGCGTAGCGCCAGCACCATCTGGTGGCCTTGGGCCGGCGCCATCGAGACGCGCCAGACCGGCTTTTCCAAGCCATCGGCGAAAGGCACGCAATCTCTGATATCACGCCAGACATTCAGCGAGGCTTCGCCCGAAATCTCCTCGAGCGGACCAGCATTCTTCAGCAGGGATTTCAGTGCAGCGATGCGGTAGGCGACGGACGGACCAAAACCCTCGACGCGGAGCAGCGTCGCGGCATGGCTGCCGAGACTGCCGCCGGCAACCCGTGCAGCGACCCGTTCGGGCAGATGGGCAGCGCTCGACACCTCGGCGCTCGAGCCAAGCGCCAGAGCCATGGCGGCGGCAGCGTGATCGTCGAGCAGGCCACGGATGGCGAGCGTGACTTCGGTTTCGGCTGCCGGCAGTACCTTGAAGGTGACATCGGTGAACACGGCAAGCGTGCCCCAGCTGTTGGCCATCAGCTTGGACAGGTCGTAGCCGGTGACGTTCTTGACCACGCGGCCGCCGGACTTGAAGGCTTCGCCGCGACCGGAAACCGCTGATATGCCGAGGATATGGTCTCGTGCCGCGCCCGCCTTCAGCCGGCGCGGACCGGAGAGGTTGGTGGCCAGCACGCCGCCGATGGTGCCTTTTCCCGGCTCACCGCCGAGCAACGAGCCGTAGTCCATCGGTTCGAAAGCAAGTTGCTGGCCGTTTTGCGCCAGCAGTCCTTCGATCTCGGCAAGCGGTGTGCCGGCCTTTGCCGACAGCACCAGTTCAGCCGGCTCATAGAGCGTGACGCCGGTTAGTTTCGACAGGTCGAGCGTGTGTTCGCTCTGCTGCGGACGGCCGATGCCGCGCTTGGAACCATGGCCGAGGATTTCGAGCTGTGATTCCTCCGCCCCCGCCCAGGCGACGGTGGAGAGGACTTCGGCTGACGTGGATGGGGTGAAGGTGGTCATGGGAACACAATCACTTCGAAGGAAGATACGTCGAGTGCCTTCGCGCCCCCCTCTGTCCTGCCGGACATCTCCCCCTCAAGGGGGGAGATCGGATGGCGTGTCGGGTTTCGCCAATTTCCAACGTTGGGGGGACGGTGGCGCGCCGAAGCTGCCAATCTCCCCCCTTGAGGGGGAGATGTCCGGCAGGACAGAGGGGGGTGTTCAAGCGCCAACATGCCCCTCAAAACCTCGGAATGTCCGGAAACGCCACCTGACCCCGGTGCACATGCATGCGGCCGAGTTCGGCGCAGCGGCGAAGCTGCGGAAATACCTTGCCGGGATTGAGCAGATGGTTGGGATCGAAAGCGCATTTGACCCGCATCTGCTGGTCGAGGTCGATCTGGTTGAACATTTCCGGCATCAGGTCGCGCTTCTCGACGCCGACCCCGTGTTCGCCGGTCAGCACGCCGCCGACCTTGACGCAGAGCCGCAATATGTCGGCGCCGAAACTCTCCGCTCTGTCGAGTTCGCCGGGCACGTTGGCATCGTAGAGGATCAGCGGGTGCAGATTGCCGTCGCCGGCGTGGAAGACGTTGGCGACGCCGAGCCCGTATTTGTCAGAGAGCTCACGCATGCCGGCGAGCACGCGCGGCAATTCCTTGCGCGGGATGGTGCCGTCCATGCAGTAGTAGTCGGGCGAGATGCGGCCAACCGCCGGAAAGGCCGCCTTGCGCCCGGCCCAGAAGCTCAGCCGCTCCTGTTCCGACTGCGAAATGCGGCAGGTGGTCGAGCCGTTCCTGTAGGCGATGGCTTCGACAAGGCCGATCAGGTGATCGACCTCGACGCCCGGCCCGTCGAGCTCGACGATCAGCAGGGCCTCGACATCCAAGGGATAGCCGGCATGGACAAAATCCTCGGCGGCGTGGATCGCTGGCCGGTCCATCATCTCCATGCCGCCTGGGATGATGCCAGCGCCGATGATGTCGGCGACACATTGGCCGCCCTGCTCGCTGGTCGGGAAGCCGATCAGCAGCGCGCGGGCCGTCTCCGGCTTCTTCAGGATGCGCACGGTCACCTCGGTGACGACGCCAAGCAGACCTTCGGAGCCGGTCATGACACCGAGCAGATCGTAGCCTTCCGCATCGAGATGGCTGCCGCCGAGGCGGATCACCTCGCCGTTCATCAGCACCATCTCGATGCCGAGGACATTGTTGGCGGTGAGGCCGTATTTCAGGCAGTGGACGCCGCCGGAATTCTCCGCGACGTTGCCGCCGATCGAGCAGGCGATCTGGGAGGATGGATCGGGGGCATAATAGAAGCCCTCCTGCTCGACGGCGGTGGTGATGCCGAGATTGGTGACGCCCGGCTGGGCGACGACGATGCGGTTGGGAAAGTCGATCGCGAGGATGCGATTAAAGCGGCTCATGACGATCAGCACCGCGTCTTCGAGCGGCAGCGCGCCGCCGGACAAAGACGTGCCGGAGCCACGCGGCACGACACGGATGTTGCGGTCGTTGCAGTATTTGAGCACCCGGGAAACCTGCGCCACCGTTTCGGGCAAAACCACGACCAGCGGCAATTGCCGATAGGCGGTGAGCCCGTCGCTCTCGAAGGCGCGCATCTCATTGGTCGCGTCGACGACACCTTCGCCCGGCACGATGATGCGCATATCGGCGACGATCTCGTGACGCCGGCGCATCGTGGCGTCGTCTGGCTTCGGCATGGCAAGGCCGGACATCAGCAGCTTCCTTCGCTCGACTGGTAAAAATCTTTTACCAGCGACGGACGCCTGTTGCAAATCCTGCTGTGGCCAAAATCTGGGGCCGACACCAGGACAGCCTTCCGCAGCGGCAATCTGCCGCTGAAAGCCGGACGTCAGGGAGCTTGGTCAACGCCTCTCCAGCAAAGGGCTTATTCACCCGGTTGCTTGGCAGGCTCGGAGTGCATCCGGCGGACACGGCGCACGCCCCACCAGACGAGCAGGAGGGCGAGCGGCACCGAGGCGGCGGTGATGAGTTCCGGCGCAAAGGCATGGCCGAAGATCGAAGCACCCTTGGCGACATAGCTGACGAGACCGACGACATAGTAAGAGACGGCAGCCACCGAGAGGCCTTCCACCGTCTGCTGCAGGCGCAGTTGCAGGCGGGCGCGGTTGTTCATCGACGCCAGCAGATCGCGGTTCTGCTTTTCGACCTCGACGTCGACCCAGGTACGCAGCAGCGTGGTGGCGCGGGTGAGCTTTCGCGACAGATTGGCCTGGCGCTCCTCGATCGAACGGCAGGTGCGCATGGCAGGCGCGACGCGGCGCTGCAGGAAGCCGCCCCAGGTGTCGTAGCCGGGCACGGCCTCCTCTTCCAGCGCCTCGAGCCGCTCGACGACGATGCCGTCATAGGCGCGGCTGGCGCCGAAGCGGTAGAGGCTGGAAGCGGCGTCGGCCTCCAGCTCGGCGGCAAGCTCGGTCAGGTCGGCCAGCAGCGTCTGGCTGTCGCGGGTTTCGGCAACCTTCATTTCACGGGTCGTCTGGGCCAGCCTGTCCTCGATACGGCGGGCGCGTCCCGACAGCGTCAGCGCCAGCGGCAGGCCAAGCATGGCCAGCGTGCGGTAGGTCTCGATGTCGATCAACCGTTGCGACAGCGCGCCCGTACGAGCCTGCGTCAGGCCGCGATCAAGCACCAGAATGCGGGTCAGGCCGTCGCCATCCTGGCGGAAATCGGTGACGATGGCGGCATTGCCGCGCTCGACCAGCGAATAGCAAAGACTGGTCGGATCGAAGCCGGCGATCAGCTTTTCGCTCGCCTGCGTCCATCGGCGGATTTCGAGCCTGATGCCGGAGATCACCGTGCCCGGCGGCGAGAATCCGTTGCCAAAGGGTGAGTCTTCCTGCGACCTGCCGCTTTCGGCAAGCGGGCCTTCCCACAGATAGGTCGAGAATTCGGTATGCCGCTCCCAACGCAGCGTGCCCTTGCCCCATTTCATAGCGTGGTGGCGAGCCTGACGGTCCGGCGCGGCAATGCCGAGACGCCGCGACAGTTCGGAAAGCACGGCCTGGTCAACGCCGGAGCCGCCTTCGGTCATGAAGGCGAGTTGCACCAGCACGCGCGGCTTCTCGATGAGCGGGTGAGGCCGGGCATGGACTTCGCCAAGCGCACCGGGTCGCCCCTCATGCGCCGGAAAACCCATCACGCTGCCCTTGGTGCGCGGCTGGAATTCGAGATTGGACGGGTCGTCTGACACGGCTGGTCCCCCGGGCTTCTTAGAACCCTTCGTGCATAGCGTCCCTCTAGAGCCAATCGCCAGGAGACGCAAACTGCAAGTTTAGCCGAACACGATATGCCGCCGCCGCGTCGAAGCCGGCCCGATTGGACGAATTGGATAAATAATTTGACCAGTTAGCGACACAGGCTTTATCCTGCGCGACACCGGTTCAAGTCCCAGGCGCCCCGTTGAGCGATATTTTCTCCAGGATCGAGCATTCCCGCACCGCCGACGAGGTGGTGCAGCAGATCGAGAGTCTTATCCTCGAGGGTGTCCTGCGCACCGGCGACCGGTTGCCGGGCGAGCGCGAGCTGGCGCGCCAGTTCGAGGTATCGCGGCCGATCCTGCGCGATGCGCTGAAGGCGCTGGAAGGACGCGGGTTGCTGACCACGCGGCCCGGCGGCGGCACCCATGTCGCCGATGTCATCGGTCAGCTGTTCACCAAGCCGGTGACAGACCTGATCTCGATGCACCGCAAGGCGGTAACCGACTATCTGGAATACCGCCGCGAGATCGAGGCCGTCGCGGCCGAATATGCAGCACGGCGCGCCACATCGGACGATCTGGCACTGCTCGACCGCATCATGGCGCGCATGGACGAAGCGCACCGCACCGGCGATTTCGACGACGAGGCAGAAATCGACGTCGAGTTCCACCACGCCATCTGCGAATGCGCGCACAACATCATTCTCCTGCACACGCTGCGCTCCTGCTACCGGTTGCTGTCGGAAGGCGTGTTCCGGAGCCGGTTGCTGGCGTTCACCGTGCCCGGCGCGCGTGAGGCGCTGCTGGCGCAGCATCGGGCGATCTACACGGCGGTGAAGGCCGGCGATCCGGCCACGGCGCGACAGGCGGCGATGGATCACATCTCCTACGTCGAACGGTCAATGGCCGAGGCCGAGCGCAGCGGCGAGTGGCAACGCGTGTCGCGGCTGCGGCTCAGGCAGCGCTCGGAAGGCGACGACAGCGAACCGGCACGGAAGCGCCCGTAAGCACCGGAACATTGGACAAACAATTAGCGAAGAACCAGCGGGAAAGCCCATGAGCACCATCCTCACCATTGCCGATCTCAAGGACCTTGCGCGCCGCCGCGTGCCGACGATGTTCTTCGACTATGCCGATTCCGGCGCCTGGACCGAAGGCACCTACCGGGCCAACGAGGAGGATTTCCAGAAGATCAAGTTCCGCCAGCGCGTGCTGGTCGACATGGACAATCGCTCGCTGGAATCGACCATGATCGGCGAGAAGGTGGCGATGCCGGTGGCGCTGGCGCCAACCGGGATGACCGGCATGCAGCACGCCGACGGCGAGATGCTTGCGGCGCAGGCGGCGCAAGAATTCGGCGTGCCGTTCACGCTGTCGACGATGAGCATCTGCTCGATCGAGGATGTCGCCTCGGTGGCCACGAAGCCGTTCTGGTTCCAGCTCTATGTGCTGCGCGACAAAGATTTCGTGCTCAACCTGATCGACCGGGCGAAGGCGGCGAAGTGTTCGGCGCTGGTGCTGACGCTCGACCTGCAGATCCTCGGCCAGCGCCACAAGGATATCCGCAACGGGCTTTCGGCGCCGCCCAAGCTGACGTTGAAGAACATCGTCGATATGGCCATCCGCCCGCGGTGGTGCGCCGGCATGCTCGGCACCCAGCGCCGCACCTTCCGCAACATTGTCGGCCACGCCAAGGGCGTCGGCGACCTCAGTTCCCTGGCGTCGTGGACGACGGAACAGTTCGATCCGCATCTGTCGTGGAATGACGTCGCCTGGATCAAGGAGCGTTGGGGCGGCAAGCTGATCCTGAAAGGCATCCTCGACAAGGAAGACGCGCTGATGGCGGCCAAGACCGGCGCCGACGCGATCATCGTTTCCAACCATGGCGGACGCCAGCTCGACGGGGCTTCGTCATCGATCATGGCGCTGGAAGAGATCGCCGATGCGGTCGGCGACACGATCGAAGTGCACATGGATGGCGGCATCCGCTCGGGCCAGGACGTGCTGAAAGCGCTTTGCCTCGGCGCCAAGGGCACCTATATCGGCCGGCCTTTCCTTTACGGCCTTGGTGCGCTCGGCAAGGAAGGAGTTACCAAGGCGCTGGAAATCATCCGCAAGGAGATGGACATCACGCTGGCACTGTGCGGAAAACGTCTGGTGACCGACATGGGCAAAGACCAGCTTCGGCGCTAGGACGTTGTTCACCGATTGGCCCTAGCGTCTCCCTGACGGTCCCGTCACGGAGACGACGCAGGCATTGACGAAACCCGGCATCCACTTTCTCGACGCGCGCGGACCAGAGGGCGTGCGCCTCTACGCTATCGGCGACGTGCACGGCCGGCTCGACCTGCTGGCCGCCATGCACCGCCGGATCGAGGCGGAGATCAAACAGGACCAGCCTTCCGACTGGCGCGTCATCCATCTCGGCGATTATGTCGACCGTGGGCCTGATACCAAGGGCGTCATCGATTTCCTGATCGACGCGCATAAACGCGATCCGCGCCACCTGATGCTCGCCGGCAACCACGACATCGGCTTTCTCGACTTCCTCAAATCCCCCGATCCGGATGGACTTTTCATACGCTATGGCGGCATCCAGACGGCGCAATCTTATGGCGTAACGATTACCGGAGGCAGCGCCTGGTTTGGCAAGGCCGAGGCGGCTCTCCGGCAAGGACACGCAGCTCTGGTCGAGGCCGTGCCGCAGAGCCATGTCGACCTTCTGCGCTCGTTGCCGTTTTCACTGATTTTCGGAGATTTCTACTTCTGCCATGCCGGCATCAGACCCGGCATTCCATTGGAACAGCAGAGCCCGCAGGACCTGATCTGGATCCGCGACATCTTCCACAACCATCCCGGCCTCTACCCGAAGATCATCGTGCATGGCCACACGCCGGTGCCCGATGCCGAAGTCATGGCCAATCGCGTCAATGTCGACACGCTCGCCTGGCAGTCGGGAAACCTCACCGCGCTCGTCGTGGACGGCGCGGAGAAACGTATCCTGAGGGTGCGGGCAGAGAGTTCTAACGAAGGGCTGCGGTGACGCCGTAGCCGTCGACAGCCTGATGGTCGTTGGCTGCGTCGGCGGTATAGATGCCGAGGCCGCACACCACGATGGCAGACAGCATGACAAAGGACAAAAGCGCTGCTTTCACGGAGGTCATCTCTTGTTGAGCTTTCTGCATCTGTGCACGCGGCGGTTACCAATGGGTTGAAACGAAAAAAGCGTCTAAAAGTTTCGACGATTTGCGGCTTCTAGACATGTTCTGTATCGGCGGTGTGTCGCGCGGGTCACACAAAAGGTTCATCGCGGTTGCACGGAAGATGCAGAGCGCGTGCCTTCTAGGGTAGCGGGCGGACACAATCCAAGGACGAAACACGTTATCCCCGGTGGATTTCGCGCCGCGTGCCAAATTTACCACGCAGGGGGAACCGTCAGATCGTCGCCACCCAGGCGCGGGCGATGGCCAGGCCGGCGGCATCGGCTTCCGGCCCGTTGCGGGCCATTTCTCCGTCGAGCCGGTCGCTCCAGTCGGGATGCCGCTCGGCGATCAGCGGTGCGAAGGACGTGCTCCAGTCGCGGACCATCGGTCGGTCGGCTTCGAAATGGAACTGGAAGCCATAAATGGCGCGGCCAACGCGGAACGCCTGGTTCTCGGCAACTTCGTTGCCGGCCAGCCGCACCGCGCTTTCGGGCAGCGCAAACGTGTCGTCGTGCCACTGGAAGATGGGGAATTTTTCAGGGAGTGCCGCGAGCACCGGATCGGCCTTGGCATCCGGCGTCAGCGACACGCCGCACCAGCCGAATTCGTTGGCGCCGCCGATCCGGTTCTCGCCACCGAAGGCGCGGGCGACCAACTGGCCGCCAAGGCAGATGCCAAGCACGGCGCGATCCTTGTCGGCGAAATCGCGGGTCAATTCGAGCAGCGCGGGAAAATAGGGATAGTCGTCGTCAGCCAGCGCGTTCTGCCCGCCGCCAAGCACCACCATGGCGTCATGCTGGGTGGCATCTTCCGGCAAGGCGTCACCCTGGTAAGGCCGGCGCAGGTCGAGATCGGCGCCCGCCTCGGCAAGGGCGGCACCGACCTGACCAAGGCCAGTATTGTCGTAGTTCTGAACCACCAGCACCCGCATGAAAAAACCTGCTGACATCAAAATGATGCGACGAGCGATATCATGTCGCCAGCCTTGCAGCCAAGAAGGAGCACCTATGCCACTGCAGAACCGGGTCGATCCATTCGGCGCCGTCCACGCCGTGCCCGAACGCGGCCTGTTCACCGGCAATCGTGGCATCATCCACGATCCCGATACAAAGACGCTGTTGAGGAAGCGCTGGGCGCTGCAGGCGTGGATCATCTGCGTCTGCAAATTCCGCAATGTGCGGCGCGAGCCGATGGGTCGCAACCGGCAAAGCGACGACCAATTGGGTGGCAAACCCGGCTGGACCGAGCTGTTTTTCCTCGACGAGGTGACGGCGCTTGCCGCCGGGCATCGGCCCTGCTTCTTCTGCCAGCGCGCACGGGCTATGGATTTCGTCCGGCGCTTCGGTGAGGCCTTCGGCATAGCCGAGCCGCGCGCGCCGCAGGTCGATAAGCGGCTGCACAAGGAGCGGCTGGCCTCGGGTGGCCGCCCGCCGATGCTGGCTGCGGAAGAGCTTGCCGGGTTGCCGGACGGCACCATGATCGCGGATGGGGGCAACGCCTACGCCTTGCGCGGCGGCCGGACACTGCGATGGTCGTTTGCGGGCTATAGTGATGCGACAAGGTTCGACGACCTTGCCGCCCGTCCGCTTTGCGTGCTTACACCAGCGACCACTGTCTCCGTGCTGAGGCAAGGCTATCAACCCGTGTGGTCCGCGACGGCCGAGGCTTGACGCCAAGGGCCGGCTCGCCCATTCCTCGGCGATGCGCGCCAATTACAAGATGCAGCGGCTGTTCGTGCCGGATGATCTCGGGCCAGACATCGAGTTCGATGCCGCCCAGCAGCAGAGCCACTATCTCTTGCATGTGCTGCGGCTCGGCGAAGGCGCCGAAATCCTTTTGTTCAATGGCCGCGACGGCGAATGGTCGGCGGCAATCGCCGGGAAAAACAAGAAGGCGGTGCGGCTGAAGGTGCTGGCATTACAGCGGCAGCAACCGCCGCTGCCCGACCTCGTCTACTGCTTCGCACCGCTGAAGCAGGGGCGGCTCGACTATCTCATGCAAAAGGCGGTCGAGATGGGTGCTGGCATCCTGCAGCCGGTGATCACCCAGCACACACAGGTAGCAAAACCCGGCATCGATCGTCTGCGTGCCAATGTCGTCGAGGCGGCCGAGCAATGCGGCATACTGGCGGTGCCGAAGGTGCGCGAGGCGGAAAAGTTCGAACGGCTGCTGGCCGGCTGGGACAAGGAGCGGCGGCTGATCTTCTGCGACGAGGACGCCTCGACCAACAATCCCTTGCCCGCGCTGCAGGCGGTGCGGGAAAAGAAGCTCGGGCTTCTGGTCGGGCCGGAGGGCGGGTTTTCCGACGACGAGCGCAAGATGCTGAGGACGCTGCCCTTCGTCACCGCCATTCCGCTCGGGCCGCGGATCCTGCGTGCCGACACGGCGGCGGTGGCGGCACTGGCGGTGATGCAGGCGACGATTGGTGATTGGTGATCAATTCCTGTTGAGCTGTGGCTCAGGATTTTTCGCTTGATCGGCTGCTGACATTTCGTCCATTTAGCGCCGGCGGTTGTTCCGCCGCCTACAGCGCCGCGCGTCCTTTTAGACGCGCATAGGACGCTGTAGCATTTTGGTTTGGCGCATGATCCTTTCCGAAAATCGATAACGATTTTCGGGGTCATGCGCGGGAGGGGCCTTTCATGGCGCGCGACACTACCGATTTCCGGCCCATCGAAGGCGTCGACGAGCTTGTCGAGCACCTCGCCGAAGGCAACAAGCCGCGCGACAAATGGCGCATCGGCACCGAGCACGAGAAATTCCCCTTCTATATCGACGGCAACGCGCCAGTGCCCTATGGCGGTGAGCGCGGCATCCGCGCCATTCTCGAAGGCATGCAGGACAAACTCGGCTGGGATCCGATCATCGATGACGGCCGCATCATTGGCCTGGTCGAGCCGACCGGCCAGGGCGCGATCTCACTTGAGCCCGGGGGCCAGTTCGAACTGTCCGGCGCGCCCCTGGAGAGCATCCACCAGACCTGCCGCGAGGGCAATGCGCATCTGGCGCAGGTGCGCGAGATCGCCGAGCCGATGGGCATCCGGTTCCTCGGCCTTGGCGGCAGCCCGAAATGGTCGTTGGCCGAGACGCCGAAAATGCCGAAGTCGCGCTACGAGATCATGACGCGCTACATGCCCAAGGTCGGAGCCAAAGGCCTCGACATGATGTATCGCACCTGCACCATCCAGGTGAATCTCGACTTCGAGAGCGAGGCGGACATGCGCCGCAAGATGCAGGTTTCGCTGAAGCTGCAGCCGCTGTCGACGGCGCTGTTTGCCAACTCGCCGTTCACCGACAGCCGGCCCAATGGGCTGCAGAGCTGGCGCGGCGACATCTGGCGCGACACCGACAATCAGCGCTCGGGTCTGCTCGAATTCTGCTTCTCGCCCGAGTTCGGCTTCGCCGACTATGTCGAATGGGCGCTCGACGTGCCGATGTACTTCGTCATTCGCGACGGCCAGTATCACGACATGACGCACGTCACCTTCCGCCAGTTCATGGCGGGTGCGGCACGCAATGAGGTGCCGGACGGGCTGCCGACGATGGGCGACTGGGCCAACCATCTGTCGACGCTGTTCCCCGACGTCAGACTGAAGCGCTTCCTTGAAATGCGCGGCGCCGATGGCGGGCCGTGGCGGCGCATCTGCGCACTGCCGGCCTTCTGGGTCGGGCTGCTCTATGACGAGGCGGCGCTCGATGCAGCAGAGGCGCTGACCTCGAGCTGGACCTACAAGGAAGTGCTGGCGATGCGCAACGCGGTGCCGGAACAGGGCATTTCCGCGCCTTTCCGCAACGGGACCCTGCGCGAAATAGCGCGCGACGTGCTGGTCATCTCACGCATGGGGCTGAAGAACCGCAACCGGAAGAACCGCGACGGCTACGACGAGACCTCGTTCCTCAACACGCTGGACGAGGTTGTCGCGCGCGGGACGACCAGCGCCGAAGAGATGCTCTCCGCCTACCATACGCGCTGGGGCGGCTCGATCGAGCCGGTGTTCATGGAGTATGCGTACTAGCGTTTCGCTATCCGGTTGGCCGGCGGCTCGGGAAAAGCCGCTTCAATCGGTGACGGAAACGAACTAGGCTCTCCTACGAGGATTTTTCGGAGGAGAACCCAATGCCTTCCTTGTTCGACATGCTGGCGCAAGCCCAGAACGGCAATGGCATGCAGGCGCTCGCCCAACAGTTCGGGCTTTCGCAGCAGCAGACGCAAGCGGCGGTCGAGGCGCTGCTGCCTGCCTTTTCACAAGGGCTGCGGCGCAACACCGCCGATCCCTACGGGCTTGGCGCCTTCATGACGGCGATGGCGAGCGGCCAGCACGCCAAGTATTTCGAGGATGCAACCAGAGCCTTCTCGCCGCAGGGTCTCGACGAAGGCAATGGCATTCTGGGGCATCTGTTCGGCTCGAAGGATTTGTCGCGCGCCGTTGCCAGCCAGGCCGCACAGGCGACCGGGGTCAGCCAGCAGGTCTTGCAGCAGATGCTGCCCGCCATCGCCTCGATGATGATGGGCGGACTGTTCAAGCAGACCACCAATCAGATGCAAGCGGCGGGCGGCTTCGGCGCCGGCGGCAATCCGCTCGGCGAAATCATCGAGCAGATGATGCGGCAGGCAGGTGGAGACGCGCAAGCGCCGCAGCAGCGCCAGGCGCCGCAGCCTCAGAGCCCGATGGACAATCCGTTCGGCAAAGTGTTGCAGGACATGTTCGGCGGCGGTGCGCAGCAGCCGCAAAGCCAGCCGCAGCAGGCGCCCAATCCCTATGGCGAAAATCCGCTCGGCAAGGTGCTGCAGGATATGTTCGGCGGCGGTGGCCAACAGCCGCAAAGCCAGCCGCAGCAAACCCAGCCGCAACAGACACAGAGCCCGTATGGCGACAACCCGCTCGGCAAGATCTTCGAGGAGATGCTGCGGCAAGGCGGTGGTGGCGGATTCGGCGGTATGCCCGGCGGGCAGCCGGCGCCGGAGCAACCTCAGGCGCGCCAGCAGCGCCAGGCACCACAGCCGCAGACCACTCCGAGCGGCAGGCCCAAGAACCCGTTCGACGATCTGTTCGGCAAGATGTTCGAGACCGGCGCCCAGCAGCGCGACGACTACCAGAAGGGCATGGAATCGATCTTCGACCAGTTCAAGAAGGGGATGGATCGGCGATAGCCTGACAAAGCGGCCAGCATCTAACTTCAGCGCCGGCCAAAAAAAGAAAAGCCCGGTCCTGGGAGGACCGGGCAATGTGCAGGCGAGCCGGCGGGGAACCGGCAGGGAGTGGGGAGCCTGCGATAGTCCTTGGTCGCGCCGAGCCTCAAAAAAGGTTCAACGCAGCCGAAAGGGCACGCAACCAGCGCGATCAGGCCACCTTGCGGGCGAGATCCTCGATCGTCTCGGCGCGATCCGTCGCGATCGAACGCAACTTCACCGTCGGGTCGCGGCCGAACGGTACAGCGACGGCGACGTGAAGGTCGGCGCGTGTCAGGCCGATATCGGCGAGTTCGGCGTCCGACATCTCGCCAAGGCGATAGAAGGCGCGGCGGTTTTTCCAGGCGCGGTAGACATTGGAGACGGCATTGGCCACGCGCGTCGCAACGGCCGGACGCGAAGTGATGCGCGAGGTCTCGGTGGCGAAATCAAACGTGGTCATGTCGGTCTCCTTCAGACTCGAACGGGACAAAACCAGGCGATCGGCGCTGGCGCTGGCGACAGCGGCCGTTCCGGTCTCGATTCACATGCCTTCATGTGGACAATGCGAATTTGCCATCACGCGATTGATTAATCCAACGAATGTTTCTAATCTTTAGCATCAACTCTAGTGATGGATTGGACCGATGAAAGCGCCGCTCGATCTCGATCAGTTGCAGACCTTCATCTCGATTGCCGACACCGGCAGCTTCACCCGCGCGGCCGAAGAGGTGCACCGGACCCAGTCGGCAGTGTCGATGCAGATGCGCCGGCTGGAGGAGCGGATCGGCAAGCCGCTGTTCGAGAAGGACGGGCGCACCAACAGGCTGACCGAGGAAGGCGACAAGCTGCTCTCCTACGCCAGACGGCTGCTCTATCTCAACCGCGAAACCCTGGCCGCCTTCGATGACCGGCGCCTCGAAGGCACGATCCGCATCGGCACGCCGGACGATTATGCCGATCGCTTCCTGCCCGAGATCATGGCGCGGTTCACGCGCTCCAATCCGCGTGTCGAACTGACCGTCATCTGCGAGCCGACGCCTGGGCTGGTCGAGCACATCAAGCGCGGCAATCTCGACTTGGCGCTGGTCACCCACAACGACACGCGTGGCCAGTCGGAAGTGGTGCGGCGCGAACCGCTGCTGTGGGTCAGCTCGGCCAACCATACCACGCATGAGCAGGAAATTCTGCCGATGGCATTCGGCCGGCCGAACTGCATCTGGCGGCGCGCCGCGGTCGACGTGCTCGACCGGCAGGCTCGCGACTACCGCATCCTGTTCACCAGCTTTTCGGCGACGGTCATCACCGCCGCGGTGCTTTCCGGCCTGGCGATCTCGGTGCTGCCGGAGTGCGCGCTTCGGCCCGGCATGCGGGTGCTGGGCGAGGCCGACGGCTTCGGCGCCCTGCCCGACTGCCGGATCGGCATCATGCGCGGCCAGACCTCACGGCCGGAGATTGTCGACGCGCTTGCCCGTCACATTTCGGAAAGCCTCGACAATATTTCCGTGCCGCTCGGCGAAGACACCGGAACATTCGACTTTGCCGCGCTCGCCTTCACGAAGATCAAGCGGACCAAGCCGAACCAGATTCTGCCCGGCTGGTAGGACGGTTCTCACAATGCTCCAAAGCGCGTCGCGACGCGCTTTGGTCTTTGTTTTTATGCAGGTTGTTGTCCCAAAACGCTGCGCACCTTCGGGTCAAGCCCGAGGGCAGGCTTTTGGGCAACATGCGTCAGGCGCGGGCGGCCGCCTGCTCGCTGCCGTCGCTGGGCGACAGACCCGGAAGGCTCAGCAATTGAGCCGACTCCAGCGGTGGCGACAGCAGGTAGCCCTGCAGTTGTTGGCAACCCATGCCGACGAGCAGCGCCTTCTGCTCCTCGGTCTCGACACCTTCCGCGGTGACCTCGACATTGAGGGCGCCGGCGAGATCGATCAGCGCCTTGACGATCGCCGCTGAACTGCCGTCGCCGTCGAGAAGGCGCACGAACGAGCGATCGATCTTGAGCTTGTCGATGGCGTGGCGGCGCAGATAGCTGAGCGACGAATAACCGGTGCCGAAGTCATCGAGCACGATGCCGACGCCCGACTTGCGCAAGGCAGCCAGAACCATCCTGACCGTATCGTTGTTCTCCAAAAGCACGCTTTCGGTGATCTCAAGCTGCAGGCGGCTCGGCGCCAGCCCGCTCTCGGCAAGGATCGAGGCAACCTGCTCGGCGAAACCGGCGTCGCGCAATTGCAGCGGCGACACGTTGACGGCCACCCAGGGCAATTCGGTGCCGATGGCAAAGTAGCAAGCTTCGAGCAGCACCCATTTGCCGAGCTGGCCGATCATGCCACGTTCTTCGGCGATGGCGATGAATTGTGCCGGCGGCAATGCGCCGTGGACCTCATGCGCCCAGCGGATCAGCGCTTCCGCGCCGAGGATCGTCTTGCCATCGGTCGCGAAGATCGGCTGATATGCCAGCTTGATGCCGGTTCCGCCATTCAACGCATTGCGAAGCTCGCTCTCCACCTTGCGCTTGCGCAGCAGAAGGTCGTCCATGTCACCGGCGAAGACCTGATAGCGGCCGCGGCCATTCTTCTTGGCTTCGTAGAGCGCGATGTCGGCCTTGCGCAGCAAATCGTCGGCGTCGGCATCTGGCCCCGTCGACAAGGCAATGCCGATGCTGGCGCTGACAAAGACCTGATCGTCGATCAGCTTGAAGGGCTCCTGCAACTTCAGCAGAAGTCTTTCCGAAATATCTTCGGCGGTTCTGATATCGCGGACATCGATCAGGATCAGGGCGAACTCGTCGCCGCCCAGCCGGGCCACGGTGTCGACTTCGCGAATTGTCTGCTGGAGCCTGGCGGCAGTCTGGCGGACGAGTTCGTCGCCGGCCGGATGGCCGAGCGTATCGTTGACGTGCTTGAAGCGATCGATATCGAGATATAGCAGCGCCACCCTGGCGGTGTCGTGGCTGGCCGTGAGCAAAGCGCGCCGCAGCCGGTCCTCGAACAGAGCCCGATTGGGAAGACCCGTCAGCGTGTCGTGGAAAGCCAGATACTGTGCCTCGTCCTGGCTGGTCTGCAGCGCGGACGATGCCCGGCGCAGGCGCCGCAACAGGAATGCCAGGACGCTCGCTGCAAGCAGCGCGCCGCCGATCAATGCCGGACTGGCCTTGCGCACCAGCGTCAGGCCAGGACGCTCCTGATCCCAGCCGATATAGCCCAGAATGACACCACGCGAATCGACCAGCGGAATGGCGGCCGAGCCGATCGGCTGCGACAATGGCAACAGGCGCGCGCCGGCGAGCAGATACTTCCCGGCGATCTTGGCGATGACGACGTCATTGATAAACTCCACCGAGACATGGAGGTATTCGCTGCCCGTCTCCTGGGTGAGACGCTCGGAGCTTGGCACCAGCGGCATGATGCTGAGGATGGCGGGTTTGCCGCCAAGCGATACCAGATCTTTGGCGACCAATTTGACCGGAGCGTCTGCCTCGTTTTCGCTGGATGGCTGGCTAATCAGCCGGCGCAGCCTTTCAACGGTGGGCAGCAGAGCGGGTTCGTCCTCGCCATAGGCGGCTGGCGCCACCACCTGTCCTTCACGCATCGCGTGGATCGGACGATTGGCGGCATCCAGCACATAGACCCGGTTATGGCCGTAGTAGGAAAACATCCAGACGCTGAGATTCTCGACCATCCAGTCCAGATTGCCGGCCTTGGCGTTGATGACGGCATCGTCCCAGACGGCGATACTTTCCTGCTCGCGCTCCACCGCCGCGATCTGATCCCTGAGGCCGTTGGCGAAAAAGATTTTCTGCCGTTCGAGGGAGACATGGTCAGCCTGGATGGTGGCGTAAAAGCCGAAACTGACGACCATGGTCAGCGCGAAAACGGCAAGCGCCAGCACCGTCAGGGTGACCTGGAACGTCAATGGGCTGCGGTTTGGGCGTACGCTCATGCTTCCTGGGCCATCTCCCTTGCCGTAGAGTCAATCAAATCGGGCTTAAGATCGCGTTATGAAATCGGCTATGGGGCCACAGCCGCCTTGACGCGGGCGGACAACCGTCCCCCAATCGACCCATGAGCGATGCAGCATCCGAATCACGCACGAATGCCGCCGAATACACGGTGAGCGAGATTTCCGGCGCACTGAAGCGCACGGTCGAAGACGTCTTCGGCAATGTGCGGGTGCGCGGCGAGATATCAGGCTATCGCGGGCCGCATTCCTCCGGCCATGCCTATTTCGCGCTGAAGGACGATCGTGCGCGGCTCGACGCCGTGGTTTGGAAGGGCACGATGAGCCGGCTGAAATTCCGTCCCGAAGAGGGGATAGAGGTAATCGCCACCGGCAAGCTTACCACCTATCCCGGAAAGTCCAACTACCAGATCGTCATCGACAATCTCGAGCCCGCGGGCGCCGGTGCGCTGATGGCGCTTTTGGAGGAACGCAAGCGGCGGCTGCAGGCCGAGGGCCTGTTCGATACCGGCCGCAAACGTTTGCTGCCGTTCATGCCGCGCATCATCGGCGTCGTCACCTCGCCGACGGGGTCGGTCATTCGCGACATCATCCACCGCATCAAGGACCGGTTTCCGCTGCATGTGCTTGTCTGGCCGGTGCGGGTGCAGGGCGAGACGGCAGGCGCGGAAGTGACCGCTGCCGTCAACGGCTTCAACGCGCTGGCATGGGATGGCGCCATCCCGCACCCCGACCTGTTGATCGTGGCGCGCGGCGGCGGCAGCCTCGAGGATTTGTGGGGCTTCAACGACGAGGCGCTGGCCCGCGCCGTTGCCGCCTCGCGCATTCCGGTGATTTCCGCCGTTGGCCACGAGACGGACTGGACGCTGATCGACCTGGTGGCGGATGTGCGGGCACCGACGCCAACGGGTGCTGCCGAGATTGCCGTGCCTGTCAAAGCAGACCTTGAAGCGACGCTTGCCAGTCTCGGCGCGCGGCTCAAATCGGCGGTGTTGCGCAATTTCGAACGCAAGCGGCAAGCGGCTCGCGCGGCTGCCCGTGCGCTGCCCTCGCCCGACCAGTTGCTGGCGTTGCCGCGCCGGCGTCTGGACGAAGCGACGAGCCGCCTCGGCCGGGCGCTGACCGTCAATATCGATCGCAAGCGGGCCAAGCTTGCAGGGCAGCGGCTGACGCCGGCCACATTGTCGCGACGCATAAACGAGGCCCGCACACTGACCGGCCGTGATCTCGCCCGCGCGCAAGCAGCGTTCTTCGCCATCGTGCGCGAACGGCGCGCGCGATTTTCACGCACGGCGACGCGACTGTCCCCCGCGCCGATCACAAGGCGACAGAAAGCGCAGGCAGACGCCCTGACCGGGCTTTCGCGGCGACAGGACCAGGCGGTTTCGAGGCGGCTGGATAGCTTGCGCGGAAAACTGACCCAGGCCGACCGGCTGCTGGCGACGCTGTCGCACAAGGCGGTGCTGGCGCGCGGCTTTGCATTGGTCAAGGACGCCGACGGCGTGGTGATCAAGCGGGCGACGGATGTGGTGTCGGGGGCAGCGCTTTTGCTGGAATTCGCCGACGGGATCGCGGATGCGGTTGCCACCAGCGGCACGGAACGGCCGAAGCCGGTTGCCAAACCAGCGGCCAAATCCAAGGCGCCGGGCAGCCAAGGGTCGCTTTTTTAGAGGATGGCATGACTGCATACGACCCGCATCTACAGACACCATCGGGCAAACCGCGTGCCCGCGCTTTCGGGATCCCGTTCGACGGCACGCCGGGCCGCTTCAACGCGATCACCGATGTGCCTGATGTGGCCGTCGGCTATACGACGCTGATCTCCGGGGACGGGCCGCTCGTCGTCGGCCAGGGTCCTGTGCGCACCGGCGTGACGACGATCCTGCCGCGGCCCATAGGCGAATTGGCGGTTCCGGTGTTCGCCGGCATGTTCAGCGGCAATGGCGATGGCGAACTGACCGGCTCGCACCTGATCGATGAACTCGGCGCCTTCAATTTTCCGGTCACCATCACCAACACGCATTCCTGCGGCGTCAGCCGCGACGCGACGTTGCGCTGGATGCAAAAGACGCTGCCGCAATCGCTCGACGGCGCCTGGGCGCTGCCGGTGGCGGGCGAGACCTATGACGGCTTCCTCAACGACA
The DNA here is from genome assembly GCF_024746795.1 of Mesorhizobium sp. AR10. Classification (NCBI taxonomy): domain Bacteria; kingdom Pseudomonadati; phylum Pseudomonadota; class Alphaproteobacteria; order Hyphomicrobiales; family Phyllobacteriaceae; genus Mesorhizobium; species Mesorhizobium sp. AR10. The sequence continues at coordinate 5,989,131 of NZ_CP080524.1, forward strand.
TCAACGGCCATCACTTGGGCTTTGAGCATGTCTTTGCCGCTCTCGATGCAGCTCAAAACGGGCCGATCGAAGAAGGCAGCGTCGGTGGCGGCACCGGCATGATCACCTTCGGCTTCAAGGCGGGGTCGGGCACCTCTTCGCGCAGAGTCGCCTGGAACGGCGAACATTTTACAATCGGCTGCTTCGTCCAGTCGAATTTTGGTGCACGGCGAAACCTCGTCGTGCGTGGCATCAGGACCGGCGTCGAGCTTGCCGAGCCGGCGATCCGGGACAACACGCTGCGAGCCGAAAAGAGCTCGATCATCGCGGTCATCGCCACCGATGCGCCATTCATGCCGCATCAGATGAGGCGGCTGGCCAAGCGCGTGCCGCTCGGCGTGGCGCTGACCGGCGGCTATGGATATAATACATCGGGCGATATCTTCCTGGCCTTCAGCACGGCCAATCCCGATGCTGCCAGGGGCGCGCCGGGCAAGATGGCCGGCGCCTTCTATATACCGGACGCCGACATCAACCCGTTCTTCGATGCGGTGGTGCAAAGCGTGGAGGAAGCGATCCTCAATGCGCTGGTCGCCAATGAGGACATGACCGGGCGCGACGGCAATTTCGTGCCGGCGCTGCCGAAGACATGGCTCACGGAGAGATTTGGGCTCACGGAGAGATCTGGGCCCGGGGAGAGATTTGGCGACGTTGCGCCGAGATAGGACTGCGCGGCGCATCAGCCAGGTTTTGGAAATGGCCGCCCGGCTTCCTGCCGGCATGACCCTCACTCGGCAGGCTTGCTCGAATTCTTTTCGCTCTCGTCTGCCTCGGCCGCCTCTTCAAGCCGCGATGCGATCAGTTCCTGAATGTCGCCGACTTCTTCCTGGATATCCTCCAGAGGTATGCCGGCTTCAGCCGCCTTGGCCGCACATTCCCTGGCCAAGGTCTCGGCCTGCTTTTCGATCTTGGCCGGCGAGGGCTGGCACTGGACCTTTTCGCCAATCCACCCGCGCAAGAACTCGATCGCATGTTCACTCATACTGCTGTTCCCTGGCGGCTATGCCGGTTGGTAATCATAAACGTCGCCATCCCGGAAAGGATGCATGTCCCCATTCCAACCGAGTCGGCTTCGCCCGGCAAGCCGATCTTGTCCAAGGTCCACAGAGCCGAAGGAAATGGGAGGTTCAAGCAGCACGTTTTTGATTCTTGAGGAGACTGGTACCGTTGGCTGGGATCGCTTGCGATCCTATGCTACTGTTTCTATTCGCTTTTTCTGGCTACGACGACCGATTTGTATCACAATAGGTATCACAATACGTAGCACATTTACTGCTGCTTCGTGGGCGCAACCAGAGGTACGCGGGTCGAAGCCGCCGCTATATAGTGACATCCTTATGCAATGTCGACTCTACGCGCCGTCCTGCTTCTTTCCGCCGCGCCGGGCTGAACGCCCTCGTATCCAAAAATGAAATTGGCGGGCCTGGAGGACGTGCCTTGGGAAGTAAATGGGGTGCCTGGAAATGCGACTGCTACGCGAAGCCTGGATTCTCGGTAAGCAAAGCATTGCCGGCTTCATCAACGACAACGCTCTGAGCCACGGCGCGGCGATGGCGTTCTATGCCGTTACGTCTCTGGCGCCCATACTGCTGATCGTCGTCGCTGTGGCCGGACTTGCCATCGGTCATGAAGCGGCGCAGGTGGCATTGTCGGCCGAGATCGCAGGCGTCATGGGTTCGGAGAGCGCCGACCTGCTGCGCGCCACTATTGAAAGCGCATCTCACAGAACCGCTGGCACTTTTGCCACCCTGGTGGGCATCGTCACCCTTTTCGTTACAGCCTCAGGGGTGTTTGGCGAAATGCAGCTTTCGCTTAACAAAATCTGGAAGATCGAGCCTGCCGGTATGTCGTTGTCTGGATTGGTGCGGGCGCGGGCCGCCAGCCTGGGCCTCGTGGCGGCGTTGGGATTCTTGCTGCTTGTTTCATTGGCAGCGAGCACCGCCATTTCCGCGCTTGGCGCAACTATCAATGCCCATTTGCCGCTCGGCACAATCATTCTCGCATCGATAAATGGCATTGTATCGTTCGTTCTGATTTCCGCTCTGTTTGCCGCGATCTATAAAATTCTGCCGGACCGGTCCCTCCAGTGGCGTGACGTCGGAATTGGCGCAGTGGTGACCGCTTTGCTCTTCACGATCGGCAAGTCGCTGATCGGCTGGTACATCGGAACCAGTGCGATCGCATCTTCCTATGGTGCGGCCGGTGCACTGCTGGTCGTGTTGCTCTGGGTTTACTACACGTCCGAGATCTTCTTGCTCGGGGCTGAATTCACGCGAGCCTACTCGGTGCGTTTCGGCAGCCGCTCGGATCTCCAACCGATAGTGGAGGCAGAGAATGCTCGACCGCTGCAGCCATCGTGCCTCCTCACAGCCAGCAAACGCGAAGTGCAAGCCTGGATTCTAATCACCGGCTTTCTCACCATCGTAGCCGCAAGGTTTTGGCCATCGCAGCGGCGCTAACTACGTCGTTTGGGATGGCATTGTTGCCTGTGCATTTGACGCGTGAGATTTGAGCTTCAACGTCCCAGGTATTGGGCTATTTGCTTTCACAGGGTACCTGATAGCCACTCTCGCACCTTCCAGCACACAGGCCCGAGGTGGTTCCCGAGGCATCGGTAAGGACCTACTGCTGCCTTCAGATAGTTTTCCCTTGATAAGGGGCTATTGGCAGTTGGTGCCCCAATTTACCTGGACACGATTACAGAGGGGCTTGCAAACATCTCCCTTCATTGTGATGAAAGGTGCCACCAACGCACCACGGGATTGTCACACATAAAGGAACACTGATGACGCAAGAAGCTGACCTCGCCGCGGAATTAGCCGAGCTAACGGCGGATGTTGTCTCTGCGTATGTGAGAAACAACCCAGTACCAGCAGCGGCGCTGCCGGATCTTATTGCTTCGGTTCACTCGTCACTATCGGGGATTAGGCAGCTTGAAGCTGCAGCTACTGAGGCGCTTGTTCCCGCCGTCAACCCGAAGAAATCGGTGTTTCCTGACCACATCGTTTCTTTGGAGGATGGTCGCAAGTTCAAGTCGATGAAGCGCCACCTTGGCCTTTTGGGCATGACCCCCAACGAATACCGGGCGAAATGGAGCTTCGCCGCACGACTACCCGATGGTAGCGCCAAATTACTCGGCAAAGCGTTCGCAACTGGCGAAAGCTATCGGCCTTGGCCGCCAGGCCGTTCCGGTTAAGGCGCCAGCTAAGCGGAAGGCGAAGGCCTAGGGCTCCATCCCTGTTGCATGACACGAGAATCCGCCCCGAAGCCCGCCGGTTCCTCCGGCTCGCCTTCATTTTCCTGTCGCTGTATCTAGTTGGCTTCTGGGCCTATCACCTGCTGCAGTGGTCTGGCTTGCTGCCGACTTGAGGTCTTCCAGTCAGGTGGAGATTGTCTGCCGTCGCCTCAGGTCGCGAAAGTTTAGCAGCCGATAAAATTGTACAGGTTGGACGTCTCGCGGATTAACTCTCCGGCGCTATCATCCGCTGTGTTCACCTGTGAGTCAGGAACATGCATGGCCGGGCTTGGGTCAGAGATCAGCGGCTCGCTGAAGCCGTGAAACTGCGAGAGCAAATAGCTTCGCTGCAAGGCGAACTGGCCGAGAAAGCGTCTCGTTCTATCGGGATGTTCAAGATGGCCGAGCTTGGCCAACAGCTGCGTTGGCACAAGTTTCGCCTGGAACTTCTCGAAGATTGTATAGCCAAGCTGTCGGGGGCGTCTTGGAACCCACCGCAGCAGTAGGTTGCACCGCCGGGCGTTCCTCCAATTGGCTGAGAATCCATCGGAAAGCTCGCTAGAACCTATAGACTGGCCGCGCGCCCCGCGGCGCCGGCCACGCTGCCAACTTCCTCGGAAATTTCCCCGCACGTAATGCGCATCCCGGCTTTGAAGGAACGGTCGGCGCCGACAGTCGTTTCCACCTTTGCAACGTTAACTCCGTGGAGAGGATCTTGCCCAGACTGACCCCCGAACAATCTCGTGCAGCAAGAGGACTGCTGGATTGGCCGCCGGCGAGGCTCGGTGCCAGAGCCAACCTGAGCGAAGGTACAATTCGTGATTTCGAAAAAGGAAGACGGACGCCTCCGCTAGCCAAGCTTGAAGCGCTCCGCGCAGCACTAGAGTCGGCTGGAGTCGTATTCATGTCAGATGGCGAAACGACAGAAGGAGGGCCAGGCGTGCGGCTGCAGCGTCATACCCCTGCTGTGGCGCATCTCAGCGAGGGCGAAGCCGGCATCATCGAAAATAGCGAGATGTAGCCCGACTGTGCCTAAATCATCCCAATGCAATCCCCAATTGGTAGACTCCTACGATGCACCGGCAGCTAGTGCCTCCGCCGGGCCGCGGACTGGGAGGAAACGATGTCTGTGCAAAAGGAAGACTATCGAGCGAACAGGGCCGACGACGCGATTGCTGCCAAGCATGGCGCGGATGGCGATCGGGCTGAGCTACTGGCAAGAAAAAAGATGTCCCTGTGGCTCAGAGATCGGCGATCCTTCAGATTGTCCTCACACCCGGCGGAAAGTTCGCCAGGACCGAAAGCCAGACCGCGCGGTTAGCGCGTCCGGCGCCAACACCACTTCCCCGGTGAGGGGAACGATTGTGTCGGGCCGGCGTTCCTCGACTGCTGCAGACCGCGTCAACCGGGCGTGGCGGCACGGTGAACAGGATGGTTTTCCCGGTTTCATATCCTGGCCAAGCAGTGGCTTAGCGCCTATCCCGCCCGGTCCGCAGCATTTCAGCTATCATACCGTGGCCATAGACCGACGCCGCGACACGGCGCATAGTTCGCGGATGTCGCTGCCTCAACGCACCGGTCTAGCGAACGACGATGGCAAACGTGAAGACCATCTGGCGGCGGCTATTGCTGCCCTTCACGCTGCCGTCAAAGGGCTGGATGCACCCGTTGAATTGCTGGCTAGCAAGATGGAAGCGCCTGCCGAGGGAGCGTCGCAGCGGTGGTCTACACGGTGATTTGGTACGAGAAACAGGGCATCTTTGAAAAGGTGCCCTTCGGCGCGGAGAAAGCCGCGCGAGATCATGCCGTCGCGACTTTTCTCGCTCGCAAGGAGGTTGACGGCATCGTGGCCGTGGAAGTACGCAAAGACGACGGGACGGTTGTATTCAGCCTAGCAGGCCATTAGGCTCGGTGCTCTTTGCTGCTGCTGCTAGCGCTTCTTTTTGGGCGCTGCTGGAAGCCAAAATACGGGCTTCTCGCAGAAGCGATGACCAATTGTTCCTAAGGAAGAACATTTAAGATCAGCGCACGGGCCGCCCCCCGGAGGACGGCGCCATCATCGCGTTCCAGAAAACCCGCGCCTCTTGAGGCAGGAAGTCGGTGCAGCGCGTGCTCATCGATCCCGCCCCTTCAATATTCTGGCCTCTCGCAGCAGAGATGCGCGATCGGTGCCGATCATATTGACTAGGTCACGAGCCTGCGCTTCGGTGATGCCCGTTTCCCGCGCGAGGAAACGCACGAGGAAATCCTCTTGCTCCTCTCTGTCCCCGCGGTCGCGTCGTTTTTCGTCGATGACGTGGGCCGATTTGGGCTGCTCGGCCGATCGGGGCGATCGAGCGCCCTCCTGCACTGTAACAGCTTTGAAGTTCAAGCCAGCCTCTTTGGCAGCTGTCACAAAAGCACGGCGAGCATTCTCGACGTCCTCGGCTGTACTCAGGGGGCCTGTGCAAGCCTGGAGTGCCACCCGGTAGCTTGGTCCGTGCGATTCCGGCCATCGCTCCATCATGAATATGGCGGCCTCGGATACGCTGCTCAAAGTGCGAAATTCGCCCACCGTTTCCGTTTCAACGATGATTGGAACTGCGAAAAACGGGTCGTGCATGGTTACCCCTGGCAATGCCAGGACCGAACGGCGGAGCACTGTTTTCGTTCCGATCGCCGCGAGAAATGCAGATCGGATCGTGCGTCAACAAGCGTCTGGACGGGTCGCCGGGCGATCGATAAACACATCCAATGGACAACAAGCGGCTCGACCACAAACTGGATTGTAAGGCGTGCGGGACGATCCAGATGGACATCCCGGATAGTGCTGAAGAGCACACGCCGATTCATTGCAGCAAGTGCGGTGGCTACCTCGGAGAATGGGGGGAACTGCAGGACGATTTTTCCAAACAGGCCCGGGGAGCGCAGGCCTTCGATCTGAACCACGGCAACATCACTAAGAAGTAGGTCTTAGTGCCTGATGCGGGCGCCGTGCTGCGCCTTGGCCAGTTGGTTGTTGAATGTCGAGGCCTCTTCAATTGTATCGAATGGAATTGCTGTAACCGTTCCGTCGGTTGCAAGAACGACTGCCAAGTAAGGGAAACCTCGCAGTGGCGGATCATAAACTGCGTAGATTGGTTGTTTGTTTTTCATCGCCCATGGTAGAGCCATCGCCGCCTTCGGCCAAGGCCATGTCACCAGGGCAAGCCTAGCTGCGACAAGCAGCGCTTCGTTGGTACGCTCAAAAGCAGGCTCTAGGTTCCTTCGTCCCAGAAATCCTGCGATGCGTGCCGCAAGTCTTCCTCACCGCGTAGGTGCTTCACGGTGGCGACGAGCCCCGGCTTGACCCAGTGCGTGGCCGGTCGCTTCATGCCCTTCGGCGCCGCCCTAGTGATTGCGCCGTTTCGCGATTTCTGAAGGTCAGTAACATCTGCGTAACCATTAGCGCCGACTGTTCCCAACCATTCATGTTGCAAATCGTTTCTAAATACGGCAGCCCAAAATAAACAAGAAAGTCGGGCCCAAGATGTTCTATTTATCATCCGTTCGTGCTCGTTTGATTTCGTATTACTTACTTTCGGTCGCGCTGCTGATTGGCGTCAGTGTGTACGCACTTGTCCAGATGCTTGCGCTCGATCGAGTGACGGAATCGCTTGATCGCAAATGGGTGGTGGGCACTCGCGTTCTAGGAGAGATGGCAGATATCAGCTCTGAGGTCCGTCTAGATGAAACGCGCCTCGCACTCGCCGCGGATCAGGAGCAGACCGACCGGGCGTTGTCCTCGGCTGAAGGGCACATGAGAGCGCTTGTCGAACAAAGAGCCGCTTATGCCATGCTGGACAAGACCGAGGAGGAGCTAAGCCTCCTGGCGACCTTCGACCAGAATTGGAGCAGCTGGACGGCCGAACATCGCGCATGGGTAGCGCTCCCACGCAACCTCAGGCTCGAAGCCTCGCCGGCCTTTCAGCTTCGTGCACATGCTCTCTACGAGATAGCAGAAACCGCTATCCACGCGCTTAGTGAAGGCAATTCAGCGGGAGCGGCCGAAGCCGGAGAGCGTGTCGACAACATTGTCGATACCTCGGGTACGATTTTCGGGATCGTCGTAGCCTGTGCGCTTGTCCTCGCCGGCTGGGTGACCTGGATCATCCATACCGGGATATCCAAGCCTCTGGCCTCCATCACAAAAGCGCTATCCGAGCTTGCCGCCGGAAATCGCGATATCGTCATTCCGCAGGTCAACCGACATGATGAGATCGGCAGCATGGCCCTGGCCTTCGAGGTTTTCCGAAACAACGCCGTTGCCTTGGAGAAATCCCAGGCGCTCGCGGAGGCGCTGGCCCGCTACGACACGCTCACCGGCTTGGCGAACCGGCGCGTGCTGGCGGATGATCTCGAAAAGGCTCTCAGCCGCGTCGATCGCGGCGAGGCTCCGTTTGCCGTATTGTTGATCGACCTCGACCGGTTCAAGCCCGTCAACGACATTCATGGGCACAGCGCCGGCGACCTAGTGCTGGGTGAAATCACTACCCGTTTGAAGACGATCGTGCGCATGCATGACACGCTTGCCCGGATCGGTGGTGATGAGTTTGCAATCATCTTTGAGCTCGACCGCGAGGGGCGGGACCTTGCCAAGGCGCCCATTTCCCTGGCGGAGCGTATCATTGCGGCGATTTCCGCGCCGGTCGCTATCGGCCCAAGGGTCGTCGAGGTCGGCGCGAGCATCGGAATAGCGCTTTGCCCGGCGGACGGAACGAATGCGGACGCGCTCCTGCATGCGGCCGATATCGCCATGTATCGGGCAAAGCAGGCAGGCCGGGGAACCTTCCGCTTCTACGAAGAGAGTATGGACACGGAGCTGAAGGCGCTGGCCGCGCTAGAAGCCGATGTCCAGCGCGCAGTGGTGGCCAGCGAAATCGAGCCGCACTATCAGCCGTTGATTGAGCTATCCGACGGACGCTTGCTCGGATTCGAGATCCTTGCGCGTTGGCATCATCCTGAAAAAGGCATGATCGCGCCCGATGTATTCATCCCCATCATAGAGCGCCTTGGGCTCATGCCGCAGTTCACCCTCGCCATGCTGAGGCGGGCCTGCCTCGACGCAAAGGATTGGCCGGCCGATCTTAGGCTGTCGCTCAACGTCTCTCCACATGAACTGACAGACGTGCTTTTCCCGATACGTCTGCTTGCCGTGCTTTCCGAAGCAGATTTCACACCGAACCGGCTTGAGATTGAAATCACGGAGAACGCTCTCGTGGCGGATCTGGAGACGGCAAAGACAATTCTTGAATCGCTACAGGATGTCGGGATCCAGATCGCGCTAGACGATTTCGGCACCGGCTATTCCAGCCTCTACCACCTGCGCGAGCTGAAACTGGACAAGATCAAGATCGATCGCAGCTTCATCCAATCGATGAAGGACAATCCCGAAAGCGCAAAGATCGTGTACGGCATCCTAGGCCTGGCAAAGAGCCTTGCCCTGCCCACGACCGCGGAAGGGATTGAAGATGTCGAAATCCTGGAACGATTGAACCAGGCCGGCTGCGAGATCGGACAAGGCTACCATTTCGGCAAAGCAATGCCCGCCGCCGAGGCCTCGAAATTGATCCTCCAGCGCCGCGGTAAAGGAAAGCTGCGGGTCGCCTGACTTGGCCCATGCAGTAAAGCGCGACCGGCTCGACAAACTTCAAACGCATGAGCGGGCCCCACACACCTGCGAGCCAATTAGCATGGGCTGAAATGGTTCCCTAATTGAAAGCGCCCGCCCCCTGGACTAGAGGGCGGGCCGATCGGTGCCCCGACCTTGCAGCACAGTTGGGACCTATGCTGTTCGGTCTGAATACCCCAGAATTGTTAAGTTGAGGTGACGCATCTAATTGCGAACCGCCGGCATGGAAAGCCCGCGCCACTTTGCCGGTTAGCGCGGGCCGGCCGATGTTTCCACCAGCCTGCGACGGAGCCATTCAGGGCATCCGAAGCAAGAAACAAACTATTCGAGCCCGCTAATGTTCCCTCGCTGATCTCGCCTCTGGCAGCCTCACCAGCGAAATATTTGGTGGCCATGTAAGCGCGGCCAGCGAGCTTCGTTCCTGTCTACATCGGCGCCATCATCGCGTTGCAGAAAGCCCGCGCTCTTGCCGAGAACGCGGGCCGATCGGTAACCCGATCTTCAACAGCCACCGGAGGGCGGTGTGTCTGTTGCGGATGAGAGAACATTAGCCGCCGCTAAATGTTCCGGCGTGGCCACAAAAAAGCCCGCTGCCAGCGGTGGCAACGGGCTTAAGCGCTCCAGCTTTGTGGGGCGGGGGCGGCGGGGAAAACGCAACGCGCCCGCCTGCGTGTCATCATGTGCTCGGCATGTGATCGAGACCTTAACCGAATGCAGACAGTTTTACGGATCGGTCGAAGCCTGCGGACTACTTAGTCAGTCATGCCGGCGTCGAGGTGCACGACCGCATCGAGGATCGCTTCGTAGACGCTCCACGTGTCCTCTTCGATCTCGATGCTGGAGATGCCGACTGCTTTGGCGTCAGCGAATAGCTTATGAGACAATTCGGCCACCGAGATGACATCGGCGCCGACCGTGTCGGGAACGTTGTTGCTCAGCCATTGATGAAGGTAGTTCGTCCCGCGTGTGCTCATCCCGCCATAAGCCGGCGGACAACATTAGGTTCCGGGAACCTCGTCAACCTCGCGGAGTTTGGTGGAAAAGGAGAGCAACCATGCCGCGTTACCAGATCGATGAAATGGACGGAGATGACTTGGCCGCTTCGCACGTCGCCAACGGAGAAACCGCGCTGCAAGCGCTTCACAAAATTACAGTTCGGCCGATTTCGCCGCGCGCACTGCAGCGACACTGGTTCAGAGTCGTCGACGAAAGCGAAGGGATCGTCTTCGAATATAGCTATGAGGAAAGCGCAGTGGAAATCCACCCGGGTGGGCCTTCATGGAACGCCACGCCGTGACAGTTTACCCTCTCCTGAACATCAAATTCGTCGATGGGAGCATGATGGCCGTATCCTCCCTGAACGAAGCGAGGATCGCCCTTGAGGGTCAGTGGCCAAACAAAGAGGAGCCGAAATTCAAAGACGCGGCTCGACTTGTCTCCGGCGCCGTCGAAGGCTCCTGCAAGCCAGGCGCAGCCTTTGCAGCATTCAAAGCCGCGGCTCGTCAACAAGGGCTCATTCAGGCAGTCGGCTTAAACGCCAGGAAGCCTGATCGCCCCCGGAGGAGGGCCGCGACTCGCGCCCCTGTCACAAAGACGCGAGCCGATCAAGAATGAGGATTCTTGGGCAGGCCCGGAGTGCTTGATGCCACCGCAACATGTGGCCTATTCGACTCGTACGCCGTAGCTCGGTCGCGATATACGCCCTTCCCTTTTGAATTCACTGCGCTAGCTGCCCTTGTGAAGGGCTAGAAGATCGGGAGGTTTCCCATGGATCGGCGATCATTTTTGACAACGATGTTTGGCATTGCAGGGGCAGCGGCCATTGCGAGCACAGTTCGGCCTATCAATGCACTGGCCGGTGTTCCAGGCGCCAGAAGCGGCATCCTCGATGAACTCGATGCTCCGGACGCACAGGGCTTCGAGGACGACGGTACTGAAGCAGAATTGCAGCCTGTCTACCATCGCCGGTGGCATCGCCGCCACCACAGACGTCGCGTTTGGAGAAGGGTCTGCCGTCGTTATTGGCGATATGGCCGCCGGCGCACCCGCTGCTATCGCAGACGTGTTTGGATCCGATACGGTTTCTAGGTTCGGTTTTTAGGAATTAGCCGCTAGGCAAGCCCCGGTCGGATATCCGGCCGGGGCCCGCAAGCTCGCGCCGGCTTCGATGGCCTGTGACGCCTTCGAGGGAAAGGCGCCTGAAGGGCTTGGCAACTCGGCAACAATCGAGCCCCTCTTCTCGTTGTGGGAGAGGCAGATGGTCAGAGGCGGATGCCGAACTACTCAACTCAATTCCGTGAAAGCTTGTGAACCTCCAGTCGAACTGGACCGCCTCTGTCGCAGCTAGCGCGCCTTTGCCATAGCGCCCGATTAAGCTGGCAGGCTTCACCTCCGCATGATGCGAGCAGTTCTTGCACCACGCACGCAGCGTATGCCATTCGCGCAGATCGCCGAGTGAGACGTCGAGACCGGCGTTGTACACTGCCTTCTACGATCGTCTGCGGCTCAACAGTCGGTTCGCCTGGAGTGATGATCTTCTCCATCACATGCCGGCTGTTGTAGTGGATCAGCAGCATCCCCGGGCGGCGTCGAATGGCGACCTGCCATGCGGCTTGGCTCACGTTTGAATCCGGCGATCGAGAGATGGTCTCGACAAGAGCCTTTTCCTCTCGATCCCAAACCTCAATTCGGAAATTGTCCTCCGCCGTTTTTGCCATAGCTTCGCCGGCCGGCGCCTTTGGCGCGTCGCCATCATCCCTTCCCACCTCTGAATGAGCCAGAGATACGGAACATATTCCTCGCTCGTCAAGGCGCGCTTGACATTTTTGTTCTCTTTTTGTTCACTGTCTACCAAAGCGCGACAGGACGCGAGCATGAAGGCGAGCGACTATCTCTGACGGGAGTAAAAGGGTGATGATCCATGTAACCGAAGAAGAACAGGCCTATGTGAACGCGATTATTGCCAAGGAGATGCCTGAGATCGAACGCGTGTCGCAGAAGATAGCCAGGCTGCTCAACACGCTCTCGCCGCAGGCTGCGGTGTATGCCCATACGCTTCTTGGCGCCGAGCTGATCGCCAGCGTGATCGATGATGGCGAGATGGCCGTCGGACTGTCGAAGCATCTGCAGGGGGAGATCGCAAAAGCGCTTCGCATGAACCCGAAATATACCGGCAAAAAAAGCGTCAATTGAACAAGGCATGATCAACGCGCCGAAATATCAGGATGCATACGCCGACCGCCAGATCGATTGCGAAGAGGCCATGGAACCGGGCTTTCAGGCGAATCGTCGACTGCATGCTGGACGCCGGTGGGGTGCACGGTGAGATACTGCGCTCATTGAAGCGGCTGATCGCTGCCGACAACATGACGCAGAAGGAAAATGCCAAAGTCGAAGCGGAACTAGCCATCGCCCGCGCGATGACACGCGCTGGCCGGTTGTTGTAAATGCTGCGCAGCCGAGTTACGAGCTTTCGGCCCGCACTGTCTCCACCGACAGCGAGCCGGCCGAAAGCGGCCGCAAAAGCTCTGCCTCAGGCCTCGTCAGATTGATCCAAGCGGACCAATTCTCAGGTCTAAGGATTACGACCTGTCGATTGTGATATGGCGCGACATCCGGCCCGGGATCGGTCGTCAGCATGGTGAAAGTCGGCGGCTTGTTGCCGACCGCTTCACGCCAAAGCCCTGCGATAGCCATGAACGGGGAGCCGTTGAGCGTGAAGCGATGTTTCGCCTTGGGGTATTTCGCGCCAGTGAATTCGAAGAATGCGGACGCCGGAATGAGGCATCGCTTGCTATTTCCGAATTGCCGGCCTTCCGAGCGGAAGTTAAACACAGGCCCGCCTTTTGGTCCTACCGGCGGGAAGCCGAACGTCATCGAAGCCAGTTCGAACGCGTCGCCGTCGGCGCGCACTATCGGCGCCGGATCATTGATTCGGATGTCATCCGCCTGTGGCAGGTCAAGTTCGATCTGCTGGATCGGAATCTTGAGCGCGAGCGACGCCATCATCCGGCATTATTCAGCCCAAATTACATGCTGCTCGTAGTCGTTGCACATGGAAGACTCCGCACCGGGCATCTTGCCATAAAGTTCGACCCATAAAGTTCGACGCGACGCTTAGGTTCCAGCTTAAGCCGGTTTGCTAACCGCGCTTTCGTCAAGTTCCGTCTCCAGTTGATCGCTGACAGGCCTCGCCTTGCCGCCGCCAAAGGCTCGCCATCAAAGCCCTGCTGCCAGGCGTCGCCGTATTCGTCCCAGAACGGCGGCACGACTCGCTCCTTGCCGTGCTTGCGAGCCTGCGCAACATACATCCACGCATAGGACAGGCGCTCTTGGTCCTTCTTTGCCACGGCCATTTTCGTCACCCTCGCTAAATTCCTGCCGTGAGATAGAGCGCGCAAAAATCGTTTGCAGGCTCCACGCAACTTGATCTGGAATTCCAAATGGTCACCGGCTGAATCTCCCGAGGTCAATGGCACGCGTTCCCTCCCCTGCCGGAACAAACCGGGCAGGCGTCCGTTCCACCTCATCAATCATGGGAGTATGACATGGTCGCGCCACGTGCCGTTTGGAAGGGTTTTCTGAAGGTTGGTTCCGTCGTATGCGGCGTCAAGATCGTAGGTGCCACGAGCGAGTCTTCAAAAGTTCATTTCAAAATCCTGAACCGCAGGGACGGCTTGCCGGTCAAGAGCGCGTATATCGACGAAGAAACGGAAGAAACTGTCGAGGCCGACGACCAGGTGAAGGGCTTCGAAATCGACAAGGACAATTTCATTCACATCGAGCCGGACGAAATCAAGAAGCTCAAGCTGACGTCCGAACACACGCTCGAAATTGGCGAGTTCGTCCCCGTGGGCGAGGTCGACACGCGCTACCTCGAAAAGCCCTATTACCTGATCCCCGCGGACGGTGCCGCCGCCCAGGCGTTTGAGGTCATCCGCAAAGCAATGGAAACAAAGAAGGTGGCGGCCCGGTCATGTGTCGTACTCTACCAGCGCGGCCGGGAAGTGCTCATCCAGCCCTTTGAGAAAGGCATGTTGCTGACCGAACTTCGCACTCATAACGAGATGGTCTCGGAAGACAGCGTCTTCAAGGATATCAAGAAAACCGACTACGATCCCGAGCTGCTCGAAATCGCCGGCATGCTGATCGACAAGAAGGTCACACAGTTCGACCCGTCGAAATTCGAAGACACGTACGAGGATGCATTGATCGCGATGATTGACGCGAAAAGAAAGGGGAAGGCCCCGCCGAAGCCCGCGCCAAAGCCGAAAGAGAACGTGGTCAACCTTGCCGAGATACTGCGCAAGAGCCTGGCCAGCGAGGGTGGCACGGCAGCTAATGGCAAAGCTGCAGCTTCGAAGCGGAAATCCGCGTAAGCGACTGCGTAACGCTCCAACGAGCCATGAGGCCGCGAGGAAGGCTCTGAAACGGATGGGAGCAGCTAGCCGGCGTCATGGTGCACGATGGCGTCGAGATGGTATTGTACACGCTAACGGTATCTTCCTAGATCTAGGTGCTGTTGATGCCGAGCGCCTTGACGTCGGCGAATAGTTTTTGCGTCAGTTTCGCGACCGAGATGACATCGGCGCCGACAGTCTCGGGCACGTTGCTTGAAATCCATTGATGCAGGAAGTTGCCCGCGGGGTACTCATCTCGCGACAAGTCGTGAACGCCTCCCGGTTCCCCTGTCCGCCTCAATTGAGCTCAAGAATCTCTCGTGCTGGTTTTTTGGCGGCGCGTTACCGAGAGTTTGATTGGAGATGGCTTATCGTCGGATGCTTCAACAGAAAGGCGCTGTTGCCGCAACCTTGCTGTCTTGGCACCACGAGCTTGACGCTCTGCCTCGATCTCAAGTTTTGACTCGCGATCGGCTCTCTCCAATCTTTCTATGTCGACACGTCGTCGGGTCAAGAAAGCCTCCATCGGCTAGGAGACCCATTGAATTCTGGACCGGCAAGAATGTTCCCTAACCGTTGCTTGCTCGGTTGACGCGCTAGCTCACTGGGGCTGTGCTGGCTGGGTTCCCGGCCGATCCCCGCCCGTGCTCGACTGCGGCGTTGGGTTCTTATCGACCTGAGGGTTCGTGTCGACTGGTTCGACGTTTATGTTGTCGGTTTTCGATTTAACCGGATCGCTTTCCGCGGGATTCAGGTCGGAGGGAACCGTGGAACTACCGCTCTCCTCCGTGGCTGGCGTCTTCGATTGCTCGCCGTACAACTCAGCAATACCCCAAGCGATTACGGTCAGGAGCAGTGCAGCTATCAGGATCGCAAAACCGTGGAAGCCCCATCCGCCCTGTCGAGCTTTCTTTTTTGGTCTTTGTCATAAGGCATCCTTCATTTGGGAGAAAAGCCCGCGCCCCTGTCGCAAAGGCGTGGGCCGACCACGACTTGAGGGAAGCCTGGTCAGCAGCCGGAACCGTGAGAACCTGCTGCGTCGACTCAACAGGCCGCGATCAACGAAGTTCCTCCTGCAACGCAAAAAGCCCGCCGGCCGGAGCCAGCGGGGGTCTGGAGTAGCCAGAGTGTGGTCTGACAGATTGAAAACAGTCCCACCCATTGGTCGGCTAGAGACCTAGAGGTTATTTAGGCGCGAGGATCCTTCAGAGCCGCCCGTGTCGAGTTCGCGGCGGGCGCTACCTGTGCGGAGGCGCGCTTGGCTTCTTGTTCGAGTTCCGTGAGCTTGGATTTGATCTCATGAGGCTCGGCATGCTCCAGCCCCACTACGTCGTTTCTCGTTTCTGCCAAAGCGATAATTAGCTCATCCAGCTTGGCGTGTATGGCGGCGGTGTCGCGATAGCCCTGGATCAGCACGACGCCCGTGATGATGATGGCCGCAACCGACAACGCATAGGTGACGGCATTTGTAAGACCGAAGGGCACCAAAAGCGTGCAGAGAACCATTGCCCCGACCAACAAATAAAAGCCGGGCGGACGCGACAGAAAGTCAGCGGTGAGAAACAGAAATCGGTTCACGTTAGTAAGAAGCCGGCTAAGAGAACCGTCAGTGCAAGTGAAACTGGTACCGCAAGGAGCCACCGAGCCTCCACTACACTGTTGTGTCGCTCATCCATTGCCTTCGCTCCATATCGAAAAACTTTCAGCAAAAAGGCTCCAGCGCCACCAACCTCCCGCCGGCGCTGAAGCCTCTGCCCAACGCTCAACCGCCGTTAGCGGGAGCGGCCGGTGCAGGCGTTGCCGGTGCTGGGGCGGCAGGCGCGGGCGCCGTCGAGGTCGCAGGGGCCTCCACTTTCGGCACATCCACCTTGACGTTGACGTCATTTCCGCCGCCACCGCCGAGATTAATAATTCCGGTGAAGAGCAGCAGGATCGCAATCGCCACGACGGCAAGAACAATCGCGACGGCGGTTCCACCGCCGCCTGAGTTTACAATGGTAGGTCCGTCCGCCATGAGTTCCTCCTTGTTACTGTAACTGTTGGGCAAACGGCTGCTCCATGGGTTGGTTCCCCTTTACGACTTCAGCCCCAAGGGACGGCGACTTAAGTCCTACAATGCTTGAGAGCGAAAGCCGTCGAATTGAACCCCGGTCGGCTTCGAGGCGCGGCAAACTTCAAATGCATGAACGAGCCGCTTTCGTTGCGGTCGAGCCCAGCCGCTTTCGTCGGTGAGAGATTATGCTACGCCACTTTGGGGCATACCCTGACGTGCGGCAAACGCCGCTATGTTTTGATCCCGTTAGTCGCAAACGGCGCCAGGGAACCAGCGCCACCGTTGCAAGTTCTTGAAGATGGCAAATCACCCGATCACGAGCGTGCTCACCTCATTCGGAGCAGGAAGTTCCCGTCCCGCAGCATTTCTGGTGCTGATGGCGTTTGGTAGTCACGTTTGCAAGCAAAAGAGGGACTGAGGTGCGGCCTTCCGGTCTCGTGGCTTCCCGGGCAAGCGCGAAAGCGATCAGATTTGGGCGTTTGCGCAAGGGACTGGTTTACGGAGCCATTGCTGTCATCGCCAGCTTGCTCACGTTGCTGGTCATAAATCTGACCCCAGAGCCGCGCGTTTTGCGATCGCTCGTCCCACATCGTTTCGATGCGTCGGACCCCCAATTCGCCAGGACCATGACCAGCTTTTCGCAAGGGCAGATGTTCAGTTCCAATGCCGTCCAAACCCTGGTCAACGGAGACGAGATTTTTCCTTCGATGCTGCAAGCGATCCGAGCGGCTCATTCGACCGTCGATATGGAAACCTACATCTACTGGTCGGGTGCCGTCGGCCATGAGTTCGCATCGTCGCTTGCGGCCAAAGCCAAAGAGGGTGTTGAGGTCCGCGTCCTAATCGACTGGGTCGGCAGTCTTCCGTTCGATGAAGACCTGATCCACATCATGACAAGTGCCGGCGTGACGTTCGAGCGTTATCGACCCGTCCGCTGGTATACGCTTGACCGCGTAAACAATCGTACCCACCGCAAGCTGCTGATCGTTGACGGACGGGTCGCATTCACCGGTGGCGTCGGTATTGCAGACAACTGGAAAGGAAACGCGCGCAACCCGGACGAATGGCGCGACACCCACTATCGAATTGAAGGACCGGCGGTGTCAGGTTTCCAAGCGGCGTTCGCGGAAAATTGGTTGGAGACAACCGGGGAGACATTGCAGGGTGAGAAGTTCTATCCTCCACCCGAACCAGCAGGAGCGCTTGACGCCCAGTTGATCCTGTCTTCGCAGCCGAATGGCTCGGAGGGCATGGAACTGATGATGCTGGCAGCGATAGCTGCCGCTAAAGACCATTTGCGTATCGGGATGGCGTATTTCGTGCCGGACGACATCGCCCTCCAGCAGATCTTGGACGCCAGGAAACGAGGCGTATCGGTGGATGTCATCGTGCCCAATTCGTTGACGGACGTGCCGCTAACCCGAAAGAGTTCGCGCTACTTCTGGGGCGCATTGCTTAAAGCCGGAGTTCGGATCTTCGAGTTTCAGCCAACAATGTACCATCCCAAACTCTTGATCGTTGATGATGTCTGGGCGAGCTTTGGTTCCGCCAATTTGGACGAGCGTTCCTTACGTCTGAACGACGAAGCTACGCTTAACGTTTACGGCAAAGATTTTGCGAAGACGCAAATCGATTTGTTCGACCAAGATCTTCAGCGATCCAGGCAGATCAGCCTGGAAGAATGGCAAGCGCGTCCCTTGCGGGAAAGGATCACGGACTGGCTTGCCAGTTGGCTAAGGTCGCAGCTTTAACTGGGCGCCGGCTCGCGTGGCCATCTTTGGCGGCAGAATGGCTGGTCCAAATCTGGGATTGGGCGTCTGCCGCTCGTTCCGTTTCAGGACGGGGAACTGGATAGCTGACCTTCGCGCGGCGAGACAGCGATGGCGGCAACGAAAGTCCCTGAGCGCAGTCGCGGCGGGCAACGGGCGCTCGGCCGCGGGAGCGACGTGCCAGGTGCTAGTCTTGCGATCGCCGCGAAAGCTAAAAACCGGGCGTCGCTCGTCAAGATGTGCAGAGCCAGCATGAACTTAGCCGGATTTCGGCGCCACAGCTAAGCAAGATCAAACATTCTCCTACGTGAAAAAGCTCGCCGCGCCTGCGGCACGGCGAGCGATGAGCTGCACACCGAAGGCTTAGCGCCTCATCTGTTCAAATTCAGTCATAGACCTTCACGATGGTGCGAGTTTCGGGATCGACAAGAACCGTACGGTTGTCGATCACGACGTAGCGATATTTGACGTCGGGAACTTCGCGAAGCTCGACCGTGTCGGGCAGAGCCGTGCCGATATTGAGTTCCACGCCGGGCAGCTTCACCGATGCGAGCGGCTGCTTCTTCACATATTCGCGGATGACGGTTTCCTGTTCCGGCTGAATCACCACGGTGTCGGCAGCGGCCGCACCGATACCAGCGAAAAGCAACAACGCCGCAGCGGCGCCCGTAAAATGCATTCTCATGATTTTCTCCTTGTTAGGTTGTTAGGCCGGCGCACGAGGTCAGCCGCCCTACAAAGCGAACTTGGGACTATCTCAAACGTTCCGGTCTCGGGGCTTCGGTCGGGCGGCACATACGACTTAAGTCTGATCGTAAAACGCAATGGTCTTGCGCATGACGTTGCGTGGAACAGCCTACCGCCACGGTTGTTGTTTTCTCGGAAAGTTCGGAGAAATCAGATGGATAGAAGTGTAAGTCAGGCGCGTTGGTTGCTCGCACCGATATTGGCGATGGCCGTCAGCTTTCTCGTGTTTGGAATAGTGCTTGGCTGACTTGTCTTGCATATCGGCGCAGCTACGTCGCTTCTTGCCCTGATGGGGTTCGCGCGCGCCTCCCACCGAACCGTGCCATCAGGAGTAATGCGCCGTGGAAGGTTTTGAAGCTCGATAATCCGTTGGGCACTTGTTAGCACCACCAACCGTTCTAGTTGTCGGAGCTATGCAGGGTACGGACGACACGACCCGTGTAGCTCAGACATCAGTGGAACCGTGCGATACCTTCAGGACTTCTATCAACGTTGGAACAGTCTTTCGCTGGCCTTGCAATTCCTCATTGCTGGCGGTCTTGGTCTGCTGGCGGTGATGTTTGTGGTCGGCCTGTGGGTTACATCGCAGATCAGGGAAGCGGTTATGCGCAACTCGGCCGGCACCACCGCCCTTTATGTCGACAGCGTGATCGCGCCGCTCTTGCCAGATATGCGCAAGAGCCAGGAGCTGAGTGAGGGGGTCAGGCGGGCGCTCGACGAGACGTTAGACCAGGGCGCGCTTGGAAAGCGGCTGGTCTCCTTCAAACTCTGGCGCCGTGACGGCAAGATTTTGTACGCCAAGGACCCAACTTTGATCGGTCAAATGGTCGGACCAAGCGCAAACCTGATCCATGCGTTCGAGGGGAATGTAGTGGTCGAATTCGACCAGCTGGACGACATCGAAAGGCAGGAGCACAGAGCCACGAGCGAGCCACTACTTGAAATTTACAATCCCATGCGCGAGCCGTGGTCTGGCGATGTGGTTGCCGTGTCGGAGTTCTACGAAATCGCCGACGACTTTCAGGCAACTCTGAATTCGAGCCTGTGGTCGAGTTGGCTGGTGGTGGCAGGAGCGACGGCGGCAGCATTGGCGATGCTCTCTGGCATCGTCCTTCGCGGTAGTCGCACGATCCAAACACAGCGCTCAGCGCTTGAGGCAAAGGTTGCCGAGCTTCAGGCACTGCTGTTGCAAAACTCCTCGTTGCGGCATCGCGTACAGCGGGCTTCCCGTCGCGCCACAGCGATCAACGAGCGCTACCTGCGTCGCATCGGCGCCGATCTCCACGACGGTCCAGCCCAGCTTATCGCGCTAGCGGCCCTTCGCATGGACAGCCCGCTACTGGTCGCCCCCACCGCATCATCGAACCGTCGTAAAGCCGAGATCGCCGACATTCATCACACGCTGGATGAAGCGATGCGCGAGATACGCGCCATCTGCAACGGCCTTGTGTTGCCACAGATCGAAAACGCGGCAGTTGCGGATATATTGCGACTTGCCGTTGCCGAGCACGAACGCCGGACGGCATCCTCCGTATCGCTCTCACTTCCTGCCCAGCTCCCTGACCTCGGAACGTCGGAGAAGATCAGCATATATCGCTTCGCCCAAGAGGGTCTGAACAACGCCTGGCGCCATGGAAAAGGCAAAGACCAGGCGGTCGAGGCAAGAATGACGGGGGGCAAGCTCGTTATCCAAGTAGTCGATGGTGGCGCCGGCTTCGACCCGGCGGCAAGGGAAGGGCTTGGACTTGCCGGTTTGAGGGAACGCATAGAGAGCATAGGCGGACATTTCGACATTTCCTCCTGTCGCAAAGGGACGCAGTTGACCATCACTCTATCTATCGAGGAGCAACAATGACCGCCGTCGTCCGCATCATCATCGTTGATGATCATCCGCTGTTTCGCGAGGGTGTCGCTCGCAGCCTGCGCGAAATCGGAGGGTTCGAAATCATTGGTGAAGGTGCCACCGCTGCCGATGCCGAAAGGCTTGCCCAAGTCGGGCAGCCAGACATAATGCTGCTTGACATAAGCATGCCAGGAGGGGGGCTCACCGCTGCTGCAAACATCCTGAGGATGCGCCCCGACCAGAAGATCGTCATGCTGACCGTCTCGGAGGCAAATGCCGATTTGACACTGGCGCTCAAGACTGGTGTTCGAGGGTACATACTGAAAGGGGTCGGTTCGACTTCGCTAGCCGAGATCCTGAACTGCGTCGCTGCTGGACAAAAATACGTCTCCCCGACGCTGTCAGCCCAACTGTTGAACGACCTGATCCGGCCGGAGAAGCGGAAAGCTGATGTCCTTGCAGGGCTCTCCGATCGTGAAGCCGGAATACTGTCGCTCGTGGCGGAGGGCCTAAGCAACAAGGAAGTGGCAAAGCGGCTTGCCCTGCAGGAGAAGACAGTTAAGCATCACATGACGCGGGTATTTGCCAAGCTCAATGTGCGCAATCGCACAGAGGCGGCCCTTCTGATGCATCAAACCAAGAGCGGCCTTGGTTGACCCCTCTTAGCTTCCAAACTCACCAAATCCAATTCGGGATCGAACCGTATTCCCGAACTCCTTGAAGTCACAAACCCTTCAAACGCTTTATGTCCGCAGCTTTTGCGACGCGATCTATGATGGTGCGGCCAAGCGCGTCCTTCATCTTGAAGCGACCGGCCTCAATGCGTTCACTGATACCGTCGGCGTGGAGGACCTCGATGGTGTTGCCTTGCACCGTTACTTTGTCACCGGCTGCGAGGCCGGGGCCGGTTCCGCTATTGCTGGTGGAATTGCCGCTGCCCTTACCATTGTTGCCTTTATCACTGTTGCCCTTACCACTGTTGCCCTTCCCGCTGTTGCCCCCACCGCTGTTGCCCCCACCGCTATTGCCCTTGCCACCATTGCTGTTCTTCGCATGAGCAGCAGCAAGTTCGACCTTAAGTCCGCCGGCGTAGTCGAGCTTGAGAATGCAGGGCGTGAAAGCCAGCGCCACCCCCACTGAAACACCAGCCGAGAGCCGCACAAACCGGCGCAATAAGGGAGTGGGCCACCTACCCTTGACGGACGGGGTTCGATGACAAGCAAAACTCCGATAGTCGAAACAGCACCTCATAGTAACCAGCCTACTCCCCAGCGAGCTTTGGACAGTTGCTTGGCCGGTTGACCAACCCGAGTCCCGCGCAGGGAATCCCTAACGGTCCGCCATCGCGCATTGTTCCTCTCGGGACCTGTTTGACGCCTCTGATCAGACCTTGGTCGCAACTACGTGTGCCCAGAAGTCTGAGCCTATGCCTCTTAAGGCCCGTCAGGGGAACGTCCGGACAAAATTGGCGTTCTGGCACGGATTGCAATTACCGGCGCGCCACCCGTTTAACGGCGTCACCCCTATTGGACGCAAAGGCAAGGAAATGCGGAAGCGCTTCGAAGTCAACACTGGCAATGGTCCGACCACCGCGATTGCCGTCCTGATGGTTGGGTTGATTGCGATCGGGGTTGTGTTCGGCGTTCTGGGCGGCGCCCTATACCTGAACGAACAGCCAACCAATGAACGTGCGCTCTCAACTGTCCCTGCCCGAGCGGCGGCGACAGCCGATAATGCCGAAGGAAGGTGACCGCGATTATGCAAACGATTGGCAGGCTTTATGATTGCTATGCCGAAGCCGCAGGCGCCGCCGACGCCCTGCAACTGGCAGGAGTTCGTCGGGAGGACATCACTATTTTCAGATCTCCGAATGATGATACGGGAGCAGTTTCAGCTGCACCTGTCGTGGGGGCGGCCTTCGGCTCGTCCGCTGGTTTGTTTGCTGCTCCTGCCTTTGCGATGTATGGCCTTCTTCCTTTCGGTGCTGGTTGGTTGGCAACAGCTGTGGTTGGTGCTGTGATTTGCGGTGGATTCGTCGGCGGCCTGCTTGGCACGCTCGCGGATTCAGCCAACAAGGGCCTCGATCAGACCGCTGGAGATGGCGTTGTCTTGGTTATTGCCGAGGTCGACGAGGAGAGTGCTCATCGGGCCCGGGTCGCACTTTGTTATTCCCAGAGAGTTCCTGTTGCGATTGCAGCATGATGCCTGCAACAAGCACCCGGCTTGACCCATGCCGGTCAGTTCCGCAGCGTCCCGGCAAACCTTTTGACGGGCGCTATAGAAAGTTGCCCATCTAGGCGGCGGCAACTGCCTTCTCTATCTCCTGGGCCGAATGACCCGTGAGATCCTTGGCGATTTCGCCAACAAGCACGGCCGATAGTTTCTGATGATAATGCTTACGCAGTTCCCCAAGCGTTCGAGGAGCGGCGACGATTATCAGATTGTCGATTTGTCCGCCGAGAACTTGTCGGTTGAGCAGGTCGGCAGTTCCGGCTGCGAAACTGTCTTCCTCGATTTGACTGTTGTCTGGATTGGCGGAGCTGCTCTGATGACGGGCGCCAGAGCCCTTGTTGTCGTTTGTCACATCTTCAACTGCCGAGGCCGTCAGTTTTGGATTGGCTTCGTCTCCTGAGTTGCGAAACAAGTTGAGCCTCTCGCCGTCAGCTACTGCAACGGTAGCGCCTTTAGGAATGTCCATTTGGGAGTCTCCGAAATTGCGCCAGTCGTTGGCTACCTACTTCGGTAGATAGCGTGCTGACGTGAGTCTCAACGTCTCAAATCGCCATTGGATGCCTTAGGGTGGAGTCTTTCATCGAAGCCTGCCACTTGACGGCCGAGCCGCGGTAGGGTCGACGGATCTATGCGGCTAGGATGGGAGGAGCGGCTACGAGGTCAAGCCGTGCTAAGCCTTGAACCAGGCGCATTGAGCCAAGGAAACGGAACCAGATGGGCCGTGCCGCGTCATAGAGGAAGGGCCCCGTCCGGAGTAGCTTCAATGATCAGGCTTCTTGTTGTCGTCGTCGCAGCGCTGGTCCTCACATGCGGCGGGACGAAAGCGGCCAAGCTGGACCTGACCGCCGTCAACCAGGCACAATTCGCTTCAGGCGAACCAAAAGGCTTCAACCCAGCCGTTCTGAAGGCGCAAATTCTCTTGGATCGCGCGCGCTTCTCGCCGGGCCTGATCGACGGCCGCCTTGGAGAGAACTTCGCCAGAGCGGTTGGGGCCTTTCAGACGGCGAACGGATTCCCGTCCGATGGCAAGCTCACTCGGGAGACCTGGGACAAGCTGTTGGCAACCTCCTTGAGTCCGGTCCTGGTCACCTATGAGCTGACGCGCAAGGATGTGCGCGGTCCTTTTACCAAGCGCATTCCGGCGCGCCTGGAGAGGATGGCCCGTCTGTCGAGGCTCGGCTATCACAATCCGGCCGAGAAGCTGACGGAGCGCTTCCATATCAGCGAACAGTTGCTTAGAAGGCTCAATCCTGGCATCGGCTTCAGGAAGGCCGGCACGACATTGCTGGTCCCAGATGTTAGTCGGGGCGATCCTCCCGCCGCCATTGCCGGGGTGGAGGTCGACAAGGAGGCTCGCGTGGTGCGCGTGCTCGATCCTTCCGGCAAAGCGCTTGCAGTCTACCCGGCCTCGATCGGCAGCGACGACAAGCCGGCGCCGAGTGGCCAGGCAGACGTCAAACGCGTCGTGCGCAATCCGACCTATCACTACGATCCCGACTTCGCTTTCAAGGGCGTCAAGACCAAGCGGCCCTTCACCATTGCTGCGGGGCCGAACAATCCGGTGGGATCGATCTGGATCGACCTCTCTATCGAAAGCTACGGCATTCATGGCACGCCCGCACCCGGCAAGATCGGAAAGACCTTCTCGCATGGCTGCGTCAGGCTGACCAATTGGGATGCCGAAGACCTCGCCTCCATGGTGCAGAAGGGTACGAAAGTTACCTTCAAGGACGAGATAGCGGACGCCGGCGACGAGCAGCTTTAGGGGCAACGCAACGGCTACACCTATTTTGACCTGCTTCGATCACGTCTAGGATCGTTTGGCAGCCGCTGCTTGGTTCTTGCTGGATCTCGTCGCTGGTGATTCCGGCAGCTGTCGCATCCGAAACAGCTTCTGCGTCAGTTAGACCACGGAACTGAGATCGGCGCCGACCATTCGGGAACGCTACTGCTGATCGATTTCCGCGGGAAGTTCGTGCCGCGGGTGCTCATCGACGCCGCCCCTTCAATATTCTGGCCTCTCGCTGCAAAGATTCGCGATCCGTGCCAATCATATCGATCAGTTCACGCGCCTGCGCTTCGGTGATGCCCGTTTCCCGCGCAAGAAAACGGACGAGGAAGTCCTCGTGCTCTTCTCTATCCCCTCGGTCGCGTCGCTTCTCGTCCACGATGTAGGACGATTTGGGCTGCTCGACCGAGCGGGGCGATGGAGCGTCCCGCTGCACCGGAACAGCAATGATGTTTAGGCAAGCCTCCTTGGCAGCCATAAGAAAGGCACGCCGAGCATTCTCGACGTCTTCAGCTGTAGTTGGAGGGCCTGTGCAAGCCTGGAGTGCCGCCTGGTACCTTGGCCCGCGCGGTTCGAGCCAACGTTCAATCATGAAGATGGCGGCTTCGGAGGCGCTACTCAAAGTGCAAAACTCGCCTACCGTTTCCGTTTCAACGATAATTGGGATTGTGAAAAAGGTATCGTGCATGGTTCTCCCCGCGCAATGCCAAGGCCGAACGGGGAAGCAGCGATTGCGTTCCGGTGGAAAGGAGAAAAGCACCATGTCGGATGCGTCAAAAAGAGGGGCGTAGATCGCCAGTCATGATGGGCATGTCTGAGAGACTAGACGAGCCGGCTACGTGGTTTGCCCCTCCGAATGTGGTGGGCGAGCAATTCGATCTGTTTGAGCAGGCCGTTGCTCGAGCTGTGTCGACGCCGCCAGATGAGCGGCATCCGAGGGCTGAGATCGTCACCCGATCAGGCGCGACCTACGAATGGGATGCGATAGAAGAATGCAGAGCCTCTTTGGATAGAGCTCGGGCCGATGCGCTCGCACATGCTATGGCGGCAGCAATCGGGGCCATTGCTCCACTACCAGTTCCCCGACCTGCGCCCGGCAGCGGTCTCGAAAGGGGTTTCGCCCAACTTCGACGAAAGACAGCTATGGTGCAATCTTAGATTCAATGTGTGTCTAGCTCGCCGCCCCATAGAGGTAGGCTGCACCGGCACATGTATCGACTTCGGACGGCCCTCCAGTCGGCAATAAGCCACGCCTCCCGATAATCTATTTTTTGCGCTTGAGCGGGAACGTCGCGTCCCCGTCATCCTCGCCCGACAAGACGCGGGGATTGGCGCTTGATACCCCGTCATTCGTAGAGCCTTTATGATTTTTCTCGGACTGACCTTCGGCATCGGCCTCCGGGCCCCTTCCAGGGGATCGCGTGGCAGAATTGGTTTTGGATTTATCAGCCATGGAAATCCTCCTCCTTTGAGAAAAATCCAACTCCGCGCCCGTCTTAAAGTTCCGCAGGCGGCTTTGCCTCGTCATCAGCGTCATCAGGGGCACACGGAATTCTCCTTAGAAGGTTGGGAACAAAGTCATTCCAGCCCGATTATAAGCGATCAAAAAGCATTGGAGCGGTGGGTGAGGTTTCCTGCGATACAAGAGCCTTCGGGCACCTGGGCCGTTGTGGAGGTGCTAATTGACTTGCCGGCCGAGATTGCTGGCAAGGATCTCATTGGGCTGACGCGAGAGGAAGCTAAGCGGCTAGTCTCGCCGGGCAATCAGGAGGTGACATCAGCAGCGGGGTCGGCCCGCGTCGTCAGGTAGTATGTCAGGTAGTATCATGGGGAACAGTAACACTTCGGGTGGCAAGCAAAGTCTCGATTGGGGACGGATGGTCCGCACCGCCATGCCCCGGCATGAGCTCGAGTTCATCATGAAGATCGGTCGCGTTGATCGCGATCAGGCTCTGTCGCTCATGCAAAAACATCGCGGAGATCGGGAAGCCGTATTCATGGAACTTGCCGCCCGCGACAGACCATAACCAAGGCAAGAGGCGTCTAACGGGTATATGCCAATAGACGCGTTACAGGCCATTGGAACCCTCCGAAGTTGGCAGAGTTGTGCTCCTAAGTGAGGAGCGACTGGAAACGGTGCGACGAACAGAACTTTCATCGCAATTCCTGCAGCTGGTTAGATGCAAATCATACTGGCCGTGCTTGACCCAGTGCGGAGCCCTCCAGGCCATTGGTGCCATGCCGGCGTGTATCACGGAGTCGCGATGCTTGAGTCACTGTACCTGAACCTTGGCCAACACGATGCGATCTCAGACGAGGAGAAGGCGCTGCTGGCAGGCGCAATGGCGTTCGAAAAGGAGTTCGCCACTGGTCAGGATTTGGTTTCTGCTGGCTCAAGGCCAATGTATAGCACCCTGATCCTAGATGGCCTGGCGGCGCGATATAAGGTCTTGGAGGATGGTGGACGGCAGTTTACGTCGTTGCAGGTGCCTGGCGACTTTGTCGATCTTCACGCCTTTCTCTTGAAGACTATGGACCACGGCATCATAGCGCTTTCGCCTTGTCGTGTGATCGTTGCGGACCACAGTCGGTTGCGCGCGATCACCGAGCAGGCTCCCCATCTCACACGACTGTTGTGGCTTGATACGTTGGTAGACGGAGCCATCCACCGCGAATGGATCGTCGCTATGGGCAGGCGCTCGAAGGCAGCCCATCTGGCGCATCTTGTGTGCGAACTGTTCGTCCGACTTCAGGTGGTGGAGCGTACGAACGGCATGAGTTTCCACCTACCAATTTCGCAGGCAGAATTGGCTGACGTGCTTGGCCTCTCGGTCGTGCATATGAACCGTGTTATCGGCGCCTTGCGAAAAGTCGGGGTCATCAGCTGGGCTAACCACAACGTCACCATTCTTGATTGGAATCGGCTAACGGAAATCGCCGAATTCGACCCCACCTATCTCAGCATGAACCGAGAACCTCGATAACCCCATCCCGCATCCGCTTAACATTTGAGCGCGACAGTGTCCTTGGAAGGTTGTCTCCTGGTTATGTCGCCGGCCATTCGTGGGCTCCGGCGCTTGAGAGTTCGCTGTGCTCCCGCCCCAAGGAGCTAATGATGGAAGACATCAATCCCGTGCCGGTGTCGGCACTCGACATTCATATCGTGCGACAAGCGTTCAGGTCATCCATTGCCGAAGGGCTGGTGGAAGAGAGCCGCTGGATCCAGCACGCTACAGAGTTGGTCAAAGATCTGACGGGCCACAAGCAGGTCGACGCCGAGATAATCGACTGGATCATCAGGAAGGAGCAGGTCAATGGCCAAAATGTTGGTTGATCTTGATCCCGTGTCCGACAATCACCCCTACGATCCCGCCTTGTTTGCCGACAAGTACGGGATGACGTTGAAAGCCGCTAAGGTCGTTCTGTATGCCAACGGACCTTCGAGAACGGCCTGTGACGGTGCCGCAAAAGCTTTCATGGCGGCTGTTGCGGCACGAAACAAG
Source organism: Mesorhizobium sp. AR10 (assembly GCF_024746795.1). NCBI lineage: Bacteria > Pseudomonadati > Pseudomonadota > Alphaproteobacteria > Hyphomicrobiales > Phyllobacteriaceae > Mesorhizobium > Mesorhizobium sp. AR10. Next base: position 6,017,390 of record NZ_CP080524.1, read on the forward strand.
CAATGGCAGCGCGATAAACCTTGAGCGCAGGAACCTAATATTACGCTGTGCCTTATCCTGCGACGGCCTTTCCCCGCCCGTCATCGGAGGAAATCGAGATGGCGCGCTACTTTTTCGATATCCATGACGGCAAGGAATTCACAGGAGACGAGGACGGAGAAATCTGTGAGTCTCTAACCGAAGTCAGTGACTACGCTGTCCGCGTGCTGCCTGATATTGCACGGGAGGAACTCCCAGACGGTCCCAACCGGCTCTTCTGGATTAAGGTTCGAGACGAGGACGGGGCATACATCTTCCGAGCGTCCTTGATCTTGGCATCTGCCTGGTTGGTCGAAAACGCCAACGGCTACCCTCACCCGGGCGAAGACCTGAAATTAGCGGCTCTCAAGCGGACAAGAGAGCAAGTAAGGGCGATCAGGCGCGACCTAGCGGAGGATGGCTTGTCAGCCCGGATGCACGAGATAGATGCCCTTTTTGGCATAGCGCAAACAGAGGTGGCTCGGTTTGTTTGGACAGGAATTCCCGATTTATAAGTGGAACACTGCCTCTGGTTAGGCCGCCTCGGGAAGCGGTAGCGGGGTGAAGTAGGCCTCATCTGGCGCTCTGCCGTCAAGGCTGGAATGCGGACGTCGCCGATTGTAGAAATCGAGATATTTTCCGATCGACGCCCGCCCTTCGCGAACGCTGTTATAGGCCTTGAGATAGACCTCCTCATATTTCACCGACCGCCAGAGACGCTCGACGAAGACGTTGTCGCGCCAGGCGCCCTTGCCATCCATGCTGATCCTGATCTCCCGGTCGAGCAGGACCTTGGTGAAGTCATGGCTGGTGAACTGGCTGCCCTGATCGGAGTTGAAGATCTCGGGCTTGCCGTATGTCGCCAGCGCCTCCTCGAGGGCTTCAATGCAAAACGCCGCATCCATGGTGATCGACAGCCGCCAGCTCAGTACCTTGCGCGTGAACCAGTCGACGACAGCAACCAGGTAGCAGAAGCCGCGGGCCATCGGGATATAGGTCAGGTCCGTCGCCCAGACCTGGTTGGGCCGCGTCACCGCCAGCTTGCCCAGCAAATACGGATAGATCTTGTGCCCGTCGCCCGGCTTCGAAGTGCGCGGCTTGCGGTAGAGCGCCTCGATACCCATGCGCTTCATCAAGGTGCGCACATGCAGGCGACCCGTCTCATAGCCTTCGCGCTTCAAAAGCTTCTGCAACATGCGGCTGCCCGCGAACGGGTAATCCAGGTGCAATTCGTCGATGCGCCGCATCAGCTTCAGGTCTGCCGCCGATGTCGGCTTGGGTAGGGAGTAGACGCTGCCGCGGCTGATCCCCAGTTCGGCCGCCTGCTTGGCAATCGGCAGTTCATGTTCCCGGTCGATCATCGTCTTGCGCTCCCCGACCAGCCGGCCTTGCCGAGCGCCGAGCCTAAAAAATCATTGGCCAGCGTCAGCTCTCCGATCTTGGCATGGAGGGCCTTTATGTCCACCGTCGGCTCCGATTTCTCCGCCGCGCCAAACACGTTCGAGGCCCCGTCCAGAAGCTGCTTTCTCCAATCCGTGATCTGGTTCGCATGCACATCATATTGCTGCGCCAGCTCGGCCAGCGTCTTTTCTCCCTTGATCGCCGCAAGCGCAACTTTCGCCTTGAAAGCCGGGCTGTGGTTCCGGCGTGGTCGTCTGCTCATTCGTGATTCTCCTGTTCCGGCACTCATGCCGATCTCAGGCAGAAATTCCACTTATCACCCTGTCCAATTTTGCCGAGCCACCTCTAACTGAAGCTGAACGGATGATCAAAAGGCTGTCACCCACGGATGAATAGAAACTACCAAGCGACGCCGCCGTTCTCCCACAAGCGCGCCGAACGGGCGGACTTGGGCTACAAGGAACAAGGCGCACTGAACGCCCGTTCACGGCATTGGCAAACTGCAAGGGCTGAAATGGTCGGGCCACGTGCAGCCTGGGAAGGCCTCCTAAAAGTCGGGTCGGTTTCGTGCGGCAATTCTTTCTGCTTTCGATAGGAACATCATCCCTTTCTGCGCATTCTCGTCGGACAAACGGGAGGTGTCGAATGGAACTCATGAACACAGTGGTACGCCGACACACGTTCGGCAACGTCGTGGAGTTTCTTGGCGAAGGCGGCGAAACAGTGAGCGTTACCATCGCGGCGGGCTACGAAGGCCGAAGAGACGATGAGCTTGTTGAAGCAGCCAAGCAAATGATGGTCCAGATCGTAGCCTTCGATCGACCCGATGTTGAGATTACAGACACAGGCGGATCCTCGGAGCTCTACACTTTTGAATACCGAGACAAGGGAATTATTCGGGCAATGCCGGGCATTTCCTTGCCAAATCTGAAGGCGGTTCAGGACGAGGTAAACCGATCCGCAGAGGATCTGTGGAAGGACGCACTCGAAAAATCTGAGGCACCAGTGGGATGGGCCGTAAGGGCTCGCAACGCAAGCGGCGAGATCGTGGCGATTTGCACCTACGAAGACATCCAACTCCGCGACTCATAAAATTTACTTCCGCCGGGAACGAGTACGCAAACAGGCTGTTATTGGGGCGCCTCCAGTCGATGAGGCGGTGACAACAACAAAAAGGGAAAACGCTATGGCGACGACCAAGGCACCATCCAAAGGCCTCAACGAACTTTTTCACGACACGCTCAAGGACATTTATTTCGCGGAAAAGAAGATCCTCGCGACACTGCCGAAGATGGCAAAGGCGGCGCAGAGCGCCGATCTGAAAGCCGCCTTCGAAAAGCATCGCGGCGAAACTCAGGAGCACGTAGCTCGTCTCGAAGAGGTGTTTGAAGTGCTCGGCAAGAAGCCGGTGGCGAAGACTTGTGCGGCCATTATGGGTATCACCGAGGAGGGCGCCGAGATCATGGAGGAATACAAGCAATCCCCTGCCCTCGACGCCGGCCTGCTCGCAGCAGCACAGGCTGTGGAGCACTACGAGATCTCTCGCTACGGGACTTTGCGGACTTGGGCGTTGGAGCTCGGACTGACCGAGGCGGTCAATCTCCTGGACCTCACGCTCGGCGAAGAAAAAGCAACCGACGCGGCACTGACCGAACTTGCCGAGTCGGCCGTAAACATCGCGGCCGAAGCGGCCTGACGAAGACCGGTTCCATCGGTCCTGTCTTCGCGAGCCCTGGTGGTCGATCACCAGGGCTCCACCGCCCTTACCTATGCAGCGGAAACAAGTCTCGAAGGAGAGTGAGATGGGCTTTTTCGGCAAATTCTTCTCCGGCCTTGGCGGCAAGAAGCCGGCCGAAAATGAGAAGAGCGGCGACATGCGTAAAGCGACCGGTGCGGGCCCCGCGATAGCCGCCCATTCGAAGGATGCGAAGACAAAGGCTGCGACCGGGCAGAACCCCTCAGCAGCAAAGAAGAAACCAAATGGCTGACGATAAGAACAGCTAGGCTTGAAACAGTGTCGCCGGCGACCAGAGTATGAGGTCGGCTTGCTTCGCCAGCAATTTCGGGCTTACAGCCGACGCCGCCTCGTGAATTCATCGCCAGGCACGGCAACGACCGCGAAGTGTTGGAGCACGAAGCAAGGCCTTGGACAATTCACGCGACTTGCGACAGAGCCACGCCGTCTAGGTCGCATTTGGCTACTCCGTACCGCCAACGGTGGTTCGTCGCTGCACGACGGCACTGATAAAACAAGGTGAGCTGGCCGCCTTCGATCATGACGGTCGAATGACCGTTTTCGCCAGCCTCTTCGGGTTCAAGCACCGGCCCAACGGTTCGATACGGACCCTCGACCCGATCAGCGAGGGCGAAAAAGACACGCTGCCGGCTGCCGCGCGGGCCATCTGGAAGAAAGCAGGTCGCGTTTAGAAGGATACGGCCGTCCGGTAGCTCCACAAGTTGGGCCCCTTCGATGCCCCACTCATAGTCTGGGTGCTGGCGCGAGTTGTGGTGAGGCAAGTCAATATGATCGAGAATCTTGCCGAGTCGCTTCCATGGGCCGAACCATGAGTCGGACTGGCTGTGCACAAGATAGATGTCTGGTTGCGGCACTTTTGTAAATTTCGGCATGCCTGAGTAGACGATGTAACGTTTGCCGCCGATGATCGCCGGATGAGGGTCGTAGATCCCGTCTTCATCGGTATCCGGCAAGGCAACAATCGCCGAGTTGAGAACCACCCAATGAAAACCATCGTTCGAAACGACGTGCTCGCAGCGACCACCGGATTTCATGAATTCCGTTTGGATAAACATGTGAAAGACGCCGCTCTCATGGATGACTCCTGGCGCAGCCACACCTGATCCACTCACCGGCAAAACGATCGGTTCATGCTCGACCCAAGGGCCGTAAAGGTCGGGAGCCGTGGCATGAAGGATCCTCCACGTTTCGCTTGTAACGGTGCCGCTCGAGCCGAACATGTGCCAGAGCTTCCCATCGAATACCGGACAGGGATCCTTCACATCGTCAACAGAGGCTGGATGAAACAACGGGAAAACGTTCGTTTCAAAATTGATCGACATTCGCTTCCACCCAATTAACCGCGCGGGGCAATTATGCGAGGCACCGAATCGTTCATCGATTGTTAACTTTGTAGCATCGGCGATTAACGCACGATTAACGATCGTTTGCACCCGGCCTGGCGCTAGCTGTCCGCAACGCGGCAGCTCCGCCCTTTCCCACATGATTTGCCTGTCCTGTCGGCCCAGTGAAGCCACTCGCCTTCGGCTAAAGGAATTGGATTTACAGCGGAACGACTCGCTTCCTGGGAAGTTAGAGCCGGAGGTAAGAAATGACAAATAAACGGCGCGATTAACATTTGTTGTATGAACCTCCAACAAAACAGTCAAAAGGCTTCGAAATGGAAAACACCGTTAGCAAATCGAACGTGAGACTCCCGACGGCAAAACCATCGATGCTTCTATGTTTCTCGCATTTACGTTGGAGTTTCGTACATCAACGGCCGCAACACCTACTCACTCTTGCTTCCAAGGCAAAGAATATTATTTACTATGAAGAGCCGATCTTTGAAGAAATTCCACAAGCGTTTATGCGATCGAACGACGTTTCGCCGACCATCAGAGTCGTCACTCCGATCCTTCCCCTTGGAACAGGTCAACCAGACGCAGACGCTGTCCAACGCAGATTCCTCAATCTGATAGTGGCCTCAACCCCCCAAGATCGGCTGACGACTTGGTACTACACACCAATGGCATTGCGGTTCAGCGACCATCTTTCTTGTGATGTGTGCGTCTACGACTGCATGGACGAGCTATCAGCTTTCAAGGACGCGCCGCCCGAGCTCGTCGAGATGGAAAGGGAGCTTCTGACACGGGCCGATGTCGTGTTTACCGGCGGCCAGAGCCTCTATGAGGCCAAGCGAAGCCTGCATCGGGCAATCTTTCCATTCCCCAGCAGCATCGATTTTACGCACTTTCATCAGGCCAGAGGGCCAGGAGAAGACGCGGTCGATCAGCAACAGATACCTCATCCCCGAGTGGGCTATTTCGGCGTGATCGATGAACGGCTGGACGTCGACCTCGTCGCAAAGGCCGCCTTGGCGATGCCCGACGTCCACTTCATCATGATTGGACCGGTGGTCAAAATCGATCCCGCCGGTCTTCCTGTCGCAGCCAATTTGCATTGGCTGGGTGGCAAGGATTACGCGGACCTGCCTCAATACCTCAGGCATTGGGATGCCGGATGGATGCCTTTTGCACTCAATGCTGCGACCCGTTACATCAGCCCAACCAAGACACCAGAATTTTTGGCGGCCGGCGTACCGCTTGTTTCAACCGCCATCGTGGATGTTGTGCGAACTTATGGCGCCGAAGGCCTCGTGGACATCGTCGACGCCGATGACGTCGAATTCAAACTCCGGTCCCTTTTGGCGCAGCCGCGCGACCAGTTGTTGAGGAATGTCGATGCCTATCTCATCGACATGTCGTGGGAAAAAACGTGGTTCGCGATGGCGGGTCACATTCAGCACGCCCGTTCCACGAAGAACGTATTGCCGTTTCGGCGGAGTGCGTGACCATGTTCGACTGGCTGATAGTCGGCGCCGGGTTTGCCGGGAGCGTGCTCGCCGAGCGCATCGCATCCCAACGGCAGGAGAGTGTCTTGCTGCTTGACAGGCGCAGTCACGTCGGCGGTAACGCCTATGATTGCTACAATGAGGCTGGGATCCTTATTCATCAGTATGGGCCCCACATCTTCCACACCAACGCCCAGTCGATTGTCGAATATCTCTCACAGTTCACGGCCTGGCGCCCGTACGAGCATCGTGTCCTGTCTTCGGTTGATGGCAAGTTGCTGCCGATTCCGATCAATCTCGACACGATTAACAAGCTGTATGATCTCGACTTTACGTCCGAGCAGCTTGAGGCGTTTTTCCTTTCTCGCCGCGAAGCGGTGGAGGAGGTGCGGACAGCTGAAGACGTGGTGGTCAGCACAGTCGGCAGGGAACTCTACGAGAAATTCTTTCGTGGCTACACCAGGAAGCAGTGGGGTGTGGATCCGTCTCAATTGAGTAAGTCCGTGACGGCTCGGGTCCCGACCCGTACCGATCGCGATGACCGCTATTTTGGCGACACGTTCCAGAAGATGCCGGCCGGCGGCTATACCCGCATGTTCCAGCGCATGCTCGACAATTCCAAAATCAAAATCATGCTGCAAACCGACTACAGGGACATCCGAGAAAGCATTCCGTTTCGGCGCATGATTTATACAGGTCCAGTCGACGAGTATTTTGACTGGAGCCTTGGGCGTCTGCCGTACCGATCATTGAGGTTCGAGCACCTGACGCTTGATCGCGAGCAATTCCAGCCCGTCGCAGTCGTCAACTATCCGCAGAAGGAAGAGTATACCCGTATCACGGAATACAAACATCTGACCGGTCAGCAGAGCCCCCAGACCAGCCTGACCTATGAATATCCAACAGACATCGGCGACCCGTACTATCCCGTACCACGGGCTGAGAACGAGGCCCTCTACAAACGGTATGAAGCGCTGGCAGGAGCCACTCCGGACGTCTGGTTCGTTGGGAGACTGGCCACATATCGCTATTACAACATGGACCAGGTCGTCGGTCAGGCTTTGGCGACTTTCGCTCGAATTCAGAAAAGTTTGCCGGCGAGGATCGCTCCGATCCAGGCCGAGGCTGCTGAATGAATGACCCGCTTGAGATATGGGGCGGCGTGGAATGCAGCCACGTCCGCATTCACGAGGCGGTGCGCAATCAATTGCATGAAACAGGGCATCTAAACCGCATAGACGATCTTGAACTGATCGCTGGCCTCGGCATTGGAACGCTTCGTTATCCTGTATTGTGGGAGATGGTTGAGCGCACGGCGGGCTCCTGCGACTGGAGTTGGATTGATGCTCGCCTGCTACGGATCGACGAGCTCGGTATGCGGCCGATAGCCGGGCTCATGCACCACGGCAGCGGTCCGGCATGGACGCAGATCCTTGACCCGGATTTTCCGGAAATGCTCGCTCGATATGCCGGGCGGGTCGCACAACGCTATCCATGGATAGAGCTGTATACACCCATCAATGAGCCGCTGACGACTGCCCGCATTAGTGGGTTATACGGGCTCTGGTATCCGCATGGCACTGACGAGGCCACGTGCCTGCAGCTGACAGTCGCTCAATGCCGGGCGATTGCGCTGGCGATGAAGGCGATCCGCCAATATGTCCCGTCGGCTCGCCTCGTGCAGACAGAAGATATCGGCCGCGTTTTTGCAACTCAGCGACTCGCCTACCAGGCCGACCATGAGAACGAGCGCCGCTGGCTGGCTCTGGATCTCCTGGCCGGCCGAGTTGACGGTGAGCATGCTTTCTACCGACCGCTTTTGAAGGCCGGGATTGACGATGAACATTTGTCGGCCCTGATGGCGGAGCCTTGCGCGCCGGATATCATCGGCTTAGATTATTACCTCACCAGCGACCGAATGCTTGACGACCAGATCGATCGACATCCAGACGAGAAGGTCGGTGGAAATGGTATCGACCTCTATGTCGATACCGCGGCCGTCCGATCCGACGGAGGAGATGGTACAGGCCTGAAGCCGAGGATCGACGAACTCTGGAATCGGTATCATCTGCCGATCGCGGTAACTGAATTGCACAACGGATCAACCCGCGACGAACAGTTGCGGTGGCTCGTCGATGGATGGAAAGCTGCACAGGCCGCAAAGGATAGTGGCGCCGACGTACGTGCGGTCACGGCTTGGTCACTGTTTGGCGCCGTAGACTGGAACTCGATGTTGGTCGGACAGGACGGCTACTACGAAAGCGGTGCGTTCGACACACGTGCGAGCATCCCTCGGCCAACAGCCCTCGCCCATGGGATCGCAGGACTCGCCAAGCATGGGTCCGTCGACCATCCTGTATTGGATCGACATGGCTGGTGGCGTGCAGAACGCATTTCGGACAACGGTGGGCGTCCTCTCTTGCTGGTCGGATTCGGCCGCATGATCTCGGCCATTGAGCAATGTTGCACCCTTCGGAGGTTGACGGTCTGCACAGCAAGGCCGGACAAAGTCCAACTGCTACTTGCCAAGCATGGGGCATGGGCCGCAATACAAATCGAGGACAACGGCGCGGGCCGCGCCGGCGCGCCGGCTTTGCCCATCCGAATGCTGTGCCGATTCCCGGATGGCGGCGATCTACTGCTGCAAAGCGATACCGCGCGCTCCCCAGTCGAAGTGGCGAACGCACTTCTCGATTTGGTCATTGACGGTCAACGGGGCGCATTTGAGGTGTTGCAAACCGGTCCGGGCAATCAATACGAATTCGGCCCGCTGTCTGAGGAAGCCCAGCCTGGCCAGCAGGTTCATACAGAAGTAACCGCCAATGTAGCGTAGCGCGGGCCGTCTCTTGCTCCTTGGCCGCCAGGCTCAGTCGTTCGGCGCGCACCATAACAGACGCAGAAGATCGCTTCTTCCATCGTTCTCACCCAGACGTGCAACCAGATCGTTTGACCTTCGTTATTGCCGAATCCAGCAAGCGATAGGCTTACGAGGGAGAAGAAAATGAGCAGATTTCTGCCGGTAGACCTCACCTTTGTAGACGGATCAACGATGGTTGTTTCCTCACTCGCTGATGCCGAAACGGCGATTGCAAGGCAGTGGCGGAATAAAACGGCGAACGAGTATGCAGAAGCCGTGCGGCTGCTTGCGGAAGCCAAAGACGGTATCTGCAAACCGGCCGTGGCATTTGATGCTTTTAGACGAGCGGCACTTAGGCAACGTCTGATTCAACCGCGAAAACTAAGCGCCGCGCTGGATATCCTGGACGAACTGATGTCGTAGAATATCGATGGAGGACGCTGGCGCCGAAGCAGGGTCAAACACAATTTGCTTGCCGCGTTGCCGTGGCGGGACGCAATCGTTGGCGGGCCTGAGATCGGACGCCAAATGGAGCGCCGGCACGCTAGAACCAGCGGCTGCTACCCAAGGAGAAGAATTAAGCGGTTTGCCGCATGGCTGTCACATGAACTCGTTCAAGCTTGCTTCTACAAAAGCCAGCGGTGCCACAAGGGTCCAGATGACACCGTGGTCGCTATATTCGAGATCGCCTGTCCCGCTTAGAGCCTGCGGAGCGACGCGTTTCAGCACAACGGTTCCAAACCCGCCGTTGGCTACGGATTGGACCTTAGGTCCGTCTGTTTCACTCCAGGTGAGCCTGATGAACCGGTGGCCTTCAACCTTGACGACACACCAGGCCACTGTGATCTTGCCCCTGTGACCGGCCAGAACGCCGTATTTGGCGGAGTTCGTGGCAAGCTCATGAAAGGCGATGCCGAGATATTGAACGGCGTTAGGACTCAGCGTAATCGACGGTCCCGACATCGAGAGCAGGTCATCGTTCCCGAATGGCTTGCACTGCGCCAACAACAACTCGAAAATGGTAGCACCCTTCCAGTCAGCGGACACGAGGAGATCGTGGGAACGCGAAAGCGCCATTATGCGCTCGCGAACTTGTCGCTCAAACTCCGCAGGACTTTCGGACCGCTTGTTCGTCTCTCGGATCATCGAAAGAATGACCGAATATTGGTTCTTCACCCGGTGGTTGACTTCGCGCATGAGCATGCGGATACGGTGCTCGCTCTCCTTTGCTACGGAAATGTCCCTGGCAATCTTTGACGCGCCGACGATGCGCCCCGCAGTGCCGCGCACCGGCGACACCGTGAGCGAGACGGGCACTAGGCTTCCGTCCTTGCGTTGGCGGATGGTTTCGTAGCTTTCCACCCGCTCGCCCCTCCTAATCCGATCAAGGATGCGAGGTTCTTCATCCTGATGATCATCCGGTATTAGCATGGTTACAGGATTGCCTATTGCCTCTTCGGCCGTATATCCAAAAAGCCGCTCCGCGCCCCCGTTCCAGCTGCTGATAATCCCGTTCAGATTTTTGCTTACGATGGCGTCGAAGGATGACTCTACAATTGCTGACAGGTGTTGCCTCGCCTCGTCGGCAATCGCACGCTCTGTAAGGTCCACCAGCATGTTAACGGCGCCGACCAACTGGCCGTTTTCGTCCCGGATCGGGGTTGGAAAGGGCTGGAACGGAAACAGCGTTCCGTCTGGACGTTGTGCCAGGGCTTCCTGATTGCGGACGGGACGGTTTTCTCTGAGGGCGATTGCCATCGGGCATTGATCGTGAGGCAATTCCGAGCCGTCAGGATTGAACAGGCGGAAAGTAACGCACCACTTGTCTTTGCCAATTTCCGGCGTCCGACCAGCGAACTCTGCTGCAGCCGGGTTGAAGTACGTTATCGTGCCCGCCTCGTCGGTCGTGTAGACGGCGACAGGCAGATTATCCAGGATTTGGTGAAATTGGTTATCCTGGTGCACAAGCTCGGCTCGTGTGCGTTGCAGCTCGGTCACATCGACGGTGAAGCAGCGCGTCCCCACAAGTTTTCCGCCTTCAAAATGAGCGCTTGATGTGATCTCGACATGCCTGATCGATCCATCCGATGCGCACAGGCGTGCTGGATGCTTGTCGATCTTCTCCTTGCGATTGAGACGCGCGAGAATGTCCTGAATGACTTCGGCATCGGCGTAGAACTCGTCGATTTGGCGTCCTATGTAGTCGTCTGCCTCATAACCCAGAAGATCGAGCTCGGCCTGGTTGGCGTGGAGTATCTTCCCCTCACCGTCCACGACATGAAGCGCAATGCCGCCATTTTCAAAAAAATCCTTGTAGTCGACCTCCTCCGCAGCGGATTGGCGCGCGTCTCTCAGGCTTACAACATTTACGTCTGACACCCTGGCCCCTAGCAATTGTAACCGGAAGAAACACGGGCAAGAGCATTTGGTTCCCTGGCGCAGTTTGCGTGGAAACTTTCGCAGTGGCCGGAACATCATTCTGTTCGGCTAGTTCATAGACATCTGACTAGGAGACTTCGATGATGACTATCCAATGTCGAGTGACCATCGACGAGAACCAGTTTATTGAAGATGTGACGTTTCAGGCCGTTCCGCGGATAGGTGAAAGCGTTTCAATGGCCGGAGACACCACGAGTCTGCGTGTTTCGCGTGTGGTGCATTTGCCGGAAGGTGCCTCGCAGGAGGCTTTGATCGTCGTCGAACTGACCAGCAAGATCCTCTGAACAGGTTCTGGCCGCCTGCGGGACCGCTGTCCACCGAAATGGACATCTCCAGAGACAGGATGCCGCGTTATCCAAAACCAATCCGGTTGAGCAGCTTGCCAACGAGGATCAACCGTGCCGGCCTGTGGAGCAACACCGCCCCACCGTGCACTCAGCAAGCCTTCCAACCTCAGTAGGCCACTGACTTGCTCGCCGGCAGCGATGAACCGCAGAGAATGATGTGACGACTGACGGGGCTTAGACTTAGTTAGAGCAACTCGTTTGTCGTCGAAGAGGGTTCTGGGGCACCGCAATTATGGTTGGGCGCCTCATTGTTCTGTAATCTGCTCGAACGTGCATTGCTCTGGCTTTTTGTCGAGGCGCCATCGCATGAATTTCGTGCCGTGCCGAAAACGATCCCCGGTCACGTGATCGAACCGCACCTCCGCCACGAGTTCGGGGCGTAGTGGCTCCCATTGTCCGCTTCTTTCCGTGCTCCATCGACTGGGGGCGCCAGGCGCTTTTCCGGTAAAGCCAGGGGACGCCCGCAAAGCCTCAAGTTTCTGAGTAAGCTCGGGCCTGTCGTCGCGAGCGATCGTTGAGGTGAACCCCACATGATCGAGTTGTCCCTGATCGTTGTAGAGGCCAAGCAACAGCGATCCGACCTCACGAGTCTTCTCCAGGTAGCGAAACCCTCCTACGACACAATCCGCAGTGCGCAAGCGTTTAACTTTGATCATGGCGCGCTCGCCAGGCCGGTATTCATCGGCAAGAAGCTTAGCGATGACTCCGTCGGTCGAACCCTGCCCAGATTCGCTGAGCCATTTCATTGCTATGGTCAAATCCTGGGTGGAACGTGATAGCTCAAGGTCGTCGAGGTCAGCAGCCTCAACGAACGATTCCAGAGCCGCTCGCCGCGCAGCAAATGGCTGGTTGATGAGGCTGGCCTCGGAGTTTGCCAACATATCAAACAAGATGAGCTTGGCAGGTGTAGCGATTGAGAGCTTTTGAATTCTGCTCGCTGCTGGGTGCAGCCGCATCTGCAGCGCATCGAACGAAAATAGGGCTTCGATTTCGATGACGATCTCGCCGTCGACCACGAATTCCTTCGCCGCCAGTTCACGCAACATCGAAACGATTTCAGGGAAATATCTGCCGAGTGGTTTCCCCGATTTTGCTCGCAACTCCACAACATTTTCGGCTTTGAAGGCGAGGCATCGAAACCCATCCCATTTGCGTTCATATTGCCACTGACCAACATCGCCCGGCAACGCATCTTGAGCCTTTGCTTCCATTGGCGCGGTGTCCAAGGGAATTGCGAACGCAGGTTTCATCGTTTTCGCTCTCATGCAGCAAGCTTCGCTGATCCCATCCGTTTGATGGCCGTGCTGATCGACCGCTCGCCCTCATTGTAGTCCGCCCACGCGACTGTCCTCTTCAAAAGGCCCGGCACAGTGCGAACGGTAAATTTCTTCGGATCGAGGTCGGCTCTGACCTGCCCCCAAGTCAATGGCATGGAAACAGTTGCACCTTGCCTAGCCCGGGGGGACAGCGGAGCGACGGCCGTCGCCATACGATCATTTCGCAAGTAGTCGAGAAATATCCGTGAGGTTCGCAGCTTCTTAGCCATGTTGATCAGATAGAGATCTGGTCGGTCCCCGGCCATTTGCATGCAAACCGCCTTCGCGAAGGCCTTAGCCTCTGGCCATGTCGTTTTAGTGCGCTGGGCGGCCAATGGTGTGACTACGTGCAAGCCTTTCCCGCCTGTCGTCTTGCAAAAGCTCACCAAACCCAGATCGTCCAGGCGATCGCGCATTTCTTTGGCCGCTGCGACCACGTCCGCAAAGGCAACCTCAGGACCAGGGTCAAGGTCAAAGACAAGTCGCCCAGGAACTTCAGGGTTGTCTGGCTGGCAATTCCAGGGGTGTAGTTCCAAGCCGCCTATTTGTGCAATTGCCGCCAATCCCTCAACGCGATCGATCTGTAGATAGGGCTTATGATCCCCGAAAACTTCCACAAGCTCCAACAGATTGGATGTGCCCGGCATTGCATGGCGTTGGAAGAACTGCTCGCCGGCGTAGCCATTGGGCGCTCGTACGAGAGAGCATGGGCGACCCTTGAGATGTTTGATCATCCATGAACCGACAGCCTCAAAGTATTCCGCGAGGTCGAGTTTGGTGACCGGGTCGCCATCGCCGGCATCGGGCCAGAGCGGCTTGTCGGGTTTGGAAATGATTACGCCCATAATGACCGGGCTCTTTCCGGTCCTTGCTTTGACCTTGGCCGGTTCGGCAATTTGCGTATCGCGGGGATCGGCAGGACGCTCGGCTTCAACGTCTTCTGCCGGCTTGTCTTCGCGCAAGCCTTTGAAGGCCGCCTGCCTGACATTGCCGCCGCCGGTCCATCCTGCGAACTCGATTTCCGCAACGAGTTCCGGCTTGGTCCAAAAGACACTCGAGTCGTTCTTCGGCGCGCCATCGCCGGTAAACGGCGATTTGGCAGCTTTCAGCTCCTTCAGCCTCGGCAGAAGCTGCCTGACCTTTGCCTCGCTGTATCCGGTTCCGACCCGGCCGATATAGGCGAAATGCTCTCCACGATTGACGCCGACCAACAACGACCGAAACTTGCCGTTGGTGGTCGACCAGCCGCCGATCACCACCTCATGTCCAGCACGGCATTTTGATTTCGTCCAGGTATCGGTCCTGCCCGATACATAGACGGCGTCGGCCTTTTTGGAGACAATACCTTCCAGCGAGAGACGGCATGCAGAGTGCAACACCGCCTCACCGCCGTTCGTGAAATGCTCGACATAGCGAATGAGGTTTGCATCTCCGAGATCGGCCTCACCAAGCATTTCGCTCAATCGTTCCTTGCGTTCCGAGAGACGCAGCTGACGCAAATCGACACCGTCCGCGAACAACAAATCAAAGGCAAAGAAGACAAGGTCCTTTGTCCTTCGCTCCGACAAGGCTGCTTGCAGTGCTGCGAAATCCGGCGCACCATTTTCGCCGAGCGCCACGATCTCACCATCGATGATAATGTTTGGAAGGCTGGCACCCTCCTTTGCGATGGCGCCAAATTTCTCCGTCCAGTCCAGGCCTTTGCGGGTCTTCAGCGTGACTGCGCGATCTTCGACACGCAACTGGACGCGGTAGCCATCGAACTTGATCTCATGAACCCAATTGCCACCTGCAGGCGGTCTGGATAGCGTTTGACAGAGTTGCGGCGCGATGAAGTCGGGCATCTTCGCTTCGGAGGCGCGAGCGGGTCTTTTGGGGCGCGGAGTTGGCTTTGCCGTTTTGGCGGCGCGCTCGTCTGCAGCATGGCCGCGATTGCTGTCCCACACCGCATCAGCATCGGCGGCCGCTGAGCCTTGCATCATGAACGGCTTCGGTCCAGCTCCCTTTCCCGCGGCAATCTTTTCCATGCTCCGCCCGGAGGCCACGGATCGGTCCTGTGCCAGCACCGCGTCGCCCTCGCTATCGGTCGCGAATTTGTCGCGGTGTTTGATCAGCAGCCAGTTCGTCCGCTTTCCGCCGTTCCGGTCATGCTTCATCCGCACGAGGACAAAACTTCCATGCAGGCGCTTACCGTCGAGCGTGAACTTCAGATCGCCTTTCCCCAAAGCTTGTTCAGGAGACATGGAGCCCTCCGGCTGCCAATAACCGCGATCCCAGAGCAGCACTGTCCCACCACCGTACTGACCTTTGGGAATCGTGCCTTCGAAGTCACCATAGTCCAGTGGGTGGTCTTCAACTTCGACGGCGAGGCGTTTGTCATGCGGATCCAGCGATGGACCTTTGGTGACGGCCCAGGACTTGAATACACCACCGAGTTCGAGACGCAGATCGTAGTGCAGCCGCGTGGCCGCGTGTTTTTGAATGACAAACCGAAGCCGGTTCGATTTTGCGATAGAGCTCTCGCCGCTGGGTTCTTTCGTCTTCGTGAAATCACGCTTGGATCGATAGGTGGAAAGTTCGCCCTTTTTCATGAAAGTGCCCCGGCTGATGACGCAACGCGCGAGTCAACGCGGTGGGCGAGATTTGGTTCGGTCAGGAAAAACCGATCAATCAGACCTGCCACCTAGCGATTGCGACCTACGCATTCGGTCTTGAGCACAAGCGCCGATCTCAACCGTCGCACCAACCGAATCGCGAGCAACCGCGCGGGCGTCTCGGGCGAAAAACTTGTCGTAACCTTTGACACATGAATCCCGTTGCCGGCGGCTCGGGCAGCCGCATCGCCAAACAGCTATATCGCTTTTCCGCCGGAACAAAGCCCGCGCACCGAGATTACCCGTTCATCGCACAGTCGTGCATTAACGAGGACAAACTGATGAAAACACTTCACTTAGTGGCCAGCCTGGTCACCGCTACCGCTATTGGCTTTGCGTCGCCAGCCTTCACCGCAGACGATGCGCAGGAGTTCGTCAACAAGGCCGCGATCGGCGGTATGTTCGAAGTGGACTCCAGCACGATCGCGCAGGACAAGGTCACCGACCAGAGCGTCAAGGACTTCGCGAAAAAAATGGTGGACGATCATGGTGCGGCAAACGCCAAGCTTGAATCGATAGCCGGCGAACAAAAGCTAAAGGTCCCCAGCGAGCTCGATGCCCAGCACAAAGCCGAGTTGGACAAGCTCCAGCAGGCCAAGGCGCCGCTCGATCAGCCCTACGTCGAAATGCAGCGCAACGCGCATACTGACGCGGTCGGCTTGTTCGAGGCGTACGCCAAGGACGGCGACAACGCCACGCTCAAGTCCTTCGCGCAAGAGACCTTGCCGACCCTCAAGATGCATAACGGACATGATCGAAAAGATCGCGACCACGACGGGCGCAGGGTCGGTGACGAGTTCAACAACGCCGTCTGCCACTGTCGGGGATAAGCCAGATCCGACCCCTCCAATCCCCGGCGCGAACAGCTTTACCGAAGACCAGGCGAAAAGCCGCATCCAGGACGCCGGTTATTCCGACGTATCGGCGCTGACCAAGGATGACAACGGCATCTGGCGCGGCAAGGCGAGCAAGGACGGCAAGAGCACGGCGGTTGCGCTCGATTACCAGGGCAACGTCGTTGCCGGCACGAACTGAAACCCAAAAGGAGATCGAAAACATGAAAACGGTTACTGGGCTATTCGATGACTATGACGACGCCACCAACGCGGTCGGCCAGCTCGAAGCGACTGGCGTTCTGCATTCGGATATCAGCATTGTCGCCAACAATTCCAGGGATTGGTACGACAACGACACTTCCAAAGCCGCGGAAGATGCCGCTGGCGGTGCGGGCCTGGGCGCGTTGGTTGGCGGCGCTGGCGGGTTGCTGACGGGGCTGGGCATCATGGCCATTCCCGGCGTTGGCCCTGTCGTGGCCGCCGGATGGCTGGCTGCCACCGCGGCCGGCGCGGTAGCTGGTGCCGCCGTTGGCGGTGCGGCCGGTGGGATTATCGGTGCGCTAACGGATTCGGGCGTTTCAGAGTCCGATGCCCATGTATATGCCGAAGGCGTGCGCCGAGGTGGAACCTTGGTTACCGCAAAAGTCGACGATAACCTTGTAGCAGAAGCCGAAAGAATTCTTGGGGACTCTAGCTCGGTAGACGTCGCCGACCGCCGCAGGAACTATGAGGCGGAAGGTTGGACCGGTTTTGACGCAGGCGCGGGAAATCATAGCTCGGATGAGGTCGACCGGGATCGCGAGCGTACCGCCAACCGACTTTGAACAACCAGCCCCGCTTCCGCAAGGTGGCGGGGCTTTTGCACGAAAATGAGCAGCTGTTCTTCCCTGGCAAATCGCGACAACTGGGACCGAATATCCCTTGCGAATTAGTAGCGGCGTCTGACCGATTTCGGGGAGCAAGGCTCTCTGGTCAGAGTCTGCCGGAACGTGATCATCGCGTTCGAACCAAACGACCTTAACGATCAACAATCAGGGGCTCTCCCGGCATTCCCAGGGAGCGTCAGTCGGCTATTTTTGATCGTTGTAGAGCCCTTTGGTCTGCCCAACCATTTTTGCCAGTTCCGAAAACGGTGGTACTTCCGTTTCAGATTGCGAATTGTTTGCAAGCTGCAAAAGCCGGATCGGAAAGCAGACGGCGTCACGATTGGATGGAGACATGTCCTCGTAAAGACGCTCATCGCCTACCAAAGAGGCCTCAGCCTTACGAAGGGCAGTGTCGATTTCATCGATCGACAGGATGCCTTTGTGCACCAAGCTGTTGTTGATTGAAGCGATCGCCATGAGGAGGCCTTCGAGCTGAAGGTTCGCTACGTTCATGACTCAATCGTCCGAACTGTCAGACGGTCGCCCAGGAGGGTTCCTGCCATCCGATTGGTGCGTCTTGTCGTTTACCTCGCCGACCTTCTTGGTCAAACCGATCCCGCCTTTGGGTTTTTTGTTCCTCGCGGCATCCTGTGAAAAATGGTCAGAAGGATCTGCCCCCGTTCTAGCGGGATATTTAGTCGCGCCGGTTTCGCGCTCGTTTTTATTGTCGGTCATTATTCGCGCTCCGCACAATCAGATTAGGCAAAACACACGGACGGTGAGCGGGCTCCGTTGCCAGGTCGGCGATAAAAAGGGGGAGCAGTGCTGTGGAAACCAACTCTCAGCCATCACGCAGACAGATAACGGGGCCAACGTTGTGCTGCCGGCCCTTCTCGCGTCAGAGCTTCTTATTGATCGCTGCCGCCGTCTTGTTGGTGGCATCTTTCACCGCGGACTTCACATCGCCAACAGCTTTCTGAACTTTGCCCTTCGCTTCCTGAGATGCGCCCTCCGCTCTCAGCCTGTCATTTCCAACGGCCTTGCCAACACCCTGCTTCACATTGCCGGCTGCCTGATTTGCAAGGCCGGCCGCTTTATCGCTTGTGCTTCCCATGACTATGCGCGCTCCTTAGGGGTAGTCAGTCCATTCAGAACGCTGCGGTATGGAGGAGGTTCCTCCACGGCACAGATTGTGTGAATCAGTGGCGGCAGGTCCTCGAGAGGCACTTGAGGGACATCGGCGTCGAGCGCGCTAGTGCGCCCCCAGCTTGCTTGGCCGAGCCCTCTCCTGCCCACGCACATTACCATGCCGACTCCTGCCGAACTCGAAGAAGCAGGCGCCGTGGCAGCCGAGCCATCGCGGGAGAGGGGTCGCCGGAGCCCTCGGCCAAAGATCTGAACAAGGTCGATCGCATGTATAGCAAAGCCGCAAACAATTGGCCGACGATGGTGCGGCCGATCTAGATAGGTAATATGGCACGGGGAGTGTCCAACGGCTGTTAGGAGACAGCAACGCCCAAAGCCGGCCGCTTGTGTTCGCCTGCAAACCAGTGGCGCTAAAGACCGCGAGCATTGAGCCACTTACCGCTAGTCCGCATCCCCCCATTGATTGGTCACCGCGTCAACAAAAAGCACGTCGTTCCCATGCGCAAACAACATGCTTCCGAAACGGTTCCCTTGCCTACCACAACGAAGAGTGGCCGACGACGTTCATGAGCGGCGTCGCCTGGCTGCAGAAATACACCGCGAGGCAGATTGCGCCGCTGTGGTTAGGAAGCTCACCCGCACGCGTCCGTCTATTGGCACTGCCGGCGGGGCCCGCCCGAGAAAGGCTGGTAGGTGTTGTCCTCAGCCCGATACGAACGGTAGCGGCTGAAGCAATACTGCTGATGGTCGTTCACATACCCGGCGGCGTGGTCGGACGTCGACGCGAAGTTGACGAAGCTAACGTTTTCGTCGAGAGGCTGCGATTCTGCCGCGCCAGCAAGGAGAGGCGATATGCAGTCACGTCGCTCCCCGCTGTAAGACAGATAGCTGTTGTCGCCCGGCCGGTAGGAACGATACCTACTTCCGCACCAGTCAACATGCGCGACTGACAGATTGACGTCCTGCAGTTACCCTGCGCCGCCGCGCAAGACCGTTACAAACCTCGATCGGACAAAGGTGCTCGCAGGATCCGCCGGAGGACTGCTGGTGGGTCACTTTATCGGCCAGGCGTTCCAGCCGACAGCAAATGAACGCGAGCTGTTCGGGAAATCTGCGGGCGAGGTTCAGGACGTGGCCGACGAATTCATCAAACAGCATTCGCACGGTGCGAAAGTGGCGGCTGCGCAGGCGTTTGGCTTCGCAAGGTACTCCGCCGCTTTCCTTGCTGTGATGGCGGCGGTCAGCGATTTCATGCGCGAGCCTAGCGATGGCGGCAATCCACCCCGCTGAGCTGAAAAGGCGCGTAACTACCCAGATCAGCACCTCGTTATCAGCAAGGACGCTACGGGTTGTTGGCTCGTAGTTCTGCTCAGCAGACCATGACGACCTCATGGGACTCTACCGAGCGCAATTCAGTGAGCAGGTCGAGGCCGTCACAATTCATGAAGTCCCAGAACTGACACGACGCGGCCTAGCGAGGAAACGAATATGAGAGTCTTTTCCGAGACAACGGGCTGACCATCGCTTTGGGCGCGATGTTCATGTTCAGTATGCTGGGTATGATCTGGTCAGGCTGGCGGCTCACAATGAAGAACTCCGGGATCACGGCGCACAAGCGGTCGGAGTGCTACCCTATCGAATACCGGCGCCTATCGGCACTATTCGAAAACTGGGAAAGCGAATTTCTGCAGATGTCGGCCTACGTGATGCTGACCGCGATGCTCTTTCAGCGCGGCTGGGCCGAGTCCCGCGATCCCGATGACCCCCACAGGCCCGACGACAAGCTCGGGTCGCCTACGCGCCGACTAATGCCAATGCTGTCATGGCTCTATTCTTATTCGCTTGGCATAGCCTTGGCTCTACTGTTCATAGTGTCCTTCGCCTGCCACTGGTGGATGTCCCTGGCAGCAGCAGACGAGGAGGCTCTTCGCCACGGCGGACAGATCCAATCTCTTGGCCCCTATCTTCTCGATGCGAAGCTGTGGTTTGAGTCTTTCCAGAATTGGCAGTCGGAATTCATGTCGACGGCATTCCTGGTCGTGCTGTCAATCGACACAAAAGCTCGCCGGAATCGAAGGCTGTCGGTGCAGCAAACTCCGACACGGGCGCATAGTCTGCGCTATGCGCCCGTGCAGGATGCGCGGAACGTTGGTTCAGCGTTTAATCAGTCGTGCCACGGCAATTCCCCTTTCCTTGAACCGCAATTGGTTCGGGCGGGCAACGTTTCACGCCCAACAGGTTCCGCCTTGCCGGGCAATTGGTCGAACGCAGGGTGTCTCATTCCACGGATCGCCAGCGAGTTTCAGGCCAAAAGCAGCGCGCCGTTGCTACAGCGCCCATCAAAATTCGGCAGCGTCTCTTACCAGCCGTGCCGGCCGTACCAGTCGGCGATATCGCGTTGAACTCGGTCCTTCTCGATCCCGTAGCGCTCTTGGATTTTGCCTTCGAGCTGATCGCGTTTGCCGGCGATACGATCCAGATCATCATCGGTGAGCTTGCCCCACTGTTCCTTGATCTTACCCTTCACCTGCTTCCAGTTTCCTTCGACACGGTTCCAGTCATGGCACCTATCCTTCTTCGTTTCAGACAGAGCAAAAACGCTGCCAGACGATGGGAGTTCCCGAAGAGTTTGCCGCATTGATGCCACGTGGGCGTTGAAAGCCGGCCCGCCACAACGAGCTATTTCGAACGCACGGCGGCTCGCCGAAACTGCCGGCGTCAGCGAAGCAATCCCTCGTCTTCGAACGCGTCCCAGCCCTCCAACTTTGGCGGCGAGCCGTCTGCCTGCCTGGCGCCCTTCACCACGCGGACCCTACCTTTGCCCTTTCCAGCGCGCGTCAGCGCAGCCTTGCCGGCGCCGCGCCGTCTGTTTTCGGCAACTTCATGCGCGTCCTGTTCTCGCCAGACGGTCGGGAGATCGCGATCCAGGACGTCCTCGATGTGGCGCGGATCGAACACGTGGAAGGTGACTTTCTTTGATCGGCCCCGCATCTTCACAGTGCGCGTGCCTATGTTTTGAAGTCGACCGTCCTTGAGCCACTTGTGACGTTCACGCGACGAGATGGTCAGCACATCCTCTGCCTCTCGCGGAAGCACGGGGAGCTCCTCGATGCCCTCCAGCGTTTTGGATATAATGACCGAGGCGGCTTTGAACTCATCTCCTTCGTCTTTTGGCATCCGCAATGCGATGCGACCGGTCTCAGCCTTTACGTGCTTGCGGACTGCCCGCGGCAGGCGAGCGCGCAGTTCGCGTTCGATCCCTTTCGTGCGAACCGACGACCCAAGCGTCGCTTCCGGCGACAACGGCCACTCGGTAATCAAGGGCTGAGACGTTGTCATGCTTCGCTCGGACGCCATCCCGTTCACCTTGCGGTGCCGGCTGACGCCTATCAAGGTGGCTCCCACTCGGGCCAATGTTTTGAGCACCGGCGACTTGAGGTTCCCGGCGATTTTTGGCCGGCGCCGTTGCAATTTCTTTTCGTGGTCGGCCAATGAGCACCTCCCAGGATGGCTGAGGCTGAACTTCAGAGCGCCGGCGAAGTTCCCTCGAGCGGATCAGACCGTTAGCGGATCGTCAGATTCGGCCCAAGGTCGCAATGACGGAGCCATCCGGCTGTGCCCGCGTTTAGGCGGAAGGATTATTTCATGGGTACGCAAGCCATCCAACGGAAAGAACTTGGACCTGATGAACGCCGTGAACGGCGTAGGCTGCGCAGAGAGAAGCAGCGAATTGAAAACGTTGGACGTGCCGTCAAAATGCATACTGCCCGCTTAGCCAGTACAACAGCAGAGCCCGGCGATACAGTGTCCTGTTTGGAGGCACCTGCCTATGTCGGCTGCTCGGGGTGGTTTTACTGGAAATGGCGGGGACAGTTTTATCCGACGGATCTGCCCACCGGCGAATGGTTCAATCACTACGCGACACTATTCGATACTGTCGAAATAAATGCATCCTTTTATTCGTGGCCAACTGTCGCAAATGTCAAAGGCTGGGTTCGGCAACCGGGTAGTCGCAGTTTCATCTATACTGTGAAGGTGTGCGAGCTGATCACTCACATCAAGAGGTTCAAGGGCACCAAGACCCTTGTGATGGATTTTGGGATGATCGCCGATATCCTCGGTGAGCGAATGGGATGCTTTCTATTCCAGCTCCCGCCCAGTTACCATTTCACAAAGGCGAGACTGAACGGCATTCTCGGCCAACTCGACCGGGCCCGGCGCAATGTGGTGGAGTTTCGTCACGCCAGTTGGTGGAACGAAACTGTTTACTCGGCCTTTCGTGAGACAGGTACAATCTTTTGCTCATGCAGCGGCCCTCGCCTTCCGGATGTCCTGGTGCGGACGGCCGATGATGTCTACGTGCGACTTCATGGTCCCGAGCGCTGGTATCGGCACGACTACACAAGAGACGAGCTAACCAAATGGGCCGACAAAATCCGGGCCAGCGGCGCAAACAGAGCGTGGGTCTATTTCAATAACGACTATGAGGGCTTTGCGCCAAAGAATGCCCTTGCGATGCGGCGCTTGCTAGAAAGGCAACTGCCAGACCATCACATGCCTATCGTGACTGATGCACGGCAGAACGATATTTGAATGTCCGCTTCAACCCGACCTCCTGCGCGACATCGAAGTGGCTTCATCAGGAGGACGCTGCAAGGCTTGATTGGCTTGGTCCAAGGGCCGACGAGCTTACCGCAATAGGTGACGGCGAAGCAGTCTGATGTTGCGATTGTTCGCCTTAAAATATACGTCGAAGATTGAGCCGAGAATAGGAACGCTCCCTACCACCGTATCGAGCAACACGTTCCCTAGCATGCGGGCGACCAAGCCATTTCCGGCACCGCAGTCTCGGGCTCGCAAGACAATATAAGCGGAAACCAGGCCCGTAGCTGCATCCCCAGGACCGGGACCAAGCCCACCAACGCATCCATCCCAAAACGAATTGAAGTTCCCGGAATGCGCCAGCGGGAATCAAGTAGGGCGGCCAATACGTCCAACTCGCCAATTGCCTTCGCTGCTTCAGG
This sequence comes from Mesorhizobium sp. AR10, assembly GCF_024746795.1. Classification (NCBI taxonomy): domain Bacteria; kingdom Pseudomonadati; phylum Pseudomonadota; class Alphaproteobacteria; order Hyphomicrobiales; family Phyllobacteriaceae; genus Mesorhizobium; species Mesorhizobium sp. AR10. The sequence goes on from NZ_CP080524.1 coordinate 6,040,883, forward strand.
CCCGCCAAAGCCCTGCCCTCTCAGCCCAGACGGGGGTGTACGACTAATTGGATCTGCTGGATATAAATCTGTCACTCTTCGCTCCGACCGGATTGCGTGCACGCGGGGACACTTCGTCGAGCATGGAGAAGGGCTCGGCCTCGCAAAAGTTCCGCGAACGAATCCTGATATTGGGCAGGATGCACGCGACGGTCTCGGCGCGTCCCGACTATCGTCTTGAAAGAACTTGGCTTTCGTCGCCGAGTGAGCAAACTGCAAACGGTGGTTTGCAGTTTGAACCCCCCGGAAATAGCAACATGACGAGCGCAGTCGCCTACTATCGAGTTTCAACTCAGCTTTAGGGTCGCTCGGGACTTGGGATCGAAGCACAGCGCGCTGCCGTCGCACGCTTTACCGAAGCCGAAGGCATGAGCATCCTCCACGCGTTCACTGAGGTCGAAACCGGAAAGGGCGCTGACGCGCTCGACCGACGACCTCAACTGACAGCCGCCCTTGCCCTCGCTCGCCAGGCCCGCTGCCCCGTTGTTGTCGCCAAGCTCGATCGCCTCTCCCGAGACGTGGCCTTCATCGCCGGCCTTATGGTCCAGCGCGTGCCGTTCATCGTCGCCGAACTCGGCGCCGACGGTGATCCATTCATGCTGCATTTCTACGCGGCACTGGCCGAGAAGGAGCGCCGGTTGATCCCCGAGCGCACAAAAGCCGCCCTCGCTTCGCAAGACGACAGGTATCAAACTCGGCAACCCGACCAATACGGCGCAGGCTGCGGCTAAGGGCCGACAGGTATCGATCAACGAGGCAGACCGACCGTGCTTCCGGTCATCGCATCCATTCAGCGCTCGGGCATCACCAGCCTGCGTGGCCTGGCAATCGCCCTGTCACGGTATCCTCTTCAGGTAGGACAATGACGTCCTGGGCGACGGCCGCGCCTACCCCCATCAGAACGAGCAAGCTGGCGGCTGCAGTTGCAAGGTGCATTCTCATATGATCCTCCCGTGGGCGACCCTGTTTGCGTTGATCGCAAACGGTCTCTCCTAACGGCGAGAAAACCCTCTTGTTCCAAACCACATTGCCCGACGTCAGCGAAAAAGTCCGCCACAGCTTTCGGCCGGCGACTTACGGCCTGAGACACCGCGTAGCGCGCGAACGATGTCTGACCAATAGTAGGGGATCAGCGATGCGAGGGGTGCGAATGCTGTGCCGGTGACCGCCAGAGCGCCCATTACCATGACATCCGGCACATCCGTTCCGGAACTGAATTCTCTCGCCGGCATTGCATGGGAACAGGAGGTGATCATGCCAAAGTTTCGCTTCGAAACGATACAGTTCGGTGAGATTACGACGATCGAAGAAGAGCTAGCCAGCGCCGATCTCGCAAGCCTAAGTGCAGTTGAAAAAGCAAATGCAGCGCTTGTAGCGGGCGCTCGTCCTGGCGTCGATCAGTCTGGGTCAGTTATCAAGGTGTACGATGAAGCCGGATATCTGGTCGCCACCGTAAATTTTTCCGAGTTATTGCGTGAGGATCCTGACGCGATGCAACCTGTGGTCAGTGACCCGCCCACCGAAGAGCCGGGTGTGATGCGGTCTGGCTGACGAGCGTTGCATTTTTGCCTATGTCCACGGCGAACCAGCGCCGGGGGTTGACCGCAGCCTATTGGGCCGCCGGAACAACCCGCCAAATCTTGTTCCCCACATCATCCGCGATCAGCAACGCGCCCGATCGGTCAATGGCGACGCCTACCGGACGGCCGAACGCCTTGTCGTCGGTGCTCAGAAACCCGGTGAGCATGTCTTGCGGCGGTCCTGACGGCTTGCCGCTGGCAAACGGCACGAAGATCACCTTGTAGCCGCTTCGCGGCATGCGGTTCCATGAACCGTGCTGGCCAATGAAGGCGCCGTTCTTCATTTCCTGCCCAAAGAGGTCGCCGGTGTTGAAGGCGAGGCCAAGCGATGCAGTGTGCGGCCCAAGCGCGTAGTCGGGCACAATCGCCTTCCCGACGAGGTCCGGACGCGGGGGCTGCGGTCTAACATCTACGTGTTGGCCAAAATAGCTATAGGGCCAGCCGTAGAAGGCGCCATCCTTGACTGATGTCATGTAGTCGGGAACGAGATCGCTACTGATCTCGTCTCGCTCGTTGACAACCACCCAGAGATTCCCGCTCTCCGGGTTCCAGGAGAGACCGTTCGGATTGCGCAGGCCCGACGCAATTAGCCGCATCTGCCGCGTCGCGAGGTCGATCTCGTGCACGGCGGCGCGACCCTCTTCCTCCTCCATGCCGTTCTCGCCGACGTTGGAGTTGGAGCCCACTGTGGCGTAGAGTTTCGCGCCATCCTGGCTGGCGACGACGTCCTTGGTCCAGTGGTGGTTGCGGCCGGCCGGAAGGTCGACGATCTTCTCGGCCGGGGTGGTGATTTCAGTGGCGCCATCCCGATAGGGGAAGGCGACGATCGCGTCGGCATTGGCGACATAGAGCTTGCCGTCCAGCAGCGTCATGCCGAAGGGCGAAAAAAGGCCGGTTAGGAAGGCCTTTCTGGTCTCGGCAACGCCGTCGCCGTCCCGGTCGCGTAACAACGAGATGCGGTTGGCGCTCCGCACCTCGGCGCCGGCCTGGCTCTGGAACAGGCCCATGAACCAGCCTCGAATGGAGAACCCTTTGTCAGGCTTGGGGGGAGCGTTGCTTTCGGCGACCAGCACGTCGCCATTGGGCAGCACGTGCAGCCAGCGCGGATGGTCGAGGCCACCGGCGAATTCGTTGACGGCGAAGCCTTGGGCAGCGGTCGGCATCGTGCCTTGGGGCCAAGGGGTCGCCTCAGCAACATGGACCGTGGGTATCCAGGTCGGATTGGGTTCGGCGAGCGTCGGGTTTGGACCGTAGGTCTGCTCGATCGGAACGGTGGCCTGTTCGCGCGAGAAGAAGAACACGCCCGCCCCCGCGATTGCGACGATGGCGACAAGGACGAGCAAAACGCCCAGAATTTTTCGCATAGGATGTTCCCGCAGAGAGTGTGAGAATGATCTAACGCAATCAGGGCATTGCGGTTGCGGCGGCACGCGGCATTTGCGCGAAATAGGCTGCCAGTGCGGCAATATCCTCGTCCGAGAGGTTTTCAGCAGCGTTGCGCATCAGATGGGCGAAGCGCGTGCCGCCGCGCTTTTCCTCGCGGAAGAGCTCGAGCTGGGTCGCAATGTATTCGGCGGGCTGTCCTGACAGTTCCGGATAGATGGGGTTGCGGTCCGGGCGGCCGTGGCAACCCAGGCATGCCGGAACGTCGCGCTCCGGGATGCCGCGCCGCGCGATCTCATCGGCGCGCGCGATCCGAGCGCGGTCCGATTGCGTCGACGTTGCAGGCGCAGGCAGCGCGGAAAAATGCCGCGCGAGATCGGCGAGGAGTGCAGGGTCGACAGCGGTGGCAGGAATTCCCATGACGCCGCTCTGGCGGTGGCCGGCAGCGTAGGCCCTTAAGCTTTCAAGAAGGTAGGTTTCGCGCTGGGAGGCCAAGACAGGCGTCGCCGGGCTGCGGCCGAGCCCGTCCTCGCCGTGGCAGCGCGCACATTCGGCGAGTGCACGTTCCAGATCCAGCGCCTGGCCTGTCGTCGGTTCACTTCTGCCATAGGCAAGATCCTGCCACCGCGCCGCGTCCATTGCCGGCAGTTCGCGCAGGAAGGCAACCATCGCCCAGACCTCATCGTCGCGCTGTTGCGTCGGCCAGGCCGGCATGCCGGTGAAGCGCACGCCGTGCTTGACGATGCGGAAGAGCTGGGCGTCCGTCCATTCGCCGACCTTGCCGGCAAGGTCCGGCGGCTGAGGCAGCATCAGATGTACAGCGGGCGAGCGCGGTTCGCCGGGCGCGCCATGGCAGATGGCGCAGCCGCGCGCGAAATGGCCGGCGGCAGGCTGGATTGCGTAGCGCGGCAGCTCGTCCGGCACCTCGACTGTGAGTGCGTATGTTCGCACGGCGGAGCGCATGGCGAAGTGCAGGAACCATTCGGTGACCTTCCAGTGGCCGGTCGAGGCGCCAACGTTGAAGAAGCCTATCCAGGTCGCGAAAAGCACTGCGACCGGCAAGATCGCCAGGCCTATCGCAAGGTGCTTCCAGTTGACGTGCATCAGCCGGCCACCCTCTCGGTTTTGCCGCCCAGGAGCCTGGCAAGCAGGAATACGCCTCCGGCAAGGTAAACGGCTGCGCCGATCATCAACATGATGACGCCGCCGAGTGCCTGGTCCTGTCCGGCGCCGAGCACGAGACCGAAGCAAGTCACATCGCCGAGGCGATAGAGCGGCCGTGGGGCGAGCGAGAGCAACGCGCCAAGCAATGTCATGTGGACGGAGGTCAGGAGCAGCGCGAAGGCGCCGGCAGCGTCGCGGGCAAGCGCATGGGAATCGCGAGCTGCGATGCACGTCAGCCAGAGGAATAACCCCGCGCCAAGGAAGGATGTCTGCTCGAGTATGGTGGCGATGGTCGATGTCTCGGCCCACTGGCGCGCGGCCGGCGCATGCCAGCCCCAGACGACAATCAGTTCGACGAGGGACGCGAGAAGGGGAGCGGCGGTGGCCACGGAGCGTATCGTCTTGGAAATACCGATTGCGATCAGCGGCGCCGCGATGGCGACGACGCCCATGTGGGCAAGCATGTGGGCAGCGAAGGAGCCGCTCCACGCTTCGAGCAGCGGTCCTACCCAGATCAGCGCGAGCGTGACGAGGCCGAGCAACAGACTTGCCATCCTCATGATGCGCATCCGCCGATGAAGAGCAACGGCAGCGCCACATAAAGCACGGCGACGAAGCTCAGGCCGGAAAGCAGAAGCGTGGCAAACCCCTGGAAGAGCGTGCGGTCCTTCGCGGTTGGATCGTCGTGCGGCGGGTCGTGCGTGCCGAAACCCCACTGCCGCCAGGCGAGCCAGCCGGATAACACGATCATGGCGAGCGCCGCGAGGGTCGCGGCCGCGATGCCAGCCTGGACGATACCGAAGCCGAGGTCACCGCGCTTGGCGCACCAGATGGCGGCCAGGGCGTAGCAGACGAGGAAATGTCCGGCCCAGACCGCTGGCGCAGTGAAGAGCGTCCAGAGCGTTTCGACTTCTTTGGGAATGATGCGCATCACCGTCTCACATCGCTTCCGGGAAAAGACCGATGACGGCGAAGGTGATAACAGCGGTGATCGCCATGAAATGCCAGTAGAGCGCGACGTTGTGCAGTTCCATGTCGTGCTCCCGCGTCAAGCGACCGGCGAAGCTGCGCGCGAGGCAATAGAGCTGCATGACGGCTCCGACTGCGGCATGAGCAAGTGCCCAGATGACTAGAATCCAGACGATCGCCGGATAGACATGCGCGGTCGGTTGCATGTCATGCTGCCAGGGCCCGGCAAAGCCGGCAGCAGAGGCAGCGAGCGTGAGCAGAAACGCGGCAACAAGCGCAACGCGTGCGCCGTTAGTCCACCCGCTTGCGTTCAGTCGGCGCGCCCCAAGCATCACAACCCACGTGGCGACGAAGAGCGCCAGCGCGATCATCGGCCACCGCAAACCGGGGCCCGGCTGCCCCAGAGTAAAGTCGGGATGGATGGTCCAGTAGAAGAAATAGCCGAAGATGAGGCTGGCGAAGGCGGTGCCGTCACCAACCATCGTAATGAACATCGCCCACCAGCCTACCGAGTCCGGGCCTGAGGCATAGAGCGGCAGGCGCAGCCCGAGGCCGACATCCTTGGTTTTCTGCTCCGGGATGTCGCCGGTGCCGGTCCAGAGCCACCAGAGAATGGCAACGAGCGTGCCGATGCCCGACAGTAGGGCGAGGATCCAGAGTTCGAAGGTGAGAGCGACGAAGACGCCGCCGAGCAACGCGGCCGAGATTATTGTGATCGTGGTTGGTGCCGCCACGCGTTGGCACTGCAGCGGATGGGCGTCGAGCACCGAAGTGATCAGTGTCTCGCGGCGATTCTCCTTGGCGCCAGGCAGATAATAGGCGCCCTCGTTGACCTTGCGCGTCAGATCGTTCTGGTCCCAAAGCGGATAGCGGCTCTCGATGACGGGGATGGAGCGAATGCCCCAGTTCTCCTCGGGCTCGTTCAGCCATTCGAGCGTGCCCGCGTTCCACGGGTTCTGCTCGCCGCGCGGTTGACGATGCTTGGGCCGAACAACGTCGAAAGCGACTACCAGCACCCCTGATGCGAAAACAAAAGCGCCGATCGTTGATACGAGGTTCAGCCAATCCCAGCCAATCCCCTCGGGGTAGGTGAAGACGCGGCGTGGCATCCCGCGCAGGCCGCTGAGATGCATTGGGAAGAAGGCGACGTTGAAGCCGGAAAACATCAGCCAGAAGGCGACGCGGCCGAGCGGCATGGACAGCATGCGTGCATCGATGAGCGGGTAGTAGTAATAGACGCCGGCAATCAGCGGAAAGAGCATCCCGCCGATCAGCACGTAGTGCAGATGCGCAACGACAAAATAGGTGTCGTGCGCCTGCCAGTCGAAGGGGGCGAGCGCGACCATCACGCCGGTCAGGCCGCCGAGTACGAAGATGGCAATCCCACCAGCGCCAAAGAGCATCGGCACAGAGAAGATGACGCGTCCGGCGAGCATGGTGGCGATGAAGACGAAGATCTGCACACCGGTCGGGATCGCGACGGCCTCCGAGGCGGCCGAGAAGAAGGCCAGCGAGATTTGCGGCAGGCCGGTAGCGAACATGTGATGAACCCATAGGCCAAAGGACAAGAAACCGGTGCCGACGGCCGCGAGAACGATCCAGGAATAGCCGACGATCGGACGTTGCGAAAAGGTCGGCACGATCATCGCCATCAGCGCGATGGCGGGCAGGAAGATGATGTAGACCTCCGGGTGCCCGAATATCCAGAACAGGTGCTGCCAGAGCAGCGGGTCGCCGCCGCGCGTCTGATCGAAGAACGGCCAGTCGAACATACGCTGCATCTCGAACAGGATGTCGCCCGCAATTAGCGGCGGGAAGGCGAACAGGATCATGCCTGCGGTGATCAGCAGATACCAGGCGAAGAGCGGCATCAGGTTGATGCGCATGCCGGGCGCGCGGCACTTCATGATGCCAACGATGAGTTCGACGGCGGCGGCGATCGAGGCGACCTCAATAAAGGAGAGACCGAGAAGCCAGATGTCGGCACCGATGCCGGAATATTCCTTGTCGGTGGCGAGAGGCGGATACATGAACCAGCCTGAGGACGGAGCCGCGTCGAAGAAGATCGAGCCGCAGACGAAGACACCGCCGATGAGAAAGCTCCAGAAGCCGAAGGCCCCGAGCCGCGGGAATGGCAGCTCGCGCGCTCCGAGCATCGGCGGCAGCAGAAAAATCGCGACGGCCTCGAAGATGGGCACGGCAAACAGGAACATCATCACGGTGCCGTGCAGCGTAAAGGCCTGGTTATAGAAATCGGCCGAGAGGAAGTCGTTTTCCGGCACGGCGAGCTGCGTGCGTACAAGAAGCGCCAGCACGCCGGCGAACAGCATGAAGGCGAAGGCCGCGCCGCCATACCAGAGGCCAACCTGCGTGTTGTTGACCGAAGTCCAGTAGCGCCAGCCGGTCGGCGTCTCCCAGACGCGGCGCAGCTGTTCCTCCTCGGCCTTCATTATGGCTGGCGAGGGCTTTCGCTTGACGCGGGCTTTGACGACTGTGGTCATTCGAGCCTCTTCAGCCAGGCGGCGATCTCGGCGATGTCCTGTTGGGGCAGCATGCTGAACTCGGGCATCTTCGATCCGGGCTTGATCAAGTGCGGATGGGCGATGAAGCTCCGGAGTGCCTCCTCGTCAGCAGGCAAAATGCCGGCACCGATCGTTTCCCGCGAGCCCACATGCGAGAGATCCGGCCCGACACTGCCCTCAGCTTTCGTGCCCGCCACGCGGTGGCAAGCACCGCAGCCGTTGCGAAGGAAGAAGTCGCGTCCCGGCAAGGATGCGCCGGCCGACGGTTTCGAGCGCGTAGCTAGCCATTCCCGGAAGGCACCGCGTTCCATGGCGACGGCGGTGAAGGCCATCAGCGCGTGCGAGGTGCCGCAATATTCCGCGCAGGGGCCGCGGTAGGTGCCAGGCTTCGTCGCCAGCAACGACAGCCGGTTCTCGCGCCCTGGGATCATGTCCATCTTGCCACCGAGCGCGGGAATCCAGAAGGAGTGGATGACGTCGGTGCTCTTCAGCAGGAACTCGACGCGCTCACCAACAGGCAGCCTGATCTCGTTAGCGGAGAGAACAGGAGCGCTGCCGTCTGCCAGGCGGTAGGCGACCCTCCACCAGAATTGCTCCCCAGTGACCTCGATCCTGAGACCGGTTTCGCCGGCTCGTGCGAAAGGTCTCAGTCCTGGCATCAGCCAAAGGGCATAGCCGAGCAACAGAAAGAGGAGCAGCGAAGGAATGACAGCGCCGCCCCAGAAAATCAACCGGCCTGCAATATGCTCGCCTATGGCAGCGCGCCCATGGCCCGTCGCGTAGACGAGAAGGCCGACGACTATCAGCCAAATAAAACCGCCAGCAATGACCATGTGCCAGAAAAGTTGAGCGACCTGGCGCGCTTCCTCCCCGGCCGGATCGAGCGCCGACTGGACGCCCGAGCAGCTGGAACAGGCGCCCAAGCATAGCCACACCGGGAGCAAGCGCACCGCAGCGCGTTTCGTAATCTGGGCGCTTGTGCCTGGAACCGTTGGCGAACCCATCCCTCCGATCGATGCAACCCTTGCGCACAAACGCGCCCGCCACCGAGTGGTTGCGCCAAAACTTCACGCAAGCGGTCTTGGCCCGTGCTCGACAACCTATGCGCCGGTTTCCTCATTCGTCGCGCCGGCGGGTTTCGATTCCGGCGACCCTTTGTGCCGAAGGAAAATCGACAGCACGACCAGGACAGCCGTCGACATAAACTCAGATTGCCAATTCTGGAACGACTCGAACCAAAGCTGCGCCCCAAACAGATAGCTTCCGACGGATTGGGCCTCGCCGCCGTGCCGAAGCGCTTCATCGTTCGTTGCTACGAAGCTCGTCCACCAGTGAAGCACGAAGGACGCGATGAAGAGCAGAGCCAAAGCGATGCCAAGCGAGTAGGAATAGAGCCATGACAGGATCGGACTGCGCCTCCGAGTGGCCAGGGATAGCTCGTCCTCAGGCCGGTCGGGGTCATCCGGATCGCGGGATTCGGCTGAACCGCGCTGGAACAAGATGGCTGTCAGCATGACGTAGGCGGACATCTGCAGGAATTCGCTCTCCCAGTTTTCGAAGAGCGCCGAAAGGAATCCACCACTTACCAAGTAGCTCAGCACGCCAATCGCTGCGCTACCATGCTGCTGGAGTTCTTCGTTGTGGGCGGCATGACCCGACCAGATCATGCCTAGGCAGCTCACCAGAAACATTGTCACTAGCGCTATCGTTAGTCCGTTATCTCGGAAAAAGACCCTCATGATTGTCTCTCCTTTGGCAGCGCTGTCTTCAGCGCCCGCCCCGGCGAAAAAAGGTGCTGCACACCAATGGACAATTGCCAATCCCGGTGCCGACATCAGTCGCCGTCGCTCTCATGGTGAAACTAAGAGGGCCGCGGGGATGCAACCCGCGCGGTTAAAGCTCGCAAATGCTGTCCGGCGCCTTTGCCCTGCCGAAAGGAAGACGCCGGGGCATTAAACGTACAGTGCTCAGTTGTTTGCCGAGCCCGCACCGTTTTTCTTGACGCTGCTACAAAATTCCGGATGGGCGTTTGCCGCCTCCTCGTCGCAACTCTTCGTCATGGCTGTCCGATCTTCATCGGTCAACGCCTTCCATGCCTTTATGAACTCGTCTTCGGAGCGTAGCGACTTCATGGTGGAGTCCGTATAGAACGGCTGCATCTTTGCAGGGTCATCCAGAGCGGACGTGCCGGTTTCGCCAGCGGCAAGAGCAGCGCCGCCGAGCAAAGAAAGCGCCAAGGCGCCAAAAACAACCATCTTGGTCATTGCTAGGAACCCTTCCTCTTTTTGCTGATCGTTACCTCAACGATCTGTTTGGCAAACGGCGGGTTTTGGGAAAAGTTCCCGGCTGTCATGGCCGAAAACCCAATGGTCTTGGAACACTGGGGCTCGTCAGCGATAAGCCGGTCCGAAATCTTTGCCGCGACCTTCGGAGAACAGCGCTGCGCTACAGCAACCTCCGCCCGTAGCTTTGCCTGCTCATCCTTCACGAAGAGTTCGCAGACTGAGGAAGGTTCGTAATCGGCCAACCCTCTAAGGGACGTGAGGCGAATGGCGCTTGTCCTCGGTAGGGTCGGCATCTATCCGCGCTTTGTCGGGATCGAAAGCACCGTGTGGCGAGCGATGGCTAGTGCGGGGCTCTCGGGCGTCTCGTAGGCCCACATGAAATTGTCAGCCGATCCGCCGACCGCGTGAACGCGCCAATAACTCGCGGTGCCCTTCGACGAGCTGCTCGTCGCCGTGTTGGTCTTCTCCAGCAGATCAAAATAAATGTCGTCGAAAGGCACATAGAAGACTGGGTCGCGTCCGTCCTCATGAAGCACTTTAGCCCGCTCGGTTGAGGCAATGATCGCGTCGGAAAACCTGACCGTCACAGTTCCATCAAACGGCGTTATCAGAAGCGCGCCGGAACGGCCGGCGGCATTTTCGGCTGAGGCTTGCATTGGACTTCTCCTCTAGGCTGGCCCCTGTCTCTCGAAACGTTGTGTAGTCATCAGGGTTCCAGCTTCGAGATCACTTAGGCGCTTTAGGCTTTCCTCCGAGTCGTCCGTATCGAGTTCGCGGCGGATTGGCGTCGGAATAGCTTCTGGTCAGCGCACCGGCCGATGACACCGAGCGCCTCCGGCATATAAAGTTGGCTTCGCCTATCATTTGTTCTTCAGAACCCGAGCTTCCCTTAGGATTGACGCTCGGTCCGTGCCGACCAATGCAATTATCTCTCGAATCTGCTGCTCTGTGACGCCGCATTCGCGCGCCAGCGCACGTAGGCTTTGCGGGGTCAGCACAGGGCGCCTCGTTTCCTCCTCGGTCATCGCAAACTCCCTTCTGAAGCGATAAGGTCTCGCGAGCTGCGAGATGCCTTTGAGCGGTTCCTTTTTTCTGCACTGCCGCCATCACTGCGTGTTTGGACGGGCCAAAAAGCGGCTCCCAACCGGGCCGGCTTTCTTCCGGATAGTCTCGTAGCGACTGGAGCGAAGCGCGGGCGTTGCGAGGCTAATGATCCGACGACACTTATGGAACTGCCGGCTGTGCTGGCTGGGTTCCCGGCCGATCCCCGCCCGTGCTCGATTGCGTTGGGTTCTTGTCGACCTGAGGGTTCGTGCCGACTGGCTCGACGTTTATGTTGTCGGTTTTCGATTTAACCGGATCGTTTTCCGCGGGATTCAGGCCGGAGGGAACCGTGGAACTACCGCTCTCCTCCGTGGCTGGCGTCTTCGATTGCTCGCCGTACAACTCAGCAATACCCCAAGCGATTGCGGTCAGGAGCAGTGCAGCTATCAGGATCGCAAAACCGTGGAAGCCCCATCCGCCCTGTCGGGCTTTCTTTTCAGGAATGGTCTTTGTCATAAGGCATCCTCCATTTGGGAGAACAGCCCGCGCCCCTGTCGCAAAGGCGCGGGCCGACCACGACTTGAGGGAAGCCTGGTCAGCAGCCGGAACCGATGAGAACCTGCTGCGTCCGACTCAACAAGCCGTGGCAATCGAAGTTCCCGTCCCAATGCAAAAAGCGCTCCGGCCGAAGCGGATGCATATGCGCCGGTTGAACTCAATCCGAGCGTCTTCGCCGCTTCCGATGGACGACGCGGGCGTCTTTCTAAGAACAGTTTGAACGCTTCTCCGCTCATGGATTTGATTTCGCGACCGCCCTCTTGACCTCGAAATCAGACGTTCCAATATTCTGCACGGGGCGAATGTCGCGCCCCGCCACACGTTGTTGATGTTTGTTTCTGCGCCGCCGCAGAGCGGCCGAGATTGAGCGGAGGAACGTATGCAAGCGAACCTGTTTAAAGAGCCCGTAGCGGTGCTGGTCGGGCTCGGATATCCAGCCAGGATCGAAACTGTCACGGAAGCGTTGGCGCTGCTCGACGACTGGCCGAGCCAGCAAAGAGGATCACCCTACAACCTGGCGGTCCAGGCCTGCCGGGAATGCATGCAGGGCCGCGTCGACGCCGAGACAGCCAGGAGCGTGTTCGTCGGCTTTGCCAAGCGCGCCGACATCCTTGCGCCGCGCTTGGACGTTCTGCCGCTGCGCGACGGCGTCAGCCGGGGCGGCATTGTTTCTTGAGCGGCGCTGCGATGACCACGGATACGTTCAGCGAGGTTGTGTTCGTTGAAGACGCGCCGTTCGGAGTTAGATCTGTCGGCTCGGTCATGGATGCCATCGAATTTCTCGAGGAATGGCCGGTGGAACGGCGCGGCGGCCTGCATATGGACGCCAGCGAAAAATGTTGTGCGGCTTATGACGGGCGTTGCCCTGTCGAGGTAGCACGGAAGGCTTTCGCTAGCTGGGCCCGTCGGATAGGTATCTATGCTTGTGCACCGCCTTCTGCCCCGCTTCTTGAAGACGGAGACAACACCCGCATCGTGAAGTTTGCTGATGCTTGACTCGGAGCGCGAGCTCAAAGCGGCGACACTCCTGCCTGGGCTCAACGCGATATCGACGACTGGTACGGCCGGCAAGGCTGGTAAACGCCGAGAGGTTGCAGAATTGTGAGGGCGCTGTAGCCACAGCGCCCCTTTTCGATTCCGAAGCCTCCATCTTTCCCAGTCGCGTTTGACGTCCCCTTAAACAAATGCCGGCTCTGGAGAAGCGATCGCCCCGCCACCGCCTCTCCTTGGAACGATTGCGCGTTGGGCCGGACAAGGTGGAGGATCGTCGTCGTCATCCCGCCTGCGACGATGCGGCCAAGGGTACCACTTCCCCTGACGTCGGCGATTATGAGGCGCTCCCCAATTGCGACTCCGATTTTGACCCTTGTCGTCCGAGGCGCCGTCCAGAGCCTTCAGAGCGCGCAGGATGTCGTCGACTATTACTATCGATCCATCATCCAGCTGCCGCAAAAGAGGTATGCCGGGAACCGCCCGAGCGTCGGATGCCCAAGAGGCCAACAGCGCACGTTTCTCAGCGACACTCAGTCCGGAGTGGCCCACAACGTCGTCAGGATGCGTAGGCTGCTTTAGTACAACCTTGCCTTTACGTTCTGACAAAAATTCGTATCCGGTTGTCATCTCCTTCTCCACAATCTGAGCTTCCCGGCACGGCCGGGAGGCGGGACCGCAGTCTGCGTACATTCGAGCGCTCAGGCGACCTTACGCCGCCGCTCGGTATCCTCACTGATCTGCGGTTGCTGCGTGGGGTTTGCATCGCTCGACGAGCGGAGACCAATGCGACGGGGCTTCATTTCTTCTGGGATCTCCCTGACGAGATCCACAGACAGCAGGCCGTTCTCCAGCGTGGCTTTCGCGACTTTCACATAGTCCGCCAATTTGAAGACTTGCTTGAAGTTACGCGTCGCCATGCCTCTGTGCAGGATCTGGCGATCGCTCTCTTCGGTCTGCTTCTGGCCGACTACGATCAGTTCCGGCCCGTGCTGAGTGAGCTCGACTTCGTCAGTGCTGAATCCCGCGACGGCCATGGTAATCCGGTAATCGTCGTCTCCGGTCTTCTCGATATTGTAGGGCGGCCAGTCCGAGCGCACGCTGTTGTCGAGCATATCGAAGAGACGGTCAAAGCCGACCGTTGTGCGATAAAGGGGGGTATAATCAAAGCTTCTCATAGCCATATCCTCCGTGAAGCAACATGGGTTACAAGCGGCGCCGCAGCGTCACCGCGACGCCTATGTCGAGCCTAAGCCTCGACGGCAGACGATTTAGGAATGACCCAGAAATCGTTCAAGAAGCTGGAACGCAATTTTTTGCTCGCCTTATCTGGCACTTTAGATTTACGCGGTGCGCTCTAGACGACGGCCTTGAGGAGCATGCGGCGGCGCTGACAACCGCGACCTGCTTTCGGGCAAACGCTGGATTGAACTCAACGACGGAGATGAGACGCGAAGCCGCCGTTCGCGTCGTTGGACAACGTACGTCGGCTTCGGATCAGACTTTCCGCTCCCCGCACAATCTTTGCGGCACCGAGACAGGTCCATCGCGCCCAACACCGTAGAAAATATCGCAGGGTTTCAGAGTGGGGGGGAAAGGCGGTAGCGCTCTCCCGCTACCACCTTACCTCCCACTGCTTTGACGCCGTTGGGGAAGGCATTCTCACCCAGAAGTGCGGTGCGACGTCCGGCGATTTCGACTCGGCGACCGGCTGCTCGGCCCTCGCCATGGTCATTGCTCGACGGGCGAGATTTTGGGCGCTTGCCGCGCGCCCTGGTAACGGGGCACGCGATGCAGCTGCAGTATCTGCGATTGCCCTCAGTGCGCAATCACCAGAGACACCGGCGATTTCCGCAGGAGCTTGTAGGTTACCCCGCCGAGCAGCCATTCGCGTAGCCGCGAATGCCCGTAGCCGCCCATGACGACGAGATCGGCCCTCTGTTCGCCGATCACGTTGAGCAGCGCGGAAGACATATCGAGCCCGCGTTTGTTCGCGACATGCACGGACGCATCAATCCCGTGTCGTCCTAGATAGGGGACAAGTTCTTCCCCCCGTTTTGCCGGCCTTTCCAAGGGTTCTCCATGCTCGACCGCGACGATGGTGACCAGTCGTGACTTCGCAAGATATGGCAACGCCTCCGCGACGGCCCGCGCCGCTTCGCGGCTCCGATTCCAGGCAATGATTGCATGCTCGAAGCCCCGCTCGAAGCTCTTCTGGTCGGCAACGAGGAACAAGTGCTTGCCCGATTCGAAGAGAACCTCCTCCACGACATCACGAACCACAGTCTTGTCGACTTCGCTCAACCGCAGGCCGAGGAACACGTCGGCGGTCCGGCATTCGCGGGCGGTTACCCCCGCCTGCTCCTCTGCGTAGACGTCGAAGTGGCGCAACTCGGCCGATGCAGCGATACCTCGCAGACGCTTGCCGAGATCCTCTTCCATGTCCCGTCCACGCTGCCTCGCCTGCTCAAGCAAGCGTGTCCAATACTCCACGCTCACATTGGCCTCGGCCAATGCCGGTTCCGGCAGCACGTTCAGGAAAAGGCCGACGATATGAGCGTCAAACAACGTGACCAGGCTTTCGGACGCGGCCAACCGGAATTCGTCGCTGGTTGTCCCGTCGAGCCGCACCAATACAACCTTGATCATGGCTGCCTCCAGACGCTTAGAAACGTTCGACGCGCTGCGACATCGTCGCCAATGTCGATCAGCTTCTAGGAGGCACTGCCCGGTTTCATTGACAGTTGTCAGCGCCGGCCAATTTTTCTGCTCATTCGCGCCCAATGACCTGATCCAAGGCGCGAGCCTGAAAACTGACATTCGTCAACGCAGTTTGACCGCAATCTGGAATGTTGCTGGGGACAAGCACGTTGCACCAGTCGAAACAGAATTGAGGCAACTCCGATGTCGCAGGGTGCCGTCACCCGGAATGCCGACACAAATGTTCACAAAGATTCGGCTAGTGCAGTTGAACTTTTCTGCCCGTGACTGATATTCGATCTATCGGGTCTGACATGGGTGGTAAGATTGCGTGCGAAGTACTGCAGATGAAAACGATTCCACCCGCTCCGTAGATATACCGGTCCCGAATCTGGCGCCTGCCGACCGCGACCAGATGTTTGCCTTGTACGAGTCCTACTACGAGGCGGTTGATCGCAAGGGTTTCGAACGCGATCTCGCCGAAAAGGACGCCGCCGTGATCATCCGGCACGAGCGGAAGATCATCGGCTTCTCGACATACCTTGTCAGGCCACAAACCGTCGGCGGGGAGACTGTCCACTATCTCTTCTCCGGCGATACCGTTCTCCATCCGGCGCGCTGGGGCGACCCCGTGTTGCTGCGCAGTTTCTTTCGCGCGGCCGGCGCCGCCAAGGCGGAGGTGGGGGGCCGGCTGTTCTGGTTCTCCATCATCGGCGGGCATAGGACGTTTCGCATTCTTCCCAATTTTTTCTGCGACTTCGTTCCAGCCATCGATGGCCCGGTTTCGGCCCGCCTGCAGACAATCCGCGATGCGATTGCAACTGCCCGCTACGGGCGTCATTTCGAACCATCGACCGGACTGATCGACTTCGGCCCGTCGCAAGGCCACTTGCGGGACCAGTGGGCCGATGTCGAGCAAACAGCACTCCGCAACCGTTTTGCCGCGTTCTTTCTAAGGGCCAATCCTTCCTACTTCCGAGGTGTCGAACTCGCTTGCCTCGCGGAGTTCGAGATTGGCAATCTGAAGCGCTATGCTGCCGCGAGTTTTGCCGAAGGGCTGAAAGATGGGCGCTGAAGTCTGGGCACGGATTGCCGGCGCGACCGCGGCCGGACATGCCGGCTTTCGGGCGCGGCTCGGTCATGTCGAGGCCACGCAGCGAGCCCTCTTGCGGCGGCTTGTAGAGGCCAATCTCCCGACAGCGTTCGGTGGTGACCACAACTTCGCCAACGTCACTTCGGCCGAGTCCTTTCGCGATCTGGTGCCGATCGGCGACTACGAAGCCTTGTCGCCTTACATCAATCGTGTCGTCGGCGGGGAAGAGAATGTGCTGACCGCCGAGCCGGTCCGGTTTCTCGAACAAACCGGTGGCAGTTCCGGTGGCGCGAAATACATCCCCTATACGGACACGGGCCTGCAGGCCTACTCCGATTGTCTCTATCCCTGGATGTCGGACCTGATAGCGCGCCGGCCGGGCGTTACGCGGGGGCACAGCTATTTCGCGCTGAGCCCGGTAGGCCGCAGCGCAAGCGAGCGCGTCGGTGCGCACAGGCTGGGCAGTCCGGTGCCTTTCGCCTATTTCGGCGCCTTGCGCCACAGCCTAATCGAACTGTCCGCCGTGCCGATGGAGCTGCGACTGCTCACCGACTTCGCCAGTTGGCAAAGGCAGACCTGCCTGCACCTTCTGGCCGCCGAAGATCTAGCCCTAATCTGGGTCTGGAGTCCGACCTATCTCACTGAGATCCTGCGCGCGATGCAGCGCGATGCCGGGAGCCTGTTGCCGGAACTCGCTGACAGGCTGGGCGCCGTGCAGCCGGCGGACGCGGCGCGCCGGCGCATTGTAGACTGCGTCGCCGCCATTGCGGTTGCCGTTCCCGCAAGCACCTTCCTGCGGGTGACGAAAGGCAAAGTCGTGTTATTGTCGGAATCAGCCATGATCCGAGCTCCGCAAAGCGTGGGCGTGGTTAGACTGTTGGAAGCGGGGAACCACCTCCAACGGGCGTTACCTAAAACAAGCATATTTGCACTTTTTGTGCAAAAGGGCGTTTTGAACAATGAAGTAAGTGCGGCCCAAGTTCGCGCGGCCCGTGGGCTTCTCGACATTTCTCAACAGGAACTGGCGGATCTATCCAAGGTAAGTTTGAGGACGATCGTGCAGTTCGAACGTGGTTCGAAACCAGCATCTGAATCAATCCTGCAAGCGCTGAAGCTATCGCTCGAAGCAGCCGGAATAGAATTCATTCCAGAGAATGGCGGTGGCCCTGGTGTGCGCTTGTCACGCGGTACCGCGAACACTTAGACGAAGGCGGCATCCACAGGCGCCTTTAGGATTATCTTCTCAATCAATGTCAGCAATGCGCCTCAAATCAAGCCGTTGCCCTCGTTGCTGAGGAGACCCAAGATCTGCAAGTTGCATTAGGCGGCCGGCGCGAGATCAAAGCCGCCTTCATCAAACACCTCCAGTTGCGCTGGCCTTGGCAGTGACCCGTCGCCGTTCAGGCGAGCGAGAAGATGGGCCACGGCGAGCACCATCTCGGCGGCGTCATAGGGTTTGGGCATCGACGCGATTGCGACGGTCTTTGCCGAGCTAGCCCGGCTGACCTGGCCGCTGATCAGCAAGACCGGTATCCCGAGAGCTTTCAGATGCTCGGAGAGTTCGATGCCATCGTCACGCCCGGCGAGCCGGATGTTAACTAACGCCAGATTGGGCTTCTCGGCCCTGGCGATTTCAAGCGCCTCGGCGTGACGGTCCGTCAGGTTGAGGACCTTATATCCTGCATCCTCCAGTTCGTCCCGCAGGACCGTTGCTACAAGCGCTTCGTCCTCGACAATCATCAGGGTCTCGGTCGTCTTGCTGTTTTGCGCTGCCGTCATGATCATTCCTCTGTTTGTTAGCTGCCGATCGCGACTGACGCCAGACGCACCGCTGCACGCGGCTCGCCCGCCGCTTCGGGCTCGCCTTCCACCAGGGCGACCTGGGTATGCGTGATGGAAACCTGGGTTCCCGGGTGCTCGGGCGTTATCTCGACCAAAGAATGCAACTGTCGGGCCAGCGCCGCGACGATGCTCGTACCCAGGCCGGTCCGCACCGGCGCGGTCAGCGGCATGCCGACGCCGTCGTCGCGCACGCACAGGATCCAATTCGGCCCGTGGAAATTATAGTCGATGGTTATCTTTCCTGGCCGTCCATCGGGAAAGGCGTACTTGAGCGCGTTGATCACGAGTTCGGTGACGATCAGGCCCAGGCTCACCGACACCCTGGCCTCGACCACACCGTCTCCACCTTCGACAATAAGTGAAATCTGATCGACGTCGCCGATCATCGAAGCCGAGATGCTTTCACAGAGCTGGGTGAAATAGGCGTGCACTTCGATGTCGCCGTCTTTCGAGGTGGACAGCAGCCGTTCAAGCGCGGCCACGGACATCACCCGATGATGGGCATTCTCGAGATGGCCGCGCGTCTCCTCCGACGTGGTGGTTCGCGCGTTGCGTAGCAATACGCTGGCGATGATCTGCAGACTATTGGCGACCCGGTGGCGAACCTCCTGCAACAGGACGCGATTTTCGCGGGCGGTCTCTTCCTTCAGCGTCGTATCGGCCCGCGCGTGCGTGACATCTGAAACGGCGACGAGGATACGCGTTTGCTCCAGATCCAGATAGTCCAGCCGTCTGGCCTGGACGATCAGATGCTGAACTGGCCGCTGCGGCCGTTGGAGATTGATATCATGGGCGTCAGCCGCACCATCCCCCGCCAGTGTCGTTGTCATCAAGGATCGCAGTTGGGGATTATCCCATTTGCCGTCATCCAAAGTGTAAAGCGGTTGGCCGGTCAGCTGCGCCGCGTCGGCGCCGAAAACCGAGCAAAAAGACGTGCTCGCCGCGATGATGGTGAGCTGACCGTCCAGAAGCAACAGCGGCGCTGGCGAAGACGTAACGATAGCTAAGGTCAGGCTGAGCGCTACGTCTTCGGGACTATGTTTGTTGGCAGACATGATCAGCCTTCGGTAAACCGGAAGGCTCGCGGAGCGAAAGCCAAGGGGCCGGGAGGTCGCGAGCGGCAGAACGGGCGTTGATCGACAGCCTTGGAAGCGCTCACGTAAATCCATAACGGATGAGGGCGTGAAAAGTTGCGCCAATGAAACAATGGGACACCTCGAAATACCCCTGCCGTCGAAATTCCGGGCCAACGCTGGCCGATTTGATTACTCTCTGTTCCCGTTCCGATTCATAAACGTTCACGGGGAACGAGAGCGCGTATGGACCTTGGAGAGGTATGTCGAGGTGTCCGTGATTATGTTGAGCATATCAGACATGGCTTCCTAAAAGCCGCCCGTCCTTTGTCGGCCCCTTCCCAGTCGTTGAACTTACATCAGAGAGGACTGTTCAACGATGGGCGCAACGTGCCACTCCACCGCCACTAGTCGCTGTTTTTTCGTGATGCACTGGTGTGCCATGAGACAGGATCAGCGACCCACCGATTGATGTCCGACTCCCTCCATCCTGCACCGTTTAAGCTGATCTTGACCTGGGCCGGGAACGTGCCTTCGCCGATTTTTCGGTACATCGTCGAGCGGGACAAGCCGGTCCGCGCGAGGACGGTCTTAAGGCGAATGATACGATCCAGTTCAGGCATGGCTGCCTTGCCTTTCGCTGAGAGCATTTGGCGCATGTTGGAACCAGACAGGACAACCCAAGGTGGGCGCGCAATGAGATTTGTCATCGCGTCGATCTGAGGCGTGGGAACGGCGGCAAATCGGAGGGTTTAGATTCCTATGCCACGGCCGCTGCCAATGCCGTGGCTAAACGCGAGTTCCACACCCAGACGCCGGCCGGATTCGACCTGAATGCCAAGCGCCTTCTTATGATTGGCAAGCATGGATTCAAGCTGCGGATCGCGTTCAAGGCTCCTAGCCATATCGGACATGGCCGAGCGCGTTGACTTGTAGCCCGACATGTCGCCGGCTTGGTATTGGTCCTGGCTGGTCCGGTGGAGCTTCTGCCAGCGCTCCACAAACCGGTCGGCGCGGCGGCCGGGATCGATGTCCATCCCAGTGCGGATTTCCGTCTCAAGTTGGAGAGCAAGCACGATGCGGCTGACGCGGCCGGCCTCCGCCTCGCGGACAAGTTCGGGATTCTTCACATAGGCCGCTTCTGCATCGCGCCAGCCATGAGGCCGAACCTTCTCGAAAGCGCTACGGGCATCCCTCAATTCGCGCATCTGCTCGGGACTGCCCTGCCCGTCCACATTTCCAGTACTGAGGATCGCGTCGAGCGCGCGCGCGTGACGCACAAGCGCCTTGGTACGAGCGCCGCGCAACGCAGCTTCCGGATCCAGCGGTGCTTCCGTGTTGCGCTGTGCATCCGGCCCTGGCTTCTCCCTTTCCGGCGTGGCAGCGCCCTCTCCGATCTGCGCTCCAACACTCTCCCTTCCCGGCCCAAGTCCACCTTCCTGCATGGGCTCACCGTCTCCGGGCGAGCGCAACCCGTCCAGCAGTCCGCCGATCCTGTCGCGCAGCTTCTCCGGAACGATCCGACGCACGATCTCGACCAGGCGCTCGCGGAACGCGATGCCGCGCCGCTCGGCATAGGTCTGCGCCGGGTTGATCTGCTCGTAATCCGACGCCATGTCCTTGGCGCGGTCCCGTGACAGCGCGCGGTCCAGCCGCTCCCGCGTACTGAAGTCATCGCTGCCGTAATGCAGGTTCATTCTGTCTCGATGCCGCGACAGTGCGACGTAGCTGCCATGCGCATCCATGCCCGGCGTGGCGAGCACATGGGTGCGGTCGACTGTCATGCCCTGCGCCTTGTGAATGGTCGCGGCATAGCCGTGGTCAATGTGGGCATAGTCTTTCAGGTCGAAGCGGACCGAACGGCCGTCATCGGTGCGCACGGTCATGCTCTGTGTGCTGAGCCCCTCCACGATGCCAAGCGTACCGTTCTTGACGCCGAGCCCGCGCTCGTTGCGCAGGAACATGACGCGGTCGCCGCTGGCGAAGGACCTTGCACCGCGTTCGACGCTTATCTGAACATCATCTCCGAGATCGCCGGCAGCGCGCATGCGCTCACGCGCGGCCAGGTTCAGGGCGCGCACCTCGTCGTTTGTGTGGGTGAGGATGATCCGGCTTGCCTCTGGATGCGCCTGCCTGTCGCGATCCCAGCGCGCGACGAGATTGCTGCGCGCCTCATTGCGCGTTGCAGCCTGATGCACCATGCCTTGCGCGTCATAGGCGCTGATCGCGGCGCCGATTCTGCCGGCTGCCAGGTCGCGCGTTGCATCTCGCTGCCAGTCCTCGCGCTGCCGACGCACCTGACCGATTTCGACGCCGCCATGTCGCTCGTGGATAGAGCGGAATGCAGCGCCGGCTTCGATTGCCTGCAACTGCTGCGGATCGCCGACGAGGACGATCTTTGCGCCAGCGTCCGCCGCATGGGAGAGCACGCGCTCCAACTGGCGCGTGCCGACCATGCCGGCCTCATCGATCACCAGGACATCGCGCGTGGTGAGCAGATCCCTGCCTTGGCCCCACCTGTGCTCCATACTGGCGATGGTGCTCGAAGGGATGCCTGAACCGTCCTCCAGATTCTCGGCGGCAATGCCGGACAGTGCCGCGCCTCGAACCTCATAACCCGCCGCTGCCCATGCCTGGCGCGCAACGCCCAGCATGGCGCTCTTGCCCGTTCCGGCAAAGCCGACGATGACACCGAGACCGCGACCATCGGTGATGTGCGCAAGCGCATCGGTCTGCTCGCCTGAAAGGATAAGCCCGTGTTGCGCAGCCCGCGCCAGTGCTGCCTCGCGATGTGCGTCACTCACCGCGTGGCGCTGGTCCAAATCGATACGCTCCGCCGCGCGGTGAAGGCGCTGTTCGGTTTTGATCATCTGCCGGGTGGTGAAGCGATCTTCGCCGCGTCCGTCCTTGCCGAGTTCGACCAGATCGGGTGCATTGCTGATGGCTGCCACGACCGCGTTGAACTGCTCCATTCCGTCGCTGTGTCGATGCGAGAACTTCGCGATGTCTTTTCGGGTGAAGGTCGATTGTTGATGGGTGATGGCATCCAGCGCCACGGATGGATCGGCAATGATGCGCGCACCATTGTTGCGCGCGATCTCGCGATGCAGTTCGGCGCGATCTGCTTCAACGTCACCAGCGTCTAGGCCACTGCCGTCGATGCGCTGGGCTGGCGCACCAATCTGGGTTTGCGGCTCCAGGGCAATGCCCTGCGCTTCCAGACTGCGATGATCGATGCGGGCGTCGATATCGAGTTCGGCCAGACGCTCATTGGCCAGCTCCGCCCATCGCTCGCGCCAGCGCTCGACCAGCTGGGTAGCATTCCAGTCTCGAACCTTGGCACCAAAACCATTCTCGTCCACGGACCGCATGGTCAGCATGACATGAGCATGCGGCTTGGGACTGCCATCCTCTGCCCTGTCCCAGTGCACATTAAGATCAGCGACCATGCCCTTGCTGACAAACTCGGCCTGAACGAAGTCGCGCGCCAGTTCGATGCCTTGCGCCTGGCTGAGTTCACGCGGCAGCGCAAACTCCACCTCGCGGGCAAGCTGCGCATCCTTGCGTACCTCGAACGCCTCGACATCGTTCCACAGCCGTTCGCGGTCGCTCCAGGCTTCGGGTGCGTTCTCCGGCAGCATCACCTCGGAATGGACGACACCGCGCTTGGCCGAAAAATCATGGCTGCGTTCGATGCGCTCGTCGCGTAACCGCGAAGCCGAGCGGTAGGCGGCTGACGCGACTGCGCTTGAGCCCGCCTGGCGGCCAATGACCTTGACGTGAAGATGATAGATCGCCATCGCGACCAAATCATTTGCACGTCAAACCGCACGTCGGCACGACGTATAAGCGCGCCATCCCTCGAAAAAATCTCGGGATGGACCAGCCCGTCCCGGGCTGTCTCGGCAACCCTCAAGCCTTCCGGCAAGCTCTCGCCTATCATTGCCGCATCAACAATCAATGGAGATAGCAATGCGAAAACCACGTGACTTCGACGCCGAACTGAAGGCGCTGGAAGACAGGGCCCGCGAGCTCAAAACGCGAAAGGTGCAGCAACTTGGCGAGCTGGTGATCGCCACCGGCGCCGATCAGCTCAGCACCGACGAACTGGCAGGCGCGCTGCTCGCAATCACTGAAACCAAAGACACCTCAAAGCGTGAAGCATGGGCCAAGCGTGGAGTGATGTTTTTCGAAAGCAGGCCCCGGCGAACTGCTCCGGCGTCTCAGCGCAACCTTCGCAACGCTCCAGCGCAACCGGGCAGCACACAATCGCCGGCAGGCGGTTCTGGCTCGCAATGACATGCGCACCTGGCAGGTCGAGCGACGCCGGCGCACCCGACATCTGATCGAGCTCGGCGGGCTCGTGGTCAAGGCAGGCATCGTTGATCTGACCAACGACGATCGCGCTACGATCTACGGAGCGCTCCTCTGGATCGCCGCCAAGCTGCAGAGCGATGAAGGTGAGCATGCGCGCGACCTGTGGGCCGCGAAAGGAAGGCAGGCGTTCGATGGTGAACGGCGTGAGGAGCAGATGGGACGGCGAACGTAGCCACAGTTGGCGCAAGCAGCGGTCGGCACGAAGCCCGAACAGCAGACTTCCGCCGGTGCGCCAGCGCCGACGGCGCAGTCAAGCGCTTGCACAAGGAGGCTTTCGCGATCTTCCTTGCGACCGGCGACAATCTTCTCTCGCGGGGCCTTGATCCTGATGATGAAGGGCGCAAGGCTTGAGTTGGCGAAGCTCGTCAAAGCAGGCGCTGCCTTATGAGCAAATTTCAAATGCCAGAACGTGTTCCCCTTGAAACCTCCCACGCCCCACAGATGCGATCATGCACACTGCGCGTTGATAGAAACCCTATAGCCAGAGCCAGCGGCATTGCTCTGCACAGCTGGAACGAGCGGAAAAGCGAGGGAAGCTCCTCGCTTTAGATGAGATCGGCAAGGACACCTCAGCCGATGGGACGACAGACGCGAAACTTACTCCTGTCTTGTTGCGCAAGAGACGTGGATTTTCCGAAGAAACGTACTATTTGCGTCGTGGGCAGGCCAGAAAAATCAAACGTCGCTCAATTCATCCGTTCCAAAAGAAGGAAATTATATGACCACTGTTCTCGAACAAGACAATGCACTGGATACCGTGTCGATAACGGCTGACATTGTCGCCGCCTATGTATCGAACAATCCACTACCGGTTGGCGAGTTGCCGAAACTGATCGGCGACATCCATGCCGCCCTGAATGGCATCGGCACGCCAGCTGTAGAGCCGGTGGTCAAGCAGGAGCCGGCAGTTTCGATCAAGAAATCGGTGACGCCCGACTTCCTCATCTGTCTGGAAGACGGAAAGAAATTCAAATCGCTCAAGCGACATCTTAAGCACTTTAACCTGACCCCCGACCAGTATCGCCAGAAGTGGAATCTGCCGGCCGACTATCCGATGGTGGCGCCGAACTATGCGGCGACCCGGTCGGTTCTGGCGAAATCAATTGGACTCGGGCGCAAAGCGCCAGCGCACACGTCTGCCGCGGCAGAAAAACGGAAACCGGTCGTGCGTGTGGCGGCAGCGAGAACAACTGCGGCTGCAATCAAGTCGCCGGTGAAGAACGCGCGCAAGGCGCGGGCCAAAGCGTAACCTGCTGCATCTGAAAGAGGCCTAGGCTGCGCCTGACCTGAACATGGCGAAGCCCCGCCTTGCGGCGGGGCTTCGTGTATTGTCGGGTCACTCTGCGGTGCGGCGGGACCAGATGACCGATCCTGGAGCGCCCAAGCGTCGTCATGTCATGGTCGACCGGCGCAATGTCACTCCGACGGCGGCCTGGCCGGAGTAAGCTTCTCACCTTGAATGATTATTTTGGAAGGCGAGGCTCACGAAATCGGGCCACCTGAATAGCTTGGTAGGATTTCGCGAATCGATTTCGGCCACACAGGGCGCGCGAATTGTTCCGATTCCGAATTTCTCGCAAGCACGGCAGCGAGATCGGACGATGACGGGAGTACTGGCCACCATGCTCTTAAGATTGCCATCTGCGCTGGACGAGCTCGCGGGATACATCGACCGTTTCGTTGGGCTGGTCGGCCGCGAGCGGTGGTTTAAACGCGCTGACCAGCTCGATTTTGATCAACGGAAGTCGCCTTTTCGCTGGAAGATCGTGGCTGACTACCATTGGCTGGAGATGGCGATAAGCTACCAGGCTGATGTGCTCGCGAAGGAAGGTCGGCTTCTGCCAGAGCTTGCTGATGAGTTAATCCTGACGGCGCTAAATTTCGCTGCCATCACCGTAGAGGTTCACTCGCAGCTATCGCCAAAAGGTAAACTGGTTCTGGAAGGTAGGCTCCGAGACGCCATAAAGGCCGAGACCGGCTTCGCGTCCTTGTATCTGGAGCTTGATCTGGCTCAGCGCCTTATGGACAGCGGCTACGATGTCCAGTTCGCTGATATGGAAGGCAAAGCCAGGTTCGATTTACCATACAGCCGTGGGAACTTTGCTGCAGAGGTCGAGTGCAAGAGTCTCTCCGCTGATGCCGGATGACAGATCCATCGCAAAGATTTTTACCGCTTCATGGGGTTCATCGAGCCGGCTCAAACTGCTTATGCGAATCTAAAGCGGCAGGAGGTGTTGATAGTTTCGCTAAACTCCCGATTGCCGTCGAACACTGCTCATCAAGCGCATCTTGTCCGAGCCAGCGCGTCCATTCTACAGGACGGCGCTCCTTCGATCGCCGATGGCCCAGACTTCAAGCTGGAGCGTCGACCTTGCGCCGAATTTCTGGCTAACGCTCCTCTCAAGATCAGAAGGCTTTGTACAGAGCATGTTGTGCAGCATTCGGTCCCAACATCCATGTATCTGGCGGGGGCGGAAACGATGGAGGCTGCTTTGTGGTGATGCGGAGTGAGCGCGAAGACGATACGTCCAAGCCGATGTTGGAAGCGATGCGCAAGGCGGCCAGCCATTTACAGGCAAACGACCCGCTTTCATCGCGATTCAAGAGCATGGCATCGAAGCTGCTGACTTGATGCTCCCGCATGTCCGCCGAAGGGCTGCTATCCTGTCCTACGCGCTATTCGATCATTACGGCGCTGCGCACGTCAACGCGACTTGTATCACCGGCTTCGGCTCCAAGAAGCCGATGAAGCGTTCGGTTAGCCAATGCAACTCCCATTCGGGGTCATCCTGCTCCTTCTTGGAATATCCGGTTTCCAAGATTTGCAGGCTATCCTTCATCAGGTTAAGGCGGCCCGTCGCGCAGTGCGGGCAAGGCAGCTTCGGAAAGGCGCTGTAAGAAGTCCGCCAAAGATTTCGTTCCACAGGTCACCAAAAGCTGTTTGACCGCTTTGCATAAAGCAGTTGGCATTCGGCAGCCAGCTTCACGCCGTCGACGGCTCAAAACAGGGCCACTGTCAGAGCAAATTTAGATGACAGGCTTCACTGGCAGGGGTATTTTTCGACCCTTGATCATTGCTGGCATTGGGAGGCACAGACATGATTGACCGCATGAACATTGACCCCGCCCTATATCCGTCCGACCTGGAAGCCCTGAAAAGGATTTTCATCCAGGTGTGCCAGGAATGCCAGGTGGTGCCCGGCTCGCCGGAAGCCGAAAGGCTTGCAGCCGATCTTGTCCGCCTTTTCCAGAGCGGTATGAATGACGAGACCATGCTGCTCATTGCTGCGCGGGCGCGCCATCAGGATCTCAAACGGACAGGCTGACCAATAGCCGCTGGTGGTCCAGCACGGAGTGCCGATCGCCAGTCTCACGTCGGACAGGAAGTGCCCGAGGTCATCGCCATCACGGGCAACGCGGCTCCACCGGTCGGCTGCGCTCTGGATCGCCCACAGCGGGAAGTCCGGCAGGCATTCGCCCAGATTTTGATGTCCAGCGCGTGTTGCTCCTCACTCGACTTCGAGCGGTAGCGGAGTTCAGCCATCGCTATCCGTATCGCCTCGCTACCATCGTTAAGCGCCCCGGCCTCATGAGCCGAAGCATCCTATCCGTCCCAAAAAAGGGCGGCCATCGGTCACCCCATCATCCTCAGGCAGAACTCAATGGCACTTTTTCCACAGAAGGGTGCGTCGAAATTGGCACGTTCTCTTGTGCTTCCGTGGTGCTTGCGCGCAAAACGAGCAAGGATGCCAAAATCGTCTTGGACTAACCATTTGATATCTATGTTGAAACTGGCGAGCCCGACAGGATTCAAACCTGTGATCTCTGCCTTCGGAGGGCAAGGCTAACTCTGTCCCCAAATTTGGAAATTTTCGCCTAAGCTACGCGCGTCAGATAGCAGAAGAACGCCTCTTCGATAGTGGGTCTCGCGATGTAGCGCTCTCCCGCTACTAACCCCCGCCGGGCAGAGAGCCTTTCCCATTTGCACGCCGCAGCCGCCGATTAAAGCCCGAGCCGAACGCAGGCCCTTCACTGCACCAGGGAAGTCCGCCTACGCATAGGGCATGCTACATTCTTGGCCCTGCAGAAAGGCGAAGCCGTGAGGCGATATTCCCCCACGCTTCGACCAATGACTGCGCAGCGGATTGAGCGAGCGCTCGACCGCGTCGCCGAGATTATCGTGGCGAGAGGCGACCATGGAGAGGCATGGCTCCCGCTATACGAGCTTTTGGAACGCGCCCTGCAGGATCATCGAGCGAAGGAGGAACGCCTCGCCGCAGTGCGCCAGCGTGTCAAACGATCGCTGGATCGAACGGCAGAACGATCTTCATAAGTTCCTCTTGCCACATCTTCATGTCGCCGCCCTCGCCGTATTTCGGACGGTCGATCGTGTGGCCCATCAGCATGCGCCGGAGCTCCTCGTCCAGCCTACCGTTCTTCATGCGGTCTTCGAATGAATGGCGCAGGGAATAGACGGTGTGATTATCGGTCGGGAACAAGTTGTGGCTCTTGAAGTGCTTGTTGAGCAGGGCTGACAGCGACGCCTCGCGATCCTTGTACCGCGGGAAGCCTCTGGGATGCTTTTTGAACACCTCAAGCGCCACGCCGACCAACGGCACCTTGCGCAACGACGAGGCGGTCTTGATCTCTCGTGGATCGTCGGGATCGTCGCGCGGCTCGACTGAAATGTGCGGCACCTCGTGGTCAACATGGATGACACCGGCATGCAGGTTCGCGAGTTCGCTTGGTCGGGCGCCTGTCTCAGCGAAGGCAAGCACGATTCCCCGCGCCTCCTCATTGAGCGCCGCAAGCGCGCCAGGCGCAAATATCTTGTCGCGAATCCAGTCGGTCGGAAACGGCGGCCGACTGCGCTTCGATTTGTCGGTGAATGACAGATCGGCGAACGGGTTCTTCTGTTCGGGGAAACCGAGATGGCGAAAGTAGTCGGCGTAGAGGGTTCGAAGGTTGCCTATGTTTCGGTTGCCCGTCGACGCTGAACGGTCCGGTCGCCCTTTGTCGGGCGCAACACGGTCCAGCCAATATTTATGTACCGCTCGCGCGTCGTCGCGCGTGATCTCGCTCATTGGCTTGTCTGCGACCAGGCCGATGAAGACATCGACGCTCATTTCGCGCTTTGCCTTCCAGCGCTTCTTCTGGTCAGGACTTTTTGTGCGGATTTCGTCGCGGGCAATCTCGTTGAAGTATAGCTTCAGCGCTTCCGATATCTTGTCGTCAGGGCGGGCGACCGCGCCGCCAACCGCGTCGACAGATGGTGATTTGGCAGGCTCGCCTATCGTGCTCTCTACGCGCTGCAGGATCGTATCGAGGGGCTCGGCGACCAAGATCTCGGCGAGCGGCCGATAGACGAATCCCAGAGACTCGGCGCGCTTGACGGCTTGGCGGTATCGGACACGCGCCGCCTGTGGACTTTCACCCAACATCAACGAAGCCCACAACGCATTGTCGGCAGCCTCGTGGAGATCTCTGGCGGTACGCGCCTTTATGCGGTCGGTGGTATCGAGGGCGCGGCGCACGAACACGCCACGCTCGTCGAGGTCCCTGACCTCTCTGGGCACCCGGCGATAGTAATGGAAATGATCGCCCCTCAGTTGCAGAAAGCGGTCAGGATTATGCTCTTCGCGTCGTCTTCCCACGTTTCTAAAACACCATTTGTATCACAATAGGTAACACAATAGGTAACACAAAATGGAAAATGGTCGCAAGGGCGATCACCAGCGGCGGAAAACTCTATAATAAATTCAATTACTTAGTGAGAAAACCGATGGTACCGTTGGCTGGGATCGAACCAGCGACCTCCGGATCCACAATCCGGCGCTCTAACCATCTGAGCTACAACGGCACGTTTGCCTGAGGGGGATCGAGGTGAAAAGTTCATTCTCCGGGATCCGCTCTGTCGTTCGGCGATGCGTCCATACGGGCTATCGGAGTTTAATTCAAGGCTTTTGGCCGAGCATGGCTCCGAAAATCGGTTCCGATTTTCGGAAAGGATCACGCGCAGATGCAAGAGTCATACAGCGTCCTTTGCACGTCCAAGAGGACGCGCGGCGCTGGAGCAAAAGGCCGCTTCCCACTTCGGCTTCAACTTTCGCCGGACAAAGAAAAAGGCCGGCGGGAGGAGGTGCCGGCCTTTTCCTGTTACGAGCCAGCGGGAGGAGGTGCTGGCTGGTCACCCCGGAGAGCAGAGGGAGGAGGTTCCACTCGCCGGGTATTCAGTTGGTCAACTTATTGCACATCTATTTGTCTGATAAAATGCGACGTTTTGTTGCATCCTCAGATCATGCGCAATGTCAGGCGACCTTGATTTCCTTCATGGCCTTCTCGAAGGCGGTCTTGATCGGCTTGGAGACGTCCTCGGCCGCCTTGGAAGCGACGGTCTGGAAGTCCTTGGCCTGCTCGACGGTCGTCTCGACGCGCTTGCGCAGGAATGCGGTCTGCAGCTCGACGACTTCCGACAGCGACTTGGCGCCGATCAGAGCTTCGAGATGCGAGAAGCCGGCTTCGGCATTGGCGCGGAAAGCGGCGATGGTCTTCAGCGACAGGTCGCTGGAAACGGTCTTGGCGGTTTCAAAGGTGGACTCCAGAGCCTTCTGGGTCTCCTCGGCGCCGGTCTTCATCTTGGCATAGGCTTCCTTCGACTGCTCAACGCCCTTTTCGGCGAAAGCGCGGATCTGGTCGGTGGCCTTGGAAGCGTCAAAGCTCGGGAATTCAACGTTTTCGATCGTGTCAGTTTTGGTCCTGGACATTTTCCATCCTTTTCAGTGGCGGCGGCTTTGACAGAAAGCCGTCTCGTTCATGTATGATGGCAATATATAGGTTTTTTTGTGCATTGCAATATCTTTGTTGCAGTGCACCATAAATTCTTTCAGGCGTTAACCAAGCGCCCAGATTCCGACCGCTGCACGTTATGGCTTGTGGACCTTCGCCCCGCCGGCTTTTATTAACAAAGCGTTAACTGCAATTTGCCCGCTCTGTAAGGGTTCGCCAAGCGCATGCCGTCCGAAAACTACTCCTTCCTCGACGTCGCCGTGCTCGACTCGGTCCGCCAGCGCTTTGCCGCCGGCGACGCGATCGCCATCCTGTCCGCAGACCTCGAACAGGTGATCTGGGCCAACGGACCAGGAGCGGCGGTGTTCGGCTATCCGGACATCGAGGCCATCATCGGCGCCTCGGCGCAGCTGCCGCTGATCGCCAGGCGCCAGATCATGGCGACCAGCGGTTTTCCGGAGATTGGCAGCGATCGTGCCATCACGGTCAGGCTGGCGACCGGCTTGACCAGCCGCGCCGTCGGCTTCCTGGCCAGCGCGGTGACGATGCCGGATGGTGACAATGCGATCATGCTGGCGGTGCCGGCGGCGCAGACCGGCTCACGCAGTGCAGACGAGATTGCCAGGCGCGCCATCAGCGGCTTTACCGAAGACGGGCATTTCATCGCCTTTGTCGACGCTGCGGGCGTCGTAGAAGCCGCTTCGGATGGTTTTGCGGCGCTCGGTATCTTGCCGCAGACGCTGGCCGCACTTGTCGCCGACGTGGCCGCCGAGAACGACCGCATCGTCAAGCGCCTCGTCCCGGGCGGCACCGCTTCCTATCCAGCCGGTCTTGCCCAGCTGACCGACACACGGCACCTGCTGGTGGTGATCGACGAAGACCAGCTTGACGAAAGTCCTGTGGAGCGTGTCGGCGAGGTCGAAGGCGTTACCGCGGCATTGGCGGCGGCCGATGCCGCTGACCAGCCGGAGACGCAACAGGACAACGAGCCGACGACTGCTGCCCCAACCACTGATCAACCGGCTGCCGCAAAAACTGTTGAAGACAACGACGTGCCGGCCGACGCTGCCGATACGACCATGCAAACTCCGCAAGCAGCCGACAGCGATCGGCCTGCAGTTGGAACGCCGGCCCAACACGATCACTGGTACTTCAATGCCGGCGAGGATGATGCGCAACAGCCGAGCCAGCAGAATAACGCGGAGGCCAGAGAGCCGGCCGGGACGGAAGTTTCGACCGATGGGCTGAGCCAAGACCGCATCCCGACCGCTTCGCCGGCCAAACGCGGCTCCACCCCGGCGATCGACCGTTCGGCGCCCCCGCTGCGTTTCGTCTGGCGCACCGACGCCGACGGCAAATTCAGTTCCCTGTCGCCGGAATTTGCCGACATCGTCGGCAAGCCGGCCGCCGACGTGATCGGCCGCCGCTTCAAGGACGTCGCGGCGGCCTTCGGCCTCGACCCCTCGGGCGAGATCGCCGGCCTGCTCGAACGACGCGACACCTGGTCCGGGCGCTCGGTGCAGTGGCCGGTAGCCGGTACCGACCTGAAAATTCCTGTCGATCTGGCGGCACTGCCCGTCTACGGCCGCAGTCGCGCCTTCGAGGGCTTTCGCGGTTTCGGCGTTGCCCGCGCCAGCGATGCGGTGGTCGATTCCGAAGCGATCGGCATGGCGCTTGTCCCCAATGGCGAGGTACCCGCGACAGCGGAGCCAGCAGTCGATGAGACCGTGACGGAAGCGCCCAAGGCGGCTGACCCGTTCAAGGGCGAGGTGCCGGCGCTAACCATCGTGCCGAAGCAGGAGCGGCGCTTCGCCGACAAGGTGATCCGGCTGGCCGAGCATCGGCAGCCGGCCAATGACAAGCAGCCGGCAAATGAGAGGGGCCTGTCGACACTCGAGCGCAGCGCATTCCGCGAGATCGGCGAGCGGCTCAAGAAAGACAGCACGGCCGAGCAGCCGTTGGCTGAACAATCCGATGCCGAAAAGCAGGCGGAACCGACTGCCCAGGCAGGAGCCGAAGCAACCGGGAAGGCTGACGAGCCGGCATTGAACGAAGCCGTTCCGGCGGGCGAAATGCCGGCAACCGGTCCCGAGAGCGAAGCGGTTTCTGCTGAGCCGCTGGAAAGCGATGCGGAAGACGAGAAGGATCTCGCGCGGCTCGACGGCGAGCAGCCGGACGAATCCGCTCGCGAAAGCGTCGCCGACCAACCCACCGGGCCGGCAGTCTCGGGCTCCTTGCTCGATTATGCCAATCAGGAACCAACCGATGTCGCCGACGGCAGCGACGAGGCGACGGTTTCCGAACCAACTGAGGCGGCAGCACAAGAGGCCGCCGATGCCGGCGTGCCGCCTATCGCTGCCGAGACGCCCGTTGCAGCCGGTGCAAACGCAGACGACGACAGCATGACATCGGCCGATTTCCGCGACGCCGAAGACAGCGAGGATTGGGTGCGGCCCGACATCGAGGCTGTCTTGCCCGCCGATGACGGCGTCGGCGGAACGGAGACGGCTCCTGTCGAGCGGCCGCGCCTCAAAGTGCCGCCGCTCAAAGTTGAAGGGTTCGTGCCATCGGCATTTTCGGCCGGAGACGAAACCAAAGCCCCTGATACCTCGATCCTCGGCAAGCTGCCGGTCCCCTTGCTGATCCATTCCGGCGACGAGCTTCATTATGCGAATGAGGAATTCCTCAGCCTGACCGACTATGACACGCTTGAGGACCTGAGCGATGCCGGTGGCCTCGGCGCGCTGTTTGCCGATCCTTATTCCGATGAGGGAGGCTCCGACGGAGCCGACCGCGCGCTGAAGCTGAAGACGCGTGACGGGCAGGAGTTCCCGATCGAGGCCATCCTGCGCTCGGTTCCGTGGCGCGGCGGCAAGGCACTGATGCTGGTCGTGCGCCGCTCCGGCGAGGACGAGGCACCGGCTGCGGCTCTACATAGCGCTGCCGACGAGCCGACCCAACCGGACATTCCGGAGCTCAAGAGCCGCATTGCCGAAATGCGCACCATCATCGACACTGCCACCGACGGCGTCGTGCTGATCGGCCGCGACGGAGCGATCCGTTCGATCAGCCGACCGGCGGAAGCGCTGTTCGGTTTCGACAGCGACGAGGTGACAGGCAAGCCCTTCGCCTCGCTGTTTGCCATAGAAAGCCAGCGCGCGGCGCGCGACTATCTCAACGGACTTTCCGAGCCTGGCGTGGCGAGCGTGCTCAATGACGGCCGCGAAGTGATCGGACGCGAGTCGCAAGGACGCTTCATTCCATTGTTCATGACCATCGGCAGGCTGCCCAATGACAGCGGATTTTGCGCCGTGGTGCGCGACATCACGCAGTGGAAGCGGGCCGAAGAGGATTTGACGCAGGCGCGCGCGGTGGCCGAACGCGCCTCTTCGCAGAAGACCGATTTTCTCGCGCGCATCAGCCATGAAATCCGCACGCCGCTGAACGCCATCATCGGCTTTTCCGAGCTGATGGTGGACGAGAAATTCGGGCCGGTGGCCAACGACCGCTATCGCGACTATCTGCGCGACATCAACCGGTCGGGCAACCATGTGCTCGACCTGGTCAACGACCTGCTCGACATCTCGAAAATCGAAGCCGGCCAGCAGGAGATGGATTACGAGGCTGTGTCGCTCAATGACACGCTGGGCGAAACGGTGGCGATGATGCAGCCGCAGGCCAATCGCGAGCGTGTCATCATCCGTTCCAGCTTCGCCTCGCGGCTGCCGGAAGTGGTGGCCGATCTGCGCAGCGTGCGCCAGATTGCCCTCAACATCCTGTCGAACGCCATCCGCTACACGCAAGCCGGTGGCCAGGTGATCGTCTCGACCGCCTATGAACCCTCCGGCGATGTCGTCATGCGCGTGCGCGACACCGGCATCGGCATGAGCCAGGCCGAGATCGAGCAGGCGCTTAAGCCGTTCAAGCAGATCAATGCACTGAAGCGTGGGCGCGGTGACGGTACGGGTCTCGGACTGCCGCTGACCAAGGCGATGGTCGAGGCAAACCGGGCCCGGTTCACCATCACGTCGACGCCCGGCGAAGGAACTCTGGTCGAAGTCGGCTTTCCGTCGACCCGTGTGCTCGCCGATTAAAGAGCGCCCGCTTCCGAAAGTCGGCTCCAGCTTCTTGCTGCGCGGATCTGCGATCCTGAACAATGGCCACGAGAAAAGAAAAGGCGTCCAAAAGGACGCCTTAAGTGATGGATTGCTGTCACAACGGGGCTTGAGCGAATGCAGATCCTCAGGGACTTCGAGGAACGGGATTTCTCCCTCAAGTTACGTGCGACTATCGACGCCGGCCCTTAACAACTCCTTACCGGCGTGGCGAAAAATTTACGAAAGTGTACCACTCGTGAAATCTAGGTAAATTCCACCGACATATTTCGTTAACCATGCCGAAGGCCATTTAGGCATTCATGCCGTTATCCCAAAACCGCTACACACTTTTGGGCGGCATGCATTAGTCGGCAAGCTGCGGCAGGTTGCGGAACAGTTCGAGCGCTTCGGGATTGGCGAGCGCCTCCTTGTTCTTGATGGTGCGGCCATGCACCATGTCACGCACCGCAAGCTCGGTGATCTTGCCCGATTTGGTGCGTGGAATGTCGGCGACGGCGACGATCTTCGCCGGCACGTGGCGGGGGCTTGCCCCGGTGCGGATTTTCGTTCGGATGCGTTTTTCCAGATCGGCATCGAGCGCGATACCAGCGGCCAGCCGCACGAACAGCACGACGCGAACGTCATTGTCGAAATCCTGGCCGATGCACAGCGCCTCGAGGATTTCCGGCATCTGTTCGACCTGGTTGTAGATCTCCGCCGTTCCGATCCGCACACCGCCCGGATTGAGTGTCGCGTCGGAGCGGCCGTGGATGATCATGCCGCCATGGGCGGTCCATTCGGCGAAGTCGCCGTGGCACCAGACATTGTCGAAACGTTCGAAATAGGCTGCCTTGTACTTCTTGCCTTCAGGGTCGTTCCAGAAGCCGATCGGCATCGCCGGAAACGCCCTGGTACAGACGAGTTCGCCCTTCTCCTGCCGGACCGGCTTGCCGTCATCGTCCCAGACATCGACAGCAAGGCCGAGGCCCGCTCCCTGGATCTCGCCGGTCCATACCGGTTCTGTCGGAACGCCAAGCACGAAGCAGGAGACGATGTCGGTGCCGCCGGAGATCGAGGCCAGATGCACGTCCTGCTTGATGCCGTCATAGACGAAGCGGAAATCCTCCGGCGACAGCGGCGAGCCGGTGGATGAGATCGTCCGCACGGTGGCAAGATCATGGGTGCGGATCGGCTCCAGGCCGGCCTTGCGCACGGAATCGATGAACTTCGCCGAAGTGCCGAAATAGGTCATCTTCTCGGCATCGGCGAAGTCGAACAGAACATTGCCGTCGGGGTAGAAGGGCGAGCCGTCATAGAGCAGCAAGGTGGCGCCGGACGCCAGGCCCGAGACCAGCCAGTTCCACATCATCCAGCCGCAGGTGGTGAAATAGAAGAAGCGGTCGCCGTCGAGCAGGCCGGCATGGAGCCGCTGTTCCTTGACATGCTGGATCAGCGTTCCGCCGGCCGAATGGACGATGCATTTGGGGATGCCGGTCGTGCCGGAAGAAAACAGGATGTAGAGCGGATGCGAAAACGGCAGCCGCTCAAAGGTGACAGGCTTGGCAGCGAAGGGCGACAGCGCCTCTTCCAGAGCCGCGGCCTTGTCGATGGTCACTGCCACATCGGCCGAGGTGCCGAGATAGTCGACGATCAGGATCTTGCGTACGGAAGGCAGCTTTGCCGCCACGGAAGCGATCTTGTCGGCGACTTCGATCGCCTTGCCATTGTACCAATAGCCGTCCGGCGCGATGAAGACGACCGGCTCGATCTGGCCAAAACGGTCGAGAACCCCCTGCTCGCCGAAGTCGGGAGAACAGGACGACCAGACGGCGCCGATCGAGGCGGCGGCCAGCATCGCGGCAACGGCCTCCGGCATGTTGGACATCATCGCGGCGATTCGGTCGCCCTTTTTCACGCCGAGCGAGAGGAAAAGCTGCTGCAGGCGCGAGGTCAGCCCATGCAACTCATTCCACGACAGTCGACGCTCGATCTTGTCCTCGCCGCGAAACACAATTGCGTCGCTCGAGCCTGTCTTCTTCAAGAGGTTCTCGGCGAAGTTCAGCGTGGCGTCGGGAAAGAAGGCGGCACCAGGCATCAGATCGCCGTCGACCAGCACGGGCTCGCCCCTGTCACCGACGATGCCGCAGAACTCCCAGACCAGAGCCCAGAACGCCTCGCGATCGTCGATCGACCAGCGGTGAAGTTCGGCATAGGAGGCGAAAGATGTGCCGGCGTTCGCGGCGGCTGCTTTTATGAAGGCGGTCAGCGGCGCGGCGTCAATCTGGTCTTGTGTCGGGGTCCAGAGTGGTACTTCGGCAGCCATGATCGTTCCTCTTAAAGCGCGTCGCGTTTGAAGGGATTCCTAACGACGCGCTTTAAACTCTGCTTCATGCCGGTCGCTGTCCCAAAAACGCCGCGCACCTCTCGGGGCAGGCTTTTGGGCGACATGCATTGGGCACCCTCGCTTATGCATATCGCGGCGCAGCAGAGCAAGATTTTGTTCGGTCGACCGCGCAGCATGTGCGCAAATGCCATCGCCGGGCCATAAAGACTTGAAATGCCTAAGCCTTGGGTTACACCCGTTGGGCGATTTTTGTTGGAATGGAAGCATACGGGGCGATATGCCATCACCTTTGATCCGGCGCGGAGTATGGGCGATCGGCGTTGCCGTGCTCGTCATCGCGCTGGTCGTCGCCGCCCTGCCGCTCATTGCCTCGACCCGTATCGTGCGCGACCGCATCGCCTGGGAGATGAGTGCGTGGAGCGGTTTCAGGGTCACCATCGACGGCGCGCCGCGCATCGAGGTGTGGCCGAAGTTCCGGGCCATCCTGACCGACGTGACGCTTTCGCAATGGACGGAGACCGACGCGCCGCCGGTGATCGAGGCCGAGCGGGTCGAGGTCGACCTTTCCGCCATGGCGGCGCTGCGCGGCGACGTGGCGTTTTCGACGGCGCGGCTGGTGCGGCCGACGATCAGGGTTCAGCGCATCGCAAACGGCCTGTTCCTGCCTGCCATACCGTCCGGCGGACGCATCACGCGCTCGATCGACACCGCTCGCGGCGTGGTCAACGCCGATCCCGCCAAGCCGGATCTGAGCAAGCTGCCGGCGGATCCGTTCGGCATCGTGGAGTTCAGGGACGGACGCGTGATCGCCTCCGTCGGCGGCAAGGACGACGAGATCCTGAGCAGCCTGACCGGCCAGGCGAACTGGGCGGCGATGAACAGCAATGCGACGCTATCGGCGACCGGAATCTGGCGCGGCGAAAGCGTCGCCGTGGACGCCGCCTCCCCGAACCCGCTGGTGCTGTTTGCCGGGGGTGCTGCGCCGATCTCGCTTTCCTTCAAGGCAGCACCGGCCACCTTCTCGTTCGACGGCATGGCCAGCATGTCCGAAAATGCTTATTTCGACGGCCAGGCGAAATTTGCCGCCCCTTCGCTGAGGCGCGTGCTCGAATGGTCGCAGGCCGGCATCGCACTCGGTGCGGCGATCGGCTCCGTCTCCGTTTCCAGCAAGGTCACGGCGACGACGGGCCGGATAAAATTCGAGAACACCGCGGTGGCACTGGACAACAATCCGGGAATGGGGGCGCTGGACCTCTCCTTTGGTGAAGCGCTGCCGGTGATCTCCGGCACGCTTGCCTTCGATACGCTCGACCTCAGGTCGTTTCTGTCAGCCTTCACGCCGCTCGCGCCCGCCGGCGAAACCGGCCCCGGCGAAATCGACAGCAGCTTCGCCGACCGTATCAATCTCGATCTCAGAGTGTCGGCAGCGCATGCCACCGCAGGTGCCATCCAGCTTGCCGACGTCGCCGCCGCCGCGCAGGTCAAGAACGGCCTTGCGGTCTTCGATATTTCGGATGCGTCGGCTTTTGGCGGCAACATCCAGAGCAGTCTTCGTTTCGACCGCAAGCCGGAAGGTACGCAGGTCGAGATCCGGCTTCTCGCCTCCGACATCGATGGCGCCGCTTTCGGAACCGCGGCGGGCATGACACGGCTTGTGCCGGCCAGCACCGGGACCGTCTCTGTCATCCTCAAGGGGCCAGGCAAATCCTGGAACTCCATCTTCGAAAACGCCGACGGCTCGGTCTCGGCGACGTTCGGACCGGGTGCACTGAGCGGGCTCAACCTGCCGGCCTTTCTCAAACACGCTGAACAAGGCGGATTCTTCGCCCTCGACGACGTCGCGAACGGAACGCTGCCGATCGACGGAGCCGAACTCAAGGCGAGCATTTCCAAGGGCGTGGCGAGGCTCGACAAGGCCGAGGCCAATTCGGCGAAATACAAGATCTGGCTTTCCGGTATCGCGTCCTATGCCGGACGCGGGCTGGCGCTGTCGGGCGGCGTCATCCAGCCGGAACAGGCAGCGACGCAGACGAATGAGCAGGGTCCCAACCAGTCTTCGTTCTTCGTCGGCGGCACGTGGAGCACGCCGTTCATTTCGCCGGTCAGCCGGGGCGTTTCAGGCGAGTAGGCAGCTACCCTCTCAGACTTGCCTACCCCGCGCCCATCAGCCCCGCTGCGCAGCCTGCTCGTCGCGCTGGCGCTGGACCTCGCGGCGCTTGTTGGCGAGCGAAGCGATGATGACGCCGATCGCGACTACGGCGATCAGGATGGTGCAGGCGGCGTTGATCTCCGGCGTCACACCGAGGCGAACCTGGCTGTAGATCTTCATCGGCAGCGTGGTGGCGCCGGGCCCGGAGGTGAAGCTGGCGATGACCAGATCGTCGAGCGACAATGTGAAGGCCAGCATCCAGCCGGACACGATCGCCGGCATGATGACGGGCAGCGTGATCTGGAAGAAGGTCTTCACCGGTGGCGCGCCAAGATCCATCGCTGCTTCTTCCAGCGAACGATCGAGCGTGACCAGGCGCGACTGCACCACGACGGCGACGAAACACATGGTCAGTGTGATGTGGGCAAGTGTTACGGTGAGAAAGCCGCGGTCGAGACCGACGGCGACGAAGAGCAGCAGCAGCGACAGGCCGGTGATCACTTCCGGCATGACCAGCGGCGCAAACACCATGCCGGAAAACAGTATCCGGCCCTTGAAGCGCGTGTACCGCGTCAAGGTGAGTGCCGCCAGCGTGCCAAGCACGGTCGCCACGGTGGCCGAGATGACGCCGACGCGAGCCGTGACCCAGGTGGCGTCCATCAGACCCTGGTTGTGAAACAGCGAGACATACCATTTGGTCGAGAAGCCGCCCCAGACGGTGACCAGCTTGGACTCGTTGAAGGAGAAGACGATGAGCAGGACGATCGGCAGATAGAGAAAGGCAAAGCCCAGCACGATCGAGGTGATGTTGAAGCGGCTCCAAGTCGTGTTCATCTGTCCTGCTCCTGGGCGCGGGCCTGGGCTCGCTGGAAGAGCATGATCGGCACGATCAAGAGCAGCAGCAAGATGACGGCGACGGCCGACGACACCGGCCAGTCACGGTTGGCGAAGAACTCGTTCCACAACGTCTTGCCGATCATCAGCGTTTGCGACCCGCCGAGCAGGTCGGGAATGACGAATTCGCCGACGGCGGGAATGAACACCAGAAGGCAGCCGGCGATGACGCCGGGCAGCGACAGCGGAAAGGTGATTTTCCAGAAGGCGGCGGTCGGCGGGCAGCCGAGATCCTTGGCCGCCTCGATCAGCGAATAATCCATCTTTTCCAGGGACGAATAGAGCGGCAGCACCATGAACGGCAGATAGGAATAGACAATGCCGATGAAGATCGCCGTGTAGGTGTTGAGGATGATCAGCGGCTGGCTGATGACGCCGGTGGCGAGCAGCAACTGGTTGAGCAGCCCCTCGGGCTT
Organism: Mesorhizobium sp. AR10; assembly: GCF_024746795.1. Taxonomy (NCBI): domain Bacteria; kingdom Pseudomonadati; phylum Pseudomonadota; class Alphaproteobacteria; order Hyphomicrobiales; family Phyllobacteriaceae; genus Mesorhizobium; species Mesorhizobium sp. AR10. The sequence continues at coordinate 6,081,188 of NZ_CP080524.1, forward strand.
GAGGATGCCGATCCAAGCGTAGACCCGGATCAGGAACGAGGTCCAGAACGGCAGGATCACCAGCATCAGCAGGGTTGGGCGGATGGTCGCCGGCGCACGCGCCATGCCATAGGCGATCGGATAGCCGACGATCAGGGTCAGGACCGTCGAGATTGCGGCGACGATGACGCTTGTCACATAGGCGTTGAAGTAAAGCGCGTCCTCAGTCAGCCAGGTGTAGTTGTCGATACTGAGCTGTTTCAGCTGGGCGAAAAAACCGGAAATGCCGCCGCTGAAATCCAGCACCGGCGTGTAGGGCGGTATGGCGATCGCCGTCTGCGACAGCGAGATCTTGAAGACGATGATGAACGGAATGAGGAAGAAGAACAGCAGCCAGACATAGGGGATGATGATGACCAGACGGCTTACGAAAGCGGCGCTCAGCCTGGCCAGAGCGGACTTGTCCGCATCGATGGCCGGGGTTGTTACGGTGACAGCGGCATTCGACATGACCGCCCCCTACCGCGTCAGCACGACGCCGGCGTCGGGCCGGAAAGAAACCCAGGCACGATCGTTCCAGCTCAGTGGATCCTCGGTGAGGCGTGCGGCATTCATGGTGCTGGCCCGCACGACCTGACCGTCATCCAGCCTGACGTGGTAGACGGTCATGTCGCCGAGATAGGCGATGTCATAGACCTCGCCCTCGATCGCATTGACGGCATCTGCAGGCTTCTTGGACGATATTTTGATCTTCTCCGGCCTGATGGCGAAGGTGACGGCAGCGCCAGCGGCGGCATCGCCGGCATTCTCGGTGCGGATGGTGATGCCATTGCCGGCATCGATGCTGGCGGCGCCCGCCGCGCCGCGCGCGATCTTGCCTTCGAACATGTTCACATTGCCGACGAAACCGGCGACGAAGCGAGAGCCCGGCGCCTCGTAGACTTCCGCCGGCGTCGCCACCTGCATCACCTCGCCCTTGTCGATGATGGCGATGCGGTCGGCCATGGTCATCGCCTCTTCCTGGTCGTGGGTGACGACGACGAAGGTGAGGCCGAGATTCTGCTGCAGGTCCATCAACTCGAACTGCGTTTCCTCGCGCAGCTTCTTGTCCAGCGCGCCAAGCGGTTCATCGAGCAACAGAACCTTGGGCCGCTTGGCGACCGAGCGAGCGAGCGCGACGCGTTGGCGCTGGCCGCCGGACAGCTGGTGAGGCTTGCGCTTGGCGAACTGCTCCAGCTTGACCAGCTTCAACATTTCGGCGACGCGCGCCGCGATCTCGGGCTTCGGCATGCCGTCCTGCTTGAGGCCGAAGGCGATGTTGTTCTCGACCGTCATATGCGGGAACAACGCATAGGACTGGAACATCATGTTGACGGGACGACGATAGGGCGGGATGCCGCGCAAATCCTGGCCATCGAGCAGGATGCGACCGGCGGTCGGTTCCTCGAAGCCGGCCAGCATCCGGAGAAGCGTCGACTTTCCGCAGCCCGATGCGCCGAGCAGCGCGAAGAACTCGCGCTCGAATATGGTCAGCGTCAAATTGTTGACGGCGGTGAAATCACCGAACTTCTTGGTGACATTGTCGAATTGAATGTATGGCTTGGCGTTCGGATCATTCCATGGCGCGAAATCCCTGCGGATGCTGCCAAGCGATTTCATGTCCCTCTCCGTCCTGCTGGTTGCCCCGAAATTCTAGTCCCCAAATACCTGACCCCGGCAGAACCTGCCGGGGTCTGTCAATCTCGCTTACTGTCCGGTGACGATCTTGGTCCAACTGCGCGTGATGAGGCGCTGGGTCTTGGGATCGTAGGGCGAGACGGTATAGAGTTTTTCCAAGGTCGCAGCGTCCGGATAGATCGCCGGATCGTCAAGGATCGCCTTGTCTATGAACTGCTGCGACGCCTTGTTGCCGTTGGCATACAGCACATAGTTCGACGATTTGGCGATCACTTCCGGCTTCATCATGTAGTTGAGGAATTCGAGCGCCTCCGCCACATGCGGTGCGTCGGCCGGTATAGCCATCTGGTCGAACCACATCTGCGCCCCTTCCTTCGGCACTGCGTAGCCGATTTCAACGCCCTGCTTGGCCTCGACTGCGCGGTTGCGCGCCTGGAACACGTCGCCCGACCAGCCGACCGCCAGGCAAATATCGCCATTGGCCAAGGCATTGATGTACTCGGACGAATGGAATTTGCGGATGTAGGGCCGGATCTTCAGCAGAGTTTCTTCGGCCTTGGAGATATCGTCGAGTGACGTGCTGTTCGGGTCGAGACCGAGATATTTCAGCGTCGCCGGTATGATGTCGGCCGGCGAGTCGAGCACATAGACACCGCAGTCCTTCAACTTGGCCAGACTTTCCGGATTGAAGAACACATCCCAGCTATCGATCTTGTCAGTGCCAAGTGCTGCCTGCACCTTCTTGAGGTTGTAGCCGATACCAACCGTGCCCCACATGTAGTTGATCGAGTATTCGTTGCCGGGGTCGTATTTGGCGGTTCGCTCCAGAACGGTGTCCCACATGTTGGAAATGTTGGGCAGTTTCGACTTGTCGAGCTTCTGGAACACACCCGCCTGGATCTGGCGCGCAAGGAAATTTCCGCTGGGTACGACGACATCGTAGCCGCTGCCGCCGGCAAGCAGTTTCGTTTCCAGGATTTCGTTGGAATCGAAGGTGTCATAGACAACCTTGATGCCGGTCTCCTTGGTGAAGTCGTCGATGATGGAGCTGTCGATATAGTCCGACCAGTTGAAGACGTTGACGACGCGATCCTCGGCATGAGCGCCGGGGGTGGAAAAAGCCAGAAATGCCGAGGTTGCCGAAAGCCAGAGCGCTTTGCGGATCATGCTATTCTCCTTTGATGAGTGTTCCGTCGCCGGCTCGTCGCAGCGTTGGCGCGGCCGGGCATTTGTTTCAGATGGTTGACCATTCCAGGAAGCGCAAAGCGCGAACTGCCGACACGTTGGGAGGCGTTTGATGTGCGGCTGAATTGGGCCTTGTGCCCTTGTCGTGGCCTGAGTGGCGTTCCAGCGCCGTCAGTGGCTTTCGCCATGACACGGGCAGGAATACGACGATGGGATCCGGTCGCGAATGGACCGGCGGGGAGACTTGGCAAGATACGCCTGTCTTGTTGTTGCCGTGGCCGCAGCCTGCCCGGGCGGCAGCAGCATTGTCAATGGCAAACGCGTGCGCCGCATCAATTAGGGGACGGTACGCCGGTGACGCCCGGCCGCGCCGGCCTCGTCTGGCGCTTGAACTCCAGCCCGATATGGACCAGCAGCGCGGCGACCACGACCGCGCCGCCGATGATGGTGCGCATCGAAGGCACCTCGGAATGGACAAGCCAGACCCAGATCGGGCCGAGGATCGGCTCGAAGGTGCCGAGCAACGCTGCGATTGCCGCCGGAACCAGCCGGGCGCCGGTGGCGAAGAAGGCAAGGCCAAGGCCGAGATTGATCACGCCGAAGGCAAACAGGAAAGCCATGTCGTGGCCGGAAACGGCGAACTGCGCGGTTTGCGACGCCGCGAAAGCCGCTGCCAGCATCGTGCCGAGGCAGGTCGCCGGCGTCATGCGCACATGGGCGAAGCGCCGGGTGATGACGGTGGCGATCGAGAACATGACGGCAATCAACAGCGCCAGGCCGTCGCCGATCGGCGATACGGCGCCGTCGAGCGATTCCGACACCATGATGGCGACGCCGGCGATGACGGCGGCGATGGCCACCCAGGTCGCGACGGTTACGCGCTCGCGAAACAGCACCCAGGCAAGCAATGCCGCCAGCAGCGGCACGCCGGCCTGCATCAAAAGGATGTTGGCGACAGTGGTGTAGGCGAGTGCGACGACAAATGACGTCGACGCCGTGGCGAAGCAGACGGCCACGGCAAGGCCGGGCAGGCCCATGTCGCGGAACAATCGCAGCGTGCCGCGCCAGCCATCGCGCCAGGCCATGAAGCAGAGCAGAAAGGCAGCGGCCCAGACCGAGCGCCAGAAAACGACCGCCCAGCTGTCCCCGGTATCGATGAAACGGGCGATGGTGCCGCCGAAGCTCCACATCAGCGCCGACAGGATTATCAGCAGGAAGCCTATGCGCTCCTCTCGCGGCGAAACGACACTTGGTGATGCGGTATCGGTCATAGGTGCGACTGTCGGCGATTTCTGGGGCGGCACGATGCGCCACGGACGACAGAAACGTGCCTCTTTGGCGTAGCGCAAAGACGAAGGCCGGGCGTGATCCAGCCAACGGCGACCCGTTGTGGCAAAGGCGGTGGGCCTTGTCGCAACCTTACTGAAAATCGAAAGCGCTCAAGCCCGTCACCATCTCGTCGAGGCCAAGCGGACGTGTCACCGGCGGCTCGGCGCGGGCGAGACAACCGATGCGTTCGCACAGCCGGCAGGCGGGGCCGATCGGCGTGGCCGGGGCGGCGCCCTGTCCGGCCTTCCCGGATGCACCCGCAGCCACCGCTGGCAGCGCCCCGCCATAGACGATCTCGTCACGAAAGCCGATATCGCAGCCCAGCAGCAACGCCGTGCGGCGCGGACGCTCCGAAAACGAGCCTTGCGGTCCTTCCAGTGTGCGGGCAACGCAGAGGAACTCGGCGCCATCGGGCATTTCCACCGCCTCGACAAAGATCTGACCGGGTTGTGTGAAGGCGGCGTGGACAGGCAGCTTCGGACAGCCGCCGCCGAAGCGGCTTTGCGGAAAGCCCTGGCTGCCCGCCTTGCGAAAGCGATTGCCGGCATTGTCGACCTCCAGCATGAAGAACGGTACGCCCGACGTGCCCGGCCGCTGCAGCATAGTCAGACGGTTCGCCGCCTGCTCGAAGGAGACGTTGAAGCGCGAACGCAGCACGTCGATGTCATAGCGCGCGCGATGTGCTGCCGCATGAAAGGATTGATAGGGCATCATCAGCGCGTGGGCGGCATAGCGGCCGAGCTCGAAGCGGGCGAGCCGACGCGCCTCGTCCGTGGTCAGCTTCAGCGCCTGAATCTCGCCGGCCACCGCGACCGTCATGCGGATCAGGCAAGCCTCCATCGCCACTTCGCGCAACTGGTCGAATGGCGACAGGCGCTCGGACAGAAACAGACGCTGCGAGTGGCGGTCGTAGCGGCGGCGCCAGTTCGGCATGGTGGCGACCGGCAGCACCTTGACCACGATACCGTATTCGCGCTTCAGCCAACCCTTCAGGGCAGCGAACAGATCGTCGCCGGGATCGAGCACCGACGTGAACGCCTCGGCCTCCTCCTCGAGTGCCGCAAAATGGTTCGGCCGGCGCTCGAAAATCTCGTGCACCTCGTCGATCGGCAGCCGCGCGCCGGAGAGTGCGGTGGCCCGGCCTTCGCGCGCCAGAAGTTCGTTGAGATCGGATAGGCGTTCAGCCTGCTCGCGATAGGCGCGAAACAGCTTTATCATCGCGGCGGACGCGTTGGGCGCCGCCTCGGCAAGCTCGATCAATTCCTGGTCACCCGGCAGTTCGCCGATCAGCAGCGGGTCGGCAAACACTTCCTTCAAGGCTGATATCGACCCCCTCGCCTCGCCCTGCAACTCGTGCGGGTCGATCTTGTAGACGGATGCCAGTTTCAGGATCAGCTGGACCGTCAGCGGCCGCTGGTTGCGCTCGATCAGGTTGAGATAGGACGGCGAGATGCCGAGCCCTTCGGCCATCGCCGTCTGGGTCAGGCCCTTGGCGTTGCGGATGCGGCGGATGCGCGGCCCCGCGAAGATCTTCTGGTCGGCCAATCGACTATCCTTGACAGGAATTTACACAATTCCGGAACGACACCCCTATGTCGGTCTTTTACAACCTTGACAAATTTACAAGGCTTTACGGTCAAACACAACACAGGTTTTCTCTTATTTTCCGGCAAATCTCGCGGTTTCTCTCGCTCTCTTCGCGGCGCAATGTAAATGATGTCACACACAAGCGGTGTAAAACCTCCCTTGAAGCTGCCGCTTCGAAAACGGCTATCGAAAATTCTGGAGTGACCAATGACCGATTTTTACAACCTCGTCCCCTCGGCACCGGAAGGTCGCTTCGACGGCATCGAACGGCCTTACTCGCCGGCTGACGTGAAGCGGCTGCGGGGGTCGGTTCAGATCCGCCAGAGTCTCGCCGAGATGGGTGCGAACCGGCTGTGGAAGCTCATCCACGAGGAGGATTTCGTCAACGCGCTCGGCGCCATGTCGGGCAACCAAGCCATGCAGCAGGTCCGCGCCGGACTGAAGGCGATCTATTTGTCCGGCTGGCAGGTCGCCGCCGACGCCAACACCGCATCGGCCATGTATCCGGACCAGTCGCTCTATCCCGCCAACGCGGCGCCTGAACTGGTCAAGCGGATCAACCGCACCTTGCAGCGCGCCGACCAGATCGAGACCTCCGAAGGCAACGGGCTTTCGGTCGACACCTGGTTCGCGCCGATCGTTGCCGATGCGGAAGCCGGCTTCGGCGGACCGCTCAACGCTTTCGAGATCATGAAGGCCTTCATCGAGGCGGGTGCGGCCGGCGTCCACTACGAGGACCAGCTAGCGTCGGAAAAGAAGTGCGGCCATCTTGGCGGCAAGGTGCTGATCCCGACCGCCGCACACATCCGCAACCTCAACGCCGCACGTCTGGCGGCAGACGTGATGGGCACGCCGACGCTGGTCGTCGCGCGCACCGATGCGGAAGCGGCAAAGCTGCTGACCTCAGACATCGACGAGCGCGACCAGCCCTTCGTCGACTATGACGCAGGCCGCACGGTGGAAGGCTTCTATCAGGTCAGGAACGGCATCGAGCCGTGCATCGCGCGGGCGGCCGCCTACGCACCCTATGCCGACCTGATCTGGTGCGAGACCTCGAAGCCCGATCTAGCACAAGCCCGGAAGTTCGCCGAGGGCGTGCGCAGGCATCACCCGGACAAGCTTCTCGCCTATAATTGCTCGCCGTCGTTCAACTGGAAGAAGAATCTTGACGACGCGACGATCGCGAAGTTCCAGAGGGAACTTGGCGCCATGGGATACAAGTTCCAGTTCATCACGCTGGCCGGGTTCCACCAGCTCAACTTCGGCATGTTCGAACTCGCACGCGGCTACAAGGAGCGGCAGATGACGGCCTATTCCGAGTTGCAGGAAGCCGAATTCGCGGCGGAAGCCAACGGCTACACCGCGACCAAGCACCAGCGCGAGGTTGGCACCGGCTATTTCGATGCTGTGTCGATGGCGATCACCGGCGGCCAGTCTTCGACCACGGCCATGTGTGAATCGACCGAGCACGCCCAGTTCAAGCCAGCAGCGGAATAGAAGCGACACGAATACACAGACTGAGGAAACGCCCCAAGGGGCATAGAACAGGGAGAAGACCAATGGCTTCGATAAGCCGCGTCAAGGAACGAGCCGAAGAGCAGTCGACCACAATGAGCGTCGATCAGCAGGCGACCATCCGCATGCTGGCCAACGATCTGCACAGGCTGAACCAGTCGGTAATGAAAGCGGTCGAGGCGGGCGTCTCGGTGGAGCTCGTGCGCTCGGCACGCCACCATGGCGGCGACGGAAATTGGGGCGACCTGCTGATCCCGGTTATCGTCACCCAGCAGAGCCACGGCTGAACGCACCCTACGGCGCCGAGCGCTCTTTGGGCACTTTGCGCATGGCAAAATTTGGGTTCACCCGCGCGGCTTTTGCGCGGGTGACTTTGCCTTTGCACGACCAATTCACTACTGCCAAGAACAAAACTTGCCTTAAATTTTAATGCTTGCCGCTATATTCTAGAAGACTGCCATTTCTGCTTGACACAGGTGGCGATCTCACGCCAATTGGCTCTCAGATTTCAACCCTGCATTGAAACCCGAGACGAGCGGCCAGCCCTGCCCATGTGTCCAGCAGATCGCCAGACAGAGACTGTAACACACCCGAATGTGAGGGACCGGAACGCAAACGCCGAGATGATCATGGATTTCTCCCATGTGCTCGTCGTCGGAAAATCGCCGATCAACCGGGTTGTGGTGTCGAAGATCGTCGAAAAGTCCGGGCTCAAGCCGATCTCAGAGTCGCCTGAAATGGCGGCAAAGACATTGCGGTCTATGATTCCGGGGGCTGTTGTCCTCGATGGCGGCGTCGACAACAAGGACTGCGACGCCCTGATGGCCGGCATCGACGCGCTGCGGCGGATGTCGGGCAAGTCGCTTCCCTCGGTGATCTTGCTTTCAACCAAGAATGGCACAGCGGAGAGCCTGGGCCTGTCGAGCGTGGTCGATGTGGTGGTCACCAAACCAATCACCACCGAAAGACTACAGCCGGTGATCGATCGGCTGATCGGACTGGGGCGTAGCTGTTCGTAGTCCGCTCGAGTTGGCCGAAACGTCGAGACGCGCCATCAACCGATTTTGCCGATGCTTTCGATCAGCGCAGGCAACTCCCCAAGGTCGGAGATCTGGCGGAAACGTGGAGCGTCGAGCGGCGGCTCGACATGTTCCAGCACCCAGGTCAGATCATGCGGCACGTGGACGCCCCAACTGCCGGCCTCGATGGCCGGCACCACGTCGGACTTGAGCGAGTTGCCTACCATCATGCCCTTCTCGGGGCCGTCGCCGTGGCGGCTGAAGATCCTGCTATAGGTGGCGGCGCTCTTGTCGCTGACAATCTCGACGGCATCGAACAGATCGCCCAGGCCGGACCCGGCCAGCTTGCGTTCCTGGTCGAAGAGGTCGCCTTTGGTGATCAGTAGCAGGCGATAGGCGCCGGCGAGTTTTTCCACCGTCTCGCGCGCATGAGGCAACGCCTCGATCGGATGGCCAAGCATGTCGCGGCCCGCGGCAAGGATCTCGGCGATGGTCGAGGCCGGGACGCGGCCTTCGGTGACCTCGATCGCCGTCTCGATCATCGACAGGGTAAATCCCTTGATGCCGAAACCATAGATTGCGAGGTTGCGCTTCTCGGCCTCCAGCAATCTTGCCGAAATGTGCGCCTCCTCGGCATGCTCGCCGAGCAGCGCGGCAAAGCGCTTCTCGGTCATGCGGAAGAACTGCTCGTTCTGCCACAGCGTGTCATCGGCATCGAAGCCGATCGTCGTCAATTTGCTGCTGTCTTGCATTCGATGTATTCAACCGAGGTACTGAGTTTAAGGGAGATCGAAACTAGAGCCTTTCTGGAACGATTTTCAACTGTGGAGCGAACGCAACCCGGCTCCCCTTCCCTTCCATCACCGCGCACGGCTATACTCCAAAATCCGCAACCCAATCTGGTGAATGATGCCGCCTGCAAAAAAGGAAGTCCGTCCGTCGAGCCGCGGAGGACGCGTCCGCACGCCTGCTTTCGTGAAAAATCAACGTGGCGTGAAAAACTGGAAGGAAGTCAGCGCCTGGCTGGAATGGCGCGGCATCGAGGACATCGAATGCATTACGCCCGACCAGGCGGGCGTCGCGCGCGGCAAGATGATGCCGTCGAAGAAGTTCACCTCGAACACCTCGCTGGCGCTGCCTTCGGCGGTATTCATGACGACGATTTCCGGCGGCTATCCGGAGGACGGCAATGGCTTCCACTACCCGGAAGACGACGGCGACCTCAAGCTGATGCCGGACCTTTCGACACTGACCGTGGTGCCATGGGAAGAAGACCCGACGGCGGCGGTCATCTGCGATCTCGTCCACCAGGACGGCCGCTCGGTGGAGTTCACGCCGCGCAACGTGCTCAAGCGCGTGGTCGCGGCTTATGACAGGCGCGGGCTGAAGCCGGTTGTGGCGCCAGAGATCGAATTCTACCTCGTGCGCAAGAACCCCGATCCGGACTATCCTCTGACGCCGCCGGTCGGGCGTTCGGGACGGGCGATCGGCGGCGGCGCCGGCTATTCGATCGCCGGCGTCAACGAATTCGACGAACTGATCGACGACATCTACCATTTCTCCGAGAGCCAGGGCCTGGAGATCGACACGCTGATCCACGAGGAAGGTGCCGGCCAGCTCGAGATCAATCTGCGCCACGGCGATCCGGTCGAACTCGCCGACCAGGTGTTCATGTTCAAGCGCACCATCCGCGAGGCGGCGCTGAAGCACGAGATCTACGCCACCTTCATGGCCAAGCCGATCCAGGGGCAGCCCGGTTCGGCGATGCATATCCACCAGTCGATCATCGACAAGAAGACCGGCAAGAACGTCTTTTCAGCCGAAGACGGCTCGGAAACCGACGCCTTCTTCCATTTCATCGGTGGCATGCAGAAGCATGTGCCCAACGCGCTGGTGATGTTCGCCCCCTACGTCAATTCCTACCGCCGGCTGACGCAGGCAGCCTCGGCGCCGGTCAACAACAAATGGGGCTACGACAACCGTACCACGGCCTTCCGGGTGCCGCGCTCCGATCCAGCGGCGCGGCGCGTCGAAAACCGCATCCCCTCCTCTGACGCCAATCCCTACCTGGCGCTGGCCGCATCGCTCGCCTGCGGGCTGATCGGCATGACCAACAAGATCAAGGCCGAACCGCCGGTGCTGACCACCGCCAACGAGGACGAGATCGATCTGCCGCGTGGCCTGCTTGAAGCCGTCGATCTGTTCGAGGCTGACGAGGAACTCTGCGCGCTGCTGGGCAAGTCGTTTGCTGCGACCTACGCCGCGATCAAGCGCGCGGTAGTTCGAGACCTTCATGGAAGTGATCAGCCCGTGGGAGCGGGAGTATCTGCTGCTGAATGTGTAGGGGAGTAGGGGAGTAGGGCGAATGGCTGAAAAAACGGGTTCTTACAAGGACCTGATCGTGTGGCAGCAAGCAATGGATCTTGCGGTGGCGGTTTACGGCGCGACGAAATCCTGGCCCAAGGAGGAGCTTTATGGACTGACCAGCCAAGTGCGGCGTGCCGCAAGTTCGGTGCCGTCGAACATAGCGGAAGGCTATGGCAGAGAGATCCGAGGTTCCTATCAGCAATTTCTCCGTATAGCCCAAGGATCACTGAAGGAACTGGAAACCCAGCTTCTGATCGCTGAGCGTATCGGCATCGCACCGAAAGCGACGGCGGCTTCATTACTGGCGAGTGCCGAAAGTGCGGGAAAGCTTCTTCGACTTCTAATCCGGAAACTCTCAGACGACTAGCGTACCTACTCCCCTACTCCCCTACTCCCCTACTGAGCATCATGCCCTACCAATCCCCCATTTCCCCCGGCCGCTCCTGGTATGAGGACACGGCCGGCCCCCGGCCCGAATATCCGGCTCTCGATGGCGACCGGACATGCGACGTCGTCATCGTCGGGGGTGGTTTCACCGGCCTGTCGGCGGCGGCTCACCTCGCCAAGGCAGGCGCAAATGTCGTGCTCGTCGAGGCGCACCGCCTCGGCGACGGCGCATCGGGTCGCAATGGCGGCCAGCTAGGCACCGGCCAGCGCGCCTGGGCCGAGGAACTGGAAGCGGAATACGGCTTCTCGCGCGCCAAGGCGCTGTTCGACCTGGCCGAAGAGGCAAAGGCGCATCTCCTCGAATTCGCCGCCGTCAACAAAATAGAGATCGACTACATGCCCGGCCAGATGTCGGTGGCGCACAAGCAGCGCTATGTCGACGACTACAAGGCGCATGCCGAGATCATGGCCAACCGTTTCGGCTATCCGCACATCGCCTTCATGGACGCAAGCGAGACGGCGGAGCGGTTGGGCTCTACGCATTACTTCGGCGGCACCCGCGACACCGGCACCGGACACATCCAGCCGCTGAAGCTGGTGATCGGAACGGCAAAGGTGGCAGCACAGGCGGGTGCGCAGCTGTTCGAGCAGACGCCATCGACCGGCATCACCTCCGGCGGCGGCAAGGTCAGGGTTACGACGCCGAGAGGCACGATATCCGCCGAGAAATGCCTGATCGGCGTCAATGCCTATGGCGGCACGCTCGAGCCGGTGAGCGCCGCGCATATCATGCCGATCGGCTCCTTCATCGGCGCGACCGTGCCGCTGGGCGCGGATTCCAGGGTGCTGCCGGGCGGCGAAGCAGTCGACGATTCACGCTTCGTGGTGCGCTATTTCCGCAAATCGAAAGACGGACGGCTGCTGTTCGGCGGACGTGAGATCTATGGCGTCAACGATCCGAAGGACATCCACATCCACATCCGCCGGCAGATTTCCGAGCTCTATCCGGACCTCAGGGATGTCGAGATCACCCATGGCTGGGGCGGTTATGTCGGCATCACGGTGCCGCGAAAACCGTTCGTGCGCGAGGTGATGCCCAATGTGATCTCGGCCGGCGGCTATTCCGGTCACGGCGTCATGCTGTCTAATTTCTTCGGCAAACTCTATGCCGAGACCGTTGCCGGCAACCGCGATCGGCTGAAGCTGATCGAGGACCTGAACATCCCGGCCTTTCCCGGCGGCCGGCGTTTTCGCACGCCATTGCTCTTCCTGGCGCTCAACTGGTTTGCCCTGCGGGACCGGATCTAGTGCAACGAATGATACCGCCTGAAACATTCGTTGCTCGGGCGACACATTGCTGAATCGTAAACAAGTGTGCAGAATCCTCGCCTTAGGGCGCAGTGATGCCACAATCTCCGGCGAAGGATGCCGGTTCTGGGCGAGTCGACGGGGATTTCTGCGGGCATGCCCGCGCGAATTTTGGGACTGACGCCGATCGAATGCCGGCTTTCCGGCACTGATCGTAAGAACGTCGGCCCGCATATGGAGGTGGCAAGAGTGAACGAGCCCTTCAGTTTCGGTGCGCCGGAACGACGGCGCTTTGCCATGCAGTTCGGCTACGACATGCGGCCCTCTTTCTGGCAGGAAGTCCGGTCGAACTCGCATCTGGTGATCGCCGCGGTCGGCACCGCAGCGCTGCTCAGCGTGGCGGCGGTGGCGCTATGGCTGGCATTGCCGGCCAATGACAGGCAAGCGATTGCAAGCCCCGAGCAGACCGTTCCGACCATTCCGGTGAAAACGACGAAAATTATTCCTGCCGCGACGGTTGCCGCTGTGGCGGCGCCGCAAGCCGCGCGCAAGAGCGACGCGGTTTCCCCGACGGTGGCTGCCAAAGCAGCCGAGATAGCGGCGCTGGCGCCGAACGATCCCCGCTGGACCGCACCGGACTCGAAGACCGCGTCCAGCCCCGAAGCAACGTCATCCGATCAGGCGACAGACCAGGTCACTCAGGAGACGCCGTCCGCGGCGTTCGCCGAACCGGCAGCGCAGACCGATGGCACGACACTGCTTTCCAAAGTCGCTGCTGCCAAAAACGCGGCTACGGACGACAATCCTGATGGCGCGCAAACTGCCGCCATCCCCACCCCGAAGCCGCAACTGTCGACTGCGACCGAGGGCGATGGCAGTCAGGCCCAGGCGCAGCCCCAAAAAGTGAGCGCGGTCAGCACCGGACGCATCCTCAAGGCTGTAACCATGCGAGCCAGCCCGAAGAAGAATGCGACCGCCATGGTCACTGTGCCCGCCAAGACGTCGGTGCAGGTGATGAGCTGCAAGAAATGGTGCCAGATCGTCTACAATGGCAAACGCGGCTGGGTCTACAAGAGCTTCATCAAGACCGGCGCCTAGAACTGTTCTGCCACACCGGGCTCCGGAGCCCGGTCAAAAAGACCGTTTGCGCTGGCATGCCATGCGTGGCCCGGCCGGGTCAGAGCAGCACGATCTTTTCCGAACCGGAGGTTAGCGATCATGCTCTAGATGCATCGCCCGCCATCGACCTCCAACGCTACACCGGTGATGAAGGCGGCCTCGTCCGAAGCAAGCCAGAGCGCGGCGTTGGCGATATCGAGCGGGGTCGAAAGCCGGCCAAGCGGGATCGATGCGCGGAATTTCTCGCGGATCTCGGGTGTATCGGCTCCCATGAATTTCTCCAACATGCCGGTCTCGCCGGCGACCGGACAGAGACAGTTGACGCGGATGTTCTTGGGCGCGAGCTCCACCGCCATCGACTTGGTCGCCGTGATTGCCCAGCCTTTCGAGGCGTTGTACCAGGTGAGGCCGGGCCGTGGCCGGAGCCCGGCAGTGGAAGCGGTGGTCAGGATGACGCCGCCGCCTTGCCGGTCCATGATCGGCACCACAGCGCGTGCGGCGTGGTAGATCGCCTTCATGTTGACGGCAGTGATCAGGTCGAACGTCGTCTCGTCGATGTCGAGCATGTCGCCGTTGCGATGGGTGTAGCCCGCATTGTTGACCATGATGTCGATGCGGCCAAAGGCGCTTCTTGCGGCATAGACCATCTCGTCGAATTCGGAACGCAACGAGACGTCCGTCTGGGTCCAGATCGCCGCCTCGCCGATCTCGTTGGCCACACGTTCGGCGCCCTTGGCGTTGAGGTCGGCGACGACCACCCTGGCGCCCTCCTCGGCAAAGCGCTTGGCCATGCCCTCGCCGAAACCTGACGCGGCGCCGGTGAGGATGGCCACCTTGTTTTCCAGACGCATGCTTTTCTCACTCATGACTTAAGGACAATCGTCCCGGCAGCGACATGGCCCCGAGCTCCCGCGGGCATCAAGACGCCGTATTCGGCCAAGGTCGTCGAAAGATCTCCATCCATCCTCGATTTCTCCTTTGGCTTTCGCTCCGATCCCGCTCTATGTTGCAGCTGCGAAGGCTTCCCGGAACCATCGCCCGCCGACAAGCCTCCGGGTTGTGCCAGTGTCAAGAGGCAGGTTCCGACACCAAGATGTGACACCATGGCACTGGCAAATTTAAATCGATTAGATTATATCAGCCGCGTCACAGCGACCGGTGCCAGAGCGGACAGACCATGACCAGCCAGATCATCCCCGTCGATCCTTTCGACTTCATCATTTTCGGCGGCACCGGCGATCTGTCGGAACGCAAGCTCCTGCCGTCGCTCTACCATCGCCAGCGCGACCATCAGTTTTCCGAACCGACGCGGATCATCGGCACGTCGCGTTCGAAAATGACCGACGAGGAATTCCAGGCTTTCGCCAGGCAGGCGATTTCCGACCATGTCAAACCGGCCGATATCGACACCAAGGAACTGAAGACGTTCCTTGCCCGCCTTTCCTACGTCTCCGCGGACGCGACCACAGGCGCGGGCTTCGACAAGCTGAAGAAGGCGATCGGCGACAGCGACCGCATCCGCGCCTTCTATCTGGCGGTGGCACCGGCACTGTTCGGCGATATTTCGCACAAGCTCAAAGAGCACAAGCTGATCACACCGAATTCGCGCATCGTGCTGGAGAAGCCGATCGGGCGCGACCTCGCCTCGGCGCGCGCGCTCAATGATCTGGTTGGCGACGATTTCCATGAAAGCCAGATTTTCCGCATCGATCACTATCTCGGCAAGGAAACGGTGCAGAACCTGATGGCGCTGCGCTTTGCCAATGCGCTCTACGAGCCGCTCTGGAATTCCGCCAATGTCGACCATGTGCAGATCACCGTGGCCGAGACCGTCGGCCTGGAAGATCGCGTCACCTACTACGACAAGGCCGGCGCGCTGCGCGACATGGTGCAGAACCATATGCTGCAGCTTCTCTGCCTCGTCGCCATGGAGGCGCCGTCGTCGATGGACGCCGACGCGGTGCGCGACGAAAAGCTGAAGGTGCTGCGGGCGTTGAAGCGCATCAACGGCAACGAAGCGCCGAAGCATACGGTGCGCGGCCAGTATCGCGCCGGCGCCTCCGCCGGCGGGCCGGTGAAAGGCTATGTCGAGGAACTCGGCAAGGACAGCAACACCGAGACCTTCGTCGCCATCAAGGCCGAGATCGGCAATTGGCGCTGGGCGGGTGTTCCGTTCTACCTGCGGACCGGCAAGCGGCTGGCGACCCGGGTTTCGGAAATCGTCATCGAGTTCAGGCCGATCCCGCATTCGATCTTCGGCGACAGCGCCGGGCCGATCTTCGCCAATCAGCTGGTCATCCGGCTGCAGCCCGACGAGGGCGTCAAGCAGTTCATTATGATCAAGGATCCAGGACCAGGCGGCATGCGGCTGCGCCAGATCCCGCTCGACATGAGCTTCGCGCAGTCCTTCGACGGCCGCGCGCCGGATGCCTATGAACGGTTGATCATGGATGTGATCCGCGGCAACCAAACGCTGTTCATGCGCCGCGACGAAGTCGAGGCGGCATGGAAATGGATCGATCCGATCCAGCACGCCTGGGAAAGCGCGAGGCAGGAGGCGCAAGGGTATACCGCCGGCACATGGGGCCCCTCGGCCTCCATTGCGCTGATCGAACGCGACGGGCGGACATGGCACGAGAGCAATTGAACCACGCCGCCTACAACTGGCATGCGTTTGCCGCACGCCAGGACCTGGCGGCAGCACTTGCCGGTCACGTTGCCGGCCGCCTGACAAAGGCGATCGAGGAGCGCGACGCAGCCGTTCTGGCCGTTTCCGGCGGTACGACACCGGCGAAATTTTTCGCAGCGCTGTCGAACATCCCGATCGCCTGGAACAAGGTCACGGTGACGCTGGTCGACGAACGTTGCGTGCCGGCCACCTCGCCGCGCTCCAACGCCGGACTGGTTGCCGCCAATCTGTTGCAGGACGCGGCCGCGGCCGCGCGTTTCGTGCCGCTCTACCAGGACGCCACCAGCATCGAGGATGCGGCGGCGTCCGACAGCAGGATGTTGCGGTCGCTGCACTGGCCGCTCGATGTCGTCGTGCTTGGCATGGGAACCGATGGCCATACCGCATCGTTCTTTCCAGACGCTGACGACCTGGAGAAACTGCTCGATCCGTCCTCGACAAGGGTCGTGCTGCCGGTTCACGCGGCAAGCGCCGGTGAGCCACGCCTGACGCTATCGCTGGCGCGGCTGGTCAGTGCCGGCTTCGTCGCTCTGCACATCGAAGGCGAGGACAAGCGCACCGCATTCGAGAACGCGATGGGGCCGGGAACGCGAAAGCCCATTCGCGCCGTGTTCGACGCAGCCGAGAGGCCCGTAGAGGTCTTCTGGGCACCCTGATTTCAACTTGCTGATGGTCCCGGCTGATAGCCGGAAGGTTTCCGGGACCTCGCCTGAAAGGACCTGTAACATGACCGCCAGACGCGATATCGAAGCCATCACCGAGCGGATCCGCCAGCGCTCCAAACCAGGCCGCGAGCGCTATCTCGGCCGCATCGCCGAGGCGTCGAACCGCACCGCCAACCGGGCGGTGCTGTCCTGCGGCAATCTTGCCCACGGTTTTGCGGTCTGCAGCCCGTCGGAAAAGGTGGCGCTCGGCGGCGACCGGGTGCCGAACCTCGGCATCATCACCTCCTACAACGACATGCTGTCGGCGCATCAGCCGTTCGAGACATTTCCCGCGCTGATCAAGGACGCAGCGCGCGAAGCCGGCGGCATCGCGCAGGTGGCAGGCGGCGTGCCGGCGATGTGTGACGGCGTTACCCAGGGCCAACCGGGCATGGAGCTGTCGCTGTTTTCGCGCGATGTGATCGCCATGGCCGCCGCGATCGGTCTGTCGCACAACATGTTCGACGCCGCCGTCTATCTCGGAGTCTGCGACAAGATCGTGCCCGGGCTGGTGATCGCCGCGCTCACCTTCGGCCATCTGCCGGCGGTGTTCATCCCGGCCGGGCCGATGACAACGGGCCTGCCCAACGACGAAAAGGCCAAGATCCGCCAGCTCTATGCCGAGGGCAAGGCGGGACGGGCCGAACTGCTCGAGGCCGAGTCCAAATCCTATCACGGACCGGGAACCTGCACCTTCTACGGCACCGCAAACTCCAACCAGATGCTGATGGAGATCATGGGCCTGCACACGCCGGGCGCCTCCTTCGTCAACCCCGGCACGCCGCTGCGCGAGGCGCTGACCCGGGAGGCGACGAAGCGCGCGCTGGCGATCACCGCGCTCGGCAACGCCTACACGCCGGCTGGCCGGATGATTGACGAGCGCTCGATCGTCAACGGCATCGTCGGCCTGCATGCCACCGGCGGCTCGACCAACCACACCATCCACCTCATTGCCATGGCCGCCGCGGCCGGCATTGCCATCACCTGGCAGGATATTTCGGACTTGTCGGAGGCCGTGCCACTGCTGGCGCGGGTCTATCCGAACGGTCTCGCCGACGTGAACCATTTCCACGCCGCCGGCGGGCTCGGCTTCCTGATCCGGGAACTGCTCGACGAAGGCATCCTGCATGAAGACGTGCAGACAGTGTGGGGTGAAGGGTTGCGTCCCTACGCGGTCGAGGCCAAGCTCGGGGCCGATGGCGGCGTGGTGCGCGAGGCCTCTCCACGGACAAGCGGCGACGAGAAGGTGCTGGCGCCGTTCAAGAAGGCGTTCCAGCCGACAGGCGGGCTCAAAGTGCTTTCGGGCAATCTCGGCCACGCCGTGATCAAGACCTCGGCGGTGAAGCCGGAGCGGCGCATCGTCGAAGCGCCGGCCAAGGTTTTCGACAGCCAGCAAGGGCTGAACGAGGCGTTCAAGGCCGGTACGCTGACCGGCGATTTCATCGCCGTGATCCGCTTCCAGGGTCCGAAAGCCAACGGCATGCCTGAACTGCACAAGCTGACCACCGTGCTCGGCATTCTACAGGATCGCGGCCAGCGCGTGGCGCTGGTGACCGACGGGCGCATGTCGGGCGCTTCCGGCAAGGTGCCGGCGGCGATCCATGTGACACCGGAGGCGGTCGAGGACGGGCCGATCGCCAGGATCCATGACGGCGATATCGTCAGGCTCGACGCCGAAGCAGGGACGCTGGAAGTGCTGGTGCCGGCCGGAGATTTTGCACTGCGCCGGACGGCGGACGCCGACCTGATCGGCAATGAATTTGGTTTCGGCCGCGAGCTTTTCGCCGGCTTCAGGCAATTGGTGGGGCGCGCCGACCATGGCGCGAGCGCATTCGGAACGGCGTGACTGTATTGCCTTCTCCATGAAAAAGGGCGGCTCGTGGCCGCCCTTTTTGCGTTGCTCAGGCGATCCTATTGCACAGTCAGCTCGGCTCGCTCGCCGGCCTTGACCGTCACGGTGCCTTCCTTCGAGCTGTTGTCCGATTTCTCCGATACAACCGCGTAGTCACCGGCCGGTATCGCCGCCTGATACTTCTGGTCGTAGGCATAGCCAAGCGACTTGCGTTTGCCGTTGATATCCTTCTTGGCCTCGAAAACCTCGATCTTCGAGGCGCCGGGGGCGGTGATTGCCAGCACGCCGGCATTCATGGCGACCTTCACATCCTGGAATTCGCCGACCTTGACGGTGAACGGCTGCTCGACGACGGCCAGATCGACCGTGGCGACCAACACATAGTCATCGGGCGGCAGATCGAACTTGCTGTCGGGACCATAGGAATAGGTCACCTCTTCGCGCGTTCCGTCGATCTTCTTTTTGGCTTTGACTACCCTGAAGCCGATGCCCGAACCGTCAGCCTTGTCGCCGCCGGCAGTATAGTAGGCGTTGGCAACGACATGTCCGACGCCAACGATTATGTCCTTTTCGACCGTCTTGCCGGCAGCGAGCGGAATCGTCTCGGTCGCCACGCCCTGGCCGATCGTGACAGTCACTTTCTCATCGCCGGCCGGCAACACGACTTTCGTGTTTCCATAGTAGGTCGCGGGCATGTCGGCGCCCGGAAAGTCGATCACGACAGCCGCGCCATCGACGACATCCGCCCCCTCGCTTGGTCGCGGATGAATGATCAGCGTGCCGGCGTTCAAGGTGAAGAGCGGCTGGTAGACCTGGCCTGCCTCGATCTTGATCTTCTGTTCCACCTTGGCCTCGCCGTCGATCGCGACGACAATGTAGTCGCCCGGCTCCAGGTTGCCCTTGTAGGCGCCGTATTCGGTGCTGACCGAATCGCCGCGCGCACCATCGGATTTCGCCTTGTAGATTTCCCAAGCATTGCCCTCGGTGATGGGATCGTCGCCCTCGGCAAGCACCACTGTCGGCAGGAAATTGAATTCCGGCTTCGCAGGCTCAGGCGCCGGTGCGGGAGCCGGTACCGGTTCGGGCGCAGGCGCCGGTGCAGCGACAGTTTCGACCAAGGCCTCTTGCAGCGCTTTCTCGTCCGAGGCCTGGATGTATTTGCCGCCGGTATTGTCGGCCAGGCAGGCGATCTGTTTTCCCTCGTCAGCGGTCAGACCAAAGCCGACGACGTCGGCGGTGAAATCGATGCCGGACGCCTCCAGTTCCTTGCCCAGCGCACAAGGGTCGCCGCCGCATGTTTCAAGCCCGTCGGTGATCAGAACGACGGTGGCCTTGTCCTCGGTGTATTTCAACGCCTCGGCCGCCTGCTTGACGGCAGCGGTCAGCGGCGTCTTGCCGAGGAACTTCAGGCTGTCGGCGGTGGTGGCAATAGCACCCGCCGACCCTGCCTGCGGCGGCACGATCAGCTCGATGTCGTCACAACTGCCTTTCTCGCGATGGCCATAGGCCATGAAGCCGATTTCCTTGTCGGCGGGGACCGACTGCAACACGGTTCTGAGCGATTCGCGGGCGATTTCGAGCTTGGGCTTGCCATCGATCTGCGCCCACATCGAGCCGGAGGCATCGAGAACGATGATGACCCGGTCGGCAGCAAAGCCGAGCGTCGTCATCGACAAAAGGAGGATCGCCGCAGCGACGCTCCGTGCAAGTCCCGCCATGGAAATCTCCTCAAGTCCGCCCTGGTTTGGGCGGGAAAGCTATTTGACGCCGCGTCAGGGCACAAGCCCGGTGTGAGGGGCCCAATGGCAAACTTCTGAGCGAGCGCGAAAATTAGTAGGTCGTGCGCCGCTCTTCGGAGGGTGGCCGGCCAAATTGCAGCCGATAGCTCTGGGCAAAATAGGAATGCGAGGTGAAGCCGGTGGCGATCGCCACGTCGAGGATAGGCATGTTGGTCTGGCGCAGCAATTCACGCGCCCGCTCGAGCCTGAGCCGCATGTAGTAACGGCCGGGCGTCACACTGAGGTGGCGCAGGAACAGGCGTTCGACCTGGCGTACCGACAGGCCCGCCGACTTGGCGAGCTGTACCGCCGACAGCGGCTCGTCGAGGTGGTCGGCCATCAGCTCGACAATGCGCCGTAACTTTTCCGACTTGCCGGTCAGGTCGCGTTCCGGTCCGACGCGCTGGCGGTCTCCAGCGGAGCGGATGCGCTCGTGCTGGAACTGGTTGGCGACGCCATTGGCGAGGTTCGAGCCGAAATCGCTGCGCACGATCTCAAGCATCAGGTCGATCGAGGTGGTGCCGCCGGCGCAGGTATAGCGCTTGCGGTCGATCTCGAAGACGTTGCCGGTGCAGTTGATGTCAGGAAAGCGCTCGACGAAGCCGGCGCGGTTTTCCCAATGGATGGTGCAGCGATAGCCTTCGAGCTGGCCTGCCTCGGCGAGCAGATAGGAGCCGACCGACAGTGCGCCAAGCGCGTTGCCGCGCCGGCCCCAGCTGCGCAGTGCCGCCAGCACCTTGCTCTTGCCGGGAAACTCCGTCGTCAGCCCGACCGAGACAAACAGGATGTCGACCGGCGGCAGATCGGCAACAGCGTAGTCGATCTTGAGCGGCAGGCCGTTGGAGGCCATGACGGGATCGCCATCGGCCGACACCGTCGTCCAGCCATAGAAATCGTGGCCGAGCAGCCGGTTCGCCGAGCGGAACGTATCGATCGCCGCGGCCAATGAAAACATGGAAAACTTGTCGACCAGCAGGAACGCAAACTGCCGGCCGCCTTGAACGGGATCATTCATGACCGGCCGTTCTACAGGGACAGTGAGGTTCGGCAAAGTTGGCGGCTTTCTGGTCAGAAGGAAGGCCGTTTCAATCCGGCCGCAAGATAGGCGGAGGCTACCGTGTTGGCCATCAGCATGGCAATGGTCATCGGCCCGACGCCGCCAGGCACCGGCGTGATGGCGCCGGCAGCCTTCGCTGCCTCGGCAAAGGCGACGTCGCCGACGAGGCGGGTCTTGCCTTCGCCCTTTTCAGGTGCGGCGATACGGTTGATGCCGACATCAATGACGGTGGCGCCTGATTTGACCCAGTCCCCCTTGACCATTTCGGGCCGGCCGACGGCGGCCACCAAAATGTCCGCGGTGCGGGCGAGCGCAGCCAAGTCCTTCGTGCGGCTGTGCGCGATGGTGACGGTGCAGTTGGCGGCGAGCAGAAGGTTGGCCATCGGCTTGCCGACGATGTTGGAGCGACCGACGACCACCGCATTGAGACCGGACAGATCCTTGCCGCGCACGCGCTCGATCAGCAGCATCGAGCCGGCCGGCGTACAAGGAACGAAGGCAGTCTCGAGTTCGCCGGTGCCGAGCTTGCCGACATTGATGAAGTGGAAGCCATCGACATCCTTTTCCGGCGCAATCGTCTGGATGACCTTGCCGGCATCGATATGGGCTGGAAGCGGAAGCTGCACCAGGATGCCGTTGATGGCCGGATCGGCGTTGAGGTCGCCGATGATCTTCAGCAGTTCCTGTTCGGAAGTCTCTGCCGACAGCGTGTGCTGGACCGAATGAAAACCGCATTCCTTGGCGGTACGGGATTTGGAGGCGACGTAGACCTGGCTCGCCGGATCCTCGCCGACGATGACCACCGCAAGACCAGGCTTCTGCGCCCCCTTGGCCGTCAATTCGGCGGTCAACGCCTTGACCGTGCGCACCACGTCTTCGGCCACACTCTTTCCGTCAATCAGTTCGGCCATAAACTATCCTTCAACACCGTTCCATTGGAGCGGCATTTTCACGAAAAATCGATTGGGCAATCCCGCCAATGCGCCGTCATATGCCGTAAACTCGAAACCGGCATGTTTTATTCTGTGCCGAGGGCCTCAGAAATAGCGGCGGCGCGAGCGGCTTTCGGTGAGTTCGCGGACCGCTTCGCGGAATTCGCGCAGGCTGGCGCGGATTTCGTCGATCTGGCCCTGCTGTTCGGCGGGGTTCGGGAGAGGCGGTGCTGCGGCCATCGGGGCTCGGGAATAAGCTGCCTGCCCAACATAGGGTGCCGTCGGCTGCGGATAGGGGTAGCCGGCCGGCGGCTGCATCTGCCCAGTCTGCACCAGCGGATAGCCCGGATCCTGCCCATGGGGATATGGCTGCGTGTGCGAGGCCGGGTGTATTGGCTGTGGCGGCGGCGTGTGAGAGGGCAATGGCGGCTGGATGGCCTGCGTAGGTGCTGGCTTTTCACTGGGCGCCTTGCCAGGCATGATCTTGCCCACCGCTGAGAACAGCGCACCAAGCGGACCTGAACGTTCGGTGCGGGTGGCCTCGACTGGCGCGGCGGGTGGTGCGGGCACCCGATAAGCCTCGTCCTCGAAGGGTATCCGCCGCTCGTCCATCCTGCGGCGCGACCGGGAATTGGCGGTTTCCCGCAGGCTTTCATAGATGCCGCGCATGGCACCGAGGCCGACACCGGAGGCAAAGCCGAGCAGCAGGCCGGCAAGCGCCACCACGGCGCGCGACGGCCCGTTTGGTTCGAGTGGGGGTCGAGCCTCGGTCATCAGATTGATGTTGGTCGTGTTGATGTTCTCCTGTTCGCCGGTCTCCTTGGCGCGCAGAAGATAGCGTTCGTAGACCGAACGCTTGGCGGTGGCATCGCGCTCCAGTTCGCGCAAAGCAACCAGGTCGCTGTTGACGTCGCCGCTTTGAACCTTGGCCTGCGCCAAGCGAGAAGCGAGGTCCTGCTCGAGCTGGACCGAGCGCTTGAGGTCGACCTGCAGCGACGAGGCAATGCGGCTGAGCTCTGCGGCGATGCGCTCGCGCGCGCCGGCAAGCTGGGCAGTGAGTGCCTGGAGTTCGGGATGACGCGGCCCAAGCCGCACAGCGGCGCGGTCGGCCTCCTGCTTCAGCGTCGCATATTGCGAGCGCAGATCGCTCATCGTGTTGGAGTTGATCTCTTCCGGCAAGGTGCCGGTCAGAACCGAATTGACGTCTTTCGAACGCGCCGACGCCGCCCGGGCATTCAGTTCCAGCGTGCGGGCGCGGGCGACGGAGAGCTGCTCGTTGAGCTTCAGCATCTGGTCGTCGCTGATCAGATGGCCCTGCGCGTCGACAAGACCGTGCGTGGCCCTGAAATCCTCGACCTTGCGCTCGGCCGTCTCGACATCCTTGCGCAAGTCATCGAGCTTGGACGTCAGTTGGTTCGTCGCACGTCCGGCCATACCGAACTGGTAGTTGGCGGTCTCCTGCTGGAAGACGTCCCTCGTCGTGTTGGCGATGAGGGCCGACTTTTCGCCATTCTGCGTGATGGCGCTGATGGAGACGACAAAAGTCTTGCCGCTGCGCTCGACCGACAGGCTCTCGGCCAGATTGCCAACCGCCAGCGCCTGGCGGCGAACCTCATCGGCGCCACCCGGCCCGTCCTGGCGCGACAATATGGAGCGGATGAGTGACATGATGCCGAGGCCACCGGACCCCTGTCCGTTGAACTCCGGATCATCAACGAGATTGAGATCCTTGACGACCTTGTCGAGAACCTTGCCGGACGTCACCATCTTGATCCGGGTTTCGACGACGGCCAACGCGGCATCAGGTTGCCCGACGGGTTGGGTGAGATCGTTGTCGGAAAGCTTCAGGTCGCCCGGCTCGATGACCACCTGGGTGGTGGCTTCATATTTCTTCGGCGTCGACAGGGCGACGGCGATGCCGAGCACCGCGCCCAGTATCGTCGTCGTGACGATCAGCATCTTCGACCTGGCAATGCCGCGGACGACCTGCATCGGATCGATCAGCGGCTTCCATTCCTGGCTGTCGACATCCTCGCGAGAAGGCCGTTGCTCGTCACCGGCGTATCGCGGCTCGTATGCGGCATGGGCGCGGTAGGCTTCCGATCCGCCGGCAGGCTCTTCCCGCAGCCCGGCCGGCGGGTAGCCGCCGCGGACGGCCTCGTTTGCTTCAAGCCCTGGCTCAGCGGCTGAACCGGGTCCACGGCCAGCCTGAAGCTGTGCGGTATCGGCGGCCGCATCGAGCGATGGATTCGACCGCGCCTCACGTTGCGAGCGAGCGAGACGATGACGCGTGGCGGCGTCCTCGTGCCATGCCGGGTTTGCCCGGTCGCCGATCGAAACCAGCGATGCGTCGGTCTCGTCCTCGCCACGCATAGCCTGGCCAAGCGCCAGCAAGGAGCGCTCGCGCTTCCAGTCTTCACGGTTTTCCCTGTCACCCATTGTCTTGGAGCTTTACTCTCTGGCGGCTTGGGAGCGGCGGTCTGCCAATCGTTAAGCCACGCTAAACAGGCATAGGAAACAAACCGTTAATTTTGGCGGTTTGCAAACACAAGTTTCTCTCTTCGGTTGTATGTTTCAAGAGGCTCAGAACCGCACGTTAAGCTTTCCGGCCTAGGCTTTGCGCAGGACATGACGCAGGCCAGTGACATACCGCAAAGGCGGACCCTCGCCCGGATCGGCGCTTTTGTGGCCGAACGACGGGGGCTGGTTCGCGACTATCTCTCGGCGATCAGCGGCGCCGGCGGACGGTTGGTGTTTTCGCTCGCCTATTTCATCGCACTGGCCAACACGCTGTCCATCGCCGAGTTCGGCATGTTCGCCACCGCATCGGCGGCCGGGGTCATGCTGTCGCGCATCCTCGCCTTCGGCTTCATCTCGGCGCTCTATCGCACCGCCACCATCCGGCCCAACCTGATCGGCACTTTCACCGCAGGCTTCCTGCTGCTTGGCGTGGTGTCGTTGCCGCTGCTGGCCGCGGCCTCATACGGCGTCTACCTGATCTTCTTTGCCAGCACCGTACCGCTATCGGTCTTTGCGGCGATCGTCTTTGCCGAGGCGCTTTTGTGGCGGCCGGTCGAGGTGGCGCTGATCGTCAACAACGGCCTCGGCAAATTCGGCCGCGCCGCCGTGCTGACGATCGCGGCGACGGCCTTGCGGGCGCTCGGCGCCGTGCTGTTCATGTTCGCCGCGGAGCGGACCGTGGGCGTCTGGTCCTGGTACTATATCGGCGCCAACGCCGCTTCGCTGCTGCTCGCCTTCGGGTTTTTCTACCCGCGCCAGCGGCTGCGGCTGCGGCTGGCGCTTTATCTCAGGCGGCTCGCCGATTCCATCTATGTGGCCGGCGCCGAGGTGCTGTTCTACCTGCAGATGGAGTTCGACAAGCTGCTGGTGCTGGCGATCAGCGGACCGCATCTGGCCGGCATCTATGCCATCATCATGCGGCTGGTCGACCTGACGGCGATCCCGATCCGCACCTTCTCGATGATGCTGGTGCAGCGGATGATGCGAGCGCCGGAACTTCTGTCACGCCTTGCGGTCAAGAGCGGCATCGAGGGCGGCGTGTTCCTGGTGTCGACACTGGCACTGGCGACGCTTGCCATCGTGCTGCATTTCTTTCCCAACGCGCTGGGCAAGAATGTTGCGGAGGCAGCACCCCTGGTGGCGCTGGCGATCTGTGTGCCTGGCCTGCGCAATCTGGTCGAATACCAGGCCGAGCTTCTGTTTGCGCGCGGCCAGACAGCGGTCAGGGCGCTCAACCTCGGCCTGCTTGCCGGGCTGAAGGCAGTGCTCTTGACCTATGTGCTGATCACCATCCCGGACACGCCCAATCTGGTCCTGTCGCTGAATGTCGTCTTCCTGCTGCTCTATCTCGCCTCGACGTTGCTCACCTATTCGGCGATGCGCAAACCGGCAAAGCCGGTCTAGAGTCTTTTTTGACCATGATCTTTTCCGAAAACCGGTTTCCACTTTTCGGGATCATGGTCTATCAAGCCCGATCAGGCGGCGGATGCGGCCGATGTCCGTCCCAATGAAGGACTGCATGCCGATCGCCACCTGTTCCGGCGCCATGGCGGCGACGAAGCGGCGGAACTCTTCATCCGACAGCGCTTCGCCCGTCCAGTGGACGCGGCAGAACTCTTGCGAGCCATGGAAATGGCCGGCGCCGGCAAGCACGTCGTCGACATAGCGGCCGTAGATCATGCATTCGGAGAATTTCCGCGCCGAGCCGACGACCTGAACCCAGTTGCGGCCATGCACTTTCTCGATTTCGGCGCACATCGCCGTCACGGTTTGCCGGCGCCAGGCAATCAGCGTCGAAATGTAGTCGTGGGTTGAAACCCTGGAGGGATCGATGCCGAGTGCCGATCCCGCATTGCGTGACCAGATGCGATGCTCGTCATGACCGTCACCGGACAGTACGCCGTCACGCCGGAACAGCCGCACCTTGCCGTCGCGCCAGAAGACGTTTGTGTCGAACGGCTTGAGGAAGGCGACGTCGGAATCGCAAAAGATCAGCACGTCTTCGGACGCGTATGCGGCGATGGCGATGCGGCGCAGCTGCTGCACATGCCACCCGCGCAACGGCATGGTCTTGAGGCTGAGCCAGATGCGGCGGCGAAACAGGCTGAGCGGATCGTCGAATACATGCAGCCAGCGCGGCAACAGATCCCGTTCGTCGACCACGGTGCGGTGGCCGTTTTCCAGCTGGCGAAACAACGCCACGTCGCGATGCTCGACCAGAACATAGTGATGCGCCACACCGGAAACGTGGCGGTCGAGGGTTTCGCATAACAGGCGGCAGCGCTCGAAATCCGGCGCGTAGCTGGCGGTCACCACGGCTGCCGTCGGCATCTGCCGAAGGGCATCGGTTTCGGCCCCGGGGCTTGGTACGAACCGGCTGTTCACCAGATCTCTCCGGCAGGTTCGGGTTTGCGCGACAGTTTCTGGCGGATGACGCGAAACAGGAACAGCGGGTTGCCGACCACGTAGCGGCGCCAGAGGCGGCCCGGTTCGACCCATAGGCGAAACAGCCATTCGAGCCGCAACCGGCGCATCCACAGCGGCGCCCGCGGCATCGTGCCGCTGAGGAAATCGAGCAGTGCGCCGACGGCGATCGGCAGCGTGCAGTGGCGCGCATCGATATGGCGCGTGATCCACATTTCCTGACGCGGCACGCCCATCGCAACAAGCAGCACGTCGGGTCGCAATTTTGCGATCCGATCGACGATTCCCTGCTCCTCGGCAGCGGAGAAATAGCCATCATGGATGACCACGAAATTGTGCTGGACAGCGAGCGCTGCCAGTCTGGTCGACGCCGCCTCGGCGTTGACGCGCTTCGCGCCGAGCAGCCCCACGGTCAGCGGCCGGGTTGATGCCTGCAGGAAGGCAGGGATGAAATCGGTGCCATTGAGATTGTCCGGAAACGGCGCCCCGTACAGCAGCTTCGCCGCCACATCGACACCGACGCCGTCGGGCAGGATGAGAAAATCGCCGAGCGCTTCGGCAAACACCGGGTCCGAATAGGCGATGTTGGCATTGTGGGCATTGAGAAAACTGACCTTGGTGAAGCGTCGCTCGGCAACCAGCCGGGCCAAAAGGACGATCGCATCGTCCCAGCCGATGGCAAGGACCGGAATGCCAAGGATCATATTCAATTTGTCGAGCCCCAACGCGGCGCGGGCGGTAAGCATGTTCATGCAAGCACCTCCTGCCTGACCGGGCCGAGCTTTTCCAGGCCAAGCCTGATCGCGGCATCGAGTGCCCCCACCTGCCGGCGATGGAAGGCACTGCCATCGACATCCCTGACATCGGCCGCTGCCGCCTCGAGCGCGCCGGCGAAGGCAGCCGGATCGTCTGATACCACGCAGTTGGCCGGGCGATGGTCGATGCCGCGCAGCGATCGGCTGGTCGCAACCGAAGGCAGGCCGAGTTCGAAGGTTTCGATGGTCTTGAGCTGCACGCCGCTGCCGGCGGTGCTGATCAGCGGGATGACTGCGGCGCCGCGCACGAAGGCCTGCGCGTCCGGCACGCGCCCGACGAATTCGACGCCCGGATGCGTCGAGGTGACATCAGACGGCATGTTGCCGGCGATCCTGACGCGAAAATTCCGCCTGAGATGCGGCACGACCTTTTCCAGGAACCAGTCGAGGCCGATGCGGTTCGGCTGCCAGGTCCAGGTGCCGATCAGGGCCGCGTCGCAATCGGTGCGGCGCGGACCCTCTTTCGTCGGCGCCTCGGGGCTGGTCACCAGCGGCAGCGCCGCCGAACGATCGTCGGAGGCAACGCCGAGTGCTGCGCGGTCTTCCTCGGCCAGGGTGAAGACGAAGCGTGCCCGGCGGCAGAGCCGTTCTTCCATGGTCTTGAGCAGCTTGGCCTCGCGGCGAAACAGCAGGCGCTGGAAAAAGCTGCCAGCGGCCGCCGCATTCTCTTCGGCCGAGCGATGCTCTACGTTGTGGGCGACGAAGATCGACGGCCGGTCGTCGAAGAGCTTTTCGAAGGCGCCGGCGAACTGCACCGAATTCAGGACATAACCGTCGAAGGGGCCGGCGCGCTCGACGGCGGCACGGACTTCGCTCTCGGAGATGACACGCAACTTGACCGACGCGAAGGTGAGGCCGGACAGCATCGCCTTGGCAACCCAGATGAGTTTTTGCAGCGACGAAGCACTTTCGGTGCGCACATCGATGGCGCCAAGCACGACGGTGTTTTCAGGGTCGCTGGCTACCTTGCCGGGCCAGATGAAGCCGGTCACGGTGACGCGTGCGCCAGCGCGCCGCAAGGCGGCGATAATGGCGGCGTTGGCAATCTCGTAGCCCGAAGCGAGAGCGCCGTCGGGCACGATCGATGTGGCGAACAGCAGATGCATCTCACCTATCCTGTGCCTCTGCCTGTATCAAAGCGGGGTGAACCCTTGATTAAGTGACGGCAATCGGCGGCTGGGAGCCGCGGACTTGCAGGCTTCTCCGCGAAAGGTGATTAACGAAACGTTATCATCGCGGTGCTATCGAGGACCAAACTCACCCTGCGGCTGGACACGGATGATCCCTTTGCCATCGGACGGTTCGGTATCGATCGCGGGACGGTCGGCGGGGCTTGCCACCGCGACTGTCGAGGCGGTCGTCACGCTGCCGACCTTCAAACGGCCGCAGCAGGTGCTGGAAACGCTGGCTTCGCTCAAGGCGCAGAAGACCGGCAGACGCTTCGCCGTCATTGTCATGGAGAACGAGGCCGAAGCGCGCGCCGGCGCCAAGGCTGCGCTGCCGCTGTTCGAGCGCGGCGACATTGCCGGCATGGTCATCATCGCGCATGAGCGCGGCAATTGCAGCGCCTACAATGCCGGCTGGCAGACGGCGATCCAGCATTTCCCTGATTTCAAGCATTTGCTGGTCATCGACGATGACGAGATCGCCGACCCTGATTGGCTGGAGCGCATGTGCAAGGCGGCCGAGACGCTCGGCGCTGACATTGTCGGCGGCCCGCAAGTGCCTGATTTTGCCGATCCCGCCCATGCCAGATGGGCGGAACACCCGGTCTTTGCACCCCCCTACCGGGAGACCGGGCGCGTGCCCGCGCTCTATTCGTCCGGCAACCTTCTGGTGGGACGCAACGTGCTCACCGCCATGGGGCCGCCTTTCCTCGACCTGAAATTCAACTTCATGGGCGGCGGAGATTCCGACTTCCTCAGCCGGTCGGCGCAAAAAGGCTTCGTGCTTGGCTGGTGCGCGGAAGCGAAAGTCCATGAGAGCGTGCCGGCCCGGCGTGTCGAAGCCGACTGGATCCGCGCCCGCAGCCTGCGCAACGGTGTGATCTCGACGCTGGTCGAAAAGAAGAAGCGCGCCGGGACACCGTTTGCGGGCGCCAAGATCTTCCTGAAGAGCCTGGCGCTGCTTGCCGCCTCGCCGTTTCGCGGCGCAATCAGGCTGGCGCAAACAGGATCACTGGCGACAGCCTTGTATCCCGTCCATGTCGCCCTCGGCCGCGTGTTTGCCGAATTCGGATATGCCAATGAGCAATACCGGCAGCCTGAGAAGAACTGAGCGCGCGCCGCTGAGCGCAGCGTTCACCCGCGACGGCGTCGCCACTGCGATCGCGGCGCTGCTGTTCACCATCATCCTGGTGTCCTTCCGGCCCTTCCAGCCGGCCGGCGCGGAAATGACCGGCGATGGCGGCGACATCGTCAACCAGCTCGGTTTTGGCTCGCTCGGCGCCTTCTCGGTCTTCTCGCTGATGGCCTTCGCAGAGCCGCGCGTGGTGCGCTCGTTGCTCAGCCCGTCCTGGATGCTGATGCTGGGTTTCTTCATGCTCTCGGTGGTGCTGGCGACCGACCCACCATCGGCAATGCGCGCCGCTTCCTTCACGCTGATCGGCATCCTGACGATGGCGACGATCCTGGTGCTGCCGCGTGACGCCGATGCGTTTTCCAAAGTCATCATCTTTACCGTCGTTGTCGTCATGGGCCTCTCCTACATCGGCCTCATCGTCTTTCCCAATGAGGCCCTGCACACGGCGGCTTCGACCGAGCCGGAACATGCCGGCCTGTGGCGCGGCGTCTTCACCCACAAGAACATCGCCGGGCCAATCATGGCCTGCTTCAGCTTCGCCGGGCTCTATCTCTATCGGCGCGGGCAGCGGCTATGGGGCGCAGCAATCTTCTGTGCAGCGATGATCTTCATGCTGCACACCGGTTCGAAGACAACCGCCGGACTGGTGCCGTTTTCAATCCTGATCGTGGTGCTGCCGAGCCTGATAGGCATGCGGCTCGGCACGCCGATCCTGTTTGCCCTGGCGGTCATCGCCACGGCGGTCGGCACGCTGGGCATCGTCTTCCTGCCGCCGGTAAAGAATCTGGCGGCAATCTATTTCCCTGACCTGACCTATACCGGACGCACGACGCTGTGGGAGTTCGCAGGCAGCATGCTGGCGAAGAAACCCTGGACCGGCTACGGCTACGAAAGCTTCTGGGGAACAGCGCTGCTGCTGAACCAGGACCAGCCCTTCGACCGGCCCTGGGACATCAGAACCATCGTTCACGGCCATGACGGCTATCTCGACATCGCCGTGCTGATGGGCATTCCGGCGCTCTGTGTTGCGGTCTACACCTTCCTCATCGCGCCGCTGCGCGACTACATGCGCATTCCGCTGCGCAAGGAAAACATCTATCTCGGCGACTTCTTCATGATGGTGGTACTGTTTACGGCGCTGAACGCCTTCCTCGAAAGTTTCTTCTTCCATCGTGGCGATCCGGTCTGGCTGTTCTTCGTGTTTGGCGTGCTCGGCCTCAGGCAAGTGTCGCTGCGGCCGATCGCGGTGCGCGACCCTAACTGAGCCATTGTCCCGACAAGGGCTTCCCCGCTTTGTCGCGAACGTCTAAGGGAAGGCCCTTGTTTCGGAGGGCGTTCAATGACGATCAGGCTTGTTCTCGCCGGCTGCGGCAATATGGGTTACGCCATGCTCTCGGGTTGGCTGAAGTCCGGCAAGCTCCCGCCGGCAGCGGTGTTCGTGGTCGAGCCCAATGCCGAGTTGCGCAATCGCGCCGAAGCGCTGGGCTGCGGCGCGGCGACGGATGCCGGCGCCATTCCGGTTGACGCCGTGCCGGCCCTCGTCGTCATCGCCGTCAAACCACAGGTGATCCGCGACGTGACCTATGCCTACACGCGTTTCGGCGATGGCCGCACCACTTTCGTCAGCATCGCGGCGGGAACACCGGTCGCCACCTTCGAGGCCATCCTGGGCAATCGCGCGCCGATCGTGCGCTGCATGCCCAACACGCCGGCGGCCATCGGCAAGGGCATGATGGTGGTGTTTTCCAACCGGCTGGTGTCCGACGACACCAAGCGCTTCGTCGCCGACCTGCTTTCGGCAAGCGGAGAAGTGGCTGCTATCGACGATGAGGGCCTGATGGACGCAGTGACGGCGGTGTCCGGATCGGGACCTGCCTACATCTTCCATTTCATCGAAGCGCTGACCGCCGCGGCCGAAAAGGCCGGCTTGCCAACCAAAACTGCCAAGCTTCTGGCCATGCAGACGGTTTATGGCGCGGCATCGCTTGCTGCCGAAAGCGGCGAGGAGCCGGGCGTGTTGCGCCAGCAGGTGACCAGCCCCAACGGTACGACGGCGGCCGCCCTTGCCGTGCTGATGGGCGAGGACCGGCTGACGCATCTGCTCACCGAAGCAGTGGAAGCGGCGCGGCTGCGGTCGATCGAACTGGGGAAATAATAGTGGCTACGGGCTTAGGCGAGATCGGTATGCGAAAAGTCATTGCCCTTGTAGAGCAGTGCAAAGCCACGGCCTTTGGCACAAGCGTAAGACAGGCAGTCGGCAAGATTAAGTTGGGCCGGATGCCCGCGCCCCTTTCCATAGTCTGAAAAGGCCTGGATCGCGAGCTTTGCATCGCCGGCATCGATCGGCACAATCTCAATTTCGGCCTCTCGGAGAAAGGCCTCTATGGCGGCTTCCGCGACAGGCGGCTCGACGGCAAGCATCGTGGAGAGCCGCATGGCCGCTTCAAGCACCACCAGCGCAGAGGTTATCCTTCGCGGTGCTGCCTCAATGCGGTTGCTCCAATCACCGGCATCCTCTTCTCCTGAAAGAATTGCGACAACCACTGAGGTGTCGACAAACATCAGGGATGCCCCCACATGTCGTCGATCTCATCCTTGTTGACAGCGCGGCCGCCCTCGCCTGCCCTGGCTTTGAATTCGTTGGCAATGACAGCGAGGCGTTCGGCCAGGGGAACGCGTCCGCTTTCGCGCTTCAACTCGGATTCAAGCGCTTCGATGACCGCCTCGGTCATCGAAATCTTGCGTTTAGCGGCAAGCTCTCGTGCCAGTGCGCGCGCACGCGGATCCCTGATCTGGAGATTCATTTTGCCGATCCTCAGCGAACGTTCGTCATTGCAATATAGTGCACTTGTCATGACAAAGCCACAGATGGCTAACTTGTTGCTTGAGAATGATCTTTTCCGAAAACCGGTTCCCACTTTTCGGGATCAAGTTCTGCCGTACAGCATCTCGTCCTGCAGCCGGCGCAAGGCGAACAGCCTGGTCGTCTGGTCGGGCGCGGCGTTGCCGGCGGTCAGCAGTTCGCCCTTCCTGACAGGTTTCAGCACCTTGCCGCCTTCGAGCAGGCCGACGGGCATGGCGCGATGGGCGCGGGCTTCCTCGACCGTCATGGTCCAGGAGCGGTAGCAGGTCTCGCCGATGGCATCGAAGGTCTCTCCGGCCGCCAGATCGCGCTTGGCGACGGCGCAGACCTCCGCAACCGGCCGCGGCAACGGCACCATGTCCGGCCGGCCGTAAAGCGCGATGCGGGCGGCGGTCAGCGGCACTTCCAGCGAGGTCAGGTGATACGGCCGGAAGAAGCTATAGTAGGGACCGTGGCCGATATGCAGATCGTCCATGCGCTCGATGATACGCGGATGCGTCGCCTCGACGATGACGAAGACGCCGGGCGCCACACCCTTGCCGACCGTGTAGTCGACGACGCCCTTCTTCGACAGGATGCCGCCGGCCTCGCGCGGGATGAGCACCTTTGCCAACTCGTCGCGATCGGCCTTGGGGCCGTGCATGCCCGGAACGTCAGGCACCAGCCCGGTGGCATTGGCGATGGCGCACATCTCGACCATGGTCTTGGAGCCGTCGACGAACTCGACCAGCATGCGCGGGTTCATGTTGCGACGGAGCGCTTCGTCGCGATAGTCGTCGGGAACGGCGTCATGGTTGAGCGGATTGTTCTTGCCCTTGCCGGCCGACACGATGGTGTAGCCGAGCGCTGAAGCGAACTCAATCAGCTCCATGCAGCTCGACGGCTCGTCGCCGGCGCCGACCGAATAGACGACGCCGAGCCGGTCGGCCTGCTGCTTCAGGTAGCAGCCGATGGTGACGTCGGCCTCGACGTTCATCATCACCAGATGCTTGCCGTGCTCCATCGCCTTCAGGTCGAAATCAGCGGCAACACCGGGCTTGCCAGTGGCGTCGATGACGACGTCGATCAGCGGGTTGGTGACCAGCAACTCATTCGAGGTGATGGCGATCTTGCCGCTCTCGATCGCCTGGGTGACATTCGATGCGGTGTCCGCTTCGACCGCCATCGCCTCGTCGCCATAGGCGATGCGGATGGCGTCACGCGCGGTATGCGGACGCCGCGTCGAGACGGCGCAGACCGAAATGCCAGGCATCAGCATGCCTTGCGTGACCAGATCGGTGCCCATCTCGCCGGAGCCGATGATGCCGATGCGCACCGGACGGCCCTCGGCGGCGCGCTTGGCGAGATCGCGGGCAAGCCCGATCAGGGCGACATTGGTCATGCAGGAACGTCCACTGCTTTTTGGTTTGAAGCGGGAATAGCAGGGAACCGTCCCCGTTTGCCAATGAAACCGGCTGACGGCGGCAATTTCTCGCGTTTTAGTGCAATTCAGCCAGCAGAGCCCGTGCCTCGGCAAGGTTTTTTTCGGAGCCGGCGGCGAGGTCGTCCATCTTGCGATCCCTGAAGATGACAAGTGCGTCCTGGCAGGCGGCGATGGCTTCCTGCGCCATCGCTTTCTCCTTGCGGGCGGCGCCTAGATCGACCAGCACGTCGCACAGGCTGTCCTGGGTGAAGGCGATGCCAGGCACCGAGTTGATCTTCTTCTGCACGGCGATCGCCTCACGCAGGATCGGCACCGCCTCCTCGAAGCGGGCGACGTTGTTTTCAGCGCGGCCGGCCATCGTCAGCGCATAACCGACCTCGTTCTGCACGCTTGCCCAGCGGTCGGGGTCGCGGTCGCGGCCGACCGCATCGGCCAGCGCCCGGTTGACGGCAATCTCCTCGTCGAACACCGCCGGTTCCGGCGCCTTGTCGCGGATCATGCCAAGAACGCGGGCGAAATCGCCTTGCGTCCGCGCCCATTGTTCCGCACGATCGCGGCTGCGCACGCTCTGTATGGTGCGGTAGATGCCTGCCGAGCGCTTCAGCAAAGCGACATCGTTGCGCCAGTAGCCAAGCCTCGACAGCGCGCCGGCCAGATTGGTCTGGTTGCGAAGCCACTCATCGGCGTCCTTGTCGCGGGCAATCACGGTGAGCGCCGCCTCATAGGCCTGAACCGACTTCGCCATGATTTCCGGATCGGAGGTGGCGCTTGCCTGCATCATCAGCGCGTTGCCAAGAGCGCCTTCGACCCAGGCCCAAAGGGTGCGGTCCGGCATCGTGGTATAGACGGCCAAAGCCGCCTCAAGCGCGGTCGCCGCCTTCTGGTAGAGAGACGGGTCGCCGCTCGCGGCGGCAAGGTAGTAATAGGCGCTGCCGAGTTCGTTCTGCAGCTGGGCGTGATCTTCCGGCACGTCGGCAATGTCATAGAAAGGCAATGCCGCCTCGAGCGACGTCACCGATTGGCTGAAATCCTCGCTATCCTGCGTCTGGTTACCCAGAACCAAAAGCACGTGCCCCAAACCCCATTGTGTCGCCGCAAAGGAGTCCGGGTCGCTGTCGCGGGTTTGCACTTCGAGAGCGGCGCGATAAGCCGCCACCGAACGCTTGAGCGCCTCCACGGAACCGCCATCGGCCTTGCCCAACATGGAAAGCGCTGCGCCCAGCCGGTATTGCGTGATCGCCCAGTCTGCCGGGGTGCTCTGTCTGGTCCGCACGGTGAGCGCTGATTCATAAGCGACAACCGCCTGTTCGAAGATCGCCTTGTCGCG
Source organism: Mesorhizobium sp. AR10 (assembly GCF_024746795.1). Lineage (NCBI taxonomy): Bacteria > Pseudomonadati > Pseudomonadota > Alphaproteobacteria > Hyphomicrobiales > Phyllobacteriaceae > Mesorhizobium > Mesorhizobium sp. AR10. The sequence continues at coordinate 6,117,345 of NZ_CP080524.1, forward strand.
TGCACGGTAACCCCAGGTTGACAGCGTGTCGCCGAGACTGTGCTCTATCGAGGCGAAATCGAGCGGGGCGGCGGTGGCGGCATAGACCTCCAAGGCCTTGCTGTAGGCAGCCGCCGACTTCTGCAGATAGTCGGTTCCCGTGTCGCGATTTCCGAGCGTTGCATAAACGAAGCCGAGATTCTGCTGTAGCGAGGCCCAGTCGAGCGGCAGCTTTTCGCGCGTATATTCGCTGAGCGCCGCCTCGTAGGCTGCTACCGCCTCGAGCAACGTGGCATTGTCGTTCTGCCGGGCGCCAAGACGATGCAGCGCGTTGCCGAGCGTCAGCTGGCCGTTCGCCCAGTCGGCCGGCGCGTGCTCGTGCGTCCGAACCGAGAGCGCTGCCTCCGCCGCCTCCCGCGCGCGCAGCAACGTGGCGACATCGCCGGTGATCTCGCCGATCGACTCGAATGCCGTGCTCAAATTGTTCTGGATCGTCGCCCACTGCGCCGGGGCGCGGTCGCGCGTCATTTCCTCAGCCGCCGCCTGGAAGGCCGCAACCGACTGCTCAAGTGTGGCTACATCTTTCTCGAGCTCACCAAGGTGAAAGAGAGCCGCGCCCAGATTGATCTGGCTCAGTGCCCAGTCGAGCGGCACGCGATCCCGGCGATACTCTGTCAGCGCGGCGCGATGGGCTGACATCGCGGCGCGAAAGCTGTCGCTCGTCGTCTCGCGTTCGCCAAGTTCGGACAACACGATGCCGAGGTTGTTCTGCGTCGCTGCCCATTCGAGCGGCAGCTTTTTCGACCCCTGAACCTCGAGCGCCGAGCGGAAGGCGGCGACCGCCTTTTCGAGCAGCGCCGTGCCATTCTCGCGCCGGCCGAGCTGCCAGTATACGGCGCCGAGATTGCCAAGGGTGGAAGCCCAGTCATCCGGATAGGCTTCGCGCGAATAGACTGTCAGCGCCTGCTCGAAGGCCGCTGCCGCCTTGTCGAGATTGTCGCGACCGGCCTCGCGCTCGCCCAGTGTCGACAGGGTGATTGCGATATTGTTTTCGGTGGCCGCCCAGCGGGTCGGCGCATTTTCGCGCGACACATAGGTCAGACTTTTTTCATAAGCCGCGACGGCCTGGAGCAGGAAGGCGTTGTCGCCCGAAAAAGAGCCGTGCGCGGAGAGCGCCTCGGCTTCCGCCGACTTATAGGTCCAGGCGTCCCCGTCGCTCCATTTTTCCACCTCGTCATAGGCCTTGGCGTAATCTTGCGCCGCCTTCAGGTAGTCGAAAGACAGCTCGTAGGTGTTCGCGCTGCTGGCAAAGACGTCCGCGAATTCGAGCCGGCGCGCCTTGAGGTCGGCCTCGGCCTGATCGACGGTCTTCGACAGCTCGCCGACGCGCACCTTGGCCTGCTCGTGGAATTTCTTGGCGGCATCGAGCGCGCCTTCCTGCACCGCCTGTTCGGCCAGTTTCGACAGCCTGACGATTTCCGAATCCTGGCTCTTCAGCGTCGCCTGTTCGGCCAGCACCTGCTTCAGCCGCTCGGTCTGGCCGCGCAGCAATTTGTCGAGTTCGGCAGGGTCTTTCGGCGTATCGGCACCGAGTGTCTTCAACATGGCGTAGAGCGCGTCCATCGGCACGCCGCCGTCGCGCGAGATCGATTCGATCTGACGGCGTTCCGGGTCGGGCAGCGCCGAGATGGTGAGCAGCAGCCGGCGGCGCTCAGTGAGTATCTCACCCTCGTCGCCTCTTGGTGCCTCGGCAGGCGTGCCGAAATAGAGCAGCCGGCGCAGGCTCTCATTGACCCATGGCCGCTGCTGGCCGTTGGTCTTGAGATAGACCTCCTCGCCGATCATGCGCAGCACGGTGCCGAATTCCTCGCCGCCCATCGTATCGATGTGGCGCAATATGGCCGCCGCATAGGGGCTGTTGCCGTCGGCCGGGCCATCGAGCGCCACCTTGCCGGGTTCGGCGGCAAAGCCGATGACCTGGCCGAGGCTGTCGTCGGCCGAACCCTTGACCGGCGCGTTGTTGTTCAGCGCCACGACGCTGCGCGTTTCGCCGAGACCGCCGGCGCCGATCGGCTTGCCTTCGTCGCCCGGCGTCAGCTTCAGCAGTGTGCCTGGCGGGAACGGATCGTTGCGGCAAGCGTCGAGCAGCACGATGGTGACCGGCACCTTGGCCTTGAGTTCGGCCATGATGGACGACAGCGGCACCAGCTTTTCGCCGGCATCGTCGAGCGCCGAGATGTCGGCATCGACAGGCACCAGGAAACTCTCGCCGCCGGCCTCGATGCCGTGGCCCGAATAGTAAATGATGGCAACGTCGGCGCCCTCGGCGTCGTCGACGAACCCTTCAAGGTCGCGCCGCAATTTGCGCGCATCGCGATTGGTGGCGACATCGGTCTCGAAACCGAGCTTGTCGAACATTTCCTCGATGGCGCGGGCGTCGTTTTCAGGATTGGGTAGCTTGCCGACATGCTCGTAGTCGGACTGGCCGATGATGAGGGCGACGCCTTTCAGCGCTTTTGGTTCTTGGGCCAAGGCAGGGGCAAGCGCGCACAGGCAAAACACCAGTGCAGCGGCCACGCAGATCCGCGCACTCTCAACTGTCATTCGCCCAAGCAGCATCGCCCACCCCGGAACCCGCACGGCGCTTTCTTCCGCACGGACATGGCATCATGATGGCCGGCCTGTGGCAAGTCTTCGGGCCAGCGGTGTTCGTGTCATGGGGCCGCTGGCCACAGGCTGGCTTTCACAGCGCGACCGGATAATGTTCCCTCGTCGAGTTCGTTTCCGGCCCGGCGAGGCTTTTTGAGGGAGGTTGGCATGACAACGGAATTCACGCCGAAATTCGATCTGACCGGCAAGGTGGTGCTGGTCACCGGCGCCTCGCGCGGCATCGGGCGCGCCTGCGCTCTCGCTTGCGCCGGCTCAGGCGCCGACATGATCGTCGGCGTGCGCAGCAAGGCGGACGGCGCAGATCTTGTCGCCGAGATCGAGCGCATCGGCCGGCGGGCGCTGGCCGTGCAGATGGATCTCACCGATCTGGCGACGGTGCGAAAAGCTGTCGTTGAGGCGCACGCCGCATTCGGGCGCATCGACGTTCTAGTCAACAATGTCGGGCTTGGGCCCGAAAACCTGGCGGAGAACGTCACCGAGGAAGATTTCGACCTCACCGTGAACGTCAACCTCAAGGGCACGTTCTTCACCACCCAGGCGGTGGGGCGGCTGATGATCGCCGAAAAATCCGGGCGCATCATCAACATCAGTTCGCAGGCCGGCACGGTGACTCTGAAGGGCGAAGCCATCTACTGCATGAGCAAGGCAGCGATAAACCATTTGACGCGCTGCCTGGCGGCGGAATGGGCGCAGCACCGGGTCACCGTCAACAGCGTGGCGCCGACCTTCATCTGGACCGACGGAACGCGGCCCTCGCTCGCCGATCCGGATTTTCATGCGCATGTGCTGGGCCACATTCCGCTCGGCCGCATCGGCGACCCGATCGATGTCGCGGGAACCGTGGTGTTCCTGGCCTCGCCCGCGGCGTCGATGATCACCGGGGCAAATATATTGGTCGATGGCGGCTGGTCGGTGGCGTAGGGCGGACGGGGATTCGCCTATCGCGATCTCAAAAGGGCGGAAATCGAGGATGTAGCTCGTTCAGTCGCCCCATCTCCTTTCACACCAGATGGGCGTATACTTCCTGGAAAGGGAGGCGGGCATGCCCATCAATCGCAAGATCAAAGAGGCGAGCCACTTCACGCCGTCCGAGGTAAGGCTCCTTGGACGCGTCTTCGAGCAGGCAAAGCGCGAAGGTGACTCTGAGGCCAACCGGGAAGCGCTGGCCTCTCGTATCATCGCCAACTATATGGCCGGAATCACCGATGAGGCCGAACTTCTCGCCTTGTCACGACAGCCGCTTGGCCGGTGACACAGCTTCGTCGGCGGTATCGACGATCGTCGGCGCCAAGATTCTGACCGGCGGCTGGTCGGTTGCGTGAGCTACCGGTCGCCATGGCGGACAAGGCGCGGTTCAACCTTTCCGGCTGCGTTCGGCTTTTCCAGGAGCGGGTTGCGTCTCGCCTATGCCTGACCTGGCTGAGAAACTATGCAGCAGACCCGCCACAAGAAGCACCAGCAAAGTCCCGAATGCTGCGATCTGCCAAAGACCAAGCCCGCAAGCTACTCCAATCGCCCCCGACATCCACATGCCGGCGCCTGTCGTCAGCCCATGGACCTCGCCTCTTGAGAACATGATGGATCCCGCGGCCAGGAACGCGACGCCGGCGGTCACTGCCTCTACGACCCGGATCGGGTCGACCTTCGCGGACTCTTGCGCAAACATCGGCGCGTGAACGATTTCTATTGTCAGAATGCCAAATGTGGCGGCTGCCACACAGACCAGAATATGGGTACGAAGCCCTGCCGGTCGATTTCTCCATTCCCTCTCGAACCCGATCGCCGCACCGAAGAGCGCGGCCAACAAGAGCCTCGCTGCAATCACCGGGAAAGGAACATAGGTTGGATGGCCAAATTCTTCGACAAGCTGTTCCATTGGTTCTCCGTCCCAACCGACCGCCGCTAACGCGCCGGGACGGATCGGGTTCCCAAGGCACCCGCGATTGACGCCAGGCCACTGTTTGCTGGCGAGTTGAGATGGAGCCTGCCCCCGCTATGCCGATGGCCAAATGTGCCAAGGGGGGAACGTCCCACCGCCGGCAATCAAACGCTTGACGCTCGACTGATTGCGCATTCAGTTGTGAACCAAAGGGGGAAACGGCTGGTGCTGCGAGAGAGGATTGAACTCTCGACCTCTCCCTTACCAAGGGAGTGCTCTACCACTGAGCTACCGCAGCCGCCGATGGCGGGGCTTCTGCCATATCGAACCGGCAAGCGCAAGGCCAAGAGCGAGGATGTGTGAAAGCCTTTGCCGGAGGCTTTTCAGGACATGCCGGCGCCACAATGTTGGCTATGCCTGAATAACAGGTTGGCTAGTCGCAAGCCGGGACGGAACCATGAACGACACGCCGATTCCACCGAAAAAGGGAGGCACCAGCCGCAAGGACCGGCTTGCCGACCAGTTGCGCGCCAATCTGCAGAAGCGCAAGGCACAGTCGCGCTCGCGGCGCACCGGCGACGCCGACAAGCGGCGCGCCGGGGACGTCGACAACCGACCTGACGGGCTCGTCGCGGCAAAGGACGTGCAAAAAGACTAACCCGAACCGGCCGCCCTTGGCTCAAGTGCCAAGAAATCCTATTTCTTGAACCAAGCCGGCCAATGGTCTAGACGGACCGATACTCAAACTGACGAAACCGGCCTTTCGGCCGAGGGGACTCTCTTCCATGGATCGCATCAGAATTGTCGGCGGCAACCAGCTTGCCGGAAGCATCCCGATCTCGGGCGCGAAAAACGCTGCCCTGCCGCTGATGATCGCCGCGCTGTTGACCGACGACACGCTGACCCTGGAAAACGTACCGCATCTGGCCGATGTCGAGCAGTTGATCCGCATCCTCGGCAACCATGGCGTCGACTATTCGGTCAACGGCCGCCGCGAAAAGCAGAATGAGGGCTATTCGCGCACCATCAATTTCTCCGCCCGCAACATCGTCGACACCACAGCACCCTACGAGCTGGTGTCCAAGATGCGGGCGTCCTTCTGGGTGATCGGGCCGCTGCTGGCCCGCATGGGCGAGGCAAAAGTGTCGCTGCCGGGCGGTTGTGCCATCGGCACGCGCCCGGTCGATCTTTTCCTCGAAGGCCTGCAGGCGCTGGGCGCCGATATCGACGTCGACACCGGCTATGTCATCGCCAAGACCAGGAACGGCCGCCTTGTCGGCAACCGCTACGTGTTCCCGAAAGTGTCGGTCGGCGCCACCCATGTGCTGATGATGGCGGCTTCGCTGGCCAAGGGCGAGACTGTGCTCGAAAACGCCGCTTGCGAGCCCGAGATCGTCAACCTGGCCGAATGCCTCAATGCCATGGGCGCCAAGATCTCCGGCGCCGGCACGCCAACCATCACCATCGACGGCGTCGAATCGCTGTCCGGCGCCCGCGTCAGGGTTATCCCCGATCGCATCGAGACCGGCACCTATGCCATGGCGGTGGCCATGACCGGCGGCGATGTGGTGCTCGAAGGCGCGCGTGCGGATTTGCTGCAGACCGCGCTCGACGTGATTGCCCAGACAGGTGCCGAGATCACGCCGACCAATTCAGGCATCCGCGTCAGGCGCAATGGCGCCGGCATTGCGCCGGTCGATGTGACGACGGCGCCCTTCCCGGCCTTCCCGACCGACCTGCAGGCGCAGTTCATGGGCCTGATGACCATGGCCAAGGGCAAGTCGCGCATCACCGAGACGATCTTCGAGAACCGCTTCATGCACGTCCAGGAACTCGCCCGGCTCGGCGCCCACATCACGCTTTCCGGCCAGACCGCGATCGTCGAGGGCGTTTCCAAACTGAAAGGCGCGCCTGTGATGGCGACCGACCTGCGCGCCTCCGTGTCGCTGGTCATTGCCGGCCTGGCGGCCGAAGGCGAGACCACCGTCAACCGGGTCTATCATCTCGACCGCGGCTTCGAGCGGCTGGAAGAAAAGCTGTCGGGCTGCGGCGCGGTGATCGAGCGGATTTCGGCGTAGTCGAAATCCACAGGGTTTGCGGCGCGGTCGCACGAACCGGAAAGACCTGGATTCTCGTTTGAGCAATGATCTTTCCGGAACCGCAGGTCAGCGAAAGCAAAAACCGGTTTCCACTTTCCGGGATCATGCCGTTTTTTTGTTTGAGCATGACCTTTTCCGAAAACCGGTTTCCACTTTTCGGGATCATGCTCTAACAGAAGGCTGAACAGTCAACTTTCAGGTGCAAAATCCGTATGGACGCTCTCAAGCTTGTCGCGCTCGACGATCAGGATCTGAGCATCGTCTCGGCCCATGTCCAGGACGCGGTGATGAAGGTCTCGGACCTCGAATTCCTGCCGTTGGCCAAGCGCTTCGTGCTGACCATGAACCGCTTCGTCTGGGAGGCGAAGTCAGGCCTGTTCCGCCAGCACAATGAGCGGCGGCAGGCCGTGCTGCATTTCGACCGGGTGCTCGGCGCCAAGACCAGCGGCATTGCCCGCGACAAGCCGGCTGAAATCCTGTCCCTGCTGGCGATCAGCTTCGTCGAGATCAGCAAGCCTGCCGGCATTGTCGAACTGATCTTCTCGGGCGGCAGCGCAGTTATGCTGGATGTCGAGTGCATCGAGGCGCGGCTTGCCGATATCGGTGGCGCCTGGGGCGCCACGTCACGCCCCGTCCATAGGGCATGAGCAGGATCCGATGGCCATCACGCTTCGCCAGTCCGACGCCGATTTCGAGCAGCGTTTTGCGGCGTTCCTGCTGACCAAGCGGGAAGCGTCGGCGGATGTCGACGCCGTGGTGCGCGAGATCGTCGCGCGCGTGCGCGCCGAGGGCGACGCGGCACTGATCGAATACACGAAAAAATTCGACCATGCCGACCTGAAAAGCCTCGGCATCGCGGTGTCGAAGGACGACATCGCCAACGCCTACAAAGCCGCAGACCCGCAGACCATCGAGGCGCTTGCATTCGCGCGCGAGCGTATCCGCGCCCACCATGAGCGGCAGCGGCCGCAGGACGACCGCTATACGGACGCCATCGGCGTCGAACTCGGCTCACGCTGGACGGCGATCGAAGCGGTCGGGCTCTATGTGCCGGGCGGCACAGCGAGCTATCCAAGCTCGGTGCTGATGAACGCTGTGCCGGCCGTCGTCGCCGGCGTCGAGCGCATCGTCATGGTGGTGCCGGCTCCAGGCGGCATCATCAACCCGCTAGTGCTGGTGGCGGCCGATATGTCAGGCGTGTCGGAGATCTACCGTGTCGGCGGCGCACAGGCGATTGCCGCCCTTGCCTATGGCACCGAGACGATCAAGCCCGTCGCCAAGATTGTCGGCCCCGGCAATGCCTATGTCGCTGCGGCCAAGCGCCAGGTGTTCGGCACCGTCGGCATCGATATGATCGCCGGACCGTCAGAAGTACTGGTGGTGGCCGACGGCAGCAACGATCCCCACTGGATCGCCGCCGACCTGCTCGCACAGGCCGAGCACGACGTGTCGGCGCAGTCGATCCTGATCACCGACGACCCGGTCTTCGGCAAGGCCGTAGAACAAGCAGTCGAGCGCCAGTTGCAGAGCTTGTCGCGGGCCGAGACGGCGGCGACAAGCTGGCGCGATTTTGGCGCGGTGATCCTGGTTCAAACGATCGAGGCGTCGCTGCCGTTGGTCGACCGTATCGCCGCCGAACATGTCGAGCTCGCCATCGACGATGCCGAGGGTTTCCTGGCCAAGATGCGCAACGCCGGGGCGGTGTTTCTCGGCCGTCACACGCCGGAAGTCATCGGCGACTATGTCGGTGGCTCCAACCACGTGCTGCCGACGGCGCGCTCGGCGCGCTTCTCGTCGGGCTTGTCGGTGCTCGATTTCGTCAAGCGCACCTCGATCCTCAGGCTTGGGCCTGAGCAGCTGCGGGCACTGGCGCCTGCGGCAATCGCGCTGGCCAAGGCGGAAGGCCTCGACGCGCATGGGCGTTCCGTCGCCATACGGCTGAACATGTAGGCCACTATGTCGGACTACGATCGAACCCACGCAAGGCTGATCGATGTCGAACTCGACGAATCGATCGGCCGCTCGACGCCCGATGTCGAGCATGAGCGGGCGGTAGCGATCTTCGACCTGATCGAGGAGAACCGTTTTCAGCCGATCAATGACGACGGCGCCGGGCCCTACCGGCTGAAGCTGTCGCTGGCCGAGCAGCGCCTGGTCTTCGCCGTGACACGCGAGGATGGCGATGCCGTGGTCACCCACATCCTGTCGCTGACGCCGCTGCGGCGCATCGTCAAGGACTACTACATGATCTGCGAGAGCTACTACGACGCCATCCGCACCTCGACGCCCAGCCATATCGAGGCGATCGATATGGGCCGGCGCGGCCTGCACAATGAAGGCTCGCAGACGCTGATGGACCGGCTCGCCGGCAAGATCGACATCGACTTCGACACGGCGCGACGGCTGTTCACGCTGGTCTGCGTGCTGCACTGGCGAGGCTGAACTGCCCGCCCCTCTGCCTCGCTCGATCCTGTTCCTGTGCGGCATGAACGCCGTGCGCTCGCCGATGGCAGAGCAGTTGGCGCGCCACATACTGCCCACACCGATCTTCATCGCCTCAGCCGGCGTGCACCGCGGCGAACGCGACCCATTCGTCGACGCCGTCTTGGCCGAGGACGGTCTCACGCTGGGCGAGCGACAGCCGAGAGCGATGGACGATCTGGAGGACGACTATTTCGACCTGATCGTCACGCTGGCGCCGGAAGCGCATCACGCCGCGCTCGAACTCACTCGCTCACTCGCCGTCGACGTCGAATACTGGCCGATGCCCGACCCGACGGATGTGGGCGGCAGGCGAGAGCAGATCATGGCCGCCTATCGCGACGTGCGCGAACGGCTGAAGGCGCGCATAAGCCGACGTTTCTTGCTTCCGGAAGCAAAAAACGCGACGGATTAAGCGTGTTCACAAGCGGGCGATTATCATATAGGTTCCGCCGAAATTCCGGCTAGAGTCGGATGATTTCAGGTCCGCTCGACCTGAAATCTGAATCCGCCTCTAAATCAAAGAGTAGAGCATGATGTCGTCCGAAAACCGCTTCACACTTTTCGGCATCATGCTCTAGGCGCTGGAACTGCAATCCAAGCAAAGGTATCGAATGCCGAAGGAAGAAGTCCTCGAGTTTCCGGGTGTCGTGACGGAATTGTTGCCCAACGCGATGTTCAGGGTGAAGCTCGAAAACGAACACGAAATCATCGCCCATACGGCCGGCCGCATGCGCAAGAACCGCATCCGCGTGCTGACCGGCGACAAGGTCCTGGTCGAGATGACGCCCTACGATCTGACCAAGGGCCGCATCACCTATCGTTTCAAGTAAGAGAACCCGGCCCGGACCGCGATGAGCATTTTGCAGAAGCTCGTGCTTGCCTCGGGTTCGCCGCGCCGGATCGAACTGCTTCAGCAGGCCGGCATCGAGCCGGACCGCGTGCTGCCGGCCGATGTCGACGAGACGCCGCTGCGCGCCGAGCATCCGCGCTCGCTGGCCAAGCGGCTGTCGGTGGAAAAGGCCGAGAAGGCGCTGGCGTCGCTGAAGAGCGAAGACGACTATACGCCGGGCTTCGTGCTGGCCGCCGACACGGTGGTCGCCGTAGGGCGGCGCATCCTGCCCAAGGCCGAGACGCTCGACGACGCCGCCAACTGCCTCGGGCTGCTCTCCGGCCGTTCGCACCGGGTCTATTCCGGGATCTGTCTGATCACGCCGGGCGGCAAGCAGCGCTTACGGCTGGTCGAGACGCGGGTGCGTTTCAAGCGGCTGCCGCGCGAGGAGATCGACGCCTATGTCGCCTCGGGTGAATGGCGCGGCAAGGCCGGCGGCTATGCCGTCCAGGGCCTGGCCGGTTCCTTTGTCGTCAAGCTTGTCGGCTCCTACACCAACATCGTCGGCCTGCCGCTCTACGAGACGGTGGCGCTTCTGACCGGCGAGGGCTTCAAGGTGCATGCCAGCTGGCTGGTCGCGCGCCCATGAGTACGGGAAGACCATGAGTTCGGGGCGGCC